>NZ_CP014864.1:2357500-3938396 GCF_001617625.1 Microbulbifer thermotolerans | reverse complement strand
GAAACCCCCCAAAACCCCTTAAATAAAGACAAGACCCAAAAAATGGGCAGCGGCAGACAGGTACGATACCGCCTCTGTGGATGGCAACGGACCCAACCGAGTGATCTGCGCAGTATACCTTTGCACCGCAGGGTTATCCACAAGCAAGTGGGCAATTATTGGAAATCTTGTGACAAAAATCCCCTTGTTATCAAAGGTTTGACCACTAATTAAGCAACCCGCAAAAAGAATTCCACAGAAGTTATCCACAGCAATCTGTGTATATCTTGGGGCCAATCGGTGGGAATTCCGAAATACTGCTGTCGCCTCAATTACTTGCCGCCAACAGCGGCGTGTCCATTCCCAAGCACCGGGGCCGAGGGGTTGATTTTCCCCGCCGTTCGCGTTGATTTCGCTGGTGCCTTTCTATACAATCCGCCGCCTTTGCAGCGCATTGCTCCGCTTTCGCCGGCCCGCCGGCACTGGAGCGGCGACTGGGCAAAGCCCCGCCAGGGCGGGCCCAGGAGTTTCCGAATACAAAGTCCCAGGTAGCAAGACAATGAAACGCACATTCCAACCCAGCAACTTGAAGCGCAAGCGCACCCACGGTTTCCGCGCCCGTATGGCAACCAAAAACGGCCGCAAGGTTTTGGCCCGCCGCCGTGCCAAAGGTCGCAAAGTCCTGTCTGCATAATTCTGTACCCGGCAACGGGGCACCCTCCTATATATGCAACAGGCGCGCAGCGACTTCGGTTTTGCCAAGCCGCTGCGCCTGCTGACCGCGGCGCAATATCGTGCGGTCTTCAACGCCAAGCGCCAAATACGTGCGGCACACCCGAATCTGTTGATCCTCGCCAGTCACAACGACCTCGACCATCCCCGTCTCGGCTTGGTTATCGCCAAGAAGCACGTTCGCAATGCCAGCGATCGCAACCGTATCAAGCGCATTGCCCGCGAGACCTTCCGGCTCAACCAACACAATCTGCCAGCCGTGGATGCCATTGTCCTGGCCCGCCCCGGCGTCGCAGAGCTGGACAAAGCCGCACTGGCCAAGTTACTGAACAAACTCTGGCGCAAACTGGCGAACCGCGCACAGCAGCCACAACAGGTAAGCCGCAAATGAGCTGGCTGGCGATCAAACTGATACACCTCTACCGCTATTTGGCCAGCCCATGGGTAGGCAACCAGTGCCGCTTCTACCCCACCTGCTCACATTATGCGGAAGAGGCATTAATAAGGCATGGATTCCTAAAAGGGGCTTATTTAACCGCCCTACGCCTTATAAAATGCCACCCCTGGCATCCCGGCGGCCCGGACCCCGTCCCCCCCGCCCCCACAGACAAAGACTCCTAGGTAAAAAGATGGATTGGCAACGCTATACACTGTTGGGCGGCATCGCCGCAGTGGTCCTGGCCTTGATATACCAGTGGAACGACTTTCAGGAGCGGCGCGCGCCGATTCCCGATCGAGAGACAGTGGTGCGTGAGGAACTCCCCACCAGCAGTCCAGCCACACAAACACGGGCCGACAACGACGTACCACAACTAGAAGCACAGAGCGACACTGCCGCCGGCAAGAGTGACGCGCAACGCAAGTTGATCAGCGTCACCACAGACGTTTTTGACTTATTGATCGATCCCCGCGGCGGAGACATCGTCAAAGTCGCACTGCGCCGGTATGAAGAGGAACTGCACACTCCGGATCGCCCGCTGATACTGCTGAACCAGACCCGCGACCATACCTATATCGCCCAAAGTGGTTTAATCGGGCAGAACGGCACCGACAGCGCCGCTGGCCGCCCCTTATTCACCGTTGCGGAAACCAAGTACGCACTGAAGGAGGGCCAAGACACCCTCACCGTGGATCTGACGCTCAAACAGGGAGAAACCGACATTACCAAGCGGTTCACCTTCCACCGCGGGGACTACTTAATCGACGTCACCTACCTGGTGGACAACCGCAGTAGCGAGGCTTGGTCCGCGGCCATGTTCGGGCAAATCAAGCGCGACGACCAAGAACCCCCGGTCGACGTAGGCATCGGCGTGTCCCCCTTCCTCGGTGCGGCGATGCACACTACCGAAGAAAACTACTTCAAGCAGGACTTTGAGGATATTGCCGAAAAGCCGACTCGCGAAACCGTCGAGGGCGGTTGGGTGGCCATGGTCCAGCACTACTTCCTCAGTGCCTGGATTCCGCCTCAGGACGAGCGCAATACCTTCGAGCTGCGCCAGCTGTCCGGTGGGCTCTACCGCATGGGGTTCACCTCGCCGCCGGTCGCGATTGCCCCCGGCAACCAGGGAACGTTGAGCGCCGCTTTTTATGCGGGCCCGAAAGACGTCTACCGCCTGGAAGAAATCTCCCCTTACCTGGACCTCACCGTGGATTACGGCTGGCTATGGTGGATCGCAAAGCCTCTGTTTGGCGTCCTGCATTTTATCCAGAGCCATATCGCCAGCAACTGGGGCTGGGCCATTATCCTTTTGACGGTGTTCATCAAGGCGCTGCTCTTCCCCCTGTCCGCCGCTGGCACCAAGTCCATGGCTCGCATGCGTAAATTCGCGCCGCAGATGAAGAAGCTGCAGGAGCAATACAAAGACAACCGGCAGAAGCTGGCGGAGGAGACCATGAAGCTCTACCGCCGGGAGAAAATTAATCCGATGGGCGGCTGTCTGCCAATTATGCTGCAGATGCCGGTTTTTATCGCTCTCTACTGGATGCTGACCGAGACAGTGGAGTTGCGCCACGCGCCCTGGATATTCTGGATCCACGATCTGTCCGCCAAGGACCCCTACTTTATCCTGCCCGCTCTGATGGGCTTGTCCATGTGGTTTATGCAAAAGCTCAACCCACAGCCGACAGACCCGACGCAGGCGCGTATCATGCAACTGATGCCGGTGATGATGACCTTTTTCTTCCTATGGTTCCCGGCCGGTCTGGTGCTCTACTGGATCGCCAACAACCTGATCACCATTGCGCAGACTTGGTATATCAACAAACAGGTGGACGCGGGCAAGGTATAACCCCGCCCCTGCTCCGGAAACCAAAATGCGGTTCTGGAGCGATAGACCGCCAAAACACAAAAGGGGCCGCAACTGCGGCCCCTTTTGGTTGGAGTAGACTCAACCGATGACCCAGCAAAACCCGGATAAAGACACCATCGCCGCCGTTGCCACCGCCCCGGGGCGCGGCGGCATCGGCGTAATTCGCCTCTCAGGCGAGAAAGCCCTGCCAATCGCCCGCGCTATTTGCGGTGGCAAGGCGCTGCAGCCGCGCTACGCCCACTACAGCAATTTTTTTCACGGTGACCATTTGGTCGACCAAGGTATCGCTCTTTTCTTCCCCGGCCCCAACTCCTTCACTGGCGAAGATGTGGTGGAGCTGCAGGGACACGGTGGCCCGGTGATTCTGGACCAGCTGCTCAAAGCGGCCCTTGAATTGGGCGCCCGCCAGGCGCGCCCGGGAGAGTTTTCCCAGCGCGCCTTCCTGAACGACAAGATCGATTTGACCCAGGCTGAGGCAATCGCGGACCTGATTGAAGCTGGTAGCGCCCAAGCAGCCCGCAATGCAATCAACTCCCTGCAAGGAGTATTCTCCGAAAAAATAGAAAGCTTAGTCGAAAATCTGACGCAGTTACGTATCTATGTCGAAGCATCGATTGATTTTCCTGAAGAAGAAATCGATTTCCTTGCGGACGGCAAGGTAGCAGCCGACTTGCGGGCACTCCTGCAACAACTGTCGGCCGTGGAGGCCCAGGCGCGCCAGGGCAGCTTGCTGCGCGAAGGGATGCGGGTCGCCATCGCCGGGCGCCCCAACGCCGGTAAGTCCAGTCTGTTGAATGCCCTCGCCGGGCACGACGCCGCCATCGTGACAGATATCGCCGGTACCACCCGGGACATTCTGCGTGAAACTATACATATCGACGGTATGCCGCTTCAGTTCGCCGACACCGCCGGGCTGCGGCAGGCACCGGACAAAGTCGAGCAGATCGGAATAGAGCGAGCCTGGGAGGAAATACGCCAGGCGGACCGGGTACTGCTGGTTGTAGATGCGCAACAGGCCCACTCAATGGACCCGGAGGCGGTCTGGCCTGAGTTCACCGCTCAACTGCAAGCTACGGAAAGATTGACCCTGGTATTGAACAAGATCGACCTCACCGATTACACCGCCGGCCTACAAGCCCATACCGACGGCGTGCCGGTCATCGCCCTCAGTGCCAAAACGGGCGCCGGCCTCGGGGCACTGAAGGAACACCTAAAACAATGCATGGGCTACAGTGGGGCCGCTGAGGGCAACTTCAGTGCCCGCCGCCGCCACCTGGAGGCCCTGTCCAGGGCGAGAGGGTTTATCGAAGCGGGCGCCAGCCAGTTACAGGCTAGCGGTGCCGGCGAGCTGCTCGCAGAAGATCTGCGCCAGGCGCAGCAGGCACTGGGGGAAATTACCGGCGCAGTCACCGCCGACGAGCTGTTGGGGCGGATCTTCGGCAGCTTTTGTATCGGAAAATAACCACTTTCCCCCATCGCCCCGGCGAGGTTGCCCCCCGTCAGGGCCTCGGGCCCCCCATCATTTTAACCAGCTCATCCTCATCGGGAGCGCCCTGCTTCATAAAGATCTGACCATTGGGGCCTTTGTAGTAGGTGCTGGGTGTGGCGTGCAAATCAAGGCTGGACATTAGCGCATTGTTTTCCCGTATGGTGTCAGAGTAAGCCTCCACACGCTTCGGCACCACCGCAATTCCTCCACTGCCGTATTTCTCCTGATTCTCCCGGAGCGCCGCGCCGGGGTCCTCAGCCCCCAAAATCGTGGCGGCCTTGGGCAGGCTATCTTGCTTGATAATACCGACCAGGATATGGCGAAGCTGCACCCGGCCAGCTTCGATCCACGGCCGCGCAGCACGGTGGAAACGGTGGCAAAACGGGCAGTTTGGATCGGTGAAGGTATACACAATAACCGGCGCACCGGCGCTTCCTTCACGCACCCACTCCGCTTTCTCAAGCGCGCGCCAGGCTTTGGCATTCTTTGGGCCCACAACCAGTTCCTGAACTTTTGCCTCGGTCAGATTTTCACCGGAGGCAGACAACATCGGGCCCACAATCACGTGCTCTCCGCCCGGTGTCAGGTAAAAAGCCACCGGCTGCCCTTGCATCTCCCCCACATAGCCGGTCAAACCATCGGGTGCTTTGAAACTCCCGGCAATGCGGACGCCCTGATCCACCAACTGCTGAACCACTGGGGGGTAAGGGGCCCCGGCAACCGAGCGGGCCGATACACAGGTCATAAAGGCCGCCGAGAACAATATGAAAACCATCAGCCTGGGTCGTAACATCATCATTCTTCTCCCAATAACACGCTATTGATAGCAACCCGCTCCATAAGGTCACCGGATAGTCCCTGCCCCTAGTCTGTGCAGTGGTAATTGAGGCAACATTGACCAACACTGGTTCCCTCAGGCCGTTCAAACTGCCCACCACTGCGAGGAGCCAATTCGGGAAACCCAACTTAATCGGCCGCTATTGTAAAAGACGCCCCAAATACCCGACGGCAAAGATGGAGAAACAGCAGTGGTAGGAAACGGCTCTTTAGCGGTAAGCCCACAGCCACAGCGATGAAAACGAAAGGCGGTACAAGTTGAAATTCAGCGTTTTCTATAAGTGGCTCCTAAGCCTGCTGCTAACTCTGGGCGTCATTGTCACCCTGATCCTGCTGCTGGTGAACTGGTCCTTCCAGAGAGGGTTCGTGTCCTACGCCCGCCAAAATGAAATCCTGCAGATTGAACGGGTCGCCAGCCTGCTGGCGGACGCCTACAAGCGCCGGGGAAGCTGGCAGTTTCTGCGCGACGATTACCGCCAGTGGGCGAAAATGCTGGAATCCGCGGGCATCGTAGTACCTCCACAGATGCGGGAGCAGCCGCCCCGCCGGCAGCAACAAGAGGTAGCGGACATTCCCGCACCGTCGTCTGGCCCGGACCTGATGGCCGCCTCCATCCCCCTGGCCCACCGCATAGTCCTGGTGGATACCCGACGGGACCCCATTGCCGGCCCCAGAATTCCCGTGCGCGAAGACCACTGGTACGCAGTGCGCAGTGGCGGCAAAACCGTGGCCTGGATCGGCCTACAGCCGATTGAGATCATCACCGACGAACTGGCCCGCAGCTTTATCGAACAACAGCGCACCAACCTAGTGTGGATACTGCTGGCAGGCCTGCTTCTGTCCCTGTTGGTGGCCGCCGCATGGGCGCGCTGGTTCCTGCGTCCCATTCAGCGGGTAATGACCGCGGCGCGGCAGCTGGCGGCAGGTAACTACGCGACCCGGGTAACCGTCAGGGGCCGTAACGAGCTGAGCGAACTCGCGGCCAACTTCAATCAACTGGCCCAAACTCTGGCCCGCAACGAGCAGATCAGACGCCAGTGGATTGTGGATATCTCCCACGAACTGCGCACTCCGATCGCAGTGATCGGCGGCGAAATAGAGGCCCTGCTAGACGGTATCCGCAAGCCCACCCCCGAGCGCATGGCCGCCCTACACAGCGAAATCGAAGCCTTGGGAAAACTGGTGGATGACCTTCACCTGCTCTCCCTGGCCGATCAAGCCACCCTGCAACTGGTACAGGAGCCAGTGGATCTGACCGCGCTGGTACAGACGCAAATCGCCCACTTTGAACCGCGCTTGCAGCAGCAGAAGCTTTCCCTCACTCTGGACGCCGATCATAGTGAGCCACTGCTAGTACTGGCCGATGCCCGGCGCCTGTCTCAATTGGTGGGCAATCTGCTGGAAAACAGCCTTAGGTACACGGACCCCAAAGGGGAAATCCGCATTCTGATCGATGGCGACGGAGAGCGTATTGTTCTGGAAGTACAAGACAGCCCGCCCGGAGTGTCCGAAACAGAGCTGGAGAAAATCTTTGACCGCTTGTACCGGGTTGACCGCTCCCGCAGCCGCGCTCTGGGCGGTTCCGGGCTCGGGCTCGCCATCTGCAGGGAGATTGTGCTCGTCCACGGCGGACAAATCCGGGCCGCAAAGAGCCCCCTTGGCGGCCTGGCAATACAAATCTCGCTGCCCCGCGAGAGATCCTTGAGGTAGGAATGTGACCCCATGTCGGACAGCCGCAAAACCATACTGGTGGTGGAAGACGAACAAAAGCTGTCGCAACTGCTGTTCGAGTATCTGCAGGCGGCGGGCTACCGGGCCCACTGCTTGTCTCGTGCCGACGCGGTCATGCCCTGGCTGGCGGAACACCGGGCGGATTTGGTGATACTGGATCTGATGTTGCCCGGTGGAGACGGCATGGACCTTTGCCGGGAAATCCGCCGCCAGTCCCAGGTGCCCATCATCATGTCCACAGCCAGAGTGGAGGAAGCCGATCGCCTGCGGGGACTGGAAACAGGCGCCGACGACTATGTCTGCAAGCCATACAGCCTGCGGGAAATGGTAGCCCGGGTAAAAGTAATCCTCAGGCGGATGGAACATGCGCCCCCGTCGTCCCCCAATACTGAAGAAGCCCTCTTTGCTATCGATCCGGCGCGCATGAGCATCCGTGTCAATGGCCAGGCCCTGGATCTGACCCGGGTAGAATTCCGCCTCCTCAGGCATTTAATAGAGCACCCCGGCGTGGTTTTCAGCCGCGATGCGCTGTTGAACATCATGTACGACGACTACCGCCTCGTCAGTGAACGCACTATCGACAGCCACATCAAAAACCTGCGCAGGAAACTGTCCCTCTATCTGCCGGAAAAAAGGATCATTCATTCTATCTACGGCGCCGGTTACCGCTTTGAGCTGGAGTGAACACACCTCGCCGGCTCCCAGCAGCTACAAATTCCATATTTCCTCCACAATCTGTACGCCACTTCGCAATAAGCTGATGCCATTGCAGCAAAACGCCCCATAAAAGCGAGGTGACACAAATGACGCGCAAGCCGCAATCCACACTCACCGGCCTGATACTGCTCGGGCTCTTGTCCGCCTGCGGTCACGCCGCCCCTCCCGAAGGAAAGCGTCCTTCCGGGCCGCCACCAGAAGCATTCGAAGCCTGTGAAGGCAAAGCCGAAGGCGACCAGGTGACTTTTCCCGGGCGCGAAGGTGAAGACCTAGAAGCCACCTGCCAACAAGAAGACGGCCAGCTGGTCGCCGTCCCTCTCGACGCACCCCGGCGCTGAGCGACGGGCTTCCTCGATTCGTCCTCCTTGGCGGAAAGTCGCACCGCGCTTTCCGCGTTTTTTCCTCGCTGTTGTGTTTGGAGATGCCATGGCAACTCAGAATCTGATCTGGAATCGCTGGCTGGCGGAGTCCGGAGTACGAAAGACCAAGGGATTCAACTTAAAAGCCCGCTACTGGCTTCTGCTGGCAATCCCCTATTTGGCGACCCAAGCACTGAGCATGGACTTCAAGGACTGGTACTCCGAAATTCTCAGTGCCGCCTGGGTGCTGGGTATGGCGGCCTTTATCGTACAGTTTCCCCTCGGCGGGCGGATTCGCAAAGGCAGCCTGTTCGGCAATATCGACTGGAGCATGACCCGGCATAAACAGGTGGGAAAATTCCTGGGCTACCTGTTCTTCCTGCATCCCTTCTTGATTCTCGCGCCCCGTTTTTTGATGTCCTGGGATGATGGCATGACCAGCTTGGTCAGCGTGCTGACATCCCCCGCCATGCTCACCGGCCTGATCGCCTGGGGATTAATGCTGGTGTTTGTATTACTGGCAGTGTTTAAACGGTCACTGCCGATGCGCTATGAAACCTGGCGCTTACTGCATTTGTTGGCTTTTGCCGGTGTGGCGGTACTGGCCACCCTGCATGTCACCAGTGTGGGCCGCCACGGCCAGTTCCAGCCGCAGTTCAATCAGCTTTGGTGGGGACTCCTTGCCGCGGTTGCCGCTCTGATGACTTACAACCATCTGATCAAACCACTGCGCTTAAAGCGCGTTCCCTTTACCCTGAAATCCGTACAGCGGGTTAGCCGCAGCGACTGGCAGCTGACGCTAGAAAAGCCCCCCGAAGTGTACTTCGACTTTGCACCCGGCCAGTTTGTCTGGATCAACACCTCCGGCTCCCCGTTCGATATGAACGAGCATCCGTTTTCCATAGCCTCCAGTCGCGGGGACTTGCCGCAGCTGTCATTCATTATTCGCGAGCTGGGGGATTACACCGGCCATCTGGACCACCTGACACCTGGACAAGCGGTTTATCTAGATGGCCCCTACGGCAGTATGAGTCTGCAAGACAGTGACAGAGCCCGGGGAATCCTTCTGGTGGCAGGTGGTGCCGGTATCGGCCCTATGCTCAGCCTTCTGCGGGGCCTGGCCGCCAGGCGGGAAAGCCGCCCGGTGCGCCTGATATACGGAAATCAATCCATGGACCAAATGGTGCTGCAAGACGAGATCCGCAATCTGGAAAAAACGATGCAGGATTTCCGTCAGTTACTCGTGTGCAGCGAAGCGGAAACCGGCACCGAGGACGTCTACACCGGCGTTATCGACCAAACCATTTTGGAACAGGGGTTGGGCAAAGATCAGCAGCAATGGGCAGTCTATGCCTGTGGCCCAGCGGGCATGGTGCAGGCTGTGCGCCGACATACCAAATCCCTGGGAATACCCGCCAGCCAACTTCACTATGAACAGCTGTCATTTTGATTATTGAATTACGGAAACCACCATGCCGATTCATGAAATATCCGGTTGCATCGGTTGCGAGGCCTGCGTCAAAAGCTGCCCTACCGATGTAATCCAAATGGATAGAGAGAGAAATAAGGCCTATATCGCCTACGTGGAAGATTGCCAGATCTGTCATCTATGCCGCCTGTACTGCCCCGTGGGCGCCATCAGTATCACCCCGGAAAAGAGCATCCCGGTAATGGTTTCCTGGAGGTAGCGGCCGTGAGCAAGAAGACAGATCTTTCCCGGCGCCGTTTTATGGGCGCCGCCGCCGGCACTCTGCTAGGCGCATCCGCGCTGAGCGCGCTCAACCTGAATGCGGCGCCAGTGAAAAACCAGCCGAAGATTAATCCCCAGGCGTTTTCGTCGGATCAGCTCGAAACGGATGTTCTGGTGATTGGCGGCGGCATGGCCGGGCTATTTGCCGCGGTCAAAGCACACGATGCCGGTGCCCGTGTTTTAATCGTCTCCAAGGGGCGGTTGGGCAGCTCCGGACTGACGCCCTTTGCCAAAGGGATCTTCAGCTACGATCCGGCCACCGCCAATATGAGCATCGATGAATTCGTGGCTAAAGTCTCCGAATCATCCCTGGGCAGTAGCAACCCGGTGTTCACCCGGCAGTTGGCAGAGTACTCCAAAGCGCGGGTGGAAGAGCTGAAGTCCTGGGGCTTTTTCGATTCCGCGCTATACAACAACAGCTTTATGCGCCCGATCGAAGCGCGCGGCATTCCGCTGCATGAGCGGATCATGATCACCCATCTGCTGAAGGAGCAAGGCCGCGTAGTAGGCGCCTCCGGATTCAGCCTGGATGACAATCGAATTCTCCACTTTCGCGCTAAAACCGTGGTGCTCTGTACAGGTTCCGGCGGCTTTAAATCCAGTGGTTTTCCCCTGTGTGATCTCACCCACGACGGCACCGTCATGGCCTACAAGATCGGCGCCAAAGTCACCGGCAAGGAATGGAACGACGGCCACCCGGCATCCGCGGTCAACTCCGGTTCCTGCTATGACAACTGGCACGGCCAAGTGGAAGAAAAGCCCAATATCACTTCAGTAGATATCCACCACGATCTCGGGGTGGACATGAATTACACAGCCTATGTCTTAGGGCCCTCGTCCCAAGGCATGGGCCCACCCGGCGGACCCGCGGGAAAGGGGCCCGGTGAGCGATCAGATGGCCCTCCGTCCATGGAACAAGTCAGCGGCGGCCCCTATGTACCCGAAGCTTTCCGCCGTGCCGGCGGCCCACCACCAATGCCTCCGCAACAGAGTGGATTTCTGGCTGGACTCTTCGGGGATAAGAAACCGAGCGGTCCGCCCGGGATGCAAGGGCCTAAAGTGGGTGGTTCATCCGCGGGCATGGCGATCCACAAATCGGAAGGGCTGGTGCCGGTCGACGAAACCGGCCTGAGCACTGTTCCCGGCCTCTACGCAGCCGGAGACGCGCTAGGCTCCTATATGTCCGGAGGAATCTACACCCAGATTGGCTCATCCCTAGCGGGTTCCGCCGTGCAGGGCGCCATTGCGGGAGAGGCTGCAGCTAAGGCCAGTCAAAAGGCCATGGCTGTGGAACTGCCAGCATCAAAATTCGCCGCCGTGGAGGAAGAAATTTTGGCGCCTTTGCAGCGGGAGCGCGGCTACAGCCCGGCCTGGGTCACCCAAGTTCTGCAGAGCGTCATGATCCCCAACTTCGTGCTCTACATCAAAAAGGAGCGACTGATGCAGGCGGCGCTGGCCTATGTGGAGGAATTGCGGGAGCACCATGTACCCATGCTACTGGCAGACGACCGCCATAAGCTGCGCCTCGCCCACGAAACTGAAAACATGATTATCACCGCAGAAATGAAAATACGGGCATCCCTTATGCGAAAAGAGAGCCGCTGCAGCCACTATCGGCTCGATTATCCGGAAGTGGATGACGTCAACTGGCGTGCCTGGATTAATATCTGGCAGGACGAAAAAGGCCAAATGCAGCTGGAGAAACAACCATTTGGTACCTGGCCGGTATAACCGGCCAACCGCTCTAAACACTCAACAGTCGGACGAAAAACTCTGCCTGAAACCTTACCCGAAAGCGAAAATCTGGTAACCGATGTTCCTGCGGGATTGTCGTCAGAGGTACTGCTTAAGCGTCCTGATGTACTGGCTGCCGAACACAATCTGAAATCCGCCAATGCTGATATTGGCGCGGCAAGAGCCGCTTTCTTCCCGACATTATCCCTTACAGCAAGCGGACCTGGAAAACCGAATCACTCTGTACCGGGTACTGGGAGGAGGTCTGGCAGACAAGGCTGAAATGACAGACTCATAGTCAGGGAGTCCCGACAGAGTCCGGGCAGAGTGTGTCCGGACTCTGTTGGAATCAGGGACGCTTCCGGGCAACAATCTCGACTACAGCGCTTTCTCCCTGATGATACCGGCCTTCAGAGATATACCTTTCCACTTCCTGGCCAATCAAGAAATCCAGCCCAGAAAGCTCACCGCGTAACTCATCAAGGGACATCATCAATGACCTGTCGGACGGCCCGCCAATTCCCGCCATCTCGAGATGGCGCGGAGTGTAAGCTTCCAAAATAAAAATCCCAGCCGGCTTCAGTGCCAAGACAACTTGGGCGTGGAGCTGCTTCCTCAGAGAGGGGGGCATATGTGCGGAAATGGACACTATGCCATCCCAGGCTTCCCGCCCCAGGTCATAGTCGGCCAGATCCGCCACCACCGTTTCGATTTCCACCCCCTGATCCGCAGCGAGACTCTGGGCCTTCCGCAGCCCCACAGAAGACTGGTCAACCGCAGTTACCAAATAACCTTGCCGAGCCAGAAAAACCGCATTCCGGCCCTCCCCTTCCGCCAGGCAGAGCACCCGACCACCGCTCGGTATACGGCCATACTCAGACTGCAGAAATGCGTTCGGCTCTGTGCCATAGGCAAAGCCTTCTTCTGCGTACCTTTGATCCCACATGGTGCAAACTCCTGATAGCAGCCTTTTAATCAACAAATTGGCGCTCAGATCCTACGATTTGCAGCCTCTTCCGGCGCCAGTCTGCCCCAGCGCAACGAATTAACCCTATCTTAACCACGCTGGGGATAGGCTGAAATGGGCCTAGTTACAGCCCGGAACAAAACAGGGAACCAATAATGCGCAGCACCCATATTAATTGTTTACTGCTATTGTCAGCGCTGGGATTGGCAGCTTGTGATCCCAGCCGCACAGCGGATAAACAAACCGCAGAGCAGGCTTCGCCGGCAGCGGGCGCGCTCTCAGCCCGGGAGCGTTGTGAAGCCATAAAGTCTTCAGTCCGCAAAGCCGGCTTTGCCGACAAGGTCGATGTCACCTGCGATTCTGATTATGCCTACGTTGCTTCGGCAACTTATCCCGCTCATGACATGATGAACGGCATAACCGGCACCAATGAACAGATACCCGTCCCCGCCCCACACTATAGAGCTCCCATCAAACTAAACCCGGCTTCTTCTGACCAACTGACCACTATTGATGGCGCTGTGGGCGTTGCGGTCAACGGAGTGCCCATCTACGACTACTCAACCCAAGGAGAGCTGGATGTGCACCATTATGACCCGCAGCACGACACGGTCAGACTGGGGCAGCTGGATAACTGCGGCGGTCACGCCGGCCGCGGCGATGACTATCACTACCACGCCGCACCGACCTGCATGATCGCAACGATGGCAAACCGCGAAGATAGCCCGATCATCGGTTGGGCCTACGATGGTTACCCTATCTACGGCGACCGGAATCCGGACGGCAGCCCTATCACCGAGGGCAGCCTGGATGTCTGTAACGGCCAGGCCGACCCAGTGTACGGCTACCGTTACCACACCTCAGCGACTCCCCCCTATATCATCCAGTGTCTGGTGGGCGAAGTGGATAAAAAACGCCTTCCCCGGGTTGCCCCGCTGGCTGGTGACAACCCTATCCGGGCGGACCTTCGGCCCCCCAGGGAAGGAGTTGAGAACCTACGCCACACCATTGCCGAAGATGGCAGCCGGACCATGTCCTATAGCTATCAGGGAGAAGAGTACTACGTCACCTACCGGCCCAGAGATGATCGGCGCAACTGCTATGAGTTCGAACAGAAAACCATCACACATGGCGGTATTGTTGAGCGTGGTACCTTCTGTCGCGATGACTCAGGAAGGCGTCCACGGCCACCGCGGCCACGCAACGATGCGGTTCAGGTACATCAGGCTGAAACTGTGGAAATAACGCCGGGCGGACACAGATTCAGATTGGAAGCCTGGGCAGACAACTGGTTTTCCGCCTATCTCGGTGACCGCCTGCTGGTGGAGGATTCCGTACCCATTACCACCGAGCGTTCTTTTAACGCCGAAGTAGTGGATTTCATTGCCCAGTACCCGCTACACCTGAATCTGATCATCAAGGATTTCCGGGAAAACGATACTGGGCTGGAGTATATCGGCACCCCGCGGCAGCAAATGGGGGACGGTGGTTTTATCCTGCAGATTACCGATCTCGATACAAACAAAGTCATTGCCCACTCGGACAATAGCTGGAAGTGCAAGGTTATCCACCGCGCGCCCCTAAATGAAGCCTGTGCTGCAGAGCAGAATCCTAAGGCCGGTGTGGCGCCCTGCACTAATCAGATTGAACCTGAACCCGAGAGCTGGATGACGACCGCTTTTGATGACAGCCAGTGGCCCTTTGCCGTTGAACACAGTGCCTCAGAGGTTGGCCCCAAAGAAGGGTACAACCGTATCAACTGGGCCCCGCAGGCAAAACTGATCTGGGGCGGCGACCTGAAAAAAGATAATACCCTGCTATGCCGGGTAACGATCACGTCACCGGGACAATAACCCATGGTGCTCAAGGCAAATTTTCTCCGGCGACTGACACTCCCGGCCACCGGGCTACTGATACTGTTTTTGTCGCTGGGCGGTGCCCAGGCCCATATCACAGACACCACCAGCGCCAGTGTCATACTGCGCAGCGGTCAGGTTGAAATCCACATACTGACCAATGCGCAACACTGGCAGGCGGCACTCGCCGACCCGGAGGCCTGGTTGCTGGGAGATACCGATAGCCTGATGCCACCAAATCTGGACAGTGAGCAGCAGCAGAGGTTTCTGCGGCAGCTTGTCACGGTACAGACTCTGGTACAGATCAACGGCAGGAAACTCTCTTTTGACCGGGTCAGCCTCACCCGGCCGGCTGGCTCCGAAGATATGGAGATTGCCCTGTTTGCCCGCCACAGCTTCCAACAGGTTGAAAACCTGCTAGTGCGCTTCCCGGATAGTCTGGGCAGTGTCCACCTGAGTGTGGTTCAGCCTGAGTACCGAGTGTTATCTGCCGGGGAGACCGCCGAGTTATCCCTATAGCACAACCGGATATCAGGATTCCGCTGGCAGCAGATGCCGCGTGCGCAACTGGTGCAGAATATCGCGGCAGCGAGCCTGGAGATCATCCCGGAGCAGACGCATGGCCGGGGTGATGGACTGGCGACTGGGGCAGATGAGCCAGAGTTCGGTGCTGCGCGGGCGGTATTCCGGCAGCACATTGACCACCCGGCCGGCCAGCAGGTCGTCCGCCATGTCGAGGCAGGACTTGACCGCCACCCCCTTGCCCGCCACGCACCAGCGGCGCACCAAATCGCCGTCGTTGGCCGTCCGGTTTCCCTGCATCTTCACCTTGAACTGGGCCTCGCCCCGGGTAAAGGTCCAGACGTCGTGGGGAATATCGTGCAGCTGGTAAAAGAGCCCGTTGTGGGAGGCCAGGTCGTGGGGATGACTGGGAACGCCGCGGGATTCCAGATACCCGGGGCTGGCGCAAAGCACGCCGGGCACATCACAGATCTTGAAGCCGTAGAGGCTGGCGTCGTTGGGGGAACCGTAACGCAGCGCCATATCGACGGCGTCCCTGTAAAAGTCCACTGTGCTGTCACTGATATGGATACGCAATGTGAGGGCCGGATATTGATCCGTGAAGGAATCCAACCAGGGCATTACCCGGTTGCGGCCCAGATCGGAGGACACCGCCAGACGCAGCTGCCCCTCCACCAGATCCAGGTCACCGCGGATATTCTGCCGGGCCTGATCCAGCATCTGCAGCGCTTGTTCGCACTGGGGCAAGTATTTCTCTCCGGCAGAGGAAAGACGCAGCTGGCGTGTGGTGCGGACAAAAAGCTCCGCCCCCAGGGCCTGCTCAACGCGCTTTACCGCCGCACTGGCAGTGGCAGTACGCATGTCCAGGCTGGTGGCCGCGGCGGTAATGCTGCGAAACTCCGCCACCTTCAGAACGATCTGCAGATCTTCGATAAGCATATTTTCAAAAATAAATAGATAATGTTTTCGATATTAGACGGTTATTAGCAGATCAATAAAAGCGCAGACTAGCCTCCATGAATTCGCACCCCACTGAAGACAGCGAAAACCGGAGGTTTACCATGAAAGCTGTTGGCTATAAGCGGGCCCTGCCCATCACCGACAGGGAATCCCTGCTAGACATTGAACTGCCCCAACCGGTGGCCAGTGGTCACGATCTGCTGGTCAAGGTCCGGGCCATCGCCGTCAACCCGGTGGATTACAAGGTCCGCCAGAATGTGCCCGCAGAAGAGGGGCAGTACAAGGTAATCGGTTGGGACGCCGTCGGCGAAGTGATCGCCACCGGAGAAAAAGTCAGCCTCTTTCAGCCTGGGGACCAGGTCTACTATGCCGGTGACCTGACCCGCCCCGGCAGCAACGCCGAATACCAGCTGGTGGACGAGCGCATTGTCGGCCACAAACCGAGCAGTCTGTCCGACGCTGAAGCGGCGGCCCTACCCCTGACCAGTATCACCGCCTGGGAGCTGCTGTTCGAACACCTGCAGCTTCAGCGTCAGACACCGGGTGACCGGCGGCCGACGGACGAGGTCCTGCTGGTGGTCGGCGCCGCCGGTGGCGTTGGCTCCATTCTTGTGCAGCTGGCGAAAACACTCACCGGTGCCACGGTGATTGCCACCGCATCCAGGGAAGAGTCCCGCAAGTGGGTCACGGAGTTGGGCGCGGACCTGGTGGTAGACCACAGTCAGCCCCTTAAACCTCAGATCGATGCCCTGATCGCCGGAGGCAAGACCGGACCCGTGACGCACGTGGCCAGTCTCAATGCCACCGACCGGTATTTCGAAACCTATGTGGATCTACTGGTGCCCTTTGGGCGAATCGCCCTGATCGACGACCCGGCCTCATTGGAAGTGATGAAAATTAAACCCAAAAGCCTGTCGGTGCACATCGAGTTTATGTTCGCCCGCTCCATGCACCGGGCAAAGGACCTCAAGGCCCAGCATGAACTGCTGGAACATGTGGCTGAACTGGTGGACCAGGGGCACTTGCGCACCACAGCCGGCAAACACCTGGGCGCCATCAACGCAGACAACCTCAAAGCCGCGCACGCGGAACTGGAGTCGGGCCGCGCCGTCGGCAAGATCGTACTGGAAGGCTTTTGAACGATCAGCAGCGCGTCCCAATACCTATAAGCAGGAAACTAAACCCATGCACCAATTAAGCATTGTCGCCCATATCAGAGCCATGGCAGACCGGATTCCATTGGTTAAATCGGAACTGGAAAAGCTGATTATTCCCACTCGCGGTGAGTCAGGCTGCCTGCAATACGACCTGCATCAAGACAACCGAGATCCGGCACACTTTCTGTTTTTTGAACGGTGGGAATCAATGGAATCACTGCAAGCACACGAGAAAAGCCCACATATCAGAGATTTTCAAAAAGCCGTGGAGGGCGCCATTGAATCCTTCACCCTCCACGAAATGACCCGGATTGGGTAAGCCCTGAAAGCAGTAGCAAAACCTGGAGTAAAACCATGAGTAACACCGCCGACGTTCAACAGCAGATCATCAACGCCTTCAACTTCCGCCACGCCTGCAAGGTGTTCGACCCACAGCGCAAAATCAGCGCTGACGAATTCAATACCATTCTGGAGGCCGCCCGCCTGTCACCGAGCTCTTTCGGGTTCGAACCCTGGCAGATTCTGGTGGTGCAGTCACCGGAAAAGCGCGAGCTGTTCCGAGACTTCGCCTGGGGGGCTAACGGCGCCACTAACGGCACAGCCGGCCAATTGGGCACCGCCAGCCACTTCGTGATTTTCCTGGCGCACACCGATGCCACCATGCACCACCACTCAGACTACCTGCAAAAACACATGCGCGAGGTAAAAAAACTCCCCGAGGAGGTAATTGGCTTCATCAACCAGGCCTACGAGAAATTTCAGACCCACGATTTCGGCGTTGAGGGTAAACGCCAAGTTGCTGATTGGTCAGCGCGTCAGGTTTATATCGCACTGGGCAATATGATGACCGCAGCAGCCCTGCTGGGCATTGATTCCTGCCCCATTGAAGGCTTTGAAATGGCCAAAACCGTCGAGGTGCTGCAAGAGCATTTCGGCATCGACCCAGAGCGCTACCAGCCGGCAGTTATGGTGGCCTTCGGTTACCGGGCTGGAGAACCGCCCTTCGCCAAAACCCGCCGCCCTATGGACCAGGTGGTTTCCTGGTTCTGAGTAAAACATCGGAGCCGAGAACGGCTCCGATGCACTGCCCGCTATTAGTTGGGCGTCCAGGCATACTGCTGAAAAGCTTTATCCACCGGCGTCTCGGCAAAGTGGTTAATGTAGTTACTCATCACCTTTTGCGATAACCCCAGCGTAATCTCCAGTAGCTGCTGCGGACCGTAACCTGCCGCCTCAAAGGCCGCGAGCTGCTCCTCACTGATATGCCCCCGATTACGCACCATTTCCAGCGTGGTGTCGTGCAGCGCCTGTAACTTGGCGTTGGGCATTGGATCGCCATTACGCAGCGCTTCAGTTAGTGCAGGGTCCACCTTCATCATGTGGGCGATCGCTGTATGCGCCGGCACACAGTAATGGCATTTGTGCTCCACATTTATGGTTTGCCAGACCACCGTCAATTCCTCAGCGTTAAAAGATGTCTGCAGGAAGAGCTCGTGCAATTGCTGGTAAGCGGCCAGCACCGCCGGGGCTTCCGCCATCACCTGATGCAACCCGGGAAGGTTACCAAAGGCTTGATGGGATTTTTCAAGCAGCGGCTTGCTGGCCTCGGGGGCACTCTCAATGGTGTGCAGAGTGAATTTCACGGTTAATACTCCACTGTGTCTGATAAAGGTATGGCGGACTTTAACTACCCTTGAACGATCGTTCAAGATAAAATTGAACACCCGTTCAAGATGGAGTTAAGGGTGCCCAACGCTAAGTACGACCACCAAGAGGCCATTAACAAAGCTACACGCCTGTTTTGGGCCAAAGGTTTTCACGCGACCTCCATGCGCAACATCCAGCAGGCCATCGATATGCGCCCTGGAAGCATTTACGCCACGTTTGGCAGTAAGGAAGCGCTGTTCAGTAAAGCCATTCAGCACTACACATCTACCAGCAAAGACCGCTTAAACGCTTATGTCGAGTCGTCCACCTCACCGCTGACGGGACTGAAGAAATTTATCGAGGACTCAATCGCAGGGGGGCAAACATCCGCTCCCAGCACCATGTGTATGCTGGTCAAGACAATCGCCGAGTTGACCGATGACAACGCGGACCTATTGGCCGAAGCAAAGCGGCTGCTGCAGGACTTAGAATCAGCGTTTGCAGATGTTCTGGCCCGAGCCCAAAAGATGGGGGAAGTGGATGCCGCAAGAAGCCCGGAGTACCTGGCGCGCTATCTGCAAATGCAGATCATGGGCTTGCGCACCTATGCCCACATGCAAGGCAGCAAAGAACAAGTCATGGAGTTAATTGACGGGGTATTCCACAGTCTGACCGGACAAGAGCATTTGTCCCCGTAGTCGTAGAACGCCTCGCACACAACACGCAAGTAGCGGTCCAAACGCGCTTATACCTACTCGGAATGCCCTCACGGTGAAGATCAACCCATGATTGCAGCGGCCATGGGGCCGCTATTTCTCCCCCAGCCTCCACCAAAAGACTAAAGCTCACCCGCGGCAGTCACAACGTTCACCGCTCGTGAATTCAAACAAAAACTGTCAAAACCCCCGCAGCCTCCTGCTGAGGTATACACGAGAGAGACACCACAGCATCGCTCAGCGCGCACTGTAGGGGCATGTGTTACAGACGCAAACTTATGTATACCGTTAATTCCACCGCCAGCTCACAAAAGTTACGCACAACTACCCACAGGCTTATTCACACCCTCTCGTTTGCACACAACTTCCCCTTCTCTTCAACACGGACTTATCAACAAAAGGCGGTGTGGAAAACCAGTCTGTGGACAAATTCGAGGGTAACTTGGCCAAAAATGGCGTGGGGAAATGGGGATAAATTGGACCGGGGATCAAGTGGGGAGAAGTTATCCCGCCAGTACACAGGCACCTACAGGGCTTGTCCCGCGGCCTGCACAGGGGTTATCTCCAACTTAGCATCGACTCTAACTTATTGATTTATATGGCTTTTTAAGACTTATACCGCAAACTGGAGGCACTAATAAATACAACCAATACAAAAACCTATTCATTCACAATGTGTATAGATTGATTATTTAAAAAAGAATCCCTGGGCAGTTTTTCAACCGCTGGTCACGCATTTCAGGGCACAAATTTTTTGGCTACAGCATTTGCTGTCGTTCACCCACTGGCTATAAAATGTGCGCCCCTTTTTCACCGCCTGTGGCAACAGCTATGGATTTCCCCCGGACCTATGACGTGATTGTGATCGGTGGCGGCCACGCCGGCACTGAGGCCTCGCTGGCGGCGGCGCGCATGGGAGCGGCCACCCTGCTGCTGACGCACAATATTGAGACCCTTGGGCAGATGTCCTGTAACCCCGCCATCGGCGGTATTGGCAAGAGTCATCTGGTAAAGGAAGTAGACGCCCTCGGTGGCGCCATGGCGGAAGCCACTGATCGTGCCGGCATCCAGTTTCGCGTGCTGAATGCCCGCAAAGGCCCCGCGGTACGGGCCACCCGCGCCCAGGCGGACCGCGCTCTGTACCGCGCAGCTATCCGTGGGATTCTGGAGAACCAGGAAAATCTGGAAATTTTCCAGCAGGCCGCCGACGATTTGATTGTCGAAGGTGAGCGGGTGGTTGGTGTGGTAACCAACGCGGGAGTGCGCTTTCGTGCCAAGACGGTCGTCATCACCACGGGCACCTTTCTCGGCGGCCGCATTCATATTGGCCTCGAAAACCACGCCGGCGGTCGCGCCGGAGATCCCCCTTCCATCGCTTTGGCGGAGCGCCTGCGGGAGCTGCCCTTCCGTGTGGAGCGGCTGAAAACCGGCACTCCCCCACGTATAGACGCCCGCTCGGTGGACTTCTCCGGTCTGGAGGAACAGTGGGGGGATAGTCCGACCCCGGTGATGTCTTATCTTGGCAGCCGCGACCAACACCCGCGCCAGGTGTGCTGCTGGATCACCCATACCAATCTGCGCACCCACGAAATCATTCGCGGCGGCCTCGACCGGTCCCCTATGTACTCCGGTGTTATCGAAGGTGTAGGCCCCCGCTACTGCCCGTCCATCGAGGACAAGGTGCAGCGCTTCGCCGACAAAGACAGCCACCAGGTGTTTATCGAGCCGGAGGGGCTGAGTACAAACGAACTCTACCCAAATGGTATCTCCACCAGCCTGCCCTTTGATGTGCAGCTGGATCTGGTGCACTCGATTGCGGGCTTTGAACGGGCACATATCACCCGCCCCGGCTACGCCATCGAATATGACTTCTTCGACCCCCGCGACCTGCTGCCGTCGCTGGAAACCAAATTTATTCAAGGTCTCTTCTTTGCTGGCCAAATCAATGGCACTACCGGTTACGAGGAGGCCGCAGCGCAGGGGCTGCTGGCTGGCGCCAATGCGGCGCTGCTGGCACAGGAGCGCGAGGTCTGGTCGCCGCGCCGCGACCAGGCCTATCTCGGCGTACTGGTGGATGACCTGATCACCAGTGGCACCAAAGAGCCCTACCGTATGTTCACCAGCCGTGCCGAGTACCGCTTGCTATTGCGCGAGGACAACGCAGATCTGCGCCTGACCGAGACCGGACGCCAGTTGGGACTGGTCGGGGACGACCGTTGGGCGGCCTTCTGTGAAAAACGCGAGGCCATCGAGCGCGAGGAACAGCGCCTGCGGGATACCTGGGTACACCCGCAGACCCCCCAGGCCGCCGCCGTCGAAGGCAAACTGCCGCAGCCGCTTGCGCGGGAGTACAGCTTGATGGATCTCCTGCGCCGCCCGGAGCTGGGCTACACGGATGTGGCGTCGCTGAAGGGAGAGCCGGTGGAAGATGAGCGGGTTGCCGAGCAGGTTGAAATATCCGCTAAGTATGCCGGCTATATCGATCGCCAACGGGAAGAGATCGAGCGGTTGCGGGCCTATGAAGACACACCCATTCCGGTGGACTTTGACTACAGCCAGGTATCCGGCCTTTCCAGCGAGGTCAAACAGAAGCTGGGCGAAGCGCGCCCGGACACCCTGGCACGCGCTTCCCGGATCCCCGGAGTGACACCGGCAGCGGTATCACTGCTGCTGATTCAGCTCAAGAAGCGGGGCCTGCTGACGCGCAAAAAAGCCGTATAACTTTTCGCGGGAGCCGCTGGGGCATTCCCGCAGCTGATAACAATACCTCTCGGGGTTTATAGGGGAGAATCTGCAATTTCTCTGCAAATGGAAGCATTTCGCCCGCGATTGGTTGAGGCGGCGTCACAACTGTCGGTCGAGTTGAGCGCTGTCCAGCAGGACCAGCTGCTGCAGTACTTGGCGCTTTTCGCGCGCTGGAATGCCGCTTACAACTTGTCGGCAATCCGCGATCCGCAGCAAATGCTCGAGCGGCACATTATCGACAGTCTAAGTGTGGTCGACCTCTGCGGTGAGGGACCGCTTATCGATGTGGGAAGCGGCGGCGGCCTCCCGGGCATACCGCTGGCGATCGCACATCCGGAGCGGCCGGTTACCCTGCTCGACAGCAACGGCAAGAAAACCCGCTTTCTGTTTCAGGTGGCCTGTGCGCTGCCGCTGCCCAATGTGCAGGTGGTAAACAAGCGCGTGGAAGCCTTCGCACCGGAGGAAAAGTTCGCCGCGGTGGTCTCCCGGGCCTTCGCATCCATCGCTGATATGGTGCTTGTAAGTGAGCACTTGCTGTCAAGCGAGGGTAGGTTTTACGCGATGAAAGGCAAGTTGCCGGAAGATGAGTTGAGTGGACTCCCAAAAGGCATTAAGGTCGAGCAGGTGCGCCCCCTGTCGGTACCCGGTTGCGACGCGGATCGCCACCTGATCGTACTCCGCCGCGAGGCAACGCGCGGCAATCCGGCGTAGACCCTGCGCCCGTGGAAGAATCGAATTTGCGAGACCCGAGCACTCCCTTTGCAAGGAGGATGAGTGCCCTTGATGCCGGCTTTTCGCGGCGACACCTGAAGAGCTCGGGGAGAGCGCTTTTCGGGAGAATATAGGACAAGAACCTTGAGCAAGATATTTGCAGTGGCCAACCAGAAAGGGGGGGTGGGCAAGACCACCACCTGCGTCAACCTGGCCGCATCCCTGGTCGCCAACCGGCGCCGGGTCCTGTTGATCGATCTCGACCCCCAAGGCAATGCCACCATGGGCAGCGGCGTCGACAAGGGGGAACTGCAACTGTCCGCCTACGATGTGCTCGCCACCGAGCTGCCGGCGCGCAAGGCGATCGTCACCACCGAAAGCGGCTACGACCTGATGCCGGCCAACGGTGACCTTTCCGCCGCGGAGGTGGAACTGCTGGAAATAGACGGGCGCGAGTCCCGACTGCGCCGCGCTCTGCGCGATGTCCGTGAAGATTACGACTATATCGTGGTGGACTGCCCGCCATCCCTGAATATGCTGACGGTCAACGCCCTCTGTGCCGCCAACGGCGTACTGATTCCTATGCAGTGCGAATACTACGCGTTGGAGGGGCTCTCTGCGTTGATCGATACCATCACCCAAATACAGCGCGCAGCCAACCCCGAACTGAAAATCGAGGGCATACTGCGCACCATGTACGACCCCCGCAATAGCCTGACCAGCGACGTGTCCGAGCAGCTGTCTGAATACTTTGGGGAGCGCCTGTACCGCACTTGTATTCCGCGCAATGTGCGCCTGGCGGAAGCCCCCAGTTTCGGTAAACCTGCATTGGATTACGACCGTCATTCCAAGGGCGCTATTGCCTACCTGGCGCTGGCTGGCGAAATGACCCGCCGCCACGCGGCCAGTCAAAATAATTCCAATCCAGGCCGCCCGTCCGTGGCGGAAGCGGTTTAACAGAGGTATCGAGTTATGGCCGCCAAACGCAAGGGACTCGGCCGGGGCCTGTCCCACCTGATCAGTGACAATGCCAGCGAGGCCATCGCGGTTGCCACCGGCGAGGTGGATGCCAAGGCCGCTGATGGCGAACTGCGAGAACTACCGATTGAATACCTGCAGCGCGGCCGCTACCAGCCGCGCCGCGATTTTCCCCAGGAAACGCTACAGGAGCTGGCGGACTCCATCCGCGCCCAGGGCATAATGCAGCCCATCGTGGTGCGTCCCGTCGGAGAGCTCAAATACGAAATCATTGCCGGCGAGCGCCGCTGGCGCGCGGCGCAAATGGCGCAGCTGGACCGGGTGCCGGCGCTGGTGCGCGAGGTGTCCGACGAAGCCGCTATCGCCATGGCCCTGATTGAGAACATCCAGCGCGAAGACCTGAACCCCGTTGAGGAAGCGGTGGCGCTCAAGCGGTTGCAGGACGAGTTCCAGTTGACCCAGCAGGAAGTGGCCGATGCGGTAGGCAAGTCCCGCACTGCGGTGACCAACCTGCTGCGCCTGCTCAGCCTCACCAGCGAGGTGCGCACTTTCCTCGAGCGCGGTGATCTGGAATTGGGCCACGCCAAGGCTCTGCTGGGGCTGGCGGGGGAGACCCAGCGCGCCGCCGCGCGCCAAGTGGTCGAGCGCGGACTGACTGTGCGCCAGACCGAGGCGTTGGTACGTCGCCTGCAACAACAGGTGCAGAAACCGGCGCCGGCCAAGCAGAAAGAGGATCCGAATATCCGTCGCCTCAGCGAGCGCCTTGCGGAAAAGATCGGTGTGCCCGTCGCCATCGACCATAACGAGAAAGGGGTTGGAAAGCTGGTACTAAAGTACAACAGCTTGGATGAGCTTGACGGTATTCTCGCCCACCTGGGGTACAGTGAGGACTGAGTGCGCAACTGCGCCGGGAGGCCCGAGGGCTGTTCTGGCGCGTAACCCTTCTATTTGCTAACACTTACTACGCCGGCTACTTGCAAGAAAAAACACTGAAATTTAAACAAGTTGGCGACATTTGCCGGTTGAACCGTCCCGCAGCTTGCTCCATAATTCGCACGCCCAAAATTTGGGCGACAGCGCAAAAAATAACCTGAACAACAGGGCCGGCTAATCCCGCCTATGACAAAACCCCCGGTGTTGGTGATTGCCGCGGTGCAGCTGGTGCTTGTATCGCTGGCAGCTGCGGTTTTGCACTTTTACGGCAGACCGGTAAGCGCTCTCTCTGTATTTCTCGGCGGCGCCCTATGTGCGCTGCCCAATGCTTATTTTGGCCTGCGCGCCTTCCGCGAGAGCGGCGCGCGGGCAGCGGACCGGGTACTGCAAAACTTCTACCGCGGCGAAGTGGGCAAGTTTGTGCTGACCCTGACCGGCTTTGCCGTGGTTTTCGCGAGTATTAAACCTCTGAACCCGGCGGCAGTGTTTATCAGCTACGGCCTCTGCGTGATCCTGCAGTGGTTGCTGGCGGCGCGCTTGGTGCGTTGAAGCCCTTACGGCTCCGCAGACCGGTGCGGTGAACAAGAATTCACACTTTGCGATTGTTGAGGAACTATGGCTGGCGAAGCTCAAACTGCGACGGGGTATATTCAGCACCACTTGCAGAATATGGTTTTCGGCAAGCTGCCTGCGGGTTACACCCGCGCGGACGGCACCGTACTCAGTGAAAGTACCTGGACCATGGCCCACTCCTCCCAGGAGGCGGCGGATATGGGATTCTGGGCAGTTCACCTGGACACCTTGGGTTGGTCAATCGGCCTCGGGCTGCTGTTTTGTTTTCTGTTCGCCCGGGCGGCGAAAAAAGCTTCTTCCGATGTCCCGCGCGGCTTCCAGAGTTTTGTGGAGCTGGTGACCGAGTTTGTGGACAAACTGGTTAAGGAAACCTTCCCGCACCGAAACACTATGGTCGCCCCCATGGCGCTGACCATCTTCGTGTGGGTCTTTCTGATGAACCTGATGGACTTGGTTCCCGTGGATTGGCTGCCGATGGCTGCAGCCAAGATTTCCGGCAACGATCACCTCTTCTTCAAGGTCGTACCCACCACTGACCCCAACGCCACTCTGGGCATGGCATTGGCGGTATTCGCCCTGATGATCTTCTTCAGCCTGCGGGAAAAAGGGGCTATCGGCTTTATCAAGGAGCTGACCCTGCACCCCTTCCACACCGGCAAGTGGTACTTCGACCTGCTGCTGATCCCCTTCAACTTCCTGCTGGAGGCGGTGTCGCTGATCGCCAAGCCGATCTCTCTCGGTCTGCGGCTGTTCGGCAACCTCTACGCGGGGGAGATGATTTTCATCCTGATCGCCATCGTGTTTGGCGTGGGTGTACTGGGCTTTATCGGCGCTGGCCTGATGCATATGGGCTGGGCCATCTTCCACGTGCTGGTGATCACGCTGCAGGCGTTCGTATTCATGGTGTTGACCACTGTGTACATGGCCATGGCGCACCACCGCGACGAAGAGCACGAGCACGATCAGTGATCGCGCGTGAAACAGTTTGACAGTTAACCCTTTAATCAACCTTTACGACAACTCTTAAACCTTTACTGGAGAAAACAATGGAAGCATTAGGTCTGGTTTACATCGCAAGCGCACTGCTGATTGGTCTGGGCGCTCTGGGCACCGCCATCGGTTTCGGCACCCTGGGTGGCAAGCTGCTGGAAGGCTCCGCGCGTCAGCCGGAGCAGGCTCCCGCTCTGCAGGGCAAAATGTTCCTGATGGCCGGTCTGCTCGACGCCGTTCCGATGATCGGTGTTGGTATCGCCATGTATCTGATTTTTGCTGTAGCTCCTGGTCTGGCGTAATTACACCGTTCCAATTGCCCTTAACCCTTTTTAAAGAGCAAGAGGTGTCGGTGTGAATATCAACCTGACTCTTATCGGCCAGTCGATCACATTCCTGGCCTTCGTATGGTTCTGCTGGCGCTTCGTGTGGCCGCCGCTGCTCGGTGTGATGCAAGAGCGCGAGCAGAAAATCGCCTCCGGCCTGGAAGAGGCCGAGCGCGCGAGTAAGGATCTGGAGCTGGCGCGCCGCAAGGCTGCGGAGCAGCTGAAGGAAGCCAAAGAACAGGCCGCGGAGATTATCGATGGCGCCAACAAGCGCGCCAATCAGATCATCGAGGAAGCCAAGAATGCCGCCGAAGCTGAAGGCGATCGCCTGAAAGCAGCGGCCAAGGCTGAAATCGAACAGGAAGTTAACCGTGCCAAAGAGCAGCTGCGCAGCCGTGTGGCGACCCTGGCTGTGGCCGGTGCGGAGAAGATCCTCTCGGTCAATATCGACGCTCAGGCCCATGACGACCTGATCGAAAAACTGGCAGCCGAGCTGTAAGCGAGGAACCCCATGGCGGAACTCAGCACACTGGCCCGGCCCTACGCCAAAGCGGCATTCAGCTACGCGCAGGCGGCTTCCGACCTCAACGGCTGGAGCGCTGCGCTGGCCACCGCAGCCGCGGTCAGCCAGAGCGAAAAGGTGCGTGAGCTGCTGGAGAACCCGCAGCTCACCAGCGAAGAGCGCGCAGACAAATTCCTGTCGATCTGTTCAGACGAACTCAGCGAGGCCGGTGGGAACTTTATCCGCCTGCTGGCGGAAAACCACCGCCTGTCGCTGCTGCCGGAAATTTCAGCGCTGTTTGAAGAGCTGAAGGCGCAGGCCGAGGCAACTCTGGACGTGGAAGTTATTTCCGCGCGTCCCCTGAGTGAGTCTCAGGCACAAAAGCTGACCCAGGCACTCAGTAAGAAGTTTGCGCGGGAAGTGCACCTGCACAGCTCAGTGGACGAGAGTCTGCTGGGCGGCGCGATTATTCGCGCTGGCGATACCGTGATCGACGGCACGGTGCGCGGACGGCTGGCCAAACTCGCCGAGGCGATGAACTCCTAAATTACCTTCCCCGCGCGCCGAGGCTCGCGGGGAAATCGAGGAACAGAGCATGCAGCAACTGAATCCCTCCGAGATCAGTGAAATTATCAAGAGCCGCATCGAAAGTCTCGATGTGAGCACCCAGCCCCAGAACGAGGGCACCATCGTATCCGTTTCCGACGGCATTATCCGCATCCACGGCTTGGCCGATGTGATGTACGGAGAAATGATTGAATTCCAGGGCGGTGTCTACGGTATGGCGCTGAACCTGGAACGCGACTCCGTGGGCGCGGTGATCCTGGGCGACTACAAATCCCTGGCCGAAGGTCAGAAATGCCGTTGTACCGGCCGTATTCTGGAATGCCCTGTCGGTCCGGAACTGCTCGGCCGCGTCGTGGATGCCCTGGGCAACCCCATCGACGGCAAGGGCCCGCTGAACACCAAACTGACCGATGCGGTGGAAAAAGTGGCGCCGGGTGTTATCGCCCGCCAGTCCGTGGATCAACCGGTTCAAACCGGTCTGAAAGCCATCGACACCATGGTGCCGATCGGCCGCGGCCAGCGCGAGTTGATTATCGGTGA
Source organism: Microbulbifer thermotolerans (assembly GCF_001617625.1). Classification (NCBI taxonomy): domain Bacteria; kingdom Pseudomonadati; phylum Pseudomonadota; class Gammaproteobacteria; order Cellvibrionales; family Microbulbiferaceae; genus Microbulbifer; species Microbulbifer thermotolerans. The sequence goes on along the minus strand of NZ_CP014864.1, from coordinate 3,910,069 downwards.
CCGCCAAGTAGGTAAGACTGCTGTGGCCGTCGACACCATCATCAACCAGAAAGGCACTGGCATTAAGTGTATCTACGTCGCAATCGGCCAGAAGCAGTCGTCTATTGCCAACGTAGTGCGCAAGCTGGAAGAGCACGGTGCCATGGAGCACACCATTGTGGTTGCCGCTGGCGCCGCCGACCCGGCTTCCATGCAGTTCCTGGCGCCCTATGTGGGCTGTACTATGGGTGAATACTTCCGCGACCGCGGTGAAGACGCCCTGATTATCTACGACGACCTCACCAAGCAGGCTTGGGCCTACCGCCAGATCTCCCTGCTGCTGAGACGCCCGCCGGGCCGCGAAGCCTACCCGGGTGACGTTTTCTACCTGCACTCCCGTCTGCTGGAGCGCGCAGCGCGCGTCAACGCCGACTATGTGGAGAAGTTCACCAATGGTGAGGTAAAAGGTAAGACCGGCTCTCTGACCGCGCTGCCGATTATCGAGACACAGGCCGGTGACGTATCCGCATTCGTACCGACCAACGTGATCTCCATTACCGACGGTCAGATCTTCCTGGAAACGGATCTGTTCAACTCCGGTATCCGCCCTGCGATCAACCCGGGTATCTCCGTATCCCGCGTCGGTGGTGCGGCCCAGACCAAGGTGATCAAGAAGCTCTCCGGCGGTATCCGTACCGCTCTGGCCCAGTACCGCGAACTGGCGGCTTTCTCCCAGTTTGCCTCCGACCTGGACGAAGCTACCAAGGCGCAGCTGGACCACGGTGAACGCGTCACCGAGCTGATGAAACAGAAGCAGTACACCCCGCTGTCGATTGCCGAGATGGCTGTTTCCGTGTACGCCGCTGACAAGGGTTACCTGAAAGACGTGGACGTTTCCAAGGTACTCGACTTTGAATCCGCCCTGCTCGCTTACATGAACAGCGAACATGCAGAGCTGATGGAAAAAGTGAACAGCACCGGCGATTACAACGACGAGATCGACGCTGCCTTCAAGGCTGCCATCGAGAAGTTCGTCGCCACCGGCAGCTGGTAAAGCGGCCGGCCCTGGAATCCCCGTGGCGGCGGTCTCTGACGGCGCCGCGGGAAACTGTCCAGCGAACAAGGTAACAGACTATGGCAGGCGGAAAAGAAGTACGCACAAAAATTGCCAGCATCAAGAGCACGCAGAAAATTACCTCCGCAATGGAAATGGTTGCGGCGAGTAAGATGCGCAAGGCTCAGGATCGCATGGCACTGGGGCGTCCCTACGCCCAACGCATACGCGCGGTGATCGGTCACGTCGCCAACGCCTCGGCCGAGTACCAACACATCTACCTGCAGGAGCGCGAGGTCAAACGGGTCGGGTTTATCCTGGTCTCCACCGATCGCGGCCTCTGCGGCGGTTTGAACATCAATATGTTCAAAGCGGCTATCCGCGAGATGCAGGCCTGGTCCCAGAAGGGGGCCGAAGTGGAAGTCTGCGCGGTGGGGAATAAGGCGGCCGGTTTTTTCAATGCCATCGGCTCCGCCGTGGTAGCTGCGGTACGCGACCTGGGTGACGAACCTCAGGCCAACCAGCTGATCGGCTCCGTCAAGGTGATGATGGACCGCTTCGCGGAGGGCGATATAGACCGCCTCTTCCTGGTGTCCAACGAGTTTATCAACACCATGTCGCAGAAGCCGCGGGTCGAGCAACTGCTGCCGCTGCCGAAAGACGACGACGAAATGCTCAAGCACGAGTGGGACTACCTCTACGAGCCGGATCCGAAGGCGCTGTTGGACGGCTTGCTGGCTCGCTATATCGAGTCCCAGGTGTATCAGGCAGTGGTTGAAAACAAGGCCTGCGAACAGGCCGCGCGCATGATTGCAATGAAGAGCGCCACCGACAACGCCGGTGAGCTGATCGACCAGTTGCAGCTTGTCTACAACAAGGCGCGCCAGGCGGCTATTACCCAGGAGCTGTCCGAGATTGTGGGCGGCGCTGCGGCGGTTTAAGGCGGCCGAAGACAGAATTTAAAGCTGAGGATCCGGAAATGAGTAACGGGCAAATTGTGCAAGTGATCGGCGCGGTCATCGACGTGGAGTTCCCGCGCGATGCCGTCCCGAATGTTTACGACGCACTGGTGTGTGAGGAAAAGAACCTCACCATGGAAGTGCAGCAACAGCTGGGCGACGGGGTGGTACGCGCCATCGCCATGGGATCATCCGAAGGGGTGGGCCGCGGACTGGCGGTGAAAAATACCGGGGCACCGGTTTCCGTGCCGGTAGGCCATGAGACCCTGGGACGCATCATGGACGTGCTCGGTAACCCCATCGACGAGTGCGGCCCCATCGGTGAAAAGGAGCGCGCCTCCATCCACCGCGCGGCCCCTACCTACGAAGAGCAGGCGAGCTCCACTGAACTGCTGGAAACCGGCATCAAGGTGATCGACCTGGTATGCCCCTTCGCCAAGGGCGGTAAAGTCGGCCTGTTCGGCGGTGCCGGTGTGGGCAAGACCGTTAACATGATGGAGCTGATCAACAACATCGCCACCGAGCACTCCGGTCTGTCCGTGTTCGCCGGTGTTGGTGAGCGCACCCGGGAAGGTAACGACTTCTACCACGAGATGCAGGAAGCCGGTGTTGTTAACGTCGAGGACTTCAGCAAGTCCAAAGTGGCGATGGTTTACGGCCAAATGAATGAGCCGCCGGGCAACCGCCTGCGCGTAGCCTTGACCGGCCTGACCATGGCGGAAAAATTCCGTGATGAAGGCCGCGACGTACTGCTGTTCGTCGACAATATCTACCGCTACACCCTGGCCGGTACTGAAGTATCCGCCCTGCTCGGCCGTATGCCGTCTGCGGTGGGTTACCAGCCGACTCTGGCGGAAGAAATGGGCGTTCTGCAGGAGCGTATCACCTCCACCAAGACAGGCTCTATTACCTCTATCCAGGCGGTATACGTACCGGCGGACGACCTTACCGACCCGTCTCCGGCCACCACCTTCGCGCACTTGGACTCCACTGTGGTACTGTCCCGCGACATCGCCGCCAAGGGTATCTACCCGGCCGTGGACCCGCTGGACTCCACCTCCCGTCAGTTGGACCCGCTGGTAATTGGCCAAGAGCACTACGAAGTCGCTCGCGGCGTGCAGTCCGTACTGCAGCGCTACAAGGAGCTGAAGGACATTATCGCCATCCTGGGTATGGACGAACTGTCCGAGGAAGACAAGCAGATTGTTGCGCGCGCCCGTAAGATTGAGCGCTTCCTGTCTCAGCCCTTCCACGTGGCGGAAGTATTTACCGGTGCGCCGGGCAAATACGTACCGCTGAAAGAGACTATTCGCGGTTTCCAGGGTATCCTGAACGGCGACTATGACCACTTGCCTGAGCAGGCCTTCTACATGGTCGGCACCATCGACGAAGCGGTGGAAAAAGCCAACAAGGCGAAGGGCTAAGCGACAGAGGCAGACAATATGGCCATGACAGTACATTGTGACATTGTCAGCGCCGAGCAGTCTCTCTTCTCCGGACTGGTGAAGATGGTAGTAGTGAGCGGGATCGAAGGGGAACTCGGTATCTCCTACGGTCATGCGCAACTGCTCACCGCGCTCAAACCCGGTCCGGTGCGCATCATCAAGGAAGATGGTGAAGAGGAAGTGCTGTTCGTCAGCGGTGGCTACGCAGAGGTGCAGCCGAATATGGTGACCATCCTCGCGGATGTGGCCGAGCGCGAAATCGATGAGGAGGCAGCGCAAAAGGCCCGCGAGGAAGCGGAACACGCCCTGCACAAGGCGCCTTCCGAGGTCGACTATGCGCGCATCTCCGCCCAGCTGGCCGAAGCCGAGGCGCGTCTGCGCACCCTGCAGGCGATCCGCAAGGCGGCTGGCAAGTAAGCGGTTCTCAAATTCTCTTAAGCGCTTGCTTGCAAGTTATCGAAAAAAGCAGCTTCGGCTGCTTTTTTTGTACCTGTTTCTTTTCTCTCTCCCCACAAATTTGTGTAATACCGCGTTAGTGCGTTTTGGTACCTGGTAACAATTTAACAGCGCCCAGAAAAAGTATTCGGAGATAACTGTGCATTCCCAATCCGAGTCCCGTATCGGCATTGCGCTCGGCAGCGGCGCCGCCAAAGGCTTCTCCCATATTGGGGTACTGAAGGCACTGGAACAGATGGGAATATTCCCCCATGTGGTGGCGGGTACTTCCATGGGGGCCTTCGTTGGCGCTGCTTATGCCGCCGGAAAGCTGGCGGCACTGGAAGATTGGGTGCGCCGACTGGATAACTGGCAAGTATTTTCACTGTTGGATATCAACTGGACTCTCAACGGCGGCGTGCTTGGTGGGCGGAAACCTTTCAATGCCTTTTTTGACAATATCGACTGCAAGCTGATCGAGGAGCTTCCCCTCCCCTTCACCGCAGTAGCCACGGACCTGCACAGTGGCCAGGAGATATGGTTGCAAAGTGGCAATCTGAGAGATGCGGTCAGCGCTTCTTGCGCCATTCCCGGGCTGCTGTCACCAAAGCGCTTGTCGGGGCGCTGGTTGGTAGATGGCGCAGTGGTTAACCCGATTCCCGTCGATGTCTGTCGCGCTATGGGTGCCACGCGAGTCATTGCTGTGGATGTTACCGAGGACGGGGTTTCCCAGCAGGATCGCCGTCAGGGGCAAGTGAAAAAGGTGCACAGTGAAGCCACCCCTCAGTTACAAGAGGAACCGCGTGAGGGGGAAGAGGTTGTGACAGAACAAACGAACCACAGCACTCTATCCTTCAATGGGCTGGTAGCTCAAGGCAAAGCCCATTTGGCTCAATTAACGGTGCGCCTATCGAAGCGCCACAGGGATGCGCCGGGCATGCTCGATACCATGACCTCGGCCATGGATATCCTCGAGAGGCGCCTAAAGCGGACACGGCTCACTGGCTCACCACCGGATGTTTTGATTATGCCCAAAGTGCGGGATATCAGCGGTATGGAATTTGCCCGTGCGGCCGAAGCGATAGAGGCTGGCGAAGCAGAGACACTGCGACTGCGCACCTGGTTAGAGGATGTGATATTGCCCGCATGATCTCCGTTGAGCGCTGGGTTGAAGGGAGTTGTAATTTCACACTGTGATGGCGGGGATGTCCCTCGATGCGTTCATCCGCCTCGCATAGACTTATCCCCCCACAGATAACAAAAGGGAATAGCGATGGCCGAGGAGCTGATCTTCTATACCAACCCCCAATCCCGCGGCCGCATAGTGCGCTGGATGCTCGAAGAAGTGGGAGTTCCCTACGAGACAAAAGTACTGGAGTACGGCACTACCATGAAGTCGCCCGAGTACCTGTCCATAAACCCCATGGGCAAGGTGCCAGCCATAGTGCATGGAGGTCGTGTGGTGACCGAGTGTGCGGCAATCTGTGCTTATCTGGCGGATGTCCTCCCAGAGGCCGGGCTTTTGCCGCAGACGTTGGACGAAAAGGCAAATTATTACCGCTGGCTCTTTTTTGCCGCAGGCCCTCTGGAATCAGTTCTAAATAACAGGGCTGTTTTCAAGGAGGAGCCGGAGGTGGAAAAACAAAGGATGCTGGGTTATGGCAATTTCCGGGATACGCTGAATGCCCTGTCCGTCGCCGTAAAGGCCAACCCCTATATTGCCGGTGACCGTTTTACCGCGGCCGATGTCTATGTGGGTTCCCATATTGGCTGGGGCCTGCAATTTGGCACCATGGAAAGCCGGGAAGAATTTATCCGCTATTTCGACCGCCTTCGGGAGCGCCCGGCCTTTACGCGGGCAATGTCCTTGGACGATGTCCAGGCAAAGGAAATCAGCGAGGGCTGATTCGCAATACTTGCAACGAAAAGGCCGGCAGGAGAACCCTGCCGGCCTTTTCGTTGACAGAAGGGGAGTCAGTGCACCCAGTGGTGCCGCTCCCTTTTTTCTTGTATCGCTTCCACCGTTGCAGTGGGCATGGCACTGATCGGCAGACGCTCGTGGAAAAAGGCCAGGCGCGTTTCGCCGCCGAGCTCGTTCATGGTCTCCGCTTCGAAGACGCGGCCGTTGATCACTGTATAAGTGATGTTTTCCGACTGGCGCAGGTTTTCCAGCGGGTTACCGTCCACCACAATCAGGTCCGCCAGCTTGCCCGCCTCGATGCTGCCGATGTCTTTGTCCATCCCCAGATAGCGAGCGCCATCAATGGTACCGGCGCGGAACGCTTCCCAGGGAGTGAAGCCGCCCTGCTCCATCATCCACAGCTCCCAATGGGCGCCGAGGCCCTCCCGCTGGCCGTGGGCGCCGATATGTATCGTGACCCCTCGATCGCGCAGTTGCTTGGCCTGGTGCGCTACGTTGAAGTGGTTGTAGTGAGAATCCGGCGCCGTGGGGCGGCGGATGGATCGCGGATTGACGATAAAGTCCGGGGTGAAGCGGGTCAGGCGCTGGTTTTTCCACACCTCAGTACGATCGTACCAGTACTCCTCCCCCCAAAGTCCGCCGTAGGCGACCACGAAAGTGGGGGTATAGCCGACTTTAGTCTGGCTCCACAGCTGTTCCACGTCTGAGTAAACATGGGCGATTGGCAGCGAGTGCTCCAAGCCAGTGTGGCCGTCCACCACCATATTCATATTGTGCTGGTACTTGCCGCCGCCTTCGGGCACCACCATGATCCCCAGCTCGCGGGCAGCCTGTAGCACCTGCTGACGTTGATCCCTTCTGGGTTGGTTGTAGCTTTTCACCGAAATGGCCCCCATTTCTTTCAGACGCCCCACGTGGAAACGGGCATCCTCTAGAGAATGGATCTTGGCTTTGTAGCCAGGGCCCTTGGCACCGTAGAGGATGGTGCCGGTGGAGAAAATACGCGGACCGGTAATGATGCCAGCCTTCTGCATCTCTGCGGCGGAGAAGATCTCGCTGCTGTCATTGGATGGGTCGTGGATGGTGGTGACACCAAAGGCCAAACTGGAAAAGAGGTTCCAGTTCTGTTGCGGGATGATTTCTTCGCGGCCCTGGGCGCCGTGAGCGTGGACATCAATCAGGCCCGGCAGCACGGTTTTACCGCTGACATCAATGCGTTTGGCATCCGCTGGAATCTCCACATGATCCACCGGACCGACGGCTAAAATGCGGTTGCCGCGGAAGAGCACTGTGCCTTGTTCAATCACCTCCTGGCTATTTTCCGCGTCGCGCATCGTGACCACTCTGCCCCCGGTGAGGGCAACCAGTTTCCCGGGATTGTGGAATTTGTGTTTAAAGCTGAGATCAATCCCCTCGGCCACGGGCTCTGGCAGTTGATCGGCGGCACCGGCGACAAACGAGAAGGCATCCTTTAACTGGCGCTCATAGAGATTAGGGCCGTGGGCCCAGCCCAGAGTCTCGCTGTCGGCAGACCAGTGCAGGTTCTCGCCCGCGCGTGTGGAAACCTGAGTGACCGCCACAGCCTTGGTGTCCGGGCCTATGGCCTCGGGTTTGCCAGTGGGCATAAAGGGCGCCACATAGGCTTTGAAATCCTGCGTAAAGGCTATCCACCGATTGTCCGGCGACAAACGGAAAGAGGTAATCTCGGCACCGTACAGGTGTTCGCGCTCATCTTTGCCGTCTGTGTTAACACTCTTCAAAACCCGCTTGTTGTTGCCGTAATCGGAAAAATAGATGCGGTCAGATCTGGCGCCAAAATGGGGGGCGTAGCCCGACTTGGCGATGCGGCGCTGCCACTTGCCACCGGCATCGGCCAGATAAATGCCGGGCTCCAGGGCGTATTCCGGACTTAGCAGATAGCCGCCGGTAAAGCGCCGGAAGGCGACGGTTTTGCCGCTGGGTGAAAAGGCGGGTTCCACGTACAGACCGGGCTCCGTGGTAATGTTCTTGCCGCGACCACTACTGGCGGAGACCACGCGCACGTGGCCCAACTTCTCGTCGTGCCAGGTGACATAGGTGATCTTTTTTCCGTCCCGGGACCAGCTGGGGTAAAACTCAAAATGGTCGTCTTGGCGCGTAAGGCGGCGGCGCTCACCGCTGGCCACGTCCTGGATATAGATTTTACCCAGGGCCTGGAAGGCGATTTGCTTGCCGTCCGGGGATTTCTGCGCCCAGCGGATCATTTTTACGCTGAACTCTTCCGGCGCCACTTCCACAGGGAAACGGACCGCTTCCGCCACTTGCTTGTCGACACGGATTTGGGCGGTGATCTTATCGACGTCACTGCCATCGGCGGCGATACGGAGGAATTTTCCTCCAGTCCATACAATCAGGGACTTCCCGTCGGGCATCCAGTCGTACTGCACATAGTTGCCGTGAGAGCCAAAGATCTCTTGTAAATCGCGCTCCAGGCCAGCGTAAACGGGTGTTTCCAGACCGGTTTCCAGATCTTTCAGGAACAGAGAGGTCTTGTCATCCTGGCGGCGGATAAAGGCCAGCTTTTTCCCATCCGGGGACGGTACCGGCGCTACCGCGCCGCCGGGGCCGGAAACAAAGGTTTCCTCTTTGCCATCTTGCAGGTCGTAGCGGTTGATGGCGAAGATTTCCCGCGTGGAGTTCTTGTTGTACTCCCACACGGTGCCCGGGGTGGTATCTATCGAGTAGTAGACATAGCGACCATCCGGAGAAAAGGCTGGATCGGCGATATTCTTCTGTGCAATTTCACCGCCAATGCGCTCCTTCAGCTGGCGTCCCTCGCCGCCGCCGTAGTGGTACATCCAGATCTCACCAGCGGGAATACTGCGCCCGGACATAAAGCCTTTGCGCGCCACTAAGTATTGGCCGTCTGGACTCCAGTTGGGAGAGTGCACCAGGTTTTCTTTTTCGTGGGTGAGTTGGCGCAGGTTTTTGCCGTCTCGGTCCATCAGCCAAATGTTATCGGCACCATCGCGGTCACTGATAAAAACAATGAACTTGCCGTCGGGGCTGAAGCGTGGCTGCATATTCCAGGCGATTTCATTGGTCAGTGCCCTCGCCTCGCCGCCGGAGATTGGCATCGTGTAGATATCGCCAAGCATGTCGAAAAGGATGGTTTTGCCGTCCGGGCTGATATCCAGATTGCTCCAGGTGGTTTCAGTGGTCTCAATATGAACGGGGTGGTATTCACTGGGGGGCTGGTTGACGTCCCAGGCCTGTACAGGCTCTTTGTCGGTTTGATTGCCTGTTTCCGCGCCGGCCATGGCGCCGAGCGGCAGGGCCAGCGCCAGGGCTGACAGCGCCAACAGCTTACGGCGCCCATTGCTCTGCTGGATTGTGGTCATACGAGATTTCCTCCCGCCGGCCTCGTGAGCTGGCGGTTATCCGGTTTGTTATTGGTCGAATTTAAATGCAACGGATTAATTTGCGGGCATTACGTTACCGGCGCGGGTTGCTCCCGGCAATCACATTGCGCCCAATGACCCAATTTCATGACGAACCGAGGTGCCCTTGAGTTACCCCCCTTGAATGGCCACAATGCCCGCAATTTATCCACTTCAACGAGCTTTAGGTTTTCCATGACTATCGACGTTGTCATCCTCGCCGCCGGAAAAGGCACCCGTATGCGTTCAGACCTGCCCAAGGTACTGCACCCTATAGGCGGTGTACCCATGCTGGGCCGGGTGATAGACACGGCCAAGCAGCTCGGAGAAGTAGAGATTACCGTCGTTGTCGGTCATGGTGCCGAGCTGGTGCGTGAGCGATTCGCTGACAGCGGTGTAAAGTTCGTGGAACAGAAGGAGCAGCTGGGCACGGGTCATGCGGTAGCCCAGGCGATACCCAACTTTCGCAAGGGGTCGACAGTGCTTGTGCTCTACGGAGACGTACCGCTGGTTAAAGTCGGCACATTGCAGTCGCTGTTGTCTGCGTCCGACAAAGGCCCGGCGTTGCTGTCGGTGGAAATGGCCAATCCGGCTGGCTACGGGCGCATTGTCCGCGACGATACCGGCCGCGTGCTGGCGATTATTGAGGAGAAGGACGCCGACGCGGACACGCTGGCTATCCGCGAAGTGAACACTGGCATACTGGCTGCGCCCTCGGATCTTCTGGCGCGCTGGCTTCCGGAGCTGTCTAACGACAACGCCCAGGGCGAGTACTATCTGACCGACGTGATCGCCCGCTCAGTCGGCGAGAATATCCCGGTCACCGGCGTGCGAGCGAGTGACTCGATCGAAGTGGCCGGCGTCAACAGCCGCGCCCAGCAGGCCCAGCTGGAGCGCGCCCTACAGCACAGTCGCGCCCTGGCGCTGATGAACGCTGGTGTCACCCTGCTGGACCCGGCGCGCATCGACGTACGCGGCAGCCTTGAGTGCGATACCGATGTATCCATCGACATCAACTGTATTTTTGAGGGGCAGGTGGTTCTGGGCAAAGGGGTGCAGATAGGCCCTAACTGCCTGCTCAAGAACTGCCGTCTGGCGGATGGCACTTGTGTTGAAGCCAACTCCGTGATCGAGGACGCCGAGGTGGGTCAAGCCTGCACTATTGGCCCCTTTGCGCGTTTGCGCCCCGGCACTCAGCTGGCGGATGGCGCCAAGGTGGGTAACTTCGTAGAAACCAAAAAGGCGAAAATTGGCCGAGGCAGCAAGGTAAACCACCTGTCTTATATTGGTGATGCCATTGTTGGCGACCAAGTAAACATTGGTGCCGGCACCATTACCTGCAATTACGATGGCGTAAACAAGTTCACGACTGAAATCGGTGACGGTGCCTTTATTGGCTCCAACACCGCGCTAGTGGCCCCGGTTTCCGTGGGTGTCGGTGCCACTGTTGGTGCCGGTTCCACCATCACGAGTGAAGTGGGCCCTGACGAACTGGCGGTGGCCCGCGGCAGGCAGCGCAATATCACCGGTTGGAAGCGTCCATCCAAGAAATCATAGGGAACCTCTGATTAATTTGCGTGGACACTGTGGTGGGTTCCGGGGCGCTCAGGCAATAGGATGGATATTTCGAAAACGCACAAGTACTTCCCTGTAGCTCCGACGGATACATCCCTGTATCCGACGGTTTCGAAATATCCATCCTATCACCTGAGCTTCTCATCCGCCCGTGAAGTATCTCTGTTACCAGGAAACGAATTAATCAGAGGTTCCTTAGGGAGTCACTGAATAACCCGCAAGGACACTGTAGCGGGTTTCGAGGCGCTCAATAACATCCCCTGCGCCTTCCGCGCGATCAATTACACTTCTTGCATCGGAAAGAGGGAATTGACCGATGCACAAACCTAGAATGCACCTGCTCGCCTCCTTCGATATTGCCCGCTTGCAGTATCTCGACGAGCAGGGCCGCGCCACCCAGGAGTTACCGGATTTCGCCACGCCGGACACCCTGTTGGCCCTCTACCGGCAGATGGTCCTGGCGCGGTTGGTGGACGATCGCGCGGTCAAACTGCAGCGCACCGGGCAGCTCGGTACCTATCCGTCCAGCCTCGGACAGGAAGCCATTGGTGTCGGCACTGGCGGTGCCCTGGCAAAAGACGACGTCTACTGCCCCTATTACCGCGAGACCGGCGCCCTGCTCGAGCGCGGCGTCGAAATAAAAGAAATCCTGGCAATCTGGGGCGGCGACGAACGGGGCCAGAATTTCCGCCACGCGCCTTGTGATCTGCCACTTGCCATTCCCATCGCTACTCAGTTCCTGCACGCCGCCGGTGTCGCTTTTGCCCTCAAGTACCAACAGAAACAACTGCATAAGCCACCGCGGGTGGCTGTGGCCAGTGGTGGCGACGGCGCCACCTCCCGCGGGGACTTCTTTGAGGCCATCAACCTGGCGGGTGTGTGGCGGCTGCCGCTGGTGGTGGTGATCAACAACAACCAGTGGGCCATCTCGGTACCCCGCAGCGCCCAGACAGCCGCCAAAACCATCGCCCAGAAGGCCATAGCCGTAGGTATTCCCGGACTGCAAGTGGACGGCAACGACGTAATCGCCGTGCGCGCGGCGGTCGCCGATGCCGTGGCGCGGGCCCGCAGCGGCGAGGGCCCCACCCTGATCGAAGCCACCTGCTACCGCCTGTGCGATCACACCACCGCCGACGACGCCGGCCGCTACCAGCCCCGGGAGGAGGTTGAAGCCGCCTGGCGCAGAGAGCCTGTCGCCCGCCTGGGGAAATACCTGCGCAGCGAAGGGCTCTGGAGCGACGAGCAGGAGGAGGAATTGCGAAGGGAACTGGCGGAAGTAATGGAGCGGGCACTGCGCGCCTTCGCCGACACCCCCAGGGACAAGCCCACCGCTATCTTCGACCACCTCTATGCGGAGCTGCCGGAGGCTTTTCTGGAGCAGTATGAGCAGCTCGGCCGCTTGGCGGAAGGGAGAGATTGATGGCGCAGATCACTTTGGTGGAAGCGGTTACCCAGGCTCTGGCTTACGAAATGCACCGGGACCCCCGGGTGGTGGTGTTCGGTGAGGATGTGGGCGCAAACGGCGGTGTCTTCCGCGCCACCGACGGCCTGCAGAAGACCTTCGGGCCTGACCGTGTACTCGATACACCCCTGGCGGAAAATATGATTGCCGGCATCGCTGTGGGCATGGCCGCCCAAGGGCTGAGACCGGTGGGGGAATTCCAGTTTATGGGCTTTATCTATCCCGGTCTGGATCAGATCCTCAGCCACGCCGCCCGCTTCCGCAACCGCACCCGCGGCCGCCTCTCCTGCCCCGTCGTCTACCGCGCTCCCTACGGCGGCGGCATCCACGCGCCGGAACATCACTCCGAGAGCTTCGAAGCCCTATTCGCCCATATCCCGGGGCTGCGGGTGGTGGTGCCCTCCTCCCCCGCCCGCGCCTACGGATTGCTGTTGGCCGCCATCCGCGATCCGGACCCGGTGATCTTTCTGGAGCCGAAGAGAATCTACCGCGCGGCAACCCAGGAAGTGCCGGACGACGGCGAGGCCCTGCCCCTGGACCGCTGCTTTGTGTTGCGGGAGGGCTCGGATATTACCCTGATCTCCTGGGGCGCCTCGTTGAAGGAAACCCTGCAGGCGGCGGAGCAGCTCGCCGGCGAGGGTGTGGAGGCCGAGGTGTTGGACCCGGCTACCCTTAAACCACTGGATATCCACAGCATTATCGATTCCCTGGAGAAGACGCGCCGCTGCGTGGTGGTCCACGAGGCACCGCGCAGCGGCGGCCTGGGTGCCGAGATAGTCGCGCAGATCAATGAATACGCCTTCGACCTGCTCGAGGCCCCGGTGCAGAGGGTCACCGGCTACGACACAGTGATGCCCTACTACCAGCTGGAACATGTTTACCTCCCGGATGTGGAAGGGATTCTGGCCGGTGTCCGCGCCGCCCTGGACTATCGGGATGGAGGGGGCCAATGAAGCTGTTCAAACTGCCGGACCTGGGAGAGGGACTGCCGGATGCGGTAATCCGCCAGTGGCATGTGGCCGAGGGGGACCGCGTTGCCGCCGATGAAACCCTGGTCACTGTCGAGACCGCCAAGGCCTTGGTGGACGTGCCCTCCCCCTGGAGCGGCACCTTGGAAAAACGCTTTGCCGCTGAGGGAGACACAGTACAGGTCGGCCAGCCCCTAGTCGGTTTTGCGGAAGCTGAGACAGCGGAAGAGCCGGACTCTGATAGTGGCACGGTGGTGGGCAAGATCGACCAGAGCGGCCAGGTTCTGGCCAGGGAGCAACCCCCTGCGCACGCCCCCCGCCGCCTCGCCACCCCTTCGGTGCGCGCCCTGGCCCGGCGGCTGGGCGTGGATTTGTCGCAAATGCGCCCCGCCGGCGAGCGGTTTACCGCTGAAGAAGTGCGGGCCGCGGCGGCGCTTGGGTCGCCCGCGGAAAACCGTGAGAAATCCCCCGCTGCCACCATGTCCCCGGCCCGCCGCGCCATGGCCTTGGCCATGAGCCGCGCCCGCGATGCAGTGATGCCCGTGACCCTGTGCGACCAGGTGGATGTGTCCTCCTGGTGGGGCGGCGAGCCACCCACCCTGCGCCTGATCCGCGCAATGCAGAGGGCCTGCGAGGCGGAGCCCAACCTGAACGCCCTGTACGAAGGCGGGGTGCTGAAACCTGCGGCGACAATCAATATCGGCCTGGCGGTGGACTCCCCCCGGGGGCTCTTTGTACCGGTCCTCAAAAATGTGGCATCCCGCCTCGATAGCGAGCTTCTGCAACAGGTAGAAGATTTTAAGGTGCAGGCCCGCGACCAGGGCATCGCCCAGCGGGACCTCCAGGGCGCCACCATACTGTTGTCAAACTACGGCGGCATGGCCGGCCGCTACGCCACGCCGGTGGTGATGCCGCCGTTGGTGGCGATCGTCGGTGCCGGGCGCGTCTTTGAGGGGGTGGTGGCGGAGGAGCACAAACCTGTGGTGCGCCCCCTGCTGCCCCTGTCCATCAGCGCCGATCACCGCGCTGTCACCGGTGGTGAGCTGGCGCGCTTCCTCAAAACCCTGATGCAGGCGCTTTCATCCAGCGGCTCGAACTAGAGCGCCCTGCCATCCCGCCACTGCCTCTGTTGTCTGGGAATTTAACTTTCGTTTTGCTATCGTTTAGTTTCTAAACGAAATTTAGCGAAAGATGTCCAAACGCAATACTCAGCAACGTCGCCATCAGATTTTGGCACTGGTTAATGAAACCGGAGAAGTTAGCGTAGAGCAGTTGGCGCGCCATTTTGGCACCTCGGAAGTTACGATTCGAAAGGATCTGACTGCGATGGAAAATCACGGCCTGCTGCTGCGCCGCCACGGCGGCGCCATCCCTGTGCCACGGGAGCTGGTGGCTGAGGATGCACCCTCCGAGGTCAAGCGCGCCATAGGCCGCGCGGCGGCAGCGCTGATCCCCGACCACCACCGCATCGTAATCGACTACGGGCGCACCACCGCGGCCATGATTCCGGAACTGGAGGCCAAGCGCGGCCTGGTGGTGATGACCAACTCCCTGCACGTGGCCAACGCCCTGCGCGAGCTGGAAAACGAGCCCACCCTGCTGATGACCGGCGGCACCTGGGACCCCCATTTCGAGGCGTTCCAGGGCCAGGTGGCCGAACGAGTACTGCGCAGTTACGACTTCGACCAGGCCTTTATCGGTGCCGACGGTATCGATCTGGAGCGCGGCACCTGCACTTTCAACGAACAGACGGGCCTCTCCCGGGTGATGGCGGAAGTGGCGCGGGAGGTGGTGATTCTGGCGGAATCCAGCAAGGTTGGCCGCCGTATCCCCAACCTGGAACTGCCCTGGGATCAGATCGACACATTGGTGACCGACAGCGGCCTGGAGAGCCCAGCCCGGACACGGCTGGAGCAGCTGGGGGTGAGAGTCATCTGCGCCAAAGTGAGTGGTCACTATTAATGCAAGCGGCGCGCTAAACAGACTGGCGCTATATTTTTCAAAGAATTACCGAGGTGAATGCGATGTGTGGAATTGTCGGCGCGCTGGCCCAGCGCAACGTGAGTGAAATTCTGCTAGAGGGACTGCGGCGTCTGGAATACCGCGGTTACGATTCCGCGGGCGTCTGCCTGCTGGACAGTGACCGGCAGCTGCGGTTGTGCAAAAGCCAGGGCAAAGTCGCCGATCTGGAATCCCGGTTTGCCGAAGCGCCCGCCAGTGGGCGCCTCGGTATCGCCCACACCCGCTGGGCTACCCACGGCGCGCCGTCGGACGTCAATTCCCATCCGCATGTCTCCGAGCATGTCGCTCTGGTGCACAACGGCATTATCGAAAACTATCAGGCCCTGCGCGTACAGCTGCAAGCGCAGGGCTACCAATTCGCCTCCGATACGGATACCGAAGTGGTGGTGCACCTGATTCACTCCCTGGTGGCCGGGGGCCGGAGTCTGCTGGATGCGGTGACCGAAGCCACCAGACAACTCGAGGGCGCCTATGCACTGGGGGTGATCTGTGCCGATGAGCCGGAAGTGCTGGTCTGCGCCCGCTCCGGCAGTCCGCTGGTGGTAGGCGTCGGCATTGAAGAGAACTTTATCGCCTCCGATCCCATGGCCCTGCGCCAGGTCACCGACCGCTTTATCTTTCTCGAAGAGGGGGATGTGGCGGAAATTACCCTCGACGGTATCAGTGTGCGCGACCGGCAGGGAGAGGAAGTGAGCCGCCCGGTACACAAAATGAACGGTGGTCACGACGCCGCCGACAAAGGGCGCTATCGCCACTATATGCAGAAAGAGATCTTCGAGCAGCCGCAAGTGGTGGCCGCCACCATGGCCGGGCGCCTGGGGGAAAAGTCAGTACTGTCCGAGGCGCTGGGCGCCCGCGCCCACGAAATACTGCCCGAGGTAAAACAGGTACAGATCGTCGCCTGCGGCACCAGCTACCACGCGGGTCTGGTGGCCCGCTACTGGCTGGAAGACTGGGCCGGCATCCCCTGCTCCGTCGAAGTGGCGAGCGAAATCCGTTACCGCAAAACCGCCGTGCGCCCGGGTACCCTCTTCGTGACCATCTCCCAGTCCGGCGAGACCGCCGACACCCTGGCGGCCCTGCGCCAGGCCAAGGAACTGGGCTACCTGGCCTCTCTGGCCATCTGCAATGTGCCCAACAGCTCACTGGTACGCGAATCTGAACTGTCCCTGATGACCGAGGCGGGCCCGGAAATCGGTGTCGCCTCCACCAAAGCCTTTACCACCCAGCTGGTGGCGCTGCAGCTCTTCTGCATCGCTCTGGCCAAGGTCAACGGATTGAGTGCGGAGAGAGAAGCGGAACTGGTCACCGCCCTGCACCAGCTGCCACAGCTGATGGAAGAGTTCACCGGCCTGAACAAACTGGTACAGGACACCAGCGAAGCTTTTGCCGAAAAACACCACGCTCTTTTCCTAGGCCGCGGCGTCGAATATCCCATCGCGCTCGAAGGGGCGCTGAAGCTGAAAGAGATCTCCTATATCCACGCCGAGGCCTACCCGGCCGGTGAACTGAAACACGGCCCACTGGCTCTGGTGGACGCGGATATGCCTGTTGTCGCTGTAGCGCCAGACGACGAACTGCTGGAAAAACTGAAATCCAACCTGCAGGAAGTGCGCGCCCGCGGCGGCCAACTGTTCGTCTTCGCCAGCCCCAAAGCCGGCTTCGCCAGCGAGCCGGGCATCACCGTAGTGGAAGTCCCCGACGCACCGGAAAGCCTGCACCCCATCCTCTACACAGTGCCACTGCAACTGCTCAGCTACCATGTGGCGCTGCTCAAGGGCACGGATGTGGATCAGCCGCGCAACCTGGCCAAGAGTGTGACGGTGGAATAATTTTTTACGCCTCCTCTTCTGTTTAAGGGAGAGGAGTGGGGATTCTCCCATAGCTATCTGAGCAAATTCTGGTTTATTTGCTTCTCCGTGTTAAAGTTTCTCTGGTTTCAATAATCTCCCAGAATTACTACAGCGACATACGTATGTATGTCGCTCTATTTAACTGCACTACCAAGGATTAGGAGTGTAATGACCCGAAGAGGTTGGTAGACTGGCCTTGGGACAGAGAGTATCGAGATTACGCTTTTCGCAATCCCAAGCGCTTTGAATTATCCATATGGTATGGGAATACTCTTTCCGGTTTAAGTTTAGGTCGCCCAAGCTATACGGGAACTCGATTGCGCCTAGAGTTTATAGAATCAAGGCCGTCTTCAAGCCCTTTAAAAGGGCGTATTGTCCCAATTACTATTTCGGCTGCAGAATTGTACGCAAGCATTATCGGAGCAGATGAACTGCGTATAATAGACCCCATAGATCAAAAGTTGATTGAGTATTATTCCTCCTTTGGGTACATATACAGAAACGCAATATCTGAAAATAATCACAAGCATTATCTTGTGAAGGTTCTCTCATGAGCAAAGATAAAGTTAAGCAACCATTAACTCCTGAAGATATAAGAAAAAAAGCAAAAAAAATTATTCAAAACAACCCTACATATATTAAAGATGAGCCACCAATCGTTGGCTCACCAGAATCACTTACAGAGGATATTGAAAAAGATGACGAGACAACAAATAGAAAAAGGAAGTAAAGAAGTCAAATCGGAAGAGGAAATAGGGAGAAAAATTGCTGAGAAGCTGAATTCCTTGCCGATAAAAACAAAGCCACAAGGCCCATTAGGGCAACGATAAAGCATATCGGAAGAAATGAGCTCTCAAGCGAGGGTGTTCAAAATTCTGTGTCAGCCAAATAGCCTCACAGACTGATGTATTTCTCCAAGCGTTCCGGGAAGTGGATGAGGGTGTTCAGAATTCTATGTCATTTCTTTACTATCAGTAAAAAAGAGATGATTCATAGCCACACCTACCTTCGCTATGGGTGCTGCCTTTGAGGCACTGCGTGAGAGCAAAGACTTCAACGGCAAAGACGGCACTCTGATCCCACTGATCAAACAACTCACCAAAGCTGCCATGAGGTTAGAGCTTGGAAGCCTCTTGCAGGTGAGGACAAGCCCAACCGCAAGAATGGCGCTGCATCCAAGACAATGAAAAGTCTCGCTGGCATCTTTGGCTGGAGCGTAAAGTGATAGCTCTGTTTTCCCCTCGGCAACATCTACCAGGACATGCTCGAGGGTGTTCAAAATTCTGTGTCAGCCAAATAGCCTCATAGACTGATGTATTTCTCCAAGCGCTCTGGGAAGTGGATCGCCAGCTGTGACAGCGCCATCTTCCTTTATTTAGGCAGGATTTCAGGCATAGCGGATATTGCTGTATGCTCACTGTCGCGGGTCACAGTTACTTCCTTTTTGGACTGAACATTTGGCGACTATCAGTCTAATCGTAGCCCGCTCCTAAATTACGTAGGGGTGAACCTACGGAGTGGATGGTGCGCTACACTCTGGCTCTTATGCGTGATTTTAGGGAAATGAAGACTTTTCCGTAACCGTATGATGCAAAGTTACTATTCCAAAGGAAGTCGATTGTGGAGATGATCGACAACATCAACCGCTTGCTCGGTGACGACTTGAAAGACACGATCACTCCGGGCTCCAGGCTGAAGATTGCGGCTTCCTGTTTCTCCATCTACGCCTTTGAGGCCCTGAAAACCGAGCTTTCCAAAATTGAATGTTTGGAGTTCATCTTCACCGCCCCCACCTTCGTTCCCGACGAAGTCACGGATCGCATGAAGAAGGAGCGCCGCGAGTTCTTTATCCCCAAAACGCAGCGGGAAACAGGCCTCTATGGCACCGAGTTCGAAATCCAGCTGCGCAATAAGCTGACCCAGCGTGCAGTGGCGCGGGAGTGCGTGGCCTGGATACGCCAGAAGGCCAGCTTCCGCTCCAATAAAACCCGGGCGGCCATGCAGCCTTTCGTACATGTTGAGCACGACGGTAAAGGCACCGCCTACATGCCGGTTAACGGTTTTACCGCTGTCGATCTGGGCTATCAGCGGAGTAATGCGGTCTCCAACTTCGTCAACCGAATGGACGACCCCACACACGCCAAAACCTATCTGCAGTTATTCGACCAGATCTGGTCGGACCCGGATAAGGTGCAGGATGTCACCTCTGAAATTTGTGACCATATTGAGTCGGTCTATCAGGAAAACGCACCGGAGCGGATCTACTTTATCATGCTTTACAACATCTTCCGTGACTTCCTGGAAGATGTTGACGAAGATGTACTGCCCAAGGACCTCACTGGCTACCAGAACACTCTGGTATGGAACAAGTTGTTCAACTACCAGCGAGACGCCGCTACCGGTATCATCAATAAGCTGGAAACCCACAATGGCTGCATCCTGGCCGACAGCGTAGGTCTGGGCAAGACGTTTACCGCACTGGCTGTCATCAAATATTACGAACTGCGCAACCGGGCTGTACTGGTACTCTGTCCCAAGAAACTGGCGGACAACTGGCGCAACTACAACAGCAACCTGACCACCAACATCTTTGCCAAAGACCGGTTCAGCTACGACGTGCTGTGCCATACGGATCTGTCACGCACCTCGGGCGAATCCTTTGGCATTCCCCTCAACCGCGTCAACTGGGGCAACTATGATCTGGTAGTGATTGACGAGTCACACAACTTCCGCAACAACGATGTCTACCGTGACCGGGAAACCCGCTACCAGAAGTTGATGCGCAAGGTGATCCAGGCCGGTGTCAAAACCAAGGTACTGATGCTGTCAGCCACACCGGTCAACAACCGCTTTACCGATCTTCGCAACCAGTTGGCATTAGCCTATGAAGGAGACTCTGATGCCCTGGGGCAGCACCTCAAGGTACATTCCAGTGTGGAAGAGATTTTCCGCCGGGCGCAGAAGGCATTTAACGAATGGTCGACCCTTCCCCCTGAAGAGCGCACAGCGGCATCCATTCTCAAGGCTCTGGACTTTGATTTTTTCGAGCTGCTGGACGCTGTGACAATCGCCCGCTCACGCAAGCATATTCAGACCTTTTACGATACCCGCGATATCGGCCAATTTCCAGAACGCCGCAAGCCCCTGTCTTTCCATTGCCCGATTACCGACCGTGCCGACGTCGCCGACCTGAATACCATCTTTGGCCAGCTGTCGCTGCTTAAACTTGCCGTCTACGCGCCGATTAGTTACATCCTACCCAGCCGGTTGCGCAAGTATGAGGAGATGTACGATACCCAGGTTGAAGGCGGAAAAGGCAAACTGAAACAGGCAGACCGCGAACGCAGCCTGCAGGCGCTGATGACTACCAACCTGCTCAAGCGCCTGGAGAGTTCGGTGTATGCTTTCAGCAAGACGCTGGGGGTTCTGCAAAACAACATTCTTAAAACGCTGGAAGCAATCGATAACTTTGAAAACAGTGGGCTCAGTGGCGTTCTCAGTGATGACCTGGCCGATCTCAGTAGCTTCGACCCGGATGACGAAGACCTTTCCGGCCTTAACGACTTCACCGTCGGCAAGAAGATCAAAATCAGCCTGGCCGATATGGATCTGCCCTCATGGCGACACGAACTATCAGCCGATCTTGAGTTGATCAACGCCCTGCTGGAAACGGTCAATAAAATAGCTCCGGAGGATGACGCCAAACTTCAGCATCTGCTGCAATTGATCCGCCAGAAAGTCGAACAGCCCATAAACCCCGGTAACCGCAAAGTGCTGATCTTCACCGCCTTTGCGGATACCGCCCACTACCTCTACGATAATTTAGCCCCAACGGCGTATAAACTTGGCCTGAACCTGGGCAAGGTGACTGGTTCAGACGTACCCAAGTCCACACTGAAAAAGTCTTATGATTTCCAAAGCCTGTTGACGCTGTTCTCGCCCCGTTCCAAGGAGAAGGCCACCGTACTGCCCAATGAGCCCGCCGAGTTGGATATCCTCATAGGTACGGACTGTATCTCTGAGGGGCAGAACCTGCAGGACTGCGATTATCTGATCAATTACGACATCCACTGGAACCCCGTGCGGATCATCCAGCGCTTTGGTCGGATAGACCGCATCGGGTCCCCCAACAAACAGATCCAGCTGGTTAACTACTGGCCCGATATCACCCTGGATGAGTACATCAACCTCAAGGAGCGCGTGGAAAATCGCATGGTGATTACCGATATCACCGCCACCGGCGACGATAACGTGCTCACCGCCAAATCCAGTGATATCGCTTACCGCAAGGAACAGCTGAAACGCCTGCAGGAAGAGGTCATCGAACTGGAAGACGTTAAAACTGGTATCTCCATTACCGACCTGGGCCTGAACGACTTCCGTATGGATTTGCTCAATTACATCAAGGCCCATGGAGATCTGGATTCGGTCCCTCCGGGCATGCATGCCGTGGTACCCGCGCAACCGGAGCTGGGGTTGGAGCCCGGCGTTATCTTTGCGCTCAGAAACATCCACGACAGTGTTAACATCAACCAGCAAAACCGCCTGCACCCTTATTATTTGGTGTATATCGCGGAAGATGGCGAGATTGTGGCGGACCACACCGAAGTGAAACGTCTGCTGGACCTGATCCGCTCCAGCTGCAAGGGCAGGTCCGAGCCGATTCAGTCAGTCTGTCGCACCTTCAACGACCGTACTCACGATGGCCGCCAAATGGATACCTACTCCGAACTGTTGAGCGAAGCGATCCGTTCCATGATCGAAGTGAAGGAAGAGAAGGATATCGACAGCCTGTTCAGTGGGGGACACACAACAGCACTGACCGCCACCATCAAAGGGCTGGATGACTTCGAGCTGATTGCTTTTCTGGTGATAGAATCAACTGCAGCTGATCACAGTGATGTGTAAAAGGAAATCTCATGACAACATTCGATAGCACCAAGTCTTCTCTACGTGACCTGCTGCGTGAAATTCGTGAAGGGAAAATTCAGCTGCCCGATTTTCAGCGCGGTTGGGTCTGGGACGACGAGCACATCCGCGACTTGCTGGTAAGTATTGCCCGATCGTTCCCCATAGGTGCAGTCATGTTGCTTGAGACCGGCGGTGACGTGCACTTTCAGACAAGGCCCGTGGAAGGAGCCGAACCCGGCATACCAAAGGGCCAGCAGCCTGAAAATCTGATTCTTGACGGACAGCAGCGCCTGACCACACTGTTCCAGGCGCTTGCTTCCGACAGCTTCGTTAATACACGTACATCCAAGGGCAAGTCGATCAAGCGCTATTACTATTTCGATATCAAGCAGGCGCTGGAAAATCCTCTGGCACTTGATGAAGCCATTATTGCCGTAGATGAAAACCGGCAACGCCGAACAAACTTCGGCCGGGATGTTGAACTGGACCTCTCAACAAGAGAGCTTGAATGCCAACAACTTTATTTCCCGTGCAGCCAGATTATGGTATCGGATGATTGGGAAGCCACCCTGCACAAGGTTGCCCCCGAGCATTTTGCTGCTTACATGGATTTCCGCAATCAGCTACTGACCCCCTTCCGTAACTACCAGTTGCCGGTCATTCTGCTGAAAAAAGAAACCACCAAAGAAGCTGTCTGCCTCGTGTTCGAGAAGGTCAACACAGGCGGTGTATCCCTGTCAGTATTCGAGTTGATTACAGCCAGCTACGCTGCCGATGGCTACAACTTGCGCGATGACTGGTTTGGTTCACGTCAAAGAAATGTCGAATCACGCAAAGCCAGGATTGAAAAAGACGAACTGCTTAAGGGAATTGAAGCGACCGAATTCCTGCAAGCCGTCAGCCTGCTGCACACCCATGAACAACGTAAAGCCGATCGCGCTGCCGGCAAAACAGGTAAACAGATTCGCCCTGTTAGTGCCAAACGTGCTGATGTATTGCAACTGCCATTATCAGCATGGCAGACCTGGGCCACACCACTGGAAACAGGGTTCAAGTTAGCGGGGCGCTTTTTGCGCAAGGAGTGCTTCTACAGCCGTAAAGAGCTGCCCTACAGCACCCAGTTGGTTCCACTTGCCGCCGTGCTTGCTCGGCTGCAGGAACGCTGGCTTGAGCCGAAGATTTACGAGAAACTCTCGCGCTGGTACTGGTGCGGTGTTTTGGGGGAGCTGTATGGCGGTGCTGTTGAAACACGTATTGCCAATGACTATGAAGAGCTGCTGGAGTGGTTTGAAGATAACGAGGCCGTGCCTCGCACCGTGCGTGATGCCAACTTCCAGCCAGAACGTTTCGACACACTGCGCTCACGCCTGAGCGCCGCCTACAAGGGCATTAATATCCTGGTATTACGAGAAGGCGCGAAGGACTGGTTCTGGAAGGCCAGTATTCAGGAGCTTGACGCCCACGAGATTGCCCTTGATATCCACCACATTTTTCCCCGTGCCTGGTGTGAAGCCCAAGGCATAGGTCGAGAGCGTTACGACACCCTGCTGAACAAAACACTCATATCCTACAAGGCCAACCGGAAAATCGGTGGGGATGCGCCTTCCCGGTATCTGAGCAAAATTCAGTCAGAAAAACAGGTAGACCTCAGCGATCAGGAGATGGGTGCCCTGCTGGCCAGCCATGCGTTGTCACCAGAGCTGCTGAGGGCGGATAACTTCGATGAATTTATTGAAGATCGTCGCCGCAAACTGTCCAGACTGATCGAAAAAGCGATGGGTAAGCAGTTGATACTTGAGGAAAATACCACGACCTCTGTGAGCATGGAGTCTGAAACGGCTTCAGCATGAGTAGCCCGGGAATACTTTTGTTCGATTACCCCAGACAAGCGTACTTTGGCCGGGTTGTTCCAAAGCGGAAGATTTACGAACACGCCGCTGCCAGTACAGCCCTGAAAAAGCTATTCGTTCACCAGGTCGATCAGATCATCTGGGCCTTCAAGCTGTCCCCGGAAACCCTTAACATCTCCGCCACCAAAACCGTTAGTGAGATCCAGATTTTCCGTATAGCCCTGAAGGGCCCGCAGCTGGATCAACGGGTACTCCAGGCCATCGACAGGGCGATCCCCTTCCCGATTCTGTTTGAGTTATCCTACCGCGGCCAAACCAAGCTGGTGGCCGCCTACAAGCGCCCCCATGAAACCGACAGCACCCGGTGGGTGCTGAGTCTCTACTTCGAGACGGACTGGCAGCCGGAAGATGCCCCCAGACAGCCGTTGCCGGTGGCACTGAACCTGTCCGTGCTTTATGAGCAGCTGCTGATCCCACTGGTCAAGGCCGAATCAGCGGCAACAGGGGATCAGGATGCGGGGCCGCAATCCGCAACCACGGCGGCTCCCCACGCAAAAGACGCAACGGGCCGTTACGCGGTAAACCGGCCAGCCCCAACGCTGACACTGGAACAGCAGATCGCCCTGGCCGAGGCGATCGCTGCCAAACAGAAAGAGATCGACCGCATTCACGCCCGGCTGAAGCGTGAAAAACAGTTTAACAAGCGCGTAGCCATCAACACCGAGCTGCGCGAAGCCAAACAACAATTGGCGCGGCTGCAAGCCGGTCAGCCCGCCACAAGCAACCGATGAGTGTTAGAGAGCAACCATGGACAAGCTGAAAATGCACAGCCCTGATTTGACTCAGGACAATATCGCCAAGATCCGCGACCTTTTCCCCGGCTGCGTCACCGAAGCGCGGGATGAGACCACCGGCGAACTGCGTCTGGCCGTGGATTTTGATCAGCTCAGGCAGGAGCTCAGTGACCATATTGTTGAAGGGCCGCAGGAGCGGTATCGGCTGGATTGGCCGGGTAAACGGGAGGCGTTGGCGCTTGCGAATGCGCCGATTGCCAAGACCTTGCGCCCCTGCCGGGAGGAAAGTGTGGATTTTGACACCACGCAAAACTTGTTCATTGAGGGCGACAACCTTGAAGCGCTGAAATTGCTTCAGGAAAATTATCTTGGCAAAATCAAGATGATCTATATTGATCCCCCATACAATACCGGAAAAGATTTTATCTATGATGATGATTTTTCTGAAAACACACAAGATTTTCTGATTCGATCAAATCAGAAAGATGACAAAGGAAATAAGCTATTATCGAATACTGAGTCAAATGGTCGATTTCATTCCGACTGGCTATCCATGATGATGCCAAGGCTTCGTCTGGCGAGAAATCTTTTATCAGAGAATGGTGCAATATTTATAAGTATAGATGATTGCGAAATAAATAATTTAAGAAGCTTATGCGATGAAATATTTGGGTCTGAAAACTTCATTGCAACCATAATATGGCACAAGATGGATAGCCCCAAAAACTCAGCAAAATACTTGAGTGAAGATCACGATTATATTTTGCTTTACGCTAAGAACTCAGATAAGTGGCGCCCAAGGTTATTGCCACGTAGTGACAAAATGGTAGAACGCTACCAAAATCCAGATAATGACCCAAGGGGACCATGGCTTCTTGGCGATCTCGCTGCCAGAAATTTTTATAGTAAAGGAATTTATTCAATTACAACACCATCAGGAAAGATAATTAAAGGCCCCCCTGCAGGCAGCTACTGGCGAGTATCAAAAGAAAAATTTGATGAATTATTGTCTGACAATCGTATCTGGTGGGGAAAGTCTGGAGATAACCGACCGGGGATTAAAAAGTTCTTGTCTGAAGTGCGAGACGGGGTGATTCCACAAACATATTGGTCATGGAAAGATGTTGGTAGCACACGAAATGCAAAACAAGATTTAAGAAAATTATTAAGTGCATCTACTGGAGATCAAATATTTGTTACCCCAAAACCTATTAAGCTCATTGAAAGAATGTTGGAAATTTCAACTGCTCCAAATGAAAATGCAATAGTCTTAGACTTCTTTGCAGGTTCTGGGTCCACAGCACATGCTGTAATGAGAAAAAACTCAGAAGACGGAGGTAACAGGAAATGGATATTAGTTCAACTTCCAGAAATGGCTTCAGACAATTCCACCATCACAGATATGTGTTTGGAAAGGGTGAGAAAATCTGGTGTTGAAACCCTAAGTACAGGTTCTAGTAAAAAATGGAATAAAGATATAGGTTTCCGTGTTTTACATATTGATACATCTAATATGAAAGATGTTTATTATCGCCCCGACGAACTCTCACAGGCCGACCTGCTGGACGCTGTTGATAACGTCAAACCAGACCGCACAGCCGAAGATCTGCTGTTCCAGGTACTGGTGGACTGGGGCGTGGATCTGACGCTGCCCATCCGCCGTGAGACCATCCAGGGCAAAACGGTCTTCTTTGTGGACGAAAACGCACTGGTGGCCTGTTTCGACTCGGGCATCAGCGAGGCACTGGTCAAAGAGCTGGCCAAGTCGGAGCCGCTGCGCGTGGTGTTCCGCGACAACGGCTTTGAGTCCGATGCCGTGAAGATCAATGTGGAGCAGATCTTCCGTCAGCTCTCCCCCACCACCGAAGTCAGAGCGATTTGATGGAGCCTCGCCATGCAGCCCTATGTACCGGACGTGCTGCCCATTGCCGATCTGGATTTCCGCCTGCTGCTGCCTTTGGTTGGACAGGCCAATGCCGCTTTGGCCCGCTATGACGGCCTGCTGCAGGGTATTCCGAACCCGGCGGTGATGCTTTCTCCCCTGACCACTCAGGAGGCGGTACTGTCGTCAAAAATCGAAGGCACCCGGGCAACCGTGGATGAAGTACTGGAGCAGGAAGCGGGGCTGATCAAAGAGGGCGAGAAGTACAAGGATATTCAGGAAATCTCCAACTACCGTACGGCCCTCTTCGCCGCCCGCGAGTATCTGGAGTCGTATCCGATTCGGCTGGGTTTTGTGTGCGAATTGCATCGCATTCTGATGGACAGTGTCAGAGGTCAGGACAAGGCACCGGGGGAGTTCCGCAAGGACCAGAACTGGATTGGCCGCGCCGGATGCACAATCGACAACGCCACTTTCGTCCCTCCGAACCCATTTCAACTGCCGGATTACCTAGCTGCATGGGAAGAGTACCTGGACAGCGACGATATCGACTTCCTGATCCAAACGGCTGTTGTCCATGCCCAGTTTGAATTGCTGCACCCATTCAAGGATGGCAACGGTCGTATCGGGCGCATTCTGATCCCCCTGTTCCTCTACCAGAAACGGGTATTGTCACAGCCCATGTTTTACCTGTCCGGATATCTGGAACAGAACCGGGGTGAGTACTACGAACGCCTGAAAGCCATATCAGCCGCAGGCGACTGGAATGGCTGGATCGCTTTCTTTCTGAAAGGCGTTCGCCAGCAGGCGGAGGAGAATGGCCGTCGGGTGCAGCAGATCCGCGCCCTGTACGATGAGATGAAGCAGGCTATTCAGGAAACAACCCGCTCGCAATACACAGTTCATCTTCTGGACGCGATTTTCAGCAAACCAATTTTCAGAACGTCTGATCTTGCCAGGCAGCTTCATGGGGAGTTTGGTGCGCATGAAAAAACGACATCCAGCCTGCTGAGGCAGCTGAAAGATGCCGGTATCTTGCTGGAGCTGGAGCCAGGTAGCGGCAGGCGTTCTGCGACCCTGTGTTTCCCCCGCCTGATCAATCTTGCCGAGGGGCGTGAGGTAGTTTAAAGGGTATGTAGAAAGTAGAATACTTTGTGGAGCCTAAAATCGATTTATGACTCCACTAGTGTGGTTGTGGAGCGCCGACCCGCGACAAGCGTGATAGTGGAGTCTTTTTATTGTTTTAGGCTCCACAAATGGGGTAGAAGAGTACGGCGGCTCCACAAGAACTTGGCCAACCGGAGACAGGATTGGCCCTTTGTAGCCAGTTATCTGGAATCAACATCGTCTTTCTGCGGCAGGGGCTTGCAGAAATAAATGCAGAAAGGAATGCCATGAAGCTCAAATTCAAAACCCAGGCCTACCAGACCAATGCTGTTGAGTCCGTGGTGGACTGCTTTACCGGACAACCCAAACACGATGGCATTACCTACCGCATTGACCCGGGCAGCAAGCAGCAGAGGAGCGCCTATGAGGAAGGTTTCAAGAACACCGATCTGGCTCTGACCGAGGAGCAGCTGCTGGAGAACATTCAGAAGGTTCAGCGGCGCCAGAACCTGCCCGTGTCCAAAACACTGACAGACTTTACCACCGTCAACACCAAGGGAGTTCGGGTTCCGGTCAAGGCGGCTTACAAAAAGCAGGCACTGGCGGCAACACGATTGCATCTCGATATTGAGATGGAAACCGGTACCGGCAAAACCTACTGCTACATCAAGACCCTTTTCGAGATGAACAAGCGTTACGGCTGGAGTAAGTTCATTGTAGTGGTGCCCTCGATTGCCATCCGGGAAGGGGTTTACAAGTCACTGCAGATTACCGCAGACCACTTTGCCGAAGGCTATGGCAAGAAAGCTCGTTTCTTCATCTACAACTCTAAACGCCTGCATGAGCTGGAAAGCTTTTCATCGGATGCCGGAATCAACGTGATGGTGATGAATATCCAGGCGTTCAATGCGCGCGGCAAGGATAACCGCCGTATCTATGACGAGCTGGATGACTTCCAGTCACGCAAACCCATTGACGTGATTGCGGCCAACAAGCCGATACTGATTCTGGATGAACCCCAGAAGATGGAAGGCAAGGCAACACTGGAGGCTCTGCCTCGATTCAACCCGCTGATGATCCTGCGTTACTCAGCCACCCACAAAACCCAGCATAACCGTATTCACCGGCTGGACGCCCTGGATGCCTACAACCAGAAGCTGGTGAAGAAGATTGCAGTACGGGGCATTCAGACACGCGGATTGGCCGGGACCAATGCCTACCTGTATCTGGAAGGGATCGATATCTCAAAGAAAGCACCCGTTGCCCGTATAGAGCTTGAAGTGAAGCTGAAGTCTGGCGAGATCAAGCGACAGCTGCGCCGCCTGGAGTACCGGGATGATCTGTTTGTGGTGTCCGGCGAGCTGGACCAGTATCGGGATGGTTTCACAATCAGCCAGATCGATTACAACAGTGATACGGTCGAATTTACCAATGGCGTCGTGTTGAAAGCTGGTGAAGCCATTGGCGACGTCTCCGAGCGTGATATCCGCCGAATTCAGATCAGAGAGACCATCAAGGCTCACCTGGATCGTGAGAAGCAGCTTTTCTCTCAGGGCATCAAGGTACTGTCGCTGTTCTTTATCGACGAGGTGGTCAAATACCGCGACTATGACCAGGAAGATGAGAAGGGTGAATATGCCCGTATTTTCGAGGAAGAGTACCAGCTACTGAAGAATGAATACCTGTCGGAACTGGCCATCGACAACGAGTCTTATCGCGGCTATCTGGAAAGCATTGATGTCAGCAAAACCCATAACGGCTACTTTTCTATCGACAAGAAGACCAAGCGCCTGAAGGACCCCAAAACAGGAGCCAGGGCCATTGACTCCGATGATGTGGACGCCTATGACCTGATTCTGAAGGACAAGGAGCGTCTGCTTTCGTTTGAAGAGCCGACCCGATTTCTGTTCTCCCACTCGGCACTACGCGAGGGTTGGGACAACCCCAATGTTTTCGTTATGTGCATGCTGAAGCACAGTGACAACACCATTTCACGCCGTCAGGAAGTGGGCCGCGGTTTGCGCTTGGCCGTCGATAGGCACGGTGACCGCATGGACCACCCTGCAGTGGTGCATGACATCAACGTGCTGACGATAGTGGCCAGCGAAAGCTACAAGGATTTTGTGGCCGGCTTGCAGCAGGAGATCACAGACACACTGACGGCACGGCCTCGCCAGGCAAATGAAGACTTCTTCACCGGCAAGGTGCTGAATACGCCGGATGGTGAGATTGAAGTCACCGCCGTCATGGCCAAGCAGATCTACCGCTACCTGCTGAAGAACGATTACACCGACGATGCGGATCATATCGCTGACCTCTACCATCAGGCCAAAGAGCAGGGGAACCTGGCCCCGTTGCCGGACGAACTTCAGCCCTATGCCGATCAGGTATTTGAGCTGATCGACAGCGTATTCAGTGACGCCCAGCTGCCGAAACCGGAAGACGGCCGCAAGCCGAAAACCAACCCACTCAACGCCAACTTCAACAAAAAGGAATTCCAGGCGCTTTGGGATCGAATCAATCGTAAAGCGGTATACAAGGTTGATTTTGATTCCGATGAATTGGTCCGCAAGTGCATTAAAGCATTGGACACGCAGCTGCGGGTAACACCGCTGCAGTACACTGTGCACAGGGGTATTCAGCGAGATGGACTCACTGACGATCAGCTGCATAAAGGGGAGGGCTTCAAGATTGAAGAAACAGCGACTGAGTACGGTAATTCCATCCATTCCATGGTCAAGTACGACCTGCTGGGCAAGGTAGCGGAAAACACTCAGCTGACTCGACAAACCACGGCGGCAATACTACAAGGCATCCAATCTGCAGTATTCAAGCAGTTCCAGCAAAACCCGGAGCATTTTATTTCCGAAGCCAGCCGCCTGATCACCGAGCAAAAAGCTGCCATGATCATTGAACGCCTGGCTTATGATGAAATTGATGAGCGCTACGATGTCGATATCTTCACGGCCAACCAGACTGGCCAGGATTTCTCACGGGCTTCAGCCAAACTGAAAAATCATGTCTACGACTATGCCATTACGGATTCAGCTGTAGAACGTGAATTTGTCAAAGAGCTGGATACTAGCAGTGAAGTGGTGGTGTATGCCAAGCTGCCAAAAGGCTTCCTTATCCCCACTCCGGTGGGCGACTACAACCCGGACTGGGCGATCTCTTTCCGTAACGGCAGCGTACGCCATATCTACTTTGTGGCTGAAACGAAAGGCACAATGTCTTCCTTGAAGCTGCGTGGGATAGAAAAAACCAAAATCGAGTGTGCGAGGAAGTACTTCAAAGAGGTTAGTCAGAAAATTACCGAAGACAAGGTGAAGTACGATGTGGTGACGGACTATGCCAAATTGATGGACCTGGTCGGATTAAAGGCAACGGCCTGAGCCCCCTGTCTTGTTGAAACCAACCAACCTGGCTGATCTTTGCTCCAAATTTGGCGCCAAGTCTTCGACGGGATTTCTCATACCTTGGCAATGCGGAAATCTCAGTTTGAATACAAGGCGCTAAAGCGAGAATAAATTCTCAGAGCAATCGAGAAGTGAGACTGCTCTGCGTTAAGCTTGGCGAAGTGCTCGTAGCATAAAAAACGAAGTTATATTTCCATCTATACTCCTCCGCTAGCCTTCACTGCTCCAGATACAGCGCATGAAACCGCAGCTGCTGCTCAATAAAACTGGCGATAAAGTAATAGCTGTGGTCATACCCCGGATGTCGGTTGAGCTGCAGGGGGTAGCCGCTGGCTTCGGCGGCGGCTTCCAGGGCCTGGGGTTTGAGCTGTTCGTGTAAAAACTCGTCCGCTTCGCCGATATCGACCCGTGCTGGCACTTTGGCGGTCGCGCTGCGCATCAGCAGGCTGGCGTCGTAGTCTTTCCACTTGCTCGTGTCTTCGCCCAGATAGGCGCTGAAGGCCTTTTGTCCCCAGGGGCAGTCCACCGGGTTGGCGATGGGGCTGAAGGCGGAAACCGAGGTGTAGCGTTCCGGGTTGCGCAGGGCCAGTACCAGGGCGCCGTGGCCGCCCATGGAGTGGCCGGCGATGGCGCGTTTGTCACTGACCGGGAAGCTGGCTTCGATCAGCTGCGGCAGCTCCTGCAGCACATAGTCGTACATGTGATAGTGGCGGTTCCAGGGGGCCTGGGTGGCGTTGACGTAGAAGCCGGCGCCCTGGCCCAGGTCGTAGCCTTCGTCATCGGCCACCGCCTTGCCCCTGGGGCTGGTGTCCGGAGCCACTATGGCGATGCCCAGTTCGGCGGCGATGCGGTGGGCGCCCGCCTTTTGCATAAAGTTTTCGTCGGTGCAGGTCAGCCCGGATAGCCAATAGAGCACGGGCACCTTTTCGCCTTGTGCGGTTTGCGGCGGCAGGTAGATGGCGAAACGCATGGGGCAGTTGAGCGTCCCGGCGTGGTGTCTGTACTGCTTGTGCCAGCCGTCGAAGCTTTTGTGGCTGCTCAGGTTCTCTATGGACATGGTGCCTCCGGTCAGCGATACCCCCGCCGCGTGACACGGCAGCGGGGGCGGTGCGGTTACTTGTCGAAGTGGATCACGGAGCGGATGCTTTCGCCCTTGTGCATCAACTCGAAGGCGTCATTGATCTGCTCCAGGCCCATGGTGTGGGTGATGAAATCGTCCAGCTTGAACTCGCCTTTCATGTAGCGCTCCACATAGCCGGGCAGCTCCGAGCGACCCTTGACGCCGCCGAAGGCGGAGCCTTTCCACACGCGGCCGGTGACCAGCTGGAAGGGACGGGTGGAGATTTCCTGTCCGGCACCGGCGACACCGATAATTACCGACTCACCCCAGCCCTTATGGCAGCACTCGAGCGCCGAGCGCATAACATGGACGTTGCCGATACATTCAAAGGAGTAGTCCACGCCGCCGTCGGTCATCTCGATAATGACTTCCTGGATGGGCTTGTCGTAGTCGTTCGGGTTGACGCAGTCGGTGGCGCCGAGTTTGCGCGCCAGCTCGAATTTGCGCTCGTTGATATCGATAGCAATGATGCGTCCAGCCCTGGCCATGGTGGCGCCGATAATTGCCGACAGGCCGATGCCGCCCAGGCCGAAGATGGCCACAGTGGCGCCCTCCTCTACTTTGGCGGTATTCATCACCGCGCCCATGCCGGTGGTAACGCCACAGCCCAGCAGGCAGATTTCTTCCAGCGGTGCTTCCGGGTTCACCTTGGCCAGAGAGATTTCCGGCAGCACTGTGTATTCAGAGAAGGTGGAGCAACCCATGTAGTGATAGATGGGTTTGCCGTCTTTGAAGAAGCGGGTGGTGCCATCGGGCATCAGGCCCTTGCCCTGGGTCTCGCGGATCTTCTGGCACAGGTTGGTCTTGCCGGATTTGCAGAACTTGCACTCGCCACACTCGGGGGTGTACAGGGGAATCACGTGGTCGCCCACCGCGACGCTGGTGACGCCCTCGCCCACCGCCTCGACAATACCGCCGCCCTCGTGCCCCAAAATTGCCGGGAAGACACCCTCGGGATCATCTCCGGAAAGGGTGAAGGCATCCGTGTGGCAGACACCGGATGCGACCACGCGCACCAGCACCTCGCCGGCTTTCGGTGGCATCACGTCCACTTCTTCAATCGACAGCGGCTGTCCGGGTCCCCAGGCCACGGCGGCGCGGGATTTGATCATCTGAGTCATTGCGCATTCCTCTCCTGAAAGAAGTTGGCGGCACTGGCCGCGGGAATCGGGAGTGAGTATAGGTTGATACGAAGGTGAGATAATCTGGGGTTATATAAAATGACTTTTTCAGACTGGTAATAATTGCGGTTTGTTGCAGTGTGACCGCACGGAGGTTCTGTGTTGAGTTGGGAAGGTGTCAGTGAGTTTGTCGCCGTGGTTGAACAGGGAGGCTTTACCGTTGCGGCGAAGCGACTGGGCATTTCCACGGCTCAGGTCAGCCGCCAGGTCAGTGCCCTGGAGGCGCGACTGGCGACCAAGTTACTGTATAGAACCACGCGCCGGGTTACGGTCACCGAATTGGGACAGGTGTACTACCGCATGTGCCGCCAGGCGCTGGATGGACTGCAAGAGGCGGAGCTGGCGGTCACCAGCCAGCAGCAGGTGCCCAGGGGCAAATTGCGCATGACCGCGCCGGTGGCCTTCGGCGAGAAAACCCTGGCGCCACTGATCAACGACTTCACCATTCAGTATCCGGAGCTGGAGGTGGAGCTCTTTTTGACCAATCAGAAGCTGGACCTGGTGGCAGAGGGTTACGATCTTGCGATCCGTCTGGGGCAGTTGAAGGATTCCACGTTGATGGCACGGCGCCTCGCCTCCCGGACCTTGTATGTATGTGGAGCGCGCAGCTATCTAGCCACTTACGGGGAGCCGCACAGCCTGTCGGAGCTGGAACGGCACAACTGCCTGCGCGGGACACTGGATTACTGGCGTTTTGAGGAAGATGGCCGCGCTCGGGATATCCGTGTCGCGGGCAGTCTCCATTGCAACAGCGGCTGGGTACTGCTGGATGCGGCGCTCAAAGGGATAGGGCTGGTGCAGTTGCCGGACTTCTATGTGCTGCGCTATCTGCAATCCGGTGATCTGATTCCCGTATTGGAACGGTTCCGTCGTTCCGACGAGGGGGTTTGGGCTGTCTACCCGCAAAACCGCCATCTTTCGCCAAAAGTCAGATTGCTACTGGATTATTTCGTTGAGGCACTGTCTGTGCAGGATTCCGCTCCATCGGTCTGATTTTGTGGTGCGAATGCAAAGAAACAACGATGTCGGCGCCTTCTTGTGCTCAAAAGTCGAGCAGCGTGCTATAACGAGCTCTCGCCGCCAGCGAAGATGAGAGGAAAGACCCATGACCACCGCGGAAACCGCCACCACCAACGATGCGGTAATGAATGGTGACGTCAGTGTGATCTTCGGCGAGCCGTCGCAGCCCCCGGAGCAGGTGCGCGAGGAGCGCAAGAGAAAGCTCACCGCCGCTTTTCGCCTGTTCGGCAAGTTTGGATTCGACGAGGGGGTCGCCGGCCATATCACAGTGCGCGACCCGGAGCTGGAGGACCACTTCTGGGTCAACCCTATGGGGGTTTCCTTCAAGCTGCTGAAAATGTCGCAGCTGCTGCTGGTCAACCACAGGGGCGAAGTCGTCGAGGGAGACGGCTATCTGAACGGCGCCGCCTTTACCATCCACTCCCATATCCACCGCATGCGCCCAGATGTGGTGGCCGCGGCCCACGCCCACTCTCTTTACGGCAAGGCCTGGTCGTCCCTGGGGCGCCTGTTGGACCCGATCACCCAGGATTCCTGTGCTTTCTTCGGTGATCACGGCCTGCTGGACACCTTTTCCGGCGTGGTACTGGAAATGGGGGAAGGCGAAGCGCTGGCGCGCGCGCTGGGCAACAAGAAAGCGCTGATACTGCAGAACCATGGACTGCTGACTGTGGGTAAGTCGGTGGATGAGGCGGCCTGGTGGTATATCACCATGGAGCGGAGCTGTCAGGCACAGCTGTTGGCGGAGGCCGCCGGCGATCCGATCCTGATAGAACCGGAGGTAGCGATACGCACCCGCGCGGTGGTGGGCACGGAGCTGGCGGGGCTTTTCAGCTTTCAGCCGCTATATGATGTGATCTGCGCCGAACAGCCGGATATGTTCGAATAAGCCTCCATGGGTCTGTGCGCCCGGTGACGCTGTTTCAGTTGTTCGGCGGTATTAGGCGCACCATCAGATCCTCCAGTAGCCGCCCCAGGCTGGGATACCAGTGCGAGGTGCGGGTGGCACTGCGCTTGAATTCTTCCAACTTCGCTGCGTCCAGCCACTGGCCGTGCTTCACCACCGCCCAGGGTGTCTGCAGATGGGCAATATCCTCCAGGGGGCTGCGGCTGGTCACCACCAGATCCGCGTATTTGCCCGCATCGATGCTGCCATAGTCTTGTGTCAGTCCCATCGCCTGTGCCGGGTTCCAGGTCGCCGCGGCCAGGATGCGTGCCGGTGACAGGCCGGCGCGCTGCATCAGCTGCATCTCCTCGTGGGTGGACAGACCGGCGCTCATATACATGGTGCCGGCATCCGACCCCACCAGCAGCCGGATGCCGGCCCGGTCCAGTTCGGCGGTGATCCGCAGCAAAAAGTCCCGTTCCTTCAGGTTCCAGTCCGCCTCTTCGCGGCTGGCCTCCAGCCAGCGCTGCGCGCCGAAGACGTGGTTCAGAACGCAATAAAAGGGGTTCAGGCGGTCGATGGGCTGTGTGGACAGATAGCCCTGTTTTTTGTCACTCAGCTCGGTCAAGTGATTGAAGGTGGCCAGGGTCGGAGTGATATAGGGGTTTATGTCCTTGAGCTCGCGGATGACATCGGGCAGCGCCTCGGCGTCGAAGCGATATTGCAGTGGTCCCTGGAAGAGATCTTCCACATGCTCCAGAGACTGCAATCCCCGCAGTGCGGCGATGGGCAGGCGGGGACCGGCATGGGGGGCGTGTTTGGCCACCGGCATACCCAGCTGGCGGGCCTCGTCCAGCGCCGCCAGCAGAACGTCGTCGTCCAGGTAACCATAAAGCTTGACCAAGTCATACCCTTTGTCTCGGTAGTGGCGCACCAGAGCGCGCGCCTGTTCGGGGCGGGTGACCACCTCCTGCAGGGCGTGGGCGTAGTCCGGGCCATCCAGCGCGGGAGACGAAGTGTAGAGGGTGGCACCTAGCCACTGCCGCTCATTAATTTCCCGCCGCCAGCGCAGGTGCATGGGCAGTCCGCGCAGGTTTCGCACGCTGGTCACCCCGTAGGCCAGGTTCAGTACCAGCTCCTTGCGATCGTAGATGTGCACGTGCATATCGGTGAGGCCCGGCGATACATAGCGGCCTTCACCATCGATACGCACGGCGCCGCTTGGCGCCGGAGTGCCCGCCGGGCGCACGGCGTGAATGCGTGTACCGGAGATCAACAGCTGCTGGTCGCGGATCAGGGTACCGTGCCTGACGTCGACCAAGTGTACATTGTCCAGTGCGTACACCTGCAGGTGCGGCATTGGGGGCAGATCCTGTGGTTTGTCCAGCCAGGCGGCCGGTATCGCGGCCAGTAACAGTACGGCAAGCAATAGCAGTGCCGCCAGGGGCCAAAGCAGTATGCGGATAGCGAGGCGTTTCGGTGTCATTGCGGTGCGCTCCGTTGGATCGAAAAACGGAGCCACCTTAGCCGCGCGCGGTGTGTGCGGCGTTCCGGATCATGATTCCGCACCCGTTTCGGCCGGTTTCGGGGCGCCCGGCGTCAACTAAAGCGCATATTGTCGGGCAGTGGGCCCTCAGTTTTGGAGCTGCTTGATAAATTGGCTGGGTGTCATGCCGCAGTGCTGCCGGAAAGCTGTGTTGAAGGCGGTTTTGGAGTTAAATCCGGCATCCATGGCCAGTTGTAACAGGTTTTCTTGCGGCCGCTCTGGTTGCCGCAGCTGGGTGGTGACAAATTCCACCCGCAAGCCGTTGATGTAGTCGCTGAAACTCTGTCCGCCGCCTTGGTTGATCGCAGTGGAAACGTCCCGCACCACCAGTCCCGTCTTTTCGGCGACATCTTGTAACGACAGGCGCGGGGTCCGGAATAGCTGGTGCGAACGCACCGTGCGATCGATTTGCTCGAACAGCTGCTGCTCCAGCGCCCGTTGATCCACCGCTGGGGCGACCGGCTTTACCTGGCGCTCGAAGAAGTCCAACTGGTCGAACAGCGCCGGTTGGCGAATGGCCAGGTAGACCAGTGTTAGGAAGGTGCAAAAGTTCGCCAGCTGCTGCAGTAGATACCAGCTGTTGCGGAGGGTGTAGTCGAGATATGGCTGGCTGTTGACACGCACTGCGTCGGTGACAGCGAGCAGGGCGAAGGCCAACATAATGCCCAGCAGCCAGCGCAATTGGAGCGCCTCCGGGTCGGCGCGCATATTCCGCAGCGCGCGGTGATAGCGGCGTACCAGTAGGAAAGAGGCCACCCCGTAACCGACCAGGCTGACGGTACCCACCGCCAACACGGCCTGGGTGTAATGGGTAAACGGCAGTGCCAGCAGTGCTGGCAGTAGGTGCAAGCCCTCGCGCACCCGCCAGGGCTGGTGCGCAAACACCAGGTGACGGATAAACAGGTAAAACGTCGGGCCGGTCCAGAGGCTGAAGATGGGGGTGACCAAGTGTTGCTGGCGCCAGAAGCCGGTCTCCTCGGAGAAGTTGAAGGCCATCAGCAGTATTTCCTGCACGAGTAGCAGCGTCAGCCCCTTAAAGCGGGGCCGTTGCCACAGCAGCAGGCAGGAAAATGCCAGGGTGCTGATGACAATCAGCTCCAGCATATTGATTGGCCGCAGGGTATAGCTGGAGACGAGAAAGTCCATTGGTTTGGGAACTCTTGCCGGTGCGCCAGTCCGCTTGCAGGCAGGGGCCTACAGGCTCGGCTTGGGCTGATTTTCATCCCAGTGGTGGTCCAGGTGCAGATCTTTGTCCCGCCTGTCCTCCCGCAGTGCCTGTAACAGTTGTTCCCGGTAAATCTTGGTCTGTGCGATA
Source organism: Microbulbifer thermotolerans (assembly GCF_001617625.1). NCBI lineage: Bacteria > Pseudomonadati > Pseudomonadota > Gammaproteobacteria > Cellvibrionales > Microbulbiferaceae > Microbulbifer > Microbulbifer thermotolerans. Next base: position 3,871,949 of record NZ_CP014864.1, on the reverse strand, counting down.
TGCTGGGATTCGTCGCGCCAGTATGGGAACAGTTTTTCCAACATGCGCTGGTCGTGCTGCTTGAACTTGCGCGCCGCGCGGGCGGCACGGAACTTGTTGAAACCGAGCAGTTGCAGGGCGCACTCGCCGATGGACAGCGCCGAATCCACTGTTTCGCGGAAGATGTATTTTACCCCCGCCTCCATCAGCGCGTACTGGTGCATGCGGTTGCGGGCCCGCGCCAGAATGGTCAGGTGCGGAAAGTGTTTCTGGATCTGCGCGACTATCTCCAGGCAGGCGGCCTGATCGCTCAGGGTGAGGATCACCAGCTTGGCGTTGTCGGCGCCCGCGGCGCGCAATAGATCCTGCCGGGAAGCGTCGCCGTAGTAGGCCTTGATGCCATAGCGCCGCACCAAATCCAGCTGTTCCGCGCTGCGCTCCAGCAGCGTGGTGCCGAACCCGCAGGCGTTCAACAGCCGCCCGGTGATCTGACCGAAGCGGCCGTAGCCGATAATGATCACCGGCGAGTCGCTCTCTAGCGGCACTTCCTCTTCCCGTGGTGTTTCGCTGGCTCCGCGTAGATAGCGCGGGCGAATCACCTCCTCATAGATCAGCAGCAGCACAGGCGTCAGTGCCATCGACAAGGCGATCACCGCAAGCAGCAGGTTGGCGGTTGTGTTGTCCAATACCTGCTGGCCGACGGCAAAGGACACGAGCACGAAGCCGAATTCACCCGCCTGTGCCAGGGACAGGGAAAACAGCCAGTCTTCCCCCCGCGACATTCCAACCATGCGGCCGAGCAGGTGGAGCACGGCAAACTTCACGCCCACCAGCAACAGCACCAGTCCCAGCAATAGCAGCGGATGTTGAATGATTAGATTGAAGTTCAGGTTGGCGCCCACGGCGATAAAGAAGAGCCCCAACAACAACCCCTTAAACGGCTGAATATCCGCTTCCAGCTCGTGGCGGAACTCGCTCTCCGCCAGCAGCACTCCCGCCAGGAAGGTGCCCAGGGCTGGCGACAGCTCCAGCCAGTGCATGGTGGCTGCCGCGGCGAGTACGATCAGCAGTGAAGTGACGGTGAACATTTCTCGCAGATCACTGCCCGCCACCAGGCGCAGCAGCGGCCCCAGCAGGTAACGACCAGCGGCGGCAAATGCGATCACTGTCCCGGCGAGGGCCAGGCCATAGCTCCAGCCGCTGAGCCCGGTGTGATCCTCCTCCGGCGGGTTGCCGGACAACAGCGGCAGCAAAGCCAAAATCGGTATCACCGCGATATCCTGGAACAGCAGCACGCCGAAGGCGCCGCGCCCCCCTTCCGTCTTGAGCAGCCCCTTCTCACTCAGGGACTGCAACACAATGGCGGTGGATGACAGTGCGAGTATCAAGCCGATAGCAACCGCACTGCGCCAGTCTTTGCCAAACAGCAGCAGCGCCAGCAGGCTGACCGCGGCAGCCGTCAGCAGCACCTGTGCGCTGCCCGTGCCGAGAATAGCGCCGCGCATCTTCCAGAGCTTTTTCGGTTGCAGCTCCAGGCCGATGAGAAACAGCATCAATGCCACACCGAATTCGGCCATATGCATTTCTTCACTGGCATCGCCCACCAGTCCCAGCACGTATGGACCTATGGCTACACCTGCGAGTAGATAGCCGAGAACAGAGCCCAACCCCAGGCGGGTGGCGATTGGTACAGCGATGACCGCTGCGGAGAGGTAAATGACGGCTTGTTGCAGAAACCCGGCTTCTTCCATAGAAAGTTATCTGTTGTTATCGGTGAAATGGTTGTTACGGTCCCGCCTTCGGCTTTGTTTCCGGTTCGGCGATGCCGCGGCTGCGGCGGATCAGCGGCGCTATGGTGGAGCCCTGCACCACAATGGAGAAGACTACCACGCCATAGGTCATCACTACCCACAGGTGGCGCAGGTCCTGTCCCTGCACCATGGCGTGCCCAGCGGGAATGGACATCGCCAGCGCCAGTGCCAGGCCGCCGCGCAGACCGCCCCAAATGAGAATGCGCTCGGTATAGGGGTGGTAGCGGCGGAAGCGTTTCAGCACAGTGAAGGGAACCGTCACCGCTATGCTGCGGCCCAGCAACACAATGATGATCCCCGCCCCCATGATCAGGTAGTCGAAGGGTTGCAGGTCAATGGTGATAAGGAACAGTCCTACCAGTAGGAAAAGCAGCCCGTTCAAAAAGTCCTCGGTGATGGTCCAAAAATTATCCAGCTCGTGCTGGCTTACCCGGGAGAAGCCGGTCTCTCGGGTGAAGTTGCCGATGATGATGCCACTGACCACCATGGCCAGGGCACCGGACACTCCGAGAACATTGGCCAGGGAGAAGCCGGCGGTGGGAATTACCAGGGTGAGCAGTAGCTCCAGGCTGTGGTCATTGGTGGAACAGATCAACCAGTGAAAGAGGCCGCCAATTGCGAGCCCGAGCACTACGCCGCCAATCGCCTCTAAGGCGAACAGATGCGCCACCGCTGGCAGTGTCGGTTCACCGCCTTCGAAGGCCAGCGCATAGATCACCGCGAAAATCACGATGCCGAAGCCGTCGTTAAACAACGACTCCCCTTCTACCTGTATCGACACCTGCTCCGGGGCCTTTAGGCTTTTGATGATCGCCAGCACGGCGATGGGGTCGGTGGGCGAGATCAGCGCCCCAAACAGCAGGCAATAGACAAAAGCCACCGGCATGCCCACCTGCTGCAGAAACCAATACAGTAATGCGCCCACGGCGAAGGTGGAGATCAGGGTGCCGACCACAGCCAGTAGGCCGATTTCCAGGCGCTGGTTGCGCAGTGCCAGCAGGTCGATGTGCAGGCTGCCGGCGAACAGAAGGAAGCCGAGCATCCCCTTTAACAGCAAGTCTTCCAAGTTCAGCAGTGGCAGCAGCTGATCGGCCCAGGAGCGCAGTTCCACAATGCCCAGCTTGCCCAGGCCAAGCACCACCAGTGACAGGGCCAGGGCACCTGCGGTGATGGCGATGGTGGCCTGGGCGCGCAGTACATATTGGTTCAGAAAGCCGAGAAATACTGAGATGGCGGCCAGAAAACAAAAGGTGTAATAGACTTGCATGCCGCTTGCGGGCTCCGCTTTTGAGAACTTTGGGGATTGCGTACAACCTCGCAGGAGTGGCATGTGGCCGCTCCTGAAGAGAGGAAAAAATGGCTATTAGCCGGTAAGTGTGCCGTTATTGTAGTCGCGCAAGGCCTGCTCGATTTCCTCGCGGCTGTTCATCACGAAAGGCCCGTAGTGGTATACGGGCTCGCGCAGAGGCCGGCCGTGCAGGCACAACAGGCCGGCTCCCTCAGAGTTGGAGTGCAATTGTAACGATTCCCCAGGGCCATACAACAGCATGGTTCCGCGCACAATTGGGCCGAGACCGGTAATCAGGCCCCCGCGGTAGACATAAACCAGCGCGCTGTGCTCCATGGGTAACGGCAACTCGACTTCGCTGTCACCGCGCAAGCGGATATCTGCTGCCGCGGCTTCACTGGAGGCGTCGGTTAGAGGCGCGGCGACTTCCCCGTCGCCGAATGTCCAACGGCCCGCGATCAGGCGGATCAGCGATCCCGCACTGTCCAGCGCCAGTTCCGGAATCTCAGCGGATTGAATATCACGCCATTCGGGCGGGCGCATTTTGTCCGCCGCGGGCATATTGATCCACAGTTGGAAGCCGTGCATCCCCCCATCTCCTTGAACTGGCATCTCGGAGTGCACAATACCGCGCCCGGCGCGCATCCACTGGGCGCCCCCGGCAGACACTGCGCCGCGGTTGCCCAGGTGGTCGCGGTGCTCGAACGCGCCGTTGAGCATATAGGTCAGCGTTTCTATGCCGCGATGAGGGTGGGGTGGAAATCCGGCCATATAGTCATCGGCGTTGTCGGAACGTATTTCGTCCAGCATCAGGAAGGGACTGAATTCCGGGCTGTCGAAGCCCGCTACCCGCTGAATGTTGACACCTGCACCGTCGGCGGACGCGGTGCTCTCGATGCTGCAGATCAGCGGGCGGGCGCCGGACCCTTTCTCAAAATCCACCATAGATAGCTCCAGTCGTGCGTTTGTACGCAGTATAGGCCGATCGTTTCGATTAAAAATGGCAAAAAGTTGCCACTTTTATTCGAATTTATGGACAGGTTGCGTTATACAGAATTGCAGCCGCACGAAAATTTACAACAAGACAAACAAGGGGGGATGTGGATGGCCAAGGTGACGCTGGAACAGTGGCGTATGTTTCAGGCTGTCGTGGAGCACGGCGGCTTTTCCCAGGCAGCCGAGGCGGTGCACAAAAGCCAGTCCTCTATTAATCACGCGGTGCACAAGCTGCAGGAGAGCCTGGGGGTGGCGCTTTTGGAAGTGCGCGGGCGCAAGGCTGAACTGACCGATGCCGGTCGCATTCTGCTGGCGCGCGCCGGCAGCCTGCTGAGCGAGGCCGAGGCGCTGGAGACGGTGGCGGCAAGTCTGGCGGAGGGCGTCGAGGCGGTACTGACCCTGGCGGTGGATGTCATCTTCGACTACGAATGCCTGCTCGGCGCTGTGGAACGCTTTGCCGCAGAGTTTCCCCACACCCGTCTTGAAGTGCGCGAGACGGTGCTGTCCGGTGCCGAGGAGCTGCTGCTTCAACAGCGGGCCGACTTTATTCTCAGCGCGCGGGTGCCTCAGGGATTTGTCGGTGAGCCGGTAGCCCGGGTGCGCTTTCTCCCCGTCGCCCATCCCGAGCACCCGTTGCACCAGCTCGGGCGGCCCGTGCAGCGGGAAGACCTCAAGGCCTGTCGGCAGATAGTACTGCGGGATTCGGCGATCAAAAATCCCCAGGATGACGGCTGGCTGGGCTCCGACCAGCGCATTACGGTGACCAATGTGCAGACCTCCATTGATCTGATCGAGCGCGGGCTGGGCTTTGCCTGGCTGCCGGAGACGCGTATCCGCGAGTCTCTGTCCTCCGACCGCCTGCTGCCGCTGCCGACGGAGGAGTCCTGGGAGCGGGATGTGACTGTCTATCTGGTCTACGCCGACGCAGACCGCTGCGGCCCGGCGGCGGCTTTCCTGATTGATGCCCTGCGCAGTGGATTGGGGCCGCTGGAATAATCCCCCGGAATCCACTGATGAATTCGCATGAGCGCTGTAGTGGGCTTCGGGGTGCTCAGACTGCCTATCCCATCACCTGAGCTACTTATCTGGCCTCGCCGTATCTTTACCGGCTAGAAGCGGATTTATCAGAGGTTCCTTAATCTCAGCCTCTGAGCGAGGTGCCTAAATTTTCGAACATTCTGCGCGAATTTTTGCGGTTTTTTCCACCGTTAAAGGGTCTAGACTGCGCGCAGCTTCACTATTGTTTACGAACCTGTCTCAAGAGAGGGTTCAACGATGACCAATTCCATTTTCTGCGATCTCGCCAAACTGCTCGGCCGCGTGCTGCTGGCGCTGCCATTTATTCTCGCCGGTTGGGCCAAGATCGGCGGCTATGCCGGTACCCAGGCCTATATGGAGAGTGCCGGCGTCCCCGGCATCTTGTTGCCACTGGTGATCATTGTCGAGCTGATCGGCGGCTTGGGCGTGCTGGTGGGTTGGTTTACCCGCTGGTGGGCACTGGCTCTGGCATTTTTTTGCCTGGCCACTGCCATCCTGTTTCATTTCGTGCCCGGCGACCAGGGTGAGATGCAGAGCTTTATGAAAAACATCGCCATCGCTGGCGGTTTCTTCATTCTCGCCTGTGCCGGTGCCGGCAGAATGAGCATGGACCATCATCTGCACAGTAAGTGAGCACATACAATGGGCCCTGACCCGGGCCCCTATTCCGCGGCAACTGGGAGATAGCAATGGGCCTGTTGGTTAAGGGCAAGTGGCAGGATCAGTGGTACGACACCGCAAAGCATCGCGGCGAGTTTGTGCGCGAGGCGGCGCAGCTGCGCAACTGGATCACTGCCGACGGCAGTCCCGGGCCCAGCGGCGAGGGCGGTTTTGCCGCGGAGAAGGGGCGGTACCACCTCTATGTATCCCTGGCCTGCCCCTGGGCCCACCGCACCCTTATCTTTCGCAAACTGAAGGGGCTGGAAGACTACATCAGTGTGTCGATAGTGAGCCCTTACATGCGGGAGCACGGATGGACATTTGCCACTGAAGAGGGGTCCACTGGCGACGCTCTCTACGGTGCCGACTACCTCTATCAGCTCTATATCAGAAACAAGGCAGATTACAGCGGCCGCGTTACCGTCCCGGTACTGTGGGACAAGCAGCGTGCCTGTGTGGTCAGCAATGAATCGTCGGAGATCATCCGCATGTTCAATAGCGCCTTCGACGGCCTGACCGGCAACAGCGCGGACTTTTACCCGCAGGCACTGCGTGGCGATATTGACGCAATTAACGCAACTGTCTACGAAAATGTTAACAACGGTGTCTATCGCGCAGGTTTTGCAACGACACAAGCGGCCTATGAGCACGCCTACAAGCGCCTCTTTGACACCTTGGAGCAGCTTGAGCAACGTCTGGCCAACAACCGTTACCTGTGCGGCGACCGCATTACCGAGGCGGATTGGCGGCTGTTCACCACCCTTGTGCGCTTCGATCCTGTCTACCACGGGCACTTCAAGTGCAATAAGCAGCGGCTGGCGGATTATCCGAACCTATGGGCGTATACGCGCGAGCTCTACCAGTGGCCGGGGGTGGCCGCCACTGTGGATTTCCACCATATCAAGACCCACTACTACGCCAGCCACGCCACCATTAATCCCAGCGGCATAGTGCCTAAGGGGCCAGAGCTAGATTATGCGGCTCCCCACAACCGCAGCTGACACAAAAAGCGCCTAGCGTGGTACGTAGCGCCGCGCAGCAGGCACCGCTACTTCGATTGGCTTCTGTGCGCGGGCGATGAAAACCGCCGCCAGCAGTGCCGCCACGGCACAGCCGAGCATAGCTGCAGCAATAGGGATCAGGGTGCCTGTGTGCAGGCTGTTGACGATACCGCCAAGAAATCCGCCAGTGGTAAAAATGGTGGCACCGTAAAGGGCATTGGCACTGCCGCTGATTTTGGGGAAGAACTCCAGAAAGCAGGCGGCGGCATTGGGTCCGGTGATACCGATACAGGCCATCACCAGCACAAGCGGCACCATCCACAGCGTTATATCCTTTCCTCCCGTCAAGGTGCCCAACAACAAAAGGCCGCAGCCGACCATCTGCAGCAGTATGCCCGCTAGCAGGATATTGCGCGGCTCAAACAGGTTTAGCAGGCGGATATTTACCTGCACCATGCAGATCAGCCCCAACACACAGACACCAAAATACAGCGGAAACTGACTGGCCGGCACCTCGAAATAGCGCATAAAGACGAAAGGTGCTGTGGTGACATAGATAAACATGGCACCGCTGACGCAAGCTTGGGCGGCGAGAAATCCCAGTGCGCGGCGGTTGCCCATCACTTGGCCGTAGCTTTCAATCAGCGACTTCATCGGTTTGCGCTGGCGCCGCGCGCGGGAGAAGCGCGATACCGTTTCAGGTAACAGGAACTGCACCAGCATCAGCATTGCCGCAGCATATATCAACAAGAAGATAAAGATGCTCTGCCAGTCGAAGGTCGCGAGTAACATGGAGCCAATCACGGGAGCCACCAGCGGCGCCACCAGCATCATAGTGCTGATCATGGAGATGATCTTAGCTGCCTCCCGTCCACTGTGTAGATCGCGCACTATGGCTGCGCATATCACGGTGGCGAAGCCTCCGCCGATAGCCTGCAGGAAGCGCAGAATGATCAACTGGTCCACATGGTTCGTGAACAACACCAACGCAGAGGAGGCAATGTAAATACCGAGCCCGATGGTACCCACCAGCCGCCTTCCCCAGCGGTCGGATAAAGGTCCGCCGAACAGTTGACCGATGGCGAATCCGAGCAAGAAACTGGATACAGAGTGCTGTACCCGCGCCACCACCGTATTCAGCGCCTCGGCCATAGCCGGGATTGCCGGAAGGTAGCTGTCTATCGAAAGGGGGGTCAGTGCTACCAGTATCGCCAGCCATACTGCCAGCCAACGTGGTGGTGTTTTGTCAGTGCGTGTCGCAGCGGGACTCATAAATCGACTCTGGTACAGCTTGGTGAAAGCGGGATACAGGGGGGGAGCGGCCGGAAATTGGGCTTATACTTCGCGGGGCGCCATGTTAGCGGCGGGTGGCCGCTTACGCCAGCGGCCTTGGAAAAAATGGTAACAGCGGTGCTGAGGGGTCAGTGCTTATCTTCGCGCAGCGTATAGAGACCCTGCTTGAGTTTCATCAAGTGATCCTGCAGCTGTGGGCCCTTGCGCTGGGCAACACCAATGGCGAGCACGTCGATTACCACCAGATGGGCGATACGGGACGACAGCGGCGTGTAGATCTCTATGTCTTCTTCCACGTCCACCTCCAGGGGGATGCTGGCCTGATGGGCTACCGGGGAGCCACTAGGTGCCAAACCGATCACCGTGGCGCCCTGCTCCTTGGCCATGCCCATAGAGCGCAGCAGTGCCTTGGTGCGCCCACTCTGAGAGATAGCTACCACCACGTCACCGGGCCCCATGGACATGGCGGACATATTTTGGATGTGATGATCCGAGTGGGCGGCGGTGGCCAGTTGCAGGCGGAAGAACTTGTGTTGGGCGTCGGCGGCCACGGCGCCGGAGGCGCCGAAGCCAAAGAATTCGACCCGCGTGGCGGATGCGATGGCGGTGACTGCCGCTTCCAGGGCGCGGTTGTCGATTTTGTCCCGTACGTTGAGCAGCGTATCCACCGTGGAATCGAACACCTTGCGCTTGTATTCGGCGATGGTGTCCGTATCGGTCACCGCTATCTGACCAAAACTGGGGCTGGAGGCCAGTTGTTGTGCCAGGTTCAGTTTAAATTCCTGGAATCCTGAGCAACCCACTGCCCGGCAGAAGCGCACCACTGTCGGCTCGCTGACCTGAGCCTCGGTGGCCAGATCCACAATGCGCATATGGATGATTTCGTCTGGGTGGGCGAGGATATACTCCGCCACCTTGCGCTCAGATTTGCGCATGGAGGACAGATGATCGCTGATTTTCTGCGTGACTTCCGCCGGTTTCACTGGACTTCCTTCTACAAGCCGGACTGCGCAGTTTAGCCCCAAGCTTGGTTACTGGCGAGTGGCTCGGACTTGCGCGGGGCCGCGGCGTTGGAATCACTATACTTTTTCATCCCCACTCCCCAAACCTGTTTATTTCTACAGGACTGCCCTGTCGCCTCTGATACAATCCCCGCCCATGGACGTATCTCTGATTCTAGATCCCCTTAACGACGCCCAGCGCGAGGCCGTAGCTGCGCCCCCGGGCAATCAGTTGGTACTGGCAGGCGCCGGTTCCGGCAAAACCCGCGTATTGGTACACCGCATCGCCTGGTTGATGCAGGTGGAGGGGGCCTCCCCCTACTCTATCCTCGCGGTGACCTTCACCAACAAGGCGGCCCGCGAGATGCGCGCGCGCATTGAAGATCTGTTGGGAGTAAACACCTTTGGCATGTGGGTGGGCACCTTTCACGGTTTGGCACACCGTCTGCTCAAGGCCCACTGGCAGGAGGCCAGGCTGCCGCAGAACTTCCAGATTTTAGACAGCGACGACCAACTGCGCCTGATCAAGCGGGTGCAGAACGACCTGCAGCTGGACGAGAAAAAATGGCCGCCGCGGGAAACCCAATGGTGGATCGGTGCGCAAAAGGACGAAGGCCGGCGCCCCCAGTATATTCAGGCTGGCGGCGATCAGTGGCTGCAGACGATGGTGCGTATCTATTTCGCCTACGAAGAGGCTTGCCAGCGCGGTGGCCTGGTGGATTTCGGTGAACTGCTGTTGCGCGCCCACGAACTGTTGCGAGACAACGACGCGGTGCTGGCCCACTACCGCCGCCGCTTCCCCTTTATCCTGGTGGACGAATTCCAGGATACCAACACCATTCAATACGCTTGGTTGCGCCTGCTGGCCGGAGACCAGTGCCATATCACCGCGGTGGGGGACGACGACCAGTCCATTTACGGCTGGCGCGGTGCCAAGATCGAGAATATTCAGCATTTTGCCCAGGATAGGCGCGATGTGCAGACGGTGCGTCTGGAACAGAACTACCGCTCCACCGCCACCATTCTCAACGCTGCCAATGCGGTGATATCCCACAATACCGGGCGATTGGGCAAGGAGCTGTGGACCGAGGGCGAGGAAGGCGATCCGATATCCCTCTATGCGGCCTACAACGAGCAGGACGAAGCGCGCTTTATCGTTGAACGGGTGAAAGACTGGGTGCGCGATGGCAACCGCCGCGACAGCGTGGCGATCCTCTACCGCTCCAACGCCCAGTCGCGGGTACTGGAAGAGGCGCTGTTGCGCGAGCAGGTGCCCTACCGCATCTACGGGGGCCAGCGTTTCTACGAGCGCATGGAAATCAAGAATGCCCTCTCCTATATGCGCCTGATCTCCAACCGCGACGACGATACGGCCTTCGAGCGCGTGGTTAATACACCGACCCGCGGCATAGGTGCGCGCACTGTGGATACAGTGCGCGCCTACGCCCGCGAACACGGTTGTTCCCTGTGGCAGGCATCCAGGCAAATGCTGCAACAGCGGTTGCTGGCAGCCCGTGCCGGCAATGCATTGCAGTCGTTCCTCGACCTTGTTAATCAACTCGCTGCCAACGCCGAAGACAAATTGCTCGAAGCCATTGCCGAGGATGTGATCGAGACCAGCGGTCTGCTCGAATTCCACAGCAAAGAGAAAGGTGAAAAGGGCCAGACGCGGGTGGAGAACCTGAAAGAACTGGTCAGCGCCTGCCGAGCCTTCGAAGGTATTGATGTCGTCGAGGGGGAGGACGAGGAAGAGCGTCCACTGCTCGACCAGTTCCTCGATAGTGCCGCTCTCGACGCCGGTGAAGGTCAGGCGGATGAATTTGAGGATGCCGTACAGCTGATGACTCTGCACTCGGCAAAGGGGCTCGAATTCCCCTTGGTGTTTATGAGCGGTGTGGAGGAGAACCTGTTTCCGAACAAAATGTCGATGCAGGAACCGGGGCGCATGGAGGAGGAGCGGCGCCTCTGCTACGTGGGCATCACCCGCGCCATGCAAAAACTCTATATCACCTATGCGGAAAACCGTCGCCTTTTTGGCTCCGAGACCTATAACAGTCCGTCGCGCTTTATCGGCGAGATCCCGGCGGAACTGGTGCACGAAGTGCGCCTGAAAACTGAGATCTCGCGCCCGCTCTTCCAGCCGGACTACGGCAAGGTCGGCAAGCTCTCCGACCCGCCGCCGGACTTTGACGACCTGCCCCCACTGGCCCTCGGTGGGCGCGTCGAACATCCAAAATTTGGCGAGGGCACAGTGATACAGTTCGAAGGCAGTGGGCCTCGTGCGCGAGTGCAGGTCAACTTCGACGACGCGGGAAGCAAGTGGCTGGTGGTGGCTATGGCCAAGTTGCAGCCGCTTTAGTTCTGTCCTCTTTGCTGGAGGGACAGGAACGAATTGATTGGGGATCAAGAATATTAAATAAAAATGATTCTAAAGTTATTTTCAGTACTGATCCCGATGTTTCTTATAGCGACTGGTTTTCTACAGACGTTCATTTATTTGAAGCTTAAGAAAACCTTTAACAATTGGCCGAATGTCACAGCGAGAATTACATACTCACGTTTCTTGAATCAGCTCGATGTTGATGGGCGAAAAATGGTTGAAGCCATAATTGCTTTCGAATATACGTTCCGTGGGAAGTCATACAGGTCGGAGACACCTGTACTACGTGGTTATGATTTATTTCCAGATTTTGATTATGAAAAGAATCTCACCAAGAAGTATCAAGTGGGTGATTTAGTAAATGCTAGAGTTCACCCGAAGGTTAACTCTGTTGCTTATTTGGAAGTGGCCCCACTGAGTCGACTCAGTACAGTGTTAGTTCCTTTAATGATTTTTTTAAGTATAGGATTTATTGTGGCCCTAAAACTTGGATATATCTCTGAAGTTTATGAATATCTGAGGCTGCAATTTGAACTGGCAACTTACCAGCCAGACAGAATATGACATAAAGAAAATACACAAGAATATGACAAAGAAAATAAACTGGTATCCGGCAATTATCCTCGGCCTTCTCGCCTTGTTGGTTATTACCTTTGGTGCCCTGGTTGCCTCCCGCGCAACCCAGGGGCCAGTAAAGCATTTCACCGAGGGCGGTGAACGGGAAATCTTCGAATGGAAACTCGTCACCACCTGGCCGAAAAATTTCCCCGGCCTTGGCAGCGCGCCGCAGCGCTTTGCGGAGAATGTCGAGCGGATGTCCGGCGGGCGCATGAAGATCAAGGTCTACGGCGCCGGTGAGCTGGTCCCGGCCATGGGTGTGTTCGGTGCCGTCTCCGAGGGGGCCGCGCAGATGGGCCACGGAGCCGCCTATTACTGGAAAGGCAAAGTTCCGGCCGCGCAATTTTTTACCGCGGTGCCCTTTGGCTTAAATGCCCAGGAGATGAACGGCTGGCTGCACTACGGTGGCGGGCTGGAGCTGTGGGAAGAAGTCTACGCACCCTTCAACCTGATTCCCCTTGCCGGCGGTTCCACCGGTGTGCAGATGGCGGGCTGGTTTAACAAAGAGATCAACTCTGTTGAAGATCTCAAAGGTTTGAAAATGCGGATTCCGGGATTAGGCGGTGAGGTGCTGAGCCGGGCGGGTGGTATTGCCGTCAATATTCCCGGCGGCGAGGTGTATACTGCGCTGCAGACGGGTGTGATCGATGCCACTGAATGGGTCGGCCCTTACAATGACCTAGCCTTCGGTTTCTACCAGATCGCCGACTACTACTATTATCCCGGCTGGCACGAGCCGGGCTCCATCCTCGAGTTTATCGTTAACAAAACTGCTTTCGAAAAACTGCCGGAAGATTTACAGGCAATTGTCCGCACCGCCGCACGCGCAGCCAACCAAGATATGCTCGACGAATACACGGCGCGCAACAACCGCGCGCTGGTCGAATTGGTGGAAAAGCACGGAGTACAGCTCAAGCGGCTGCCGGATGATGTGATTGCACACCTGCAAAAAATCAGCACTCAGCTTCTGCAAGAGACAGCGGCGGAAGACCCGCAATTTGCCCGTGTCTATAAAGCCTTCAAGGAATTTGAAGGTAATGTGCTGCCTTATCACCAAGTCAGTGAAGAAGCTTATTATAAGGCTAGGAAACTGGAAGATTCTGTGTTGTCAGAAGACTGACAACACACAACTTGTTTGGTTTATCCTGCGGCTTGGTTGCAGTGCTACAGAGTGAGACTGGTATACCTTAGTTGTTGCGGATTTAGGAACTTTGGTTTTTCTGTGTGTCGGTGTCATCCTGAGGCAGAGGAATAAACTTCACCAGCAGCAACTTATAGACCAAGGCTCCGGCCAGAAGCATATAAAAGAAATACCGACCCGCCAACTCAGCAACCAGCGGATGCACGTCTAGTAGAAATGCAGCTATTCCTAAGACAATAAAACCTAAAAGGAAACTTCCCAACCTCACAAGGATCGCATACCACTTATTGCGGATTCTCCGCGCAAGGGCCATGCCTGCATAAAAGGTGACTGTGGAAAAAAAAGCAATGCATAGTGCGGTAATAGCCATCTTTCACTTCCTTGAGGTTTCCAGGCAGAAATTGGGTGAAATATCGCCTCTGAAATCAGGTTCAGCTTCTGCTGTTTTTTGTCAGATTTATCACTCTACTTAGCGCTGCGGCAGCGGCCGGGTGCGCCCGTGGTCGTCGATGGCGACAAAGACAAACTCGCCCTCGGTGACCTTTACCTGCTCGCCGGAATCCACCCGGGTCAGCCAGACTTCCACCATGGTGCGTATTGAAGAGCGGCCCACTTCCAGGGCTTCGGCATAGCAGCTGACGGTGGAGCCCACAGGTACCGGGCGCAGAAATACCATGCTACCTACAGCGACGGTGGTTACACGACCACGAGCAATACTCTGGGCCAGAATGGCGCCGGCGGTGTCCATTTGAGACATCAGCCAACCGGCAAATACGTCGCCCTGCGGGTTGGTGTCCCGGGGCATAGCTTGGGTCTGCAGCGTCAGGGTGCCTGTGGGCTGTGGGTTTTCATCGAGTGCGGACATCGACTGCTCACGAATTGTTAGACTTATAGGCTTCCGCGGCATTGCGGGTGGCGCATTCTAGCACAAAGTGGACAGCAAATAGACAACTGTCTGTGGAGAAAAATCCGCCTTATTTGAAGAATCGCGCGACTAAAAAAGTACCCCGAAGCGCCCCGAAACCAACCAAATCCTTCCACGAATGAATCAAAGCCTCCCTAAGACAAGCGTCCCGGCAGCCAAGTAGCCAGTTCCGGCCACAAGGCGAGGGCGCAGAGCAGCAGCAGCTGTATGGCGATAAATGGCACTACTCCCCGGTAGATGGCGCCGGTGGCCACTTCCTCCGGCGCCACGCCACGGAGGTAGAAAAGCGCGAAGCCGAAAGGTGGGGTCAGAAAGGAAGTTTGCAGGTTGATGGCAATCATAATGCCCAGCCACACCGGGTCCACGCCCATGGCTAACAATACCGGGCCGACGATGGGCACCACCACGAAAGTGATCTCGATAAAGTCGAGGATAAATCCGAGCAGGAAGATCACCACCATGACCAGCAGCGTCGCGCCCACAACACCGCCGGGCAGACTGTTGAAGATGCCGGTCACCAACTCCTCGCCATCGTAGCCGCGGAACACCAGTGAAAACAGCGATGCGCCGATCAGTATCGCGAACACCATGGCGCTCACCTGCAGAGTATTGCGCCCTACTTCGCCAGCGCGATTCCAGCTCAAGGCACCGCGGCTCCAGGCAAGAATTCCAGCGCCCAGTGCGCCGACAGCGGCCGCCTCAGTGGGCGTGGCGGCGCCGCTGATAATAGAGCCCAATACCAGCAGCATCAGTACGATGGGCGGCAGCAGACTCTTCAGTGTATGTGTCAGATCTACGGATTCACTTTCACCCGCTGGCGCTACAACCGGTTCTCGCCGGGCGACGAACAACAGGTAGACGATATAAGCGGCCACCAGCAGCAGCCCGGGCACTATAGCGCCGATAAACAGATCGCCGACACTAACCGGCTGTGGATTGAAAATCCCCGCCGACAATTGTGCTTGCTGGTAGGCGTTGGAGAGAGTATCGCCCAGCAGCACTAGGGCAATGGATGGCGGGATGATTTGCCCTAAAGTGCCGGTGGCGCAGATGGTGCCGGTGGCGAGTCCTGCCGGGTAGCCATTGCGCAACATGGTGGGTAGGGACATCAGCCCCATGGTCACCACCGTGGCGCCCACAATACCGGTGCTGGCGGCCAATAGGGCGCCGACTACCACCACCGATACCGCCATGCCGGCCGGCAGTCGCGCAAACACTTTGGCGAGGTTGACCAACAAATCCTCCGCAATACGCGCCCGCTCCAGCATTACCCCCATCAGTACAAACAGCGGCACCGCCATCAGGGTGCCGTTCTGCATGATGCCGTAGAGGCGGTCGGGAAAGGCGCGCAGCAATTCGGGATTGAATATGCCGAACACAATGCCCAGGCCGGCGGCCGCAAGCGCGGTGCCACCGAGGGTAAAAGCCACCGGGTAGCCGAACATCAGTGCCCCGCAGACGGCGGCGAACATTAACAGCGGTATCAACTCCGTCACGCGCTGGCCTCCTCTATGTTGTGGCTGGGTATTGACGCGGGTGCCGGAGGGGGATTGGTGCTCGTGGTCTCGTGCATCAACTGTGTCAGGGCGCGAGCGAATTCCGCCAAGCCGGCGAGAGCCAGGGTCAGGGCCGAGAGCGGGATCAGGCTTTTCAAGAGGAAGACTCCGGGCAGACCGCCGGCGCTGGAACTGGATTCCAACACCGCCCAGCTATTGGCCGCGAACTGCCAACTGCCCACACAGATAAAGGCACACAGGGGCAGTAGAAACACCAGAGTGCCGACCGCATTGACCCAGGCTTTTCCCCGCGGCCCCATGCGGCGGTAGAAAACATCCACGCGCACATGGGCGCCAGCGTGCAATGCGTAGGCCAGTCCCAGCATAAAGGCTGAGCCGTGCAGATAGATAACGGCGTCTTGCAGGGCCACTGATCCGCCGTGAAATACATAACGCAAAATCACCACGGCACTTTGCAGCAGTGCCATCGCCAGGGTGAACCAGCCGAGCAGTTGACCAGCGCCGCTGGCCAGCCGGTCTAGGGCGCGTGCGCCCCGGAGCAAGAGGGACATGGGGAACTCTCTCAACGCATTTTATTCTTTGACCCGAAGCCTAACCTTTAGGCGGTTTGTGTGCCAACCGGGCGGGATGACCAGCTGTAACCTTTTTGTCATCTTCCATTCATAGAATCATCACCCGTTATTCCTAGCATCGCTGCAAGAACTGAAAACACACATTGGAGTCAGCATGAACAAGCGCATTTTGGCCTCTACCCTGGCGGCAGTGACCATCGCCGCATCTCAGATGGCCATGGCCGCCCGCGACCACATCAGTATCGTAGGCTCATCTACGGTATACCCTTTTACAACCACCGTGGCCGAACGTTTCAGCCGTGCGACCAAGTTCAAGACACCAGTGGTGGAGTCCACCGGCACTGGTGGCGGCATGAAGTTGTTTTGCCAGGGGGTGGGTGAAAATACCGCCGACATTACGGGGGCGTCCCGCCGCATCAAGCAGTCCGAATTGGATATGTGTCACAGCAATGGTGTCGAGGTGGTGGAAATACAGATCGGATTCGACGGAATCGTCCTGGCGAACGCTAAAAGTGCAGCGTCTTTCAAGTTGTCCCGCAAGGAAATTTTTCTGGCCCTGGCCAAAGAAGTGCCCAACCCGGACGGTTCCGAGACCCTGGTTCCCAACCCCTATAAGACATGGAAGGACGTGAATCCGGCCCTGCCCAATACCCGCATAGAAGTGCTGGGGCCGCCCCCGACTTCCGGAACCCGCGACGCCTTTGCGGAGCTGGGATTGGAGGGGGGCTGTAAATCTTTCGCTTGGATTGCGGCCAAGAAAAAGACCGATAAAAACACCTACAAAGCGATCTGCCACACAGTGCGTGAAGACGGTGCGTATATCGAGGCCGGCGAAAACGACAACCTGATCGTAAACAAGCTGGTGGCCAACCCGGATGCTTTAGGTGTATTCGGTTTCAGCTTCCTGGATCAGAACTCGGACAAAGTACAGGGCACAGTAATCGAGGGCAAGGCGCCGACCTTTGAGTCCATTGCCGATCAGAGCTATCCGATTTCCCGCCCACTATTTATCTATGTGAAGAAGGCACACGCCGATGTGATTCCCGGCATTAAGCCATTCCTGGCGGAGTTCACCAGTGAGCGCGCCTGGGGCGAGGATGGTTACCTGGCTGACAAGGGCATGATTTCACTGCCCACCGCCAAGCGTCGTCAGGTCGCCGCCGATGTACGCGAGCTGAATGTGCTGACGGATCTGTCGGAAAACTAAGGCTCGGAAAAGCAGTAGGTAAATGGAACTACCGGCCAGGCCCAGGGGGCCTGGTTTTGTTTTTTCTGAATTCCATGCAACCGCAACAAAAAGCCCGGATAATGCCGGCAAATTTTTAAGTTGAATGGACCAATGCAAACATCCACCCTGTTCGCCCTGCTGTTGCTGTTGATACTGGTGGCCTACGGTGCCGGTATCAGCCGCGCGCTGACGGTCGCGCATAAGCGCGGTGGTCTGCGCAAGCTGGCCGCGTTGCCCGGTTATTACGGTTCCTACACTGCGCTCTGGTGTGGGCTTCCGGCGCTGCTGCTGCTGGGTACTTGGCTGATTTTCGATGACGCCATTATCCGCGCACTGGTCATGGACCGTATCGCCGATAAGCCGGACACAATCGCCGGGCAGAACCTGCTTTATGCGCAGATTCAAAACCTGGCCTCCGGCCGCCTGATCGGCGACGCCGCGCCACAGTTGCAGGAAGCCGCTTTGCAATTGAATCGCCTGCGCACTGGTTCGCGCAACCTGCAGGCGGCCCTGAGTCTGATTCTGGCGGTGGGGCTCGGCGCCTTCGCGCTATTGCGCTTCTCTCCCGAATTGCGTGCGCGCGAAAAGGTGGAACAAGTATTGCGCTGGGTGCTGCTCACCTGCGCCTGCGCGGCAATTTTCACAACGGTCGGCATATTGTTGTCAGTGCTCTTTGAATCCCTGCGCTTTTTCCAGACAGTGCCGCTGACGGAATTTCTTTTCGGCCTGCACTGGAGTCCGCAGATGGCTCTGCGCGCCGACCAGGTGGGATCCAGTGGCGCCTTCGGTGCCGTGCCGCTGATCACGGGTACGCTGATGGTCTCTGTGATCGCCATGTTCGTGGCTGTGCCGGTGGGATTGATGTCCGCCATCTACTTGGCTGAGTACGCCAGCAAGCGGGTGCGTGCCCTGGCCAAGCCGGTGTTGGAAATTCTCGCTGGCGTGCCCACGGTGGTTTACGGCTTTTTCGCCGCCCTGACGGTGGCACCCTTTGTGCGTGATCTGGCGGCCAGCCTGGGGCTGCAGGCCTCCAGCGAAAGTGCGCTGGCCGCGGGGCTGGTTATGGGGGTGATGATTATTCCGTTTGTCTCTTCCCTGTCCGATGATGTCATCAACGCCGTGCCCCAGTCTCTGCGCGACGGCGCCCTGGGCCTGGGTTCCACCCGCTCGGAGACGGTGCGCAAGGTAGTGATTCCGGCGGCGTTGCCCGGCATCGTCGGCGGGGTATTGCTGGCGGTGTCCCGCGCGATCGGCGAAACCATGATTGTGGTGATGGCCGCGGGCTTGACCGCCAATCTGACCGCCAACCCACTGGAATCCGTAACCACCGTAACGGTGCAGATTGTTACTCTGCTGGTGGGCGACCAGGAGTTCGACAGTCCCAAAACCCTGGCCGCATTTGCCCTGGGCTTGATGCTGTTCATTTCCACTTTGATGCTGAACTTTGTTGCCCTGCATGTGGTGAAAAAATATCGGGAACAATATGACTGATACAAACCGGAATTTGACTCAGGAGCAGGTGCGCCAGCGCATCGAACAGCACCTCGCCAGTCGCCACCGCAAGGAAAAAGTGTTTCGCGGTCTGGGCATTGCCAGTGTCGCCTTTGGCATACTCGCCGTGCTGGTGCTTTTCACTGATATCATCAGCAAAGGCAGCGGCGCTTTTGTGCAGAGCGCCATACAGCTGGAGGTGACCTACGATCCGCTTGTGCTCGGCATCGACAAGGTGGACGAGGAGAGCCTGACCTGGGCCAACTTTACCGGGGTGATCCGCGAGGCGTTGCGCGAGCGTTTCCCCAAGGTGCAGAGTCGCAGCGAGAAGCGCGAACTCTACAGCTTGGTATCCTCCGGCGCCCCCTTTACACTGCGCAAGCGGTTGCAATCCGACCCAGAGCTGCTGGGTAAGACACAGACCGTCTGGCTGACGGCCGACGACGATGTGGATACTTTCGTGAAAAGCCTTTCCGACTCCAAGGAGGGATTTCGCGGTCGCACGTCGGATCAAAAGGCCGAGTGGATACAACAGCTGATCGACAGCGGCGAGCTGAAGAAGCGTTTTAATACCACCTTTTTCACCCAGGGAGATTCCCGCGAACCGGAACAGGCGGGCATCCGCGCCGCGTTGCTGGGTTCCTTTTTCACCTTGCTAGTGACACTGGTGCTGTCCTTCCCGATTGGCGTGGCGGCCGCCATATACCTGGAAGAGTATGCGCCTAAGAACAAGTGGACGGACTTGATCGAGGTAAATATCAACAACCTCGCCGCGGTGCCGTCTATCGTCTTTGGCCTGCTGGGACTGGCGATTTTTATTAACTTCTTCGAGCTGCCGCGTTCGGCGCCGCTGGTGGGCGGTTTGGTGCTGACCTTGATGACCCTGCCCACCATTATTATCTCCAGCCGCGCGGCGCTCAAAGCTGTACCGCCCTCGATCCGCGAAGCGGCACTGGGGCTGGGTGCCTCCCGCATGCAGACCATATTCCACCACGTGTTGCCGCTGGCAATGCCGGGGATGCTCACCGGTGCCATCATCGGCATGGCCCAGGCGCTGGGTGAGACGGCGCCGCTGTTAATGATCGGCATGGTGGCCTTTATCGTCGACGTGCCCACTGGCATTACCGACCCCGCCACTGTGCTGCCGGTACAGATTTTTCTCTGGGCGGACAGCCCCGAGCGCGCCTTTGTGGAGCGCACTTCCGCGGCGATCATGGTGCTGCTCAGTTTCCTGATCGCAATGAACACCGCAGCGGTACTGCTGCGCAAGAAACTCGAGCGCCGCTGGTAGCGGCCGGCGCTAAGATAAAGGGAAGATTTATGGATACCATGACCCTGGATGCCGCCGGTCAGACAGCGGCGTCCCAACCGGAATCGGCGGAAAGAGAAGCTGTGGACACCAACACCAGTAAAACCGTCGGCAAACCCTTTTGCGACGATGCCAAGATGCGGATGCGCAATGTCAATGTCTTTTATGGCGAAACTCAGGCGATACACGATATCAGTCTGGATATCGGCTGCAACGAAGTTGTGGCCATGATCGGCCCCTCGGGCTGCGGCAAATCTACATTTCTGCGCTGTCTGAACCGCATGAACGATACCATCGAGGATTGCCGTGTCGAGGGAGAACTGACCTTGGACGGAGAGCCTATCTACGGCCAGAAGGTAGATGTGGTGCCCCTGCGCGCGCGGGTGGGCATGGTGTTTCAGAAACCCAACCCCTTTCCCAAGTCCATTTATGAAAACGTCGCCTATGGCCCCAAGATTCACGGCATCGCCCGGCGCCGGGCGGAGTTGGATGAAATCGTCGAAAACAGCCTGCGCCGCGCGGGCCTGTGGAATGAAGTAAAGGATCGTCTCGACCAGCCCGGCACCGGCCTTTCCGGCGGCCAGCAGCAGCGCCTGTGTATCGCCCGCGCCATTGCTGTAAGCCCCGAGGTGATTCTGATGGACGAGCCCTGCTCGGCTCTGGACCCTATTGCCACCGCGCGCATCGAGGAGCTGATCAACGAGTTGCGTGAGAATTACACGATTGCCATAGTAACCCACTCCATGCAGCAGGCCGCGCGGGTCAGCCAGCGCACCGCTTACTTCCATCTGGGACGCCTGGTGGAGGTCAACGATACCGAGACAGTATTCACCAACCCACAACACGAACTGACCGAGGCATACATCACCGGCCGCTTCGGCTGAGGTGCCTGCGCAGAGAAAAGATTATGGAAATGCATTTCGACCAACACATCTCCCGTCAATTCAACGAAGACCTGGAGAGCATCAAGACCGAGATGCTGGAAATGGGCGGCCTCGTCGCCCGCCAGGTAGCCGATGCGGTAGATGCACTTTCCAACGCCGACAGCGAGCTGGCGGAAAAGGTGCTGCGTGCTGAAGAAGAAATCGACAAGCGCGAGATGGCCTTGGATGAACACGCCACCCTGATTATTGCCAAGCGCCAGCCCGCCGCCTCCGACCTGCGCATGGTCATGTCGGTGACCCGTATTGCCCGCGACTTGGAGCGCATTGGCGACGAGGCCAGTAAGGTTGCCAAAATGGCCATAGCGTTGACCGACGAAGGCTCTTCACCGCGCGGTTACACGGAAATCCGCCATATCGCCAACGCCGTGCGCAAAATGCTCAACGACGCCCTGGATGCTTATACCCGTTTCGATGTGATCGCGGCGATGCGCACCCTGACAGAGGATGAAAAGGTGGATATGGACTATCGTACCGCAGTGCGCGAGTTGATCACTTACATGATGGAAGACCCGCGCAGTATTTCCCGCGTGATCAACGTTCTCTGGATCCTGCGTTCCCTGGAGCGTATCGGTGACCACGCCAAGAATATCTGCGAGCAGGTGGTCTATTTGGTCGAGGGCGCCGATATTCGTCATGGCCACGAAGACAAACTGAAAACGAAATGACGTTTTCCTGTGGGAAATCCCCCATGCATACGATAAAAATGGCTGCACTAAGCGGCCATTTTTTTTGGCGACAAACAGGGAGAGATTGCCAATGAAGTACATCTTCGAGGTTCGCATTAAAGAAGGCCATACCGCTGAGGAGTACGCCGATATCTGGGTGCGCGCTTCTGAACTGATACAACGGGCTCCCGGTGCGCGCGGTACCGAACTGCATCGAAAAATCGGTGATCCCAGTACCCTGATTGCCATTGCCAGCTGGGAGAGCAAGGCACATCGAGATGCTATGGAGACACAGCACGACGCCGAGATCGATGAAATTATCCGCAGCGCTGCCCCTTTTGTTGAAGTGCGTCCAATCGGTGAATTTGAGGAACCTCAATGGGTGGTGAGACCAGCGGCCGAGTCGCGGAAAAAATAAGACTCATCCCCCGGTTCATATACTGTTCAGGCATCATCACTATAGTCCTCAGCTCCTGGTTGGAAATTTAAACAAGGAAACTGGAATGAAGTTTAAGTATCTCGCCCTGCCTTTGATGATTTGCTCCGCCACCGTTTCTGCGGAGGAATACACTTCTATCTCGGAGGCGAATTATTCAGAGGCTGAAAAATCTTTTGGAGATGTCGATCAATTTGATATCGGTACTACTTATTTCTTTGCCCCCAAGGAGACGATGGGGCCGCTGAAAGAGTTTGAATATATCAACAAAACAAGCAACCTATTTGCTGGCTACAGCTACCAGGATTATGACGGTGATGCCGATATACTGGCAGTAGGGGGTGAGTACTTTGCGGCCAACGGCTTGGTCGTTGGCGGAAGTGTTGCGGATTTCGAGGGGGACAATCGCTATAGGGCTTCCGTCGGATATCTGTTTTCCCCAAATTTCCTGCTGAGTCTTGAGAGTGAAAAATGGGAAGACCGCGACGCGGACTACTTTGTTAATGCAAGTTACAACCACCAGCTGAGTGGCAACGACTACATTGGCTTCAGCTTCTCCACTGATGACAATTTTGACAGCCGCACCCTGTCTTCCAAGTTCTTCAAAGAGTTAGGTGGTGAGACCTGGTTTACCGCCAATGCCAGTTACACCGCCAACGATGATTTTGAGGATATTTGGCTCGTTGGTACCGAATACTATTTCAGTAAGGCAACATCTATCTTTGCCAATTACAACAAGGAAGAGACTCTGGGCTTGGGTGTTTCCCACTTCTTCAACCGCAATATCGCCGGCAATATAGCCTACACCACTAATAGCGATACGGATGTTGATACTTTTCTGCTGGGCGTAACGGTTCAGCTCTGATAACCAGTTTCTGAAGCAATAAAAAAGGCCGCACTGCGCGGCCTTTTTTATTGGCAAAGATTATCACTGGCCGCTCAGCGCCTGCATGCGCGCCTGCGCTCTGCTGCCGATATCACCGCCGGCACTGGCCGCTGTCTGGTAGTGGTTGTAGGCGTTTTGCACCTGCCCCTGCTTTTCGTACACCTGCCCCAAATAGTAGTGCGCGTAGGGAGTCTCCAGATAATTTAGAGAGCGGTTCAAGTCCCGCTCTGCCGCGCTGTAGTCGTTCAGCTGCGCGCTGATAATGCCGCGCTTGAGCCAGTGGGAGAAGAGCGCGGGATTTTTTTGCACCGCGGCGTCATAGGCGCTGTGGGCCTCGCGGTACTGCTTATTGCGGGCGAGCAGATCGCCTTCCAGGGCATAGAAGGCTGCTTCCTTTGGCTGTTTCTGCTGCGCCTGACGCACCAGGCTCAGGGCCTGACTGTACTGCTTGTTGTTAACGGCTGCCAGAGCCTCGTCGTATTTCTGATAGGCATCGGCATCGCGTTTTAGCGAGGCTATTGCCTTTTGGTAGGCGGCGCGGTTGGTGACACCCCCGGAGGGCAACTGCTTGGCGTGTTCGATGTTTGCGTTGACACGCGCTTGGGATGGAGGGTGACTGGCAAAGAGCGCTTCCAGGCCGCTTGCCTGTTTACCCTTGGACAGTTCGACAAACTTGCGCTGCAGGCGCACTGCCCCCTGGGGATCGTAGCCGGCGGCGGCCATGTACTTCATACCGTACTGGTCTGCCTCGGACTCGTTGCTGCGGCTATAGCGGGCGATATAAGCGGAGCCCCCCAATTGGCCGCCGAGCGCAATCAGATCACCGTAGGCAGATTCTTGTGTGGCTGCACCCAGCACCGCCAGTCCGGCATTCAGCAGCGTTTGCTGCGACATGGCGGCGGCGGAGTGGCGGGCGGCGGCGTGAACGATTTCGTGGCCCAATACCGCAGCCAGTTCCGCCTCATCCTCAAGCAGCACCAGGAGGCCCCGGTTCACCGCAATCTTGCCGCCGGGCAGGGCCCAGGCGTTGGGCACTGAGTTGTTCAATACCACGAACTCGTAGGGAAGCTGCGGCTGGTCCGATACCTTTGCCAGCTTCTGACCCACTTGGTTGACATACTCTTGCAGTGACGGGTCGACATTGTACTGACCACCCTGTTGCTGCTGATTGATCGGATACTGCTGCTCCCCCAGAGCCAGCTCCTGGCTCGTCGACAGCAGTGACAGTTCTTTCTTGCCGGTAACCGGGTTGACCGCGCAGCCGGCCAGCAGCAACAGGGCCACGGCGGCTGCGGTGAATTTGGGTATACGCGAGATCATCGCTTCCTCCCTGTATAATGCTTGGTTTTAGTCAGCCATTTTACACAACACTGATACCCAACCGATGTTGCGTTTGGGGGGAGAAGTTATGACAGCACTGCAGGTCATCGAATTATTTGCCGGCACGGGCCCCGATGGCGAACCGGTAGTGGAGCGGCTGCAGGTGCGGGTGAATGAAGACAATAGCTGTCAACTGGTGCGCTCGCCGGCTTTCGTTAAGGGCATCGCCAGCGGCGATACAGTCAAGGTCAACAAAGACACTCGCCAGTTCGAGTTGGTCAGGCGCTCCGGCAACCTGGCGATTCGGGTCTTCTGCCGCGGCGACAGTGTGGCACTCTCGGACAAGTTGACACCACAGCTGGAAAAGCTCGGCGGAGAGTTGGATATGGAGAGCCCGCGCCTGCTGGTCTACTCGATCCACGTCAGTTGCGGTTTTGACAAAATAGAAAAAATACTCAACGGTGCCTGTGACGGCGCCAACAGCGTCTGGTATTACGGCAACGTCTACGATCCGCAAGACGGCCAGACACCGCTTAACTGGTGGCAGGATATTCTCAAGCCGGAATGAGCGCGAGGCCGGGCCCCAGCGCGGCTAAAGAATCCATTGAAAAAATTGCCGAGCTGGGGCTCGGCGCATGCGGCACACAAGGAATCCGATGTTAATTGTCATCTCCCCGGCCAAGACGCTCGATTACGAGAGCGATATACCGGCTCTCGATACCAGCCAGCCGGAGTTTCTGGAGGAATCCGCGGCGTTGATCGAGGAGCTGCGCGAGCTGAGCCCCCAGCAGATTTCTGCGCTGATGAAAATCTCCGACAAACTGGGCGTACTGAACTACGACCGCTTCCAGCAGTGGGAGCGCCCCTTTAGCGACGATAACGCCCGCCCCGCCCTGCTCGCTTTCAAGGGCGACGTCTACACCGGGTTGGCGGCGGAGACCATGAACAAGCGGGACTTCAACTATGCGCAGAAGCACCTGCGCATCCTCTCCGGTCTCTATGGCCTGCTGCGCCCACTGGATCTGATGCAGGCCTACCGGCTGGAAATGGGTACCAAGTTTGAAAATGCTCGCGGCAAAAACCTGTATGAGTTCTGGGGCGATGCGATCACCGAGGCATTGAACCGGCAATTGCAAAGCCTCAAGAGCCGGGAGCTGGTCAACCTGGCTTCCAATGAGTACTTCAAGGCGGTGCGGCCAAAGGTGTTGGATGCGGAAGTGATCACGCCACACTTTAAGGACTTGAAGAACGGCCAGTACAAGATGATCAGCTTTTTCGCCAAGAAAGCTCGCGGCATGATGAGCCGCTGGGCCATCGACCACCGGGTGAAAAAGGCGGAGGAACTGAAAGCCTTCGATGTCGCCGGCTACCGATTCAACGCCGCTATGTCGAAAGGCAACGATTGGGTTTTCACCCGCGATGAACCGTAAGCCGACGGCCAGCAACTGGTCTGGCGCCACACAAAGAGGGAGCAGATATGCCCGAATGGTTTGAAACCAGTGTCGTGATTGTTTTCGCGATTGCAGCAGTCTTTTTTTTCGCAAAGTACCGCGAGACGGCCGCCGCGTTGCACGAGAGTGAGCGCATGAAAAAGCGCCTTTCCAATGACTTGGATCGCTACCGCGATATGCCGCGCCTGCGCGCCCTGCGCGATGCACTGATTTCCGCCGGCACCCTGCCTGTAGACGACGAGGGCCGTGAGCACCTGCTGCTGCGCGACGCCGACCGCCAGCTGCATCATGTGACTCTGCATCGACAGTGCACCGCCGTCGGTGAAGGAGAGACGGTCACCTACCGAAAAGACGGTGAGGAAGTGGCGCTGCAGGAACTGGCGTAGTCCCCGGGAACCCCAGCCTGTTTTCGCCTGCTCACGTGGAAGTCGTTGATTCCAGCTTCTGTGCGGGAAAGTGCAGAGTGAAGGTACTGCCGCGACCCGGCACACTACTGATGGATAACTCCGCGCTGTGGCGCAGCAGGACGTGTTTGACGATGGCGAGGCCGAGGCCTGTGCCTCCGCTTTCGCGGGAGCGGCCCGCGTCCACGCGATAGAAACGCTCGGTGAGGCGCGGGATGTGAATGGGATCTATGCCGATGCCGCTGTCGGTGACCGAGAAATGCCCGCCATTTTCATCTACCCGCCAGCGCAGCTGAATGGGGCCGCCGTCCGGGCTGTACTTCACCGCGTTCAGGGCCAGGTTGGCGAAGGCGCTGTGCAGCTCATTGGCGTCGCCGGTAATGGTGGTATCCCCCTGGCAGTCCACGCTGATTTCGTGGCGGCCACCACTGAAGCTGCGCGCCTCCCGCGCCACCCTGCCAATCAATTCACCCACAGCCACTCGCTCGCGGCCGCTGTCGCGTTCGGAGGTTTCCAGCCGCGCGAGTAACAGCAGGTCATTCACCAGAGAGGTCATACGCGCTGTCTGCTCTCGCATCTGTGTCAGGGGCCTCTGCCAGCCCTGTGGCGCCTGGCCGCTGGCCTCGAGCGTCTCCAGATAGCCGGCGATCACGGTCAGGGGAGTGCGCAGTTCGTGGGATACATTGGCGACAAAGTCGCGGCGCATCTGCTCCAGTTTGTGCAGGCGCGTGATGTCGCGGACGATCACCAGTGCTTCGTCCTGGCCATAGTGGGTGACTTCGAGCTGTAGAATGCGTGTATCGTCACCCGGTGCGGGCATTGTCAGTGGTTCGTGCGCGCCCTCGGTGCCCTGCTGCAGATAGTTGACGAAGCCGGGGTCGCGCACGAAATTCACCAGCGGCTGGCCTGCGTCGCCGGGTTGCAGGCCCAACAGGTCACCCGCAGCCGGATTCCACCAGGCCAAGTTGCCGTCATCCTCCAGTGCCACTATCCCCTCTCGCAATGCGCTGGTGCTGTCCTGTACCCGACGCAGCATGGCGTGCAGCTTTTGCTTCTCGCGCCGGTGGCGGCGTTGTATGCGGTAGAAGTCGTCGGAGATTTCGCCCCAGATGCCAAACGCGGTAGGTGCCGGACCGCGGCGGCCGTTGATCAGCCAGCGGTAGAAACGCCGGTATTGCCACAATACCCAGCTGAGATAGACCGCCAGTCCCAGGGTGATGGATAACAGCCATTGTCCGCTGGCAACGCCGAAGATGGTGCAGCCGAGGGCGATGGTGATAAAGCGTGAAAACTCGCCAATACTGCGATCCAGCATAGAAGTGCCGTTATGTCTGGCGGCCGCGGTGCGGCAATCTGGCCACCGGCGCCGCGCCTGGTTGGGGGGTGCGGGTTTGCGCGGAATCTTACACTTTTTCCGCGGTTTGCACAGAAAAGCGGTAACCGGTGCCGCGCACCGTTTGTATGTAGCGGTCGTGACCGTCCAGGGCCAGGGCCTTGCGCAGTCGGCGGATGTGCACATCGACGGTGCGTTCCTCAACGTACACATTGCCGCCCCAGACGTGATCCAGCAATTGAGTGCGGGTGTAAGCGCGTTCCTGATGAGAAAGGAAAAAGGTCAGCAGGCGGAACTCGGTGGGGCCCATGTCCACCGCTTGGCCGTTGATGGTGACTCTGTGACTGATAGGGTCTAACACCAGACCACCGGCGGTTAGCGGCTCTTCTGGCTCTGTGGGGCCGGCGCGACGCAGAACTGCCTTCAGGCGCGCGACCAGTTCCCGTGGTGAGAAGGGTTTGGTGATGTAGTCGTCGGCGCCGGTTTCAAGGCCTTTGACCTTATGGTCCTCTTCGCCCTTGGCGGTGAGCATAATGATCGGCAGTGCCGCGGTGAGCTCGTCGCGTTTGAGGCGGCGCGCCAGTTCAACGCCGGAGACATCCGGCAGCATCCAATCCAGAAGAATTAGGTCGGGCTTCTCGTCGATGACCAGCGCGTGTGCTTCCTGGACGTTCTCCGCTTCGATGACTCGGTAGTCCGCCATCTCCAGCGCCACCCGCAGCATATCGCGTACGGCGGCTTCGTCGTCGACTATCAGGATCTTCTTGCTTTGCATCTGCCTGTCGCGCCCGCTTTTGAATCTGTTTTTTCCATTGATAGCCGAGGATTTAACGGCATTTTGGTTACAAATATATGACGGGTCCGCAACCGCGTTGGTGGTTAGACGCTAAACCAGAAGGAAATGGACGAAAATTCCGGCAAATATCGCGCCGCCAACCCAGTTGTTGTTGAGGAAGGCGCGGAAGCAGGCTTCCCTTTCGCGGTCGCGCACCAGCCACTGCTGATAGATGGAGAGCATCGCGGCGATCGCCAGCCCGAGGTAATAGGCAGTGCCCAGTTCGAAGCGCCCGCCAACCAGCAGTAGGGCAAAGAGCGACAGGCACTGCAGGGCAGCGGTCATCACCCTGTCCAGGTCACCGAAGAGTACAGCGGTGGATTTGACTCCGATCTTGAGGTCATCGTCGCGGTCCACCATGGCGTAGAAGGTGTCGTAAGCGACGGTCCACAGCACATTGGCTGTGAATATCAGCCAGGCTGCGGTCGGCAGTTCTCCGCGAACGGCGGTAAAGGCCATGGGAATCCCCATGCTGAAGGCGGCGCCCAGCACCACTTGCGGTAAGTGTGTGTAACGTTTTGCGAAGGGGTAGCCGAAAGCCAGCGCCAGTGCCGCCAGGGACAACAATATGGTTGGTCGGTTGGTGGTGAGTACCAGGGCGAAGGCGGTCAGGCTGAGCGCGGCAAAGAGTCCCAGAGCGCCGCGCGGGGATACACGCCCCTCCGCCAACGGCCGCCCGGCGGTGCGTTTCACGTGGCCGTCGATATGGCGGTCGGCATAGTCGTTGACGGCACAACCGGCGGCGCGCATCAGCACAACACCGAGAGTGAATACGGCAAACAAATGCAGGCCGGGCCAGCCACCGGCGGCCAGCCACAGGGCCCACCAGGTTGGCCACAGCAGCAGCAGTGTGCCGATGGGTCTGTCGAGACGCGCCAGCTGCCAGTAGGGCAAGGCAGCGGGCCAGTGCTTGGATATCTGTTGACTGATCACTTTAGCCCCCTGTTTGTTCGGCAGAGACTTCGGCGCGCGCCAGCGGTGCCCGCTGCGGGCGAAAGGCACTGAGAAAGGCCTCGGTTACCAGCAGCGGTTTGCCCCGCAGCCAGAAGGCGGAGCGGCGCCCCCAGGCACTGTCCCCTTCCCCGGCGAGTTCGGGCAGGTCACAGCGCGGGTTGCGGTGCAAGCGGTTGAGCGCAATGGGCCCGCGGCGGATACCCGCTTCACTGAACAGCAGCTCTCCCAGCGGTCGGTTGTCCAGGTTGCGCAGGTAGCGCGATCTGCCCCGCAGGCTGGATTCCGGTAGCACGCTGCGCGCATAGACCCAGGGCTGGCCGCGGCCGTACAGCAGTACTTCACGCACCAGGGCGCGGCAGCGGTCGCGCAGTGCCAGTTCGCGCCGCTCATCCATGCGCGGGTTTTGCCAGTGCTGCTTCAAAATGCGCACATGGAAATCGCCGTCCGCGAGCTCTCTGAGTGCCGCGGTAAGCGAGCCCGGGTGCAGCAGCCACGGCAAGAGTGCCGCTGGCGGTTGCCGGTGCCGGGATTCCTGTAGCCGGTTGAGCCACTCGCCGCTGGGTTCAAAGGGAGATTGGTACAACTGCAACTCCGCCATCGAATAAAGGGGCATTGTAAATGGGGGACCCATCTGTCGGGAACCGATTTACTCAGACAGTCGCTACCTGCGCAGGACACCGTAAAGGAGTATGCTGTGCGATCGCGGGGCCGGGCGATTCCGCGCGGGGCGCCTCCTCTGCTGCGTCAAGCATTTGTTATAGTGCCCGGCCGATTTGAATCCATAAGTCGAAGAGAGTTTTCCATGGGTCTCACCGCCAGAATCCTGATTGCCATGCTCGCTGGCATTGTCGTCGGTGTGCTGTTCAACTTCCTCAACAGCAGCCAGCTGCTAGGCAGCGGTATCACCGGCGTTATCAACAGCTACCTGACTGGGGGGCTGTTCGATGTGATCGGTCGTATCTTTATCGCTTCACTCAAATTGATGGTGGTGCCGCTGGTGCTGGTGTCACTGGTGTGTGGTGCCTGTGCCCTGTCGGAGGGGCACCGTATGGGGCCGCTGGCTGGCAAGACGCTGCTTCTCTATATGCTGACCACGGCGGTGGCGATCACGCTGGCGCTGTGCATGGCGCTTATCGTGCAGCCGGGTGTCGGCGTGGACGTGGCGCCGCCGGGCGGCGCCTTTCAGCCCAAGGAGTCACCGCCGCTGTCCGATGTGCTGGTGAACATATTTCCCACCAACCCCGTGGCTGCCATGGCCCAGGGCAATATGCTGCAGATTATTGTATTCGCATTGCTGATGGGGTACGCCATTTCCCGCTGTGGTGAGCCGGGCCAGAGGGTGGCCAGTTTTTTTAACGACCTCAATGAAGTCATCCTGCGTATGGTGGGAGTGCTGATGGTGTTTGCGCCCTACGGCGTCTTCGCGCTGCTGGCCAAGACGTTTGCGGAGCTGGGTGTGGAGTTTATCTGGGAGCTGGGCAAATACTTTCTGGTGGTGCTGATTACTTTGCTGCTGCACGCTTTCGGTGTTTACTCGCTGCTGCTGAAATGCCTGTCCGGGCTCAACCCGGTGCAGCTGTTCAAGAAGATGCGTCCGGCACAGGTGTTCGCTTTTAGCACCGCTTCCTCTGCTGCCACTATTCCGGTGACTCTGTCCACAGTTGAGAAGCGCCTGGGTGTGGATAACAAAGTGGCGGCTTTCACAGTACCTTTGGGCGCCACCATCAATATGGATGGCACGGCGATCATGCAGGGAGTGGCCACCGCCTTTATGGCGCAGATGTACGGTATTGAGATAGGGCTGGCGGGTTACCTGACGGTGATACTGACCGCGACCCTTGCCTCCATCGGCACGGCGGGCGTGCCCGGAGTGGGTCTGGTTATGCTGGCGATGGTATTGCAGCAGGTGGGTCTGCCGCTGGAGGGCATCGCCCTTGTGATGGGGGTTGACCGCTTGCTGGATATGGTGCGCACGGCGGTGAATATCACCGGTGACGCGGTGGTGAGTGTCATCGTTGCCAAGAGCGAAGGCGCTCTGTCCGTGGAGACATTCAATAACCGTAACTACGACAGTGTCGCCAACGCGGCAACGCCTTGAGCGGGTGGGGGCTTGAGCCCCCCGCTTACTCCGTTAACAGATCCCGCAGCTCATCGGCTTCCAGCTCGTCTTCCATTTTGTCGACGAGTTCTTTGGCCATACGCGACAGTGCTTGTTTAATGGCTTGCTCAGTGGTGTCCTCGACGGCGCCCCCGTTTTTCGGCGTTCGCACCTGATATTTTTCGCGGATCTTGAGCCTTTTGATATCCAGCGTTTCTTCGAGCAGCTGGCGTCCCGAGTGATCCTTCACCCTATAGTGGACGCTGCCCTCCAACTCCACAGTGCCCCGCTCCAGGTCGTAACCACTCTCGCTCTGCAGGTTGTTGAAATGCTTGATGACGGCCAGATCCAGCGCACTGTGCAGGGACAGCTGCCCCCCCTTGTCCACCAGGGGCACCTCTTCGCCGACGAAAAAAGCGCGCAAGCGGGAATCCAGCTCGCCCTCCAGGTACTGGCGGTATTTGCGCACGGCGGCTTCCTTCATCGAGGCGAGGCCGCCCCCCTTGCCCGCCTGAGCCAGCAGCAGTGCCAGGTCGGCACTGTCCATGGGGGGCAGGGGCATATCGATTTGGATTTCGCTGGGGGCGATAGTGAGGCTGGGGTTGCGGCTGTCGCCGCCGAAGCTAAGCAATCCGCCTTGTGCGGCAGCGGAAGTGGAGAAGGAAAAAATCAGCAAGCCGACCAGCGCCAGCGCGCGGGCAGTTATTCTCATCATCGGACTCTCCCTGAGTTTTATTTTTTATTAGAGGCGAACCGAATTCGTTTCAAAACGGCTTCAGTAGCCCGGTAAGGCTGCCATTCCCCGGGAGATAGGGCAAAAAATTTTGCTGACTCATGCGTCACTTCTCGGCTTCTGTGACGCCCGCTGTTGTAAATGATCGCGTTTA
Organism: Microbulbifer thermotolerans; assembly: GCF_001617625.1. Lineage (NCBI taxonomy): Bacteria > Pseudomonadati > Pseudomonadota > Gammaproteobacteria > Cellvibrionales > Microbulbiferaceae > Microbulbifer > Microbulbifer thermotolerans. The sequence goes on along the minus strand of NZ_CP014864.1, from coordinate 3,839,488 downwards.
AAAAACTCTGATGAAAGCGTTGCCCGCAGCATACGGAGTGCCCGGAAGCCTACTGCAGCTCCCGTGTGCATGAATCAGAGGTTCCTTAATCAGAAGCGCCTCGACACCCCGCCTTTAGAGCGAGGCCCATTCGCGCAGCTGATCCGCCTCTATATTGTCCTCGATGCGGTCCTGCAGCCGGTCTACCAATTCTTCCAGCGCCCGCTCAATGGCGGCGTCGGTGGTGTCCTCGATCTTGCTGCCGTCGCGGCGCGTTTCTATACGGTATTTTTCCTGCACACGCAGATCGGCGATTTTTAGCAGCTCCTCGTGCAAAAGCTCACCGCTAGTGTTTTTCAGCTGGTAGTGAAAATCCCCCGACAGCTCCAGCAAACCCCATTCCACCTCGCGATCGCCGGAGGGTTTCAGGTCAGTCAACTGTTTGCTGACGATGACATTGAGGTAGCTTTGCATGGTGAGGAAGCCGTCTCGCTGCACCAGCGGCACTTCTTCGTCGGCGAAAAACGCTTGCAGCCGGTCTCGCCATTTGCGCTCCAAGAGGTCGCTGAATTTCCGTGCCGCGGCCTCTTTGAGTGCGCTGAGACTGTTGTCACTGCCCGCCTGCGCCAGCAGTACCGCGAGGTTGTTGCCTTGCACCGGTGTCGGTATATCCACGGCCACTTGCGCCGGAGCCAATGTCAGACTGGGGGTTTGCTCATCGCCGCCAAAACCGAAAAAGCCTTGGGCCTGGGCGCCGCTGTTTAGTCCGAGAAACAGCAGGCCCGCCTGCAGCAGCCTGCGTAGAGGTAGTGTATTCACGAGACTCTCCCTGAGATTTGTCATCATCATTGCGGTTGTTTGAGTGCCGATGTTTTGGGGCTTGCCGCGATGCTGTCGAGAGGCTGCCATTTGCATTGGCGCAGCGCAAAAAAATTCATGACCGTTTTCTTGGCTCTGGTCTCGGGCCGGCTGTCCGGGGGGTTACGCCTCGGCGAAGCGCGGTTTGTTTTGCAGCCAGCGCTGGATCAGCAGGCGGCGCAGGTCTTCAGTGAGCAGTGGCGAGGCGGCAATACGCTGCACCTGTGGCAGCAGGTGCGCATCCCGCTGCAGATCCGCGATGCGGTGCTGAATTTCGCCGGTCTGCCGTGTGCCGAGTATCTCGCCGGGGCCGCGTAGGCGCAGATCCTCCTCGGCGATGGCAAAGCCGTCGCTGTGCTGCCGGAGCGCTTGCAGCCGCGCGCGGCCATTTTGCGACAGCGGGGGGCCGTAAAGCAGAACGCAGTGACTGGCGATGGAGCCGCGTCCAACGCGCCCGCGCAGCTGGTGCAGTTGCGCCAGGCCCAGGCGCTCGGGATTCTCGATGATCATCAGGCTCGCATTGGGGACATCCACCCCCACTTCGATCACCGTGGTGGCCACCAGGAGATCGACTTCGCCGGCCTTGAAGGCGCCCATGACCCTCTCCTTCTGCTCCGGCTTCAGGCGCCCGTGCACCAGGGCAACGCGCACACCGTCCAGGGCCTCGGACAGTTCGCTGGCGGTGGATTCTGCCGCCTGGGCTTGCAGACTTTCCGATTCCTCGATCAGGGTGCAGACCCAGTAGGCCTGGCGGCCCTCTGCCACTGCGGCCCGCACCCGCTCCACCACTTGGTCGCGGCGCTCGTTGGAGATAGCAACGGTGTTGATCGGCTGTCGCCCCGGAGGCAGCTCGTCGATCACCGAGCAGTCCAGATCGGCGAAGGCGGACATGGCCAGGGTGCGGGGAATGGGGGTCGCCGTCATGATCAATTGGTGTGGCTGCAGCCGCCCGCTGACACCTTTGGCGGCGCCCTTCTCGCGCAGCTCCAGGCGTTGGCGGACGCCGAAGCGGTGCTGTTCGTCGATGATGACCAGCGCCAGGTTGTGGAACACCACTTCCGGTTGGAAGAGAGCGTGTGTACCCACCACCAGCTGCGCTTCGCCAGATGCGATAGCGGCCAGCTGGGTACGTCTCTCGGCGGCCTTGAGGCTGCCGGTCAGTTGAGCGACGCGGATATTCAGTGGTGCAAGCCAAGCGTCAAAATTGCGCCGGTGCTGTTCGGCGAGTATTTCCGTCGGTGCCATCACCGCCACCTGCGCACCGGCACCGATGGCTTTCAGTGCAGCCATGGCTGCCACCAAGGTCTTGCCGGCGCCCACGTCCCCCTGCAGCAGGCGCATCATCGGGCGGTTTTGGGACAGATCCCGGGCGATCTCCGCGCATACCCGCTGTTGGGCGCCGGTGAGGGTAAAGGGCAGCCGGGAGAGAAAGTCCCGCTCCAGGGCGGCATTGGCGGGAAGCGGCGGAGCGGAGACTTCGGCGTTTTCGCGCCGCAATTCCAGCAGACTGAGATGGTGGGCCAGCAGTTCTTCTAGTGCCAGGCGCTGTTGCGCGGGGTGTATCCCCTCCGCCAACTGCGCCAGATCGGCTCCCGCTGGCGGTGCGTGCAGATACTGCAGGGCTTGCCGCAACGGGTAGCGCAGGGGTGCCGGCAGCAATTCCGCAGGCAGCAGTTCGGCCACACCGGCCTGCTCCAGCATCGTCAGTGCCTGTTGTATCAGGCCGCGCAGGCGCAATTGCGTCACCCCCTCGGTAAGGGGGTAGATGGGTGTCAGGGTGTCCGGCCTGTCCGGGCTTTCGGCGCCAATGATTTCCGTTTCCGGGTGGTAGAGTTCCAGCCCGGCGGCGCCCCGGCGCGCCTCGCCGTAGCAGCGCAGGCGCACGCCGCGGGCGAAGCGGTTTTTCTGTGCCGCAGTGAAGTGGAAATAACGCAGAGAGATGGTGCCGCTGCCATCCTGCAGTTTGACCATCAGGCTGCGGCGGCGACCGAAGACAACGTCGGCGGCGCGCACTTCCCCCTCGATCACCGCATCCACACCGGGGGCGAGTGCTGCGATCGGCGTTACCCGTGTGCGGTCCTGGTAGCGCAGTGGCAGGTGAAACAGTAGATCCTGCACCGTGGCGATATGCAGCTTGGCCAGTGTCTGGGCGAACTTCTCCCCCACGCCCCGCAGCGCGGTGACCGGCAGTTCCGCGAGGTTATTTATTGGTCGCGCAGCTGGCACTGATTAATGGCCTCGCGCAATTTGTCGATGGCCTGGTGGCGCGGGAAGCTGGCGCGCCACGCCAATGCCACGGTGCGTTGCGGGGCGGGCGGTGCAAAGGGGCGCGTTTCCAGCAGACCGTTGGCGTATTGGGAAGCCGTGGCCGCAGACAGGGGCAGTACCGTGATACCGAGGCCCGAGGCCACCATGTGGCGCAGTGTTTCCAGGGAACTGCCGTCGGCGGCGGTGCGGATATGGCCGTTGCCCTCCCTTTCCATGGTCTGTTGCAATTGCGGGCAGGCCTCCAGCACCTGGTCGCGGAAGCAGTGACCTTCGCCCAGCAGTAGCACATTGTCCTGGGACAGTTGCTCCGGCGTGATGAACTCTTGTGCCGCCAGTGGATGGTTGGCGGGCATCAGTACCACGAAGGGTTCGTCGTAGAGGGGCTGGGTAACCACGTCCGGCTCGGTAAATGGCAGTGCGATGATAATCGCGTCCAGTTCTCCCTTGCGCAGCTGCTGGCGCAGGGTGGCAGTGTAGCCCTCTTCCACGTAGAGGGGCATATCCGGGGCCAGTTTTTGCAGTTGTGGGATAAAGTGCGGAAACAGATAGGGGCCGATAGTGAAAATGGCGCCCACGGACAGGGGGCTGGCCAGCTGATCCTTGCCGGCGCTGGCGATGTCCTTGATGGCGGCTGCCTGTTCCAGTACCAGTTGCGCCTGGGAAACGATGCGCTCTCCCAGCGGCGTTGCCTGTACCCGGGTTTTGGAACGCTCAAACAGTGCCACGCCCAGTTCCGTCTCCAATTTCTTAACAGCGATCGATAGCGTCGGCTGACTGACGAAGCAGCGCTCGGCGGCGCGGCCGAAGTGCTGTTCCTGGGCCAGGGTCACAATATAGCGCAGTTCGTTGAGCGTCATGTTAGAGGCAATTAGCTGATTACGGGTGATAGCAATTATTCATAAATAATAGCTCTGGGCCAACGGGGGAAATGTATTTCGGCAGATCTCTCGCCGGGGATAGAAAAATTTTCTATTTAGGGAACTGTTCGTGCGCTAGCGGCGCATTATTTTGCTATACGTTTAACAAGTCGTAGACTGGAGCATCATCGTGGGTATTTTCTCCTGGATCATTCTCGGATTGATCGCTGGCGTATTGGCGAAATGGATCATGCCCGGTCCGGACCCGGGCGGCTGGATTGTCACTATTGTCATCGGCATTGTCGGCGCCTTTATCGGCGGCTGGGTGGGTTCCCTGGTGGGAATCGGCGGGCCGGTCACGGGTGTCGGCCTCGGTGATATTGTCACTGCCACTATCGGTGCGATTATATTTCTGGCCGTGTACCGCATGCTCAAGCGGCGCAGTCACTGAATTTTTTAAATTTTTAGATACGGTGGGGCTCGCTGCGGAATAAACCGCAGCGGCCGGCAAACAGCATTGTCATTTACGGAATCCGCTGGCTCCGTTCCACGAAATTGGTCGGGACTTATTGCAGAGGTCTGGAAGACCTCTTTATTTGGGGTGGTCAAGTTAACGATAGGGGAGAAACGGCAAGGGGGGAAGTCGAGGGAGCGGCATCCCTGCGCGAAGGATTATGACTCAGGAAAAACTATGGATTTTCGGTTGCGGCGACCTGGGTGCGCGCCTGGCATTGCAGCTGAATCGGCAGGAATACCAAATCTACGGTGTGCGTCGTAATCCGCTGGTGGCCCTGGCTACCAAACGTCGCGCCGACGCTGTCAACTGGCGCCGTGGCGACGCGACGAAACCGGAAAATATCGAGCGGTTGCTCACTGATGGCGCCGATGTGGTGCTGGCTACCTTCACTCCCGATGAGCACACGCAAAGCGGCTATCATCGCGCCTATATCAGTACCGCCACCGCTCTGGCCAAAACCCTGCCCAAGCTGCCGCGCCCACCCCGTCTGTTGATCTGGGTTTCCTCTACCCGCGTCTACGGCCAGTGTGGCGATCAGTGGATCGATGAACAGACCCCGGCCATTCCCAATGGCTTCCAGGGCGATACGCTGCTGGCGGCGGAGGAAATTATCCACAATGCTGTGCCCACAACCTGTGTGGTGCGCTTTGCCGGTATCTACGGCCCCGGCCGCGACCGCCTGTTGTCCCAAGTGCGTGCCGGCCGCTGTGCGCCGCCGACGCCGCCCCAGTACAGCAACCGCATCCACGTCGACGACTGCATCGGTTTCCTGATCCATCTGATGGAAAAGCACAAGCGGGGCTGGGCGCCCGAAAAGCTGTATATCGGAGCGGACTGTTTGCCTGTGCCCATGTACGAACTGCAGCAGTGGTTGGTCAAGACCATGGGTTACACCAGTGCCCACTTGCGGGAAATTGTCGAAACCAGCGAGCGCCGTTCGAAAAAACTCAGCAACAGGCGCATGCTGGAAAGTGGCTATACGATGAAATACCCGGACTACAAGGCCGGTTACAGTGCTCTGCTGAAAACGGAAGGATAGGAAAATGGGCGCGCGGGCAGCGGTCGACCGGAGGGAGAATCCGCCGCCCGCAGGGGAGCGGCGCACCGTTTGGCAGACGCCGGGTGCCGGGGACATCGCCAGGCTGTGTCTGCGGACGGAGCCGCTGGCCACCCTGCCCGTCACCAGCGTACGCGTTACAGTGCGCGCGGTCGGACTCAATTTCGCCGACATCTTCGCCCTCACCGGCCTCTACTCCGCCACGCCGCGTGGTGCCTTTATCCCCGGCCTCGAGTTCGCGGGAGAAGTGTCGGCGGTGGGCGGAGAGGCCTCCGGCTTCTCGCCGGGTGACAGAGTGATGGGGGTGACCCGCTTTGGTGGCTACGCCTCGGTCATCGATTGTGAACCCGACTATTTGATGCCCCTTCCGGACGATTGGGATTTTGCCCAGGGTGCGGCCTGGCCCGTGCAGTCGTTGACCGCCTGGTATGCACTGACCCGGCTGGGCGCCCTGCGCTCCGGTGAGAGGGTTCTGATACACAGCGCCGCTGGCGGCGTCGGATTACAGGCGATGCAGCTGACCCGGGCGCTGGGGGGCAGTCCGGTGGGCACCGTGGGCAGCGAAGACAAAGCGGTGCGGCTTCGCGAGCTGGGGTTCGATGATGTGTTGGTGCGGGAGAAGAACTTCCACCGGCAATTGCAGCGCACAGGGTTGAGTTTTGACTTGGTTCTGGATGCCATCGGCGGCGCGGTGCAAAAGGCCAGTTTCGCAGCGCTCAAACCGATGGGGCGGCTGGTGGTATTTGGCGCCGCTGAATTTACCCCCAGGGGAAAACGTCCGGACTATTTGCGTGCCGCCTGGCGCTATCTGCGCCGTCCCCGCTACGATGTCATGGACATGATCAGCAGCAACCGCTCGGTATTGGCCTTCAATTTGATTTGGCTGTGGGATCGTAAGGACGAGATGCAGTCGCTGCTCGCTGAACTCGGCGATGTGCCTTTGCCACCGCCGCTGGTTGGGCGGCGCTTCCCTTTCGCCGATGCCCACGCCGCCCTGGATTTTCTGCGCTCCGGGCGCTCCGTGGGCAAGGTGGTATTGGAGTGCTGACCGTGTTGCGGACGGGCTTTCCTCAGATGACCATTACCGCTTCGGCTTCAAACAGTGCCCCCTTGGGCAGTTCTTTTACGCCCACCGCCGCGCGCGCGGGATAGGGTTCCTCGAAGAATTCCGCCATCACCTCGTTAACTGTGGAAAAGTTGCTGAGATCGGTCAGATAGAGGTTCAGCTTCACAATATGCCCCAGGGAACCGTTGGCCGCTTCGCAGACTGCGCGCAGGTTTTGAAATACCTGACGGGCCTGGGCTGCGAAGTCGCCTTCGACAATTTCCATGCTTTGCGGATCCAGGGGAATCTGTCCGGACAGGTAGACTGTGTTGTCGACCTTGACGGCCTGGGAATAGCTGCCGATAGCTGCCGGGGCTTTGTCAGTCTTGATGACGGCGCGATTGGGCATGAGGTACTCCAGTGCTTTGCCGAAAAAGAAAAGCGGCAAATATAGCGCGCCTGTTCAGGGAATGGGAGGTGGGGGATAAGGCGGCGGAAAGAAAGCGCAAATTTTGCCGACAAATGGCAATTGGCTGGATGCTGTCATAGGTTCCGGCCGGCTCCGACAAAATTTGCCAGGATTTTGGCGGTGGCGGGATAAGCGGTGACAGCGCCATCACGGGCGCGAGATGCGGATCACCGCCGGCAGATTGCGCAGCCGTTTCATCACCCGCGCCAAGTGCACACGGTTGCTGACTTCCAGGGTGAGAGAAATAACGCTGTTGTGGGCATCTTTCTCGTCTACGTGAATCTGCTCGATGCTGGCGCCCTCTTCCGTGATGCGGGTGGCCAGCTGGGCGATAATGCCGCGCTCGGATTCCACTTCCACCCGCACGTCGCCGAGGAACTCGCCCTTTACATCCGGCGACCAGTTGACCAGCATGATGTTTTCCGGGTGCTCGCGGAAATCTATGGTGTTGCGGCAGGTATCCCGGTGTACCACCACGCCTTTACCGGAGCTGATGTGACCGACAATGGTATCGCCGGGAATCGGCCGGCAGCAGCGGGCAAAACTGATCAGCATGCCCTCTTCCGCATCGATGGTTAAGGGTGAAGAAATGTGGCTGGCCTCCGTCTCCTCGCTGCCTTCGGGGGCCAGTAGTTTGGCAGCGGAAAAAGCCACCTTGTTGCCCAGGCCGATTTCCTCCAGCAGCTTCTCCAGCGTGGGCACTTTGTTTTCCTGCAACCCTTTTTGCAGCTGCTCTTCGGTCAGATCTTCGAGGCGAGTGTTGAATTTCCCCAGCGCTTTTTCCAGCAGGCGTCGGCCCAGGGCCACTGAGTCGTGGTGGCGCTGGTGCTTCAGGAAGTGGCGTATGGCACTCCTGGCCTTGGCGGTAACCACAAAATTGAGCCAGTTGGGATTCGGCTGTGCGTTTTTGCGCGTGAGAATCTCCACCTTTTGCCCGCTCTCCAGCGGCTGCGACAGCGGCGCGAGACGCTGGTTGATACGGACCGCGACACAGGAGTTGCCGATATCGGTGTGTACCGAATAGGCGAAGTCCACCGCGGTGGCGCCGGCGGGCAGATCGATAATCTCACCTTTTGGCGTGAAAACGTACACTTCGTCCGGGAACAGGTCGATCTTGACGTTTTCAATAAATTCCAGCGAATTGCCCGCGCGCTGCTGCATCTCCAGCAGCCCCTGCACCCAGCGCCGCGCGCGCACCTGGCTGGTGCCGCCAGTGTTGATCACTTCATCGCCAGAGGCTTTGTAGAGCCAGTGCGCGGCGATGCCGCTGTTGGCCATTTCATCCATTTCCTTGGTGCGTATCTGCACTTCGATGGGTACGCCGTGCATACCCAGCAGCACCGTGTGCAGAGACTGATAACCGTTGGACTTGGGAATGGCGATATAGTCCTTGAACTCGGAGATCACCGGCTTGTACAGGTTGTGCATCACGCCCAGTACGCGGTAACAGGTGTCCACGCTATCGACAATAATGCGGAAGGCGTAGACATCCATGATTTCCTTGAAGGATTTTTTCTTGGCGCGCATCTTTTGATAGATGCTGTAGAGGTGCTTTTCGCGGCCGATGACCAGCGCATCTATGCCCTCGCGCTGCAGTCGCAGCTCTATCGCGTTCTGGATTTGTTCCAGCAGCTCCTTGCGGTTGCCGCGCGCTGCCACCAGTGCCGCGCGCAGACGGCTGGCACGCAGTGGGTGGATGGCAAAAAAGGCGCGATCCTCGAATTCGATGCGCACGTCGTTCATACCCAGGCGGTTGGCGATGGGCGCATAGATCTCCAGCGTTTCGCGGGCGATGCGCGCGCGCTTCTGCGGCTTGAGTGCGCCCAGAGTGCGCATGTTGTGCAGCCGGTCCGCAAGTTTGACCAGAATGACACGGATATCCCGCGCCATGGCCAGTGCCATTTTCTGGAAGTTTTCCGCCTGTTTTTCCGCCGGGCTGTCGGTCTCGAACTGGGTCAGTTTGGAGACGCCGTCCACCAGATCTGCCACTTCATCGCCAAACTGTTCCGCCAGCGCAGCCTTGGGAATGCCGGTGTCTTCGATGACATCGTGGAGCATGGCCGCGGCCAGGCTCTGGTGATCCATATGCATGCCGGCCAGTATGGTGGCGACCGCCAGTGGGTGGGTGATGTAGGGCTCGCCGGAGCGCCGCTGCTGGCCGTCGTGGGCTTGCTCCGCGTAGAAATAAGCGCGGCGGACTATCTGGATCTGATTGGGGGGCAGGTATGAGGAGAGGCGGTGGGCCAGACTATCGATGGTGTGCAAAGCCGTGCGCGCCTCTCTTTGCGTTCAAGTCCAAACGAATCAGATGTTCTGCTCGGACAGGTAGGTCGGAGCGGACAGGGATTGCGGTGCCGGGGCCGCCTCCTCTTCCGGTTCGTCGAGGATACTGGCGTCCACCAGGCCCTCTTCGATTTCCCGCAGGGCGATTACCGTGGGCTTGTCATTCTCTTCCGGTACCAGCGGGTCTTTGCCGCCGGTGGCAATCTGACGGGCGCGTTTGCTGCCCACGATGACGAGCTCAAAGCGGTTGTCGACGTGTTGCAGGCAATCTTCAACGGTAATGCGTGCCATAAATTTTCGGTTCCATTAACAGTGCGCAGGCGTTACCTGCGAGGCAATTCGGTACGGATATTCTATCGGACCGAACAGTGTACGCAAATCGAACAGCTGACTCAATGGTGCAGGAGTGCTTCCAACAGCGCGCCGTGGCGCTGTTGTTGGCACTGCAGGCGGCTGCGCTGGGCGGTAACGATCGCGCGCAGCTCGCGCAGCGCTTCGTCGAAGTTGTCGTTGATCACCAGGTAGTCCGCTTCCACATAGTGGGACATTTCGTCGATGGCTTGCGCCATACGCTTTTCAATCACGCTCTGCTCGTCCTGGCCGCGTCCGGTCAGACGCTCGCGGAGCGCCTGCTGGGAGGGTGGCAATATAAAGATGCCGACCGTATCCGGTAACAGACGGCGCACTTGGGCGGCGCCCTGCCAGTCAATTTCGAGAATCACATCTCGACCGCTGGCCAGTGTTTGCTCGACCCATTCCCGCGAGGTGCCGTAAAAGTTGTCGAATACCTGCGCGTGTTCGAGGAAGGCATTCCTGTTCAGCATTTCCACAAATGCATCGCGGTCGACGAAATGGTAGTTGACCCCATCCCGCTCGCCCGGGCGCATGGGTCTGGTGGTGTGGGATACGGACACGGTCACCTGGCTGTCGCTGTCTACCAGCGCTTTCACCAAGCTGGTTTTTCCCGCACCTGAGGGTGCGGACACGGTAAAAAGGGTTCCTGTTTGCACAACTGATCCTGCATCCGGACAAAGGGCGCATTATAACGGATGCAATTGCACGAGGCGGGTAAAAGGCTAAGTCCCGGCCGGTTGGGGGGATGTGTTGGGAGTTTTCAGGAGCGCTCGTACCAACTACTGGTACAGACGCCCCTGAGTCCGGCCGGAACCGCCCTGTGGGAAGGGCCCCCGATCACCACCTACCTCCTGCGACCGGGTTTTGTTCCCTGTTGCTAATCGCTAACGAGGGCGACTCTATCGGCTTTGCTCGTAAAAGCCAACCACCACCAACTCAATGCACTGAGCAAACAATAGATGGCCAGGGTGGCCGACAGGGGTGTCGGCAGCAGTGGCAGGAGTGCAGCCAGGGCTCCGAGGCGGATCAACTCTGCCCCCTTGGCCAGGCGGTGGCCGTCGAGAATACGGCCGTTGACGACCAGACCGAAGGTCAATGCGAGTACGGTAGTGAGTTGCTGCCAGTAGTCCAGGTGTTGCGCATGCCAGAGCAATGCCAGGGTGGCGGCGGAGTAGCACAGGTGCTGTGCCAGCGCGTAGATGCGCTGGCCGCGGGTGATTTGCGGATCGAACCGCTGGAAGTTGTTTAGGTCGCAGGAAGGCACCGGCATGGCTGCTTCGGCGTCCGCCGGGCGATAGCCGGTGCGGCGAAACCAAAGCGTGAGCTTGTCCCACCAGTTTTTAGTGTGCCAAGCATCCAAAGCCATGCGCTTGTAGTGTTGTAGATTGGCGGCCAGGGGATCGAAACTATTGAGCGGTTTGCGTACCCCGTAGATACACGGCTCTTCTTCCAGCTCCTCCTGATAGGTGCCGAACAGGCGGTCCCAGATGATAAATACCCCGCCGTAATTGCGGTCCACGTAGATCGTGTTCTGAGCGTGGTGCACTCGGTGGTTTGACGGGGTTACGAAGATCCACTCCATCCAGCGCACTTTGGGGAACTTCTGTGTGTGCACCCAGAACTGGTAGATCAGGTCTATGGCGCCAGCGGTGACCACCATTTCCGGGGGAAGGCCGATGGCCAGCAGTGGCATATAAAAGATCCAGCCCACTGGCGGGCCGCCCGCCGGCTGGCGCAGCGCCGTAGTCAGGTTGTAGTCCTCACTCTGATGGTGCACCAGGTGATCGGCCCAAAGGAGATTGATTTCATGCGCGAAGCGGTGTTTCCAGTAGTAGCAAAAGTCATAGGCCACCACCGCCAAAAACAGGTGCCAGATGTTGTCCGCGGACCAATGGAGACCCGCCGCTGCGTAGATGGGCTTCAGCCACTCGTATGCGGGCACGTAGATGGCCAGCAGCAGGCCGGCGCGCACCAGTCCGGAAAGTCGGCTCAGTATGCCGGCACCGAGACTGCCGATGGCGTCGTTCAGCCGGTAAAGACCCCATCCGCGCCAGCGGTCCAGTGCCAGCTCCACCAGAACGGCGATAAGAAAAAAGGGGATAGCGAGGGTGATGAGACTCACGGGTACCTCTTTATTTTGTTATTCGGCCCAATTGCAGGGACTTTGCCACAGCCCCGGGGCGGGCGCCTAGGTGGGAGAGGACGTGATTTTGAAATCCGTTAGGGATTTTTGCGGATGCGAGTGGGTGGGTATTGTTCAAGATGGACGAAGGGCGAGCACTTGGCTCGCCCTTTTGCACTGAACACTGCGGAACTGCGCCCGCAGTTACAGCAATAGCACCGGGTTAGTCTGTTGCCTGGGCGTCCAGGGTCACACCGGAGTAGGAGTTGTAGCCGCGGATACTGATATACCAAGTGCCCGCGGAGGGATTGTTGAAACTACAGCTCTCGCTGTTGCCCCAACGGTAGGGGCGGCAATCGTAATTGCTGGTGGTGGGCTGGGCGCCGTAACGCACATAGAGATCGGCGTCCCCACTGCCTCCGGACATCTCTACATTCAGAGAGGACATACCGCTGTTCACCTCCAGGGTGAAGTGCTGCCAGGAGCCCTGACTGCCGGAGAGATTGGTCTCGGTCCAGCCGGTTTCCTCACCGCCGCCGCCACCGTTGTTGCCGCCACCAGCCGCGGCTACCGCTGCCGCAGCGTCGACAATACCGGCGCCGCATTGGCTGCAGGAAGCCGGGAAGCTGCGCGCGGTGCTGGTCAGGATGGACTCAACCTCGCTCGGGGTAATGGTTGGGTCCACCGAGTACAGCAGTGCCGCGGCGCCGGCCACGTGGGGAGCCGCCATGCTGGTGCCCTGATAGTAGGCGTAGTTGTCGCTGCCCGGGCTTTGAGTGCCGCTGTTCAGAGTGGACAGCACACCGTTGCTGGATACCGAGGTATCGCCGCCGGGGGCCGCCACATCGACCACACTGCCGTAGTTGGAGTACCAGGCCCTGCCACCGGAGCGGTCCACGGAGGCGACGGTGATCACACCGGAGCAGCTGGCGGGCGTGTAATTGCCGGCATTGGCGCCGGAGTTCCCCGCGGCCACCACTACTGTGGCGCCGAGGCTGCGCGCAGTGTTTATTGCATTCTGGGTGGTGGTGCCGCAGCTGCCGCTGCCGCCCAGGCTGAGGTTCAATACCTGCGCCGGGTTGGGGTTGCTGGGCACGCCGCTGACGCTGCCGCCCGCGCCCCAGATAATGGCATCGGCGATATCCGAGGTGTAACCACCACAGCGGCCCAGAACGCGGATGGGTACTACCTTGGCCTTGTAGGCCACGCCGGCGACGCCAGTGCCGTTGTTGGTGACAGCCGCTATAGTGCCGGCCACATGGGTGCCGTGCCAACTGCTGTTGGTGGCCGGTGAGCCGGAGTAGCAGGCATTTGCGGGCGCCCAGTCACCGGGGTCACTGGGATCGCTGTCGCGGCCGCCGCCGTCCTGGGCCACGGTGGAATCAGAAATCATGTCATAGCCGGGCAAAATATTGTCCACCAGATCCGCATGCGGCCGGTAGCCAGTGTCGATCACTGCCACTACGACGCCTTCCCCCTGCGTGGTGTCCCAGGCCGAGGGCAGGTTCAGGCCAGCGGCGGACTCGAAATAATGCCACTGCTGGTTGTAGTAGGTGTCGTTGGGAATGGCCATGGGCTGCAGAAGCAAGTCCGGTTCCGCGTACTCGACGTTCGGGTCTTGTTGAAGACGGCTGATAATCTCCGCCAGCTCGGCTCCGCCTTTATGCTTATTCAGACGCATTAACTGTGCGCCGGTGGCCAAGCGCCGCATGTGACGCAATTCAGTGCCCGCCAGGCGCGAGGCATTTTCCATTGCGGTTTGAGACATGCTGGAAGCCATGCTCAACTGCGACGTGTTTTTATATTTGACAATGATGCGGTCAGTGACTGGTTGCGCGCTCATACTCATGGGCGCGGCCGCGGGGTTGCTGGTTTCCACCGCGTGGGCCGTGAAAGGACCCGCGCATAATAGAGTGACCGCACTTAACAGCGCGGATTTTTGCACGAGGTTTTTTAAGGGTGATTTCATTGTTGCCATAATCTCCTTTGTTATTGTTTTGAACGCGACCGCCAATTGCCCGCAGCGCGCCGTTTTACTTCCTGTATCCCGCCTACCGTTTTACTTTTGAACAATCAAAAATTATTGCCCAAAGAGTGGTTTCTCGTGTGCCGACGAATACTGCTGCCGATACGCTTAGCGACAGATTTAGACGGGAAAGACTCAATGTCACAAAAGGATAATAATCCTAATGCTTTCCTTTAACGGAAATATGATTCTATCCCTCAGTTTTTTTTGGGGATAACTCTTTGAATTTGGCGCCAAAATGCTATTTCTTGGAGAACATTTGTGCAGCATGGCTCCCAAAGTGAGAACCAAATCTCAATTAGAAAAAGTTGTTTGGTTGTGCACCACTATGGAGCAACGTTGTTCACAAGTGTTAAGCGTTATGAAAATATTTCTTTTGGTGAAAAAGTTCGCGGTAAAAATACGAGTAAACATGCGGATGAATGGCTGATAAATGCTATTTGGCCTGCAAATAATCCGCCTGAAAAAACGCAAATAGTTGGAGAGGGATTTCGACTTTATTGGATAGGGATCTCGGCTTTTATAAATTTCCACTCCATTGCCTGAGCACCGCTGCATCATCGACAGCGCTCAGGCGAATTTATCAAGGCTTACTTAAAAAAACAGAAACGTGGCGTACCCTGCAATGATTGCCATGGCAAATACCACGGTGACAAAGGCCACCAGAAGCCTGAACTTAAACAGTGAGCGCAAAAGGATAAGCTCTGTCAGACTGGCACCGGCACTGCCAATAATCAATGCCAATACCGCGCCCGCGCCCACACCTTTGGTCATCAGCGCTGCGGCCAGCGGTATGACGGCACTGGCACGGATATACAGTGGCACACCGATGACCGCTGCAATCGGGATCGCGAAAGGATTGTCCGGCCCGGCATATTCCTCCAACAACCCAGTGGGCATAAAGCCATAGATTACGCTGCCAATGAAGATGCCAATCAATAAATAGGGCAGAACATCCACAAAGTCTGACCAGGCCTCCCGCCACAAACCGCTGTATTTACCTTCTTTACCGATGGCGACGGCCGCAGAGGGTGAATCGCCACAGCAGCCGTTAGATGTTGTGGCCGGCGTGCTCCCACAACAGCCGCCGCTAGATGTTGTGGTCGGCGTGCTCCCGCAACAGCCGCCGCTAGATGTTGTGGTCGGCGTGCTCCCGCAACAGCTTCCGTCGCCAGTGTAGGCAGCCGGCTCGGCGCTACAGTCAGACGACCCGCAGCCCACAGATTCTTTGCCTGTGTCACTGCGGATATAGCGCTCAAACCCCAGCGTTTGCAGCAGCCAGCCGGCTCCGAGCGAAACCCCGAAAGCCGCCACTACGTAGATAGCCGTGAGCGCCAAACCGAAGGTGGCGATCAACAGGCCGACCACAATCGGGTTCAGCAGTGGCGAAGCGAACAAAAACACCATCATCGGCCCGAAACCGGCCCGCGCCCGGATCAAACCCTTCAACATCGGAATGGTCGAGCAACTGCAAAACGGCGTAATCGCCCCCAGGCCCGCCGCCAGAAAATAACTTCTGCGCCGGCTGGCACTCAGCAAGGCTTCCACCTTAGATGGCGGAATATGCCGCTGAAGCATCCCTACCAACAGACTAATGCCAATAAATAGTGTCGACAGTTCGACAGCGAGAAAGGCAAACATGCCCAAGGTATCTTGCAGTTGCGGTGACATCGATCGCTCCCATATTTCTAGATTTATCGAAATATGGGCAAGCCTAGCTTGTCATTTCGGCGTGTGTCAACCATAATTCTAGAAATTTAGAAATGTTGGTCAGAAGTATGTACATGGATCACGAAGAGGCGGCCGCCAGCTTGGCCGAACTGGGGAACAGTCACCGACTGGCGGTATTCCGCTTTTTGGTCAAAGCCGGCCACCGCGGCGCCGCCGTTGGCGAAATCCAGCAAGCGTTGGGCATTCCCGCTTCAACCCTGTCGCACCACCTGTCGCGTATGGCCAAGGTGGGCCTGATCCGCCAGGAAAAGCACAGCCGCACTATTATCTGCATACCCGAATACCAGCACTTGGAAAGCTTGATTGGTTTTCTGAAGGAGGAGTGTTGTGTGGGGGTGTCGGGAGGGCTTGACTCGAAGTAGGTATCCCGCTGAGTTTCAAAGTGGCGAGGTAATTATGCAGTAGAAAAGAACACTAATTTGTTGGTACATGCGAAGCCAATATGCGGAGAAGTTTCAAGGTTTGCTATCTCCAGAGAGTGTATTTTATTTTGCGAAGCTTGATTCAATTACCGTTTACGAACGGGCTTTTTTCCCGGCGCGTTGACGAAGAAACTTTCAGAAACTCCCACGGCGACGGCGGTAACCAATGGTTACCCCCGGGTGTAGTCGTCCTGGAGGTGCTGGATAAGCACTGGGATGCAGTGGTGAAAGACTGTGTGACTGAATCAGGCGCAGATGGGGCTGCTCCAAACGCCCAGCCTAGTTCCGGCAGAGGGCCACTCAAGTACTGAAGAGCCATCTGGTAAAAGGCTAAACCCTGAAGCAGAAGCGCCTGCAGGAAACCCTGCGCCGCTACAACAACCGTGCGATTGAAACAGCGTAGGTTAAGAAGAGTTCATTGCCATGGCTAAGGAGTTTCTGGCGGAGAAAGAACGGGACGCACCCAATCCAGAACTGCACTTTCGTTGTTGGGCTGAGCTTGGACGAGGTTGCCTTCTACGACGCCCAGGCCAACAACGAAAGTGCAGTGCGGGAACTGGGAGGCGAGATTCTAAAAAAATTGCCGTGGAAATTGCTGAAAGCCTGCGCAAATACCCACCGGACAAAGCGCCGGAAGCAGTGGAGATAGTGCTGCAGCAGGCGGAAGTTCTGTCGAACAGTTGGAGCAGTGGTGTGTCTGCTTCTACTCTATATTCTGTACCTGCTCCCGCATCTGCTCAATTAACACCTTGAGCTCCACCGCCGCCTGGGTGGTATCGGTAACTACGGACTTGGATGAGAGGGTGTTGGCCTCGCGGTTGAATTCCTGCATCAGAAAATCCAGTCGCCGCCCGATGGCGCCGCCGCCGGCGAGGACGCGACGGGTTTCCGTAATGTGGGCATCCAGGCGGTCCAATTCTTCGTCCACGTCGGCCTTTTGTGCCAGCAAGACTATTTCTTGTTCCAGCCGGTCCTGATCCAGTTCGGCGAGCAGTTCTTCGAGCCGTGCGCGCAGTTTTTCCCGCTGGGCCTCCAAAATCTGCGGCAGCAGCGCGCGCACGTCGGCGACTTGTTTCTCGATATTATCCAGGCGCGCTTCGATAAATTTGCGCAGTTCCGCGCCTTCCCGCTCACGGTTGGCGTTGAGCTGTGCCAATGCTTCGCCGAAGGCCTGAAGAATCGCGGCGCTCTGCTGTTCGCTATCTGTCTCTGATTCAGTGATCACGCCCGGCCACTGCAGTAGTTGCAGGGGGTTGATCGGTGCGCAATTGCCGCCGGCGGAGACTTGTTCTGCGGCGCGCAACAGTGCTGCTACCAGCGGCTGGTTGATCTCCAGGCCCGCCGTTTCCGCGTTGCTGGGCTTAAGGGTCAGGGTGAGTTCCAGTTTGCCGCGGGAGAGTGTCTTGCGTAGTGTTTCGCGCAATTGGGTTTCCAGCGGACGCGCGGTCTCGGGAAGGCGGAAATGGGGTTCCAGGTAACGGTGGTTGACCGAGCGCAGTTCCCAGGTGGCAGTGCCGGTGCCGTAGGAGGCTTCCGCACGACCGAAGGCGGTCATACTGCGTACTTTGTCGTTCACCCTGGCCATGCGTGTTCCCCCTGGAAAATATGTTCTGCCAGACTTAATCGGCCGGGCATCATAGCACACGGAATCCGATTGTCCGGCCGGGGGTTATAATGCCGGGCTTTGAGCTTACAAAGAGGTGATCTATGCAGCGTCCCAGTGGCCGCGGGCCGGCGCAAATGCGTTCTGTCCGTATTACCCGCAACTATACCCGCCATGCGGAGGGTTCGGTGTTGGTAGAATTTGGCGATACCAAGGTGCTGTGCAACGCGTCTGTAGCGGACGAGGTGCCGCGCTTTTTGCGCGGCCAGGGCAGCGGCTGGATTACCGCGGAGTACGGCATGCTGCCCCGCTCCACCGGTTCGCGCATGCCTCGCGAGGCGGCCAAGGGCAAGCAGAGTGGCCGCACAGTGGAAATTCAGCGCTTGATCGGCCGCTCGCTGCGCGCGGCAGTGGATCTGCAATCGCTGGGTGAAAATCAGATTACGCTGGATTGCGATGTGATACAGGCGGACGGCGGCACCCGCACCGCGGCCATCACGGGGGCCTGTGTCGCCTTGGTGGATGCGCTGCGCTACATGCAGCGGGAGAAAATCATCACCACGGACCCGCTGAAGAACCTGGTAGCAGCTGTGTCCGTAGGCATTTACGACGGCGAGCCAGTGCTGGACCTGGATTACCCGGAGGACAGCAACGCTGATACCGATATGAACCTGGTGATGGCGGAAGACGGCGGCATGATCGAAGTACAGGGCACAGCCGAGGGAGAGCCTTTCACCGAAAAGCAGTTCGCGCAGATGCTGGCTTTGGGTAAAGCGGGAATAGACGAGTTAATCGCTATTCAGCGGGCCGTGCTCGCGGAGTAAGTCTCTTCTGGCCGGTGATCGGGTGCATCGGGCCGCGCTCGATCGCCCGTCACCATTACATCTCGGGTCAAACTTCCAGGTCGTAATCCATAATGACCGGCAGGTGACTGCAGAAGTCGACATTTTTGTTGATGGCGCCGTACTCGATGCGGTTTTTCAATGAGGGCGAGACCACTTGCATATCGGTGCGCCAGCCATCTCCCTGGCCGATTTTGCCGCTCGGCCACCAGGTGAATTCGTCGGCATCCTTCACCACCTTGCGAAAGGCATCCACATAGCCGATGTCGTTGAACAGCTGGTCCAGCCAGCGCTGTTCGTGGCGCATAAAACCGGGGGTGTCCTGATGGTCCTGCCAGTTCTGCACGTCGGCGCGGCGGTGGGCCATGCCCCAGTTGCCGCAGAAAATAAAGTCGCGGCGTTTGCGGCTGATCTTGACCAAGTGCGCCTGCATGTCGTCGAAGAACTGCACTTTCTTTTCCAGAGACGCTTCGTCGGTGGCCACCGGTGCCAGTAGGGAGCCGACGCTGAGGCGTTCGAAGTCAGCCTGCAAGTAGCGGCCGTACATGTCTTCGCCATTGGCGAATCCCATACCGAAGATAATCGCCTTCGGTTGGCTGCGGGTATAGATGGCGACACCGTTTTCGTGCGGCGTACCGGAATCGAAAAAGTAGCTGTAATAGCCGTCGGGGTGGAACACGGGGTGATCCAGCTCCGGCTCCAGGGAGCGCAGATCTTGCAGGCAGATGATATCCGCGTCCTGCTCGGCCAGCCAATCGTAGAGGCCGCGTTGTGCCGCCTGATGAACGCCGTCTACCGACAGACTCACTATTCGCATTATTAGCCCCTTACCAGCGGACTGTGTATGATTACTAACATTATTACTACCAGTCTCCGACAGATCTCTGCGGAGAAGTCTCCCTTCACCTTAGCCAATAGATATTAATTTTCCATGCAGCAGTATCAGCGCGATTTTATCCAACTAGCCCTGGATCATCAGGTGCTTTGTTTCGGTGATTTCACCCTGAAGTCCGGTCGCCGGAGCCCCTATTTCTTCAATGCCGGCCGATTCCACACAGGCGCCGCGCTAGCGGCGCTGGGACAGGCCTACGCCGAAGCGATACTCGCCTCTGGAGTTGAATTTGATGTCATTTTCGGGCCGGCCTACAAGGGTATACCGCTGGGTGCGGTGACTGCCGTGGCGCTGGCAAAGAAAGGTGTGGACAAACCCTTCTGTTACAACCGCAAGGAGGCCAAGGATCACGGTGAAGGCGGAACCTTAGTAGGTGCGCCGCTTGTTGGCAAGGTTTTGATTATCGATGATGTGATTACCGCCGGCACTGCGGTACGTGAAGTGATGCAGATCATCAGCGAGCAGGGCGCCGAGGCGGCCGGTGTGGTCATCGGGCTGAACCGCCAGGAGAGGGCCGGTGAAGACTGTGAACTCTCCGCTATTCAGAAGGTTGAGCAACAGTACAATATTCCGGTAATCAGCATCGTGCAGCTGGACCATATCATCAGCTATCTGAAAGAGCAGTCGCAGGATAGCGGCACGGTGAAAAAGATCGAGGACTACCGCCAGCGTTACGGCGCTGCCGCACAGTGATACCGGAATAGCAGGCACATCTGACCCAGCAGCGAGAAGTGCGATGAAAGTCGCTTCCCCTTCAAAATCCTTAGCCGCGGCCCTGTTGATCAGC
Source organism: Microbulbifer thermotolerans (assembly GCF_001617625.1). NCBI lineage: Bacteria > Pseudomonadati > Pseudomonadota > Gammaproteobacteria > Cellvibrionales > Microbulbiferaceae > Microbulbifer > Microbulbifer thermotolerans. The sequence continues at coordinate 3,819,376 of NZ_CP014864.1, read as the reverse complement.
GCCCTGCTGCCCTCAGCTTCCACTCAGGCACAGCCGGGCGGGGAGATTGAGGGCAAGGTGCTCTACCGCTACACGGACGAGAATGGCGTCCGTGTACTCGACGATAAGGTGCCGCCGCGCTATGTGGCCAAGGGCTACGAGATACTGAGCCTCTCCGGCCGCGTCCTCAAAGTAGTGCCGCCACAGTTGAGCGGCGAGGAACTGGCCGAGCAGAAGCGCCTCGAAGAGCAGCGGGAGGTGGATCGCCAGCTGCTGAAACGTTACAACAGCGTTGCCGATATCGAGAGCGCCCGTGCCCGCAAGCTGGCGATCGTCGAGCAGGATATGGCGATTATGCGCTCCAACATTGCCAGTCTCGGCCGGCAGATAGAGCAGGAAGAGGCGGCGGCCGCGCGCATCCAGCGCCAGGGCCGCGAAGTGGCGCCCGGGCTGCTGGAGCGCATTGCCGATCTGCGCGAGGAAGTAGCCGTATTGAAGGAGCGCCTGAGCCGTCGGGAGGCAGAGGCGGTGGAGATCAACAGAGAGTTCGACAAGGCCGCGGCACGCTATGCGGAGATCGCGCGTCAGTAATAAGTGCCGGGTTACCGGCTTTTATACCAGCGCCGTTTCACGGAAGAAACCCGCCGTCAGCACCGGCCACTGCTCGGACCAGTACTCTGTGGGTTTGCGTTTGAAGCCGCTGCGCACGTACTGAATGATGCGCCCTTCGGCACTGGCCAGCAGCAGGTTGGCGGCGGCGCCGAGAGGAAGCGCCGGGCGCAGCTGTTCGCGCAATTCCGCTTCCCGCAATATCTGCTTCATTTGGGTTTCCAGCCGGTCGAAGAACTGCAGTATTCGCCCGTGTAGTCGCTCGGTTTCCCCGGTCAGCGCGTCGCCAGTGAGCAGGCGGGTGATGCCCGGATTGCGTTCACAGAAAGCCAGCAACAGGTGCAGTATCTTTTGGCAGCGGCCAAGGGCCGCAGGCTCTTCCTGCAGTATCAGGGAGATGCGGCTGAACACCGTTTCCTCAATAAATTCGATCAACCCCTCGAACATTTTTGACTTGCTGGGAAAGTGGCGGTAAAGCGCCGCTTCGGAAAAGCCCACTTCCTTGGCCAGGGCCGCGGTGGTAATGCGTGCTCCAGGGCTGGCCTCCAACATATGTGCCAGGGCTTGGAGAATTTGTTGACGGCGGTTGATCTTTTCGCTGCTCATTCGCTGCCTTGTTGTTATGCGTTCAAAGCGCAGTTCGCATAGGCTGCCGGAGGGGCGCTCTCCGGAACCCGGGTTAGAAAAGCGCGGGAATCCTACCGGTTCGCCCTGCCCGCTTCAATTGTTAATCCGCTTGCTCCGCATTGGCGGAGTTGGTGATCAGGGTGCCCACGCCGCTGTCGGTAAATATTTCCAGCAGTACTGCGTGGGGGACTCGGCCATCGATAATATGCGCCGATGTGACGCCGGCCTTGACCGCATCCAGGGCGCAGGCAATCTTCGGCAGCATGCCGCCGTAGATGGTGCCGTCGGCGATGAGCCCGTCAACCTGCAGGGTGCTGAGGCCGGTGAGCACCTTGCCGTTTTTATCCTGTAGGCCGGCAACGTTGGTCAGCAGCATCAGCTTTTCCGCTTGCAGGTACTCGGCGATTTTTCCTGCCACCAGGTCGGCGTTGATATTGTAAGAGGCGCCGTCCCTGCCCACGCCGATGGGGGCGATGACGGGAATAAAATCGCCTCTGATCAGCATGTCGATGACATCGGTGTTGACGCTCTCTACTTCGCCCACGTGGCCGATGTCGATAATTTCCGATGCGTGCAGGCCGGCGGCCTCGTTTTTGATCTTGAGCTTTTTCGCCTTGATCAGCAGGCCGTCTTTGCCTGTTACCCCGACGGCGCGCCCGCCGTTCTTGTTGATCAGATTGACGATCTGCTTATTCACGGTGCCACCGAGGACCATTTCCACCACGTCCATGGTTTCGCTGTCGGTGACACGCATACCGTCAATAAAGCGGGATTCGATGTTGAGCTTCTGAAGCAGTTCGCCGATTTGCGGCCCGCCGCCGTGCACCACGACCGGGTTCATTCCCACAAGCTTCATTAGGATAATGTCGCGGGCAAAACTGTTTTGCAGTGTCTCATCCACCATTGCATTGCCGCCGAACTTGACCACGATGGTCTTACCAGTGAAACGCTGGATATAGGGCAGCGCTTCGTTCAGAACCTGGGCGATGCGCAGTGCGGATTTACTATCGAGTGACATAAAAATTAGTTCCTAATCTACAGACAGGCTTCCCTGTGCGGGGCTGCGGTTGCAACGCTTATAGAAGTTCCCAATTGGGCACGGCCAGTTTCGGGTCCACTTTTTTTAATTCGGCCATCACCAGCTTGCGGATGCGCTCAAGGGCATCCTCCGTTTCCGCCTCAAAGCGCAGTGTCAGCGCGGCGCCGGTATTGGAGGCGCGCACCAACCCCCAGCCATCGGCGTACTCCAGCCGCAGACCGTCAATGTCGTTGACATCGGCATCTCCGAAATTGCCTTGAGTCTTGAGTTTTTCAATCAATGCGAATTTATCCCCTTCTTCTACTTCCAGCAGTATCTCCGGGGTGCTGGTGAACTGGGGCAGTGAATCGAGCAGTTCGTCCAGGCTCTGTTCGCGCAGGGCCATAATTTCGAGGATGCGGGCGGCCGCGTAGATGCCGTCGTCAAAACCGAACCAGCGATCTTTGATAAAAATGTGCCCGGAGAGCTCGCCGCCGAGAATAGCGCCGGTCTCCAGCATCTTGGTTTTCATCGGTGCGTGGCCGGTTTTCCACATTATGGGGCGGCCGCCATACTGGCTGATCAGCTGTGCCAGAGCGCGGCTGCTTTTTACATCGAATACGACGCTTTCCCCCGGGTTGCGCGCCAGAATGTCACGGGCCAGTAACATTACCAGCTGATCCGGCCAGGCGATGCGGCCGGAAGCGGACACCAGTGTGACGCGGTCGCCGTCGCCGTCAAGGGCGACGCCAAGGTCCGCGCCCGTTTCCCGGACTTTGTCGATCAGTGCCCGCAGGTTTTCCGGGCGCGAGGGGTCCGGCGCGTGGTTGGGAAAGTTGCCGTCGATGTCGCAGAACAGCGGCGTCACGGCGCAGCCCAGCTGTTCAAAAAGCCGCGGCGCCAGCAATGAGGTGGCGCCGTTGCCGGCGTCTATCACCAGGTGCGGCTGTCCAGCCAGGGCCACGTCGTTAAAAATGGTGTCGATGTAGTTTTCCTTGATGTCTTGCTCGCGGTTGCTGCCCCGGCCGCTCTTGAAGGGTCCCTTTTGCATCAATTGGTGCAACTTTTTCAGCTTGTCTTCCGCCAGAGGTCGGCCTTTGAGAATAATCTTGAAACCGTTGTATTCCGCCGGATTGTGGCTCGCGGTCACCATGACACCGCTGCTGGTGTTTTTACCTTTTGCACAGGCGAAATAGAGCAGCGGAGACGGCACCAGCCCCAGGTTCACGCTGTTGCAGCCACTGTCGAGAATACCTTCCACCAGGCAATTGCTAAGCAGCTCGCTGCTGTTGCGACCGTCGCGGCCCACCAACAGCAGGTCTCCGCCCATATGCTGGACCAGGGTGCCGAGAACGCGCCCCAGCTGATAGGCGAAAGGCTCGTTAATCTCTTTCTCGGCAATGCCGCGGATATCGTAGGCGCGGAATACATGGGCCGGGAAATCCATTTCGGTCATCAGGTCAGACTTTTGCGGCGCAGTGCTCCTCTGTTGCGGTTCTGATTTCGAGCGGGGCGCTTCATCGGGCACTGCCGTCACCGCCTGGGGAATAGGGCCACTGGGAATAGCGGCGAGGGACTCGGTCTGCTGCGGTTCCGGGGCATCGGTGCCGTCACCGGCTTTTTTATTGCTCCTCTCCCAGGGCGCCTTGCTGTCGCGAGGCATAAAACGCAGCAGTAGCAGTAGAGAGATTATCAGGCCCGCGAGCGCGGCAAAATAAACCCAGCGGGCAGATATACCGTTGGCTTTGGCAAAGGCTGGAGAGGGCTTGAACTCTATGGTCAGGTAGCTGCCGCCAACTTTGGCGCTGGACGCCGTGCCGCTGCCCTGCCCTGTTTGCCACAGGGTCTGTGGCGGGCCGTCGGGAAATTTTTGCACCAATTGCAGGTGTCCCTTGCCTTTGTCGAGTTTTTTCAGTGTGTCTTCAAAAGCGGTAAAGGGTTGTGTGACCAGTAACAGTTTGTCCTGCTGGGAAATAGCTCTGTGCAGCTGCCAGCTGTTGTTTTCGCCGGTGCGCAGAAATTCCGCCGGCTGCCCGGTTTTTCGTTGTGTGCGTTTGAGCAGATCCACCAGGGCAAAATTCAGGCGGGGATCGCTACCCGCACCGACGCGCAGTTGGTCGGCGGCAAAAGCCTGGACAGTGGCGCCCGGCAGTGCCGCGCTTTGCAGCGGGCCTTCATCTGCGCTGATGGTTTGCAGTTCCCGTGCCTGCGCGGCCAGGTATTGTTGCAATTTCGCCGCGTGCGCTTGCACCTCCCGCTGTGCGGCCTGCGCTACTTGCCGGGCGCTGCGGGGGGCGATGATGTTCGCTTCAATATAGTAGGCGCCGCCCAGCCAGGCAGCGACTGCCAGCAGGGCCGGTAGCAGCAGGCCGCGATGAAACAGAGATTTGAAATCAGTCTTGTTGCGTGATGCCACGGTGCTTTTCAATAACCTCTCGGTTGCGCGGTTGTTATTGGGGCGATTATTCCTGCGCGGGGGCGCGGGCGGCGATCATGGCGATCAGCTGATCTGCCAGTTCAGTTTTCAGAGTTGGCGGTAAGGTCTCACAGCCAGAGGAATCAATAATGGTAACGGTGTTGCGATCGCTGTTGAAACCGGAGTCCGCGGCGCTGACATCGTTGGCGATGATCATGTCGAGATTTTTACGCGTCAGTTTGTCCTGCGCGTGTTCGATGACTTTTTCGGTCTCCGCGGCAAAGCCAACGGTAAAGGGACGCGAGTCGGTACGCGCGGCGATACCGGCGACAATGTCCGGGTTTTTGACCAGGGCCAGCGTCTCTTCTCCTCTGTCCGCCTTCTTTTTGATTTTCTGTTGTGCCACAGCCTGCGGGCGATAGTCCGCTACGGCGGCAGCGGCGATAAATATATCGCAGTGGTCGGCGGCGCGCTCAGCCGCGTCGCGCATCTCCAGGGCGCTGACCACATCCACACGCCTGACACCTTCGGGGGTGGGGAGATTCACCGGGCCGGCGATCAGTGTGACCTCGGCGCCGGCGCGCTGTGCCGCGGCGGCCAGGGCAAAGCCCATTTTGCCGGAGCTATGGTTGGAGAGGAATCGGACCGGATCCAGGGCCTCGCGGGTGGGGCCGGCGGTAACTGCCACTCTCCTGCCGACCAGGGTTCGGTTGAGGTGGAACAGCGCTTCGGTCTCAGCTGCCAGCGTTTCCGGTTCCAGCATGCGACCGGGTCCCTCGTCACCGCAGGCCTGACTGCCGGCGGCGGGGCCCCAGAAAAGCGCACCGCGGTTGCGCAATGTCTGCACATTGGCTGCCGTGGCCGGATGGCGCCACATGGCCTGGTTCATCGCCGGGGCCAGGGCAAGTCTGGCTGTACTGGCGAGACACAAGGTGGAGAGCAGATCGTCGGCTATACCCGCGGCGAGCTTGGCCAATATCTGCGCGCTGGCGGGCGCGATCAGTATCAGTTCCGCCCATTTGGCCAGCTCGATATGGCCCATGGCTGCCTCGGCTGCCGGGTCCAGCAGATCTGTATGCACCGGGTTGCCGGACAGTGCCTGAAAGGTCAGCGGCCTTACGAATTCCTGGGCACCGGCTGTCATCACCACCCGCACATCTGCCCCCTGCTCCTTGAGGCGGCGCACCAGTTCGGCGCTCTTGTAGGCGGCGATACCACCGCTGATGCCCAGCAGTATGTGTTTGTCGGCCAGGGAAGACATAGGCGCTGTTTCCGAAGTTGAAAGAGCGGGTAAGATTAGCATTTATGCGCCCGTTGGTACCAAGGCCGGGGGCGGAACAAGCGTTACTTCAGGGAGGAAGGTATGCGAATTACAGACTGGCCGGCTGCGGAGCGGCCGCGGGAAAAACTACTGCAGCGCGGGGCCGAGGCGCTTTCAGACGCGGAGCTGTTGGCGATCTTTCTGCGCACGGGGGTGGCCGGGATGTCGGCGGTGGATTTAGCGCGCCGCTTGTTGGCGGATTTTGGCGGTCTGCGGCCGCTGCTGGAGGCGGAACGGGAGGAGTTCTGCCGCGGCAAGGGCCTCGGCGATGCCAAGTATGTGCAGTTGCAGGCGGTGTTGGAAATGGCGCGCCGCCATCTGGCGGAGACCCTGCAGCGCAGCGATGCCCTGTGCAGCCCCGGCGCGGTCCGCGATTACCTCTCTGCGCATTTGCGCCATCGCAGGCGTGAAGTTTTCTGTTGCCTCTATCTGGACAGTCAGCACCGGGTGATCGCCTTCGAAGAACTGTTTGAGGGCACCCTAAACGCCGCCAGCGTCTACCCGCGAGAGGTGGTGCAGGCCGCGTTGCACAAGGGGGCCGCGGCCGTCATTCTGGCCCACAATCACCCCTCCGGTATCAGTGAGCCCAGCCAGGCGGATGTCCTGATCACCGAGCGCCTGTCCCAGGCGCTGGCACTGGTGGATATCAAGGTGCTTGACCATATGATTGTTGGCGAGGGAGAGGCGCTGTCGTTTGTCGAACAGGGGCTGCTTTAGGGAACCCGTGAGCCATCCGCTCGCCCGGCCCCGCAGAGGACAATGCGCTGTATAAAACTTGCCCCACAAGGGCTCTTCTGGTATAAAACGCCGCTCTTTGCGGCCGGGCCAGATTCTGAACAGTTTCCGCCGCCGCCCAGGAACCGGATTAGAATCCCGAATTTGATGTCCCCGCATCCCCTGACGCGGGCTCGAGAGAGTTTTGAAGAGGCCAACATGTCCAAGGTATGTCAGGTAACCGGTAAGCGCCCGGTCACCGGTAACAATGTATCCCACGCCAAGAACCGTACCAAGCGCCGCTTTGTGCCCAATCTGCACAGCCACCGCTTTTGGGTGGAATCCGAGAAGCGTTTTGTGAAGCTGCGGGTTTCCGCCAAGGGTATGCGCGTTATCGATAAAAAAGGTATCGATGCCGTGCTGAGCGAGCTGCGCGCCCGCGGCGAAAAAGTGTAACCGGCGGCGAGCCGCTGAGAGATCGGAGACAGAACAATGCGTGAGAAGATTCGTCTGAACAGCAGTGCCGGCACCGGCCACTTCTACACCACCACCAAGAACAAGCGCACCATGCCGGAAAAAATGGAGATCAAGAAATACGATCCCGTTGTCCGCAAGCATGTGATTTACAAGGAAGGCAAGATCAAGTAATCGCCTTGCTTAAATCGTTTGTGAAAAAGCCCGGAGTTTCCCGGGCTTTTTTGTTGGCAGCTTTCGGGGGCCGAGTAGATGCCTGAATTACCCGAAGTGGAAACCACCCGCCGCGGCCTGGCCCCGCACCTGGAAGGTCACAGGGTAGATTCCGTCAAGGTGCGGCAGCGCCAACTGCGCTGGGTGGTGGAAAAAGGCCTTGAAAAGTGCATAGTCGGCGCAAAAATTCTGCGCCTGGAACGCCGCGCCAAGTATCTGCTGGTGCACACGGAGCGCGGCTGCGCCATCTGGCACCTGGGTATGTCCGGTAGTCTGCGGCTGGTGGGCGCCGAAGTGCCGCCGGAAAAGCACGACCATATCGACTGGGCGCTGGATAGCGGCCTGATCCTCCGCTACCGGGACCCGCGCCGCTTTGGTGCCCTGCTGTGGACCGAATCGGACCCCACCAGCCACCAGCTTCTCGCCCACCTCGGGCCGGAACCCCTGTCGGACAATTTCAGTGGTGACTATCTGTTTGCAGTCTCCCGCGGGCGCCGCCAATCGGTGAAGACCCTGATTATGGACGGGCGCATCGTAGTTGGCGTTGGCAATATTTACGCGAGTGAGTCGCTCTTCCTCGCTGGAATACGCCCGGACAGAATTGCCGGCACCATTTCCCGCGCTCGCTATCAGCGCTTGGCGGATGCCATTCGGCAGGTGTTGGCGCGGGCCATCGAACAGGGTGGCACCACTCTGCGCGACTTTATCGGCGGCGACGGCCAACCCGGTTACTTTGCGCAAGAGCTCAATGTCTACGGTCGTACTGGCCTGCCCTGCCCCCGCTGCGGGCGACCGGTGCGCGATATGGTGCTCGGCCAGCGCAATACCTTTTTTTGCAGAAATTGCCAGCGCTGAGGTGCACCCACCGGGTACTGGCGCCGTTCTTTCTATACTGTTCACAAAGCCAAAAGTCGCGGAGGGGCCATGAAACCTGTCTGGCTGATCTGTGCCGCCGCACTGCTCGTCGCGTGTGGCCGCCCCGAGCCACCGGCAGATGAAGGTGGTGACCCCGTTGCTGAATTGCCAAGCGGGCAGTTGCAGGAACGGCCGCTGGAACTGCCCGGTGTCGAGCGGGCGGTGGATCTGCGCGCTGGGCGCAGCCCCGAGGACTATGTGCGGGCGGTGGCAGACTTTATGCGCGACAACCCGGACTTGCAGGTCATCGTGGGCAAGGGGTGGGACGCCGCTGCTTTCGGTACGGCGCGGCCGCACAAAGCACTGTTGGACCAAGTCAGCGACTTTGTGCCCATAGTGTTGATTTCCCGCGACCACATGAGCATCTGGACCAATTCCGAAGGCCTTGCGGCAGCGGGAATTAACAGCGATACCCCCAACCCCGAGGGCGGTGTAATCGAGAAGGACGAAAACGGCCTCGCTATTGGGGTACTGAGGGGCAGGAGTGCCGTGGCGCTACTGGAAAAAATTATTCCCCGCTCCTCTGACGCCCAGCCTGAGTCCAACAATACCCAGAGGAATCCAGCCGACACGCAGTGAGCGGGAGATTGCTGATGCCCCCTGCAGCCGATTGGTGACACGGCGCTAAGGAACCTCTGATTAATTCGCTTCCTGACGGTAAAAATTCTTTGGCGCTAGATGAGAAGCTCAGGTGATAGGATGGCCATTTCGAAACCGTCGGATACAGGGATGTATCCGTCGGAGCTACAGGGAAGTACTCGTGCGTTTTCGAAATGGCCATCCTATTGCCTGAGCGCCACGGAACTAGCCAAAGCGTTCACGCGAATTAATCAGAGGTTCCCTAAAGACCCAGGCTGGTTCGCACAAAAGCTGGAAACAGGCGCGCGTGGTGGCTCCTCTACTTGCCGAGTGCACTGCCCTCGCGCCGCGGGTCGGCACCCCCGATCAGCTTGCCGTCCTTAAGAGCAATTGCGTGAATACCGCTGTTGAGATCGCGCAAGACTACCTGGTGTCCGAGTCTCTTCAGTTTTCCTACCGTGTCTTCACTGAAAAAACCGGGCTCCAATTCCACGCGCCTGCCGATGGCCCCGATATTGCCGGCAGCAATGGCCTCGGCGATCGGCATTTCCAGCCCCAGGTGGTAAAGGATGGTACGCGCGGTGTAGTCGATAATCCGCGAGCCGCCAGGAGATCCCACCAGCAGGCGCATACTGCCGTCTTCGTTAAATACGATGGTCGGAGACATGGACGAGCGCGGTCGCTTGCCGGGCTGGATACGGTTGGCCACCAGGGCGCCGTCTGCATTCCTGGGCGTAAAGGAGAAATCGGTTAGCTGGTTGTTGAGTAAAAAGCCTTTCACCATCAGCCGCGATCCAAAACCGGTTTCGATACTGGTGGTCATACTGACGCCGTTGCCGTAACGGTCCACTATCACCAAATGACTGGTATTGGGCAGTTCCGGGGAACTCGCTGTACGCCGTTTGCGGCTAAAGGAAACCGGGTTGCCGGGCATTGCCACGGTGGCCGCCTCAAAGTCTATCAGCTTGGCGCGTTCGGCCAGATAGCCGGACGCCACCAGCGGACGGCTGGGGACGGTAATAAAATCCGCATCTGCCAAATAGGTGTTCCGGTCAGCAAACGCCAGCTCCGATGCCTCCACGAACAGATGAATCAATTCCGCATCGCCGACTCGATAGTTTTGTAACGGGAATTGATCGAGCATTCCGAGGAGGGCACCCACTGTAGTGCCGCCGGAGGAAGGGGCGTCGGCGCCGCAAACCTTGTACTCGAGAAAATCTGAGCACAAGGGGGCGCGCACCTTGGCCCGGTATGCGGCCAAGTCCTCGGCCGTAAGCAGGCCCGGGTTGACCGGATCTTCCGCCACTGCACGTACGATGGCCTCGGCGATTTCGCCCTCGTAAAAGGCGTCGGCACCTTTATCGGCGAGGAGGCGCAGCGTTTTGGCGTACTGCGGATTGCGCAGTGGGTAACCCACCGGCAGTGGCTCGCCGTTTTTATCGAAAAAGTAAGAGGCTATGGCCGGACGTACGGCGACCTGAGGCATTTTTTCCAGCAGTTGGTGCAGGCGCGGAGAGACTTCGAAACCGGATTCTGCCAGTGCTATTGCCGGTTGGAAGAGGGTTTTCCACGGGAGCTTGCCGTCGCGCGTATGGGCCAGTTCCAGCAGACGCATCACACCCGGGACGCCCACCGAATAACCGCCGATCACAGCCTCAAGAAAACCGCGGGGTTTTGCCCCTTCCATAAAATAGTTTTCGTCCACTGCCGCCGGCGCGGTTTCGCGGCCGTCGTAGTACTGAAGCGCCTTTTTATCCGCCCGGTAACTCAGCATAAACGCCCCGCCGCCGATGCCGGAGGACTGGGGTTCCACCAGGCCCAGCACCAGCTGCGCGGCGATGGCCGCATCCACGGCCGTGCCGCCTTTTGCGAGTATTTCCGCGGCGGCGCGGCTGGCGTGGGGGTTGGCGGTGACCGCCATGTATTTTTCCGCTGTGGCGGACTTGATCTCGCCGCGGCCGGTCGCGATTTCCGGCTGGATTTCCGCCGTGGATGTGTCGCTGCGGGTGGGCGCGGCGGTGACGTTAATGGAAAGAATGAGCAGGGCGAGAGTCAGGTAACGCACAAAACACTCCGCGGATTGTGGAAAATCCGCACGAGTGTAACAGAAAGCGCCAAAAGCCCGACCGCGTTACTGACGGAACTTGTTCTCCAGGGCTTTCTCCACTGGCGGCGGCACAAACTTGGTGACGTTGCCACCGAGGGAGGCGATCTCGCGCACGAGAGAAGAGGAGATGTAAGACAGGTGCTCTGCCGGAGTCAGAAACAGGCTTTCCATCTGCGGCGCCAGCTGGCGGTTCATATTGGCCAGCTGGAACTCGTACTCGAAATCGGACACGGCGCGCAGTCCCCGCAGAATGCCGTAGGCGTCCACCTGCCGCACCAGATCGGCGAGCAGGATATCGAAGCCGATGACCTCCACATTGGGCAGGTGTCCGAGTACCTGTTGGGCCAATTCGACCCGCTCGTCCAGGGTGAAGAGTGGATTCTTGCGCGGGCTGGCCGCCACTGCGACGATCACATGGTCGAATAGACGGCAGGCCCGCTCCACCAAGTCCAAATGGCCGTTGGTAATGGGGTCAAAGGTTCCGGGATAGACGACTTTTTTCATACGTCGAGGCTCTGTGCGGGCCGAAATAGGACGCGCATGGTAAACAATTTGCTCCGCAGGCTCAAAATTGGGCGTCAGTGGGACAATAGCCGCATGCACACCTGCCCTGCCCGTTTCTCCTTTTCTATCCGCCAGTCTTCGGTTAGGGACAGCGCCTTGTCGCGGGGCGTCTCCACATAGATCAGGGCCCCTTCGGCCAGGTGCGGTGCCAGCGCGGCCAGGGTTTGCTGCCAGAGGTCGCCGGCGAAGGGCGGGTCCACGAAAACGATATCGTAGCTGGCGGCGGGTCGGGCGAGGAACGCGGCTGCACTGTCCTGGTGTACACGGGCGTTGTCCGCCTCAAGCAGGGCGAGTTGTTGCTTTAGCATTCGCGCCGCGTCGGGATTCAGTTCTACGAAGTCCACCTCGGAGGCGCCGCGGGACAGGGCCTCCAGCCCCAGGGCGCCGGAACCGGCAAAGAGGTCTAGGCAGCGGGCACCGGGCAGGTAGAACTGGAGCCAGTTGAACAGAGTTTCGCGCAGGCGGTCGCCAGTCGGCCGAAGCCCTTCGAGTGGCGCAAACTGCAGTTTTCGTCCCCGCCAGCGGCCACCGATGATGCGCAGCTGGGAGAGGGAAACTTTTGCCGGGCGGGATTTGGCCAAGGGATACCTCTTGAATTCTCGGAAGCGGTGCTAAGATTAGCGCCTTTCTGCAAGCGGTACACCCGGACTCACCGATGATCTTTGATTTCCTGCGCAAAAAGAAGCCCAAACCCGATGAAACAGTGGAGTCCCAGACGGCGCCGGAGCCCCCGGAGTCAGCGGGGGATGCCTCTACTCCAAAAGCTGAGCAGCCCGAAGCGCCGCGCGAGGCCGCTGAGCCTGCGCCCAAAAAAGAGGGCTTCTTCGCCCGAATCCGCCGCGGCCTCAGCCGCACCAGCAGTCAGTTTGCCGAGGGCATGGGCAACCTCTTCCTCGGCGCTAAAGAGATAGACGAGGAACTGCTGGAAGAGCTGGAAACCCAACTGCTGGTGGCGGATGTGGGTGTCGAGGCCACTGGTGAAATTGTCGACCGCCTTACCGAGCGGGTTTCCCGGCGCGAACTGGCGGATGGCGATGCGCTCTACCGCGCCCTGCAGGAAGAGCTGGGTGAGCTGCTGGATACAGTGGAGGCGCCACTGGTGGTCGATACGTCCAAGAAGCCTTTTGTGATCCTGGTAGTGGGCGTCAACGGTGTTGGCAAGACCACGACCATCGGCAAGCTGGCCCACCGCTACCTGAGGGAAGGCAGGTCAGTGATGCTGGCCGCGGGCGATACCTTCCGCGCCGCTGCGGTGGAGCAGCTGCAGGTCTGGGGGGAGCGCCACAATGTACCGGTAGTGGCTCAGCACACCGGTGCCGACAGCGCCTCGGTTATCTACGATGCGGTGCAATCGGCGCGCGCCAAGGGGATTGATGTGGTGATTGCCGATACCGCCGGGCGCCTGCACACCAAGTCCAATTTGATGGAAGAGCTTGCCAAGGTGCGCCGGGTAATGGGCAAGCTGGACGCCAGCGCCCCGCACGAAGTACTGCTGGTGCTGGATGCCGGTACCGGCCAGAATGCCATCAGCCAGGCCCAACAGTTCCGCGACGCGGCCGGTGTCACCGGCCTGGTGCTGACGAAGTTGGACGGCACCGCCAAGGGCGGTGTGATCTTTGCCCTGGCACGCAAGTTCGGGATTCCGGTACGCTTTATCGGCGTCGGCGAGCAGGCCGAAGATCTACAGCCGTTTGCCGCGAAAGAATTTGTCGCCGCGCTTTTCGGTCGCGAAGCGAACTGATCCCGCCGGTTGGCGGATACGGCGGCAGTGAATAGAAGAATAACTTCCCGATGATCACCTTCGACAATGTCAGTAAGCGCTATGAGTCCGGTCAGGATGCCCTGATGCGCGTCAGCCTGGAAATCGAGCGCGGCGACATGGTGTTTCTCACAGGGCACTCGGGCGCGGGTAAAAGTACGCTGCTGAAGCTGCTCACCGCGATAGAGCGCCCGACCCGCGGCAGCATCCTGGTGGCCGGACAGAATCTAAACCGGCTGCGCCGGGGGCAGATTCCCTACTTCCGCCGCAACCTCGGCATCGTCTTTCAGAATCACCAGCTGTTGTTTGACCGCAGCGTTTTCGACAACGTGGCCCTGCCGCTGCAGGTGGCCGGCTGCAGCCGGCGAGAGCTGGGTCGCCGGGTGCGTGCGGCGCTGGACAAGGTGGGGTTGTTGCACAAGGAAAAGCAGAATCCGATAGTGCTGTCTGGCGGCGAGCAGCAGCGGGTCGGTATCGCCCGTGCGGTAGTGAATAAGCCGGCGATACTGGTGGCGGATGAGCCCACCGGAAACCTGGACCCGCAGCTATCGGCGGAGATTATGCAGCTGTTTGCCGACTTCAATGCCGTTGGCGTCACTGTGCTGGTGGCCAGCCACGACCTGGAGCTGATTGCGCGCATGAAGCGCCGGGTGCTCACCCTGCAAGCGGGCCAGTTGATCTACGATGGAGTTCCCAGTCGTGAAGCAGCCGCCCTATAAGAAGTCACCGCAGATATCGCGCAAATCCCAACGCGTGGCGACGGAAGCGAAGCCGCAGCGGCCCACAGGGGCGGTGACGGCGCGCACCGGTATGGGCGATCGCTGGCACAGCTGGCTCGGTCACCACCGGGAGATGGCTGTCGAATCCCTGCGGCGTTTTTTTGCTACCCCCATAGCCAGCGGCATGACCGCCCTGGTGATCGCCATTGCCCTGGCCCTGCCGGCGGCGTTGCAGCTGGGGCTGGCCAACTTCCAGCGCGCCGTGGCCGGTTGGGACGGGCAGCCACAGATCTCGGTATTCCTGCACATGGATATCACCGAGGACCGGGCGGAAGCCTTTGCCGATACGCTGCGCGCCGAACTCGATGTGGCAGAGGTCACTTATATTTCTCCCGAAGAAGCGCTGCTTGAATTTCAGCAGGCCGCCGGTCTCGGTGATGCCCTCGCTGGTCTGGACAGCAACCCTCTGCCAGCGGTGCTGCTGCTGCGTCCCCGTGACACAGAGGCCGAATCCTTGGAGGCTTTGGCAGAGCGTCTGCGCGAAAGTGCTCTGGTCGACGCGGTGGTGCTGGATATGGCCTGGGTACAGCGCCTGGCGCGGCTGACCGAGCTGGGGCGGCGCCTGTCCGCCGGCCTGGCCGCACTGCTCGCGCTGGGTGTTGTCCTGGTGGTGGTCAATACCATACGCCTGCACATAGAGAACCGTCGCGAAGAAATACTGGTAGCCAAACTGGTGGGGGGCACCGACGCCTTTGTGCGCCGCCCCTTCCTGTACAGCGGTCTCTGCTACGGCTTTTTCGGCGGTCTGTTGGCCTGGCTGCTGGTGGCTGTCGCGGTTGCGCTTCTCTCCGGCCCGGTGGCTGGACTTTCCTCAACCTACGGCAGCGGCTACACCTTGCAGGGGCCTGGCTACCGCTACTTGTTAGGGCTGACAGTCGGCGCTGCCCTGCTCGGTCTGACCGGGGCCTGGTTGGCGGTGGCGCGGCACATCCAGGCCATAGAGCCGCGCTGATTCGTTGATCAGGAGTTTCGTCAGCAAATGGCTGCTGAAGCACTGCTGACGTGGAACTCACCTGTGGATAAGTCGTCTAATGACACGGCTTTGGGTCGATGGCGGCACTTGCCTGCGGACTTCCTTATCCACTTGCGCAAGTGCTACACTGACCCTGATTCGCCGCCAGAACGGGCGGTGCCGCCGGTAGATCCGGCACGTGAGATACGAGAGGAGAGATCTGAATGGGAACCAGCCTGCAGCCAGTAGATATGCTGTCTCCGGGTGCCAACCTCAACGCCTATATCCAGACGGTCAGCAGCTTTGAAGTCCTGTCTGCCGAAGAGGAAAAGCGGCTGGCCGAAGATCTGTACTATCGACAGGATTTGAATGCGGCGCGCCAGTTGGTGCTGTCACATCTGCGCTTCGTAGTGCATATCGCCAAGTCTTATTCCGGATACGGACTGAACCAGGCAGACCTGATTCAGGAAGGCAATGTCGGCCTGATGAAGGCGGTCAAGCGCTTTAATCCGGAAAAGGGTGTGCGCCTGGTATCCTTCGCGGTGCACTGGATCAAGGCAGAGATCCACGAGTTTATCCTGCGCAACTGGCGCATCGTCAAAATTGCCACCACCAAGGCTCAGCGCAAACTGTTTTTCAATTTGCGTGGTCAGAAGAAAAGGCTGGCCTGGTTGACCAATGATGAAGCCAAGGCGGTAGCTGAGGATTTGAATGTTGACGTAGCCCAGGTGCACGAGATGGAAGGTCGCCTGGCCGCCCGCGATGCCGCTTTTGATGCCGGTGTTGATGATGACGAAGACAGCGCCTGGCAGGCGCCGGCTCATTATCTGGAAGACCGCCGCTACGATCCGGCCGCGCAGCTGGAGCAGGACAACTGGCAGGAGACCAGCCTCAACAGTCTGGCCGCCGCCATGGACCAGCTGGACGATCGCAGCCGCGATATCATCCAGGCGCGCTGGCTGTCTGAGGAAAAAGCCACGCTGCACGAGTTGGCGGATAAATATGGTGTTTCCGCCGAGCGTATCCGCCAGCTGGAAAAAAATGCAATGAAGAAAGTGCGCGCGGCCATGGAAGCCTGAGCGAGCGCACTGATCTCGGTAAAAAACCGCGCGCAAGCGCGGTTTTTTTGTTTGGTTATTGGTCCGGCAGAGGAAATCCGCTTGCCCAGCTGCAAATGGCCGCGCTACAACTGTGCCGGAAGTTGAAGAGGCGAGGAAAACAATGGCAAGGCTCTATTTACTGATCGCCGCTTTGCTCGGTGGAAGCGGTGTAATACTCGGTGCTTTTGGCGCTCACGGATTGCGGGGAAAAGTGACGGAGCATCTGCTGGAAGCATATAAAACCGGTGTGCAATACCAGATGATCCACGCACTGGCCCTGTTTGGTGTGGCGCTGCTGCTGCAGCACTGGAATGAAAAAACAGCACTTTACGTAAGCGGCGGCCTCTTCACCATAGGGGTTGTGTTTTTCTCCGGCAGCCTCTACTGGCTCACTTTGGGCGGTCCTCGTTGGTTGGGCCCGATCACGCCGCTGGGCGGGTTGATGATGATCGGTGGCTGGGTGGCGCTGTTTGTCGCCGCATTGAGTTTTTCCAAATAAATTTTCCGGGGCCGGTTAAACCGGAATACAAGAAAAAATTCGCAGTAGAGGTCGCGAATAATGCACGATGAATCCGCGGGCGATTTTCCCTACCGCACCGAGTACAAGAAAAAGTCCATCCGCAGTTATGTGATCCGCGCCGGACGCATGACCGAGGGGCAACGGCGGGCGTTCGATAATTACTGGGGCCAATACGGTTTGTCTCTGTTTGGAGGACAGTTAGATCCGAGAGAGACATTCGGGCGCGAAGCGCCGCTGGTGCTGGAAATCGGTTTCGGTATGGGGGATTCCCTGCTGGCCATGGCGGCGGCGGAGCCGGACAAGGACTTTATCGGTATCGAAGTGCACCCACCTGGCGTCGGTCGGCTGATCAACAACGCCGGCAAAGCCGGCATCGAAAATCTGCGCGTCTATATGGCCGATGCGGTGGATGTCTTGAACGACTGTATCGGCGACGCTTTACTGGACCGCTTTCAACTTTATTTCCCCGATCCCTGGCATAAGAAAAAGCATCACAAGCGACGCATAGTGCAGCCGGAATTCGTGCGTCTGATTCGCAGCAAGCTGAAGGCAGGGGGTCTGTTGCATATGGCCACCGACTGGGAAAATTACGCCGAGCATATGCTGGAAGTGCTGGAGGCCGAGCCGCAACTGGAAAATATCGCCGGCAGCGGCAACTATTCAGAGCGGCCGGCATTTCGTCCGGAAACCAAATTCGAACGCCGCGGCCAGCGTCTTGGCCACGGCGTCTGGGATCTGCTTTATAAAGCTATTTGACCTTTTTTACCGGTGGCGGATTCCAGCTTCCATCGATAACTGATGGAGGTTTCTCCGCAGGCCAGTAAAGGCGTAGAACCAGATTGAATTTACCCTTCGGTGCCGGCAGCCAGTTGGACGCTTTTTCCGGGCCGGGGTTTTCATGTTGGATATAGAGATCCAGGGACCCATCCGGGTTTTTCTTCAGGCGGTCCCGGGGGCTCAGCGTGTAGCGGTGCAGCGGATTGTCAACGAAAAAATTTTGTTCGTTGTACATGGTCAGCGACCAGAATCCGTTGACCGGCGGCATCTGTCCCTTGGCAAAGTGCATCACATATTGGTTCGCACCTGAGAGGGTTTGCCCTCTGCGTCTTGGCTGGAACTCGGATAGACAGCGTCCTGTGGCAGATTGGCGCCCAGTCCCATGGCGGTGATAAATGCACGCTGCAAATAATCGGTGCCGTAGCGGCCGGTCTCGGTAGTGACCATCCAACCGTTGATTTCTCTGCCTGCCGATTTGAAGTGCGCAAGGATCTTTTCAAAGGCGACTTTGGGCACGTCCCGCAGTGCTTCTTGAATATCCGGGGCAAGCTTGTCGAGGGCAAAGGGCTCGCCGGGCGTTATCCCGAGTTTTGCCATCTTTGCGATCATGGGGGCGTCGGTGGCGGCTGGAGGATTGTCTTTCATCAGTTTCGCCAGCAGATTGAAAAAGTCGCTGGTGCCCATCCGATTGACCTGGGTGCGTACCGGGGTCTTCATATCGATAGTGGGATTTACCTGGGCGCGCGGCGGTGTGTAGTTTTTGCCGTAGGCGCTTAGAGGAACTATGGATATTTCATCCTGTATTTTATGCACTTTGGCATAGTCTTCCGGTGTGCCGCTGGAATAGATGCGGCCCAGCAGCCAGACGATGGCGGTGGGCGATTCATAGGGGGTGATTCCTTCGGGCAGTGCGCCCTTCCATCCGGGCCCGGTGATGGCATAGGTCTGTGCGCCTGTGCCAGTGGTGCGTTTGCCGGGGGCTTTGAAAACATTGGTCCAAGCGTCCAACATCGGAAACAAATAGTATCGCCCGTGTGTATCGGGCAGTTGCAAGATCCAGGGTTCTCGGCCCACATCGATCCAGGCGATGGTATAGAGGGTGTCGGCATTGGGGGTGGTGACATCGCGGAAAGCGGCCGTGGGATATTCCCGCAGGCGCGCGAATTGCCCCATGGGCGCGCGGCTTCCCTCCGGTGTGGCGACATTGGTCATGACCCTCCGGGTCATTTCCATAGTGACCAGCGGATAGCCGTAGATATAGGCGTCCACGGCAATGGATTTTGCCTCATCGGCGGAGAGAGACTGCGCAAATAAGTGAATAGGGCCGAGCGCAGCGCAGACCAGGGCGACAGCCAGTGCCAGATTGCGACCCGGAAAGCGGGCGTTTTTCATAGCAAGAACTCCTGTTGCGAGATCATAGCCTGTCGGGAATTGATGATCACGGATGGTGGAGTGGCCGATTACCGGGCTTCCCGCGGCGTACGCGAGTCCAGCCGCGACCATACTCCTTGCAGCATAGCAGCGCGTTCCCGACAACTTCTGCTGTCTGCTATCTTCAATCAGACCGCCGGTAAAAGGACCTTCCGGAGCACACAATGACAAAACGCCGCCAGCTCTTTCCATTTCCCTTAAGCGTTCTTCTGTTGTCCTGCCTGTGCAGTGCGGGGGCCTGGGCGGATCTTGCGGGAACGGCGACCTTGTATCTGAATGGAGGCAAGTATTGGTTCGACGGGGACCGGTTGGACGGCACACCTTTCAAAGGGCTGGAACTGGAAAACACCACCGGTGGCGGTGTCGGTTACGGATTTATGATCACCGATCGCTGGGCGATGGAAGGGGTAGTCGATTATTTCAGTGTGAATGTGAAAGACATCGATGAAAAGGTCGATGTCTATAACTACCACCTGGATCTCTTCTATCAGTTTGGCGGCCAGTTTTGCGGCAACTTCTGCTGGCAGCCCTATGTGGCCTTTGGTGCTGGAGAAATCCGTGTCGACTTCGATGATTCCGCCGATAACACCTACGACTGGCACGATCGCCAGACGATGGTCAACCTGGGGCTGGGCGTCAAATACCGGTTGGGTCCGCGCTGGCAGGCGCGGGTTGATGCGCGCGCTTTTCAGGGGGTTGAAGAAGGCGGGCTGGACGGTTTTGTCAGTGTGGCAATCGGCTACCAGTGGAGCGAGTATCCGCTGGGGTGGAGCGACAGGGATGCCGATGGTG
The DNA here is from genome assembly GCF_001617625.1 of Microbulbifer thermotolerans. Lineage (NCBI taxonomy): Bacteria > Pseudomonadati > Pseudomonadota > Gammaproteobacteria > Cellvibrionales > Microbulbiferaceae > Microbulbifer > Microbulbifer thermotolerans. The sequence continues at coordinate 3,799,730 of NZ_CP014864.1, read as the reverse complement.
TTTTCGACAGTATGGATCACTGTCCTCAGACACCGCCGGGAATTCCGGTTGGCGGTGACGGTTGCCCCGTTGATTTTGACCGGGACGGTGTGCCGAACTATCTGGACCAGTGTCCCGCTACCCCCTTTGGCATTGCGGTAGATGAGAGCGGCTGCGCTCGCTAGCGGATGAACTCACTCCTGGAGAAGAACGGTACGCCGCCGAGCGGACGGCCCGCCCAAGCGCTGACATAGGTAACTGGAAAAGATCAGCGTGTATGTCTATTCCGCCCGCGCTGCCTCCAGCTGCTCAGAGATTTCTAACCACTCTGTCTCTAGGTCTTCCAATTTCTTGCGTTGTTGCGCTTGTTCACGGTTCAAGCGCGCAATTTCCTCCTGCTGCCCGCCGCTGTAAAGGCTTTCATCGGCGAGCCGGTTTTCCAAATCCGCCAGATTCTTTTCTGCACGTGCCATCTGCTGCTCGATGCTTTTGAGTCTGTTGGTGAGCGGTTTTAGCTGTTCGCGCAGGGCCGCTGCAGCGCGCCGCTGGGCTTTTTTATCGTCTGCCGTTTTGTCAGCTGCGGTAACTTCTGCTGCACGGGATTCGCGTTTTTTCCTGTCTCGGTTAAAACCCAGCAGCCATTGTTTGTAGTTTTCCAGGTCGCCGTCATAGGGTGTCGCCCTGCCGTCGCTGACCAGGATAAATTCATCCACTGTGTTGGCAAGCAGGTGCCGGTCGTGGGATACCAGGATCACGGCCCCGGGAAACTCCGCCAGTGCCAGGGTCAGGGCGTGGCGCATTTCCAGGTCGAGGTGGTTAGTGGGTTCATCCAACAGCAGCAGGTTGGGTTTCTGCCAGGCGAGTATCGCCAACGCCAGGCGCGCTTTCTCGCCACCGGAAAATCCCGCAACGCGTTCGAATACTCGCTCCCCGGAAAAACCGTAGCCGCCGAGAAAGTCCCGCAGGGACTGTTCGCTCGCCTCCGGTGTGAGCCGCTGTAAGTGCAGCAGCGGCGAGGCATCGCCGTCCAGTGCTTCCAGTTGATGCTGGGCGAAATAGCCGATAGCCAGGTGTTCCCCCTGCAGGCGACTGCCACTGAGCGGAGGCAGTTCGCCGGCCAGGGTTTTGATCAGCGTTGATTTGCCGGCACCATTGGGGCCCAGCAGGCCAATGCGCCGCCCCGGTTGAATACCCAGTTGCACTTTGTGCACAACGGCATTGTCGCCGTAACCGATATCGGCGTCGCGCAGGTCGAGCAGCGGGTTTGAGTTTTTTTCCGCCGCCGGCAGCGAGAAACGGAAGGGGGAGTCCACATGGGCGGGCGCGATAGCGGCCATACGGTCCAGGGCCTTGAGACGGCTCTGCGCCTGCTTGGCCTTGCTGGCCTTGGCGCGGAAGCGGCGCACGAAGTCTTCCATATGCGCCCGCTCCGCCTGCTGCTTCTCATACTGAGCCTGTTGTTGTGCCAGGCGCTCGGCACGGGCGCGTTCGAAAGCACTGTAGTTGCCGTTGTAGAGAACCAGCTTCTGTTGTTCAAAGCTGACGATACCGTCCACCACCGCATCGAGAAAATCCCGGTCGTGGGATATGACCAACAAGGTGCCGGGAAAACGTTGCAGCCATTGCTCAAGCCATAAAGTCGCATCCAGATCCAAGTGGTTGGTGGGCTCGTCCAGTAGCATCAGATCCGCCGGACACATCAGTGCGCGCCCCAGGTTGAGGCGGATGCGCCAGCCACCGGAAAAACTGTTCACGGGACGGCTTTGATCCGCGTGGGAAAAGCCGAGGCCGTCGAGCAGTTGCGCTGCGCGCGCTGGCCCGGAGTAGCCGTCGATTGCGGCCAGCTGCTCGTGCAACTCAGCCTGACGGCGCCCGTCGCCGCTAATTTCCGCCTGCTGCAGTTCCTGTTGCAGCCGGCGCAATTCTGTGTCGCCGTCCAGCACGTAGTCCAGCGCCGATTGGCCGCTGGCTGCAACTTCCTGAGCCATGTGGGCGATGCGCCAGCCGGCGGGTATTTCCACATGGCCGCTGTCGCTTTCCAATTGGCCCAGCAGCAGCTTGAACAGCGTAGACTTGCCACAGCCGTTGGCGCCGATGATGCCCATTTTGTGGCCGGGAAAAATGCGGCAGTCCGCATGCTGAAGCAGCTCGCGCCCACCCCGCTGCAGGGAGACGCCTTGCAAATTGATCAAGGGAAATCACCTCTTGGTGCCAGCTGGTGCTAAAAATGGTTCATGCGATGGCGGCGGTCTCCGCCGACTGTAATATGAACCGGGGGGCAGGAGTGCTCTGATCAATTCGCGTAAGTTCTCCATCGGTTTAAGGGTGCCCGACTGCTGGATGGTCGCAGAGTATTCTTGGACCCGGGAGCGAATTGATCTGAGGTTCTCCAACCATTTACAAATGTGGGGATTCTAACGTGACACCATCCACAGCTCCATCGCCGGCCCCGGGCAGTGCGTTGAACAACCCTTTGTGGCAATTCAGCCTGGGTTTTTACGGCCACGCGGGCGTCGCTGAGTTTTTACTGGATTGCCAGGACCGCAAAGGGGCGGACGTCTGTCTGTTGCTCTGGGCCAGTTACGCTGCTGCCGGTGGCCGACGGCTCTCACTGGAGATTTGGCGTGTGGCTGATCGCAGTTTGGCACCGCGGCGGCGCATCATTGCCAGTGTGCGCAGGTTGCGCCGCTGGCTGGGACGGTTGCGGCCTTACAGCCTGGGACTCTATGAGCGTTGCAAGCGCTACGAACAAACACTGGAGCAGCGCCAGTTGGCGGCGCTGTGGAAACTGCACGCGGAGCGCTGGCCGGAAGACCGGCCGGCGCTGGAGCTGGCGGGGCAGCAATATGGTCTGCTGCAAAAAGAACAGGCCCGCTGGGCGGGCCTGTTAGACAGTTATAAGGCGAATCGCGTTTAGGGAACCTCTGGTTTGTGCGCGCAGACACGCAAGTGTTGGGCTCTGCGGCTGTGAAACCTCTGATTGATTCGCCTGCGTACTGTGGTTGGTTCGGGGCACTGGCAATGTCTCTGCCATCACCTGAGCTTCTCATCTGGCCTCGAACCTCTTTACCGCCAGGAAGCGAATGAATCAGAAGATTCTGTATTAACCAGCGATATTCCCACCGGCACTTACTCGTCGCCGTAGCGCTCGGGACTAAAGAGACTGTTGACCGGTGTGACCGGCGTGATGCTCGGCGCAGGTGTTTCGGCCGGCTTGCTGTCTACCTGTGTGGTGGCGTCGAGGGGGCGGCTCTCCTGTGGCGTGTCCAGAACAGGCGCGGTTTCCACTTTTTTCTCGACAGGCTCTGCTGTAGTCGGTTTTTCCTCTGCAGCCTTTTTTTCCACCGTTTTCTTTTCCACTGGTGCTGTGGTTTTCACTTCTTCCGGCTTGGCAGTTGTCGCCGCCGCTGTCTTCGCGGTGGCGGTTTTCCCGGTTACCGCCCTTTTTGCGGGGGCTTTTTTGGCTGCGGCTTTCTTGGTTGTGCCGCCCGCGGCTTTCTTGGTTGTGGTTTTGGTGGCCGCTTTTTTGGCTGGAGTTTTCGCGTTGTCCGCTTTCTTGGTCTCGCCGGTCGCGGCTTTGGCTGTGGTTTTAGTGGCCGCTTTCTTTTTGGCGGGTGTCTTCGCTCGCGCCTTGCGTTTGGTCGCGCCACCCGCGAGGGCTTTTTCCACCTTGGCCGCTGCCTTGGCCACGGCGTTGGCCGCACTCAGTTCCTGTTTGGCACTCGCTTCCGCCAGCTTGGCGTCAGCCAGAGCGGCCTTCGCCTGTTCCAGCTGGTCGGCCAATGTGTCAACTTTCGCCTTGGCGGTGTCGATGCGTTTTTGGGCCGCCGCGGTTTTGCGCGTCTTTGCCGCGGCCCGGGCGTCGGCGAGTTTGGCCTTCGCCTTGGAGAGTTTGTCTTTGGCGGCGGCCAGCGCTTTTTGGGCCTTCTGCACGGCCTTGCCGGCATCGGTAACCTGCTTGACGCGGGCCTTATCCAGTTGAGCGGTTAGCTTGGCGATTTGTGCTTCCAGCTCGGCGATCGGATTGACAGCTTTTCGTTTGGCAGCCATGAGTAAATATCCTGAGGTTTATTATCGATTCGGTGCACTCGGGCAGTGCACCCGCCCGGCGGTTAGTGCGGTCGGCACCGCTATCACAGACTAATGCATCGATCGGTTGCCGCGGGTGCGGCGGACCACTGGAGAGCATCCGCGGCAACAACCGGTGGAAGGTCGATAATAGCGCTCTTTTTTTGAAAAATGTATGCCGCAGCCGCGGAAAAAAACGGAGTATTGGTTACTTTTGCCAACTCGATGGGGAACTATCGGGGAGCGACGATGCCTCGGATATGTGAATTGCGTCGGTATGCACCGCGGCTTGCCATAGGTTAGACTTGCTGGGCGCTGGCGATATGCATAGGGCCCGGCGGGCAGCAGGGGCCGGGGTTGCGTGAGAAGCCGCTTGGTTTAATGAGGCTCTGCCCCGCAAGCCGCGCGCGAATCACAAATGCAAAAATGGACAAAGAGACAACTCTCATGAACAAATATCCTTTGGCTGCAGCAGTTGCCCTGGGCCTCGCACTGGCCGGCTGTAACAAACAGGAACCCAAGCAGGCCGCCGAGGTCGCCCTGGACACCCAGGAGAAAAAGGTCAGCTACATCATCGCCGAGGACATGGCCAAGCGCCTGGAATCCCAGGATGTAACGCTGGATCCGCAAGTCGTGTTAATGGCGCTCGACGATGTGGCCAAGGGCCGCGAATCCCGCCTGTCCGACGAAGACAAGCAGCAGGTAGTCGCAGTATTCCAGGAGAAGATGCAAGCAAAACAGCAGGAAATGCTGGCTAAGCAGGAAGCCGAGTTCAAGGCGCAGGCAGAGAAGAACCTCGCCGAGGGTAAGGCTTTCCTCGAGGAAAACGCCAAGAAAGAAGGCGTGATCACTACTGATTCTGGACTGCAGTACAAGGTTATTACCGAAGGCAGCGGCGATACTCCGGCTCTGGATAGTGTTGTAGAGGTGGACTACAAAGGGACTCTGATAGACGGTACCGAGTTTGACAGTTCCTATGCCCGCGGTGAGCCGGTGCAGTTCCCGGTTAACGGTGTGATCAAGGGGTGGACTGAGGCGCTGCAACTGATGAAAGAAGGCGCCAAGTGGGAACTCTATATTCCCTCCGACCTGGCCTATGGCCCGGGTGGCGCCGGCGGCCTGATCGGCCCCAACGCGACGCTGATATTCGAGGTTGAGCTGCACAAAGCCAATGTGAAACAAGACAGTGGCGAAGAGAAAGCGGCGGAACAGGAATAACTGTTAGCGCAAGGCTGTAAAAGAAAGGGCGATCCACGGATCGCCCTTTCTGATTGTGTCTGTGCTGGAATTAAACCAGATGGCTTGGCTGGTTTTGTGTTTTATCCCTCTCAGGCCAGCTGGTTTTTGTGCGCTGTATGCAACAGTGCAATCATCTGGTCTTCGGAGCTGAAGCGGAGCTCCAATGCCTCACCGAGTTGTGACAAGTCTTCCACCAGGCTGGATAAATCGTCAGTCTCTTGATACTTATCATTGAAATCCACGGCGATGTCAGTGGTCTGGTCAATTTCCTTGTAGAGCTGCCGCGCCTGCTCCAATCCCTGTTTGTCTCCAAACGCCTGCCCCTCCCGGATCAGCTGTTCGTAGACTTCGAAATGACCCGCGGATACGTAGTCCACCAACAGCTGGCAGAGATGGCGCACACTGTCCTCTACTTCCCTGTCGCCCTCGGTAAAATCCTTTTTCTCCGACAGCCCGCAAAAGCGCACCAGCAATGACTGACGTGACTGCAACCAGCGATCAATAATCTCGCTCACACCGCCCCAACGCTCCCGCGCTGATTTGCAATTTTCCAACATCTCCAAGCTTCCTGTTGTTACTGTTACTGCGTTAATGAAAGCCGGGGAACTGATTAGTTCACTTAAACCCCGTGATGGGTTTCCGGCACTCAGGCAATGGGATGGACACTGAGAAGGCGCGTGGGTACTTCCCTTTATCCGGCGCTTCGAGATGTGCATTCCATCACCCGGGTTTCCCATCCTGGGGCGGGGCAATTAGACCCCGGGAGCGAGTGAATCAACGGTCCTCAGGCTTTCTGTGCTCACAGGCAATTTACGCCTCTTTGGCAAGATAGGAGATTCACCCGCCTGCGGCAAGATTGGAGGCGCAATGCGCGCCAAATCGGCAGTGAGAGAAATGGCTAAAGGATTGAAATGCGCATGCAGGATGCCTTTGAAAATCGATGTCGCTGCGCGTAAGGGCAGTCAGGAAGACAGCAGCAGTGGCAGTACCATGGCGGTCAGAGCCCCGCAGAGGCCCATGGCAAGGGCGGCAAAGGCTCCACAGAGTGCGCTGATTTCCAGCGCGCGGGCGGTGCCGACCGCGTGGGCGTTGATACCCAGAGCGATACCAATGACGCGATGATCGCGAATATTGAGTCGGTTTAGCAGAGGCGGTCCGGCCACTGCGCCCACCACCCCCGTAAACACCGCGATGCCTGCGGCGAGGCTCTGGGCGGTGTGGATTTTTTCCGCCAGGGCCATGGCGATCGGTGTGGTGATGGACTTACCGGTGAGCGCCATGAGTACTGTCTGTGTGGCACCGAGTATCAGGGCGATTCCCATGGCGATTATCGGAGCCAGCAGCGCGCCCACCGCAATGGTGACCACCAGAGGCCAGCCGGCCTGCCGGACAACGGTCAGATTTTGTTTTACCGGCACCGCCAGTGCCACTACCGCAGGCCCCAGCAATGCGTATAGAACACCGCTCGCTTCACGGTATGCATCATAGGGAATATCCAGGCTCCACAAGACTGCGGCCACCATTAGTCCGGCGCCGACAATCGGGTGCAATAGCGCTGTATTGGTGCGGCGGTATAGAGCGAGGCCGAGCAGGAAGGCGCAGAGGTTTAAGGGCATTGCGAAGAGCGGGCTGAGTAGAAAGTCAGTCATCGGCGGAATCCCCGTCACCTTTGCCGAGCAGCTTTTGCATGAGCAGCGCGCAGAGCACCAGACTGATCAGGGTGCCGATAACAAGGGCCGCGAGCAGTGCCAGCCAGTCGTTAACCGACAACCCCTCCAGGTAAAAGACCCCCACGGCGGCGGGCAGGAACAGCAGTGCCAGCAGGCGCAGCAACTGCCCGCTGACCACTGCCAGCCCCCGCGGTACTCGACCGTAGAGCATCAGTCCGAGCAGCAACAGCAGCATACCCACCACGGAGCCGGGCACCGGCAGGGTGAGCGCCTGGCTGATCTGGCGGCCGGCGAAATCGCAGATCAGCAGAACTGCTGCGCCACCGAGCCATTGCATCAGGGATTGGAGCGGACCGCGAAAAGAATCCATTTGACAAAGCGTCTATAGATCCGGACACCGGGTGCCCGGAACACCTTAGTGCTTGCGAAACGCTTGCCAGCCGCCAAAGAGGATCAGCCCGGCGAAGCCGACCGCCGCCCAGCCTGGGATGCTGAGCCCCATTAGAGTCCACTGGACTTCCGCGCAGTTGCCGTCGCCAGTGAGCAGTGTTCTGATCACATCGGATACGGGAAAGGCATCCAGCATGTAGCTGATACCGGGACCACAGGCCGGCACCTGGTCTTCCGGCAGATTTTGCAGCCAAATCTGGCGCCCGGAAAAATACAGGCCACCCATCGCCCACAGGGATACCAGCAGGCCGTAGAAGCGGCGGCCGATGGTGGCGGGGTTGTGCAGACAGGCAATCAGAGACACCAACCCGACTCCCAGCAGCATTACCCGCTGAGTGATACACAGGGGGCAGGGTTCCAGTCCGCGCACGTATTCCAGGTAGAAGGCCGCGGACAATAGGAAGACGACGGCGAGAAACATCAGAAAAAAGGTGATACGTGGGTTGGGTAGGCTCATGGTTTATCGGATCCTGCTACTTATTTATTCGCTGGATAGCACTGTCGAAACCGGGCGGCTTCGCGAGTTAAATCGGCAAACAGTTTGTCAAAGTTTTTCTGCAGCGCATCCCGTGTCGCTTTTTGTTCGGGCAGTGCCTGCTGCAGCGGCATTGGTCGGCGCAGCCGCCGCCCGACATGTTCGAGCGTGTGCGCAATAGCGCCCCCGTCGCGATAGCTCTGGAACAGGTTGACCTCTTCCGCGCGGCGGATAAATGTGCGGGCGCGGGGCGGAATATACCGGTTGCGCAGGTGAAAGTCCCGCCAGCATTGATTACAAAAGTCTTCCAGCGGCTGCGGGTGCCAGCGTTGCCACTGGCTGCTGAGCAGGTGATCGAACCAGATATCCAAAACGATACCCGCGTAGCGGCGCCAGCGGCTGTCGAAGTGGCTGCGGGCGTCCCGGTAGGCGGGGTGGTCGTCAGTGATGGCGTCGATGCGGCGGTGCAAGCGGATACCGGCTTCCACCGCCGTGGGCAATCCACCCTCGAGCGGGCCTTTGACGAAGTCCCCCAGCAGCCCGCCGAGGCGCCAGTCCGGATCGGGGCCGGACAGCAATAGGTGGGCTAGATAGTTCACGACACCCCCGGGTCTTATACCGGCATCCAAACAGCGGTATTACTGTTGGCAGAAAACGTACTGCGCATAGTAGTGGCCGAGAAAATCTTCGAAGGTTCCCTGGTCAGCGGCTTCAATTTGCTTCTGTTTTTGCAATGACGCTTCGGCCAGCTCGGCAAAGTGGCGCTCGGTGTCCGCGTCCAGAGGGCGTTCGACAAAATAGCGGCGGTGTTGTTCCGCTTTTTCTGAGGCCCACTGGAAGAAGCTTTGTCCGCGGCTGCGCATTTCCGCCAGCATGTGGGCTGCCGGGGTCGGTGCGGCGCCGCTGACCTTGGCCCGCTGGGATTCCAGGGCGCGCTGGTAGCTGTCGCCCTGCCAGGCGTTGTCGAGCAGTGTGGCGATGGGGGCGATTTCATCCAGCAGGCACGCGGCCCAGTCTGTCAGTTTGCGTTCGCCGCCGTTGTGGATCAAATGTAACTCCGGGTCGCGGCCGCGATAGACGATGCGCACCTGGTTCTCCTGGGTGGCGCGATAGTCGGCCTCGTCAGTCTTGGGACTCTCAGTGAGTAGGCAGTGCAGGAGGAAGCTGTCGAGGAAACGCATCTGCGGCGCATCTATACCCAGTGGCGCAAAGGGATTGAGATCGAGGCAGCGCACCTCGATGTACTCCACACCGCGGTTATCCAGTGCCGACAGTGCCGTCTCGCCCATTCTGGCCGGATTCTTCGGGCGGATTGGGGAGTAAAACTCATTTTCAATTTGCAGCAGTCCGGTGGACAGCTGCTGATAGTTGCCTTCGGCGTCCTTGACTCCCAGAGCGTGGTAGGGACCGTAGGGCTGGCTGATGGCGGCGCAGAGGGTGGAAAGATAGCTGGGCAGATCGTTGTAGCAGACGATCAGCGATTGCTGCGCCTCGCTGTTGTAGCCCAGGTCGCCCATACGCAGGGAAGTGGCGTGGGGGGCGAATAGAGTGTGGCCGCTTGCGTCGAATACTTCCAGGTTGTGACTGCGGTCCTCGACGAAAGATGCGCACACTGCGGGAGCGGCGCCAAACAGGTAGATCAGCAGCCAGTAGTGGCGGCGGAAGTTGCGGATCAGGTCGAAGTAGCGGCGGGTCTTGAAGTCGCCCAGTTCCTCGCTGCTGCCTTCGTGTTCGTGCAGCCATTGCCAGAGTGTATCGGGCAGGGAAAAGTTGTAGTGAATACCGGCGATGGTCTGCATGGCGCGCCCGTAACGCAATCCCAGGCCCAGGCGGTAGACGGTCTTCATGGTACCGCTGTGGGAGCGCCCGTAGCGGGCCACCGGGATCTCCTCGCTGGCGCCGATGCGGCAGGGCATGGAATTGACCCAGAGGCGCTCGTCGCCGATCTGGCTGTAGGTATAGCGGTGGATTTGGTCGAGAATCTGCAGCGCTTCCTCCGGCGTGGCCACCGGGGGTGTAATAAATTCCAGCAGTGCCTCGGAAAAATCCGTGGTGATGCAGTCGTGGGTCAGGGCCGATCCGAGCGCCGCGCCGTGGGGGGTGCGCGCCAGGTCGCCGTCCGGGGAGACCCTCAGACTTTCCTTTTCAATACCGCGGCGAATGCCCTTGAGCAATTGCAGCGTCTGCGGGTGTGCCAGTGCGGCCAGATGGGAAACGGGCACTCAAAACTCCTCGTGTTGGCGGTTGCGCGCCCTTCCAGGGGAATTGGCACGGATATCTGTGGATGCCGATATGGGGGCGGCGCGCGCCCGATCAACGGGTGGTGTCAGCCTGCGGTCTCAGCCGCTTGGTTCCGCATTTCGTCCGGCTGCCCGGGTTGAATTTCCGGCGCTTCTTGCGGCGCAACTTCCGGGGGTTCCTGCGGTTCGGCTTCCGGAGCTGGCTCCGGGTTTACCTCGGGGTGGCTTCCGGGTGGTACCTCTTCTGGTCCCCCGGGTGTTACTTCGGGATCCCCCTGCTCCGCATCCGCTAGCACCGGCGGTTCACCCAGGGCCTCCTCAGGTATCTGCGGATGCCCCTTGGCATTGAGCGCACACTCCAGCAGTTCGATGCGCAGGCTCACATCGCGTGTGTTGGCTTCGAACATCTGGTTAATGGCGACATCCTTGTGTTCGCTGCGAAACAGTCGGGCGACATCCCGACCGTCGATCCATTCATTGCTCTTGCTCAGAAATTGTTTGTGCTGATTGGTCAGCACGTAGACGTGACTCATGCGGCAGGAAACTTTAATCGCTGGTAACAAGGGGGGAGTGTAGCGACGGGAGCTGGGTGGCTCAAGGCTGAGATCGGTCGGACCGGGGGCGGGCATCAGAGCCTGCCCGCTTTGTTGCGGTCCGCATAGTGGGGGCGGCAGTCACCGCCCCAACCTCAAAGCGGTTGCAGAGGATAGTGCTGCGGATAGGGGAGCCGCGCAGCGCCGCTGTCCACCGCCGCGCGGGCCACGGCGGCGGCGACGATCGGCAATAGGCGTGGGTCCGTTGGTTTCGGCAGAATATAGTCGGGGCCGAAACTGAGCTCCACTCCCCCGTAAGCTGCACGCACCGAATCCGGTACCGGCTCGCGGGCGATGCTGCGAATGGCGTCTATGGCCGCCAGCTTCATCTCCTCGTTGATCCGCACGGCGCGCACATCCAGGGCGCCGCGGAAGATGAACGGAAAGCAGAGTACGTTGTTGACCTGGTTCGGATAGTCGGAGCGGCCGGTAGCCATAATCAGATCATCGCGCACGCTGTGGGCCAGCTCTGGTTTGATTTCCGGGGTGGGGTTGGAGCAGGCGAAAACCACGGGCTTGGGCGCCATACGCCCGAGCTGTTCGGCGGACAGCAGGTTGGGGCCGGACACACCGAGGAAGACATCGGCGCCCTCTATGGCGTCGTCCAGGGTGCGCATTTCCGTGTCCCGCGCCCATTCGCCTTTGTAGGCATTGATATCGGTGCGCCCGGCGTGAATAACGCCGCGGCTGTCGAGCATGGTGATTTGTTCCTTGCGCGCCCCGGCGGCCAGCAGCAGCTTACAGCAAGCAGTGGCGGCCGCACCGGCGCCGAGACAGACAATGCGCACGTCTTCTATCTGTTTGCCCTGGATTTCCAGTGCGTTGAGCATGCCGGCCACGGTAACTATGGCGGTGCCGTGCTGGTCGTCGTGGAAGACGGGTACGGGGCAACGCTCGATCAGCGTCTCCTCGATATGGAAGCACTCGGGCGCCTTGATGTCCTCCAGGTTGATGCCACCGAATGTGTCGGCAATGGAAGCCACCGTCTGGATAAACTGCTCCGGGCTGTTGGCGTCCACCTCGATATCCACCGAATTGATGTTGGCAAAGCGTTTGAATAACAGGGATTTGCCTTCCATCACCGGTTTGGATGCCAGCGGGCCAAGGTTGCCGAGGCCGAGAATGGCGCTGCCGTCGGAGATTACGGCGACCAGATTGCCCTTGCCGGTGTAGAGATAGGCCGCCTCCGGGTCCTTGGCGATCTCGTGCACCGGCTCGGCGACGCCGGGGCTGTACGCCAGGGACAGGTCCTCTTGGGTTTGGGCGGGAGTGGTCACTTCTACCGAAAGCTTGCCGGGCGTCGGTAGTGCGTGGTAGTCGAGCGCTGCCTGGCGGCGCGTGGAATCCGTCATCTTTCAAATCGTCTCATACTGCGGGGACACCTCTGCGGGCATCTCCCTGGTTACTGCGGGGCGGAGAGAATAACTGAGCGCGCCTTGTCGCCACAAGTTGAAAAAAGTATCTAGACCGCCAATTCTTACTAAATTGCATAAAGAATTTCGCAAATGAAGAAATGAATAGCGATCTATTTTGCATAGTTTAGGGATAAATATTTCGAGTGTGGCGCCATGGCGAGGCGCTGTCTTCAATTCGATGACTTTGTCTATGCAGTCGGTCAGCCCAGCGGAAATTGCCCGCTGACCATGTGGTGACGGGGTGGAGTGGCATCCGGGCACAAAAAAAGCACCGAGGGCAAACCCAGGGTGCTTTTTGGGGTCGCCGCGCCAGATGGCGCGCGGGACTTACTTGCTGGAAATGCGGCTGCCGAAACGCTTTTTGAAGCGATCCACGCGTCCGCCGGTAGTAGCCTGCTTCTGCTTGCCAGTGTAGAAGGGGTGGCAGCGGGAGCAGACATCGATCTGGATGTCTTTGCCCAGGGTAGAGCGAGTTTTGATCACATTGCCGCAGGAACAGGTCGCGGTAATTTCGCTGTAATTCGGATGGATATCTGCTTTCATGATGGCCTCTTTTCGAATCCGCCACCCGATCTGTTGCCGGGCACGGAGTCGTCGTTGGTACAGGAGCCGGGGCTCCGGGCTGTTTAAAAAGTCGGCGCATACTATCAGATTAGCGCCGCGGTTCAAGCACAATCTGGGGATTTTGCCCCTGGAATCCGGGTGTGCTGTCTCTCGGCATCCGCTGGGGAAGAGAAGCCGGAACAGAGCGCAATTGCTATCATGCCGCTTTTGGGCTTGCAGTGCGGGAGGGGCAGTTGGCGGACCAGGGCGCAAAAGCGGTGATTCTGCGAATGGCGGTGCCGGTGCCGCTGCGGCGTCTGTTCGACTACCTGCCGCCAGAGGGGTTGGCCCCGTCCGACCTGATACCCGGTCAGCGCCTGTGGGTGCCCTTCGCAAACCGCAAACTGGTGGCGGTGCTGGTGGATATCGTGAGCGATTCCCCGCTGGAGCAATTAAAGCCGGCGGTGGAACTGATCGACCGGCAGCCACTGTTCGATGGCCCCAGCCGCGATTTTCTGCACTGGGCCGCCGACTACTATCAGGCGCCGGTGGGGGAAATCTACGCCGCCGCCCTGCCCGTGGCCTTGCGCAAGGGCAAGCCTGCGGATCACTGGGCCGAACAGTGGCTGCAACTGACGGTTGAAGGCAAGGGGCTGCCGGAATCGGCCCTGGCCAGGGCACCCAGGCAGCAGGCCCTGCTGCAACTGTTACTGCGGCGCGGCGCCCAGAGCCGCACCCAGCTGAAGGCCCAGGGCCACACTACCGCTACAATACGGGCCCTGGAAGAGCGTGGCCTGGCGGAGTGCTCGATCGGGCCCACGGTCCCTCCGCCCATTCCCAGTGCCGAGAGCAGCCCTGCGCCGGAGTTGAATCCGGAGCAGCAACAGGTACTGGAGGCCATTCCCACAGATCGCTTTACCGTCTCTCTGCTGGAGGGCACCACCGGCAGCGGCAAGACCGAGGTCTACCTGCGCCTGATGGAGCGGGTGCTTGCGGAGGGCCGACAGGCCCTGCTGTTGGTGCCGGAGATTGGTCTGACACCACAGACGCTGCGCCGCATCGCCGCGCGCTTTCCGGATCGCAGTATCGCGGCGCTCCATTCGGGACTGGCGGAGGGTGAGCGCGCTCAGGCCTGGCTGTCCGCGGCTGCCGGTCAGGCGGACATTGTTATCGGCACCCGTTCAGCGGTGCTGACCCCCCTGCCCCGTCTTGGTGCCGTGATCGTCGATGAGGAACACGACGGCTCCTTTAAACAGCAAGATGGGGTGCGCTATTCCGCCCGCGACCTGGCCGTCGTGCTGGGGCGCAATGCCGGCGCGCCGGTACTACTGGGCTCGGCGACGCCCTCCCTGGAGAGCCTGCACAATGCACTGACCGGGCGTTACCAACACTTGCGCCTGCGCAATCGCGCGGGCAATGCGCGCCCGCCCCAGATCCATATAGTGCCGACCTTAGGCCAGCCTCTGGAAGAAGGATTTACCCCTCAAGTATTGCGTCATATTGGCGATACTCTGTCTCGGGGCGAGCAGGTGTTGGTGTTTATCAACCGCCGCGGTTTTGCACCGGCGCTGGCCTGTGACGACTGCGGCTGGCTGGCCGACTGTCCGCACTGTTCCAGCAAGCTGACGATGCACCGGCGCATTCGCCAGCTGCGCTGCCACCACTGCGACTACCGCAGGGCGCTGGTGGACAGCTGCCCTCAGTGCCACAGCCGTTCGCTCAGCGCTCTGGGTGGCGGTACCGAACGCAGCGAGGAACTGCTCGGACAGCGTTTTGCGGATTACCCGGTGATCCGCGTCGACCGCGATACCACTGCCAGCAAGCAGGCACTGGACCGGCTGTTGGCGCCGGCGCGGGAGGGCGAGCCCTGTCTGTTACTCGGAACTCAGATGCTCGCCAAGGGCCACCATTTGCCGAGGGTCACCCTGGTGGTTATCCAGGATGCCGACGGCGGCCTCTTCAGTGCCGATTTCCGTGCCCCTGAGCGCACGGGGCAACTGCTGGAACAGGTGGCCGGCCGCGCCGGCCGCGGTGATTTGCCGGGGCGGGTGTTGGTGCAGAGCCGCTATCCCCAGCACCCCCTGTTGCAGCTGCTGCTGGAGAAGGGGTATGGCGCCTTTGCCCGCCAGTTACTGCGCGACCGGGCGGTGGCACAGTTGCCCCCACACAGGGCAATGGCGTTGGTGCGCGCCGAGTGCGAGGAACCCAGATGGGCGGAGGAGTTCCTCGAAGCGGCGCGGGCGCAAATGCAGGCGCTGGCACCGCCGTCGCCGCAGTTGTCTTACCTGGGGCCGGTGCCCGCACTGCTGGAACGAAAGTCCGGCCGCTTCCGCTTCTACGTGCAGGTGACGGCCGAGCGGCGCGGCCAGCTGCAACCGCTGCTCGCGCGCCTGTGCCAGTGGGCGGAAGGCTACAAGAACCGCCGCCTGCGCTGGGCGGTCGACATGGATGCACAGGAGCTGTCCTGAGTGCGCAGCCCAAAGCTGGGCCGCTCTTGGGAATACGTCACTGGCGATGAGATTCCCGGAAGATGGTATACGCGTATCACTGCCGCCGGGGACAGAGACAGCGCCCATGGGAATTAATCAGAGGTTCCCCTTCGAATGGCGTTACAATTTCCGCCGAATGAACGTATGTGTAAAACAGTACGGAAGAGACCTTCATGAGCCGTCGCAACACCCGCCGCCGCAGCACTTCTTCAGGCAAACCCGCCTGGGTGTGGTTTGTTCTGGGCAATTTTGTCGGCGGCTTCGTGGTCTTCATGATTTTCCTGCACGGCCTCAAGCAGGACGAGAAACCGGCCGCGGCTGCGCGCCAATCACCGGCTGAGCAGCAGAAAGAAAAGTCGGAGCAGCCGCGCTTTGACTTCTACAAGATGCTTAAGGAAAACGAGGTGGCTGTGCCGCCGCCGAAAACGGCGCAGCCGGTGCGGCGCAAATCGGAAGAGAGCGAAAGTGAAACCCGCTGGAAAATCGTCGAGGAAGAACCCAAGCTCGTCTACATACTGCAGGCCGCGTCTTTCCGCGACGCGAAAGAGGCGGATCGGCTGCGCGCCCAGCTGATGCTCGCCAACCTGAATGTGAAGGTGGAGACGGCCCGCGACAACCGCGGCACCTGGCACCGGGTACTGGTAGGGCCCTACAAAAGCCGCTCGCAGGTGGCCAAGGCCCGCGAGGTGCTCGCCGATCACAAGCTGATGCCCCTGGTGCTCAAGCGCCCGGCGCGATAGACGGCTTCTGGCTAGTTCACCCTCAGGCTGACGAGAACGCCGCCCTTGCGCCAGCGATAAAGCGCATGGCGGCGGCATCTGTTGAAATTCCTCATCACTGACCTCATGTATCGGGCTTCAAGCAAATTCTTTGCGGGGGCGGTCCGAAGCGCTCCCGCAAATGCCAGCCATGAGGTGTTCAATTGGAACAGTATCGCGGAACCACCATCCTCTCCTGCCGCCGCAATGGCAAAGTTGTCATCGGCGGTGACGGACAGGTCTCCCTGGGCAACACCATAATGAAGGGCAACGCCCGCAAGGTGCGCCGTTTGTACAAAGACAAGGTACTTGCCGGTTTTGCCGGTGGCACCGCCGACGCTTTCACCCTGTTTGAGCGCTTCGAGGCAAAGCTGGAGGCCCATGGCGGCAAGTTGACTCGCGCCGCTGTGGAGCTGGCCAAGGACTGGCGCACCGACCGCGCCCTGCGCCGCCTTGAGGCGCTACTGGCGGTAGCGGACGCCACCGCCAGCCTGATCGTTACCGGCAACGGCGACGTAATACAGCCGGAGGACGATCTGATCGCCATCGGATCCGGTGGCCCCTACGCCCAGGCCGCCGCTCGCGCGTTGCTGGACAACACCGAGATGGATGCGCGCGCTATTGTCGAGCAGGGCCTGAAGATTGCCGGCGATATCTGTGTCTATACCAACCAGAATCACACCATTGAAGAATTGAGTTACTGACAAGCGCAACTGCTTGATAGCCATTGCACTTGAGCCGAGAGTTTCTATGTCCCAATCCCAGATGACCCCCCGCGAAATCGTCCGCGAACTCGACCGCCATATCATCGGCCAACAGGACGCCAAGCGAGCCGTGGCCATTGCGCTGCGCAACCGCTGGCGGCGCATGCAGGTGAGTGAGGAATTGCGCGGGGAAATCACCCCGAAGAATATTCTGATGATCGGCCCTACCGGTGTGGGTAAAACCGAGATAGCCCGCCGTTTGGCCAGTCTCGCCGGTGCGCCCTTTATCAAAGTGGAAGCGACCAAATTTACCGAGGTGGGCTATGTGGGCCGCGACGTGGAGTCCATCGTGCGTGACCTGGTGGAGACCGCGGTAAAGCTGGAACGCGAGCGCGCGATGAACGGCGTCCGCCAGAGCGCCATGGACGCCGCCGAGGAGCGTATCCTCGACGCCCTGCTGCCGCCCCCCCGCTCCACTGAGCCCGGAGACAACGAATCCAACACACGACAGCTGTTCCGCAAAAAACTGCGCGAGGGACAGCTGGACGACAAAGAGATAGAAATTGAAATGGCCGCTACTCCCGTGGGGGTGGAAATCATGGCCCCTCCGGGCATGGAGGAAATGACCAGCCAGCTGCAGGGTATTTTCTCCAATATGGCCCAGAGCCGTACGCGCAAGCGCAAAATCAAGGTGAAGCAGGCGCTGAAACAGCTGACCAACGAAGAGGCGGCCAAGCTGATCAACGACGACGAGGTCAAAGCCCGCGCCATCCAGTCCGCAGAGGAAAACGGCATTGTCTTTATCGACGAAGTGGACAAGATCGCCAAGCGCCAGGAAGGTGGCGGCGCCGATGTCTCTCGCGAGGGCGTGCAGCGCGACCTGCTGCCGTTGATCGAAGGCTGCACCGTTACCACCAAATACGGCATGATCAAAACGGATCACATTTTGTTTATCGCCTCCGGTGCCTTCCATCTGTCCAAACCGTCAGATCTGATCCCGGAATTACAGGGCCGCCTGCCGATTCGGGTGGAGTTGAGCTCGCTGACTTCCGGCGACTTCCAGCGCATTCTCACCGAGCCCAAGGCGTCGCTGACCGAGCAGCACAAGGCACTGATGGCCACTGAAGGGATGCAGTTGGAATTTTCCGACGACGGCATCCGGCGCATTGCCGAAGTTGCCTACGAAGTGAACGAACGCACAGAAAACATCGGTGCGCGCCGCCTGCACACGGTGCTGGAGCGGCTGCTGGAGGAGATTTCCTTCGACGCCGGAGAAGGCGAAAAGTCCATCACCATAGACGCCGCCTATGTGGACAGCCACTTGGGCGAACTGAGCCAGAACGAAGACCTTTCGCGTTTTATTCTTTAAGCGCATCCTCCGTGGCAAACAGGCCCCCAGGTGTGTCCCGGGGGCCGCTCACCGATACGACAGGAGCCCCCCGTGGCCGCGCCGAAAAAAATTCACCTGAACCGCGCCGAAAAAGAACTGCACATCGTTTTCGATGACGCCGAATACACACTGTCGGCAGAGTATTTGCGCGTCTTTTCTCCCAGTGCCGAGGTGCGCGGCCACGGCGCGAGTGAGCCGGTGCTGGTTAGCGGAAAGCTCAATGTCGGTATCGAAAGCGTTGAAACCGCCGGGCGCTACGCGCTGAAAATTGTCTTTGACGACGGCCACGACAGCGGTATCTATACCTGGGATTACTTGCGCGAACTGGGCGCGCAGTACGAAAACAATTGGAACGCCTACCTCAACCGCCTGCAGGCAGCGGGCAAGGGCCGCGACCCGGATGAGAGTGCGATCAAAATTATCGGCTGAGGGGCGCCGTGTAACCCGAGGCAAAACGCCGACGGGTTCGCGTTCAAACTGCAAAGGTGCGCTGAATTTCAGGGCTAACCCCAACACTCGCGCAAAGTAGCCAGAGCGAGCTTAATTTTCCCGTCATATTTCCGGACTCTAATGCACGCACTACCCACGAGTACCGGAGATTTCCATGGCAAAGCGATTTACTCGCGCGTTGACTGCGTGCTGTCTCATTCCGCTGGCGCCCTCGGCGCTGGCCGCCGATCTACCGGAATACCAGAGCGACAGCGCCTGGTTCACCGACGGCGCCGAGCGCATAGAAGCCAGAGTGGCGGAATCCACTGAGGGCACGGCAAAAAATGTCATCCTATTCGTCGGTGATGGCATGGGCGTTTCCACCTTGACCGCGGCGCGTATTCTGGAAGGTCAGCTACGCGGTGAAAGCGGTGAGGAAAATGCGCTCTCTTTCGAGGGGTTTCCTCACACCGCGCTGATCAAAACCTACAACACCAACCAGCAGACTCCCGATTCCGCGGGCACCATGACCGCAATGATGAGCGGCGTGAAAACCAAAGCGGGCATGATCAATATCGACGACGGCGCCCTGCGCGGCGATTGTGCCGGCAGCCGCGGGCGCGAGCTGAACACCTTTCTCGAGTTGATGGAGAGCCGCGGCAGATCTACCGGCATTGTTTCCACCGCACGGATTACGCACGCCACGCCGGCGGCCACCTACGCACGCAGCCCCGAGCGGGACTGGGAAAATGACGCGGACCTCACCGACGAGGCGCGGGAAAACGGCTGCGTGGATATCGCCGCGCAACTGGTGGAATTTGACATTGGCGATGGCATCGACGTGATTCTCGGCGGCGGACGCCGCAACTTCACTACCGCGGACGACGGCGGCAAGCGCGCTGACGGCCGCGACCTCATCGCCGAATGGCTGGCGCGCTACGATGGCGAACAGCAGGCGGCTTACGTGCAAAGTGGCACCGAACTGGCGGCACTGGAAATGTCGTCCACTGAAAAACTGCTGGGCCTCTTCACTAGCAGCCATATGAGTTATGATGCCGACCGCGTGGCAAAAGGCGCCGACGAGCCGAGCATCGCCGAGATGACCTCCGCCGCCATCGACCTGCTGTCGAAGAACGAGGAGGGCTACTTCCTGATGGTGGAATCCGGCCGTATCGACCACGGCCACCACGCCGGCAGCGCCTACAGCGCACTGCACGACACCATCGCCTTTTCCGACGCGGTCAAAGCGGCGCTGGAGAAGGTGGATCTGGACGAGACGCTGATACTGGTGACCGCTGACCACAGTCACGTACTGACCATTGCTGGCTACCCGGCACGCGGCAACCCGATTCTGGGGAAAGTCGTCACTACCGACAGCAGCGGTGCGGTCAAGACGGAGCCTGAACCCGCCGCGGACGGCCTGCCTTACACCACTCTGTCCTACGCCAATGGCTTGGGTTTTGCCGACCTCGGTGATGAAACCGACGCGGATGCACGCTACGCCCTGGCGCAGGATAGCGGCCGCAAGGATCTGAGTGCCGTGGACACAGAGGCGCCCGGTTTTCACCAAGAGGCGCTGGTGCCGCTGGGCTCCGAGAGTCACGCCGGTGAAGATGTCAGTCTGCACGCCGCTGGTGCCGGCAGCCAGCTGGTACAGGGCTCACTGGAACAGAATGCGGTTTTTCACTTGATGGTCGGCGCCACCGGGTTGTCGGTCACCGCGGAATAATTTGGGGGTAATTAAGCATGAACAAATACAGCAAACTGGCGCTGGGCCTCTCCATCGCACTGTTGGCTGCCGGTTGCAGCGACGACAGCGGCTCGGACAACGTGGCAGTATTGCCGCAGCCCGAGCAGCCGCAAGAGCAGCAACCCCTGGCGCTGCCGCAGTCCCAGCTGGAGAGCAGCTGGTTCAAGGTTGGCCAGCAGGCGGTCGCACGCGCCCAGGCGCAGACCATCAATAACACCCCTGGCGCGGCCAAAAACATTATTTTGTTTATCGGCGATGGCATGGGGATCTCCACCGTCACCGCCGCGCGGATTCTCGCCGGCCAGCAACAGGGACTCGACGGCGAAGAGTACCAGTTGAGCTTCGAAAAAATGCCCTTCGCCGGGCTGGTGAAAACCTACAACACCAACCAGCAGACCCCCGACTCTGCCGGTACTGCCACCGCCATTATGACCGGTGTAAAAACCAAGGCCGGCGTGATCAATGTGGATGAGACCGTGCCTCGTGGCGATTGCGCCGCGAGCAAGCAGCGCCCTCTGACCACGGTATTGGAACTGGCCGAGGGCCAGGGCAAGAGCACCGGTATCATCAGTACTGCCCGCGTCACCCACGCCACCCCGGCGGCTACTTACGCCAAGGTCCCGGACCGGGATTGGGAATACAAGGTGACCGATGGAGACTGTACAGATATTGCCGCGCAACTGGTTGCCCTCAATGCCGGCGACGGGATCGACGTAATCATGGGCGGTGGCCGCCGCAACTTTTTGCCCAGCAGCGAAACTGACGCGGAAGGCGCCGCAGGCAAGCGCGAAGACGGCCGCAACCTAGTGGACGAGTGGCTGGACCGCTACAACGACGGCGTCACCAATGCCGTTTATATCGAGGATCAAACGGGCTTCAACGCGCTGGATGTTGCCGGTACCGACAAACTACTGGGGCTCTTCAATCCGTCGCATATGCACTATGAGGCCGATCGCGGCAACGATACCGCCGGCGAGCCGTCTCTGAGCGAGATGACTGCGAAAGGCCTGGAGCTGTTGAGCAAAAACGACAAGGGCTATTTCCTGATGGTGGAGGGCGGCCGTATCGACCACGGTCACCATGCGGGCAGCGCCTATAACGCCTTGACTGACGCGGTGGAACTTGCCGAGGCGGTACAGGTGGCGATGGACAAAACCAGCGCGGAGGATACGCTGATTATCGTCACTGCCGACCACAGCCATGTGATGACCATCGCCGGTTATCCTACCCGCGGCAATCCCATACTTGGCAAAGTGATTACCAATGACGGCAGCGGCCAGCCGGAGGAGACCCCAGCGCTCGCTGCCGACGGCCTGCCCTACACTACGCTTGGCTACACCACAGGTCGTGGTCATGCAGACTACGGCGAGACTGCGGATGCGGACGAGCGCTACGGGCACGAGATCGACACTGGCCGCAAAGACCTGACTAACGTGGATACCACCGCACCCGGCTATCACCAGGAAGCGTTGATTCCCACCAGCGCGGAAACCCATGGCGGCGAAGACGTAGGCGTCTGGGCGCGCGGCCCGGGTGCGCATTGGGTCACCGGCACCAACGAGCAGAGCTACCTCTTCCACGTCATGGCCCGCGCCGGCGGCCTGCTCGACTAATTCCTCCCCCAGGAGCGGCCCTGCGCCGCTCCTGCCCCCTCCGGCCAGGGTGAAAAAGTGTGTCTTACACGCCCTAAGGCACCGATTACCGGCCAGGACAACTTCTGCTATTATCCCGCCCGCAAAACCTAAGGGGTGGCGCTAGCGCCTGAGATGCTCACCGAGCAAACCCTTGAACCTGATCCGGTTAGTACCGGCGTAGGAATAGGTAACCTTCCAAAACCCTCCCCACGTCGATTTCCGGGTCTCTTTCACTTTGGCATTTAGCGAGAGAGAACCATGAACCACTTTAAAAAAATAAGTGCGGTCGCCCTTACCGGCTGCTTGTCGGCGGTGCAGGTGGGTGCGGCTGAAACCGGCGATCCCGCGCTGGAAGAAGTCATCGTCACCAGCCAGCTGCGTGCGGTCAATCAATTGGAAATGCCCGGCAGTGTCAGTGTGCTGAACAATACCGCCATTGCGGCCCGCAGCGCCGCCAATCTGGAGCAGCTGCTGGGCATGGCCCCCAACGTCAATCTCGCCTCTGGCGCTTCGCGGGGCCGTTTTGTGCAGATTCGCGGTATCGGTGAGCGCAGCCAGTTTATCGATCCGGTGAATCCATCGGTCGGTCTGCTTATCGACGGCATCGACTTCTCCGGTTTGGGACTAGCCGCCAGCACCCTGGATATGGAACAGGTGGAAATTCTGCGCGGTCCCCAGGGAACCCTATACGGCGCCAATGCCCTGGCCGGGCTGATCAGCATGACCAGCGCCGCTCCCAGCAGTGACCCTGTGGCGCGGGTGTCCGCTGAGCTGGCGGAATACAATAGCCGCATGCTGTCGGCGGTGAGCAGCAATGCGTTGACCGATAAACTTTCCTACCGTCTCGCCGCCCGCAAGCAGCAGTCCGATGGCTACATGGACAACGCGTACCTGGACCGCAGCGATACCAACGGCATCGACGAAACCGTGATGCGCGGAAAACTGCGTTACCAGGTCAGCGACGATCTGCAACTGGACTTCACCACCTTTTATCTGGATGCGGATAACGGCTACGACGCCTTCTCCCTGTACAACACCCGCGAGACCTTGTCGGACCAGCCCGGTTGGGATCGGCAGGAGACGCTGGCGTTTTCCCTCAAGGGCCGCTGGTCCGGCAGTGATTATTTCACCCTCGAGAGCACACTCAGTGCCGCCAGTTCTGACACCGAATATGGCTACGATGAAGACTGGACCTATGTGGGATTTCACCCCGATGAATACAGCTCCACCGACAATTACCTGCGCGACAGGGACAACCTGAGCGCCGATGTGCGCCTGCTGTCGACGGATGCCTCCGCTTTGCTAAACGGCCGCATCCACTGGGTGGCAGGTATTTATTTCCGTGATGAAAGCGAAAGCCTGGAGCGCAATCAGACTTTCAGCAGCGCATTTGACACGCAAAATACGGCAATTTACGGTCAGTTGCGCACCGCGCTCAGTGAGAAATTCGACTTGGTCACAGGCCTGAGATTTGAACAACGCGATGCGGATTACAGCGATTCTCTCGCTGTGGATTCCAGCAAAAACGAAGATCTCTGGGGTGGTAACCTCTCTCTGGAATATCACCACAGCGACAATACGCTGATCTATGCCACCGTATCCCGCGGCTATAAAGCCGGTGGTATCAACGCCAGTCTGATCGCCGCTGCCGCCGACAACCCGAATATCGACAGCGCGCAGTTTGAATTCGACACCGAGCACATGCTCAATTACGAATTGGGCATCAAGGGCGCCTGGCTGGAGAACCGTTTGCAGGCGCAGCTGGCCGCTTTTTTCCAAGATCGCAGCGATGTGCAGGCCAAGCAGTCGGTATTCAATCCGAGCGATTTTTCCTTCGATGAGTTTCTTACCAATGCCGCCGCTGGCGAGACCACTGGTGTGGAAATCGAAGTGAACTATCTCGCCAGCGATACCCTGCGCCTGTTTGCCGCCGCCGGCTGGCTCAATGCGGAATTCGCCGATTTCATAACGTCTTCTCACGTCGATGCCCGCGATGACTACAGTGGCATTGCGCTGGATCCGGTGGACATGGACGGGCGCGACCTGGCCCACGCGCCCAACTATCAATTCTTCACCGGTGCGGAAATTGCGCTGCTGCCACAACTGATTCTGCGGCTTGAAATAGAGGGAAAGGACGACTTCTATTTTTCCAACAGCCACGACGCAAAATCGACAGCTTACGAGCTATTCAACACCCGCCTTACCTATCTGGGTGAAAATTGGGAATTAGCACTCTGGGGCAGAAACCTGACCGACGAGGATTACACCACTCGCGGCTTCTATTTCAGCAACCAGTTTGGCAACAATCCGGCCAACGGTTATGCTCCGGAGGCCTACTACCAGTATGGTGAGCCGCGCGTTATGGGCATCACAGGAACATACACATTTTAAATTGCGAGGCGGCGCATTGCCGCCTTTGATTGTCGAGGTTATAGAATCGTGCAGCTCTCCGTAGAAATCAGCATGTATCCACTGAAGGACGAGTATATTCCCAGTATCCAGGACTTTATCGATCGCCTGAACAGCTACCCGGAACTGCGGGTTATTACCAACACAATGAGCACCCAGGTGTTCGGCGATTACGATCTATTGATGGATATATTGAAGCGGGAAATGCGCAGCGCCTACGAAAAACACGGTCGCGCTATTTTTGTGTGTAAATTTATCGATGGTGATTTAGCCCCGGATACACGCGATGTTTGAGGGCATTTTTTCCAGTGAGGTCGGCAGTGCCATGACTGCCGCTCTCAAAGCCATGTCCGCCTGGGAAATCGCCGCCGTTATATTGGCGCTGGCCTATCTGTTGCTGGCAATGAAGGAAAAGATCAGCTGCTGGTATGCCGCATTTGCCAGTACCACCATTTATCTATTTCTCTTCTGGGACGTCAGCTTAATGATGGAATCTGCCCTGCAGATTTTCTACTTGCTGATGGCCGTTTACGGCTGGTGGCAGTGGCGCCACCACCGCGACCAACAACGGAATTTGAAAATCCACTGCTGGCCCTTCGCTACCCATTTGGCCGTGCTTGCGGGTGTTGGCCTGCTGACACTGGTTTTCGGCTATCTGCTGGACACCAACACCAATGCCGCCCTGCCCTACCTGGACTCCTTCACCACCTGGGGAGCTGTGATCACCACTTATATGGTCACGCGCAAAGTGCTGGAAAACTGGCTTTACTGGATAGTGGTGGACGGCGTCTCTATCTATCTGTATATCGACCGAGGGCTTTACCTGACCGCGTTACTGTTTGCACTTTATGTCATTATCGTGATTGTGGGTTTCTTTCAGTGGCTGGCTATTTACAAGCGTGAATCGCGGGGCGCCGATGTACCTACAGAAATTTCCGCCAATGGTCAGCCGGCGATAGCGGCGGCAAAACAGCCGGGCTAATTGGGGTACGATGAGCGGTAATTCCGCAAAAGTTATTCCTCGCGACTGGCAGCGGTGGAGTTCGATTGAACCGTCAGTGCTCTGGCCCCTGGGGGGCGGATTGACCAACCAGAGTTATCTGATTGCCGCAGGCGGTGAAAAATGGGTGCTGCGCAAGAACTCCACAATCAGCGATGCACTGGATTTAAACCGCAGCGGGGAAGCGGCGGCACTGCGTCACGCCGACAAGGCGGGTCTGTGTGCGCCAATCATTTACTGTGATCCCGGCTATCAATATCTGGTTACCCGCTATATCAAAGGCAGGCCGTGGCGTGTGACCGGTGCCGATGACCTCAAGCGGCTGGTGGAAATGCTGCACCGCATTCACGCTCTGCCTCCTATCAATGTCTACCTGGATATCCGGCAAAAAATTTCGCGCTACTGGTGCTCGATTGATAAGCGCGCGGATTTTTTCTCGGAACTGCAAGACCTAAATCACACCATCGACTCACGTATAGCTGCGGTACAAACGCCGAATAGCGCTACTTGTCTGTGTCACAACGATCTGCTGTCTGCGAACCTGATCGCTGCCGATAGCGGAAGGTTGTATGTCATCGACTGGGAGTATGCCGCCATGGGCGACCCCTTCTATGAACTTGCGGTGATTGTAGAGGAGTACAGGCTGGATAAAGCGCAGCAAGAATTGTTGATTGCGGAATATTTGAGCCGGCCATTAAAAACGGCTGATTGGCAGAGGCTGGCGCACTGGCGGGCAATTTACCGCTATTTATCCCTGCTTTGGTATGCCGTTCAGTGGTCAACCGGGGCTATGAGAGAAGCCCACACCAGAGAGCAAATTTTTCGAAGTATCCGTGAACTGCGGAACCTTTGAGCGCTCTACAGTCCCGAGAAACTTCTGCTGAACTCACCCATGCTCTTCCAGAGTCGGTCAGCCGTGGCCCTCGGTATGCTCGGGCACGAATACATCCCGGAGATCCAACGGATTGCCATCGGCGTCCAGGACCTGGACACTGCGGATGGGGCGGGACGTTGCCTTGTCCCGCAGGTCCAGCGGCCCCTGCTCCGGTGCCGGGTTCCACTTATCGCCCCACTGACGCAGGGCCACCACCACAGGGAACAGATCCCGGCCCTTATCGGTAAGCCGGTACTCATAACGGCAACCGTGTTCTCCAACATCCACCTTGTGCAGTACACCGTTTTCCACCAGGCGGGTGAGGCGATCGCACAGGATGTTCTTTGCGATTCCCAGTTGTTGCTGAAAATCCACGAAGCGGCGGGTGCCATACATGGCATGTAACACGATCAGCAGAGACCACCAGTCGCCGACTTCATTGAGAGCGCGGGCGACGGAGCAGTTGGAGTTATCAAAGCGTTTTCTGGCCATGGGTGGATTGTAGTGATAACGGTTGCTTTTTAAAACCAGATTCAATAGGGTTGCGTTACGAAACCAAATTGAAGAGGTTGTATTCCCACCATGAGCATGAACCTGGGACCTTTGTTTGAACCGTTTGAGATGGGCAATCTCAAACTTCGCAACCGGGTGGCTATGGCCCCCATGACCCGCAACTTTTCCCCAAAGGGTATCCCCGGAGACAATGTTGTGGACTACTACCGGCGCAGGGCCGAAGCTGGTGTCGGACTGATCATCACCGAGGGCACCACCGTCAATCACCCGGCTGC
This sequence comes from Microbulbifer thermotolerans, assembly GCF_001617625.1. Taxonomy (NCBI): domain Bacteria; kingdom Pseudomonadati; phylum Pseudomonadota; class Gammaproteobacteria; order Cellvibrionales; family Microbulbiferaceae; genus Microbulbifer; species Microbulbifer thermotolerans. The sequence continues at coordinate 3,772,833 of NZ_CP014864.1, read as the reverse complement.
CAACGGCTATCCCAACGTACCGGCATTTCACGGCGAAGCGGCTTTGGCCGGCTGGAAAAAGGTCGTGGATGCGGTGCACGAGGCCGGCGGAGCCATTTTTCCCCAACTGTGGCACGTAGGTGCAGTGCGCAAAGAAGGCACGGAACCGGACCCTTCAGTACCGGGCTACAGTCCCTCCGGACTATTCGCACCGGGCAAGCCCAGTGGCAAAGCCATGAGCAAGGAAGATATCCGCGATGTGATCAAGGCTTTCGGCGATGCCGCCGAAGACGCCAAGGCGATTGGTTTTGACGGCGTGGAGATTCACGGCGCACACGGCTATCTGCTGGACCAGTTCCTGTGGGAAGGTACCAACCAGCGCGACGACGAATACGGCGGCAGCCCGGAAAACCGCCTGCGTTTCGTGGTGGAAATTATCGAGGAAGTGCGCCGCCGTGTGGGGCCTGAATTCCCGGTTATGCTGCGTTTTTCCCAGTGGAAGCAGCAGGACTACGAAGCCCGGTTGGTCAACACCCCCGAGGAGCTGGAGCGCTTCCTCAAGCCGCTGGTGGAAGCCGGTGTGGATATCTTCCACGCCTCCACCCGCCGCTTCTGGGAGCCCGAGTTTGAAGGCTCCAGCCTGAACCTGGCCGGTTGGACTCAGAAGCTGTCCGGCAAGCCCGCCATGTCCGTGGGCAGTGTCGGCCTGACCGAAGACTTTATCAGTGGCACCTTTGCCAGCAAGCAGGAATCTGTGGAAAAGGCGGGCATCGACGAGCTGGTAGAGCGCATGCAGAAGCGCGAGTTCGAATTGATCGCGGTGGGTCGGGCTCTGCTGCAGGACCCGGAATGGCTGCTCAAGGTCAAAGAGGGCCGCCTCGAAGAGGTGCGTGCTTTCGCGCGCAAATCCCTGGAAACCCTCTACTGATCGTCTCTTCACTGCATCCGCTGTGCCGAAAATCCCTGCAAGGATGGCACAGCGGATGTGCAGAGAATTACATCTGCCCGGTTTCCTCGTAGCGTTGATGCCAGCTGAGCGCTTCGCCAATCAGGTGCGGCGTGTGCATGCCGCGACCGCTGGCACAGGCCCGCTCGAAATAATCGAGCAGTCGCGGACGATAATCCGGATGGGCGCAGTTTTCGATAATGGTTTTTGCCCGCTGTTTGGGTGAGAGGCCGCGGAGGTCGGCGAGGCCCTGTTCGGTAACGATGACCTGCACATCGTGCTCGGTATGATCGACGTGGGAAACCATCGGCACTATGGCGGAAATGGCACCGCCCTTGGCCGTTGACGGAGTCATAAATACCGACAGATAGCCGTTGCGGGCGAAGTCCCCGGAGCCACCAATCCCGTTCATCATGCGGGTGCCCATAATATGGGTGGAATTCACATTGCCGTAGATATCCGCTTCGATCATACCGTTCATGGCAATGACACCGAGGCGGCGGATAACTTCAGGGTGGTTGCTGATTTCCTGGGGGCGCAAAATAATCCGGCTGCGGTAGAAGTCGATATTGTCCGCTAGCTCCTGATTGGCTTCTGGACTCAGCGAAAAAGCGGTGGCCGAGGCCATACGCAGCTTCCCTGAGCGCAACAGGGACAGCATGCCGTCCTGCAGAACCTCTGTGTAGGAAGTGAGATTTTCGAACGGCCCCTCCTCGAGGCCAGCCAGGACCGCGTTGGCGATATTGCCGACGCCGGATTGCAGGGGCAGCAGATTTTCCGGCAGCCGCCCTTTTTTCACTTCGTGCTCAAAGAAATCCAATAAGTGATGGGCGATGCGCTGTGAGATCTCATCCGGCTCGCTAAAACAGGAATTGCGGTCAGGCGCATTGGTCTCCACTACTGCAATAATTTTTTCGGGCGGGCACCGCAGATAATTCTCACCGATACGGTCATCCGGCTGCAAAATCTGGATCGGACGTCGGTTGGGTGGCAGAGCAGTGCCGTAATAGACATCGTGCATACCTTCGAGGCCGGCACTCTGGCCGTAATTCACTTCCAGAATGACCTTGTCCGCCTGCTCGATCCAGGTTTTGTTGTTACCCACGGAAGATGACGGAATCAGCTTCCCATCTTCGGTAATGCCGGCTACTTCGATCAGGGCGATATCCAGCTTGCCGAAGAAGCCAAACCACGCGTGCTGGGCCACGTGAGACAGGTGGATATCGATGTACTCCATCTGTCCCTCATTGATCTTCTGCCGACAGGTGGGGTCACTCTGGTAAGGCAGGCGAAGTTCAATACCATCGGCCTCTGCCAATGCACCATCCAGCTCCGGGGCAGTGGAAGCGCCTGTCCAGATGTTAATGCGATAGTTATCACCTTGAGCATGCTGTGCCTGGATATGCTCGGCGAGCGCCTGAGGTACAGCTTTGGGATAGCCCGCACCGGTAAAGCCGCTCATGCCGACGTTGGCCCCTGCGGGGATCAGCGCAGCAGCTTCGCTGGCACTCATAATGCGATTGCGCAATGTGGGGCAGTGAATGCGGGTGGCGTTGGTCATGACATCTCCGTAAAACAACTTGGCAAAAGCATGAACGCCCAGTATGCCGGGATAAACCGGTGGTAGGTCTCGTGGTGAAAATCCACAGTCCGGTATGGGCTGGCCAGCCGCCGGCGCCCCGAGTCATGGGCTGCTGGCCCGTTAGGTTAGTGGTTTAAACGTGGCAGGGGAAGAGGGTGTTTGGCGCTATCCAGGGATATTTGCGTGACTGATCGGTATCGTTTCACTCTAAAACAGTGCTTACACGGGCCTCGGATATCGAAGTGCCAACGGATTTATTTGGACAATTTTATTTCTGTCAAGCCCTTGGTGGGGCGCTGATTCCGCATCTGTGTTTTCCGTATCGGCGTTGAACCGTCAAGAGCAGTATTTCGGCAGACACATAGCCCGCAATGCCTCCTAAATAGAGTTTACGCTGAGTTAACTGGCAGTTTTGGGATGCACGGTATGGGAATAACAACAGTGTTTTTTGTGTTTATCGATATCTCTACAGTTTTTGTATTTCTGAGGCGAATTGATGATATTGGTACATACAAAGGGTGATGTAACTGCAAAATACTTATATTTCCACAAGCTGTTTGAAAGAAGACAGAAATTTATTGAACCGGTGAAAAGTACAGCTGCGAGAAAATAACGCAGTTTCAGATAATAAGAGCACTTGGTGCGCGGACCGCCTGATAGAGTCGGCGTCTCTTTATGCCAATAGAAATGACACAGAATTCTGAACACCCTCGTGGACGATGGAGCCGTCCGCTTGAATGATTGGTGAGGCGATAATCTTAATCCTGCGTCCAGACACCGGAATCGTACATTAGCCGCATTGTGTAATTTACTTGCAGGGTCTGGCTGGATTCGCATTGTATTTCCGTGGGGGCTTGCGGTGACCCGGGAGCAGTAACGAATATGGATGAACCAGCCCGAAAGGAATCAAAAAGAGCGTATTGATACCCATTGTTCACGAACTCAACAGATGCATCGCCGTTCATAAACGAGGTGTACTTGAACACACCTTTTGGCGGCCTCTTTACGCTCGGGAACATAAATGTAAGTTTGCCTTCGTCGGAAGCCCGATACTGCATGTAGCCGGATGTACGAGTAACTACACGCGACGAACAGAGTGAGAATACACGTTGATGCTCCATACAGCTCCATAATGCAATCTCATCTTTAGCACAGAGAGGGCTCGGCATGTACTCATCACGGTACTGCTTCCAGGTTGCATTGGTAATCGATGAAGCAGGCGTTTGTCCTTGCGCGGGAGTGACTGTAATGGCTAAGACTATGAGTAGCGCCAACAATGAAGAGGTACTAAATTTCATAGTAAATAACATCAAAAATCAACAGTGCCAATAAAGTGTGTGGAATTGCTATCCAAGTCTACAAGCTCGGGTACCACTCGGGCCAGATTGTATCTTGAACACTCGATTCGGCCTCTTCCTGAAATAGCTTTGGGAAAGGCTGAGTCATATCTCTTCGCCAATGACTATCACTATCCAAGTGCCTATGGACCCAACCTCTTAAAGGACTAGGTTCGCATTCTTTTTTAAATTCAATTCGCCATTTTTTGATTTCGTAGATCTCTTAAATTCCATTGTGACGGTTAACATTTATTTAGATATCTTGCCAAGTACATACTCAGATATTTTAAATGCAGCAAACCTTGCCTGTCCCTCTTTAGGATAGTCACTTGGCACTATCTCTATTTCTTGCACTTGTAAATCACCACCATACTTAATGTTGGCTTCTTGAACACCTTCCAATATTTCTATTTTATGGCGTTCCAGGTCAAATTGAATTTGAGCATCATCTTGATCTATGCCAAGGCGTTTTACCACCAGAACACCGCTGTCTGGAGTTTTCCCAAATTTTATTGAAACCAAAACACATCCAGAGCCAGTTACGTGTTGTCTTCGATAATATGTGCTTTCTGAAATATTCATAGCAATTTGACGCTGTCAATAGTTTCTGAGGGAAGCGAAGTCCGGCAACCGTGGAGAACGAGAATGACTGGCCTTGTTATAAGTTGATGATCCGATTAAGTAAAATTTTAAGTTTTCCTCGTAATCTTCTTTAAGTATTACACCTTGTTCTATTAGGGAAGCTCTGATTAATTCACTTTCCGGTGGCAGAGGTTCTTCGGGGACGAATGTGAAGCTCAGATAATAGGACAGATATTTCGAGAACGCACGAGTACTTTACTGTATCCGACGGTTTCGAAATATCTGTCCTATCACTTGAGCGCCTCGGAATCTACCATAGTGTTCACGAGAATTAATCAGAGGTTCCCTATCATTTTTCGTCACTCTCCGTTTGTTAGCCTTGCTTTATCAATAATATCTGACAACACTGAATGAGCATTGGCGCCAAAAACGCTGATCTCTAAGCAGTTGTCAATCGACTTTGCTACGACATAGGCTTTGGATTCATTCTCTTTGCTAAGGATATAAAAGTCCAAGCCATTTTTTTCTTTATGTAAAAGATCATATTCTTTATGAGAGTTAAAGAACGACTCCTCAAAAACTCCACGCGGATTTGAAAATGAGGAAGTTATAAAATCGTAAGCTGTATTTTCAGATCCATAAAGACCAAGCTCCTCTTGGTCTATCACTCTGTAAGTTACTAGCGGGTTCCTGTTGACCACAAACAGCGGACCATCATCCACCCAGTATTTATTGCTTTCTAGCGGCAAGGGAAGTTCTATCTCGTCCGAGATTGAAACCGCTTTCGTGGAAGGAGGAACCGCTGAACACGCAGATAGGAAAGCAATTACTGATATTAAAATAGAAGTAAACAGTGCTTTACTCATACAAATTTCTTTTATTGAATACAAAATGAGTATCTCATATAGAAAATCATGGGCACTAACAAAATAAAATTCACTCTGTGCCAGACATATTGCAACACTTCTTGGTTCATAGAAAATACTGTTCATCCATACAAGTGTATGGATGAATCAGTTGGGAGAATGGCTGTATCGGTCATTTCTAGGGGACAGATTTAAGTCTCCAGTACCGTTTGACGAGTGAGCCCTAACTGCAACCCAGAAAACTGTTTCAAGTCTTTGGCTGGTATCGCTCTTTCAGTGTGCTCTACGTGCGAGCAGCTTGGAACGCGCTGGTTAGGGGAATATTAGTGGCTAATTTTCTCTGTATTTTCGGTTTGTGCCAATTTGTGGATTTCCATGAAGTTTCTATCAATTAATTCTGAGCCTTATTTTTTTTAGCTATTGCTTGGGAAATTATTGCATTGGTGTAATTGTATACATCAGTACAACTCTTTATCCAAGTTGGGAGATGAGTCCTTGATGGTTGAGATAATACAGTTGCAATTTCATTGGATAATGAGTCTGGCCCTTCTTTTAAGAATTTTTCGTTTATACTTGTTAGTATTTCGGTTTCAAATTTTTCTGCAGTTATTTTCATGGTTTTATTTTTTTTGAGAAAAATTGATTTTGCCATGATTCTGGCTAACTCATAGTGCCCTATATAGTCAATAGGTGCATTTATGTTTCCACTATTTTCTCCATAGTAGCCACATAAATAATTTGTGGTGGATAATGCGATGTATGGTTTAAGATTTTCCACAGTGTTGCCGTCTAGATCGATATGGTCCGGCATAGATTTTTTTTCGCAAGAAGCCAAGGTTGATAGCAAGGGCAGGCATATTGCTGCCCAAGTTATACTCAACTTATTAGGTTTCATTTTTTTGATCTTACTGGTTTTGATTAATTTTGACAGTTAGTTGTTTAGATATACTTTGGAATGAGGATGTTGGAAACCTTACTTGGAATATAATTCCAATTTTTATCCTATTCTTGATTGAATTTTTTATCGATTCAACAACCCCTTAACCGCCTGCGGCAAGTCCGCCGGCAATATTACATTCTTGGCATTACCCGACTGCGACAGTTCGGAAAGCGCGCTGATATAGCGTTCGCCCAGCAGGTACATTACCGGCATTTCCTTGTCGCCGATGGCGGCGGAGACGCGTTCGATGGCTTCGCGGCTGGCGTCGGCCAGTACTACCTGGGCCTTGGCGTCGCGCTTGGAAGCTTCCAGGCGGCCGTCGGCTTCCAGAATCGCGGCTTGTTTTTCGCCCTCGGCGCGGGTGACGGTGGCGCGGCGCTGGCGTTCGGCGGCGGCCTGTTCTTCCATAGCTTTCTGCATGGTGGGAGAGGGATTGATATCCTGGATCTCAACGGTTTTGAGGTTGATGCCCCAGTCGGCGATATCGTCGGAGATTCCCTCTTTCAGTTTTGCCTTGATCAAATCCCGGGAGGAGAGCGCTGCGTCGAGGGACATTTCACCGACGATGGAGCGCAGAGCCGTTTGTACCAGATTCTGAATGGCCAGGGTGTAGTCTTCCACACCGTACACTGCCTTTTCCGGCGAGACGATATTGATATAGGCCACGGCGTTGGCAATGATGGTGGCGTTGTCCTGAGTGATGACTTCCTGTGAGGGAATGTCGAGCACAATATCCTTGGTGGTGACCTTGTAAGAGACTTGGTCGATATAGGGAATGACCACGTTCATGCCCGGCGGCAGTGTTTTGTGGTATTTCCCCAGGCGCTGGACTATGTGTTTGGAGCCCTGGGGCACTATGCGCACACCTTTGGCGATGGTAATAACCACGAGCGCTACCAGCGCTAGAACTACATATAAGCCTTCCACGATAATTTCCCCCTAAATTAAAAACGATTTCCAAAGAGCCAATGATGAATTCGCCTGAGCTTAGAAGCTGATTGCATGGCGCTCAGGTAAATCAGTCAGTGGTTGTCCAGTGCTGTGTCAGGCACGGGTGACGATCAGGGTATTGCCGGATATATCGGTCACTTTGACCCGCTCGCCAATAGCCACTTCCTCAGTGCAGATAAACAGCCATTCCTCCTCTCCCAGAATCGGTGCCGGAAACTTCAGTCGGCCGCGGTTGCGCCCGGCATTGGATTCCAGCACCAGCCCTATCTGTCCGGTCAGAGCCTCGGCGGCCATGCCGGAGGTGGTGCGATCTTTCCACTTGGGACGGATCAGCTTTAGCCAGCCGATCAGTAGAGCAAAGGAGATACCGGCCCAGAGCAGCAGTTGCAGGGTGATGGGTATATCCACAATAACCAGCAGCACCCCTATTACCAGGGCGGCAAGGCCGAACCAGAAGAGGATAAATCCGGAAACGAAGATTTCCGCGGTGACTAGCAGCAGGCCGAGGACCAGCCAGTGCCAATAGGCGATATTTGCGTTGAGCCAGTCCAACATTTGGGCTGCGCCCCCCTTTTTGTGATTGATGTCCACCTGATTATGCCAAAAAGGGGGCGCACTACTAGGATTTGTTTTCTCGGGCGCGGCGGCGGGGGCTGTTTTTTTTGCAGTGGGGTGTGTGTTCTGTAAAAAGTGTGCGGCCGAGCTGTTTCACTTCTCCGCGCAGTTTGACGATGCGCTCCTGCGCCGTGTTTATCACGGGTATCAGTTCGCCGGAAAAAGATTGGCTGTGCCGGCTTAACAGCGCGCACAGCAGTTTCAGGTCTCGCCAGTCGCCCAGCGCTTGCGCCATCTGCTTCAATGGTGCGCTGCGCGGTGTGGCCTCGCGCCAGGTGTCTTGCAGTAGGCGGCAGTGATACCAGTGGTCTTTTACTCTTTTGCGCAACTCGTGATACTGCTCCAGGCCAGCCTCTGCACGCGCGCGAGACAGGGCCTTGCGCGCGCGGCGATAGCCTTGCCGATAGCCGTGTTTTGTGTGCCGCCAGTGCAGTTGCGCGAGCGGCCAGTTATCGATGCGGGAAAGGCCCTGTCGCAGCATCTCGGCGGCTGCTGCGAGGGCTTCCGGATCGGTTTGTGTTTTGGCGTTTTGCTGTAGGAAGGCAAAAGTGTTGGGAAATCGCTCCGGCGGCGCCAGCATCAGCAGGGCGTCGCGTATGGAGACGGCGTCGCGGGTGCCCGACAGGCTGTTGGCCAGCGCCCGGTAGTGGGCGTTCTCAATACGGTAGCAGTCCGGGATTTGTGCCCGCACCAGGCGCAGCAGGGCGCGCATTTTCTTGCAGTGTTTGCGCACTTCGTGCACCGCCTCTTCGCCGGGGCGTTGCTGCAAGGCGTCGAGGGATGCGGTGATTTCTTCCCGCGCGGTACAGCGCAGAGCATCCGCCAGGGGAATGTCGCGGTTGAGCCGGTAGGTCATCGTATTTGCCCCGCAACCTTATGTCGCAATATCGCAAAGTTTAGTGAGTGGCGGTGCCTGAGCGCTCGCCCCGTTGTACAATGCTGCCCCTCAAATTTGGCTAATCAGGGGCTCGTAAAGGCCCGGCAGGCACAGCATGAAGGAAGGCAAGACCACCCATTTCGGCTACCAGCAGGTGCCGGTGGAAGAGAAGGCGGGGCGCGTGGCGGAGGTTTTCCACTCGGTCGCGGCGCGCTATGACGTGATGAACGACCTGATGTCCGGGGGTATTCACCGCCTTTGGAAGCGTTTCACTATTGAGCTTTCCGGCGCCCGTCCGGGTCAGACGATTCTGGATATTGCCGGTGGTACCGGCGATCTGACGGCGCGCTTTTCGCGCATAGTGGGGCCTGAGGGCACTGTGCTGCTCGCGGATATCAACGAGTCGATGCTCAAGGTGGGGCGCGACCGGCTGCTCGACAGGGGGATCGCCGGCAATGTGTTCCCGGTGCAGGCGGATGCCCAGTACCTGCCCTTCCCCGATGACACCTTCGATTGCGTCACTATCGCTTTCGGTTTGCGCAATGTCACCGACAAGGATCTGGCCCTGCGTTCGATGCTGCGCACGCTCAAGCCCGGCGGCCGCCTGCTGGTGCTGGAGTTTTCCAAGCCGCAGTCAAAGCTGCTGGAAAAAGTCTACGATCAGTACTCCTTCCGTCTACTGCCCGTGATGGGCAAGCTGGTGGCCAATGACGCCGACAGCTACCGCTATCTGGCGGAGAGTATCCGCATGCATCCGGATCAGGAGACCCTGAAGCAAATGATGGAGGATGCCGGTTTTGTGGACTGCGAGTACCACAATATGACCGGCGGCATAGTGGCGCTGCACAAAGGTATCAAGCCCTGATGTGTTGTGTCGCTGACCTGCGGCCGGACGTTGTTTGCGGAAGACACCGCGCATTTACCGCCGCAGGATTGTCAGCGCGTTTGTTGTCGCGGCTAGACTTGCCAGGGTACTTCGGCAGCAGAACCTTCACCTCAACTTCCAATCGACTTCGCCAATGACCGACCCGACATTCCGCACCGGCTTTGACGCTGCCCTGGAAACCGCGATCAACACTGCGTTGCAATACGACCCGGCCACCCGCGCGCGCCTGCAGAAACTGGACGGCAAGGTACTGGAGCTGGATCTGACCTCTCCGAAAATGACCTTCTGTCTGGGCGTGGAAGGCGAGCGCGTGTGTTTGTACCGCCACTGGGAGGGGCAGATATCCACCCGCCTATCTGGCTCTGCCGTTGCGCTGGTGCGCCTGCTGAGAGATTCGAGTGCGACACCGGCGGGGGTGGGTGTGGGCGTCAATGGCTCCAGCGCGCTGCTGGCGGAGTTGCAATCCATTATGCGGGACTTGGATATCGACTGGGAGGCGCCGCTGGCGCAGCTGGTCGGCGATGTGCCGGCCCACGCTGTTGGCGAGGCGCTGCGCACCCTTTCGAGCTGGCTGAGGGACGGCTTCAGCCGCGCGCCGGCGGCCGCTGCGGAGGCGGTCAGTGAGGAGTGGCGGTTGACGCCGCCGCAGGCGCAGTTCGAGGCCTTTGCGGAGGACCTGCGGGCGCTGTCGTTGGCCACCGAACGCCTGGAGGCGCGGGTCAATCTGCTGAAGGAAAAGTTTTCCCAGCGGGGGGCGGAATAGTTTTGCCGGTTGCACGCAGTTTTACCATCGCGCGGGTTTTCCTGCGCTACCGTCTCGACCAGTTGCTGCCGGCGGCGCGCCGGCCCCTGTGGCTGCGCGGCCTGCTGAGCCCGCTGAAATTAATGCCGGAATCCCGGCTCTCCCGCGGAGCACGGCTGCGCCGGGCCCTGGAAGAGCTGGGGCCGATTTTCGTCAAGTTTGGCCAGCTGCTGTCCACCCGCCCGGACCTGTTGCCGGCGGATATCGTCGAAGAGCTGGACCGGTTGCAGGACAAGGTACCCCCCTTCCCCAGCGAGGAATGCGTGGCGCTGATAGAACAGGCCCTGGGTGCGAGTGTCGATGAGCTGTTTGCCGATTTCGATCGCGCGCCTCTGGCCTCGGCCTCGGTGGCCCAGGTGCACAGCGCCGTGCTGCTTTCCGGCGAGCAGGTGGTGGTCAAGGTGTTGCGCCCGGGGATCGAAAAGATCATAGAGCAGGACTTGCGCCTGCTGGCGGTCATCGCCCGCTGGATAGAGCGCTGGGTGCCGGACGGCCGCCGCCTGCGCCCGGTAGAGGTGGTGGAGGACTACCGCCACACGATCGAGGGCGAGCTGGATCTGGTGCGCGAGGCCGCCAACGGCACTCAGCTGAAGCGCAATTTCGCCAATTCGCCGCTGCTCTACGTCCCCGAAGTCTATTGGGACTACACGCGGCAAAATGTCCTGGTGCTGGAGCGCATCGACGGTATTCCCGTTACCGATATAGCCCAGCTGCGCGCCCAGAATACCGACATGAAGCTACTCGCCGAGCGCGGCGTGGAGATCTTCTTTAAGCAGGTGTTTGAGCACAACTTCTTTCACGCCGATATGCACCCCGGCAATATCTTCGTGTCGCGCAAACATCCGCAGCGGCCGCAGTACATTGCCATCGACACCGCCATAGTGGGCAGCCTGTCCCGCGAGGACCAGTACTACCTGGCCCGCAACCTGTTGGCCATGTTCCGGCGCGATTACCGCATGGTGGCGGAATTGCATGTGCAGAGCGGCTGGGTGCGGCGCGATACACCGGTGAACAGCTTCGAGGCGGCAATCCGCGCGGTGTGCGAACCGATTTTCGAGAAGCCCCTGGGGGAGATCTCCTTCGCCCGGGTGTTGATCAGCCTGTTCCAGACCGCGCGGCGCTTTGATATGGCGGTGCAGCCACAGCTGGTGCTGTTGCAAAAAACACTGCTCAATATCGAGGGCCTGGGGCGGCAGCTTTATCCGCAGCTGGATCTGTGGAAGACTGCTCATCCATTCCTGGAGCGCTGGATGCGCGAGCGCATTCACCCCAGGACAATTATCGGGGAGATCAAGCGCTATGGCCCGGAGTGGCTGGAGAAGTTTCCGCAGCTGCCGCAGATGGTCTTCTCCTCGCTGGAGCAGTCCCGCGATCTGGCGCCGCAGCTGCAGAGCATCGGCGACAAGCTGGCCCAGAGCCAGCACCGCGGCCGGGGCCAGTACTTGCGCCGGGTTGCCGGTGTGTTGCTGGCCGCCGGTGCTGTCGCCCTGGCCTCCCCCCAGTGGGCAGCGCACTTATCCACAGGCACCTGGGTGATGGGTGCCGCGGCTTTGGTACTGTTACTGTGGCCTTAGAATCCGCAATCGCCTGTGTGTGCCGGTATCGTGCTAAAGGCCCGGCTTCACACTGCGGGTCTCAGACCCGCGCCAACCTACAATAGGAAGTCTGAAGGAAGAGACATTGACCAACGCAGATACGAGCACCAGCTTTATCGACCAGGTCAGCTGGAACAGTGACGGCTTGGTACCCGCCATAGCGCAGGACTTCGAGACCGGGCGCGTGCTGATGATGGCGTGGATGAATCGCGAATCGCTGGCTCTCACCGCCAGTGAGGGTTATGCGGTCTACTGGTCCCGTTCACGCAATAAACTCTGGCGCAAGGGCGAGTCTTCCGGACACCTGCAGCAGGTGCGCGAAATACGCCTCGACTGCGACGGCGATACCGTACTACTGCTGGTGGAACAGCAAGGCGGTATTGCCTGTCATACCGGGCGCGCCAGCTGCTTTTACAACCTGTTGCAGGACGGGGAGTGGAAAGAGAATCAGCCGGTGCTCCGGGACCCGGAAAGCATCTATGAGGGCAAGGCATGAGCGACCTGTTGCAGCAATTAGACGCGGTACTGGAAAGCCGCAAGCGCCAGGGCGATGCCGACAGCTCTTATGTGGCGAGCCTGCACAAAAAAGGCCTGAACAAGATTCTGGAAAAAGTTGGCGAAGAGGCCACCGAGGTAATACTCGCCGCCAAGGATGTGGAGTGTGGCGGCGACAGGCAGGCGATGATCTGCGAGACTGCCGACCTCTGGTTTCACTCCCTGGTGATGCTCTCGCACCTGGGGGCGGATTCACAAGACGTACTCAATGAGCTCGCGCGCCGCTTCGGCCTCTCCGGCCTGGAAGAGAAGGCCGCGCGCAGTAAAGATTAACTGGAAAAGTCAGCGAAAAGGCTGAGTAAAACCTGGAGAAGAGCATGGGATTTGGCGGAATTAATATTTGGCAGTTGCTGATTATTCTGGTCATCGTACTGCTGCTGTTTGGCACCAAGCGACTGCGCAACCTGGGCAGCGACCTGGGCGGTGCGCTCAAGGGCTTTAAAAAAGCCATGAAGGATGACGAGGAAAAAAAGGAACCGGAGAAGCTCGAACACGATGAACCGGAAAAACCGCAGCACAAGGATGACGCGCGGGAGCGGGACAAACAGTCCCAGGACAAGTGAAACTCTAAAGCCCTGCGTGAGAAACGCCCGTGTTTGATATCGGCTTTTTTGAACTTCTGATGGTTGCAATCGTGGGCCTACTGGTGGTGGGTCCGGAGCGGTTGCCGGACGCTGTGCGCACCACCGCCCGCTGGTGGTCTGGCGTCCGACGCATGTTGCACAATGCGCGCGCGGAGCTGGAAAGAGAGGTGGGCGCCGACGATATCCGCCGCGAGCTGCACAATGAGCGCATCATGCGCGAGCTGCAGGAGAGCCGCCGGGAAATGGAAAAGGCCTTCAACACCGTGGACGCGGAGCGCGAAAACGTCCCCACCGAGCCACATGCGGAACCGGCGCACTCCAAGGCGGAAAAGGAAGATTATTTGTCGGAACAGGACGAGAGCGCCACAGAGCTGCAGGACCCGGAGTACCCGGAGCACTGGCACGACTACGGCGACCCGGAACTGAATTCCCACCACCCGGACCGTGCCGCCCTCGCAGAGAAAGCCAGTACAGCAGCACAAAAAAAGCCGCAGGAAAAAGACAAGCAGTCCTGAGTGAAGGTAAGCAGCGACATGAGCGACCAGCCGGAAACCGACAGTCAGCAGCCGTTTATCGACCACCTGATCGAACTGCGCGACCGCCTCCTCAAAACTCTCTTGGTGGTGGTGGTTATCTTCGCCTGCATGGTGCCCTTTGCCGCAGAGATCTACGATTTCGTCGCCGATCCACTGCAGGCGCGCCTGGCGGAAGGCGCGGGTATGATCGCCACCGAAGTGACCTCCCCCTTCTTTACACCTTTTAAGACTACATTTGTGCTGGCCTTTTTTATTGCCATCCCTTTTGTGCTCTATCAAGCCTGGGCCTTTATCGCCCCCGGTTTGTACCAAAATGAAAGGCGTTTTGCCGTGCCTCTGCTGGTGTCCAGCGTTATCCTTTTTTACGCTGGCATGACCTTCGCCTATTTTGTTGTTTTCCCCATCATCTTTGATTTTTTCGTCGGCTCCGCCCATGCGGATATCCAGGTGATGCCGGATATCAGCCGCTACCTAGATCTTGTGCTGAAGCTTTTTTTTGCTTTTGGCTTCGCCTTTGAAATTCCCATCGCCACGGTACTGTTGATCTGGAGTGGCGCGGTAGATCCCAAGACCCTGGCAAGCAAACGCTCCTATGTGATCGTCGGCTGTTTCGTGGTGGGAATGCTGTTGACACCACCGGACGTGATTTCCCAATCCCTGTTGGCGGTTCCCATGTGGCTGCTGTTTGAGCTGGGTATTTTGCTTGGCCGCTGGATCCAGTCCGGGTCTAAGGCGTCGACAGAGCAAGATCAGGGAACTTCTGATTAATTCGCTGCCTGAGGTAAAGGTTTTGGGGCGCCGATGAGACGCTCAGGTAACGGACTTGGCGCCCCGCAATCCACTATCTTATTCCCGAAGGTAGTGGATGAGTGTGACTCCACTGCCGGGGAGACTGCCCGTACATGCGTTTGAACTCGCGGCTGAATTGAGAGGAGCTTACGTACCCCACTTCCATGGCCGCTTCGTTTACACTCATGCCTGCGGCAATTTTCACGGCCGCACTGTTCAGCCGCATCGCCTTCACAAACTGGATGGGCGACAGAGTGGTCGCCTGCTTGAACTTGCGGTGGAACACGGCCCGGCTCATTCCTACCTGCGCGGCCATCTCTTCAATGGTGACCGGCTCTGTCAAACGGGAAGACAGAAACGCAATTGCCCGGGCGATTTCATTGCCCACACCAAAGGCGCGCTTCGCACAATCTCCGGCTTCCCCCCTCAGTACGGCGTAATAGACTTCCCGTAGCCGGCCATCTCCAAGCACCGCCATATCCGCCGGGTTGTCCATCAATTGCAGCAGTCGCCACAGCGCGCCACCAAATGCGTCGTCCCAGCGCGCGAGTGTGACCCCCTGTTGTGGGGGTGGGTTGGTCTTGGGCTTGCGGATGGCGCCCGCGGCGTTTTGCATTGTGATTGCCAGATCGGTCATCACGCGCGTATCCAAGGAGATATATACCCCCAGAAGAGGAACCTCCGGCGAGGCTGCGGGCGTCCCCGCCTCTACCGGCATGGAAATGGGACAGCACAGGTATCGATTGCTGTCGTATAGGTAGCGCTTGCCGTCCAGTATGGCCTCTTTGGTACCACTCACAATGGCCACCACACTGGGCTCGTACACTGCCGGGGCGCAGCGAACCGGCTCGGTGACCCGGAAGAGTTGCACGCCCTTCACCCCGGTTTCCACCATGCCATCTTCACTAACCCTGCGCTCAATGAGTTGTTTTATCGGCTGTCTATACATGTGCTCACGGTAGCATTGCAAAATACACCCTTCAATCAGCGTGAGACAATCAGGCATGTATTAGCGACTATTTCGCCTATTTTGTTACATCCTCGATATTTATAGTTCAAACCGAATAGCGGGCACTGTCGCCCAATCATCCGCTTCCCCTGACTGGTGCAGCGAGACGGCACCTCATGATTTACCGGCGGCATATCGGCCGGATACGCAATCGAGAGAGTTTGAACAATGGCTATGCAACAAAAATTTGGACCCAATGGTTGGACGCCGGAGCGGCTCAGTTCGCTGAAGGGCAAGACGTTTGTCATCACCGGTGCCACTGCCGGCGCGGGCTTTGAGGCAACGCGAGTGCTCCTGTCCAAGGGTGCGAAAGTGGTGATGATGAACCGCAACGCCGACAAGTCCGCTGCCGCCATTGCGCGTCTGAAACAGGAGTTGGGCACTGATGCACAGGTGACGTTTGTGCAAATGGACCTGGCGGTACTGGATTCCGTGCGAGAAGCTGCGGCGAAAATAATGGCGCGGGTTCACCGGATCGACGCCCTTATTTGTAACGCGGCCATTGCTCAGGTCGCCCGGCAGGAGATCACCGTGGATGGCTTTGAAAGCCAGTTGGGGGTGAACCACTTCGGTCATTTTCTGCTCTGTGGGTTGCTCTTTGAGCGGATTGAAGCCTCGGGTGGGCGCATCGTGGTTGTCGGCAGCAACGCCTATAAAATGGGGCTGAAACGTATTCAGTTCGAAGATCTCAACTTCGATAAAAAATATACCCCCTGGAACGCCTACGCCCAGAGCAAGCTGGCACAGATGATGTTTGCTTACGAATTGCAGCGACGGGTTGAGGCGGCCGGAAAACGCACCCGGGTGCTGGTTTGCCATCCCGGCGCAGCCCGCACCAATTTGTTGAAGGACACGGCCGGCCCTCTCCAAAAGGCACTTTGGGCTGTGCTCTCGCTGTTGGCGCAATCCGCGGAAAAGGGGGCCTGGCCCGAAGTGATGTGTGCAACGGAAGAAGGGCTGGAACCCGCAAAATTATATGGACCTACAAGGTTCGAGATGGTGGGCCCGGTCGGCGAGTGCCCGCTGGAGGAACTTGCGCTTAATCGGGAAATGGCGGCTAAACTTTGGACCCTCTCTGAGCAGAAGACGTCACTGCGCTGGGCACTGTAGCCTGCTAGGGAACCTCTGATTAATTCGCGTGGACACAATGGTAGGTTCCGGGGCGCTCAGGCAATAGGACGGATATTTCGAAAACGCACGAGTACATCCCTGTAGCTTCGCCGGATACCGCCTTGTATCCGACGGTTTCGAAATCCTATTTCCTATCTTCGCTCGCGCCTTGCGCAAGCGTATACACTTCCTGTCTTATGATTGTCGCCGGGCCCCGTTCGAATCCGGCTCGGCGAGGTGGCTGTCCTTGTCGATATTGCGCAGTGCGAGGCGGATTAAATAGGTGGCCATCAGGAAAATAAAGGCGATGACTCCCAAGCTCAGCAGGCCGGAAAAACTGGTAAATAGGTCAATCAGTGCGTCCATATCTGACTCCGTCTTATACATGGGCGATAGTGTCAGTTTAGGAAGCAGCTAGTTGCGTGGCTTGACCTGGATCAAGCCACACGGGAAAAGGTGCAGGTGAAAGGACTACACAAGTGCGGCTATGCTGATAGCAACCAGTGCTCCGGC
Organism: Microbulbifer thermotolerans; assembly: GCF_001617625.1. Classification (NCBI taxonomy): domain Bacteria; kingdom Pseudomonadati; phylum Pseudomonadota; class Gammaproteobacteria; order Cellvibrionales; family Microbulbiferaceae; genus Microbulbifer; species Microbulbifer thermotolerans. Next base: position 3,755,779 of record NZ_CP014864.1, on the reverse strand, counting down.
GGCAAGGGCGAACATGTCGCGCTCCTTTTCCCAGCCCGGCAGCAATATTAGTAGGGCCAGGGGGGGCAGAAAGATGGCGATTAGCCCCAACAGCAAGTGTTGCCGAAAACAGACACGCAACAGGCGCAGCCAGCAGAGGAAGGCGAAAACCAGCGCAAAGACGGTCAAGACGGCGGCGACCGGGGCCATGCCGGTGCCGGGGGTGGTCGGCTCCATGCAAACTCCTTATGCAAACGATGGTTAGAGTGTATATCAGCTTCCCGCGTTTACTCGCGTCGCTTGTGTCCCTGGCGGTATTACTGCTTTGTGGTTGTGAAACCGTGGAATACTACGCGCAGGCGGCGAGTGGTCAGTGGCGTCTTTTGTCCGCTCGCGAGCCGATTGAGGAGGTGGTAGCAGCACCGCAGACAGGGGAAAAACTGCGCGAACAGCTACGCCAGGTACAGAACATCCGCGCCTATGCCAAGGCGGAGCTGCGGCTGCCAGTGGGGCGGGCTTACGGTGCCTATGTGCAACTCGAGGAAGACTACCCCGTGTGGAATGTGTTGGCGGCGCCGGAGTTTTCCCTGACACCGAAGCGCTGGTGCTATCCGGTAGTCGGCTGCGCCAGCTACCGCGGTTATTTCCATAAGGCCGCCGCCGAGGAGAAGGCGCGGGAATTGTTGGCCCAGGGTTATGATGTCTATCTGGGCCCGGTACCCGCCTACAGTACCCTCGGCTGGTTTGATGACCCAGTGCTATCCAGCTTTGTCCACTGGTCGCCCGAGCGCCTGGCCGGCCTTTTGTTTCACGAGCTGGCGCACCGGCGGGTCTATATCTCCGGCGACACCCAGTTTAACGAGAGCTTCGCCACAGCGGTGTCGGAGCTGGCGCTGCCGGAATGGCGCCGCCGCTATGGCATCGAGGGCATGGGCGCCGATACCCGCGCGCAGGCGCTGGCGGTCAACCGCCTGATGACCGCAGCGCGCAAGCAGTTGCAGACCATTTATAAAGCGAGAGTCACCGACGAGAGCAAGCGCGCGCAGAAAGCCCAGGTGCTCTCGCGATTGCGTCACTGCTACCGCGAGCTTTCCGCCGACTGGCCCAATCCAGAGCGCTACCGGCGCTATATCGACAAGACCAATAATGCCACTTTGGCGTTGGTGGCTGAATATCAATCTCAGGTTCCGGCGTTTAAGCAGTTGTATCGCGAGAGTGATAGCTGGGAGGATTTCTACCGGGCCGCGGAGCGGCTGGGTGAATTGGGTAAGGAAAAGCGCAAGCGGCGCCTGAAACAGCTTGCGCAGCGCTATAAGGATTCCAGCACACCGGATGCCGACAGTATGGGGGCTGCGTTGTCGCCCAACGGAGAAAGCTGCATGCGAGGAGCGCGGCACGATTTGTCGTCAGGGTAACAGCGTTTTTCGCCAACGAATCTTTGCTTCGTTCCTTTGGGTGCTGTCGTTGGTTTTGGGGCGACTAGGCAAAGTCCTGGGCGTCTCAGCGGCTGAGAGGGTATCTTTCAGTCCAGCGAGGGAAGTCACCAATGGTTTTAAAGTCGCGAAATGAAAAACGTACAATTGGATCACGCTACTCACCAAAACAGTGGCAGGAAATATCCGCTCTGCCTTCTGGCATATAACATTAGAGTTCCAACGAATATAGGCAGCCTGTTCAGGATTGCCGACGCCCTGGGCGTTGAAAAATTATTTCTCTCAGGTGGTTCTATCTGTCCCCCTAACACCAAAATCAGAAAGACATCTCGCGCCGCGGAAAAATATGTGCCCTACGCCTATCATGAAAACACTCTGGATCTGGTAAAGCAGTTAAAAGGAGAAGGCTACAGAATTGTCTGTCTGGAAATTTCATCTGACAGCATGGATCTTGCGAACTTTTCTCCCAGGCCTGATGAAAAAATCTGCCTGGTGCTCGGATCGGAAAAGGAAGGTGTCGGCCAGGAGCTGCTGGATATCTCCGATACCACGGTTCATATTCCGATGCTGGGCAATAATTCCTCTATGAATGTGGCTTCCGCATGCGCTATTGCGGCTTATCACATCACGCAGAAGCTCGAGCTCGGGTGTTGTCACTGACCGGACGACAGCATCCCCGAAGATTGGACGCGGCCGCCTTATACTTCCAGCAGAAAAGTCACTGGTCCATCGTTCTGCAGTGAGACCTGCATATCCGCGGCAAACACGCCGCACTCCACCGGCGAGAATTGACGCCGCGCCTGCTCGACGAAATAGTCATAGAGCGCTTCCGCCTGTTGCGGTTTGGCGCCGCGGCTGAAGCTGGGGCGCAGGCCGCGGGAGGTGTCCGCCACCAGGGTAAACTGGCTTACCACCAGCAAACCGCCGCCAGCCTGCTGTAGGTTCAGATTCATGCGCCCCTGGTCGTCCCCGAATACGCGGTAGTGCAACACTTTGTGCAATAGTTTGTCGGCACTCTCCCGGTTGTCGTGCGCCTCTACCCCGAGCAGCAACAGCAGACCTTTGTCGATAGCTCCGACCGATTCTCCATTCACTTCCACCCGCGCATGGCGCACACGCTGTATCAAACCTTTCATGATTAACTCAACTGCTCTGGAACCGCATAAGGAAATGCCCTAGATTAGCCCAATGCCTCAGCCCAATAAACCGTGGATAGGCGCGGACAACGATAACCCCAATAAAATTATCAGGCGGCCAAATACAGTGAAACATGCTTTTGTCACCGGTGGCACTGGCTTTTTGGGTGCCAATCTGATCGAACAATTGCGCGCGGACGGGTGGCGTGTCACCGCGATGCACCGCCCCGACTCCGATACCCGGCTGCCGCGGCAATTGGGCGCGGAACTTGTGCAGGCCACCCTGACCGATGAGGAGTCGCTGCGCGTGGCTGTGCCGGAAAACGTCGATGCGCTCTTTCATCTGGCCGCCAACACCAATATGTGGCGTGGCGGCAATGCCCGGCAGTGGCGCGACAACGTCGAGGGAACGGCCAATATCGCGCGCGTGGCGCGGGAGAAAAACGTCGGGCGCATGATTCTCACCAGTTCTATTTCCGCCTACGGCTACCACAGTGAAACTATTACTGAGGAGAGCCCACAGCTGGCAGACGACCCGCGCCACCACTATCTCTACAGCAAAAAGCACGCGGAACTGGCGTTACGAGGGGAAATAGAGCGCGGCCTGGATGCTGTGATTCTGAATCCCTGTGGTATCGTCGGTAAATACGATCGCGGCAACTGGGCGCAGACTTTTTTTATGATTCAACGAGGGCAGTTGCCGGGTGTGCCGCCGGGCAGCGGTTCCTTTTGTCACGCCGGCTCAGTGGCGCGCGCGCATATTGATGCATATCTTCGGGGGCGCTGCGGCGAAAACTATATTCTCGCCGGTGTGGATGCGAGCTTCCTGGAATTTTTTGGGAAAATTGCCGAGCTGCTCGGTAAACCGGTGCCCAAGCGTACCACGCCCGCATTTGTGATCCGCGCACTGGCGCGCTTGTACGATGTAGTATCGCGCTTCAGTGGGCGCGAGCCTGTGATCACGCCGGAAAAAGCCGCCCTGATTACCCGGCGCGTCACCGCCAGCGGCGCCAAGGCCGAACGGGAACTGGGCTACAGGCCTGACGTAGATTTGGAAACCATGCTGCGCGAATGCCGTGACTGGCTGATGGCGCAGGGCTTATTGGAGAAACCGTGAACCGCAGCAATATCGTTTTCGTTTTGGTCATGCTGCTGCTGATATTGCAGCTGATTCAGTATTACTTCTTTTCTGGCAGTTAAGCTGCCTCAATAACAGAACGGCAATACCTGTGGAAGATACACGCTGCAGCTGGTGTTTGAGTACACCGCTCTATCAGAAATACCACGACGAGGAATGGGGCCAGCCGGTCACTGATGACGCCACCATGTTCGAGTTTCTCCTGCTGGAGGGTGCCCAGGCGGGGCTGGCGTGGATCACCGTGCTGAACAAGCGGGAAAATTACCGCCGGGCTTTTGACAATTTCGATGCGGAAAAAATTGCCCGTTACACGCCGCACAAAATTGAACGACTGTTGCAAGACCCCGGTATTATCCGCAATCGACTGAAGGTGGAGTCGGCGGTAAAAAATGCCCGCGCTTATCTCGCTTTGCGTGACAGTGGTACCAGTCTGTGTGACTTTCTGTGGCAGTTTACCGGCGGCCGGGTGCGCGTAAATCGCCACCGCCGCCCGGAACAGGTGCCGGCCACCACGCCGGAAGCGGATGCTATGAGTAAAGCACTGAAGAAGGCGGGCTTCAGTTTTGTTGGCAGCACTATCATCTATGCCCATATGCAGGCCACAGGTATGGTCAATGACCATCTGGTGACCTGCCCTGCCTACCAGCGGTGTATCGACACGGCAGTGGCGAAAAACCTGCTTTAAAAAATCTTATTAGGGAACCTCTGATTAATTCACTTCCTGACGATAAAAACTCTTTGGAGCCAGATGAGAAGCTCAGGTGATAGGCTGGCCATTGCGAAACCGTCGGATACAGGGATGTATCCATCGGAGCTACAGGGAAGTACTCGTGCGTTTTCGAAATGGCCAGCCTATTGCCTGAGCGCCCCGCAACCTACTGTAGTGTTCACGCGAATTAATCAGTGGTTCCTCTGAAAATCTTGGGAGCGAATTACCCAAGGTTTTTCATCGTTTGCTTTCTGAAGCCGCCAACTGTTTCATCGAGTATCCGAAAGGTCATCAATTTGGCTCTTATTCTGCGGCGCAATAAGGGCCTAATCGACACCTCGCCAATTTCGTGTCAAAGTAGTCAGCGTTTTTCTGTACGAAATATGATCGAGACACGAAGATGCCCAAGAAACTAATAAACCCCCTGCACCGTGTACCCCTGATTCCCAGTCTGCTGGCCGTCGCTATTGTCGCCGGTTGCCAGCGCGAAGAGGCCCACGAGGCCGCACCCCAGGCCTCCAACACTGTGGCAAGCGCCGCTGAGGCCAAGGACACCGCGGCTGAGCCCGCCGCGGAAACCCAGCGCTTGACTGAGTGGTTCGACCAGCGCTACGAGGAAGAGTTACAGTTCAGTCCGATTATGCTCAGCTACTTGGGTCGTAAGGATCTCTACGACCAGATCGACGATATGAGCGAAGCCGCCGACGCGCGCAAGCTGGCTTGGAAAGCGAAGACCGTCGAAGAACTGAAAAAAAACTTCGACTACGACAAGCTGACCCCGGCGGGCAAGGAATCCTACGATCTGTGGATCTTCCAATACGAACAGGAGAAAGCGGCCGAGCCCTTCAAGCGCCATTCCTATTTCGCTGGTGAGCTGGGCGGTCCCGAGGCCCAGCTGCCCAATTTCCTGATCAATATCCACAAGGTGAATTCCACCGAGGACATGGACGCTTATATCGCCCGGATTGATGGTATCGGCCGCGCCATGGGACAGATTCTCGAGCGCGCCCAGCTCGCGGCCAAAGACGGCATTCGCCCGCCGCGTTTCGCCTATGATCTGGCCATAGAACGCGCGCAAAAAGTTACCTCCGGGGCGCCTTTCGACGGTGAGGGCGACGCCCCGCTCTATGCCGATGCCAAGAGCAAGATCGAAGCGCTGAAAAAAGACGGAAAAATAGACGACAAAGCCGCAGCGGCGTATGAGGCACAGGTACGGGAAAAGCTGACTGACAAGTTCAAGCCTGCGTTTGATGCCTATATCGCCTGGCTGCAAAAAGACCGTGAAAACACCAGTGCGGAGGCCAAGGGTGTCTCCAGCCTGCCGAATGGCGAGGCCTATTACAACAACCGCTTGGCCAATTACACCACCCTGGATCTGACCGCCGACGAGGTGCACCAGATAGGTCTGGATGAAGTGGCTCGCATCCGCAAGGAAATGGAAGGCATCAAAGAGCAGGTGGGCTTTGAGGGCAGCCTGCAGGAATTCTTCACCTTTATCCGCAACGACAAACAGTTCTACTACCCCAATACCGACGAAGGTCGCGAGGCTTATCTGGCGGAGACCCGGGGCTTCCTCGACGATGTAGAAAAACAGCTGCCGAAATACTTCGGTCTGCTGCCCAAGGCGAAGCTGGTAGTCAAGCGGGTTGAACCCTTCCGCGAAGTGCCGGGGGGCGCCCAGCACTACCAACCCGGTACCCCCGATGGCTCGCGTCCCGGCACTTACTATGTGCATATGTCTGACATGAGCGCCCTCTCCACCACCGATATGGAGACAGTGACCTATCACGAGGGTAATCCCGGCCACCACATGCAGATTTCTATTGCTCAGGAGCTGGAGGGTATCCCGCAATTCCGCACCCAGGCACACTTTACGCCCTATATCGAGGGCTGGGGCCTTTACTCGGAAAGACTTGCCAAGGAAATGGGGCAATTCAAAGATCCCTACAAGGACTTCGGCCGCCTGACCGCGGAAATGTGGCGGGCCATCCGCTTGGTGGTGGATACCGGTATGCACGCCAAGGGCTGGAGCCAGGAGCAGGCGGTAGAGTATTTCCTGGAAAACTCCGCTATCCCAGAGGGTGCGGTGCGCTCTGAGGTGCGCCGCTATCTGACCCTGCCGGGCCAGGCGACCTCCTACAAAATCGGCATGCTGAAAATTCTTGAACTGCGCGAGCAGGCGAAGCAACAGCTGGGCGATAAGTTTGATATCCGCGGCTTCCACGACACAGTGCTCGGCGGCGGTGCCCTGCCGTTGCCGATGTTGGAAAAACGGGTTAATGCCTGGATTGAACAGGTCAAAGCCGGTTAATTCATCGCGGTGGATTCGATCGAACAGGCCGGGCATTGCCCGGCCTGTTTGCTATGGGCGATAGTTCTTTGTGCCAGCCAATTGAATTGGCGAATCAAGAAATAACAAGGAGAGAGCAATGAAAATAACAGTGAGGTATCTCCGCCGTTGGTTGACTGCTGCTGTGCTCGTCGGCGCCGCGGTTCTGACAAATGCGGCGGAAATGGTGGAGGAGAAAGTCGACAGTGAACTCCACAGTTTCCGTATCGTTCAGCTGGCCTCTGGATTGCATCACCCCTGGGCAGTGGCGCCCCTGCCGGACGGTCGCTTTCTGGTGAGCGAGCGTCGCGGCCGATTGGCTTTGATTGAAAACGATAAAGTCGTGTACATCGAGGGTGTGCCAAAGGTATCCGCGCTGGGTCAGGGCGGCCTGCTGGACTTGGTATTGCACCCGCGCTATGGCGATGGTGAACACGACTGGATTTATATGACCTATTCCAAGCCCGGAGAGACAGGCTCCGCCACGGCACTGGCGCGGGCGAAACTCAAAGGTGCCGCACTGACGGATTTCCAGGAACTCTTCGTGCAGGACCGCTACTCCCAGCCGGGGCGCCACTACGGCTCGCGGCTGGCCTGGCGCGCGGACGGCACTCTGTTGATGACCATCGGTGACCGGGGTGTAACCCCGGAGCGGGCACAGGATAAAAAAGACCATGCCGGCAGCGTACTGCGGCTGACGGAGACTGGTACGGCGCCGGCGGACAACCCCTTTGCCGGCGAAGACACCGGTCTGGACGAAATCTACAGCTACGGCAACCGCAATATTCAAGGGCTGGTAGTGGCCGCCGACGGCCGTATCTGGGCCAGCGAACACGCGGCGTTGACAGGAGATGAATTGAACCTGATCGAAGCGGGACAAAACTACGGTTGGCCGATAGTGACGCGCAGCAAGGACTACGGAACCAAGGAGCCGATTGGCGCTCCGTCCATGCCCGGTGTGCGCGATGCGCAATATATTTACCAAGGCCGTTTCGCGCCCTCGGGATTGGCACAGGTAAAGAGCAATTTCTTTCCGGAATGGGAAGGCAATCTGCTCGCCGGTGGCCTCGGCAGTCAGAAGTTATTGCGCATACAACTGAACGGCGACAAGGTCGTAGAAACAGAGATTTTACTTGAAGGGCAGCTGGGCCGTATCCGCGATGTACGCCAGGGCCCAGATGGGTATATCTATCTGCTCAACGACACCAGTGACGGCGGTCTCTACCGCTTGGAACCGGCCGGCTGAGAAGGAGAAAGATCGTGAAGAGTATCCAATTATTTACAATAGTTCCCGCTTTATTGCTGTTTTTGTTCACGGGCGTGGCGGGTGCCGCAGAAGCAGTTCCCACTGAAATTGTTGTGCGCGCTAAAGCCAAGGATGCCAAGTTTATTGGCACATCCATTGGCGGCGCCCTGGTGCGTATCCGCGATACCGACACTGGCGAGATACTGGCGCAGGGCCTCACTCAGGGCGGCACCGGCAATACCGAGCGCATTATGAAAACTCCCCGCAACCGCTATGACAGGATCGGCGAGGGTGCGGCAAAGTTCGAAGCCAAGCTCGATATCAGCGAGCCGGTGTTTGTGACTGTGGAAGTGTTGGCTCCCCACATTAAAAAACAAGCGCGGGTGCTGGCGCAGACCCAGACTTGGCTGGTACCGGGAAAACCCATCGGCGGTGACGGCTTGATTGTGGAAATACCCGGCATGGTGGTGGATGTACTGAGCCCGAAGACGCTTTCCGTCACCAGCAAAGACCAGGGGCCGTTCGAGATTAGCGCCAATGTGGTAATGATGTGCGGTTGTCCGCTGACCGATGGCGGCCTTTGGGATGGCAGTAAAATTGAGGTGGCCGCGATCGTCAAAAAAGACGGGCAACCCCATCAAACACTGCCCTTGCAGTTGACGGACACCAACACTTTCAGCGCGCCCCTGCGGACTGCGGAGTCGGGGGTTTATGAAATCCTTGTTTACGCCTATGACCCGAAGACCGGCAACACCGGCGTGGACAGGACCAGCTTTGTTGTCAGGTAGATAGCATCGCCTGAGCACCGCTGAACCGACAATAGCCTTCGCGCGATTGAATCAGAGGGCCCTAAAAGGATTGTGAGGAAAGCAGCGATGAAAGAATCGGGCAGGAAGGCTCTGCTCAGGGAGCACCGGCGGGAAAATATCGCGCGGCGTTTGCAGCGGAAACCCCGATCGCAGAAAGTGTCGGACTTTGTGCTCGGCGCTATCGACGGCTGTGTCACTACTTTTGCCGTGGTATCCGGCGCCTTTGGCGCCGGCTTTTCTCCGCTGGTGATACTGGTGATGGGATTCGCCAATCTGCTCGCTGACGGCTTCAGCATGGCGGTGAGCAACTTTGAAGCGGTGGACGCCCAGCGCAAGCATCTGGCGGCGGCCCGGCGCACCGAGGAGCGCCATATCGCCCTGGTGCCGGAGGGGGAGCGGGAAGAAATACGGCAGATCTTCGCCAATAAGGGCTTTAGCGGCGAGACGCTGGAAAGCATAGTCACGACTATTACCGCTGATCGCGAGCTGTGGATAGAGACAATGCTTACCGAGGAGTACGGCCTTGGTCAGGAGCGAGTCAGCCCGCTGGTTTCGGCGCTGGTCACCTTTACCGCTTTTGTTTTCATCGGCGTGGTTCCACTTACGCCCTTTTTGTTTTCCTCGTTGGAACAGCAGGTGCAGTTTAATATCAGCGCGCTGCTGGCCGGCCTGATGTTCTTTGTTATCGGAATGCTCAAAAGCCTGGTGTACGCGCGGCCGGTGCTGCGCTCCGGGTTCAGCACTCTGCTGTTGGGCGGTGCGGCCGCGGCGCTGGCATTTCTGATCGGTTATTGGTTGCGGGCGCTGTTTGGCATCGATAGCGTTTAATCGACGGTTGCCGCGACTTTTTTCTGTTTTATTGCCCCCGACTTCTCTACGCCGAGGACCGTATCGATATGGTATCTCGGCCGCTGCTTCACTTCCTCGAACAACTTGGCGATATACTCTCCGATCACGCCCAGGCACAACAGTTGCACACTGCCGATAAACAACAAGGGCAGCAAAATAGAGGCCCAGCCGGGCACGGCGTTGGCAGTAAACAGCCGCGTCGCCAGCACCCAGACGATAACGATAAATGAAAAGGCGCTCGCAGCGAGACCCAGCAGCGTGATCGCCCGCAGCGGTGCACTGGAAAAGGCGGTAATTCCGCTCCAGGCCAGGGAGAGCATTCGGCGCAGCGGATATTTGCTCTCGCCGGCGGCGCGCGAAAGGCGGCGGTATTCCACTTGCGAAGAGCGGAAACCCAACTGTCGCACCATGCCGCGCAGGAAGAGGTTGGCCTCCGGGTATTGCAGTAGCGCGTTCAGCGCGCGGCGCGACAACAGGCGGAAGTCGGCGTGGTTGAATACCAGATCCACACCCAGCTTGTGCATGACTTTGTAGTAGCCTTCCGCGGTGAAGCGCTTGAAAAAGGTGTCTGTGTGACGTTCGCTGCGTACGCCGTAGACCACATCGCTTCCCTGTAAATAGTGGTCCAGCATTGTCTCTATATTTTCCGCACCGTCCTGTAAGTCGGCGTCAATGCTGACCACTGCCTCCTCGATCGTCTGGCTGAGGCCCGCGTGCAGCGCATTCTGATGGCCGCGGTTGCGAGACAGTTTAACAGCGACTATGGAATCCTCCCGGTCGGCGATTTCCCGCATCAGCTCCCAGGTGTTGTCGCGACTGCCGTCGTCCACCAAATAAATTTTGGAGTCCGCAGTGGCCTTGCCGATACGTATCAGTCGCTGCAGTTGCCGGATAAGCTCCGCACAACTGTCGAGCAGTATTTCTTCTTCGTTATAGCAGGGGACCACTATTGCCAGGGAGGGCGCGTTCCGAAAGCGCGCTGCGGCGCTCGCATGTTCCTTCATGATTTCTCCCGATAAATCCAGTACTGATGCAGGGTAAAGTTGCTGATCAGGGTGATAAGAGTGGCGAGGCACTGGGCGATTAAGTAGTGGAAGGTCAGTAATAGGAGGGCAAAGCTCGCGGTATTTATCCCCAGGCCGATCAGCGCCACCAGCATAAATTTCGGCAGCGTGCGCCAGTGGCTGGCGCGGCTGGCGAAGGTGAAGCGGTAGTTGAGCCAGTAATTGCAGCCGGCGGAGATGGCAAAGGAGGCCGCTGAGGCAAGTACGGGATTAACCGACAGCCGTTCCACCAGCAGTGCCAATAGTAAAAACTGTACCAGCGTCGCGGTGCCGCCGACCGCGGTAAAGCGCACCAGGCGCTGGCGCAGCAGCCACTCAATCATTGCCCGGCCTCCTCTTCAGAAACCGGGCCATGGCCCAGGCCGCGTGATCGTGGTGGTTGCTGCCGAGCGGTTCCACCACCAGGGTCAGGGTTTCGGCGCCCTGTAGCGGCAACAGTATTTCCCCGGCCGCGCCATGGGCGAAGGCGCCGCTGGAAAATACCGGCTCACCGTCTAGCAGTAGCTTGAACTCCACTAGTCCCCGGCGGCCGCCGTCGTCGGTGAGGCCGTAATAGCTGTGGAAGTACTCGGCGCCGGTGGGAATGGTGTAGCGTGTTTTACTCAGTGCATGTACCCCGAGGCCTCGGGGAAAGTGCTGGCCGTCGATGGAGATAGGGCCACCTTGAACACTCTGGTCCCTGCCCAGGCTGCCCCACTGCTGGCGGTGGGACACAGCGCGCAGTGCGCTTAAGAAAGCTTTTCCATCGCGCTCGAAAGCCGCGGCCTGGGACCAGTGTTGCCAAATGTGGGCGCCGCCGGCGATCAGCACCAGGCCGGCCCCCGCCACTAGGGCAATGGTGGGCGTGTGAATTTTTTCCGCGGACGCGCGGCGCGGGCGCCGGACACCCAGCAACAGCACTACCTGCGCCAGCAGCAGGCCCTCGGCGGGTTTGCGGTAGCGCCCTTCGTTAACGGCAATCGGCAGCAGCCCCTGTACCAGAATCCAAGTGGCGATCAGCACCGGCAGCAGGCGCCGGCCGCGCAGGCGCCGCCAGGAAATGACGGTGGCGGCGATCAGCAGCAGCGTCAGCGGCGCCCACAGCCAGCGCATCTGAATATTGATGCGGTCCAGGGCGCGCGCGGTGTTATTGTCCGGCCAGGAGGCGCCGAAAAAGAGATAGATGAGGTTTTCCTTGGCAATCCACAGGTAATTGGAAAACGTCAGTGGATTTTCGGCCAGCGCCCGTTTCCAGTCTTCGCCACCCTGGGTTAGATCGATGGTCACTTCTACGGCGCCGCGGCGCGCCGTCTGCCAGTCGGAAAGGGGCTCCAGGGGTTTTTCTCCGATAGAGGGGGAGGAAAACCAATAACTCCAGCGCTGCCCTTCGCGAAGATAGTGGATGTTGATCTGCTTTTTGCCGGAACGCGTGTATATCGATACCAGTTTGCCGTTGCCGTGCGGGGCAAAGATTTGCACCTGTTGGTAGGCGCGATAGGTGAGGGGGCCGAGAAGCAGCGCCAACAGCAGCAGCGACCAGGCCGCCTTGCGCACCTTGTCCCCCTGTGCCAGCCACAGCCAGCTGCAGGTCACTGCCGCCAGGGGGATGGCGATGCCTCGGGTGAGTCCGGCCAGGGCCCACAGCAGAACCATCGGCAAAAAACTCCGCAGCGTCTGCTTGCGTCGGCAGCGCCAGCTGGCGTAGAGCGCCGCTCCCAACAGCGGCAACAGCAGCGTTTCCTGCATAAAGTAGCTGTAGATGACCGTCCAGGAGGGCAACAGTGACAGCGCGGCCCAGCCGGCGAGGGCCATGGTTTTACTCGGCTGCAGTTCACGCAGGAAGCGGTACCAGATCCAGGGCGTCATCAACGACAGTAGCGCGGTGTAGAAGGCCACCAGCAGAGGGTCTTTCAAGGTGAGCTTGCCGAGCAGGCCGATATAGAGCTGATAGAGCAGCGGGTCGGTGAGTGCCATGGGATCGCTGCGCAGGGCGTCCACGCCCTGCTCCCAGTGGCGCTGTGGATCGCTCCAGATATGGTCGACGGGGTTGTAATGCAGGATGTAGTCAATCCGCAGCCAGGCACCGGCAAATACCAAGCCGTAAAGCAGGGCGTAGACACACTCACGTCGGCTCAGGCGCAGTTGCGGCAGGGAAATGGGAGACAGATAAAAACGGCGGCTTGCTGCTGACTGCGCCGGTTGGCTATCCATGGCTGCGTTTCCGTTGGGGTTGATGGCGGAATGGCAGCCATTTTAACTATGAGGGATCGACCGATTGGTCGAAGGGCGCGCCAATTGCCGATTGTGAGACAGGGTTCCGCTCCTGCCGAGCTACAGCGCAACCACTTGATTGCGCCCACCCTCTTTGGCGCGGTACATACGCGCGTCTGCCTCTGCCAGCAACTGGCCGTGGGTACTGCTGGACGGGCCGCCTTCGGCGACGCCGAAGCTGATGGAGATTTGTACCGGCGGGTCGTACTGGTCGCTGAGCGCTTCCACCTTGCCGCGCAGTTTTTCCGCCAGCTTGCCGCCGCCTTGCAGGTCTGTGTTCGGCAGCAGCAGAAGAAATTCCTCTCCACCCCAGCGCGCCACTATATCGCCGGCGCGGGTGTTTCCCCTCAGCACTTCGGCCACATCCTGCAGTACTCGGTCGCCGAAGGCGTGGCCGTAGGTGTCATTGATGGTCTTGAAATTGTCCAGATCGCCGATCAGCACCGTGTAGCGGCCGGAGAGGTGGCGGTTGCGCCTTTCCAGTTCGTTCATTGCACGGTATGCCTCGCGGCGGTTGGCGAGTCCGGTGAGGGCGTCGGTGGATGCGTGGCTCTCAAGCTCCTGGGTCAACCGGTGCAACAGCTGTTGGGTTTGGTGACGGCTGCTGTCCAGCAGTGCCGTAAGTGCGGTAAGTGAGCCGAAAACAGCGATAAAACGGACCCGGTAGGCAGTGTCGTAGTCGGCAGTGAGACCGGGGAAATTCGGGTAGAAGAGCACCAGCGCCGTGGCGCCACCGATTGCCAGCAGTGCTGCCACTCCATGCTTGTGGCCATAGAGGTTGATAAAGCCGGGCACCAGCATCACCGCCCACATCAAGCCCGTATTGTTCACTCCGCCGGACAGTAGCAAATAGAAGTAGAGTACGAGCAGCAGAGCGCCCACCAAAAGCGGTGTTTTCGGGCTCGGCCCCATTAGGTTAATGGAGATGTAGGCGCAGAGAATCAGGCCCCCCACAGCAAACAGCGTGGTGGCTTGCCACAGGTCGCCGCCGGAGAGTGCGATCACCGCCATGGCGCCAGTAATCGCAAGAGAGAAGATCAGCATATAGCCGGAGGCCTGGACACGCCGGCGCAGCTCTATCTGATGTGCCTCCTGGACTGGGTCGCGAAACCCCGAGTTCTGGCTGTTATTCCCTGAGATCATGGGAGGGCCCTGTGATTTCCCGGGCCCCTGTCTGTGGCCCGCAGTCGTGCGCTGGCGGCGCGGTGTCCTGTTGTTCTTTGGGCGGGCAAGTATATTGCGATTCACCCGGGTACCCAACGTACTGGGCTAGATTATCAGAGACACAAATCACAAAGATTGAAGCCTGTGGAAAAAATGAAACTGACTTGCGGTGATATCCTGACTCTGCGCGGCGATGCGTTGGTGTGCCCGGCCCATAAACACCTGATCCGGGGGCGGGGCCTGTCCGCACAGATCTTCGATCGCGCCGGAGAAGCTTTGGCCGAAGAGTGCGCGCGGTTGCCGGAGTGCCCGGTGGGTGGGGCCCGTATCACCAGTGCGCCCAATCTTTCCGTACGCTATTTGATACACACCGTCACGCCGCAGTGGAGCAGTGGAGACCAGTGGGGGGTAGAGGGCGTGGTGCAATTGCGGCAGTGTTACGAGAATGTCCTCGGCTTAGCGCGGGAGCGGGGACTCCGGCGATTGTTGTTCCCGGCACTGGGAGCCGGAACCAACCGCTTTCCTCACGCCATCGCAGCACATCAGGCATTGGTAATGCTCCACAGTCAGGTAGCGGAGTTTGGGAAACTTACGGTGTGTCTGCACTCTGCGGCGGCGTTAGGGGAGTGGCAGCGGGTGGAGCGCCGTTTCTTTAAGGAACCTCTGATTAATTCGCTTCCTGACGGTAAAAATTCTTTGGAGCTATGAGAAGCTCAGGTGATAGGATGGCCATTTCGAAACCGACGGATACAGGGATGTATCCGTCGGAGCTACAGGGAAGTACTCGTGCGTTTTCGAAATGGCCATCCTATTGCCTGAGCGCCACGGAACTAACCAAAGCGTTCACGCGAATTAATCAGAGGTTCCTTAATATCAAAGGAACCTATGGCTGATAGGAAAGTAACAATAATATGATACGAGAAGCAGAAAAATCAGACGCGGCAAGAATTGCCGAAATTTATAACTATTATGTTGAAAACAGCTTTGTGACATTTGAGGTCGACCGGGTATCGGAAGATGAAATGGCGAAGCGTATACAGGGGTGTTTAGAAAGCGATCTTCCTTGGCTCGTTGCTGAACACAAGCGTTCGGTAATTGGTTACTGCTATGCCAGTCCTTGGAAGGGACGCTGTGCTTATCGCTATTCTGTTGAATCTACAGTTTATTTGGATATTTCTTTGACCTCGAAAGGCTGGGGAACCAAATTATACAATGAGTTGTTGGCTCGCTTAAAGAAGCGCGGAATTCACGTGGTAATTTCTGGAATTGCTCTACCCAATAAGGCGAGTGTTGCTTTGCACGAAAAGTTTGGTATGGAAAAGGTGGCGCACTTTAAAGAGGTGGGAAGAAAATTTGAAAGGTGGATAGATGTGGGATACTGGCAATGTCTTATCTGAAGTGCCCTTGATAAATTTTCGTAAGTACTACATTGTTTTCCTGGCATTCACACTGTGGGCTGGATGTTTAGAAATGCCTGACCCACTATCTGGAGATGTCTCATCTAGATGTGAAGAACAGGCAGTGAATTAAAAAGAAATTACTTGAAGCCTGTCTATATTAGGTTTTATTTGTAAGCCACACAGTCAGCAGTGATTGACCGAAAAAGAGTCCAATAATTCTTTTTGGTGTGCTGCCATAGCGAGATAAAGCCCCTGATAATTTTGATTAATTTGTGAGTTGGTTGCCACATAATCTTGCGTCTTTGTAATCTGAATTTACTGATCTTTAGTAAAGGAATCTATGTATGAAACTGTTTGGAAGCTTAACTTCACCCTTTGTACGCCATTGCCGTATTGCATTGATGCAATCTGGGCTCGACTGGGAAATGGTGGAGATCGACATTCACAGCAGCCAAAATCCGGAAACGCCCACACTGCGCGTTCCGTTTTTGCATGACGATAGATTAAGGCTGACTGACTCGACGCCAATTTTGAAGTATGTCCGCGAAAAGTCCGGAATGGAATTTATTCCGAATGTGCAGGATTTTGACCGGTATTGCCTCGCAAACACGCTACTGGATTCGGCGATTGCCCTGTTTTTGCTGGAGCGCAGTGGTTTCGATATCAACAGCAATGCTTACACGCTGCGGCAGCAGAAGCGTATAGAACGGGTTCTGTCCGAGTTGGACGCGGCACCACTGCCCGAATCGGGGCGGTTGGGAGATGCGGACTACCGAGTGGCAGTGGCAGTAGCCTGGGGGCAGTTCCGGAACCGCTTTTCTATCGATTCGCACACCAACCTGCAGCGTCTTTTGGCAATTGCCGAAGAGGACTCCAGCTTCTGCGCCACGGTACCGCCGGCAGCATAGTGCGAGCAGAGCAATGCGGAAAAACCGCGCTCAACAGGCGTGCCCAAGCCACAAGGCCATGAGCGCGGCCCTGCTGCTCACATTGAATTTGCGGTAGATGTTCATGACATGCTTGTGCGTAGTGTCCGGCTTGAGTTCGAGTTTTTCCGCAATTTCTTTTTCTGTCAGGTTGGTCAGCAACCAGTGCAGAACTTTTTTTTCTGAAGGCGTCAGCGGGTTTTCCGCGATCAGCAGGCCGTGGGCAAGCAGCAGTTTGCGGTGAAACCAGCCTAGAGGGCGCAGAATTTCCATGGCGAGATCAAGGTCCGCTGACTCATATGGCGGCTGGTCACGCATTCGTTGGAAGCAATAGTAGGATTCCGCATCACAGCCGGAGGGAGCGACGACAAACAGTGTATCGGTAATCTGTTTGTCCCGGTAAAACGCCTGGTAGTGAGGGCTGTCGAAGAAGCCCTCGGACACGTGATCACGCATGAGTGTGCCGCGAAACCGCCCGGCCCCGCGAATGTGATTGAGCGTGCTCTCATCGACTTCATAGGTACCGGCCATCACTTCTCTGGTGTAGTGTGCGTGGAGTGACTGGTCTGCAGGTTGTTCCCCGTAAAAGAATACCGGCCCGGGACGCCAGCCGAGCATATAGTCGCGCTCAGGGCTCAAGTGCTCCAGGCACACTGCGCTCAGCCAGTAGGCGTGATTCGTACCTATCATTTCGCTGATGGAGGCCAGTAAAAAGTGCAGCCCTTCGTCAGCGAGTCGGGCAGCGGGCATAGTGGCAAGCTGGTCCCATATGCGGTGCTTGCCATCTTCTGTGGATAAATTCGGGGGCAAAGTCTCAATCCCTGCAGTGATTGGGCAATAATACTAGGGAACCTCTGATTAATTCGCTTCCTGACGGTAAAAATTTTTTGGAGCTAGATAAGAAGCTCGGGTGATAGTCTGGCCATTTCGAAACCGTCGGATACAGGGATGTATCCGTCGGAGCTACAGGGAAGTACTTGTGCGTTTTCGAAATGGCCATGCTATTGCCTGAGCGCCACGGAACTAACCAAAGCGTTCACGCGAATTAATCAGAGGTTCCCTAGATAATCTACCACAGGGAAAGATGCCAAATTACGGAAACATTTCGTCCAGCATACGGATGGCGGCGTTGGTGATTTCGGCGTGCACCTCATCGCTGTGTTCAGTATCGATAAATTCCGCCAGGTCATTGAAGCGGGCGTTGTTCTCCTGGAGAAAGGCGTTGTAGGCTGCCTCATTCTCCCCGGCCTCAATCAGATTGGAGACGGATACCACGGTGCAGACAACCCCTACCGTAACGATCACCGCCGGGAGCGCCGCTATGCTGGCGCTGCCGGAAGTAAATGCCGATACGGTCACCCCGGCCTTGGCGGCGGCGGCAGCGGTGTGCACCATGGCGGTCGACAGTACAACGCTGGATGTGAGGGTGATGTAGGTCCCTACCCCGCTGGCAACCGCCACTCCGCCCACGGCTCCCGCGGAAATCAGGTCGGCATCGGTTGTAGCGATGGCATCGGCGAGTACCTGCGGGAAGCCCGTGGAAACATAAACGCAGTGCAGACCGAAACAGTCACTCAGTTCCGCAAAGTAATCGGCGACTTTCTGCTCTGCGTTGGTCACAAGTGCCTCGCGGCGATCATTGATATGCGCCATGGTGATTGTCAGTAGCCATATCTCATCATTGTTCAGTGCACTCTGCGGTCTTTGCGTCAGCGCCACGATCAGCTCGTTGATGGTGGCGTACAGTGATGCGGCGGCTTCCTGGTTTCCGCTGGCGGTATCTTGGGTAAAGTTGGCGATGATCTCGGACACCGATGCGCCGGAATCCAGCTGCGAGACAACATAGTCTCGCCAAGGCGCAACCGTGGAATCCGCCGCGGCATCTTCCACCAGTGATGCTCTGAGCGTTTCGAAGAAATCACTCAGTATCTGCTGGCTTGCACTGCCTTCCACGGCTTTGAGAAATAGCTGCTGAGTCAGATTGACACCATAGGCCGGAGTGGTGGGTACCTCGATGGTGACACTTGGAGTGTCGAACGAGATTTCGATAGGGTCTGTGACCGGAACTGTATCACCGGGATCGACATCCGGGGGATCGTCCAGTTTCACTTTGGTACAGATATAGGGTGACGGGCAGATTTCATAGGAAAACTCGCCCGTTGATACCTCGAACGCATGGCAGCGCATGACGTTCTCGAACATACCGTAAGTGCGATATGCGCATTCGTATTTAAGATCGACTTCGGGCGCTGCGTTGACCGCAATACAGCGCTCGTCATCACACCCTATATCCCAGCCGGATTCCCAGTTGCACATGTTGTACGGGATGAGTTCGGGATGAGGATATTCCTCGCAGTAATGGACAAGTCGGTTCGGTTCCGAGTCACTGCCGCCCGCCAGCTCAAAATACACCGGCGCGGCCTCATCAAAACTCGCCTTCAAGCGTAAATACAGGGTTTTGCTTTTATGGTTCGCCGCCGCGATGAGAGCGCCATCGCTGGCGGTTACCTGTGTCAGCGGCGTACCGGAAAAGTCGGACTCAGTAAACAGTTCGAAAGTGTAATGTGTCGCTTGCTCCGACCGTATATTCTGTGCGGCGAGGAAATAGCTGAGATCCTGCATGATGTCAGTATTTTCAGGAACAGTAATTTCCATGTAGCCCAGTGCCTGTCCGTCGTCGGCAATACTGTCTTTTAACAGGAAAGACTGCGGTGACTCTGTGTCGAATTGAGCCAGATCTACCGGTGTGGGTGTCGCGGGGTTTTCGCTGACAAGTGGGGCGATACCGATGGTGACGGTGGCCGATTCTGACGTTTCACTTCCGTCGCTCACGGTGAATGTAAAGCTGTCCTCGCCGGTATATTCGTGGTCGAGGATATACTCCAGCTGGGGCGGGTTCCCCCGCAGTGCGCCGTGCTGAGGTTCGGTAACCAGGGTATAGATAAGGTCGTCACCGTCGGGATCTTCACCTGAGAGCGTGATATCCAGTTTTTGTTCACCGCTGGTCGGTGCGATAGGCAGGTCATCCGGCGCAATGGCGATGCGTTGGGACGTGGCCACCGGTGCCTGATTGCCGCTGACCAAGCGCAGATTCAGCGCTTCATAGGGTTCCCGGAGCACCGCTTCTCCCTGGCTGAAGTCCATTGCCCAAACGTATTGGTGGTCGGCGGCATCGCTACTCCAGTAAGTCGTTTCGGCAACACCATTAATTCCGGGAAATTGCGCGACGCCGGTATGGTAGCTGGAAGCGTCAGATTCTTCGCTCAGTAGCGTGGCCAGTTCTGCAATGCTCGGAATGCGCCAATTTGTTAGGCCGCACAAATTTAAGGCGCGGATGCGTTCGGCAAAGGCGCGCGTATTACAGTCGGCACCGCCGGTGAGCGTGTTACCTGCGTAGCACTGCCCCAGGCCAGAGGCTTTGTTGAGCGTCTCACTGTCCGGGTTATACCAGCTGAAACTGTTGGCCGCTGAGTGATCGTTTTGTGCGTTTGGCCGTTTCACCTCCCAGACAAGTCCGCTGATGGTGTCTTGCACGCAAGCCCACTGGCTGCCTTCCTCTTCACTGCCGCTATCACTCCAGGCCACAGACTGGATCTCCAGCGGCGCGCCGTCGCTGCCGAGTTTGATCAGGGATGAAGGTTCTGGTGGCGGCAAATCCCCGTCACCTGAGTCGGTGACGGGATCTTCGGTGGGGTCTTCTACTGGATCTTCCCCGGGGTCCAGGTCCGGCTCTTCAATTGGTGTGTCGGAGATTTCCTGTGATGCGGTTTGCTCGGTATCGGATTCCAGGCCATTGCCGCAGGCCGTCAGAGTTAATACCGAGAGCAGCACAGCGAAGCTGTTGCGAAATACCATGAGTCCCCCAAGTGGAATAAAAATTAGCCCGGTTTTTTGGCGCGAAGCTATCAGATAGGGGGGCTGTGTCTATTCCCTATTCAGGGAGTGCGGATCGTCCGAGGTTCGCTGTGTGACGTCGCCCCTTGATGACGTAGCGGGGATAAATGCATAAAAAAACGGGCCGAAGGGCCCGTTGTTCTTGAAAGGGAATCGAGGCTTCTCTGATTAACTCACCTGAGCTTCTTATCCGACTTTGCCGTATTTTGTCGTGCAGGAGCGAGTTACTCAGAGGTTTTCCAAAGCCTTATTTCTTCGCGCGCTTGCGCATATTTTCCTGCAGGATTTTTTTGCGCAAACGAATGTGGTTGGGAGTGACCTCTACCAGTTCATCGTCTTCGATAAACTCCAGCGCCTGCTCCAGGGTGTGGCGGATCGGCGGCGTGAGGGTCAGGGCCTCGTCGCTGCCGGCGGCGCGGATGTTGGTCAACTGTTTGGCTTTGGTGGGGTTTACTACCAGGTCGTTGCCGCGGGAGTGGATACCCACGATCTGTCCCTCGTAAATATCCTCGCCGTGGCCGAGGAAGAGGCGGCCCCGATCCTGCAATGCGTAGAGGGCATAGGCCAGGGTTTTGCCGTTGACCATGGATACCAACACGCCGTTGGTGCGCTTGGCCACTTCGCCCTGTTTTACCGGGCCGTAGTGGTCAAAGATACTGGTCATAATGCCGGAGCCGCTGGTGAGGGTCAGGAACAGGGAGCGGAAGCCGATCATGCCGCGGGAGGGCACGATAAAGGTCAGGCGCACGCGGCCCTTGCCGTCTGGCTCCATATTGGTCAGTTCCGCCTTGCGCAGGCCCAGCTCTTCCATCACCGCACCCTGGTGCTGCTCTTCTACGTCGATCACCACCTGCTCATAGGGCTCGTGGATTTCGCCGTCCACCTCTTTCTGCACCACCTCCGGGCGGGATACACCCAGTTCGAAACCTTCCCGGCGCATGGTTTCAATCAGCACGGAAAGGTGCAGCTCTCCGCGGCCGGAAACCTTGAATTTATCCGGAGAGTCTCCCGGTTCAACCCGCAGGGCCACGTTGTGGATCAGCTCCTGCTCCAGGCGTTCTTTGATATTGCGCGAGGTGACGAATTTGCCGTCCTGGCCAGCAAAGGGCGAGTCGTTGACCTGGAAGGTCATGCTGACCGTGGGTTCGTCCACGGTGAGGGCCGGCAGTGTTTCGGGGTGATCCGGGTCGCACAGGGTGTCGGAAATATTCAGATCACCGACGCCGGTGATGCAGACGATGTCGCCGGCACTGGCCTGTTCCACTTCCATCCGCTCCAGCCCCAGGTAGCCCATCACCTGCAGTACCTTGGCCTTGCGCGAGTTGCCCTCGCGGTCCAGTACCACTACCTGCTGGTTCGGCTTCAGGGTGCCGCGGGTGATACGGCCGACGCCGATAACACCCACGTAACTGTTGTAGTCCAGGGCGGAGATCTGCATCTGGAAGGGGCCGTCCAGATCCACCTGCGGCGGCGCGACCTTGTCGACGATCATCTGGAACAGCGGGGTCATGTCCTCGGCCATATCGGTGTCGTCCAGGCCGGCAATGCCGTTCAGGGCGGAGGCGTAGACCACTGGGAAGTCCAGCTGCTCATCGGTGGCACCGAGGCTGTCGAAGAGGTCGAACACCTGGTCCATCACCCAGTCCGGGCGCGCGCCGGGACGGTCGATTTTGTTGATGACGACGATGGGATTCAGGCCGCGCTCGAAGGCCTTCTGGGTTACGAAACGGGTTTGCGGCATGGGGCCGTCCACCGCGTCCACCAGCAGCAGTACGGAATCCACCATGGACAGTACCCGCTCTACCTCGCCGCCGAAGTCGGCGTGTCCGGGGGTGTCGACGATGTTGATACGGTAGTCGTTCCAGCGGATGGCGGTGTTCTTGGCCAGAATGGTGATGCCGCGTTCCCGCTCCTGGTCGTTGGAATCCATAACCCGCTCGGCGCCCGCGTCGCGGCGGTCCAGGGTGCCGGACTGCTGCAACAGCTTGTCCACCAGGGTGGTTTTGCCGTGGTCTACGTGGGCGATGATGGCGATATTGCGTAACTTGTTGATATCAGAGGGCATAGAAGGCGTTTTACCTGCTTTGGCGTGAAGGTTCGTACAAACCTCGTAGCTCGTAGACTGCTCCCGGCCCGAAGGCTGCGAGCGGGAAATAAAAGGGGGCAAGATTTTACACGGATTGTTCTTTCAGAGATATGAATTTATCCCTACAGGAACCGACCGCATTGCCAGGGCGCCCCAAAATCAACTACAACGCTCACATGAATTAATCAGAGGCGAAGTCCCGGAAGGTTTCGGCCGGGCTTATACGAAGATTCTCTGAGAGTTTGCTGCTGCACATACGGGTTCTCTGCTATACCCGTGCAGAGACAAGTACATCGGCGCACGCATTACAGGAAATTCCAGCGCGTCTCGAAAAAATCCAGAAACACCTGAATTCGCGCTGACAGAGTTGTATTGCGGTAATAGACGGCATTGACCAGCTCCCGCGGATTAGGGCTGACCAGGTGATCGCTCAGCAACTCCACCAGGTTCCCCTGCTCAATATCTGCGCCAATCATGAATCGGGAAAGATAGGCCAGCCCGTTCCCTCTCAGACAGAGCTGACGAATCGCTTCTCCGCTGCTGGCCCGGATGCTGGGCCGGACCCGCACACCCTGCCCGATGTACCAGAAGTTCAGTGCTTCCGGGGCTGTAAAGCCAATGATGTCATGGTCTCTCAAGGCATCCGGGGAGTCGCAGTTGCCCCGCCGTTTCAGGTAATCCGGGGAGGCCACCACCGATAACGGGGAACGGGCGATTGGGCGGGCATGAAGGGAGGAGTCTTCCAGCGGGCCAATCCGGATGGCGACATCTATCCTCCGCTCCAGCAGATCCACAATCCGGTCGCTGGCGGTCAGTTCCAGTTCGATGTCGGGATAGGCTGCGCGGAAGTCCCGGATATGCGGCACTATCTGGTGCAGCAAAAAAGGGTTGGCGGCATCCACCCGCAGTCTTCCTGCCGGTTTTTGTTTGCGAATGGCCAGCAGTTCTTCGGCTTCTTCCAGAGCGGCCAATCCCCCGCGGACCTTCTCGACGAACAGGCGCCCCTCCTCAGTCAGGCTTACCTTTCGTGTGGTGCGGTTCAGCAAGGTGGTGTTGAGACTCTGCTCCAGCCGGGTTATCGCACGGGAAACCCGGGTCACAGACACCTGTAACTGCTCCGCAGCCGCACTGAAACCGCCGCTGTCGACCACTGAAAGCAAAAAATACAGATCGTCCGACCGGCTTTTCATTTCAATATTCGCAAAAGTCTTTTTCAAAAACTGCCATTTATCGCAAAAGTATGCGGCCGCAAACTAGCCTCCGTCAATGAACTCTCACGGAGAACCGCTATGCCCATTGCACTCTTCGCGCTCACCCTGAGTGCTTTTGCAATCGGGACCACCGAATTTGTTATTGTCGGACTGGTCCCAACCATTGCCCAGGATCTGGGTGTTCCCCTGCCGTCCGCTGGCCTTCTGGTCAGCCTGTACGCCCTGGGTGTCGCTGTTGGAGCCCCCGTATTAACTGCCCTGACGGGGCGCTGGAATCGTAAATGGGTGTTGCTGTCCCTGATGAGTCTGTTCATCGTCGGCAATGTACTTGCCTGGATGGCCCCCAATTACGCATCACTGATGACGGCCCGAATCCTCACCGGACTTGCCCACGGCGTGTTCTTCTCGATTGGTTCAACGATTGCTACCAGCCTCGTATCCAAAGAAAAAGAGGCCAGCGCTATTGCCATTATGTTCACCGGGCTGACCGTGGCTCTGGTGACGGGTGTGCCTTTGGGCACCTTTATCGGGCAGACCTTCGGCTGGCGCGCAACCTTCCTGACAGTGGCAGTCCTGGGGGCCATTGCTCTGATCGGCAGTGCCCTGCTGGTACCTAAAAATCTGAAGCAATCCAAGCCAGCCACACTGAGTCAGCAGTTTGAGGTGATCACGCATCCACGGCTGCTGCTGGTATATGCCATGACCGCCATTGGTTATGGCGGCAGCTTTACGGCATTCACCTATCTGACGCCAATTCTGGAAGATGTCACCGGTTTTGCATCCGGTATCGTTGGTGTCCTGTTACTGGTCTACGGAATCTCAGTGGCCACCGGAAACATCTGGGGCGGCAAACTGGCAGATCGCCATGGACCAACCTCGGCGCTGTACATCATCTTCGGAGGCCTGGCGGCAACCCTGTTCCTGCTCACTTTCACGGCCTACAACCCGATTGCCGTTGTCATCACATTGCTGGTCTGGGGCGCCTTCGCGTTCGGCAATGTGCCGGGGCTGCAGGTGTATGTCGTTCAGCTCGCCGAGCGCTATACCCCCCATTCTGTTGATGTTGCATCCGGGCTGAACATCGCCGCATTCAATATCGGTATTGCCGGCGGCGCCTGGCTTGGCGGGCATGTGGTTGAGGATATGGGACTGATGCATACCCCCTGGATTGGCGGAGTGATTGTGCTCAGTGCCCTGGTTCTGACCCGTATTTCCGCAACTCTGGATAACCGCGAACCGGCAACCGCCTGAGCTGAACCGGCCTCCCGTAAGGGAGGCGCTGGAGGTGAATTATGAATCTGTCAAAGCTCACATCAGGCCCCCTTACCATTGGCGTGGAGCTGCCTCTGGATAATGACTGGGCCTCAGACGGACAGCGTCAACGACTGCTCGACAAACGCCCATTCGGTGTACCGGATTTGAGTGCACACCAGTCCCTGGCCATGCAAGCGGACGAACTGGGGTTCCGGGCACTGTGGATCCGGGACGTGCCCCTTTACGACCCGTCATTCGGCGATGCCGCCCAGGTATTCGATCCCCTGGTGTACCTGGGTTTCCTTTCCGGGGTCACCAGGAACATTCTCCTGGGTACCGCAGCCATTGTTCTTCCCCTGCGCAACCCCTGGATCGTCCGCAAATCCGCTGCTTCGGCTCAGGCCCTGAGCCAAAACCGTCTATTGCTTGGCATTGCAAGCGGTGACAGGCCTTCCGAATACCCGCTGTTCGGCGCGGACTATGAGACTCGAGGCCACGCCTTCCGCCACGGTGTCGAAATACTCACCGGCAAACAGGACCGCCGGCTGGCCCCGGGGCAGGCCATTCTGCCGGAAACGCAACCACCGCCACTGTTATCCGCCGGCTTGTCCCAGCAATCCCCGCAGTGGATTGGTGAGCATATGAGTGGCTGGCTGGCCTACCCGGGAACGCCTGAAGAGCATATGCGCCGGGTGGCACTCTGGTGGAATGTGGCCGGCGACAAGCCCTATGTGTCGTTTATCCATCTGGATTACCTGGACGATGCCAAAGCACCACGGCGGCGACACCGGTTTGGCGTGCAGACCGGCCGGGATGGCCTGCTGCGGGAACTGGAGGAGATGCAGAGTGCCGGTGTGAACCACATAGGCCTGCATTTCAGACGCAACCAGGCGCCGGTTGCAGACACCCTGATGCGGGTGGCAGAGGACATTCTTGGAGTATTTCATGAGACACCCTGAACAAGTTTTTGCCTGGGTCCTGGTTGCAAAGGGCCAGGCCACCCAGGCCCTGCAATGGCAATCCCTGCAGAATGATCTGAGTCCGGGCCCGGACGAGGTGGTTGTCCGCAACGAGTTTATTGGCCTGAATCCGGTGGACTGGAAAATGATCCGGAACTGGCCACCTTTCTGGGAGCAGGGGCATATACCCGGTGTCGATGGTGCCGGCAGGGTTTGCAAGGTGGGCTCGAAGGTTACGGGAATCACTCCCGGCCAGCGTGTCTGCTACCACCAGGACCTGCACAGGCCTGGCAGCTTTGCCAGTCACACAGTGGTCAGCAGCAAGGCGCTGCTGCAGGTACCCGACACCCTGCCCCTGTCCACCGCAGCTGCGCTCCCGTGCCCCCTGATGACGGCCTGGCAGGCCATTGAAAAGATCCCCCATCGCCCTGATGCACAGGTTCTGATTACCGGTGCCGGCGGCATGGTTGGCCGCTTTCTGGTGCAGCTGGCGGCAAAGCGCGGCTTCAGGGTAACGGCGATGGCTTCAGCCCGGCACGCTGCCGCACTGCGTCAGCTGGGCGCACAGGCCGTGGTGGACTGGGCAGTTCAGGGTAAGCCGGGGCAGTACTTTGCGGTTTTTGACACGGTAAATGCTGAGCATGCCGCAGGGCTGACAGATCAGATTGAGGCAAACGGACATATTCTGTGTATTCAGGACCGCCTGGATAGCCCGCCGGTGCCTGCCTTCGACAAAGCCCTTTCCATTCATGAGGTGGCACTGAACGCCCTGCACTGGCTAGGAAGTGAACGCCAGTGGCAGGAATTTTGTCGCGCAGGAGAGCAACTGCTGGCTATGGTTGCACAGGAACGGCTGAGCCTTCCGCCTCCGCACATCGAACCGGTTTCTGAACTTCCGGCAGCCCTGGAATTGACGACCACACTGGACCGTCCGTTAAAGACGGTCATTGATTCCCGTTATCTCCCGAACAAGGAGTAAACCATGACCACAGTAATTCCAAACCCCGGCCTGGGTACCTTCCGGCTGCAGGGCGACGCCCTGAAATCGGCCGTTACAGAAGCCCTGGATCTGGGCTTCCGGCACATAGACACTGCCCAGTTCTACGACAATGAAGCAGAAATTGGCGAGCTGCTGGCAACCGCCGATGTGGCCCGCGCTGATCTGTTTCTTACCACCAAGGTCTGGCACGAAAACCTGGTCAGTGAGAAATTGATTGCCAGTGTCAGGGAAAGCCTTGCCCGACTGAAAACGGATTATGTGGACCTGCTGCTGATCCACTGGCCTTCACCGGAAGAAGCGGTCCCCATGGAGGAATACATTTCCGGACTGCTGGAGGCCAGAAAACTTGGCCTGACCCGACACATTGGTGTCTCCAATTTTACGACCCGGCAGCTCCGGCAGGCGATCGACATTGCCGGGCCTGGGCAGATTCTCACTAACCAGATTGAAGTTCACCCCTACCTGCAGAACGAGGCTGTCGTGAATTTCTGCCAGCAACAGGGCATTGTGGTGACGGGATACATGCCTCTGGCTGTCGGCAAGGTGCTGGAGGACTCCACACTCGCAAGCATTGCCGGGAAGCACGGTACCAGTATTCCCCAGGTAGTACTCGCCTGGCTGAAGCACCGGGACATAGTTGCTATTCCCTCATCAACCAAACGTGCACACCTGGAAGCGAACCTGAAGGCTTTTGAACTGGGCCTCTCCGAAGAGGATTTGTCTGCCATCAGAACACTGGATCGCAATGAGCGGATTGCGAATCCCGACTTTGCGCCCGAGTGGGATTGATACACGGCTTTTGGGGTACCCTCCGGGTACCCCTTTTCACCAATCCGAGGGGTTGGAGTGAATCTGTCACCGGTTCGGTGCCTGCGTCCCGCCACCGACCATGCCAAATTCGACTTCAGCCACCGTACAGAACACGGACACCGGCTCCTGTTCCAGCCTCCGGAACAGCGCCCGGTATTCAGCTTCAGTTACCACCATAACAATCTGCAGGGGCTGTTCGGAGATGTCATAGAGGTTGACCATATGCACCTCGCCGTCGTGTCCCACGCCTTCAAGTGCGCCGTTGACGGTCGCCCCCTTAAGGCCGAGCTGGCTGGCGATATGCAACAGCCATTGCCCGAGTGGCTGATTGCCGATGGTGCAGTCCTGCCGGGTAAAGAAGGTAATCTGATATCCCCTTTCCATCATGTCTTGTTCTCCTTCTCCGGCTACTGATCAGTGTGGATTTCCGGGCGAACCGACATGCCCACCCGCAGTCGGGCCGCCTGGGGCTGGCCATCGTCGATGCGGATGCGCACCGGCAGGCGCTGGACGATCTTGGTGAAATTGCCGGTGGCATTGTGCGGCGCTACCGGTGAGAAACTGACCCCGGACGCCGGTCCCAGGCTTTCCACATGGCCCCTGAATTCAATCCCCGGCAGGGCATCCACGCGGAAATTTACCGGCTGGCCAGCTTTTACATCGGCCAGTTGGGTTTCCCGGTAGTTGGCCTCGATATAGAGGGTGTTCAGGGGCACCAGAGTAATCTGGGTCTGGCCGGCGTGCACATAGCTTCCCTCCCGCGGCAGTCGCTGGGCCACCACACCGGACACTGGCGCCGTTACCCGGGCGTAGGAGAGCTCCAGTGCCGCGCGGTCCCGCCTGGCCTGTGCCGCCGTCAGGGCTGCCCGGGCCATATCGAGCTGGGATTGCAGCACCTTTTCCTGCTTGTGTGCCGCCTGAAGGGCTTCTTCATCTCTTTTGAATGTGGCCCGCTGTACCGCCAGCACCGCGTCCGCCTGCTCCTGGTCCTGCTCGGTGCCGGAACCTTCCTGTGCCAGACTGCGGAACCGTTTCTGATTGGCGCGGGCCAGTTGCAGGTTAGCCTCATCCACCTTCAGCACCGCCTGTGCCTGGCGGATCCTGTTCTTGTGGGCATCCAGCAGCACCTGAATCCGGTGGATATCCGCCTTGGCGCGTGCCACATCCGCCTCGGCCTGACGCAGGGCTGCGTTCAGTTCCCGGTCGTCGATGGTGAACAGCAGATCGCCTTTCTGCACCGGCTGATAGTCGCGTACGGCCACCTTGCGAATGACACCGGAAATCTGTGGTGCAACGGCGGTCATATCCGCTTTGATATAGGCATTGTCGGTGGCCTGGACGCCACCGGACCCCACACCGATCAGGATAATGGCAGCAACGGCGATCACCAGAAGGGCGCCGCCTGCCAGGACAATTCGGTTTTTCTTCATGACTTCAAACCTTTTTTGTTCAAATACAAGAATTCAGCCTGCCTGCGCGGCCGGCGGTGCGGGGATACGGGGTGCCGGCACGTATTGCAGGCACAGTACCGGCGGAATCAGCACCAGCAGCAGCGTCATAAAGACCAGGAAGATATCGGCGCTGGCCAGTACCGCCGCCTGGGTGGAGATCACCTGGGCCAGGTTATCGATAGCCGGTGGGGCCGGGTTGTGGCTCAGCCACATCCCCGCGTGGTTGAGCAGCATGTCGGAATGGAACCGGCTGCGATCTGCCGTCAGCTGGCCGACAAAGGCGCCACCCAGCAGAGTCCCCAGGGCCCGGATGGTGTTGACGATACCGGCCACAAAGGGACCTTCCATCGGCTGTACAACACTGGTGCCCAAAAACAGCAGACAGACTACGGCGATCGGCTGGCCAATGGCCTGCAACACCTGGGACCAGAAAAACTGCTCCACCATCCACTCGCTGGTGATGCGGGATGCCAGGAAGCAGCCCAGCGCCATCAGGCCCAGCCCCAGCGCAAACAGATAGCGGGCATCCATCCAGCGCCGGTACAGCAGCAGCGCCACCACCGAGCCCATAAACAGCTGCGGCAGACCAATAATCAGGCCGAGGGCGGTCATCTGCTCCAGCCGGAACCCTTGTAGCTGAGCCAGAACCGAGACCGGCACACTGACCCCGGCAGACATGGCCACCAGCAGACAGAAAAACACCGTGAATCCCAGTCCCAGATTGCGCCGACTCAGCATCTGCAATCTGATAAAGGGTGCCGGATGACGCCATTCACTGATCAGAAACAGCAGTATCAGAACTCCCCCCAGCCCCAGCAGCAGGCAGATCAGGGGGGAATGCAGCCACTCCAGGCGCACCCCCTGGCCGATGCCGATAGCCAGCAGGCCCAGGCCGGGTACACCCAGGGCCATCCCCAGCCAGTTGCCCTGTTTCAGCCTGGGCAGTGCCGGAGGCGAGGCCGGGATGCCGTAATACACCAGCGCAGCAGCCAGCAGCCCCAGGGGAATTACCTGCCAGTACAGCCAGTTTAGAGACACAGGGTCATCCACCAGTACTGCCGCCAGCCATACCGCCACATTGGGGGACAGGGTGGCGGTCATGGCGTAGAGCGCCAGTCCATGCAGGCGGATCGACAATGGCAGAAAGCGCAGGGCTGCGCCCATCAGCAGCGGAATCAGCGCTCCGGCAAACAGTCCCTGCAGCAGGCGCAGGCCCGCCAGCAGATAGAAATTGCCCACAAAAGGCATGACCACCGCCAGGGCCATCATCGACAGCAGCATCGACAGGTGAAACCGCCGCAGAGAGAAGGTGATGCCAAACCAGGAGGCAAAGGGCATGGCGATCAGTTCGCCGGCGGCGTACAGCGTGCTCAGCCAGGTGCCCTGGTCATAACTCAGGCCGAGCTGGCCGCGGATATCCGCCAGCGCCAGACCGGGAACCCGGCTGTTCAGTCCCGCGGCCATGGCGGCCAACAGAATGCCCAGCAGTCCCAGGGCCAGCCGCAGGTTGAAGACCGGCTGCTGGGGGCCCGGTTGCGGTGCGGAAGCCTCAGCCACGAGTTCCTCCCGCTACAATATCCCCGGCTTGCGTGTCTGTTGCAGGGGATGGTGCCAGCGCATCCGACCAGCCGCCTCCCAGCGCGCGATACAGGGCCACCACCGACAGTGCCGAGGCGGTAGCCGCATCTGTCAGCGCCCTCTCCTGACGCAGCTCGGCGAGCTGCGCCTGCCGTACCGCAATACGGCTGGCGACACCATGACGGCGGGCCCGTTGAACGGCTGCAAGCGCCTGACCGGTATCCGCCATGGCCTGCTGCAATGCCCGGTAGCGGCGCCGCGCATCCCGGTACTCTTTCATGGCATTGTTCACTTCATGCCAGGCTCCGAGCACAGTTTTGCGGTAGCGGATGGCCGCTTCCTTCTGCCCGGCTTCGCGCAGCTCCAGCATCCGGCGCAGGCGCCCGCCCTGAAAAATGGGCAGGTAAAGGGAGGGCCCCAGGGAGAAGGTGCGCGAACCCCAGCTGCCGAAATCGGCACTTTCTATCGCCTCCATTCCTGCACTCAGTCCCAGGGTGATACGCGGATAAAAATCCGCCCGGGCCGCGGCGATATCCGCCGTGGCCGCCTGCAGCTGTGCTTCCGCCGCCAATATATCGGGACGCCGGCGGGCCAGCTCCGATGGCAGCCCGACCGGCAGCTGTTTCGGCAGCTCAGGTTGGTGTGCGCTTTTCGTCAGCTGTGCATTGAGTGCCTCTGGCGCCTTGCCCAGAAGCAGCGCCAGAGCGTTCATTAGCTGATCCCGCTGGGTTTCCAGCAGGGGAATCTGTGCCTCGGCAGCGGCCACGGCTGCGCGGGCCGAGGCGGTGTCATAGTCCGTCGCTACCCCCTGGGCTCTGCGGCTTTGCTGCAGCGCCAGCAGATCGCGGTTGATCTCGAGTTCCTTTTCCGCCAGGCGCAGCTTCTGCTGTACCCCTCGCAGCAGCAGATAGGTCCGCGCCACTTCGGCGGAGACGGAGACCCGGGCGCCCGCCAGCTCATACCGGCTTGCCAGCAGACGCTGCCCGGCGGCGGCAGTACGCTTGCTCAGCTGCCCCCAAAGATCCAGCTCCCAACTGGCACGGGTACCCAGGCTCCAGTAGTCGCTGGGATCGGTGGGAGCCCCCAGCGCCGCCAGGCGGGAAAACTCACTCAGCTGACTGCGTGAATAGCCGCCCGCGGCATCCAGCTGCAGGCCCTGGGCCGATGCGGCCAGGCCAAGCCTGGCCCGGCTTTGCTCAACCCGTGCCGCCGCCAGCTGCAGATCCAGGTTGCCGGTGGCCAGATCGCGCTCCATTTGTGCCAGCAGCTCGTCGTTGAACAGGGCCCACCAGGCTTGGGGCACCGGCTGTTCCGACAGACTTTGCCCGGCCACAAGAGATGGGGGCTGTGGGAGCTGGATATCGCCAGGCTGCGTCCCATCAGGCAAAGAGGCGCAGCCACCCAGCAGGGTGACAGCCAGCAAGCATCCCGTCCGGGTGCTGGGAGACAGAAACCGAAATAGCGATGAACTGTACCGTTTAGTACTGTTCAGAATGACGAAAACCGATAGGCGTTGCTTCGCACCCACAATACACCTGCATTTAAAGCGAAATTTACAATGAGTTAGGCGGGAAAGAGAGGTCGCGGAGTATAAACCGATCGGTACAGTTTATGTCAAGTGAGGGTTTCGGTATAGTCCGTTCATTGAGATCCATTTTCACAGGCAGGTGATCCCTTGAGCCAGACAATCGCCACAGACGACAAGTCCCTATGTGTTCTGAAGGCGGCCTCCCAGGTCTTTCTCGAGCATGGCTTTAATGCCGCCACCACGGACATGATCCAGCAGGCGGCAGGTGTGTCCAAGGCGACGCTTTATTCCCGCTACCCCAAAAAGGAAGCGCTCTTCGCCGCGGTGATCGAATATCAGTGCAGCCGTTTTACCCGCAGGGTGCAGCAGATCGAAGTGACTCCAGGCAATATCCGCAAAGTGTTGCTGGAGATTGGTCGCACCTATCTCAGCCTGTTGCTGTCCTATGAATCCCTGGCGCTATTCCGGGTGGTAGTGGCCGTGGCGGATAAATTTCCGCACCTGGCTCGTACCTTCTACACCAGTGGCCCCGGCACCATGACCAAGGTACTAGCGGCGCACCTGGAGAAAGCGGCCAACGCCGGCGAGATTGATGTACAGGTGATCGGACTCGAAGCGGCTGCAACCCTGTTTACGGGGATGTTGCGCGGCGAGGCTCAGCTGATTGCCCTCACCCATCCCGAGTCCCAGGCCTCGGAAGCCCAGATCGACCAGTGGGTAAACCAAGCGGTTACTACCTTTTTGCGGGCATACGGAAACGCCGATATAGCCTGAGTGCGACATGGAATAATCGGCACGGGCTTTTCATTAACGAAACTCTGATTAATTCATATCAACCTTGTAGTTGGTTCGGCGCTCAGGTAATGAGATTAGTCCCAATTGATAAATTTGATGATGAAGCCTGCGAGCATTTAAAAGCTGCATCAGATGAAGAAGTGATACCGCATATAGAGAGATTGCTGGAGTGCCTGCAAGACTTAAACTGGCCAATCGCACCGCTGGTATCGGAGAGGTTGTCAATGTTAGGTCTGGAGCTGGTGCAGCCTATACTAAGGGTATTATCCGGTAATGATGAAATGTGGAAATATTGGATCGTTTCACACCTTCTCTACCAGGTGAGTGATGATGTGTTTTGTCAGCTGCGTTTCAAGCTAAACAGCATAAAATTGCACCCCACAAAAAGTGAAGTAGAAGAAGAAGTATTTGATGCAGTGTGTGAATTGCTTCGCTTTAGACGAAACTGATGAAAAGCGTTCTTTCATCGCCGGAAGCCCACTTTCCGGATCGGTTGGGGAAATATATCAGCCTATGAGCTATTTGATTGAAACAGGGTTTTAAACACCTTACCTATCCCACTACCTGAGTATTCAGAAATCAAACCGCGCTCACATAAATTATTCATGGCTTTATAAAAATTATAATACGTGAACTATAGCAATATTCCAGGCGCAAAATACTTTCTTTAAAGTCCTTTGACTCTAGTTATAAAAAAATATGCTCGGTAGACTTTTCAATGGCTTGTTTATTTATTGGGTTCGGTCGTTGTGACGACTGCGCAATAGGGCAAACTATCTTTGGTCTATCGAGATGCTCAAGAAATATAAGGAACCTCTGATTAAGTCACTTTCTGGTGGCAGAGGCGCTTCGGGGGCGGATGTGAAGCTCAGGTGATAGGACGGGCATTTCGAAACCGTCGGATACAGGGATGTATCCGTCGGAGCGACAGGGAAGTACTCGTGCGTTTTCGAAATGTCCTTCCTATTGCCTGAGCGCCCCGGAAGCTACCATAGTGTCCACGCGAATTAATCAGGGGTTCCATAAATAAATCTAGATGCATATAAGGACTTAATTATGATAATAAAAAATAAAATATTGGCAGGCTGTTTAGCTTTAACGGCTTCTATTGCGTATTCAGCTGCCTATAGTGCTGAATCAGCTATCGGCATAGCAACCGCTTTCGATGACGGGTCTGGTCATGCTAACTATCCTGCAACTAATGTAATTGATGGCGATACGTCTTTTGCATCTAGATGGGCGGGGTACGGCTCACCGGTTAATTTAACTGTACAGTTAGCGCAACCCACCCTGGTTAGCGAAGTCGGCATCGCTTGGGGGCGTGGTGACCAGCGTATATATAAATTTGAGATCTATGTTCGCCCTGATACCAGCGGCTCCTGGACACGTGTGTTTAATGGTGAAAGCAGCGGGACAACGGCTGAAATTGATTTCATCGACATTGCAGATATTGAAGTGCAGGAAGTGCGCATTAAAACACACTCTAATTCTGCCTCTACAAACTGGACAGATATTACCGAAGTAAAACTTTTAGGCCAGGCACCTGATAATCTTGAACCAGAGAGTGAAATCTGCTTTGGTAGCTATGACCTGCCTGATTGTGTTGCCGCCATGTCCGCAAAAGGTGGCGGTACCGTGAATCTGGAAGCAAAAACCTACTACTTAACTGAATCTTTAATTCTTAAAGATAACGTTAACATCGTGGGACAGGGCTACGATACGGTTATCACTTGGCCGGACTCGATCGCTGATAGCATCAATGAACCACTGTTATATGCAACGGCGGTAAATAATGTGGAACTAAGAGACTTCAAGTTGCGCTGTCATATTAACCAAGATCCGAACAGCTATGATTTGCGCAACGATCATATGGGATTGTTCCTGGAAGGCAGTGGTGATCCATCACAGGGAGAAGCAACCAGTAATAATAACTTGTATATGGAGCGTATCGAAGCGATGTACTGCAGTAACGGTATGCACATTAAAGGCGCCACGGGTGTAACTGCTATTGATCTAAAACTGCACAATAACGGAAATACCGAAACTGACTTGTTCCACAACATATATTTCCGTCGTGTTGCAGATCTTGTAATGATTCAAACCGATGACAACGTTGGTGGTTACTACGACAGCCCCCGTGGTCATGGTATCCGGGCCTCGCATATCAAAAATGCCTATTTGGAAAATCTAAAAGTGACTAACAATGCAGACCATGGATTGCACTTTACTGATGGTATTTACGATACGCGCTTTGTAAATCTGAATGTGTACGGAAACTGCGCAAACCCAAGTGGCACCTGCAATCAAATTAAATGTTACGGATCACCTTGTGATATCGATTACGATGCAGAGGTGGAAACGAATATTATCAAGTAAAACAAACTCTAAGGAGCCTCTGATTAATTCATTTGGGGCGGATATGAAGCTCAGGTGATAGGACGGATATTTCGAAACCGTCGGATACAGGGAGGTATCCGTCGGAGCTACAGGGAGGTACTCGTGTGTTTTCGAAATATCCGTCCTATTGCCTGAGCGCCCCGGAACCTACCATTGTGTCCACACGAATTATTCAGAGGTTCCCTAATGGTTTTTCGTACACAAGGTAATCATAGAAAAGGCGTGGCTAATTAGAGACACGCCTTTTATTTTTACGGAAAAAACTCTTTTGGAAGCTCCAGAAATTTGGGGGTGACTCGTAATATCTTCTACTGTCTGAGACGATATTTTCCAATTGCTGAATAATTGGCATTTTGGGGGGCGACAGTGTCACGATTGTACCGGAAGTAATTAAATATCAACGCAGCACATTCACCTATAGCTTGCTGATACTAAATTGCACCCTCCTATATAGAATAGGTTTTAAAGGAAAAAATTAGATATCGTTGCGTGAAAAAATGTCTTGTTATTAGTTGGCTAGTAATGCGAAAAAACAAATACGTGATCAATAGCAATAATGATGGCGTGAAAAACTTTTTGGAAAGTGTTTTTTTCCTAGTTGTAAAAAAATGTGCAAGGTAGAATTTTCTGCAGCGTATTCATTTTATTGATTCTTATATTGAATAACTGGATGCGCCCTCTTTTCCTGCCGAGAGGTGTTGTAAATCAGTGTAAGTTACTGATCAATCTAAAAGCGATGCTGAGATAGAAAGGATTAATTAATGAGTAGATATAAAAGAATCCCACTGAGTGCTACCATTTTGTGTTTGCTTTCATCCTTATATGGCGTTAGCGCATTTGCAATCGATCCTGTTTCTGTTACTGCTTCTTCTAATGATGGCAATATCCCGGAGAATACGCTAGACAACAATCTGGAAACCCGTTGGTCTGCCATTGGAGATGGGCAATGGATTGAATATGACCTCGGAAAGAATTACATCGTCAAAGATGTGCAGATAGCTTTTTATAAAGGTGATCAGAGAACTGCGACGATAGAAATCCAAGTATCTAGTGATGGTAACACCTGGGAAAGTCTTTTCTACGGTGATCAACCGTCAAAAACATTGGATCTGCAAATCTTTGATGTAGACGATACAGAAGCCCGCTATGTGCGTATTGTGGGTTACGGAAATACGTCAAATAACTGGAACAGTTTTACTGAGGTAGCTATTTCAGCTTCTGAGGTGGCAAGTGGCGAAATAGTGAATTTGGCCTTGGGTAAATCTACCTCGCAATCCTCTACGGATTACAGTGGTATTTCCAGTCGAGCGGTTGATGGAGATGTTCGTGGTAACTGGAGTAGCAATACCATTACACATACTGAGAACGAAATACAACCTTGGTGGCAGGTTGATTTAGGCAGTGTAAGCACCATTTCAACCATCAATCTTTATAACCGAACTGATAGCTGTTGCAGCTCACGTTTATCCAATTTTTATGTATTGGTTTCAGATAAACCATTTAGTTCAAACGATTTAAATGTGCTGCTTGCACAGGACGATGTTGCCAGTTACTACTACGGTTCCACAGCGGGTAGCCCGACATCTATCGATATTAATCGTAGCGGTCGTTATGTCAGAGTTCAGCTTGCTGGTAGTAATCCGTTAAGCCTCGCAGAAGTAGAGGTTTATGGTGTTGAAGCTACAGGCAGCCTGTTTATTGTCCCCGGAAAAATAGAAGCCGAAGACTTCGGTAGCTATGCTGATGCTGATAGCGAGAATCGTGGTGGAGCGTATCGCCCGGATGAAGGTGTCGATATTCAGGAGACAACTGATTCTGGCGGTGGCTACAACGTTGGCTGGATGGATGCCGGTGAGTGGTTGGAGTATCCAATTTATGTTTCCAATACAGGGGAGTACAGTGCGCAACTTCGCCTGGCTTCACCAAGCGACACGGGGCAGATTTCTATAGAGGTTGATGGCGTCGTGGTGGCGCAACATGGGGTAGCTTCTACCGGAGGCTGGCAAAACTGGAATACTGAAGAAGTTTACTTAGGTAATATCAGTGCTGGCACTCATACTCTGAGAATCAATGTTGAATCGGCGGCATTTAATCTAAATTGGTTAAATATAATTGACAATGATTCCTCCATTCGGGAGGGTGCAACCTACGTTGGTGGCGGTGGGACAGTAGCAGGTGCTCTGCCCATTAGCTGTGAAACGCCCGCAGGATTTACACTTGTGGACTCTTTACCTGAAATGATTGAGGCCATGGGGAAAAACAATGTAAAAGTGGCATTAAAACCAGGCACTTATGTCATTGATGAAAGTGATACGAGTTTATTTACCTCACAATCCCTACCCGGTGGCAAGGCCGCTAGTACGCTATTGCCCGTTGATGGACACAACAGTCATTACGACTTCCGCTGTGCCTACATAAAATTTGATACGGATCTGTGGCGTCAATTTGGGAAAAACGAAGTCATACAGTTGCGTACGGTCGGTAACTACAACACCATAAGCAATCTTTCTATTGAAGATATCGGCGACACTTCGCCGAGTGGTGGCGCACTCGGTGTCATGATGGACGGCCGGGATAATGTAATTGAAGGCCTCATTATCACCTCGCGCGGCTCTCAACCATACGGTTTGGGTGATGCCTACGGTAAAGGCGCTGGCCCTGTACTATCTCACCAGAAACACTCTTCAGTACTGATTCGTGGTTTACGCAATACCTTCAGGAATTCCACGGTATTCAATTATTCATACGGTCACTCCGTGTTTATGCAGGGATCTGAAGATACGCTGATTGATGGTATTTATGTACAAGGTGAGTTGCGCTCAACAGAGGATATGTTGGCAGCAAACAACCCACGTTTTGCCGCTGCCGATGCCCGTGCTGCCAGTGTTGATTTTATGACGGTTTGGGGCTACAAGCTGCCGACAGGTTACTGGATGAGTTTGCAAGAAGCCGGTATCCGGGCTTATAACGGCGGTAACACCATTATCGATGGGGTTGAATATGAGCGCGGTGCAGATACGGTAACAGTATTGAATTCAGTGATTCGAAATACGCGAACAGGTGTTACTTTGGTGCACGCCACTGGCAGCAAGTATGTTGAAAATACAACAGTAATCGGTTGTGAGCAGGGATATTCAATCGGCTCCGGAAATATTGTTAATTCGTACGCTGATGCTGATGTAGGTCCGGTAATTACTTTCGCCTATTCTAGCGATAACGGCACCAAGGCAGATATCACTGTTTTGCCAACCGACGGTTCAAAAAATGGGTGGGGAGCACTCGCCTTTATTGGAGGAAAAAATCATGATATTACCTTGCGTAGCAGTCAAACCGATATACCCTCCAATCTGCAAGTGGTGCTATCGGGAGACAAGCACAGTATTCGTCATCTGGAAGACTCCCTGCAGAATCAGGATCAGTTAACTCTAACAAGCTCAGTCGTTAATAATCTCACAAACTTCCCCGTGCTGATAAATAACTTGGCGTCAGGCGTCAATGGGCAATCCAATGGTCCAGTCTCAGGAAATACCAGCGATAACAATATCCAGCAAAATTAAAAGAAGCAGGTTTAGGAGCTGCTGATGAATTAGCATGAGTGATCTAGCTGTTAGAAAAATATGAATACAAGGATTGTACGTAGTTAAATCAGGGATTGCATAAAGGCTCTTACAAATGTAAGAGCCTTTTGGTATCTATAGAAACCCCACATTAACTTTTCTCTGATATTTTAATGGAGCTAGGAGTGCCATTACGTTACCTGAATTTGCTGTATTGCACTAAAATTTTTTCATAAAACCCTTCGTATTGTTTGTATGGTATTCAGATGTAAATTTAGTGTTTGCATCTATTTTTCTATAACTGAAAAAATATGATCCCTTGTTATTTTGTATAACAAAAAAGCCTAGATATTTTCATGCCATTAATATGGTATTTATGAGGTTGTATTTTTTTAACTTGTTAAACGGTTAACGTTTTTTAATTTTTTTCAAGAGAAGGGTATTCAGATTATTTCGTGAGTCGTCTTTTTTTCCCTATCCCTGTGATCTTATAAGCGGTTCGTGTGGGAGTTGATGTATAGAGTCTCTGCGCTGGCAGTTAATGTCAGTTTCCGAAACACACTAATTCAAAAAAATCGGAATATATTTTTATATTTATTTGTAAAAGGAGTCTCTATCATGAGCTTGCCTGCTTTGCGATATTTGACCGGTTTCGCGTTCAGCGCGCTGGCAATGGCCACTTTTGCCCAAGATCAATGCGATTACACATCGCAATGTAAAGCAATCTACGGTGACCAGGCGACAGACTGTTTGAATAGCCGTTCCCTCTACAGTGTATGCATGTGCGGTTCTGTTCCCTGTGATGAAGTTGAAGATCCTTCCACCCCGTCTCCGGATACATTTATGGTGCCTGGATACATTCAGGCGGAAGACTATCATCGCTATTGGGACAGTACTGCGCAGAACCTCGGTGGTGCCTACCGAGAGGACGGCGTGGATAT
Organism: Microbulbifer thermotolerans; assembly: GCF_001617625.1. NCBI lineage: Bacteria > Pseudomonadati > Pseudomonadota > Gammaproteobacteria > Cellvibrionales > Microbulbiferaceae > Microbulbifer > Microbulbifer thermotolerans. The sequence goes on along the minus strand of NZ_CP014864.1, from coordinate 3,715,886 downwards.
CCAGGAAACCAGTGATAACGGCGGTCAATACAATGTGGGATGGACCGAAACCAACGAATGGCTGGAGTTCGATATCGACGTACTGCAGGCTGGAGAATACTATGCGAACGTCCGCGTAGCGTCAGCGCCCGGTGGCGGTCAATATACTTTGGAAGTCGATGGTCAAACCCGCGGTAGTGCACAACAGGTAGGCGCTACCGGTGGTTGGCAAAAGTGGATCACGCAAAAACTGGATCTCGGACAGTTGAGCGAGGGGCAGCATACACTGCGCTTGCAGATTCAGGCGGGTAACTTCAATATCAACTGGCTGGAACTGCGCCAAGTTTCCGATAGCGGTTCTGGTGAAATAATCGGTCGCTTCGATACTAGTAAAGATTTGTACCTGGCCAATTTTGATAGCAAACCGGACCCGGATGATATTCACTCTGTCGCCGGTGTTGCCACAATATTGAAGGATGCTCGCTTTAGCAATGTAAACTACCATGCCGTTGCTGGCGCATACGGAACCCAGGGTGGAGACTTTATTGAGGCGGATTACCTGTTTGACCTCGCTTTTGGTGTCAACCGCTGGTCGAATGCTCACGCCAACTATAACGGTGCCCTGAATACCGTATTCAATAAGGTAAAAACCACACTCAACAACGGTGGCGATGTATGGATATCGGAAGCTGGCCAGTCTGACTTCAGTGCTGACTTGGTACGCCGGGTGAAGCAGGATCTGCCATCAGTGAATACCAACGCGCGCATTCATATTATTCAGCACAGCAACTGGAATGAAGACAAAACCAGTGACGATGACTTGAGCTATGTGCGCAACAACACCGATTACCAGAAAATCGATGACGGTAATTCCGGAAACAATGGTACCCCTGGTTTTAATAATAAGAGCACTAGCCATTGGAGCCGGGTCTTGAATCATCCACAAGTTGGAGTCATCTGGACCGAGGCCAAGCGTGTTGCCGACCACGCTATTGATAACGAAGTTGGTTGGAAGAACCCCACCATTGCACAGGGTGGTATGGATTTTTCCGACACAGTTGAGACCACTTGGATATTTGGTTTTAACCATGTAGGGAATATCTCAGGATTCTTTGATGAGTTTCTATAAGAATCCTCGTCTGATCGCATAAAAAAGAAATCTTCCCCCCCCTTTGGCCCCAACCTCTGAGTTGGGGCCATTTTTTTCTGAAGTCCCGTTTAATATCGCGAGCGGTTTACGGTGGTATCTTGGCGGGAGAGTCCTAAAGCTATACATGTCACCTGAGCTGGGAGAACAGCTCCTGTGGATTGCCCAAGGCTTGCAAGACATCCTGAGCCGATCCCAAACATGCTTCACTAAGTTAGTGGTCACATACCCTGTGCGCCAGAAATGGCGAATGTCCTTAATTCATGCAACGCACACTCCATATCCAACTCAAGGGGTGGCCCTAAAGCCGCCCGGAACAAATTTCATATTTGCGATATCTAGTCTGTAAGAATTCGGCACCAGGTCCGACTAACCTACATATTTCGACTAGACTCTGGAGATTGCGATGCGCGCAACCTTACCCCTGCTGGAAGTTACCGACTTCCCCGTCATTCGGCGCAAAGGCCTGGAGACTCTGCAAGTCAATCTGGGCTACAAGTGCAACCAGCGTTGCCTGCACTGCCATGTCAACGCAGGACCGAATCGCAAAGAGATGATGGCGCGGGAAACCCTGGATCTGATCCTGCCGGTTGCCAAGTCCCGTAATGTCCGAACGCTGGATCTGACCGGTGGCGCACCGGAATTACATGCGGACTTCCGTTATTTGGTGTCCGCGGCGCGCGCTGCCGGCCTGCACGTTATTGATCGATGTAATCTCACAATTTTGTTTGAATCCGGGCAGGAAGGGTTGGCGGAATTTCTGGCGGAGAAGCAAGTGGAAGTAGTCGCGTCACTGCCCTGTTATTCCCTGAAAAATGTCGATAACCAGCGTGGTAAGGGCGTATTTGATAAAAGTATTGCGGGATTACAAAAGCTCAATGCGTTGGGCTATGGCAAGCCTGGCAGTGGTTTGATCCTGAATCTGGTTTACAACCCACAGGGGGCATCTTTACCGCCGGATCAAAAATTGCTCGAAGCGGATTACAAACGCGAACTACAGCGGCACTTTGGTATCGAATTCAATCAGCTGTATGCATTGGCCAATATGCCGATTAAGCGTTTTGGCGCCACTCTGGTCGCCAAGGGAAAATTTCAAAGCTATATGCAATTGCTTAAGGACAATTACCAACAGAGCAATATTGAACAGGTTATGTGCAGATCGCTGGTTAGTGTCGACTGGCAAGGATATTTATACGACTGTGATTTCAATCAGCAACTGGATCTGCCACTGGGTGGTGCTAAACGCAAACACTTACGCGATCTGCTGCAGGAAGATGTCAATGAAGAGCCAATCTGTGTGGCGGACCATTGTTATGCTTGTACTGCCGGTCAGGGCAGCAGTTGTGGCGGTGCTTTCTAGCGCTGGTTTGGAAAACATCGTGACATAGGTGGCGAATGAAAAAAATAGGTTTATTAATCCTGTTGGCCATATTGGTTGCTGGTTTTTTTTACTTTGACCTACACCAATTGACGACATTGGATGGTTTAAAAAATGGACTTTCACAATTTGAAAGTTGGCGTGCAGAGGCACCCATATTGGTTGGTGGTGTCTTTTTCTTGATTTATGTGCTGGTAACTGCATTGTCTTTACCTGGCGCAGCGGTAATGACATTGGCGGCGGGAGCCTTGTTTGGCCTGTTATGGGGCACGGTAATTGTTTCATTCGCCAGCACTATAGGAGCAACACTCGCCTTTCTCGTGTCACGCTATCTTCTCCGGGATACGGTGCAAAGCCGTTTTGGCGAAAGACTGAGCCCCATTAATAAGGGAATCGAGAAAGAAGGCGCCTTCTATCTGTTCACCTTGCGTTTGGTGCCGGTATTCCCTTTTTTCCTTATCAATTTACTAATGGGGCTTACCCCTTTGAGAGCGCTGACCTTCTATTGGGTGAGTCAGTTGGGGATGCTGGCAGGAACTCTGGTATATGTTAATGCAGGGACACAGTTGGCCAATCTAACCAGCTTGTCGGGAATACTGTCTCCTTCCTTGCTGGCATCGTTCGCTTTGTTGGGAATCTTCCCTCTATTGGCGAAAAAAATACTGACTTTAATAAAGAATCGCCGTGTCTATAAAGACTATAAAAAGCCAAAAAAATTTGACCGCAATCTGGTTGTCATTGGCGCTGGTGCCGGTGGATTGGTGAGTTCTTATATAGCGGCAGCGGTAAAAGCAAAAGTTACCCTGATCGAAGCCAATAAGATGGGGGGCGACTGCCTGAATTACGGTTGTGTCCCGAGCAAAGCCCTGATTAAGAGCGCAAGCCTGGCAAACCAGATGCGTCATGCAGACCATTACGGGTTGGATGCGGTATCTCCAGACTTTTCTTTTCGCAAGGTCATGGCCCGTGTCCATGAGGTGATTCGCAAGATTGAGCCACACGATAGCATCGAGCGGTACGAAGGGCTGGGGGTAGAGGTCATTCAGGGATATGCGAAGCTCATCGATCCCTGGACTGTGGAAATAAAACGCAACGATGGAGATGTACAACGTCTCACCAGCCGTTCGATTGTATTGGCAACGGGGGCACGTCCCTTTGTTCCTCCTCTTCCGGGTATTGAAGAGGTGGGCTACGTCACCAGTGATACTTTGTGGGACGAATTCGCCCAGCTGGATGACGCGCCAAACCGGCTTCTGGTACTGGGAGGTGGCCCCATAGGGTGCGAGCTGTCACAGAGTTTTGCGCGACTGGGATCTCAGGTAACTCAGGTGGAAATGGCACCTCGTATTATGATTCGGGAAGATGAGGAGGTATCCGAACTGGCCAAAACCTCATTGGAGCGTGATGGCGTCACGGTTCTTACTGGCCACAAAGCGCTTCGCTGTGAAATATCCAATGGTGAAAAACGATTGATCGTCGAGCACGATGGTGCGGAGAAAGCGATTGCCTTCGACGCTCTGCTCTGCGCAGTAGGACGCGTTGCTCGATTGGAGGGGTACGGGCTGGAAGAACTGGGTATTGAAACCGGACGGACGATAGTCACCAATGACTATCTCCAGACGTTATACCCGAATATTTTCGCTGTCGGTGATGTGGCGGGGCCTTATCAATTTACGCATGTCGCAGCCCATCAAGCCTGGTACGCCGCCGTCAATGCGTTGTTTGGCCAGTTCAAGAAGTTCCGGGTCGACTACCGCGTTATACCCTGGACGACCTTTATTGACCCTGAAGTAGCGCGGGTCGGCCTCAATGAACAGGAAGCCAGGGAAAAAGGTATTCCTTTTGAAGTCACTCGTTACGGTTTAGATGACCTGGATAGGGCCATAGCGGACGGCAGCGCCTGTGGATTCGTCAAGGTACTCACTGAACCGGGAAAAGACCGTATTCTCGGCGTCACTATTGTCGGAGATCGCAGTGGCGATCTAATGGCTGAGTTTGTTCTGGCGATGAAATATCGACTGGGCCTGAACAAGATTCTCGGCACCATTCACGCCTATCCTACATGGGCTGAGGCCAATAAATATGCCGCCGGTGAATGGAAGCGTGCCCATGCGCCACAAGGTGTGCTCGCGTGGGTGGAAAAATATCACCAGTGGAGAAGAGGTAATGCGAAATAATCGCTGGCTGATCGGATTACTACTAAGCCTTTTGGCACTTAACGGTGCTGCGGCCACAAGTTTCGATCACTCTATTTGGAACAAATTACTCAATGCCCATGTTTACAGCATCAATGGCGGTGTAGCCACTGTTGTGGATTATCAGGGGCTGTCCGGGGATCGGGATCAGTTAATGACGTACCGCGAGGCGTTATCGAAAGTGAGCCGATCGGAATTTGACAGCTGGACGGTAAATGAACAAAAGGCATTTTTGATTAATGCCTATAACGCCTGGACTGTAGAGCTGATTCTGAGCGCGTGGCCGGAGCTGGAGTCGATCAAGGATTTAGGTGGTCTCTTCACCTCTCCATGGCGTAAAGAGTTTGTGCCACTACTTGGAGAAACGAGAAGCCTCGACGATATTGAACATGGCCTGTTGCGAGCTTCTGGTCGATATAACGACCCCCGAATTCACTTTGCCGTCAACTGCGCCAGTATAGGATGCCCCGCACTGCGCGCCGAAGCTTATACCGGGGAGCGCCTCGATCAGCAGTTGAACGAACAAGTTGACTTGTTTCTTCGCGATCGCAGCCGAAACCGGGTAGAAGATAGTGCGATTAATCTTTCGCCGATATTCAAATGGTATCGGGAGGATTTTGAAAAGGGCTGGTTAGGGTATCAAAGGCTGGAAGATTTCCTTTTGGAGAAGGCTAATGCGCTCCAATTATCTGAGCCGATGAAGACGAAGTTGAGAAACGGGAAAGTGGAAATCGACTTTCTGAACTATGACTGGAATCTCAACAAAAAATAATGGCGATAACTTTGCAAGTTTTCCCCAATAAAGAACCGTTGAACACCTGTCTTATGGGCGGAGGCATAAATCGCCTGCACCTAAAAGTATTTCAGATATAAAGCTGTGGATATTGCCATACAAGAAGTAAAGGGCATTTTAGAACCATGATGAGATTCCGTGACGACACCGTGATCCGGATAGTTATTCTGGCCAAGGCACCTTTACCGGGTATGGCCAAGACGAGACTGATTCCCGCCCTTGGCAGTGAAGGTTCGGCATGTCTCGCTGCAAAACTGCTGGAACATACTGTAGAGCAAGCGGTTAAGGCGGATATTGGACCAGTTGAACTGTGTGTGGCACCGGATCGTATGCTGCCTATTTGGAGTGAACTAGCCCTGCCCTCTTCCCTGGAGTGGTCCGAGCAGAAAGAAGGCGATCTGGGTGAACGTTTGGCCGATGCGGCCCGACGAACAACTGACAAGGGAGAAGCAGTTTTATTAATAGGAACAGACTGCCCCGATATGAACGCTGATAAGCTGCGTGCGGCGGCACTATCCCTGGAGAAAAACGACGCATGCATGGTACCTGTGAGCGATGGCGGCTACGCGCTACTGGGGCTTTCAAACTACCTGCCCACGGTGTTTCTCGATATACCCTGGAGTACTGCTTCAGTCGCAAGTCTTACCCGGCAGAGAATAGTGGAGGCTGGTTGGACACTCGTGGAAATGACACCGTTACACGACATTGATGAACCGCAAGACTTGCAGTACTTGCCTGAAGACTGGCCTGTCAATTTACATCGCGGATTTAAATATAACCAAAGTTAAACCAGAAAGGAGAATATACCTATGGACGCAAAAACTACACTTCCGGATTCATTGCAGCAGCCCCTATTGCGCTCTCTGCTAGCACTGCGTCTGGGCGTTTTTATTGTGATGTTGATGTGGACACTGGATAAATTTGTAAACCCCGCGCACACCGGAAAAGTTTTTGAAAAATTTTACGGTATCGAATGGCTGACAAGCCATATGTCCTACATCTTCGGTAGCTTGGAATTATTATTGGTTCTGGCATTTGTTGCCGGGCTCTGGCGGCGCTGGACTTATGGGTTGGTGTTAATACTGCACGCAATTTCCACGTTTTCATCCTATAAGCAGTACATGGCACCTTTTGATCACCTTCTGTTTTTTGCCGCTTGGCCAATGTTGGCGGCCTGCCTGGCGCTGTATTGGTTAAGGGATTGGGATAACTTGTTTACTTTGTCAAAGAATAGCTCCTGATCTGTTCAAGTGAGTTCGAGAGGAGTTTTTCACCATGCATGAATTCGTCCAAGATTATTATGGAAAACAGTTGCAGAGTTCCGATGATCTCAAAACAACTGCCTGTTGTGATGCCAGTGCTGTGCCCGAGTGGCTGAAGCCGTTGCTGGCCAAAATCCATCCGGAAATTCTGTCCCGTTACTATGGGTGTGGCCTTGTGTGCCCACCCCTGTTATCGGGGTGCCGGGTGCTGGATCTCGGGTGTGGAACGGGGCGCGATGTCTATGCCCTGGCACAGTTGGTCGGACCCGAGGGAGAGGTTGTCGGCGTTGATATGACTGAAGAACAGCTTGCTGTGGCTCAAAACCATCGAGAATGGCATGCGCAGGCGTTTGGTTATGACAACGTAAGGTTTATTAAAGGGTATATCGAGAAGCTCGATGAGCTCGATCTGGAGCCTGGCTCATTTGATGTTATTGTTTCCAATTGCGTGGTGAACTTGTCACCGGATAAGGCTGCGGTGCTGTCCGGTGTCTACCGCCTATTAAAACCCGGTGGTGAATTCTATTTTTCCGACGTTTACTCCGACCGCAGAGTTCCAGATGAAGTGAGGACGGATGCTGTATTGTACGGAGAGTGTCTTGGCGGAGCCTTGTATTGGAATGATTTTCTCCGTCTGGCACAGGCTGCTGGCTTTATAGATCCCCGTTTGCTGGAAGACCGACGTCTAGAAATCACCGACAATAACCTGGCACATAGAACCGGTAACCTGCAGTTCTTTTCCGCGACTTATCGCCTGTTCAAACTGGAAGATCTGGAAAGCGCCTGTGAAGATTACGGCCAGGCAGTGATATATCGGGGCTCTATCCCTAACTGCGAACACAGGTTTGTTTTGGATAAACACCATGTAATCGAGACAGGGCGAGTGTTTCCTGTGTGTGGAAATACCTGGAGGATGTTGCGCGATACCCGGTTTTCAGAACATTTTCAATACATCGGAGACTTCAGCCGGCATTTTGGTGTATTTGAGGGCTGTGGCTCAAATATCCCTTTTGATATTGACGTATTCGCTACACAAAGCGGGGCTTGCTGCTGAATTTTCGCGACGGCGGATGGACTTATGTCTATCTGCCGTCTTATAAGGCCATGGTGATGCAGAAAACTTTATTTCCAATTTATGAAATGTGAAGTTTTACTTGCTCCTTAATCAGAGTTTATTGCGATAAATAATCCACAAATGTTCATGAGACTGGCATGTTAAGAATTTTTATTAGGTTGTTGTTATTAATGTATGTATTGGCCAGTGCCTCAGTTGTCCAGGCCAGTGGAGGTCGTCTCACTTTAACGGGGTCAAGCACTATTGCTCCTTTGATTTTGGAAGTGGCTAAGCGCTTCGAATCTCAACATCCAGGAGTGCGTATCAATGTGCAGACAGGTGGTTCCTCAAGAGGAATCAATGATGTTCGTCTTGGGCTGGCAGACATCGGAATGGTGTCACGTGCGTTGAAAGCCTCGGAAAAAGATCTTTCCGCATACCTTATTGCCAGAGACGGTATCGGCATAATTACGCATAAGAATAATCCGGTAAGAAACCTCACTGGTGATCAGATAGTTGGTATTTACTCCGGAAAGATTCGCAACTGGGAAGAAGTCGGTGGTTCGAATTTGCCAATAACTGTAATCAATAAGGCGGAAGGACGTTCGACTTTGGAATTATTTTTACAACATTTTTCCCTCAGAAATAGTCAGATAAATGCACAAGTTGTAATTGGAGATAATCAACAGGGCATTAAAAGTGTGTCGGCGATTGCCGGTGCGATTGGCTATGTATCCATCGGCACTGCAGAATATGAAGAGAACCACGGAACTCCTATCAAATTAATTTCTATGGAGGGTGAAATCCCTACCTCGGAGAATGTGGCAAAAGGTCGTTATCAGTTTTCTCGCCAGTTGAATTTGGTTGTGAGAAATACACCTGTTGGATTAGCTAAAGAATTTATAGCCTTTGCGCAATCAGATGCCGTAAAGGACATTATAGAAGCACAATTTTTTGTTGCACCCTGATGGATAACCATAGGTGATGAGCTGGATCGCTAAGGGGATCGTCAATCGCACCGATCACCGCCTGAGTATGATGCTTGCTGTGCTGTCTGCCGGGGCTGCATTACTGCTAACTCTTATTGTTTTATTTTTAATCAAGGAATCCTGGCCTTTTCTCTCCAGCCGTTGGCACAGTGGAAGCTGGTTCGATTGGCTACAGTATCAGGGGTGGTATCCACAGGAAAACCGCTTTGGCATGGCGCCGATGTTACTGGCATCGCTCGCTGTAACTTTGGGCGCTCTTATCGTGGCGCTTCCTGTGGGCTTGGCAAGTGCAATTTATCTGCAGTTTTACGCGAATCCCAAAGTGGCGAGAACTTTCCGTTTACTGCTCACCCTACTGGCAGGTGTTCCCTCGGTAGTATTTGGACTGTGGGGGTTAACGCGGATAGTTCCATTAATCGCCCTTTGGCAGCCTCCTGGGGCGTCATTATTGGCGGCAATACTAGTGCTGTCATTAATGGTATTGCCTACGATTGCTCTGACCAGCGCCGCCGCCCTTGCCAGTGTGTCCGGAGAATTGCTCCATGGCGGTATAGCCTTAGGGATGCGTCGGAAAACACAAATTCTCCATATCATGCTTCCGGCTGCCCGCTCCAATATTTTCGGAGGTGTATTGCTGGCTACTGCAAGAGCTCTAGGGGAAACCATGGCGGTGCTTATGGTTGCGGGAAATGTGGTTCAGTTTCCTGCGGGGCTGTTTGATCCAGTGCGTGTTCTCACTGCCAATATTGCCCTGGAAATGTCCTATGCCATGGGTGACCACCGAGCCAGCTTGTTTGCGTCCGGATTGCTGTTGACCGCTATGGTGTGGTTGCTGTCATGGGGCAGCTATAGAGTTACCCGCAATGGACGCGAGGCCGGCCAATATGGTTGATCGCCTGTTCGGTTGGCTTATGTCAGGTTGCGCCGCCTTGGTGGTTTCTTTGTTGTTGTGGGTGCTGGGCGATGTATTGATTGAGGGAGTTGCCCACTTTTCCTGGTCTTTTTTATTTACTGAGCCTGAGGATTCCGGCCGATCCGGTGGTATCGCCCCCATTTTGGTTTCCACTTTGTGGATACTCTCTATTGCGCTGGTTACTGCACTGCCACTGGGGCTGGGCGTTGCCGTTTGGTTGTCAGAGTTTGCCGCAGGACGCCGTCGGTTTTCCGATATCGCGCGCGTCACTTTGGATATTTTGGCCGGGGTTCCCTCGATCGTATATGGGCTTTTTGGCAATGCATTTTTCAGTATTTATCTCGGTCTCGGCTTTTCTCTGTTATCTGGCGGGTTAACTCTGGCACTTATGATTTTGCCGGTGTTTGTGCGTACCTGTGAATCTGGGTTGCGAGCGGTAAACGACGAGTGGCGCCGGGGGGCGTTAGCGCTTGGTATGGCCCGCAGTGCTGCGATTTGGCATATCCTGTTGCCGGCGGCGCGTCCCGCGATAGGAGCCGGGCTAGTGCTGGGAATCGGTCGTGCCACCGCAGAAACGGCAGCATTGGTGTTCACCAGTGGCTATGTCGATCGTATGCCGGAGTCGCCGCTGGATTCAGGGCGCGCTCTCGCAGTACATATTTACGATTTGTCCATGAATGTCACCGGTGGCGACAGTGCGGCTTATGCTTCGGCGTTGGTACTGGTGGTTCTGATTGTCTTACTCAACACGCTGGCGCAGAGCCTGCTGGAAAACTGGTTCAAACGGAGGGTGTTTGTATCGTGAACCTGAGTGAAGTGAACCACTATACGTTGGGATGTATCGAACAAAGGTCTCCCTGTTGTGCTCCCGAGCCCTTGATGCGTGTGCGTGACCTGGAGGTTGGCTACGGCGATAAGACAGTTTTGTCCCAGGTATCGCTGGATATTTACAAGGGTTGTATCACCGCATTGATCGGACCCTCAGGGTGCGGCAAGACCAGTTTCCTTTCCACTTTGAATCGGCTTACCGACCACAGCGATGCGCGCCTTGCCGGGCAGATTTTATTTGATGGTCAGGATCTGTTGCGCGATCCGGTGGATACGCTGGGCCTCAGACGCCGTATAGGAATGATATTCCAGCGGCCCAACCCTTTTCCCCTGTCTATTCGGCGAAACCTGGAACTGCCTTTAAAAGAGCACGGTATTCGAGACCGCCAAGTGCGATACAGGAAGATCGAAAAAGTGCTCAAAGATGTCGGGCTCTGGGAGGAAGTATCGGATCGATTGGACGCATCCGCTCTGGCGCTTTCCGGTGGACAGCAACAGCGGTTATGTATCGCTCGTGCGCTGGTCCTAGAGCCAGAAGTGCTGTTGATGGACGAGCCGTGCAGCGCTCTTGATCCCATTTCATCCGGCATCGTGGAGGAGTTGATTTTGCGCTTGCGAGGGCGCTACACGGTAGTGATTGTAACGCACAACTTGGCGCAGGCCCGTCGGGTTGCCAACTATGCAGGCTTTTTCTGGATGACTGAGCGGGTTGGGAAACTGATCGAATTTGGCCTGTGTCGACATTTGTTTGAAGCACCACGCCATGCATTGACTGCGGCTTATGTGTCCGGCGCGCGAGGTTGATAGGCAGGATATCAACTTGCGTAAGTTTTGGATCTAGGGAACCTCCGATTAATTCGCGTGAACGCTAAGGTAGGTTCCGGTGCGCTCAGGCAATAGGATGGCCATTTCGAAAACGCACGAGTACTTCCCTGTAGCTCCGACGGATACATCCCTGTATCCGACGGTTTCGAAATGGCCATCCTATCACCTGAGCTTCTCATCTGGCTCCAAAGAATTTTTACCGTCAGGAAGCGACTTAATCAGAGGTTCCCTAGAGTTTTCGGTGAGAAGCTGGATTAATTTTCTATCGTGCCTGTAATAACCCTGAAGCTTGAACGACTAAGGAGAAAAAGTTCGTTTCAAAGATCAGGAGTAAGCAGTGATGAAAAATGTACTACTTGCCAGGCCCCACCCTTTTATTGTTCAGGAGATGAAGCCACTACTTGAGCAGTGTCATTATAGTGTATTGAAGCCGGACTGTTTTGCCGATATAGGTGCGCAAGCCAAGCGCTCAGGCGCAGCACTCATATCCTTAGCAGTGGTCTCCAGCATAGATGCTTCAGTAGAGAAGGTGGTGGACAGTGTTCTCGACATCAATCCAAAGTTGCCGATTATTTTCGCGGCTCTATTGCCTTTTGATGTGGCAGCCACAACCATTGCCGACCTGTTGGATAAGAAAGGAATTAACGCTCAGATAGTTGGGGTTTCAAATTCTGATCAATACGGTTCTCTTGAACAGGTGGACACACCTGTTCTCTATTTGAGCAAGAGTGATTTAACTGATCAAAAAAGACGAGAGATCACAAAGCAGTTGTTGTTGCGCCATATTGGATGATCGGCGGTCGTATTCGGACTGGCTCAAGAGCGCCCAGAATCAACTTTGCCTGGATTTGTATGCGCTTGATACATATGGGGATCTTTGCTTTGAGCAGGATAGGGTTAATTCTTATACAGCGGCACGTTGTTCGCAATGCGTTTCGTGTATCGTTAGTAGTGGGCGCTCTGTTGAATGCGATCAACCAGGGGCCCGCATTGACTACTGGTCAGGAAATCGATTGGTTGAAGGTTTTACTGAACTTCGTAGTGCCATACTGTGTGGCGTCTTACAGTGCAGCAAGGAATCAAATCGAATGGATGAGCAGAAACGAGTCGGAAAATTAATGGCTAAACTCAGCTGTAGTCGGCTCGGGACCGTTCAAGCAATGGGGTAGGTATTTAGGAAGCGTCCCTGGCACTCTATCGGATACATCCCTGTATCCGTTGGTTCCGGTAGCCCGCTTTATTGATCGGTGTCCGGCTTCTCTGGCCGGAAGACACCGACGTTGCGGTAGCCTTCGTCGAGCAGATGGGAGGCGTGCAGTTTACTCATAACACCGCGTTTGCAGTAAAGGAGGTAGTCGCGGTTTTTATCTAGCTTCTTGAAAGCATTACTCAGGCGGTAGAAGGGGATGGTCTCCACATCGGTTCCGGGCAACTCCAGCGGGTCCAGCTCCTCTTCATCCGGATGGCGAATATCGATGACCACTTGACCGTGAGGCTCACTGACAATTTCAACTGCGGGGATCTCGCCGCGCACATCCTCCATCACTTCGTCGATGTTCTGCATTACGCGGTTGCTAATGGCGCGTTCGAGAACCGAGAAGTCGAAGCGGTCTTCTTCCTTCTGAACCTTTTCTATTTTTGCCCGCGTGGTGGGCTTCACCGAAATTACACCGCAGTACTCCGGCATATTTGCGGCAAAGTCCTCGGTGCCGATTTCCCGCGACAGTTTGATGATATCGGTTTTATCGCTGGTGATCAGCGGGCGCAGTACCATCGTGTCTGTGACACTGTCGATCACCGACAGGTTTTTCAGTGTTTGGCTGGATACCTGGGCTATGGCCTCGCCGGTTACCAGTGCGTCTACTTCCAGCTCTTTGGCTATCGCGGAACCGGCGCGCAGCATCATGCGCTTTAAGATCACGCCCATATAAGAGTCGTCGACGTTTTCCAGAATCTCCGCCACTACTTCATCGAATGGTACGGTGATAAAACGCACCCGGTGGGAAGCACCGTATTTGTTCCAGAGGTAAAAGGCCACTTCTTTGACCCCTAACTCATGTTGGCGGCCCCCCAGATTGAAGAAAAGGAAATGCGTGCGGATACCGCGCTTCATCGTGAGGTAGCTGGCCACTGTGGAATCGAAGCCGCCGGACACCAGCGACAACACCGGGTCTTGGGTACCGAGGGGGAAGCCGCCCAGGCCCGGTGTCTGCTCTTCTACCACGTTCAGTTTGTCGTGACGTATTTCAAGCTTTACGGTGATGTCCGGGTTCTTCAACTTAACTCCGGCGGCGTCGGTGTTCTGGTTCAGGCCGCCGCCCACATACTGCTCTACATCCAGGGATTTGAAATCGTGATCACCAGTGCGTTTGACGCGCACACAGAAAGTCTTGCCGGCGAGCTTGTCGCCCCAGACGGACATCGTCTTCTCATAAATATCTTGCAGTGTGCCCAAGGGGAATTGCTGCACTCGCGAGAAGTTGGCGATTCCCGGGGTGTGGGCGAGCGTCTCCTCAATGCGCCCGCTCAAATGGGCCAGCTCGTCGGGCACGATGACATCAATCTTCTCCCAGTCTTTGCGCACTTGGATGCGCTCATCCAGTGACTTGAGAAGACGCTGCAGGTTGTCCTTGAGTTGGTTCGACATCCGCTTGCGAACCGGGTTGCTCTTGATGGTGATCTCGGGAAAGAACTTGACGACAAAGTGCATGGGGATTCGTTGGGCACCGCGTTGGGGGTTGGATAAGAGCCGGGCATTATAAACCAGCCGCCGGAAAGTTGTTTGTGCCCGTATTTGGTGCACTCGCGCGATGATGTGTGCCACTATGGTGCGCACACCTGTGGCCGGGTGGCCACTTTGCATCTATTCTGCCTGCGATTAGCCCTGTATGGAGCGCGAACACGCTGGTGGTGCCCAGGGCACGGCCGGCGCCCCAATTTGGCACACTCTTTGCTTTATTGAATGCCACAGAAGGGTTACAGCGACACATTCCATTTTTTGAGACCTGGAGGACAGCAATGTCAGCGAAAACGCTCGGTTTGATCAAAGAGAGTGAAGCCAAGTGGGTAGACCTGCGCTTCACCGATACCAAGGGCAAAGAACAGCATGTATCGATTCCGGCGTCGGAAGTTGACGGCGAGTTCTTCGAAGAGGGCAAGATGTTTGATGGCTCTTCCATCGCCGGATGGAAAGGCATCAACGAGTCCGACATGATTCTGATGCCGGTGGACGATACAGCCTTCCTGGATCCGTTCACCGATGAAGCCACTGTTATCGTGCGCTGTAACATCGTCGATCCGATCACCGGCCAGGGCTATGAGCGCGACCCGCGCTCCATCGCGTTGCGCGCCGAGGAATATCTCAAGTCTACCGGCTACGGCGACACTGCCATGTTCGGACCGGAGCCCGAGTTCTTTGTCTTTGACGACATCACCTGGGGCGCGGAAATGGGCGGCGCCTTCTACAAGATCAACTCCGAAGAGGCTGCCTGGTCCTCCGGTCAGAGCTTCGCCGACGGCAATATCGGTCACCGTCCGCGCGTAAAAGGCGGTTACTTCCCGGTTCCGCCGGTGGACTCCCTGCACGACATTCGCGCGGCCATGTGTTCCGCTATGGAGCAAATGGGCCTGCAGGTGGAAGTGCACCACCACGAAGTGGGCACCGCTGGCCAATGTGAGATTGGCGTCGCCGCCAATACTCTGACTAAGAAGGCAGACGAGGTGCAAATCCTCAAGTACGCGGTCCACAATGTGGCTCACGCCTACGGCAAGACCGCTACCTTTATGCCCAAACCGCTGGTGGGTGACAACGGCTCCGGTATGCACGTGCATCAGTCTTTCAGTAAAGACGGTGTCAACCAGTTTGCCGGTGATGCCTACGCCGGTCTGTCCGAAACCGCGCTCTACTATATCGGCGGTATTATCAAGCACGCCCGCGCCTTGAACGCTATCTGTAACGCCTCCACCAACTCTTACAAACGCCTGGTGCCAGGTTTCGAGGCGCCAGTGATTCTGGCCTACTCCGCACGCAACCGCTCCGCGTCCATCCGTATTCCCTTTGTGACCAGCCCCAAGGGCAAGCGTATCGAGACCCGTTTCCCGGATCCCACCGCGAACCCTTACCTGGCGTTTGCCGCTCTGCTGATGGCCGGTCTCGACGGCATCAAGAACAAGATTCACCCCGGCGATGCTGCGGACAAGGATCTGTATGACCTGCCGCCGGAAGAAGTGGCTGAGTTCCCGACCGTGGCTTCCAGCCTGGAAATGGCGCTGGATGCCCTGGATAAGGATCGCGCTTTCTTGACCGAAGGTGGCGTCTTTACCGACGACGCTATTGACGCCTACATCGAGCTCAAGAAGGAAGAGGTGGAGCGCCTGGCGATGACCACTCACCCGGTCGAGTTTGATATGTACTACTCGGTGTAAAATACCGGTAAACCAATGGGGCTCGCCCCTCCGAAAAGCCCGCGCCGCTCTGGTGCGGGCTTTTTTTTGATAGCGGGTACGCTAGCCTTGGGTGTATTGTTGCAACTGGAATTTGCTAGCCAAAAGGAGCGGCAAGGCCGCAATAAGGACCGATGAATCCCAGCAAAGTGATTTTGACCCTGCTGCTCGCCAGCCCTCTCATTTCCCTGGCCGGCGGCAATGAAACTGATAATGCACAGTCCGGTGGTTCCATCTACAAAACGGTGGCTCCGGATGGCAGTGTTGTTTTCAGCGACAAGCCACTGCCCGGTGAGCCGACGGAAAAAGTTGAGTTGGCGCCCACTAACGTCCAGCCTATCGCTCTGCCGCGCACTCTGCCCACGCGCAAGCTTTCGCCGCGGGACCAGGGAGGTGATGACTATGCTGGCCCGGTGCGTTTCGCCATTGTCAGTCCCATGGACGGCGCCACTATTCCGCCGGGGCAGCGCTCCATTGTTCTGGAAGTGGCGATGGACCCGGTGCCGTCCGGTGACTACCAGTTCTTCGCGGTAGTGGACGGCCGGCCCTGGGCGGGAGCTTCCTCCGGCACCAGCCTGGATATCTCCGCCCTGGAACGCGGCACCCACAGTGTGCAGGCGGTACTCGTTGACGCGGCCGGTAACGAGCTGGCTCGCTCCCAGATCATTACCCTCTATGTCAAACGCCCGGGTGGTGTACTGCCGGACAACCCCGCCGCCCAGGCGTCTCAGGCCCCCAAGGCTCCGGTGGCTCCCGGCCTGCCTCGGGCCAAGCCTCCCAGCGCCGACTGACTCCTTTCCCGGGCCCCGGCACCGCCGGAGCCCCCTTCTCTGTTTCTGCCCGCCGAAGGAGCGCACTGGTGTTTTTATAGACAGAGCACCATAATGGTGCATCAGTGGCGCTAATGTTCCCGATCGACTGCATCAACCTCGCCCGGATGCCCGTTAGCGGGCTTACGGAGACAGTTACCGCCCTTCCGAAGGTCAGTATTAATAGCCCGAAAGGCCCCAGCAGTAGTCTGGTGCGCTATTTTGGTGTGCTTTTTGCACTGACTGAAAACAACGCGTTTTCGCCGGTCGCTGGCAAAGCGCGGTAAATGCCGGGGCGCCGCCGGCAGCGATTTAACCGGAAAGACTCGCATGCTCAACGACCGCCAGTTTCGCCAGCTCCTCGACAGCCTCAACTCCGCAGTGCTGGTGCTGGATGACCACCTGCAGCTGCGCTATCTGAATTCCGCTGCCGAGGATCTGTTGGCGGCCTCCAGTGCGCGGATCGGCGGTGTGCCCCTGGCGGAAGTGGTTTGGGAATCGCAAACTGCCGAGGAGGCAATGCGCAATGCACTCGAAAGCGGCGAGAAGTACACGGTACGGCGCGCTGTGTGGCGGCTGCACAATCTGGAGACGTGCACCGTGGACTATACAGTTTGTCCGGTGCCGGAACTCGGGCTGTTGCTGGAAGTGCAGCCCATGGACCGTTTGTTGCGCATCGCCCGCGAGGATGCGCTGATCAGCGCCCAAGAGACCACCCGCAATTTGGTGCGCGGTATGGCACACGAAGTGAAGAATCCGCTCGGTGGCATCCGCGGCGCAGCACAACTGCTGCAGCGCGAGTTGGCGGACGAGGAGCTGACCGAGTACACGAGGATTATTATTGAAGAGGCGGATCGCCTGCGAAATCTGGTCGATCGCCTGCTGGGGCCACGAGTACCGGTGCGGCTTACGCCCACCAACGTGCACGAGATACTCGAACGGGTGGCACAATTGATCGATGCCGAGTGCGATGGCGAACTGAAAATCCGCCGCGACTATGACCCCTCTATTCCGGATGTCCCCGCCGATAGAGAACAGCTGATCCAGGCCCTGCTCAATATCGCCCGCAACGCAATGCAGGCACTGGACGAGAGTATCGGGCTGGCCGCCGGACAAATCACTTTGCGCACCCGTATCCAGCGCCAGTTCACCATTGGCCGGCGCCAATGCCCTCTGGTGTGCCGTATAGAAATCGAAGACAACGGCCCCGGCATTCCCGAGGATATCCGCGAGCGCATCTTCTACCCGATGATTTCCGGGCGTGCCGAGGGGTCGGGACTGGGCCTGTCCATCTCACAGAACATCATCAATCAGCACCGCGGCTTGATTCAGTGCGACAGCCGCCCTGGGCAGAGTGTTTTTCAAATTTTTCTGCCCCTGATGAACGAATAATTGAGTAGCGGAAGTGTGAGTATGAGCAATCGCGTTTGGATCATTGACGACGACCGGTCAATCCGCTGGGTACTGGAGCGTGCCCTGAGTCGTGCCGGAATAGAAACCAAGTGCTACGAGAGTGGTGATCGCGCCCTGGATGATTTTTACAGCGATTCGCCGGATGTTGTGATCAGCGATATCCGTATGCCGGGGTCCGACGGCTTTAAATTGTTGCAGCGCTTTCAGGCGGAACGCCCCGCACTGCCGATTATCATCATGACGGCGCATTCAGATCTGGACAGTGCCGTCGCCGCCTATCAGGGTGGCGCTTTCGAATACCTGCCCAAACCTTTCGACGTGGATGAGGCGGTGGCGGTCACCCGCCGCGCCCTCGCCCATGCCAGCGAGCAGCAGATTGAACCCGTAGCGGTGGAAAATGGTACGAACCGCAAGGAGATTATCGGCGAGGCACCGGCGATGCAGGAGGTATTCCGGGCCATAGGCCGCCTGTCTCACTCCAATATCACCGTGCTGATTAACGGTGAATCCGGCACCGGCAAGGAGCTGGTGGCACAGGCGCTGCACAATCACAGCCCCCGTAAAGACAAACCTTTTATCGCCCTGAATATGGCCGCGATTCCGAAAGATCTGATGGAGTCGGAGTTGTTCGGCCACGAGAAGGGCGCCTTCACCGGTGCCAGTGCCAGCCGCGCTGGTCGTTTCGAGCAGGCCAATGGCGGCACTCTGTTCCTGGATGAAATCGGCGATATGCCGGCGGAGACACAGACGCGCCTGCTGCGTGTACTCGCGGACGGGGAATTCTATCGCGTCGGCGGCCACACCCCGGTAAAAGTGGATGTACGTATTATCGCGGCAACGCATCAGGATTTGGAAAAGCTGGTGGAGGAGCATAAATTCCGCGAGGATTTGTTCCACCGCCTAAATGTGATTCGCATCCATATCCCGCGCCTGGCAGACCGCCGCGAGGATATTCCCAGGCTGGTACGCCACTTTTTCAATGCCGCCGCCAAGGATTTGGGGGTGGAGCCGAAAATTCTCACAAAAGAAGCCGAAGAGTATCTGTCGAGCCTCGACTGGCCCGGCAATGTGCGCCAGTTAGAAAATACCTGCCGCTGGATTACCGTGATGGCTTCCGGCCGCGAAGTGCACATCGAAGACTTACCGCAGGAACTACATCAGCAGACAGCGAATAGTGATGCGTCGCAGGACTGGCAGAAAGCTTTGCGCCTCTGGGCCGATCAGGCACTGGCCAATGGTCGTCGGGAAATCCTCAGTGAGGCGGTGCCCGCTTTTGAGCGCGCGCTGATAGAAATCGCCCTCAAGCACACCGCTGGACGCAAGCGCGACGCTGCGGAGCTGTTGGGCTGGGGGCGCAATACGTTGACGCGGAAGCTCAAGGAGCTGGGTATGAATGGCGACGAGGATTAGGGAGCCTTTGATCAATTCCTAGGAACGCTGTAGTTGGTTTCGGGGCGCTCAGGCAATGGGATGGACATCTCGAAAACGCACAAGTACTTCCCTGTAGCTCCGTCGGATACCTCCCTGTATCCGACGGTTTAGAAGTGTCCATCCCATCACCTGAGCTTCTCATCTGCCCTCAAAGTTAGTTTTGCCGCCAAGAAAAAAATTAATCGGAGGTTCTTGGCTGCAATAACGAAATTTGCACGCCATTTATTGACTTTTGGTTTGGGGAATGCGCGGTATTGGCCTAGATTTATGCGGATAAAAACATTCCGGCAACATAAATCGGCCGAGGTGATTATGTATAAAAGATTCGCGCTTTCCCTGTCCGCACTATTGCTCTCCGCTGCGGCATTCTCCGCCACCGAGGATACTACCTTCCTCGTCTCTATCACGGTTGAGAACAGTTGTACTATTTCTGTCAACGATCTGAATTTCGGTACGGTCAATGATTTAACTCCCTCTATATCTGCGTCCACCACCGGCACGGTGACCTGTACTGGCTTGGCACCGGTAAGCGTATCTTTTGACGCGGGAACTGGCGGCGCCAGTACTTTTGCCACCCGGCAGATGGATGATGGTGTCAACACGATCGACTACAACCTCTACCGCGACGCGGCGAATACGGAGATCCTGGGGGACGGCAGTGGCGGCACCTTCACTATCGACTTCACCAGTACCGGTGGTGCCGATGCCTTTGATGTTTATGGTCTGACTGATCCGGGGCAGAACCCCAAGCCGGCCGGAACTTACAACTCGACGATCACCGCCACGGCAACCTTCTGATATGCGTCTCGCGCAGTGCATCCCGCTGTCGCGGGTGCTTCTGATCGCCCTGCTGTTTTGCAACTTCGCCCATGCCAAGGGGCAGCTGCAGGCGGGGCCGATACTGTTGCAGATCGGCGCTGGTCAGAAGGCTTCGCGCCTGCGGCTTTCCAATACCGGAGACGAGCGTCTGGTGGCCCAGGTGCGGGTGTTCGCCTGGAGCCAGGAAAATGGCGAGGACCAACTCACTGCAAGTGATGCGGTGGTGGCCAGCCCGCCCATTGTGGAGCTGATGCCGGGGATGGAGCAGATTGTGCGCCTGGTACGTCTGGGGGAATCACCGTCTGGCGCGGACCAAAGTTTTCGCCTGGTGGTAGATGAGCTACCGCTGAACGGGGGGGCTGCGCCAAACCAGGTAAGCGTACGTATGCGCTATGTGCTGCCCCTGTTTGTGCGTGCGCAGGATGCGCCCGAAGCAAAGATCTCCTGTGCTGTGCGTGATAAGGCCGCGGTGCTGGAATGTATCAATTCGGGTGGGCGTGCGGCCCAATTGGGGGCCAGTTTTCTGATCGATAGTTCCGGGTGGGAAGTACAGTTGAGTGCGGGTCTACTCGGTTACGTGCTGCCCGGTAGCCGTAAGGTCTGGGCCTTGCCGGAAAACTCCGGTGTGTCCAGCGCGAATAATATGAGAGAGGTGCGACTGGAAACAATTTTAAATGGCCAGCCAACCCAGCTTTCACTTCAACAATAATATTTGTGGACGCTTCGCAAAATTTCTTTACGTCAGCCTGTTTATCAGTGTAGTCACCGTCTCTGTTAGAGCTGACGTCCTTTCCGATAGTCCGCTGTTGGTTGCCAACAGTGCTGAGCATTTCCTGCACTCCGCACGCTTGGAACAGGATCTGTACCTGGAGGCCTTCTACGGTGAAATAACCACCGGACTGATTGTGCATGCACGTCTGAGCAGGGAAAAGCTCTATGTAATTGCGGGCGACCTGTGGGAAATCGGCCTGCAATTACCGATGCAGGACCCCGATCAATGGGTAGCGCTGGACTCGGTGCCGGGGCTCAGCTACCGCTACGACATTCCCACCCAGTCTCTGATATTGCACGCGCCGCCCAATCTACGTCGGGCGCAGCACTTGGGGTATCAGCCACCCCCACCGGTGGAAGTGCGCCGCGATCACGGGCTGCTATTCAGTTATGACTTTTACGGCCGCGAGTGGCAGGACAGCAGCAACGCCTCCCTTGGTACTTCTCTCAATTGGTTTGGACGTTACGGGAGTGTAAAAATTTCCGGTGTCAGCCGCAGTGGCGATGAAAACATCGGCTATCGCCGCCTGGATAGTTTCTGGACCTACAGTGACCCGCAGCAATTGTGGACCTGGACAGCAGGTGATCTGATCAGTGGTGGCCACAGCTGGAACCGCCCGGTTCGCATGGGCGGTGTACAGTGGCGGCGCAACTTCGAGGTGCGCCCGGACCTGATCACCCTGCCGGTGCCCCGTTTCGATGGCAGTGCCTCCCTTCCCTCCACTGTGGAGTTGTATGTAAATAATATTCTGCAATACGGCGCGAATGTGGATAGTGGGCCCTTTGTGCTCGACGCTCTGCCAAGAATCGGCGGGGCAGGAATGGCCACGCTGGTAGTAACCGACGCGCTGGGGCGCGCCACTGAAACCAGCGTGCCCCTATATGTGGACCACCGCCGCCTGGCGCGGGGGTTAAGCGATTTCAGTATCGAGGCAGGTGTACTGCGCACGAATTTCGAAGGTGGTTGGGACGATTACGGTGAACACCCGGTGGCCAGTGCCAGCTGGCTGCAGGGTATTACTGATACCTTCACTTTCGAGGCGCATGGGGAATTGGCAGAGGAGTTGAGGCTTGCTGGTATCGGTGGCGTCTGGTCGCCGGAGGGGCGTTGGGGGCTGCTGTCCGGCTCCCTCGCCTTCAGTGACGGGCAGAACCGGAACGAACGCGATAAGTCGGGGCATCAGTACAGCCTTGGTTATCAGTGGGTTGGGCCCATTTTCGGTTTTGATTTGCAGAGCTTGCGCCGCTCGCGCGGCTATCGGGACCTGGCGGATCTGGATACGGACCGGACTTTGATCGAGCGCTGGCTCAATGCACAGGATCGGGCCACCCTCTGGCTACAGACGGGGCGCGGCAGTCTGGCTTATAGCTATCTGCGCTGGCGCGATCATCGCGACAGACTGCTGCCGCGAGAGATCTTCAGTAGCCACAGCCTCAGCTGGACGCAGAATATTGGCCGGCGCCTGTCGTTTTCCGCCACCCTGTTCAAGGACGACGAAAATGGCTCTGGCGGCAGCGTCACCTTTAGCATACCGCTGCAACATCTGGCCTATGCATCCGTCGGTGTGCAGCGCCAAAGTGGCGGGAATAATCAGCCGAGAGCCATGTTGCGGCACACAGTCCCCTATGAGGGCGGCTGGGGGTGGTGGCTGCAGGGAGGCAACAGTGACGGAGACTATGGACAGGCAGCGCTGGAAACCCGCGGGCGCTACTTCGAGGCACGCGCGGGGATCGACTGGGACAGTGGCAAGCGCGGATATTTCCTGGAGATGGGCGGCAGTCTTGCCGTTATGGATGGCCGGGTAATCGCCAGTCGACGTATTCAAGACGCCTTTGCACTGGTGTACACCGGAATCGGAGATGTGCCCGTTCTGAGCGAGAACCGTCTTTACGGCTACACCGACCACGAGGGGTATTTGCTGATACCGGATCTGCGCGGCTGGCAGAGGAACCGTATTGGCATAAATCCAGACCAGCTGGGAGCAAATCTCGCTGTGGCTGAGTTCGAGCAATTCGCTGTGCCCGCCGATCACGCGGGCCAGCTGATTGTGTTTCCAATCGTGCAGTTGCGACCGGCAATTATCACTCTGCTCGATCAGTCCGGCGACGCGATTGCCGCTGGCAGTATCGCCACCCTGCTTCCGGGCGGTGAAGGCCAGACTCTGCCGGTGGGATTTGAT
Source organism: Microbulbifer thermotolerans (assembly GCF_001617625.1). NCBI lineage: Bacteria > Pseudomonadati > Pseudomonadota > Gammaproteobacteria > Cellvibrionales > Microbulbiferaceae > Microbulbifer > Microbulbifer thermotolerans. The sequence continues at coordinate 3,692,657 of NZ_CP014864.1, read as the reverse complement.
GGGGAATTGTACCTGGAAGATATCTCCGGCGGCGCGCGCATTGAAGTGCAGCAGGGCAGGTTGATCTGCCATTACCACATTGACCCAGGCGACGGACAGAGCGCACCGCTTACGCGTCTGCGCCTGTCGCCGGATATTTGTGAGGAGTTACCGTGATGGCGCAACGGATTCTGCTGGTATTCACAATGTTACTGACAGGTGTGTCATGGGGGCAGGACTGTACTTATACCGTGACGCCGACATTGAATTTCGGTTCTGTTACCGGGCTGCCCACCCCACAGATAGACGCAACGGCAGATATCACTGTTCAGTGTCCTGTGCTGGATTTACTTCAACGGCGGATCTGTATCAGCTTACCTGTGGGTAGCGGCGGTGTTTCGCTGGCAGACCGCCGCCTGACAAGCGGTGCATTCGATGTGCCGTTTAATGTGTACCGGGATGCCGCCCGCACTCAGGTGTGGGGCACAGTAGCCAGTGGGCAGCAGGTACAACTGGACTTTCCGGTGCTGTTTGGCGGGACCATGACCGCCACCGTTTACGGTCGGGTATTTGCAGGTGGCGGAAGTGCAGCGGGTTTCTACCAATCGGTGTTTAATACTATCGAAGTGCGTGAAGGCACTTATGCGGTACTTGCACCGAATTGCAGCTCGCTGACTCCCTTCAACCTGGCCGAAAGCATGACTGCGCAACTGCAAGTTGAACCCGACTGCACTATCTCGGCCAGCCCACTCGATTTCGGCACCGTCACCAACCTTGTGCAGACGGACGCCAGCAGTAACCTCTCAGTGACCTGTACATTGAATGGCGCCTATAGTGTGGCGCTTGACGGCGGTGGCAGTGGCGATATCAACAATCGCAGAATGCTGTTGGGAGGGGACAGTATCGACTACCAACTGTACCAGGATGCGGCGCGAACCCAGGTCTGGGGCGACACTGTGGGCACAGTAGTGAGTGGTACGGGCAGTGGTGCAGCCCAATCGATCACCGTATATGGGAGAGTGCCAGCGCAAGGAGCAAAACCGCCCGGTATCTATCAGGATACGATTACCGCCACGGTGACTTTTTAATCCTCTCGTAAAAAGTGGTCTCTGATTCATTCGCTCCCAGACAATAAAGATACCTTGCCCCCTGATGAGAAGCTCAGGTGATGGGATGGATATTTTGAAACCGTCGGATACAGGGAGGTATCCGACGAGGTTACAGGGGGGACTCGCGGGGACAAAGGCTGCGGGCAAGCTGGGTGCTTATTGCGATTTATCAGTTGCTTCGTTCAATACCAAGTTCACCCAGTGTTCGCGCAATATCTTCGGCACTTGTGGCTGGATGGATTTCCTTGTCGATCTTGAGAACACGGCCGTCCTTGCCGATATAGATAGTGACACGGCGGGCTATATTCATAACTGGCATCAGTACGCCATAGGCCTTGGCCGTTTCGCCCTTGGGGTCGCTGAGCAGTGGAAAATCAGCGTCCTGTTCGGTGGCAAACTTGGTGTTTACCTCCACTTCATCGGTGCTCGCCATAAAGTAGGCGACATTGTAATTGCGTATCAGGTGCCCGTTCTCAGCCAGGGATTTGCACTCGATAGTGCAACCCTTGGTAAAGGCCTTGGGGTACCAGGCGATGACAACCGCTTTTTTGTCTTTGAAGTCCGCTAGCGAATAGCTTTTGCCATCGGAGGCCTGCAGGGAGAAGTTGGGTGCGGGGTCGCCGACTTCCAGGGCCATTAGTGGCAGACTGGCGGTGGCAGCGAGTAAAAAAGCGATCAAGCGTTTCACAGCGTGGCTCCTTTTGGGGCTATTTGTGAGGGCTGGGCTATGCTAACCGGGGTGGCGGCTGGAAGCTATATGGCGCGGCACCTGGCGGCGGCGTCTTGTATCGGCCACACCTTCTAATCAGTGTCGGATTTTCGCATGCCCGCAGAAGATATCCTCGGAACCTTTTCGCTTCCCCAGATTTATATCTTTTCGGTGCTGCTGGTATTGGTGTTGCTGGCTGTTGGACGCTTCTTTGGTCGCCGCGCAGCGCGCCGGGACAAGAGCGTTGAGTCGTCTCTCGGGAGCGCGGTGGCCTTGGCGCTGGCATTTTCCCTGGTGATTTTGCTTATCGTGGATTTGGACCGAAGCTACGAGGGATTTTTGATCGTGGATCAGACTCCGATGGTTGAGCTGAGCCGGCGCTTCGAGACGGAGCGCGGCTCAGCCAATTGAAACCGCGAGATCAGGTGGCGGCCCCGCCGGATGTACTGACAAACTCCCGCATAAAGATTTCCCAAAACGCCATAAACAGTGCCGCTAGCAGCGGTCCGATGGCGAAGCCGCTGATGCCGAACATCATCAAGCCGCCGACAGTGGAAAAGAGCACTATATAGTCTGGCAGCTTGGTGTCGCGCCCTACCAATATCGGTCGCAGTAGATTGTCCACCAGGCTGATGACGACAAAGCCGAACAGCATCAATATCGACGCCTTGACGATATCCCCGATCGCATAGAGATAGATAGCCGCCGGGAACCAGATCAGCGCTGCGCCGATTGCCGGTAACAGTGACAGCAGAGTCATAAGCACGCCCCAAAGCAGCGGTGCAGGCAGGCCGAGTATCCAGAAAATAAGACCACCCAGCGTGCCCTGAGTAACGGCGACCACCAGGTTGCCTTTGATGGTGGCCCGGGTCACTTCGGCGAACTTGGCCAGCAGCAGATGCTCCCGCTCGTCGCCGAGCGGCAGGGCGCGGATCAGCAGGTCCACCAACTTTTCGCCGTCGCGCAGCAGGAAAAAGGTCAGGTAGGTCATCAGGCCGAGCATGACAAAGAAATTCAAGGTGTTCTGCCCCAGGGCCAGGGCGTTTTTGGCCAGAAAACTGCCGGCATTCATCAGCCCGCCGAGCAGGCGCTGCTTGACCTGTTCCAGATCAAGGCCGGTGCGTTCGAGCGCGGCGTTGATACCGGGAAAGGCATTGCGCACCTGCTCAATCTGTTGCGACAGGTCTATCTGGCCGCTTTGTATTTTTTGATAGAAAGTCGCCGCCTGGTTGATAAAAGAGCTGGCTACCGCCAGAACTGGTATCACTACCAGTACGATGCACAGCAGCAGTGTCAGTAGCGCCATCAGATTGGGCCAGCGGGGGAAGCGTCCGATCAGATAGCGGTAGACAGGAAAAAAGATCAGCGCGATGGCGCAGGCCCAGAAAATGGGGGTGAAGAAGGGTTTTAATAGCAGTGTAAAGGCCAGTGTTACCAGCAACAGCGCCAGTATAAAGGAGCGCCTTTCCAGTTTTTCGTGCACCGGGTTTTTCCTCTTCTTTTTGTCATACGGCAGGCGCAGCGCCTGGAAGGCGCCTATGTAAGCAAAAGCGGATGTTTTTTACCAGCGCCGGTAGCCGCAGGTATCGATATGAAAGCGCAGTCCGCGGTAAATGCCGAGCCCGAAGTTGCTCTCCGGCCCCAGGCGCGCGTGCAGGCTGCGCAGTTCCTCCACCAATTCCTTGCGGCTGATATTGGATTTGGGAATCACGTCCAGCCCGCAAAACTCGCGGTGTTTGCTGCCGGTGGCACCGCCGGCTTTGCGGTTGTAGTTTTCGGTGCGGTAGGCGGAGAGGATTTCCACCGGGCCAATTGCCGGTTCCACTTCGTCGCGCAGTAGCGTCAGGGTGCGCACCATGTTGTGCCACTGTCCGGCCGGCGGTATCGCAAAGGGGGGTTCGCCGATATCCTGCCAGTCGGTCCCCTGTCGCACCAACTTATACGATGGTACCACATCGCCGACGCCGCGCTCGCGCAGAAAATCGGACAGCCGCATAAAGCGCGCGCGGTTATCGCCCTGGCGCAGGAAGCTGTTGAAGCGCTCCGCGGTGGCGATGCGGTAACCCTTGAACTCGACGTAGGGCTTCTCCAGAGATTTCAGGTACAGATGTAGCCACAGGGTGGCCAGCACCAGTAACAGCGCCAGCGCTATTCCCACCACCACCAGGCGGTGAACAGGCTGCCCCGGGGGGCGGGGCGAATGGTTGGAAAGGGGAGTGCCTCCGGACATGCTTGCCTTTGCAACTGCTGGGCCGTGGCCCGGTGATACAGCGGGCGCCGCGGCGCCTCTTTATTCACTATAGTCGCAAAAATCAAAGCCCCCGCAACGGGTGCTGCGGGGGCTTTGGAGGCCGTATCAGCGCGGTGTGATGAACCCGCGATCAGGTCCGGGGGCCAGCGGCCTTGACCGCGTCGCTGACCTCGAACTTCTCGATATTCTCGGCGAAGAGTTGCGCCAGCTTGGTGGCTTGTTCGTCGTAGGCCGCTTTGTCGGCCCAGGCTTCGCGCGGATTCAGATAGGCTTTGTCCACGCCCGGCACTTCCAGCGGGATGTCCAGGTTGAGGATATCCAGATGCTCGGTTTGCACACCTTCCAGGGCGCCGCTTTGGATGGCGGAAACCACCGCGCGGGTTACCGGGATGGGGAAGCGTTTGCCCGCGTCACCGGAGCCGCCGGTCCAGCCGGTGTTGACCAGGTAGACCTTGGAGCCGAAGTCCTCGATGCGCTTCATCAGCAGGTCTGCGTACTCGCGGGGCGCGCGCGGCATAAAGGGTGCTCCGAAGCAGGTGGAAAAGGTGGGGTGAATGCCCGCCTCGGCACCCAGCTCGGTAGAGCCTACGCGCGCGGTGTAGCCGGACAGGAAGTGATAGGCGGCGGCCTCTTTGGACAGGATCGCCACCGGCGGCAGCACACCGGAAACGTCGCAGGTCAGGAAGATCACATTCTTGGGTTCGCCGGCGCGATTTTCCTGTGTGCGCATTTCCACGTGCTCCAGAGGATAGGAGCAGCGGCCGTTCTCAGTCAGGCTGGTGTCGCTGTAGTCGGGCACACCGGTTTCGTCGGTGACTACATTCTCGACGATGGCACCGAAGCGGATAGCATCCCAGATCACCGGTTCGTTCTTGCGGCTGAGATTGATGGTCTTGGCGTAGCAGCCGCCTTCGATATTGAATACCGCACCCTTGGCCCAGCCGTGCTCGTCGTCGCCAATCAGATAGCGCTCCGGGTCCGCGGACAAGGTGGTCTTGCCGGTTCCAGACAGGCCGAAGAAGAGGCAAGTGTCGCCGTCTTTACCCACGTTGGCGGCGCAGTGCATGGGCATGACATCCTTTTCCGGTAGCAGGAAGTTCTGTACCGAGAACATGGCTTTTTTCATCTCGCCCGCGTAGCGCATACCCGCCAGCAGCACTTTGCGCGCGCTGAAATTAATGATTACGCAGCCATCCGAGTTGGTGCCATCGCGCTCGGGGTCACAGACGAAGTTGGCGGCGTGCAGTATGCGCCACTCCTCTTTGCCTTTGGGGTTGTACTTTTCCGCGCGGATAAACATATTGCGCGCGAACAGGTTGTGCCAGGCGGTCTGGGTGGTGACGACGACCGGCAGGTAGTGGTCTTCATCCTGGCCGACGTGCAGCTGCTGCACGAAGCGGTCGGAATTGGCGAGGAACTCCTCAACGCGGTTCCACAGGGCGTCGAACTTATCCTGTGGGAAGGGGCGGTTGACGCTACCCCAGTCGATACTGTCGGCGGTAGAGGGCTCTTCCACCAGGAAGCGGTCCGCCGGGGAGCGACCGGTGCGGGCGCCGGTTTCGGTGACCAGCGCACCGGTGTTGGACAACTTGCCCTCACCGCGCGCCAGCGCCTGTTCTACCAATTGCGCCGGCGCCAGGTTACGGAAAACCTGCGCAGTGTCGTCGATCTGTGCCATTCGTCGATTACCCGTGAAAGTTGTATCAGTAAAAATAATAGGGCCGCCGCGGTATGCGGAGGCCAGACGATATCCGGGCGCGCATTATGGCAAACTTCAATTTGCCCCGGTAGCAAACTTGGCTATTCTTTGCTCAATGACAGCGTTGTCTCAGAAATTTTTACGCTTCCAAATTTCCCCCGTTTATCTGTATTTGCTTGGCAATAAATCAGATGAATATCTGTCGTCTGCGTCATTGCCAAGCGCGGGTGTGGGCAGTGTTCAGTGCAATGTCGGCGGCGGGGCGTTGAAGAGTGTCTCTATCTGCTCCCGGTCGAACTGGTAACGGGTATTGCAGAACTGGCAGTCGGCGGTGATCTCGCCGCCCTGTTCTTCCAGCAGTGTATAGACTTCCTCCGGACCCAATGCGATCAGCGCGCGCGCGCTGCGCTCCCTCGAACAGCTGCATTTGAAACGGATGTTGGCAGTTCCCAGGGAGCTGGGTCGCAGCTCGTGGAACAGCCGGTGCAACAATTGATCGTGCGGGAGGGAATGCAGCTCTTCGGCGGTGACTGTCTCCGCCAGGTGCTGTGCCGTTTCCCAGGCATCGCGGTTTTCCGCCTCGGAGGCGGCGTTGTTGCCGGGCAGTATCTGCAGCATGATGCCGCCCACCGTATGCGGGCTGGATTCGATCCAAAAGCGGGTGGCCAGCTGCTCGGATTGGGCGAAATAATCCTCGAGGCATTCGGCCAGGGTGTCTTTTTCCAGCGGCACTATGCCTTGATAGCGCTCGCCATCCTGCGGTTCGATGGTGATCGCCAGGGCGCCCTGGGAGCCCATCAGTTGGCGCAGGCTGGCGCCGTCGTCTATTTGCGCGCCCTCGGCCACCCGGGCTATGCCGCGCAGATCGCTATGGTGTGTGCACTCGGCGAGGATCAGGGGGACATCGCCGTTTCCCCGCGCCTGCAGGCTCAGAAGGCCCTCGAACTTGAGGGTGGTGGAGAGCAGGCAGGCGGCGGCGAGAAATTCTCCCAGTACGCGGGCAACCGGCGGCGGCAGTTGATTGTTTTCCAGCACGGCGCGGTAGGACTCGGTGAGGGTCACAACTTGTCCGCGAATGTCGTGCCCCGAAAAGATAAAGCGTTCCAGCTGATCGGACATGGATCAATGCCTCGATAGAAAAACCGCGGGATTTTAGAGGCGGATTTTCCTAAATGGTAGCCGCGTGTTGCGGCGGGAGTGCAAAACAGACGGCCGCGCCTTACAGCTGGCCGCACTTGCCGCGGATCTCGCTTTGCAGCTGCGCGGCCATCTGTTGGCGTTCGCGCTCGCTTATTTTGATTTCCTTGCCGTTTTCATCGATAAGCGCCACTGGCCCCTGCAATATCCGCAGCTTTTTCTTCGCGGCATTGCAGGCGTTGAGCATTTTCTGCCGCTGCGCCAACTGCCGCTGTTGCTGGCGGCTTTCGTACTCCTGCTCGGGGTCGGCGTCGCCGCCATGGCGGGCGGTGTCTTTCGGCTGGGGCGCGTCGGCGGTATTGATCGGGCGCAGCTTGTGCTCGATGTTTTCGGCCTTCGCTTCCACCGGCGGCCTGTCGCTAAAGTGTACTTTGCCCTGTTCGTCCACCCACCGATACATCTCACTGGCGAGTGCGGCCGGACCCGCGAGCAGCAGGCCGGAGAGCAGCCAGGTGAGATGCAGGTTATTCATCCTTGTTGGCCAGGGTACTGAACAGGCCCTGGGAGTGCCGGTGCGGTATCTGGTAAGTCTGCAGGATGAGCGGCTCCTGCTCGCGTGCCGCCAAGGCGTCCAACACCATCCGGTAGCCGGATTGGTCGCGCAACTCTACAAAGGGCTCGGTGTTGTTTTCCATCAGCTGCGCAAATTCGTCGAAGTCGGAAATGCGGTGGCCGTTGACTGAGTCGATAATCCAGTTCTTCCAGTCGTGGTAGCCGAGGTTGACGTCGGCGGGCAGTACTTTCAGAGCCACCACCAGTTCGCGGCGCTCCTCACTGTTCCATTGGTTGCGGGCGTAGAGGTAGTCGATCGGCGCTTTGGTGTGCCAGTTGTTGCCCCAGCGCTTGATCAGGTTCATGTTCAGGGGCACGAATACCACACCACCGTAGATGTAGTAGCGCGGGCGCTGGTCGAATTGTTCCCGCACTACCAGGGAGCGGGAAGGTGGTGCCGCGGCCAGAGTGATCTCGGCGCTGTGCACTTTGCCATCGCGGGCGAAGCGCACCGGCAGCTTGTCGCCGACGTGGTACTGGTCGACGACGTAGTGGTAGTTGGTGCGCTGATTCTCGCGCCATTCCACCGTGCGGTCGGCGGCGACCGGGTAGCCGTCCACTTCCAGCAGTACGTCGCCGGGCTTGAATACGTCGGCGGCGGGAGTGTCACTGAAGACCTTGACGATCAGTGCGCCCTCCTGGTTTTCGCCGATGCCGGCGGCCTTTTTCATCGCCGGGCTCTCCAGGCTTTGGGTTACCGCGCCCAGCTCTGGGAAGCCCTGATGCACCCCGTCCTTGGCGTCTTCCAGTACATGCCGGATAACGCTCGGGGGGACGAAGTAACCCAGGTTCTCGGCGCCGTGGTTGGCTTGCATGGCCACGCCGACAATACGGCCGTTGGAAATCACCGGGCCACCACTGTTACCGGGGTTGATGGCGGCGTCAATCTGCCCCGCCATCAGGTAACTTTCCGCGTGGGCGTAGTATTGGTGTTCAACACGGGAGAGCACGCCGCGGGTGATCGACAGGGATTTGCCGCCGATCGGGTAGCCGTACACCGTAACTTCCTCTTGCAGGTCTGGCAGTTCACCCAGGATAAGCGGGTGGGTGTCCTCGAAGAAGCTGTTGTCATCGACTGTGAGCAGCGCCAGGTCCGCATCGTGGGATATGAACTGCACTTGGGCGCGGAACTTTTGCGCGTCTCCGTGGCGCTGCACCTGAATAAAGCTGCCGTTGGCGACCACATGGGCATTTGTAAGTATTCGCTTACCTTTGATCACCGCGCCGGAGCCGGATAGTTGTTTGGCGTTCAACAGCGCCCAGGGGTTGAAGTAGTCTGGCGCCGCGGCGGTGGTGTAAATCTTGACGATAGAGCGCTTGAGCCGCTCGTGTTCGCGGCTGTCGGCGGCGGCAGACTGGGTGCACAGCAGTAAGAGGAAGGTGGCGAAGGCGAAAAATTTTTTCATCTTTTTACGGCTGTCCTGTCGATCAATGTGGGGCCAGTGTAGCAGGCGCGGCGGGGATTCAGTCATGTTCGCGCAGAAAGCGGTGAATCTGCCGACGTTGTTTCTTGTTGGGGCGCTCTGTGCGGATACCGGCATTGCTGGCTTGGCGTTCGGCGCGGGCCTGTTCCCGTCTGGTGATACTGTCTTCGGTTTCCCGGTAGAGGGTGCGGGCGATATCGGCACCGCGGCGCTGGTCGGACAGCGCCAGTACTTCCACCTCCACCAGATCCCAGCCCTGGCGGATGCTCAGGGTGATGCCGGGGGTGATCTCTTTGCTGGGTTTAAGACGCTGGCCGTCAGCGTGCACCTTGCCTCCCTCAATGGCCTGCTTGGCGAGGCTGCGGGTTTTGAAAAAGCGTGCGGCCCAGAGCCACTTGTCGATGCGTACTTTATCCATTTCCTATGCGCTGCGGATATTGCGCCGGAGCGGTATTAGCGGCCCCTGCGCTGTATGTCCATCCCGTTACCTGTGCTTCTCATCCGGTTTCAAGATATCGTTTTGTCACGAAGCGAGTTAATCAGAGGTTTCTTGGATTGCCATGATTTCGTCAAACTGGTGAATCGCTGGGAAATCGGTGATTTCGCGCAGGGGACCGCGGCTGTCCGGCTGGCGGATGCACAGCAGCTGCCCGATGCCGTAGTCGCGGGCCGCGGCCAGTACGCTCTCGTTGTCGTCCACAAACAGAGTGCGGTCGGCGTCGAATACAATGGTTTTACTAAGTGCCGCCCAGAAGTCGGGGTGCTCTTTGGCGTGCCCCAGGTCGTGGGAAGAAACGACGCCATCGAGCCAGCGGTCGATACCGGAAATCTCCAGCTTGTGTTCCAGGCCGCGGGGGTGAGAGTTGGTGACCAAATACACATTTTTGTTCAACTTTTGCAGGCCCTCCAGAAAAGATTCCGTTTGCGGGCGCAGGGCGATGCGGTCCTCGGTTTCCCGCAGCATTTCGGTCAAATCGAGCTGGAGTTTGCGCTCCCAGTAGTCGAGGCAGTACCACTCCAGGGTGCCCCGTAGAGCTTCAATTTCCTCGTGCAGCTGCCGCTGCGCCCTGTCCAGTGGCAGACTGTGGATCTCCGCGTAGCGCTTGGGCAGGTGGTCCAGCCAGAAGTGATTGTCGTAGTGCAGATCGAGCAGGGTGCCGTCCATATCCAGCAGCACCGTGTCTATCTCTCGCCAGTCGAGCATGCCTGAGGGTACCTTGCAGTCGGGGGAGAATCGCGGCCGTTCTCCGTCACATCAATAGGCCCATTATGCCCGTGCGCGCCCTATACCGTACAGCAGCGCCATCTGCGCGCTGTAATAGGTGACCATGATAGCCGTGCCCGCCATTGGCAGCGGGGTCACAAATTTGTGAATCGCGATCAGGGTGTCGGAGGCCATAAAGGCCACCGCGCCGACAAATAGCAAGGTCGAGTTTCCGCGGTGCGCGGCTGCGCCGAGGGCCATGGTGACAATCGCCAGGAAATAGACGGCCACCGCCGGTGCCAGCTCTCCCGCCGCTGGGAGCAGCAGTTGTGCCAGCAGGAACGCCGCCAGCAACACCGGTGCGCCGCGCAGGACACTGCGCCTGCAGCGGAAATCCGCCCCGCGCAGGAAGTTGAAGGCGTAGGCGAGCTGCGCCAGTAGGAAGGCGCTGAGGCCGTAGACAAACTGACCGGGAAAATCCAGCGCCAGCAGCAGGTCGCCGAGCGCCGACAACGCCAAGGCGGCCAGAGTCAGGCCGCGCGTACTTCCGCTGAGCCTGTGCCGCGCAATCAGTGCCAACAGGATGATGGGCAATGTTTTCAAGAGAGCCATCCAGGGGCCGCGCAAGCCGGCAGCGTCCAGGATCAAATAGGTCAGCGCGGCGGCGATAAAGGTGGTCGGCAGGTGTGTGGGGACACGGATTGAGAGATTGCTGGGTGTGGCGGTCATGATTTTCTCGCGATTTTTATGCTTTTATGATTTGCTGGGCCGAGTATTCGGCAAAGTCCGCAGCGGCGCAATTGATCGCCGGCGGTTTACAAAAGGAGAGCGTTACCCATGAAGGCAGCCAATATTCTCGAAACCATCGGCAATACGCCGCACGTGCGGATCAACCGCTTGTTTCGCCCGGATATCGAGGTGTGGATGAAGGTCGAGCGGTTCAATCCCGGCAGCAGTATCAAGGACCGTATCGCCTTGTCCATGATCGAGGCGGCAGAGGCCAGCGGCGAGCTGAAGCCCGGTGGTGTGATTATTGAACCCACTTCCGGCAATACCGGCATCGGCCTGGCGATGGTAGCGGCGGTGAAAGGCTACCGGCTGATTCTGACCATGCCGGAATCCATGTCGGTAGAGCGGCGCAAGGTGATGAAGGCGCTGGGTGCGGAGCTGGTGCTCACGCCCAAGGAGCGCGGTATGGGCGGTGCCATCGCCAGGGCTGAAGAGCTGCTGCGAGAGCATGAAAACAGCTGGATGCCGCAGCAGTTCCGCAATCCGGCCAACGTAAAGGTACACCGGGAAACCACGGCGCGGGAGATTGCCGCCGACTTCCCGGAGGGGTTGGATTGGCTGGTCACCGGCGTGGGTACCGGCGGCCATATCACCGGTTGTGCCGAAGTTTTAAAGGAACAGTTTTCGCAGTTGAAAGTGTTTGCCGTAGAGCCGGAAAGCTCCCCGGTGATCAGCGGCGGCGAGAAGGGGCTGCACCGACTGCAGGGCATCGGCGCCGGCTTTGTGCCAGAGGTGCTCAATACCGGGATACTCGACGGCACTATCTTGGTCGATGAGGTGGAGAGCTTTGAGATGGCCCGCCAATGTGCGCTCAAGGAGGGCATTTTTGTCGGCATTTCTTCCGGCGCTTCCCTGGCGGCGGTGAAAAAGCGCGAGGCTGAGCTGGCGCCTGGCAGCCGAGTACTGGTGTTCAGCTACGACACCGGTGAGCGCTACCTTTCCATCGACGATCTTTTCTCAGCCTAGCGCGACAGACTGGCGGTCGCGGATAAGATGCCGCGATCGCACATCTCACCCGCGGCGTAGACGCCGTGGCCGGTTTTCGGTGGGCGCGTATAATGCCGCGCTGCAATCAGGGGGAAATCAATGGAAAATACATTACTGGAGCGGGTAATTGAGATATGTGCCCGCGCGGGCGAAGCGATCCTCGAGGTCTACAACAGCAGTGCGGAGCTGGCCGTGGAAACCAAGGCGGACGATTCGCCGGTAACCGCCGCCGACCTGGCCGCGCACGCAGTGCTGGCACCGGCGCTGGCGGATTTGATCGACGGCGTTCCCGTCCTGTCGGAGGAGCAGGAAATGCCCTCTTTCGCCGAGCGCAGCCGCTGGCAGCGCTATTGGATCGTTGATCCGCTCGACGGCACCAAGGAATTTATCCGCCGCAACGGTGAGTTCACCGTCAATGTGGCCCTGATCGAAAACGGTGAGCCGGTACTGGGGGTGGTGTACGTGCCGGTATTGGGTATCACCTATGCCGGCGCCAGGGGCAATGCCGCTGGCGGACAAACTATTGCGTTCAAACGCACCGCCGAGGGAGAAAAGGCGATCCGTGTGCGCGCTCTCAAGCCGCGCCTGGAGGCCGGTGAGCCGGTGGAACTGGTGGCCAGCCGCAGCCATGGCGCCGGTAAAGTGGAGCAACTGGTGGAGCGCATCGAGTCGCACCTCGGTCCGGTGGCCTGCAAAAGTATGGGCAGCTCTCTGAAGCTGTGTCTGGTGGCCGAGGGCGCCGCCGATCTGTACCCCCGCCTGGCGCCCACCTGCGAGTGGGATACGGCGGCGGCGCAAGCGGTGGTGGAGGCTGCCGGCGGCCGGGTAGTGAGTGAAGATTTCCGTCTGCTGCGCTACAACACCAAGGATTCGCTGTTGAACCCCTTCTTTTATGTCATCGGCGATCCGGCTTTCGGCTGGCGCGAATTGCTCACAGATCACGCCTGATCGTCTAAGCTCTAGCCAGAGGCCTTCCACACTGGCGTACGCATATTGTGTGGTGCCCGGGTCCGCGCGAACTGGAGTCACGCGCAGGACCCTGAATTCCTCCGCGCTTTGCGTGCGATTTGTGTTAGAGCTGAAGCCATGTCCAACGTCCACAGTGCGCCCGTCAATATGAGTGAAAGCGAGATCCGCAGGTTGCGTCGGCAGCTGGAAATCGAAATCACTTGGCTGCAACGGCAGATGGAAGAGATGAGCGGTTCCAGTTCTGACGTGGATATCTCTCTGCGGCAGACTTACAAAGAAATGCTGTTTTGCCGCCGTGCTTTGTTGGGCCGCATCCCCCGCTGACGACCTTACCCCGACAAAAAAGCGCGCACGTGCATTAGCGCGTGAATTTCCCGCGCAAACTCGCCATAAAAAATAAATCCTGTCTACGCTTGATGAGTTAATTCCATAAGAGACATGCTCTATGCGTTATCCGGTTGTGGTTCACAATATCGAATACGCCGGTTTCGGTGCCATAGCGCCGGACCTGCCCCATTGCCACTGCCAGGCCGACACGTTGGACGCCACACTGCAGAAAATGGCGGAGACCATCGTAGAGCGCATTGAGGAACTGCTCGCCGACGGCTATCCGCTGCCGGCGCCGGGAGATCTGGAATTGCTGCGCAAAAACCCCGCTTTCGATGGCGGAATCTGGGCGATTATTGACGTCGCCCCTCCTCTGGATTCCTCCGACAAACAATCGTGATGTAGGCAACCAAAGTCCAAGGAAGGTCGCTATGAAAAAAGTTCTGTTTGTTTTTGCCCTGGTCTATTCCTCCGCGGTCAGTGCCCAGATGTGGAATAACCCGTTCGTCGGAATCTGCAGAGGGGAGTACCGCGTGGTGACCAATTTCGGCGCCGGCAGCGGTCAACAGCAGATTAACCACGACGATGACACTTTTGTTCAGGCCAGTGTTGGTATTACCCCGACAGTGGGTGTTTGGCAGGTAGAATTACGCTATTCGAATTTTGACGATGGCAGTGTTTCCGTCGATCAATACGGGCTGAATTTTAAGGTGGATTTCACTTTCAACTGTGATGTGCAATGCCTTTACTGGATGGCGGGGTGGAATTACGGCGACTTCGATGTCGACAAAGTGAAGCGGGGGGGAGAGTTCGTTTTTGTGGATGAAAGGGGTGACGACAACTATTGGAATGCTGGTGTCGGTTACCGCTACAACTGGACCGACTCGCTGGATACCTCAATCGAGTATAACTATTACGATGTCGGCAAGCCGGTATCCTACGACTTCGATCTGGGGCATTTGCGTTCGCTGACGCTGAATATCGGCTATCGCTTCTGAATCCGATCGCGGCAATGGCCGCGACCGGATTCCGGAAGCGAAATATTCGGCGCTTTTCTAGAAGCTGTAAACTCCCTTCAACCACAGGGTCCGTCCCGGCTCGTTGATCCGCGTCAGCTGATCGAATCCGGGAATAGTGGCACCGGCGCGGCTGATGTGTTCCGCGTAGGTTTCATCGAGCAGGTTGTCGATGCCCGCGGTCAGCAGCAGCTCATTAGTGAGGCGCCAGCCGGCGTTGACGGACAAGATATTGGCGGCGTCTGTGGGGCCGAAATCCTGTCCGGCGATATTGCCCTTGCCGATGTCCACGCGCTCCTGGCTGGCGATACTGCGCCAGAGAACACCGGCGGACCACCGCGGCAACTCGTAGTAGAGCCCCAGGCGTGCTTCCCATGGTGGCAGCTGTGCCAGGGTGGTGCCGTCACTTTCATTGGCGCCGCGCACCGATGACACGGTTAACTCTGTGCGTAAGTTATCCTGCAAGCGGTAGTTCAATTCCATTTCCAGGCCCCAGGTACGGGCGTCGATATTGCGCACGATACTGGTGCTGCGCATGGCACTCGCGCCGTCCATACCGCTCATTCCTGTGTCCGTGGAGACGGCGGATTTCATATAACCAGTCTGGATCATCAGATAGTCATCGACGGTATTGGCGAAGGTGGACACACTGGCGGACAGCCGTTCGCCGCTGTAGAGGTAGCCCATATCCAGCTGCGTCGTTTTTTCCGGCGCAATGCCCAGGGCACTGATAGAGTCCTCTGTTTCCTTGGCGAATATTTCCCAGTAATCGGGGAAGCGCTCGCTGTAGCCGAGACCGGCGTAGACAGTGGCGGACGCCGCCGGCGCGCTGTCGAGGGCGAATTCGTAGCGCAGAAATCCGCTGTGCAACTGTTCCTTGCGGCTGTCGCCAGCGGTGGGGTTGGCGACGGACTGCATCATCGACAGCTTCACTGTGTCGCGCAGATCCCGCACTTCCCATTCATCCACCCGCACTCCGGTGATCCAGCGTCGGCCGGGCAATACTTCCCAACTGATTTCGGAATACAGGCCCACTTGTTGAAATTCCGCATCGGCCTCGCGCTTCATGTCCCGGTAGTCCATCAGCTGTTGATGCATAGTGCTGCGGTTGCTGTGGCGGTCATCGCGGACATCCAGCCCCAGACTCCACTGGACGGCTTCCGTTGGGGCCAGTTCCAGCGCCAGTTTGCCGCCGGTGGTCTTGCGGTCGGGATTCATCGCCATCTGTGTCGCCATCATGCCGCTGGGCTCGCGCAGGCTGAAGTTGTCCATCACATGGTCGACGTAGTTGTAATAGGCGTGGAATTCGATGGACTGGACCAGCTCGCTGATATTTTCCCGCGAGAATTTCGCGCCGTAGCTTTCACGCGCAAATTTCGCACCGTCGACGCCGCGGTCCGCATAGGCCGCTTCGCCGTCGCTGCGGCTGGCGTTGAGTTCAAAGCGGGTGTCCGCATCCGGTGTCCAGGCGGCCGTGAGCTGGCCTTTCCAGCGCTGGTACTGGGAGTGCACTTCGACACCGTCGCCGTCCTCGTAATTATCGGCGGAAGCCTGTGTGGCGGTGCCGCGCAGGGAAAACTCCGGCGAGGCGTAGCTGGCGTCGACAGTGCCGTCCTCGCGGCCGGCCGTGCCGGCCAGCAGGCTAGTGTACAGGTGCCAGCCGGCCTCTGTGGGGCGCTCGCGGTCCCGTTCAAACAGCACAACACCAGCGGAATTGCCCGGACCATATTTCACTGTCTGCGGGCCTTTGATCACTTTGATGGTGTCGAGTGTCTCCGGAAAGATGTAGGCGGTGGGCGGGTCCATGCGGTTGCTGCAGCCGCCGAGGATCGTATCGCCGTCGAGCACCATATTCAGGCGCGAGCCGGCCATACCCCGCAGCACTGGGTCGCCGTCGGTGCCGCCTTTGCGGATTACTGAGAAGCCGGCGATGGTTTTCAAGTAATCGGCGCCGTCGTTGGCGGGCAGCGGTTGGCGGGGTTTTTTCGGGTCGGTGACCGGGCTCAGAGGCAGCTCCGTCTTTACACCGGTAACCACCATCTGTTCGAGATTCGCGTCGTTTTTCCCACTGTCGGCAAGGGCCCCCGCACTATGGCCGCAGTAGGTAATCACCGCGACGCTGAGTGCCGATCGCAGCGGCACGTAAATGTTGCGATTGTTATTCATCGTGATTCCCCATAGGGGCGTATACGCAGGCCGCACGCGGCTGTTGCGCATACGCAAATTCGTTATTGGTTGGTTGTGGGTCAGGTGTAAGGGGGAACGGGTGGCGCGCGGGCAGGGGGACGGGCGTAGGCCCGAGAGCGGGCAGCGCCTTGCAGGACTGGTGGCGCCGGTACAAGACCCCCGACAGTGAAAAATTGGATATCTACCGCTGGCGTTCCAGCGAGGGCGGCGCCCGCGGAAAAACTGCAGTGATTGTCGGCAAAGGTTTGCGCGGTCAGCGCGTCGTGATGGTGGCCGGCGCCGTGATCGTCCCGTTGCCAATGTGCCAGCGCATTGAGCAACAGGGTGCTGCGGCTGTCGCCGTGGCAGAGTGTGTAGGGCGCACCGGCGGCCAGTGGTGCGGGCATAAAACCCGCCGGCACCAGGCCGCGCACGGCGAGAAACAGGCACAACAGCAGCGCCGCCCGCCACTGGGGCAGGAGCGGGTGGTCTGGGCTGTTGTGCCGCTTCCGCCGTGTCAACGTTTTACCGGAATCGATTCTGGGTTAACGCGTCTTAGAAGGCATAGCTCAGGCTCATATTGAGCCCATCCTCCCGCGCCAGCTGATAGCCGTTGTAGTTGGCGGAAATGCTGCCGACCCATTCGAGTCCCAGGCGCACACCGGCCAGCGCACCCCGCTGGGCGACAAAGTTGACTCCAATGCCGCAGTCAACAAATTCTCCGCCGTAGTTTTCCTGCAGATCCGGTGGGCTGGAGTGGTTGTGGGGACCGTTGTAGTGGCCGTTGATATCGCCTTCCTTCGCATACTCAAGCCGCGCCGATAGACTGGCCCAGTCAGCGATCCGATAGGCGCTCCAGGCGGTGGCGCCGTAGCGCTCGCCAAAGGCGAAACCGGAGTCGTTCTCGTCTTCCAGCGGCAGGCGGGCGGATACTTGAGCGCCCCAGCTCAGCCGCTCAAGGCGGCTCGTATAGGTGAGCGACGGGAGCAGATCCCAGGTACCGCTACCCAGTTGCATACCGTAGTGGGTGAAGGTGCCGTCGGCATTTTTTTCTTCCACAGAACCGGTGGGAGCGCTTATCGCCAGAGTCGCGTGCAGCCGGTAACCCTGTGTATCCGCGATGCGGAAAAGGCCGCCGAGGATGGTGTCGCCGACGCCGGAAACACTGTGATCGTGGCCGCCTTCGTGCATGCTGTCCATATGGCCGTGGCCACTGCCGACCATTTCCATGGCCATGTCCATGGTCATGTACTGAGGCATCAGCATCAGTGTCAGGTCGTCGGACACCGCGTACATGATGTCGAGCATATGCATTTCCATGGTCATGCTGGTCGGCATCATCGAATAGCCGGCCATAGCGACTTCCATGGCACCGACTTCATCCGAGCCGTGGTAGATATCACTGTATTCCTCGCGCATAACCCGGTAGCCAAACATCCACTCACCCTCAGCGTGCAGGTGATCTGCCATCACACCAGCGGGGGCGTGGCTTGCGGGCAGGTAGACAGGGGATTCCGTATGCGCGTTAGCGAGCGGTGTGCAGCAGCCGACAGCGGCCGCGAGCAGCGTTTTCTTAAATGCGTTCATCGTTTTTTTTCCCGTGCAGCAGCGACCGCCACCCGATGGGGGCGGTTGCTGTCAATCCATTTTGTGGCAAAGCCATGCTTGCCGAGAAACTCCTGGGAGCTTTAGGCGGAACGGGAAGCGGGTGGGCCGCGCGGCGGCGGCAGCAGGTGTTCGAGCTTGACCGGAAAACGGGTGTAACGGGCGCCCGGTACTGGCTGGGCACCGGTTGCAATCGCGCTGAGGTCCAGTGCCTGTGCCGTGGCCAAGTTGGCACCAGTGGAAAAGTTACAGTGGTTGTCGGCGAAGGTATGTGCCGTCAGGGCATCGTGTTGATGGCCATTGTGGGGGTGGTGGCCGTGTTGAGCATGCAGCCGGGCCAGCGACTGCAGTAGCGCGGTACTGCGGCTGTCGCCGTGACACAGGCCAAAGAGCGAGCCGGTAGCCATGGGGGCGGGCATATAGCCGGCCGGCATCAGGCCGCGCACTGAGAGGAACAGGCACAGCAACAGCACCGCCTGCCACTGGGACAGTCGGGCGCCGAGCAGATGTCTGTGTCGGTTGCGCTGTGCCATGTCTGTTATCGGTGGATTGCCTGCCCGGAAGAAGTGCCCAGGATAAAGCGCATCGGCCACTTTGCAAGTGATGGGGAAAAGCTCCGGTCAAAGTACGTGCGCGCGGTAGTGGACGGCGGGCACTCGGACGATGGGGCGGACCTTGCGACAAGGTTGGAGCACTTCTCTATGTGTTCTGCTGGGTACATCTTGTCTCCAGAGGTCTGGAAATGCCGGTCTCATCAACCGAGGTTTTATCTAGAGACCCCCTGATTAAGGAACCTCTGATTAATTCGCGTGAACACTATGGTGGCTTCCGGGGCGCTCAGGCAATAGGACGGACATTTCGAAAACGCACGAGTACTTCCCTGTAGCTCCGTCGGATACATCCCTGTATCCGACGGTTTCGAAATATCTTTCCTATCCCCTGAGCTTCTCATCCGCTCCCGAAGAACCTCTGCCACCAGAAAGTGAATTAATCAGAGGTTCCCTAGCACCGAAGTTTTGTTACCGCAGCAGGGACTTCATTTTGGCACTCAGCCGGTGGAAGAAGCGATGTTTGGTTTTGGCACCGCTGTCGGTAAGGTAGTTGATCTGTATCGATTGACGCTTGCCCTCGAAGCTGGGATAGCCGTGCCAGCAATTATCGGTCACCTTGAAAGCGGCCATTGCACCGGGTCCCGGGAACAGTTCCTCCACGAAATCGTCCATATCGGTACCGCTGCGCAATATGCGCAGTCGCCCGGTCTCCGCCTGCCAGTCTTCGTTCAGGTAGACCAGTACCGTAATCAGTTTGGTTTTGGAGTCCGTGTGGATGCGGCCATCCTTGGCGCGGGAAAAACCGCGCAGGGTTGCAAGCATGGGTTTATCCATCACATCGACCGCAAATTTGTCACAAATAATGCGGCGGAAGTCCTCGCTGTCGAACAGCTCGATAAAGCGGCGGAAGCGCTCGGATGTGCTCACATCGTCGATATTAAAGCTGCCACCCTTCTCAAGCGGTGGGAAATCGGCTATCAGCGACTGAATGTGATCGGCGCTAACCGAATTTTTTACGTACAAGTAGGGGAATGGGTCGGTCTTTACCGTTGTTGCTTTGATTTCTGTGAAATTGAGCATGTTTTTATAAGACTTGGTGACGTTGATCGGTGGCCACTGGGTCATTTCCCCCTGGGCAAAGCGGGAAGAGGTTATACCATATAAGAGAACAGCAGGGCAGTGTGCCGCTGCTTATCTGTGCCGGTTCAGATGACTTTTCAATTCGCAATTTTTGCAAGGCTTATTTTATTGCGAAACAATCTTGCAGTAATTGCACAGCAGAGGGAGAAATTATCAAAGACCTTTTGACATTTTTTTACTTAGTTGAAAAGGGATATGGACCGTTGCCTTCTGGATAACTTAAGCACCTGCTATACGAAAAAAGTACGATAGCGGTAAGCCCATCAAAACCCAGGGGATGGGGGATGTCATTAAATTTTGGCACTTATCTGCAACCTCGGTTAACTGGCAGCTATGGGGGGTTGATTGCGCTTTCATCCGGTATTTGAAACGAAATGACAGATAAGTCAGCCCCATGCATTCCCCGTCCCACCGCACATCTTCATATTTTCCCTCAATCCGTATTATTCGAGTGCGGACTCTCAAGAAAGCCCCTGATGCAGTCGGTATGTGACGGTAAGGGGCCTTTTGACTTAGGTGGAAAGCGGAGGCGGTGGCCGGGCATTTCGAAGCCGTAAGATATAGGGGCGGGCCACTGGGGTGTAGTCGGGCATTTGCGCAATGCCCGTCATTACTTGCGCGCCGCGAGGCCCACAAAAGGGCTCGTGTAAATTCTTCAGAAGTCCCTTAGTCGCGGTAATGGGAGAGTATTCGAGGCTTTTTCAGATTCTGCCGCAGCGCTTCAGCTCCCAGTAGGTTTGCACCAGGGCCATATGCAGATGGCGTGGCTCAGAATCCACAACCAGCACGTTGCGCGCCCGCAGTTGCTGCAGCAATTGTACGCGGCGCTGTAAAAAGTCCCGGGCAGCGGCGGTGTTTACGGCTTCGCCAAAGGTGCGCACTGGCCGCCGCAGTAATTCGTCCACCGCGGTTTCGCGCAGGCTGGCCACCATTACCAGGTGACGGCGGGACAGCAGTCGCACTGCAGCCAGTAATTCATCGCTGTCTTCATCGCGCAGGTTGGTGATCAGGATCACCAGGGCGCGGCGCGGATGTGCGGCCAGCAATTGCTCGGCGCTGCTGATGTAATCCGGGTTGGCGGTGCCCGAATGCAAGTCGTAGACGTGATTTAGCAGCAGGTTGATGCCCCCTTCGCCTTTCACTGGCGGCAATCGGCCGCCGGTGCTCGTGTTGTCGGCGGCAAAGGCTTCCAGGCCCACTGCGTCCCCTTGTTTGATGGCGACATAGGCGGACAGTAAGAGCGCGTTCAGCGCGTGGTCGAAATGGCTGAGTTCCCCGTCCTTGGCATGCATGCGGCGCCCACAGTCGAGCATGTAGACGATTTCCTGGTCGCGTTCATCCTGGTACTCGCGGCTTACCAGCTTGCGCAGCCGCGCGCTGGCGCGCCAGTCAACCTGACGCTGGCTGTCGCCCTCCCGGTATTCGCGCAGCTGGCGGAAATCCATCCCTTCGCCGCGCCGCTGACGCTGGTGCAGACCGAGAAAGCGCAGGCTCTGCTCGGTGGACAGTGCCTGCAACGAGGAAATGCCAAGAAAATTTGGGTAGACCTTGACCGACTCGGGGCGGCCCAACGTCGCCTTTGTCTGCCACAGCCCCCAGGGGGAGTCCGCCAATACCTCGATACAGCCGAAGTCCGCGCGGCCGCGGCGGTGGGGAACCAGTGGGTAGTCGATGGTTACTTCCTGTTGCGGTTCC
This sequence comes from Microbulbifer thermotolerans, assembly GCF_001617625.1. Lineage (NCBI taxonomy): Bacteria > Pseudomonadati > Pseudomonadota > Gammaproteobacteria > Cellvibrionales > Microbulbiferaceae > Microbulbifer > Microbulbifer thermotolerans. The sequence continues at coordinate 3,671,288 of NZ_CP014864.1, read as the reverse complement.
AGCAGGGCGCGGCGCGGAAGGCCATCGGTGTGGAGTTGGGCCGGGAGTGCGTCGCAGACGTTTAGGCACAGGCGGCGCGGGCCTAGATTGCGCAGGGTTAGGCGCACCTGATTGGGCACGCCCAGGGCCAGGTTTCCGGGTGGCCGCCGGCTGCCCTCCAGACCTGCGACGCGGCGACCGGTGAGAAAGTCCAGCAGCGCGGCGCCGAAGAGCAGGGCGCCGGCGCACCACCAGAGGTTGGCCAGTGCGGTTGCGCTTGGCGGAGACCAGATGCGCGCGGCGGTGACTGCCAGCGCCGCCAGGCTCCAGTAGCCCAACAGCGTCACCAGACGGCGGCTGGGGCGCGTGCCGGCGGTTCTGTTCCCGACCGTTTCTGCGGCACTACCGGTCAGTGCCGCGGTGTCTTTGCTCATAGCCGCGGGGCCTCGACGGTATCGATAATCTGCGCCAGCACGGAGTCCGGGGTCTCGCCGTCGATTTCCATGTCCGGGGAAAGGCCCACCCTGTGCCGCATCACCGGAATTGCCATTGCCTTGACGTCGTCGGGCAGTACGAATTCGCGCCCGGCAAGCAGTGCCTGGGCGCGGGCGGCCTGCAGCAGGCCGATGCTGGCACGGGGGCCGGCGGCGCGGCGCAGCTGGGAGGCCTCACGGGTGGCGCGCACCAGCCGCACGGCGTAGTCCAGCACCTGCTGGTCCAAGGCGATCTGCGGGATTGTGTCTTGCAGCTGCTGTAGTTGTTCCAGAGTCATCTGGCCCGCCGGCGGCTGTTGCAGTTGTTTTTCGATACGCCCGCCACTGGCGGCGGCTGCCAGTTTCAACTCCGCGTCCAGGCTGGGGAAGTCGATCACTACCTTGAGCAGAAAGCGGTCCAGTTCTGCCTCCGGCAGGGGATAGGTGCCCTCCTGTTCAATCGGGTTCTGGGTGGCCAGTACCATAAAGGGTTTGGGCACCGGCAGTGCTTCGCCGTCGATGGTGACCTGTTTCTCCTGCATCACTTCCAGTAGTGCCGCCTGGGTTTTGGCGGGGGCGCGGTTGATTTCATCTGCCAGCAGCAGGTTGGTAAACACCGGGCCGCGCCGCACCTCGAAACGGCTCTTGGCCATATCGAAGATCGCGTGACCGGTGACGTCCGCCGGCATTAGGTCCGGGGTGAATTGAATGCGCCGGAAACTGCCGCCAAAACAGTTGGCGAGGGCGCGTACCAGCAGCGTTTTGCCCAGGCCGGGCACCCCCTCCAGCAGCACGTGGCCCGAGGCCAGCAGTGCGATCAACACCTGGTCCACCACGGCTTCCTGTCCGATCAGCAAGCGGTTGATGGCGCTGCGCAGCAGCGTCAGTTGTGCCGATGCTGTTTTCCAGTCCGGGCTGTCGGACCCGGCCAGAGGATGTTGTTGTTCGGGTTGGTAAGTGGTGTCGCTCATAGGACTGCCTCGATTTGCTGCAGGTTGCGCATTCGTTCGGTAAACGCCTCTTCGCTGCGGGGGGGATCGCCCCACAGGCAGGCGGCAATGGTGGTTTCGTCCAGGCCGGTTTCGGCGCTAAGTCGCTCGCACACCTGGCGCCGGGTGGCCTGGCCGGCCCCTTCGGCACCGAGGCGGCGCAGCAGGGCGCGGCGGTGTTCGTCGAGCAGACCTTCGCATCGATCGGCGCGCCAGTAGTAGTGGCCACAGGCGGAGATATGTTCCAGCAGAGAACGGCGTGCCCTTTCCGGCTCGACCGCCAGGGGCCCAAAGCGGCGTGAGCGGAGTAGCAGCCACGCCAGCAGCGCCAGGCCTCCGGCGAGGAAAAATTCGCCTGCGTAGCGGCGGGCGAGGACGAAGAGAGATTCGAAGTGCGGCTGGGTCAGAAAGATAAATTCACCGCTGGATGCCAGCAGCGCGAGGAAATAGGCGTGATCGAAATGACCGATACGCCGGTTTTGCCAGATGCCGCCATCCGTCAATAAAGTGATGCGGCCGTCGCCGCGCTGGAATTGCATAAAGGGCACGCCGCTGTCACCGCGGCGGATTTTCGCCCAGAAGACCGGCCCGTCGACCACCGTTTCATCTTCGAGTGCCGGGTGGTGGAGCAGTTGGCTCGGGTTGAAATGCAATTGGTAACTGCCGTTGTCGCCAGTGAGTTCAACTAGGTCTTCCGGGTCTACCTCCGGATTGCGCGGCGCTTGTTCCTCTTGGGTTTCTTCCTCTCCGTCTGCCTCTGTATCGCGCTTTCCATCCTTGAGCTTGCGGTTGTGCTCGCGCAGGATTTCACTGGCAGTTTTTCCCTCATACTTTTCCACATCCTCGCCGAGCAGGTCGCGGAAAGGGTGTTCCATAAAGAATTTCTCCCGGCCCTCTTCCAGCGTGACGCCCAATTCTTCCAGCAGCCAGTCGCGTTCGGTACTGTCGAGGGCATGGGCAATGACAATGGCGTGGCCGCCCCGTGCCACCCACTCGAGCAGTTCGCTGGCGCGGCGGGGGTTGTATACCTGGGTGGAGCTGGCCAGGAAAAGGGTGTCATCCGGCGCGAGTCTGGCGAGCTCTGAGATATTGTCCGCGCGGCGGTGGCGCACACCGGCGGCGGCGAGGAACTGTTCCGCGGCCAGATAGGGATTGCGCCAGGCCGCCGCGCTCCAGCCGCGGTCGGCCTTTTCCGTATAGCGCTCAAACAGGAGGAAAAACAGGGCCGCCAAAGCCGCAGCCAGCAGCAGCACAAGCCCGATCAGCAGGCGACTAATCTTCATTGCCGAAAGCCTCCTGCCACTGATTGCACAGGGTTTCCACCTGCGCCAATTGCGGCGCCCGGTGAGCGTAAGCCAGTTGCTGCCAGGCGACGGTCAGTTGCTGCACCAGTTCGCACAGAGCGGCGCTGACCGGCCGCTGCGCCTCCGGCTGCGGGTGCGCCTGCCGCTGGCGCACCAGCTGCGCGCACTCGCTTTCGGTCAGGTGGTCGCCGAATTCAAACTGATAGCTTTCGATCAGGTGGGCCAGGGTGGCGCGGTATAAAAGCCCCAGGCCGCCGCGCTTATCACCACTTCGCCACAGGCGCAGGACTTCCGCGCAGACATCATCGGGCAGGCTCGATTGGCGCACGTCTAGACCAAAGAGGGTTTCCGGTCGTAGCCGCGTCTCAGGTTTTTTTCGCTGCCAGCGCAGACTTTGCAAAATCTGTTCGCGATGACGGAGCAGCAGATAGGCTACCAGGCCTATAAAGGCCGCCCAAAGCAGTAACTCTGCCAGCAGGCCGATGTGGGCGGCCCAATCGACCTCCCGTTCTTTATCACTGGCTAACTGGCGGTTCTCCAGCCATTGCACAAAGTCGATCAGCCACTCGGGGATCTCGCTATCCATGTCGAGCTCTTTTAATCGCCAGCCGCTCACTTCCTCTTGTTGGTGGAAGTCTTCGCCTGCGAGGACCTGGTCGATGGTTTCGCGGGATTGTTCCGGTGTGAGCGCTGCCTCGGCACTGGCGTCTTCCGCCGGCAGCAGCGTGGATATGCTCAAAACACAGAGCAGTAACAGAGATGCGGCGGTGGTGGCGTGGGCCGCGCGCTTCTGCCGGTCCTTTTGTGCGCGCAGATGTCTGTCGCGCAGACTGCGGAACTGTATCTCTATGTCCCAGGCCTCCAACTCAATCCGCCGGCCGATGTAGAGACAGAAACCGCTGACGACATAAAAAGGCGCCACTGCGGCCATTACCAGCAGATAGAGTACATTGGAAGCCCATTCCAGCCACAGTGCACTGTTTGTGAGCATAGGCAGCCAGTCGATCTGTACCTGCTCGGGAATCAACAGGTACATAAAAGCCAGCAGGGCGAGAAACAGAAAAAATTCCAGATGGAACCCGGTGAGGGTCAGCCAGGTGGCGGCGTTGGAATGCTTGCGGTGCAACACACCGATACGCGCGGCACGGGCACTGCCGCTGGTCTGCTCGAGCAGGGTCACCGGCATATCGTACGAGCGGGTGGCACTGAGGCGGCGCCAGGTAAGCCAGGCAAACCAGTCGCGGCGGTTCAGGGAAAAGAACTGCTTGAGCGCGCCACTGACGGAAACCCGCTCACCGAACAGGGCGCGGCTGGCGATAAAGAGCGGCAAGCGGTCGTAGACCGGTTTCAGCCACCAGACCAATAACAAGGCCCAGCTGGGGGAGTCGTGCAGTAGCCAGAAACTGCAGGCAAACACCACGGATGCCGGCAGCAGCCACACAATAAACAGTGGCCACCAGTGCTGGCGCGCCAGGGCGATGCCCAGGTCGATGGACTCCCATGGAGAGCGCAGCCGTGCGCGTATTGCCAGGCGCTCAAGCTCCACGCTGTGTCCCCTCTCTGCCAGCCAGAGTGAAATAGGCGAAAACCAGCAGCCACAGAAGAGCGCCGACGGCCAGTTTTACACTGATCGCAATCTCCGTGCTGGAGGACCAGAAAGCCTCGATAAAGGCGGCGATGACCAGCATCAAAAAGGTACCGTACATGATTTTCATCGCTTCAGTGCCGGCCAGCCGCAGCGCCACCAGGCGGCGGTGGCGGCCCGGATCCACCAGTGCCTGCCCCAACATCAGACCGGCGGCACCGGCCAGTACGATGGCGGTCAGCTCAAAAGCGCCGTGCCCAATCACAAAGGGGTAAAAGGTGGAGACAAAGCCGATGCGGGTGATATGACCGCAGATGGCACCGAGAAAAATGCCGTTGTAGACAAGGAAGAAAATAGAACCGAGCCCCAACAGCAGGCCGCCGGCAAAGGTGCGAAAGGCAATGCCAATGTTGTTCTTGATGTAGAAGCCGAACATCATCAGATCCGAGTCCGAGCCCCGTTCGCGCCCCAGCACGCGGTTGCCGGGATCGTACATGGCTTCCATTTGCCGCACCTGGATCGGGTCCAGGACCGCGTAAACGAGCGCATCATTGTGATAACTGCCGATACCGAGTACCAACGCCGGTAATACAAAAAGGGCCGCCGCCAGCCAAACAGTGCGGATTTGCGCGCGCACTGCCTGGGGGAAGCCGCTCAGCAGATACCGGAGCCAGGTATTGCGCCGCAGTGTCTGCTGCCGGTAGAGCCGGTGGTGGGCGGCCATCACCAGCTGATTGAGCCGCTCGATCAGCTGGTTGGTGTACTGGCGCTCTTTGGCCACCGCCAGCTGCTGGCACACACTGCGGTAGGCGACGGGCAGGTCCAGGGTGGTATCGCCGTCTGCGCCGGTTTTGAGCCACTTTTCCAACCGCTCCCAACTTGCGCGGTAGCGTTGTTCGAAATCCCTCTGTTTCATTTTCCACCCGTCTGACCGCCGAGCAGCCATGTGCCCACGGCGCGCAGATAGTCGAGCGCCGCCCGTTCTTTTTTGCCGGTGAGCGGCTCCAGCAGTTCAGCCAACTCCCGCTGGCGGGCCTCGCTCAGCTCTCCGCTGCGCTCGATCAGACTGATCAGTGCCTGTTGATCCTGTAGTTGTAGACCTCGGGGCGGCGGCAGCGGGGTGACATCGGGCAGGGTTTGGGGGGCCTTGCTCTCCCGCCGGTAGACTACCAGCGTACCCGCAGCGAGATCGCCGAGGCGCTGGAAGTGCCGGCCAAGTGTCATGCTGACGACACCCGCGGCATAGGCAAAGGGGAGAAAGTCGGCAAAACGCAGCAGATTGCGCAGCAGGGAGGCGCTCCAGGAAATCGGCGTCAGGTTATCGTTGACCACCACAAGGCCGAAGGCCTTTTTACCTGGGGTCTGGCCGCCGTGCATCACCTCGAAGTAGACCGGGTAAAACCACTCCAGCAGGAAGGAGCACAGCAGCCAAATGCCCAAGCCAGCATTTTCGGCAAAGGCCAGTGCGATGGCTAGGGCGATCAGAATAAGGCTGCGGTAAAAGATATCGACGCCGTAAGCGAGAATGCGTGGCACGGGCCCGGCGGCCTGTGCACGCAGATCAACGCCCTCGGGCGTTTCGACACTGTAGGTTGTGTCCAGCAAACTACCGCTCCCTGGCTAACTCGATCAGTCTTCGGGTCCGCCGAAGATATTGCGGTAGACAACACCGATGGCGATGGCGATCAGGGGCAGTGCCCAGATCAGACCGATCAGCAATGCCAGGGCGCCCGCAAAGTACAGCAGCAAGCAGACAATCAGAAAGCCAAAGAAGGAGAACCAGTGTTTGGTAATGGCCTTGCGGGAAGTCTCCATTGCCTGCCAGGGGCCCATGTTTTTATCGGCAATCAGCGGTATCGCGAGCAAATAGGCTACAGACAAGTAGATACCAGGGATGACGAACAGGAAAAAGCCCACAAGAGTGAATATTGAGATGAGGATATTGGCAATTGCCAGAGGCAGCAATTTGTCGAAGTGGGAAAATATTTCCGTAGCTGAGGTTTGCTCTTCGCGCGCTATTTTGACGCCGACCATCCATAATCCTGCTATCAGGGGTGCAGTGGCCAGGGCGACAATCACCTGATATAGGAACATAGACGTTAAGGCGCCGTTAGCGGAAGCACCGAAATTGAAAGCGGAGTAGCCTGTAATGACACTGGCCACCAGGGTGATCGCGACATAGCAGACGAAATACAGGATAAGAGCCAGCCAGATGGTAAGCTTTTTACCTTTGCTGCGGTTCCAGGCTTCTTTGAGAGTATCTTCGATGGCAATGGAGTAGTCTCCGGCAAGTCCTTTCTCCAGAGAACCGTAACTGCCGCTTTCGCCCCCCTCGGTTAATTGTGCTTCTGGAGCTTTATAAATATCGCTCATCTCCAAATGTCCTTTGTTGTCTTTGTTGGATTGGGTATAGAACCCGGCCATGGGACTATCGCACAGCAACCGCTGGCGGACAATCCCGCGCCATAGGGTGAATTGGAAAAAATTAGGCGATGATCCGGCCCGGGGATAAAATTCTGAGATCTATAGCACGTAAGTCGAGAGATTAAAGTTTGATGAAAAAATGGTTAACCATTGCTCTGGTTTCATTTGCACTTTTGGCTGCGGGCTATATTGCCTTGCCGCGTTATGCTATCGAGCAGCTGGAAATGGCGGCACGTGATGAAAATGAAGAACAGTTGCAGCGTTATATAGACTTTCCCGCCTTGCGTGACAATCTGAGGCTGCGGTTGCAGCGGAAATTGCGTGAATCGGTGAATGGCGATGTGCCCGAGGAATTTCGCGAGTTCTTGGCCGCCGGTGTCAATCTGTTTGTGAGCCCGCTGCTGCAGCAATTGGTGACATCGGAGGGAATCGGCGAACTGTTGCGCGGCGGCAAGGATTTGCGTGAGTTCGAACTCGAACTGTACCGCATGTCTTCGTCCGTATCGGGAGATGTCGTGGATGTGCCAGAAAGTGAGGAAAACACTTGGCAATTGAGGCGCTGGCGCTTTGTTGGTGTCAACTTGGTAAGTGCTGACTATGGCGGCGACACCACAGCGCGCCTGCGCCTGATTTTGGAGCGCCGCGGGTTACGCTGGCAACTGGTGGACTTGCACCTGCTGGGAGGGGAGAAAGAAGATGAATAGCGTCATGCAAGAGTCGATAAATGTGTTTGGGGATCCCCTGTTGCCGTGTGGCCTGGACCCGGTGACGGGTTTTTTCCGCGATGGCTGCTGTAACACTTGCGAGGAGGATTTGGGCTCCCATACGGTTTGCGTAGAAGTGACAGAGGCGTTTCTGGCGTTCTCCCGCGCCCGCGGCAATGATCTCAGTACTCCGGTGGAGGAATTCGGATTTCCCGGATTGAATCCGGGAGACCGCTGGTGCCTGTGCGCAGCCCGCTGGTTGGAGGCACAGAAACACAATATGGCACCGCGGGTCTATCTGCTGAGCACACATATCAGGGCGCTGGAAATTGTGCCCATGACACTGTTGCGCCGCTATGCAATCGATCTGAATTAGCCGCGACCGGGGCTGTCAGCCGGAGGCCGGTCGCGGCTGTGTGAGCGATCAGGATGGCAGGAAGTCGATGGAGTAGTTCAGTGTGGTTCTCTCCACATTGGCCGCGCCGAAGTTGATCAGGCGTATCCGCGCCAGCAACTTGCGTTCCAGATCCGGATCATTCAGGTCACTGCCGATCAGCTTGATTCCCGACACCGTGCCGTTGGCTTCAATCACCAGCTGTACTGTGACTTTACCTTGCAGCGTTGGGTCGCGGCGCAGAGCGCGGTTATAGATCGCATAAATGGCGCCCTTGTTAGCCTCCATAATACTGCGGATGGATTCCTCCGCGCGTGCGGTTTTTTCCCGCTGCACTTTCTTGGCGACTTCCCGTGCGGCGCCACTGGCCTGAACGCTTTTGACTTTGGTGGTTTCACGCGCGGCCAGGGCGATACCACCGGTATCCCGACTCAGATTGCCGGTGTTGACGCCACCACTGGTGGTTTTGGAGCGATCGCTGATCAGACTGCGGTCAACGGTCTTTGCCCGCGCGGCACCAGCGGCCAGCTGGCCGGTGTTGACCTCGGCTACATCAATACTTTCGCGCATCGCCAGCAGATCATCCTGCATTTGCAGAAGACCGCTATTGGCGGCCTTCTCGCGCGCCAGTTTCACCTTGGCCGCCGGCGCTTTTTCCTTCACCTGTGGCTTGGGTTCGGGCTTTTTCTTCTTTAGTTCAGGCGGCTTTTTTTCCGGTTTTTTCTTTTCCGCCGGTTTTGGCTTTGGCTTCGGTTTCGGCTTGGGCTTCGGTTTTGGAAGTTCTTTCTTTTCCAAAATTACCTTGGCCAGCTGTGGCGGAATCCGCTCCGCTTGCTCCCGGGTGAGTTCCGGTACCGGAATCAAAGCCACCGCGATACCGAGAACGGCGAAGGCGATCAGCCCACCGCGGACAAATTTTGTAAAGCGGCGGTCTTCTTCCTCAGAAGAGGACCAGGGCAGAACCGTCTCCTGAATTTGCCAGGGTGCGTAAATAAAATTTGCCATATCAGCCGCTGACCCCCGCTTCCGTAACTGCGTCCGGGGAAGTCTGATTTACCGCGAAGGCCATATCGCGGAAATCCGCTGCGGCACAGGTCTGCATAATTTGTTTCAGCAGCCTGTAGGGCACCTGCTCATCGCCCATAATGGTCACCGGTCGCCCCGCCTCTTTTTTGTCTTCCGGCAGTGCGCCGGCTCGGTTGGCGAGGTACTTCAGTTCCTTCAGCAGCGGTTCGATATTTTCCGCCTCAGTGTCGATTTCCGAGACCTTGGCGATCAGTCGATCGCCGACGAACAGCTGTTCGTTGTTGACCCGCACCACTGTGGTGACTTCCGGTTTTTGTTGCGATGTGGAGTCTGGCAGTTTGATGGTTTTGTCACTCTGCAATACTTCCACATCGGAGGAGTTTACCAGCAGAAAAAACACCAGGATGGTAAAGATGTCCATCAGAGACACCAGGTTCAGTTTTGTCTGCTGTTTTTGCTGCCGCTGCTTACGCTCCTGCAGTTTGGCGGCTACATTCAGATTCATGCTATTGCCCCGCTGCTGTCTGCAGTGTCTGTTCCTGCGGTGCGTCGCCGAGAGAGATTTGTGGGAATAGCTCCGCGTCCACCACCGAGGCGGCCACTACTGCGCGGTAACTGCGCGCTGTGTCCATGGCGCGTACCAGCGTTTTGTAGGGTGTGCCTCTCTCGGACAGGATCACCAGGTCTTTTTTATCGATGGATTTTTCCTGCAGTTGCCGTTTCACTTCCTGCAGTACTGTCGACACCATGGCGAAATCCGGTTCGCCCTGTACATGGGGGATGCGCTTGACCCGCATCCCGGCCGGATAGTTGATGTCGATATAGGACTGTCGCAGCACCATCTCCAGTTGCCGGTTCTCCTCCGCACTGGCCGCGCTGCCATCACTGAGACCGGGCAGGTTCAGCTTCAGCACCGAGATGTGCGAGAAGACCATGTTGAGCAGCAGCACCGGGACCAGGATGATCATCAGGCTCATAAAGGAGGTGATGTCCAGCTCCGTGTCCCCGTGCGTGCGCCGGGGGATATTCAGTTTGAGCATGGCGCTACCGTCAGTTTTTGGTCGCTTTCTGTTCCGCCGCGCCGCGGCCCATAGTGATCAGGTTCAGAAATTTGACGCCGGCCATTTGCAGGCTGTCGACAATTTCGTTGGTTTTGTTTTGCAGCATGGAGTAGAAGAGCAACAGCGGAATTGCTGAGATAAGGCCGAAAGCGGTGGTGTTCATGGCCACGGAAATACTCGAAGACAGCATTGAGGCTTTTTCCGAGGGGTCCGCGTTGGCAACCGCGGTAAAGGCGGAGATCAGGCCCATGATGGTGCCGAGCAGTCCAAGCAGAGTGGCAATATTGGCCAGGGTAGCCAGGTAGCTAGTGCGCTTTTCCAGCCGCGGCACCGCCTCGAGAATGCCCTCCTCGATCGCCAGTGCGATATTTTCATCGCGTTTTGCGTACTGCATGGTACCGATACCGGCGGCGGCGATACGGCCCATGGCTGCCTTGCTGTCGCGGGCCAGTTGCAGCACACCCTGGTAATTGCGTTTCTGTAACATCGGCAGCAGTTGCATATAGGCGCGGCGGTTGGCGGCCTTGGCGTGGGTTAAAAAGATCCAGCGTTCCACCACCATCGCCAGGCCGATAACCAGCACCAGGGCGATCGGGTACATAAAGGGGCCGCCGTTTTGAAAGAAGCGCAGCAGCGCCTGGGTAAATTCCATAATGCAATCTCCGCAAATTTAGACAGTTTTTCGTGTTGTAAGATGGGCAAAGCCCAGTGCGCCCACCGCCGGTACCGGGATGGGTGTCAGCCCGCGTGGATGGGGACATGTGGAAAAAGCGCGAAAGCGATTTTCCACCGGCAGTTTGCCAACCCTACGGATTCTTTTGTTTTTCCTGGTCGTTTTGCAGCAGTTTCATTTCCCGCTGCAACTCTGAATACTCCTGGTGGCTGAAGACATAGCCCACCGTTTGCGGCAATACGCTGTCCAGCCGCTGCAGGCTGTCGGCCTGTTTCCAGGGAATGATGTACAGCACCTTGGGCTGTTCCTGGCTGCCGATCACCGAGGATTCCAGTTCTATCACGTCGTCTGCCACCGCCGGGGCGCTGAGGTGCAGTAGTGCCGCCAAGAGTGGAAATATTTTTTTCATCACAGTCTGCGCTCCAGATCCACTATCCAGCCGGCCAGCTGTTTGTCCGGTTCTTCGCGCAGCGCCTGAGCCGCGCGGTAGTGTTCGAGTGCCTTCTGCGGCTGCTGCAGATAGAGATCGAACAGTATGCCCAGGTTGCGGTGCGCATCGCTGTAATCCGGCCAGCGCGCCAATGCCTCTTGATAACACTGCAAGGCTTCATCAAAGCGGCCAGCGTCGCGCAGCAGCGCGGCCAGCTGATTCCAGGCAAAGACATTCAGGTCATTGACGCTGATGGCCTGGCGCAAGCTGGCCTCCGCCGCCTCCGCGTTGCCAGCGCGGCTCTGCACTATGCCGAGATTGAGCCAGGGACCGGACAGCTCGGGCCAGCGTTCGGTAATTTGCATCAGCTGGGTTTCCGCTGCCGCCATATCACCGGCCTCGTAAGCTCGCCTTGCAATTTCCATTCCTTCCCGCGCTGCCGCCGGCGCTTTTCGGGCCTGGGACAGATAGGGGTTGGCGCTGGGCCCGCCCGCGGAAATTTCCGCGGTTTGTTGCGGGCCGGAGGCACAAGCGGCAAGTAATACTGTTATCGCCGCGAGCAGCGGATAGTTAATGCCTCTTTTTGTCACTTTTTTTATTTGCATGTCAGTGCAATGCCTCGCTCCAGGCGAGGGTTGTTTCCTGTTTCTTGTAGCGTGCCGGCAGCAGGTTGCCGAGGGATTCGAAACTGCGTTTTACCCAGTCGTCATAGATGCCTTCACCAGTGCGGCGGATATTGGCCTCATGCAGTTCGATTGCCTTTTCTTCAAAGGGATAGGCCTGTTCCTCGAGCAGAATTTCATACTGCTCCAACTCCAATTCATTCAAATTGGTCGGGCGTTGTGACTCCATTAGATCGCGGCTCAGCTGGCGGTAGACTTCTGCCAGGCGGAAGTTAGCGAGGGTTGTGAACTCCGCGATATTGAATTGCAGCACTTTGCGGTAATCCGCGACTGTGGTATCCATCGCGCGTTTCTTGGCCGCGAGGCTTTTCTTCAGCGGCAGCTGCAGCCGCATGGCGGCAAAGGATTGATAGCTTTGATCCGCCAGTTCGCTCTGCGCGTAGGCGGCCAGGTAGCGACCGCGCGGCGACTCAACTTTGTTGCCGGCCAGATTTTGCAGCCAGGCGTTGCGCTCGCGCGCTTGTCCGCTCGCGGCGAAAAGTTGCACCAGCTGGTATTGGGCCTCGAGATTCTCTTCCGCCGGCTGCGGCCATTGCTTGATGTAGCGCTGATAGGCATCGATAGCTTGGCGCTGATCACCGGCCTCCTGGAAACTTTCTGCGGCCATGTACAGCGACTGGCGGCGCACGGCGCCGTCCGGATCGCTCTGCGCCAGTTGCAGCAGCTCGCCAGCGGCGGCGCTGGGCATTTCCAGGGCGCGGAAGATGACCACGGCCTTGGCGGCCAGGGTCGGTGTCAGCCGGTGTCCTGGGTAGTATTTGCGGAAGTCCGCCAGTTCGGCACTGGCCTGCTGCCACCGCTTCAGCTCAATGAGATGGTTGATGGCATCGTACTGGGCGGTTGCGGCGATCTCGGTGCGGCCGCTGTCGCGGATGCGCAGCAGGTGCGCGAGCCCTTCTTCGCTGGGTCCTTCGGCCATTGCCAACTCCGCCTGGCGGTATATCGCCGCCTGGAGCCGTTCCTGTGCGTTATTGCGAATGGCGGTATCTGTTCCGGCCAGTTGCAGGGCGCGGCTGTAGGCCTGTTCCGCCTCGGCAAAGTTGCCGAGTTCAAACTGGCTGTGGCCGAGAATCATGGCGATATTCAGTTGCTGCTGGCCGTTGGGCGGCGGCTGCCACTGGGCGGCTTTGCCCGCGGCGGCGATGGCTTCCTGATAGCGGGACTGTTGCAGCAGTTTGTCGGCGGCCACCAGCAGCGCCGGCAGAGCGCGGGGATCTTGCGGCCAGCTGTCGGCAAATTTGAGGCCGGATTCGATATTGCGGTCGCGCCACAAGTTGACCACTTCCGGGTCTTCATTGCCGTCCAGTTGCTGTTGTACCTGGGCGGAAGTGAGAATCGCGGCGTAGCCGGCTTCGGCGCCGTGGGTTTTGTCGCCGTAGGTCCAGGCCACCTGGCTGTAGGCGAGCCAGGCGCCGGCGTAGTCGCCGGCCTGTTCCAGACACTCCGCCATCAGGAATACCAGCGGCGGTGTGCTCGGGTCTTCGGGAAAGGTATCCGCGTATTGGCGGTAGAGCTCCGCCGCGGCCATGTAAGCGCCGCGCGCGTCTTCTTCAAGCTGCTGTTTTTCCCGCGCCTTGCGCGCAGGGATTTTTTCCGCCTGGGCGGTGAGAGCCTGGGCGCGGGCGTGGTCGTATTTGGCCAGCTCTTCCAGCCACGGCTGCAGCCAGCCGCGCAGTTTTTCCCTTTGCGCTTCGTCCGCCGATTGCCAGTATTGGCTGCGGATGCCGTAGCGCTGCACAAATTCCCGCTTGGCCGGCAACACTTCGCCGTCCAGACCGGCGCTTTGCAGTGTCTCCACCGCGGACAGGTGCAGCGCCGGTGCCTCCGCGCTTTGTGGATACTGTTCGACGTAGGTCAGGTAGGTGTCGGCGCTGTCCCGGAACCTTTCTTTTTCCCGGTACCAGTCCCCCAGGGCGCGGTACAGATGGTGCTGATAGGGGCGCGGCTCCCCTTCGCCGCTGTAGGATTCGATGACCTCGGCGCCGCCCTGGTAGCTGAAGTTGAGGGCGAGTCCGCGCAGGCTGTCTTCCGCGAGACGCTTTTGTCCCTGGGGAAGTTCTTCAAACGGCGCCCGCTGGTGCAATACGTCCAGCAGTTCCAGGAAGGTGTATGTGGATGTGCGGTAATTTGCCGATTTGAACTCGGACCAGGCGAGCATGTAGCGCGCATTGTCTTCGAAGGGACTGTCGCCCCGCTCTAACAGTGTGCGGAAATCCCGCGCGGCTGCGGTGTAATCCTGGCGGTTGAAGGCGGCTTCGCCACGGCGGAACAGTACTTCAGTGATAAACGGCGATTCCGGTGCTGTTGCAGCGATTTTTTCCAGCGCGCGCAGCGAATCCTGCGGTTGGCCATCCAGTGCCCGTGCCCGTGCCAACCGGTAGAGGATATAGTCGTCGCCGGGCATTTCCTGTGCCAGCTGTTCGTAGTGGCGCACGGCACTGCTATAGGAAACGGCAACATCAGGGTTTTCTGCCTGTTGCTGTTCCAGGCGCTCCATTTCCAGATCCGCCAGGCGCAGGCGGATGCGGCGCTGGGTTTGTGGGTCGCGGTTGCTCTCCAGGGCCTGGCGGTAGCTCTGTTGCAGCGCGGCGATATCCACCTGCGGCACTTCGACGCTTTGCGCCGGTGGCAACTCGGCACCCGGCAGGTCAGCGAGTGTCTGCACGGCGTTGTTGCTACAGGAGGCGGCGCTGCAACAGACGGCCAGCGCCAGCAGTTTTTTGCGCACGAATTTTTCGCGCCAGCGCAATCTATTCATCTTCGCCGCCCTCCTGTGTCTCGGCCGCGGGCCCGGCCTGCATGGCCGCGTCCTGCAGGCGCGCAATGGCCAACCGGCTGTGGGCCATGTACTGCTGAACCTGGGAGCGTTCCCGCTGCAGTTCGGCGATCACGTCTTTGCGGATGGAGGCTTCAATCAGATCGGCGGCTCTGGTGATAGCCGCGCGCTGTGCGCTCAGCTGTGGCCCCGCTTCGGAGACCTGCGCATGCAGTCGGTTCAATTGGGGCGCGCGCCGGGCGACGAGGTCGGTGTTGCGGCGCTGGCGCTCTGCCTGGTGCAGTTGTTCGTCCAGTTTGAGCAGCTGTTTGCGCTGTTGCCACAGGTTGTGGTGGTAGTCTTCACTCGCCTGCCAGAGCAGGATGCCGCGCGCGCGGGCGAGCGTTTTTCCCTGACTTTCCCGCGCTCTACCGGCCTTTTCCAATACTTTGTAATTTTCTTCGGCGCGCCTGAGCAGTGACAGCATTTCGCTGTCTTCGCTCTCTTGCGCGGCCAGAAGGGCCAGGCCGTCGCGGTCTTTTTCGATGCGGCCCAGGAACTCGTCCAGCTGGTGATACTGCTGTTCAGCGATTTGCATTTGTTGGTCGAACTGGGCGCTGTGGTAGTTCTCGACAATGGTCTGGTGGCGCTGCGCACGCGCGTCGATCAGGTGTGCGAAATGCGGCAGTTTTTCCTGCCAAGCTTCAATCACCTGTGAAAGCTGGCGCAGGTCTCGCAGTTCCGACAGGCGCAATTGAAACTTGTCACTTTGTAGTATCGGGCGCAGGTAGCGGCGGTTGTCTTGTACCAGCGGCGGCGCTTCCGCCAGCTGTAGCCAGCCATAGCGCTGCGCGACACCGTCTGCGGCGGCGAACTCTGTCGACGCTATGCTGTTTTGCAGTTGCTCGAGTTCGGTCAGCACCGCGTGGTAATGCTGCTCGGCGCTGTGGTAAGCGGCCAGGGCATTACCCGGGCGCTGGAGCTGCTCGTAGCTGTAGGGCAGGGCCACCATGGCCTCGCGCGCGGCTGCGGAGTCGCCGTGGTTGTCTACCAGGTATTGCAGTGCGTCGACCGCGGCTTTGTATTGCCCGCTGTTGATGGCCGACCAGCCCAGTCCCAGCAAAGCCCGGCGGGCCCAGGGGGTTTGCAGGCGCACTTGGCGGAAGGCTTCCATCGCTTCGCTGTGTTGCTCTTGCAATGCATAGGCGTAGCCGGCACCGGTGTACGCCTTGTCGGCCAGTACGCGCATTTCCTCGGAGTCGTCACCGCGCCGCGCCAATTTGGCTGCCTGGGTGTAGCGCGCCGCGGCGGCGGACAGTTGTCCCTCCCTCGCCAGGGCCGCCGCCAGGTTGATATTACCCAGCACCCGCTGTTCGAGAGATAGTGATTTCGCCTTTAGCGCTACTTCCGCCGCGGCAAAATCGCCCCGCCGCAGGGCCAGATTCAATTCCAGCCCGGACTCGGATGCGGCGCCGGATTTTTGCAACTGCTCGGCGGCCAGCGGCCAATCGCCTTGCAGGTAATTGAGTTCCGCCAGCTTCTGCCAGGCCACGCGGCGGAGGCGCGCATCGGTCTCGCTGTCGCCGTCACTGTTTTGCAACTGCTGCTCAAACAGCGTCGCCGCGCGTTGGCGCAGGCCGAAGCCGAGGCTGATACCGCCTTCGATTAAGGCGGCGTTGTCACTGTGCACTTTGATGGCGTCGCGCTCGCGGGCCACCAGCAGTGTGCTGAGCGCGTCGAAATAGTTGCCCTGAAAATATTCGTAGAGGACGGCTCCGTAGGCCATGTCTTGCGCCTGCGAGTACTTTTTCGGCGCCTCGGCGGCGAGCGGGGCCGCAGCGGCGAGCAGGGCCGCTGTCAGGGAAAAAACGCGGGAGAGAGGTCGGTACAGCATGGTGAATCAGGGGGCCGGCCACTGCACCAGTTCGAATTCCGGCTGCTGCTTGCCGCTGGCATCGGCGATGCGCAGTTCTATCACTGCCGGCTCATCCGTTTTCTCCAGTTCCAGCGTGGCCGCGCGCTTGTATTCGCGCCCTTGCGGGCCTATGCCGGTAAAAAAGGCGGAGATGGTGTAGTCGCCGGATTTCAGATTGCCTTTGTAGAGGGGCTGTATACCGCCGCGGATCAGCGCACTGCGTTGGTGGTCGGTGTACAAGTGGCTGGCGACGAGTTTGTTATCAATATGCAGTTTGACCGCATCCAGCTTGAAATACTCTCCCACGTCGACGGAAACGTAAAAGGCCACTTGGCTCTGTGCCGGGTAGAGCAGGTCTTCTTCGAGGATCAGCAGGTCCCGGTTCAGTTTCAGCACATTTTGTTTGAGATCTTCCAGCTTATCGGCGGGAAAGGTGTCCTCCCCGGCGACTACTGGAGCGCCCGCAATACCCGAGCAAAGAGTGAGGCAAGAAAACAGAAATTGGATACAGCGTCGCATGTGCGGTCTTCTCAAGAATGTTTTACGGCCTGTTGGCAGGCAATTATCGTGGAAATCCGTTGTGTTTTTATGTTGGTGCCCAGTCTCTATAACTTTACTGGTCCAGCGCGGGTTGTTTTGCAGCGCAAGGGTCTTGCCCTCTTGCGTATGGTGCGCTCTCGGCACTGTTGACGGCGTCGCTGTCACTGATTGAATACTTCATCTTTTTGGCCTGTCTTGTCGCATTGTGTTATCAGGGCCGGGAGACAGGCCCTACGCCAGCAGGAGAGTATCAGCAGCCAATCCGTTGCGCCCAATCCTGATACGGGAGTGCACGATGTAAATTATCTCAGGGGATCATGTAACTGGCGTGATCCGGTTGGCAATTTTCTTATGATGACAATGGGTTATGGATTTGCGTTGGCCGATTGCGGGTTGTCCAGGCCGCGGCTGAAGTAGAGGCGCCTGTTACTGTCGATGACTACTGCCTCGAAACCCGGCAGCCGGTCGATCAGTGCCAGACCTTTTTCTTTGCCCAGTACAAAGACGCTGGTGGACAGGGGGTCGGTGTCGAAACCGCGCGGACCGATAATACTGACACTGATTAGCTTATCGCTGCTACCGGCAGTGGTGTCCGCGGGTTTTCCGGTGGCCGGGTTGAATATGTGGTGCACGCGGGTGTTGCTGTCGTCGATAAAATAGCGTTCGTAGTCACCGGAGGTGGAAATGGCGGTATCTGTCAGGGGAATCACCGCCGCATTCTTGCTTTTGTCGCGGGGGTGACGTATGCCCACCAGCCAGGGTCGGCCGCGTTTGTCGCCGATCATGCGCGAGTCGCCACCAGCGCTGACACTGGCACAGCAGACGCCGGCCGCTTTCAGAATGGCAACGGCTCTGTCCACCGCGTAGCCCTTGGCAATGCCCCCCAGATCGATTTTTGTCTTTTCGTGACCAAATCGCAGAGTGTGCGTGTTTTTATCGAGGTGCAGGTGGCGGTAGTTCAGCGCTTCCAGCAGTGACTCGGTCAGCTGCTCGTCGGCCCGTTGTTTGTTGCGGAAATCGTAGTGTTTGCCAAGGGTGGCAAAGCTGATATCAAAGGCGCCGCCGGTGAGGTCGCTGTACCAGAGGGATTTGTCGATCAGCGCTGTGAGTTCCGCGGAGATTTTTACCGGTCCCTTAGCGGCTTCGCGGTTGACCCGCGAAAGCTCGCTTGTAGGTTTGAAAGGGGACAGCTCGTCGTCCAGGCGGCGGAATTCCGCCATGACCTGGTCGATCAATTGCTCAGCCTGTTGGCTGTCTTCGTGCCATAGCTGCACCGACACCTCGGTGCCCATAATGGCCTGTTTTTCATAGTGCCATTCCGCCAGCGACGGCGTCGCATAGGGCAAGAGGGCACAGCACAGCAATAAATATTGAAAAACTCTGGTCATTAAACAATCGGTTCAAAAGCGGTCATGGCGTCCATCAGGGTGGCGTTACCGAGGCCGTGGCTGGGGAAGAGACTGGCAAAATTGCCTTGCTCACCGTGCAGCGCCATATAGTTCAACACCACCGTCTCCACCAGCAGGTTAACATTGTTTGCCGCCGGGCTGGACGCCGTTTCTACATCTCCGGAGGCACGCATGTAGCCGAGTTGCTGGTGAATCGCTTGTTCGTCGGCGGAGCCGCCGAGCAGTTGCGGTCGGCCTGTTGGGTTGTAGACCAGGAAGAATGAAGCCGCAGTTTGCTGGTTGTCACCGGTCCAGACACCTTTGCCGCGGCCGTCGGGGGAGTCGTCGATCATGCCGTTGGAGGATACCGAGCCGTCGCTGAAGATGTAGATCATTAACGGTTTTGATTTGCGCGCGGCATATTCCAGGCAGGCGCCGATACAGCGGCCGGCGCGCAGGTCGCGGATTTCGCCGGTGGCGCGGTCACCGGTGTGGTAGTCGTAGCCGCCCATGGTGATAGTGCCGGCGCCGGCGTAACCGTCGATTACCAGCTTCATGACCGAAGCGGTCTTGCGGAATTCTCGGTCGTTGTTGAACTCGGCACTGGTAAATATCCCCGCGGGTCCAACGATATCCGGGTCTGCTTCCGGGTTGAGAATATTGGGGTTGCCGAAGCGGTCGGCCATATCGGCGCTTTTCAGGTAGCCGCAGCGCACCATTTCTTTGATAGTGGCATCGGCGGTGACCTGGGTGTTGACCCGCTTGAGCTTGGAGTCGGAGATGCGGTACATGGACTCCATAACCGCCACCGTATCTTCCTGGCTCAGCAGGCCGACCAGGTCCCCCACGTCCACAAGACCGGTGGCATCGGAGGGGCGGTCCACTTTGGTGGGGCGCACCTGTGGATCAATCATCGATGCCGGTGCCTGGGAGTTGCCGCCGGATTCACTGCTGCTGGAGCCGATCAGGGCAAGCAGTTCACCGTTGGCGCCGGCTTTGTTGATGCCGTACATGGGGTTGTGGGGGTTGTTGCCGGTGTCGTTTTCTGAGCGCGCTGGAATTACGGCGCCGTTGGTGGCCGCGGCGGTACCGGCGGCGATTTTGTCGAGGATACCGCGCAGCATGGCGCTGTCACTGTGGAAGGCGAGGCCCAGATCGGTATTGATCAGAGTGTTGCTTACCGAAGGCGCCATGTCACCGGGCAGCCCTTGCTTGACGTAGCCTGCGGTACTGAGGAAATCCAGTTGCCCCCCCTGTTTGCCTACCAACACATTGGAGCCAGCGATATTGGCACCGCCAGCTAGATCGAAGCAAATAAAGGGTATTTTGGACTCGCCGTTGCCATCGAGGCCACATACGTTGCGCATATCCTGAAGGTCATCGGAAAGCGCAGCCTGCGCTTGCCGTGGGTTGGCGAACAGGCTGAAAACCGAACCGCCGAGTACGGTAGCAAAGCCGGCGCGAAAGCCCTGGGCGATAAATTCGCGTCGGGTTGTCGGTCGGCGGTGGTCAGGATGGCGCAGGGGCTGGTCCAGATCAAAGTGTTTTTTCTTGCTCATAGTTGCTGTCCGGATTTTTGCATCCGCGGTGGCGGTGATTGGGTATTGCGCGGGCCTGTTGTGACAGGCCCTCTCTGCTTTGGGATCGGTATCCGATCGCAATTAATGAATCAGTGTCATCGCACTGCCCATGGCCGCGGCGCACACCGCCTTGACCGTGGTTTCAGTGCGGTTGCCGCAGTCACCGCTGCAGTTTTCCATCTTGTCGATCAGGTTATTCAGCTCGGTTTCCACTTCGGTCAGGTCCGGTGCAACCGCCAACTGCGAGTGGTTGCCGTCGGGCCAGGTCATCTCGTGGCCGAGCAGGTGCTCGATCAATGGGTCGATAATTTGCGCGCGCTTGGCGGCGGTATCGAAGGCGCTGCCGATGGGCGCGCTGAAGTCGAAGCCGGGGAAGTAGCTGCTGCGCAGGCTGCTTGAATCCACCAGCACGCTGCAGTATTTCACCGCCAGCTGGGTGATACCCATCTGCTGCGCGGCCAGGAAACCGCGGATATCGCTCTCCACCGGCAGCTGGCGCTTGATGGTCTCCCAGGTGTCGAGGACATCGGGATGAGCTCTGGATACCCCGGTGGCTTTGGACAGGGTTGCGTGTATCTGTTCAAAGCGGCGCAGACCGATCCTGGGTTGCGGGTCCAGATCCGCCGGCTCGGCGGGCGGCGTCGGTGTGGGTTCCACGCGGCTAAAGGTCGCGCTGCCAAGGCGCTCGAAAGTGAGGAAGAATTCGTCGTAGTCGGGCCCTTTATCCAGGGTGACGATGGTGCCGAGTCGGGACAGTTTCTGCCCGGCGCCCGGCACATAGCTGTCGTCGATCGTTGTGGAGAGCTTCGCCCACACTTGGCCCACCTCCGCCTCGCGCCCGTTGATGCCGATGCGCATGCCTTCGATGGCAATACCGGTGGGATCGGCGTTTTCGTCCAGGCTGATAAAGGTGGGTTCACTGAACAGGTAGCCGTAGTTGTCGAACTGCTGCACGGTGAACATCACGTAGCTTTTCGGTATGCCGGTGTGCTCCTCCACCTTGAACAGCAGCAGGTATTTCTGGCCCACGCCCACTTCGTAGTTAGTGAGGATATCCTCCGGGGAAAGAGCGCGGGAGTGGATCGCCAGCAGGCGAACCGAGCCTTCCCACACATTGTCTCCGGACACCTCGCTGCCCAGAACCAGTGCGAAAGTGTCGTCCCAGGTGCTGAGGAGGTCCGCTTCGGCTGGGTCTGCGTCTCCGGTGTACTCGCCGTTGACATACAGTTTGCGGCCGTCGATGGGGTCGTAGGTGGCGACCACGTGTTGCAGGGTTGCCTGCACGCGCTGGGCCGCATCTTCCGTAGCCAGCATCGGCATACCGTCTGCATCGGTGCTGTCACTGCGGTTTTGGAAGGTGTAGCTATATTCCACCTGGCCGAGGGTGAAATTGCGAATATCGTTGCCGCCAGAGTAGCTGACGATGCGCGCCGGACCCTCCTGGGAAACATTCGCCGGGGCCACCCAGGCCTCGATGGTGTATTCGCCGGTGGCGGTCAGTGTGTCGTACAGCTTGCGGCTGGTGGCAGTGGCGCCCTGGGCCTTGCCGCCCTTGAGCTGAACGCCCCAGGAATCCAACCATTCGTAATCACCGGTCAGGGTCAGGTCGATGGCGGGATTGACACCGGAGGTGTCGAAGGCGGTGGTGCCGCTACCGGTTTTAAACTCGTAGAGGGCGATAGCGTTGTTCTCAATGCGGCCACCGCTGCTGGCAACAACGCCGTCGGTCATCAGCAGTGCCTTACTGATCACCCAGTCGGGGTCCACTGCGGTCAGTGGTATGGCGTCGGCGAAAGCCTGGATAGCCGCTGTCATCTCAACTGCATCGTCTTCACAGTCGCTCCAGCAGTTGTGGAACTCTTCTCCTAGGCGCACGGTGAAGCGGGATGCCGCCGGGTTGTCCAGGTTCATGCGGCTCTTGGCCGCTTCGTAGGCCTGGTTGATGTCTTCACTGGCAAAATAGGGCTGTTGCGCCGTGCCGGCATCTTCACTGTGGCAGCTGGCACAGTAATTCCGCAGCAGAGGGTAGACGGTGGTGGAAAAGTTGCCGCCGTCTGCGGGAAAACTTTTGCTCTCGCCTACCGTGCGTTCCACGGGCTCAGTTAGCTGTATGGTATTTTTTAAACTACCACTGGCCTGCGCCCAGTCCTCGATATAGTTGGTGATAATCTCCGCACAGGCGCTGGCACTGGCCAGCCAGCAGTTGTGCCCACTGGCAACTTTCGTCACCAGGCGCGACTCCGCCGGTTGCGACAGGTTTATCAGTTCACGGCCTTCGTTGTAGGCGATATTGATATCGTCGCCGCGCACGAAGCGCGGGCTCTGGTTATTCTCAATATGACAGCCGCCGCAGCGGTTGTCCGCTGCCAGATTGTCCCAGATGTAAAACTTATACTGCTGTACATCTTCCGTTTCCGGAGCCGGGCCGGAATAGCTGGCGCCGCCGCTGCCGGGATTGGTGTTGGGTTGTTCTTCGGTTTCCTGGCCGCTGCCGCCGCTACAGGCGCTGAGTATTGTGGCGGCGAGGAATATACCCAGAGAGGACGAAGCGCGAAAAAAAGCGCGGTAACTACCGGAGGTTTTTCTGAAAGCCATCACTTATTCCCCCGCACAGTAAACAGCGGTATCCGCATAGACTTGTTTGAGGCTGTAGCCGTTGCTGCTGAAATCATCCGCAACGGTATCGATCAGTGTGCGGTCGGTTGCATCTTCCGGTTCCCTCAGGCACACCTGACGGAATACTTTGGTGACCTGACACTCGGCAAAGGCGCGGCTGTTGGCCAGCTCTTCGCCGAGGGATTTTGCTCCGTAGCCGCCGCCGGGCAGAGAGCTGCTCCAGCCCAGGTACATATTTGGCCCCTCGCGCCAGTAATTGTCCCAGCGGTCGTCGGGCACGATATAACCGTAGGGGAAGTTGGCGCTGTTGATATGGTTTTTTGCCTTTACACGACTGCCGGTGATGGGGTCCGTTTCACCAGCCGAGTTGTAATCCAGTTGGCCGTTTTCCCCTTCCGGATCGGTATCCGCGTCGTAGGTGAAATCGTAGTAGGCAAAAGCCTGAGTCATTGGGTCCATGCCGCTGTGGCAGCCGATACAGTTGTTCTGAAATACCCGGCTGTCACCACCGGGGCTGCGGCTCACATCCTGGCGGATGCGGTCCGATGGCCGCGACGTATCGTGCACCTGTTCCAGGTCGCGGCACAGGTGGTTTACCAGGGTAAAGCGGAACATGGCTCTGTTTGTGCCGGCGATAAAAAAAGACTTTGCCGCGGCGCGGCTGGTGATAACGCCCGCGGTGGCCTCGGCCGGCAGGCCGGTAACCGATGACTGGGTGTTGCGCACCAGATTGTCCTTTAGCGAGTAGCCCCCGTTTTCCAGTGCCTCGTAATGGTCGTTGTTACTGTTGCTGTAGGGCGGCAGGCCGGATACGTTGCCGGTGTAGAGGATGTCTCCGTAGAGAACCTCGCGGAAATCCACATCATCGCGCACCATGCCGATGACCGTCGCCGTGTAGTCGTTCAGAGGCGCAAAGACATCCTGTTCGCGGTTGGTCCAGGGAGTGGCGAGATTTTTCAAGGTGACATTGTAGAAGGCGTCGTCCTCCATCGCCGCGTAGGCGACGGTGGCGAGATCCTCGTCCGCCAGTTCGACGAGCGTTTCCGCGGATGGCTTGACGCCGGCAATGCGGCTGTAAACCTGCAGCGCCTGATCTTGGGGTGCTGCGCTGGCGGCGGCGCTGAGCAGGCTGGCGCCGAACAGGATACCTGTGACAAGAGACCGGGCTGTGTGCGGTCGAAGTGGTTGAGTATTCATCGATTTATTAATCTAGTGTGACCACATAAGGTATGAGCACTGAATACTAAGAGGTGAACAGTCTATTGTCAGACCCACTTCCGAAAAGTGCGTCCCAGTTGGCAAACTTTTTGTGTACGCCTTGAGAAAATGGCGCGGCGCGGAAAGGTAATGCGCAGAGATTATCATGTGCCGGCGATTCACCGTGCCGGAATTAATCATAGCGGGTAGAAACAGAGATGAAACATTTGCGTACACTGCCGGCTCTGCTGTTGCTGGCCGCCTGCAGTGGCGGAGGGGGGGATTCTTCCGGTGGCGAACAGGCCGAAGATCCGGTTGTGATCGACTACCCCATCGTTTTTGTGCGTCGCCAGCTTCCCCAGGATGATGAGGGCGCGCTGGTGGAAGAGGATATCTACTCGCCAGCCGACTTCAGCCCCGGCGCCGAACTGGTGCTGAAAGACCGGGCGACGCCGAGTGCACCGGAGACGGTGCTGACCGCCGGGATATTCGATGGCAGCTACGACGTCAAGGATCTGAACATTTCCGCCGATGGCCAGCGCCTGGTATTCGCGATGCGCGCACCGGAAATTGAGGATGCCGATGAAGATGAGCAGCCTACCTGGAATATCTGGCTCTACGACCGGGAAGCCGATGAACTGAGACGAGTGATCGAATCGGATCTGGTCGCGGAGGAAGGGCAGGACGTAGCACCGGCATTTTTACCCGACGGCCGCATTGTTTTCTCATCCACCCGCCAGCGCCGCTCCCGCGCTTTGCTACTGGACGACAACAAGCCGCAGTTTTCCTCCCTGCGGGAAGATCTCGACAGCGAGGCGTTTGTGCTGCACGTGATGGAAGCAGACGGCAGCGATATACAGCAAATCTCCTTTAATCAGAGCCACGACCTTTTTCCAACGGTGCTGAACGACGGTCGTATCTTGTTCAACCGCTGGGACAATATGGGCGGTGTCAATCGACACAGTCTCTATACCATCGAACCAGACGGCACTGACCTGGCCTTTCACTACGGTTATCACAGCCAGGAAACCGGTAGTGAAAACGAGGAGGGCGAGCGCACCGAAGCAGCTTTTGTCAGGCCTCGGGAATTGCCCGATGGGCGCCTGTTGATCACCCTGCGCGCGCCGGAAGGCACCAGCTATGGCGGCGATCTGGTGGCGATCGACAGCGTTAACTACACAGAAGCCTTCAGCGAGCCAGAGGGAGAAGGTGAGCTGGTGGGGCAATCTTCCATTTCCCTGAAGGAAATCATCACCCACGGCGGCCTGTCGGCAAACGGCCTTTTCGCTTCCGTATGGCCTTTTTACGACGGCACCAGCCGTCTGCTGGTCAGCTGGAGCGAGTGCCGGGTACTGGAGATGGACACGGAACTGCCGCGCCCCTGCACCGAGGAGTGGCTGAGCCAGGAAGAAGTGGTACCGGCGGACCCGCTCTATGGGCTGTGGATTTACGACTATAGCGAGGGTACCCAACTGCCGATTGTCGTCGCGGAAGAGGGGGAAATGATTTCCGAGGGCGCGATTCTGGAACCGCGCACCGAGCCCGCCTATATTCCCGAGCCGGTGCCGGGGATCGATATCGACGGCGACCTTGTGGATGCCGGTGTCGGCATTCTCGATATCCGCAGCGTCTATGATTTTGACGGCGAGGATGTTGTCGGCATCGCCGATGTGGCCGATCCGGCGATTACCTCAGCCGAAGAGCGCCCCGCGCGCTTTTTGCGTGTGGTCAAGGCGGTGGGTATTCCGGATGACGATACACTGGAGTTTGACCGCTCTGCCTTTGGTCGCAGTCGCGCCACTGGTATGCGCGAAATCCTCGGCTACACGCCGATACAGCCGGATGGCTCCGTGCGGGTGCAACTGCCGGCGGATATGCCGCTGGCGATTTCCGTTGTGGATGCGGACGGCCGCCGTATCGGCGGCCGCCACCGCAGCTGGCTGCAACTGCGCGCTGGTGAAGTGCGCAAATGCAACGGCTGCCACACCGCCGACAGTGAAGTCCCCCACGGCCGCCCAGACAAGGAACCGGAATCCGCCTGGCCGGGTGCTTCCACCTCCGCTGCGCCCTTCCCGAATACTGAGCCTGCGCTACTGGCGGAAATGGGCGAGACCATGGCCCAAGTGCTGGCGCGTATTTCCGGCGAAGCGCAACTGGAGGGGGATCTCAACTTCAGCGATCTGTGGACAGATCCCGCTGTGCGTGCCAAGGACCCGAGCACCCTGATTTCCTATCAGGATCTGGAGACCCCGGTGCCCATTCCCCTCACATGCCTGACCGATTGGGGCGGCCACTGCCGTACCGTCATCCACTACCCGGAGCATATTCAGCCGATCTGGGAACGGGCGCGTCAGATTACCGACGCGGGTGGGGCGGTGATTGAAGACCGCACCTGTGTGACTTGCCACTCCACCCGCGATGCCGCCGGTATGCTGCAGGTCCCCGCCGGGCAGTTGGATCTGAGCGACGCGGTTTCCTCCGTCAATGCCGACTGGCTGGCTTCCTACTCGGAATTACTGTTCGATAGCCCGGTGTTGGATCTGGTGGATGGTGCCCTGTTGCCAAGGCAGGTGCAGGAAGTTGACGGCAACGGTAACCCGGTATTCGAAACAGACGAGGATGGAAATTTAGTTTTGGATAGCGATGGCAATCCGATTCCGGTTATGGTTACCGTTGAGGTTGATAGGCTGATGGGCGGCTCCGCCCGTAACAGCCGTTTCTTTGATATTTTTGCACCGGGCGCGGCCCACGCCGATTATCTCGACCCCGCGGAGCTGAAACTGATCTCCGAGTGGCTGGATATCGGTGCGCAATACTATAACGATCCTTTTGCCGCACCGGAAAATTGATTCATGGTGAGTTTTCGTTTCTGTATCTATTTGTTGTGTGCCGCCCTATTGCTGATTGGCAACAGGGCGGCGGCCGAGGTTTCACCGCCGGAGGGGGTGCCGGACGACGCCGAGCGGGTCACTGTCGGTTCTCCCTACGTGAATATTTACACCGGACCGGGGCGCGGCTACCCCATTTTTCACGTGGCCGAGTACGGCCAGGAGATGTGGCTGCTGAAACGCCGGACCGATTGGATCAAGGTTTACCTTCACAGAAACAAGACCGGTTGGGTACGCGTTGCCGACCTGGATGAAATTTACGGTGCGGACGGGGAGCTGGTGCGGGTTCACTTGCCGGATTTCCGCGACGTAAACGCGCAGAATTTCCATCTGGGCTTTACCTACGGAGACTTTGCCGGTGCCGACTCCATGGGGGTCAATCTCGGTTACCGCTTTACCGCCAACCTCTCTGCCGAACTGCGGGCAACCCAGGCGGTCGGCAACTTCTCCGACAGCCAGACGTATCAGGTGGCGGTACTGCACCAACCATTCCCGCGCTGGAAATTGTCCCCCTATTTTATGCTCGGTGCTGGCGTTAACATCACTTCCCCCAACGCGACTATTGTTGCCACAGAAGATCGCCAGGATACCGCCATGCTGACCGGGCTGGGGGTGAAAGCCTATCTGTTCCGCCGCTTTGCCTTGCGCGCGGAGTATGCCAATCACTACCTGCTTACATCGCGGGACGAAAATCAGGAGATAGTCGAGTGGAAGCTCGGATTCGACGTATATTTGTAGCCGCAGCGGCTGCCGCCCTGTCCATTTCCGCCGGTGCCAAAGCGCAGGAAGGCGACGATGTTCTCGGTGAAATTATCTCACCAGACTTAGAGCGTCGTGAAATCCGCGAGGCAAAACTCGATACTGAAAATATCGAGTTGTCCGCATTCGGCGGCATCATCAATGTGGAGGACTTCGGCTCTAACAGCCTCACCGGAGCAGCCCTCGCCTACCATATCAATGAAGACCTCTTTATGGAGGCCGCTTATGGCGAAACAGAATTGGGCGAGTCCAGTTTCGAACGTTTGAGCGGCTCGGCACCGCTTTTGACAGAAGAGCAGCGTACACTCAGCTATTACAACCTGTCCCTGGGCTGGAACCTGTTTCCGGGAGAGTATTTTATTTTTGACGACTGGGCGCTCAATAGCAGCCTCTATTTGATCGGCGGCGTGGGTAATACCTCCTTCGCCGATGAGGAGCACTTTACTTACAACTTCGGCGTAGGTGCGCGGGTACTGATGAGCGATTGGTTGGCGCTGCGTCTCGACTTCCGCGATCACGTTTTTGAACACGAGATTTTCGGCGAGCTGCAGACAACCAACAACCTATCCGCGCAGCTCGGATTTTCTATTTTTTTCTGACTTGATACGACCAATAAAAAGGTGATAACAATGCTTAGATTATTAGCTGCTTTGGCTCTGATTATCTCCTCTCAATTTGCTTTGGCCGCCGAGCCCTCGTTTGACTTTACCCTCGCCTCCAACAAAGGCAAAAACCTGCGTTTGGCAGAGCAGCGCGGGGAAGTGATCATGCTGAACTTCTGGGCCTCATGGTGCGGCCCCTGTCGCCAGGAAATGCCGCTCTTGGACGAGCTGCATGCCCGCTATGAAGCGGCCGGTTTTCAGGTTTGGGGCGTGAATGTGGATTCCGACCGGGCCGATGCCAATAAAATGCTGGCGAAAATCCCGGTGGATTTCCCCATCCTGTTCGACAGCGCCGGTGAAGTCAGCAAGAAGTACGGCATAGACGCAATGCCCAGCTCGGTGTTTATCGATCGCGACGGCAATGTGCGCCATATACACCGCGGCTACCGCGACGGTGACTTGGCCGCCTACAAAAAAATCATTAAGGAACTGATCCGGGAGTAACCATGGTTCGCGCACTGATCCTGCTCTGTAGTGCACTGCTGATTAGCGGCTGCTCGGTAACTCCCTGGGTGGCGCCCTACGAGCGCCATTATTTGGCCGATCCAATCATGGGCTTCGAGCGGGACCCGGTCGCGGCGCGATACATGAACCACGTGTACGAGGCCCGTGAATCGGCCCGCGGCGCGGAAGGCGGAAGTGGAGGCGGCTGTGGCTGTAACTAAAACACTGCGCCACTTCGCTGGCGCGCTGCTGTGTTTTTTCCCTTTGGCAGGCTGGGCGGCGGTACTGCCCGAAGAGCGTGCCGACATCATGTATCATTCCTACAGTGGTGGCGGCGTTACCATTGACGGGCCTTCACTCCTGGTGCGCAAAAATGTGGGCAACAGCTTGTCCCTGTCTGCCAACTACTATGTGGACATGATTTCCGGCGCATCCATCGATGTTCAAGCCACCGCCAGCCGTTATACCGAACAGCGCGATGAGTATTCCCTCGGTGCCGACTACCTGGTGGATAAGACCACACTCAGTGTCGCCTACACCAATAGTTCCGAAAACGACTACGAGGCGAATACATTTTCCTTCGGTGTCAGCCAGGCTTTCTTCGGCGATCTCAGCACACTGGATCTGCGCGTCAGTTACGGCAGTGACGATGTTTACCGCAACGGCGACGATAACTTTGCCGCCGAGGCGGAGCACCGCCGTTACGCTCTGAGCTGGAACCAGATACTAACGCAGAAGCTCATCGCCGAGTTGAGTGTGGAAACTGTATCTGACGAGGGCTTCCTCAATAACCCCTACCGCAGTGTGCGTTATTTGGACCCCACCTCCGGTAGCGGCTTCAGTTACCAACCGGAACTCTACCCGTCAACTCGCAACAGTGATGCGGCTGCAATCCGCTTCAAATACTACCTGCCTTACCGAGCGGCGATTAAAGGTGAATACCGCCGCTACGCCGACAGCTGGGGCATCGTTGCCGACAATATCGAGTTCCGCTACACCCATCCACTGGAGGAAAAAGATCAGTGGATACTCGAAGGCAAGGCACGCGTTTATAAGCAGACAGGGGCGGATTTCTACAGCGACCTTTTCCCTTATCTGAATGCCACCAACTTCCGTGCCCGAGATAAAGAACTGAGCGATTATAGCAATGCCTCAATTGGCATAGGTGTCTCCTATGTACTGCCGGACCGCTGGTCTCTGTTCAACCGCAAGAACACGCTCAGTCTCTACTGGGACTACATATACTTCGATTACGAGAATTTCCGCGATGTCACCGTACACGGCAGCGGCACTGCCATAGCTCCGGGCGAAGAACCGACCTACAGTTTTGGGGCCAATGTCATACGCTTTTTCTGGTCTGTATGGTTGTGATGAAGTCGGCGACATGTCCTGAGTGCTGGGACTCATCGCGGACGATGTAGAAGAAACCCACCGTCCATCTACTACGCCGCGCTCGGGCCTAAGTCTTTCTGGTCTCAGTGATGCCGAGGCGGCGTATCACCATATCCCGAGGTGTTGTTATTGATCGACTGGCCGTCTGCTGTCACAGCAAGCCAGTAGAGCGATTGGCGGTACGGTTCAGCAGCTTTCCTATACCTGGGATACCATTGGCAATCTCACGAGTAGACATAATCTGCGTACCGCGAAAAAGGAGTCCTTTTGCTATGACAACCTGAACCGGCTGCTGGCAGTAAATACGGGCACCACCAGTACTGGGGCTTGTAATCCCAATGCGAGCAATACCCAGTATCAGTACGACAGTATTGGCAATATCAAGAGTAAGGACGGCATATCCTATTTGTACCAGGGCGCTAAGCCCCACGCGGTGACCAAAGTTGGTACAGTTTCTTATGAGTACGATGACAACAATGGCAACCTCACATCTGACAGTACAGGTAGAGAATTTTTCTATACCAGTTTCGATAAGCCGTCGCTGATTAAGAGTACCGGCAGCTACGATCAAACTGCCTTTTTCTATGGGCCGGACAGATCCCGCTATAAGAGGATAGATACTCGTGCTAACGGTGAGGTGATTACAACCTTATACCTTGGCAATGTAGAACGTATTCATAGAAGTTCAGACGGGAAATACCGCTGGAAGCGTTACCTGCCGGGCGGCGGTGTCTTTACCTATACGACGGACGCAGACTTCAACCAGCAGTCTTTTACGGAGCAGTATCTGCTGAAGGATCATATCGGCTCCACCGATGTGGTGCTGGATGCCAATGGCAATATTCTGGAGACTATGGCCTTCGACCCCTGGGGTAAACGCCGGGATGCTGATTGGCAGGCGATCGATATCAGCGATTTTGTCGCAGATAACTACAGCCTACTCGAAAGTCTGACGGATACCACAACCAAGGGCTTTACCGGCCACGAAATGGTGGATGCTCTGGGTGTTATCCATATGAATGGTCGCATATATGACCCAGAGCTGGGCCGTTTCCTACAGGCGGATTCGTTTATCGATGGTGTGGATGATACCCAGGGCTATAATCGCTATAGCTATGTGAAGGGAAATCCTTTGACGTTGACGGATCCGACAGGTTACTACAGCTGGGGAGATTTGGTAGACGATGTAAAAGGATTCTTGAAGGATCTCTGTGGAGACTCTTGTGGCGTTAACGTAGATTCAAATGGCAATATCGACCTGTATGCGGGGCAGTTGAATCCAGATCATGGAGGATTTTGGGCGCAGCCAGGTGCTGCCGGTATATCGACACCGGAAGGTACTGTTCCAGGAGCATTTGGTGAGAGCAAGCGAGAAGGCGAAAGTATCTGGGATCTGATTACCTCGCAGGGAACGAGTGAGAATGGTGGAGGATTTGAACCTGATGTAACATTAGACTCAGTCGCGCATCTTCTGGTAGATGGGAATAAATACTCCTCTTTATTCCAAGAGGTGTTTCACGGTGAGCAATTTACCGATGATCCTACGCAATTGGCGTTTGAAGGGGTCTTTGTGCGATCTCGCAGTTTTGACCGTGCAATAGCGATGGGAGAAATTTCGGTTGAACAAGCCGCAGATCTGCAAAATGAATGTCGTCATCAAGGCGGTGGTTGCGTAGCTATCGCTGTTGCTGGTGAGGCTTTGGGTGTACTGCCGATCGTTGGCCTAAGTGGTAGGAGCTTATTTAGGTCGTTGGGGGTATTTAGGTCGGGGGTTACAAAGGGGGGACTGCGAGAAGCCGACAACATTGCTAACGGCCCGAAACTAGCCAAGCAATTGCGCCTTGAATCTGCGAATTCGCCTTTTACTAAGAGCGGACATCTAACAGATGATGCGGTGAGGAATTCGCGAGAGATTATTCCTGCATCGGAAATCAATAATCCAGCGATACCAAAAGGTTTCAGCAAATACAGCACTGAAACTTTCCAGAGTCCATCAGGGAATTTCCAAACTCACTTTTATAAAAACCCAAAAACTGGCGAGGTATTTTATGGCCAGGATTACAAAGTGATTTTTAACTCAAAATCTGGTGGATAATGGATGAAAGTAAAGTGTATTAAATTGCTCGATGAGCAGACGGGAGAATCTTTGGATAGCAGTTCATGGCTTACTGTTGGCAAGGTTTACCATGTTTTGTCTATAAACATGCAGCATGGGCTGCCAGTCAAATTTCAGCTTGTTGGCGATGATAATCAAACACCAGCGTATCATGACGCTAACCAGTTTGAGGTGGTGACGAAAACAATCCCGGCAGGATGGCTTATTGATTTTGAATCTGAGTCATACTTCAAACTGGCTCCAAAAGCCTGGTCTAAGCCGGGATTTTGGGAAGACTATTTTGATGGTATGCCCGAAGCAGTAGAGTTGTTTAACACCGAAAAAGAAAAAATCATTCAATCTGATCCATAAGCACAAGCCCCGCTGTTGCGGGGCTTGTTGTATCAGTCAGCCATAAAAACCAGCTTCCCG
Source organism: Microbulbifer thermotolerans (assembly GCF_001617625.1). NCBI lineage: Bacteria > Pseudomonadati > Pseudomonadota > Gammaproteobacteria > Cellvibrionales > Microbulbiferaceae > Microbulbifer > Microbulbifer thermotolerans. The sequence goes on along the minus strand of NZ_CP014864.1, from coordinate 3,638,900 downwards.
TCATACACCTAAACAACATTGGACACCCACCAATGGAAACAAAATTGGACACCCACCAATTGAAAAATTGGTGGGAAAGTTGCTGCATATTCAGTCCGCTGTTGCCAAAGTGTGCTATTTGGCTAAGTGGGTTCGGAGTCCTGTGTGTAATTGCGCCAAACAGTTTTGTTGGGGCGCAGCGGTCCTTCGCAGAAGTTCGCGATGTTATTTTTCAAAGAAAGGAAAAATTTTAGGAAGTGGTCGGAGGGGAGAGATAGCGCGCGCAGTCGCGGATTCCGTGGGCCCAACGTTTTCCGAGTTGTTCGCAGGCAGAGCGCACTGAGTGGGCGGCACCAACCAGAGACTTGAAGCGGCTTTCGAAGTAAACAAAATTGGACACCCACCAATTGAAAACAAAATTGGACACCCATCAATTGAAAATTCGATGGAAAGGCTACTGCATGTGCAGTCCGCTGTTGCCAAGGCGCAACAAAATTGGACATGGCGCAACAAAATTGGACATGGCGCAACAAAATTGGACACCCATCAATTGAAAAATTGGTGGGAAAGTTGCTGCATATTCAGTCCGCTGTTGCCAAAGTGTGCTATTTGGCTAAGTGGGTTCGGAGTCCTGTGTGTAATTGCGCCAAACAGTTTTGTTGGGGCGCAGCGGTCCTTCGCATAAGCCCGCGATATTATTTTTCAAGGAAAGGCAAAATTTTAGGAAGTGATCGGGGGAGATAGATATCGCTCGCAGTCGTGAATACCCTGCGCCCAGCGTTTGCCGAGCTGCTCGCAGGCAGAACGCACTGAGTGGGCGGTACCAACCAGAGACTTGAAGCGGCTTTCGAAGTTTCGGCTCAGGTAGAGCCAGTGTCGTGGGGCGATCTGCAGCCGCTCGAGAATCGGCGGCAGTTGTTCGTCGATAGCGCCGCGCTTGTCTTCACGAAGGCAGCGGCCACTCCAGTCCACCAGCTCCAGATAGTCCTGTAACTGAAACGGCAGTCCCATTGGCATAGGTTCTCTTGGGTTACCAGCGAAGGGAAAGAGCTGCTGTGGCTGTTTGCCATCCTGAGCCGCCGAAATACGCTGTTGTATGGAAGTGTGGTCTGAAGTTTCGGGTGTATCAGCCATTTTGGCTCGGATTGGATTCAGATCTACATAGGCCATACAGGCCGCCAAGGACCGCTCGTCGAGCAAAGCCTGGGATTTGAATCGGCCCTCCCAGAAACGACCGGTGCAGCCATCCTCCTGATTGGCTTGCCGGGCGATGGATTCGTTGAGCATCCGCATAAACCAGCTGATATCCATCAGCCGTGCCCGCCATTCTGTGGCTACTTCTTCCAACTGGGCCAGTTCTGCAGCGTTCAAGGTTTCGTTGCGGGCATAACGTTGGGAGAGCGGGGAACCTTTACAGAGTTGATGCCATCGGTCCACTACTTCACGTAGTGTCCAGGCGTCAGCTTGCACAGCGTTGATATACAGTACCACATGGTAGTGGTTGCTCATGACTGCATAGGCACAGATATCCAGTGCAAATATCTCGGCCAATTCCAGCAGCCGATTTTCAATCCACTGCCTTCGGTGTTCGAAGCAGCGCCCAGTGCGCTCATCCTTGCCACACAGAAATGCGCGGCGTACGCAGCGGGAGACGCAATGGTAGTAGGGCGTAGTTTCGAGAGAAATCAGGGATTTGCGCGGGCGTGCCATTTTGGCTGCTCATTTATCTGTATGGATGAACAGTATTTTCTATGAGGTAGAGAATGTTGCAATATGACTGGCGCCGAAAGATTTTTGTTTTGTGGGTGTCCATGAATTTCCTGTTTTGTGGGTGTCCATGAATTTCCCCATGAATTTCCCATGAATTTCCGCCCTTCTTTAGCTTGGCATTCTCGATAAACGTATCGATCACCTGAATTACCTGCCGCTTGGTGGCGGCGTCCAGCTTCTCAATCGGAATGGCAAACAAAATTGGACACCCATTAATTGAAAATTTGATGGAAAGGCTACTGTATGTGCAGTCCGCTGCTGCCAAGGCGTGCTATTTGGGTAAGTAGTCTCAGAGTCTTGTGTGGAATTTCGCCAAACAGTTTTGTTGTGGCGCAGCAGTCCTTCGCAGAAGTACGCGATGTTATTTTTCAAGAAAAGGTAAAATTTTAGGAAGTGATCGGCGGGGAGAGATAGCGCGCGTAGTCGCGGATTCCGTGGGTCCAGCGTTTTCCGAGTTGTTCGCAGGCAGAACGCACTGAATGGGCGGCACCAACCAGAGACTTGAAGCGGCTTTCAAAGTTGCGGTTCAGGTAGAGCCAGTGTTTCGGGTCGATCTGCAGCCGCTCGAGAATTGGCGGCAGGTCAGTCCAGCAAAGAAAAAACCCGCGAAAGCAAACGCTAACGCGGGTTTACAGATGGTGCCCAGAGGCGGAATCGAACCACCGACACGGGGATTTTCAATCCCCTGCTCTACCAACTGAGCTATCTGGGCTTTGCGGCTTCCGGGCTTGTCCGGTGCCGCGAGGCGCGTATTAAACCCGCTCACTGGGGCGGAGTCAAGCCTTTGATTGATAAATAGTTTTCTTTATGTAAGCACCAACTAACTTAGTCGCTTTTCCCTTCGCTGGGGGGCACGTAGCCCTCGGCCTCGTCATAGCGCTCGCCACTGAGGAATTTCTGCATCTGTTCGCCCAGGTAGGCGCGGGTGGAGGGTTCCATCATGTTGAGGCGCTTTTCGTTGATCAGCATGGTCTGGTGTGCCAGCCATTCTTTCCAGGCCTTCTTGGAGACGTTTTCGAAGATGTCCTGTCCCTTGGGGCCGGGGAAAGGGGGGGCGTCGAGGCCTTCCAGTTCCTGTTGGTACTTGCGGCAGAAAACGGTTCTGGACATGGACATCTCCTCGGTTAGTCGGCGGTGCAGGGGGCCAGCAGCGGTGCCTGCAGTGCCAGCAGTTGCTGGGCCAGTTTGACGATGGGCGCCGGCAGCCCCAGTTCTTGTGCCGCACGGGGGCGGTTGAGTTGGCGCAGTTTATACCAGCCCCCGCCGCTCTCCGCTACCAGCTGAGGGGCTTTTGCCAGCTGAATCCACAGGGGAGTGATATCCAGGTGGAAGTGGGTGAAAGTGTGGCGCAGTTGTGGCAGTGCTTGTATTTCTTCTGGGCGCAGATTGTGGTCGGCGAGCCACTGGCGTGCGCCGGTTTCGCCGCCATTGTCTCCATCCAGCTGTGGTGGGCTCCAGAGACCACCCCAGATGCCGCTGGGCGGGCGCTGTTCCAGGTAGATTTCGCCGTTGTGTTCGAGGAGCAGCAGGGTGGCGTTGCGCACGGGTTTTTCCCGCTTCGGTTTTTTGCCCGGGTAGTCTTGCGGGTTGCCTTGGGCGAGGCCAGTGCAGTGCCCGGACAGCGGGCAGTCGCTGCAGCGGGGATTGCTTCTGGTGCAGACGGTTGCGCCCAGGTCCATCATCGCCTGGGTGTAATGGGCGCCGCGCTGCTCCAGGGTATAGGTCTCGGCCAGTTGCCAGAGCTGGTTGGCTACGGCGGTGCGGCCGGGCCAGCCTTCGATTGCGTGGAAGCGGGCCAGTACCCGCTTGACGTTGCCATCCAGGATCGGCGCTCTGAGCCCCATACTGATGCTGGCGATGGCGCCGGCGGTGGAGCGGCCAATGCCCGGCAGCCCGGCCAGCGCTTCCACATTTCGGGGGAACTCTCCGGCGTAGTCGTTGATCAGGGTCTGTGCGCATTTGTGCAGATTGCGTGCACGGGCGTAGTAGCCGAGGCCACTCCAGTGGGCCAGCACGTCGTCGAGGGGCGCTGTGGCGAGATGCTCCAGGGTGGGGAAGCTGGCCATAAAGCGTTCGTAGTAGGGGATGACGGCATTGACCTGGGTCTGCTGCAACATGATTTCCGATACCCACACGCGGTAGGGGGTGATGTCACGCTGCCAGGGGAGGTCTTTGCGGCCGTGGCGGTCGTACCAGGTGAGTACGGCTTTTTGAAACTGCTTTGGGGTCATGGGGTGACTTTATAAGGTGAAAAAGGCCGTTTCCGGCCTTTTTCAACAAACTATTGTTGTGTGAGGAATTGATATTTCGGGGTTTCTTAGTCGCGTTTAAAAAGTCCCTTGAACTTCTCTTTGAGTTCTTCGACCTTTTCCTCCACCTTTTCGCCGTATTTCTTTTCGGCTTTGTATTTGAGTTCTTCGCGCAGCAGGTCATCGAGACGGCGGCTGTCGGGTTTGCAGCTGCCGGCACCGGCGTCGGCAAAGCTGTCCTTGCAGCGCAGGGGCAGTGGGCGGTTGCGCCAGCGGTCGTTTTTGACGGTGCAGCCATCGGCGGAGGTGCGCTCGCCCACCAGAGCGAGACCCAGGGCGAAGTCGAATTCCTGCTTCTCCAAGTCTATCTCGCCGTCGCCAGTCATTGCGATATTTTCCACACCCGCGAGCAGCTCCTGGACTTTGGCCTTGTCTCCCTCGATGGTGATATCGGCACGCAAGTCTTGCAGGCGGGTGCTGTCGGGCCACTCCCGATCCGGCAACGAGGTTTTTTCCGCGTAGCTGATCAGCTGGCACATGCCTTTTTCCAGATTGAAGGGGGCCACGGATAGCTGATCGCTGGACAGTTGCACAGAGGCGCGCAGTTGTTTTTGCAGCTGTTGGGTGTCAGCGCCGCTGGTTTTTGCGCTCCAGCTGACACTGGTACGGCCGGACAGTTGCACTTTATCGGCGGGGAAGAAGGCCTCTTGTACTTTGGCGATTTCCACATCGGCCAGGCCGCCGTTGACGGTGGCTTCGGCGGACTGGCCGCGGGCGTTGAACTGGCCATTGCTGGAAAGTGTGCCGCCGTAGAGGTCGGAGGAGAGTTTTTGCAGCTGGTAGAGGCCGTTGTCCACCGTGAGTTGCAGTTGGAGGTTGTCCAGTTGCAGGCCTACCGCCTGCAGCTGTTCCAGGGACAGGTCCAGGTTGGCGTTGAAGCCGCGCATTGCGGTCAGCGGCAGCGGTGTCGGAGCAGCCGGTGTCGCCGCGGTTTCGGTTTGTGGCTGTTCGCTTTCGGGGGCCGGGGGTGGCAGGTAGTCGTCCAGCGCCAGGGTGCCGCCGCGCAGGGTTAAGTCGACACCGGGCATATCGGCATTGCGCAACTGGGCGCTGCCGGTGAAGGTGGTGTTATCCAGCTGCAGCTGCAAGGGAGTCAGGTCGAGTTTCTTGTCGGTGCCTTCAATGCTGGTTTCCAGGCTGAGTTTCTGCAGGGCGGTGCTGCTCTGGGTAACGAGTTCTGTGCCGGTAACTGCCAGCCAGGGGCGCAGGGGGTTGATATCTGCATTGAGCTTCATCTGTATTTGCCAGGGCTGGTCGGAGGCACTGCGGCGCAAGTGCCCGCGCAGATGGATTTGGGCCTTGCCTTCACCGCTGGAGAGGGCCAGAGTGAGCGGCTGTATGCGCAGGCCGTTGAAGCCCTCATCCAGTGCCAGAGTGCTGGAGATTTCCAGTTCCAGCGCTTGTTTTAAGGCACTGCCGCTTAGGCGGGCATCCGCCTCCAGCTGTCCCGGTTCGCCGCCGGGTGAGAGGTTGTCGACGGATACGTTCAGCTGCTCCACGGCGTATTCGGTGTCGCTGCCCGCGTCTTTGTAGGTGATAACGCCGTCTTCGATGCGCAGTTTTTGCAGTGTCAGGTTCAGATCCTGGCCGGCACCGTCTTCCGCGACATCCAGTTGTGGCGGCTGCTGGGCCTCTTCTTTTTGCTTTGCTTCTACAGCGTCGGTCAGCAGTTCCCAGTTACCACGTCCGCGTTCGTCGACCGCCAGATCAATGCGCGGGCTGATCAGCAGGATTTCCTGCGCTTCAATGCGCTTCTTCAACAGGGGCATCAGGGCCACGCCCACGGCGACTTTTTCCGCGCGCAGCAGGGGCTGGTCCGGTTGTGGCAGGGGGGCGAGCTGCACGCCTTCCAGTTTGAGAGCAATGGTCGGCCACAGCTGCCAACCGATATCACCGTCCAGCTTCAGGGCCACGCCCTGCTCGGCCGCCAGCTGTTCCAGTTGCGGCTTGTAGCGGTTGACGTCGAGCCCGGCCAGCAGCCAGGCGGCGGCGCCGGCGAGCAGCAGGAAGACGATAAGAAGGGCGATAAGCGTGCGCTTGATCCAGGCCATGGAGAGCAATATTCCTGTTGTTTGCGGGGGCTTGCCGGGACGGTTGAACCTGAGACGCCGAACCGGATCGGCATTTCCGCCGCTTGCCCGCGTGTGGAGGTTGTTCGCGTATTGTAGGAGATTCGGCCCCGCCCGGTGCGGGCGGGGCCTTTTTTGTCTCAGGTGTGGTAATTGAAGCAGGTGCGGTCTAGAAAATAAACCGCACGCCGGCTTCGATACTGCGGCCCATTTCCGGAGCGTAGTCGCGCAGCAGGGAGGTGGAGTTGCGGATCTCTTCGTCCAGCAGGTTGCGGCCGCTGGCGAACAGAACCATGTCGGTTTCGCCCAGTTTCAGGTTGTAGTTTGCGGTGAGATCCATGCGCGTGTAGCCGTCGGTGGGTTCCTCGTAGGCGCCGGCGCGGTCCTGGTCGGCGGCCTGGGTTGTACGCCACTCCCAGCTCCACGGGCCGTGATCGCCGCCCAGGGCGAGGCCGACCCGCAGCGGCGGCATCAGTGGTACATCGCGGCTTTCGCCGGCGACGCTGTCGTCGAACTGAGCGCGAACAGTGTCGCCGAACAGAGTCAGATGGAAGGCGTTTGCCAGCGGGATTTTCACTGAGGCCTCGGCGCCGTAGAAGACGGCGTCGCGGTTGAAGTAGGCGTAGATCGGGTATTCGCTTTCCGCATCTTCGAGCCCGGTGTTCTGGGCGTAGATATAGTCGCCGACGCGATTGTAGAAAACGTTCACCTCAACGCGTGCCGCATGCCAGCCGCTGGCGTCCTGGTTGTGGTGGTGGTAACCCAGCTCGAGGTTCATGGAGTTTTCTTTGTCCAGGTCGCTGTTGCCGATCAGGTAGCGGGCTTCGGCCACATGGGCACCGTCGGCGAACAGCTCTTCGGCTACCGGCGCGCGCTCGGCGTGGGTCAGCCCCAGGCTGACGTGCTGGTGCTCGGAGAGGAAGTACTGCAGAGCGGCGCTGGCGCTGATAAGGCTGTAATCCTCCTTAGCTCCTGTTTCCGGGTCGATGCTGACCTGCTCCAGACGGCCACCCAGATCCAGGTGCCAGCCGTCCCACTCGCGCTCTTTCATCACAAAAAGCCCGGCGCTGCGGGTGCGGGATGGCTGTACAAATGCCTCCTCGCCGATGGCCTCAAAATCCTTGTCGGACAATTGCAGGCCGTAGGCGCCGCGCCACTGACCGCCGTTGTCGTGGGTCAGCTCTACGCGGCCCTCCCAGGCTTTGTTGGTAAAGCGGGTGCCCTCGTGGAAGTGATCTTCGTGGGCTTCCAGCTCCGTGTGCTCGTAGTCGTTGTAGCCGAGGCGCACGAGCAATTTATCCCAATAGTTGCTTTCGAAGCGGTGTTCGCCCTTGAGGTCGTAGCGGGTCTGCACCAGATCGATGCGCACGGCTTCCGGTGTTTCCTCGTGCTCTTCCTCGTGCTCTCCGTCCGCAAGGTCCTCGTCTTCGTGCTCTTCCTCGTGGCTGTGTTCATGGGCGCCGAGAGGAATGCCGTAGTTGTTATCCAGGTGGTTGACCGACAGGCCGATATAGCCGCTGTCGGTGATCCAGGAGAAGCCGAGGCTCTCGCTGTCGGCGCGGGCATCGGTGTTGGCGACGTAGCCGTCGGTGTTGAATTCTTCCTCTTCGTGATCGTGCTCTTCTTCGTGATCGTGTTCTTCTTCGTGGTGGACGATAGCGAGACCGGGAATTTCAGTGTCGTCGTTTTCACGGTACACGCCGTCCAGATACCAGGCGAATTGACCGGCACCGCCGGACAGGCGGAGGACACCGGCATCCTGGCTGTTGCCGCTGTTGTGGCGCATTTCCAGCGCACCCTCCAGTTCTTCCGGTACTTCTGTCGGAATGCGGCTGTCGATGACATTCACTACACCGCCGATGGCGCCGCTGCCGTAGCGCAGCGTGGCGGGACCGCGCAGTATTTCGATGCGGTCGGCCAGCAGGGGTTCGATGCCGATGGCGTGGTCAGAGCTGGTGTTGGAGGCGTCTGACACATCCAGGTTGTCACTGAGTACCTTGACGCGGTTGGCGCTCTGTCCGCGGATCACTGGCAGGCCCACACCGCTGCCGAAGGAGGCGTTGGCCACACCGGGCTGGTTCTCCAGAGTCTGCCCCAGGGTGGCGGAGGCGGCTTCTCGCAGGGCGTTGCCGGAGAGCACGCTTACCGGCGCGGCAACAGCGTCGGCGGGCTTGTCCAGCGGTGAAACGGTGACACTGATTTCTTCCAGGGTCTCGGCAGCGTAAGCGGCGGGCACGGTCAGGGCGCCGGCGATTGCCAGGGCCAGTTTGCTGGTCTTGTTCATCGAATTTTATTCCTGTCACAGGCGGTGACGGACCTGCGCTTGCGCGCAGGCCGTTGCCGCCGTTCAATCATTTATCGGAGTTGTGGTCTGCAAAGGGCGAGCGGACACAGCACTTAGGGGGATCGACGATCCGTGGCTATGCCGGTGAAATGCATTTCGCCGGAATCCCGAAAATCCCCTGGTTGCGGTTTTTTGTGTCCCACTCGATACCGTTTAACGGAGTGACAGGTGCGCGGGGGGCGCGCGGGCGCGTTGGCGTTCGGGCTGGCAGTCGCGCGGGACCGGCGCGGACTGGATGTTGTAGATAACGGCGGGGGCCGGTTGGTCGAGCTTAAAGTCGCTGCCGAAGGCCGCCGGCATATGGTTGAAGCAAAGGTCGCACAGTTCCACCTGGCCGTTTTTCAGGTGGATATGCTCCGCCCACAGCGGCTGCGCCGCAAGCAGTGCAAGCAGCAGCAACAGGCAGGCCCAGAAGCGGGATTTGTTGGGGGAGCGATTGACCATGGCGCCAATAATAGGCGCTCTTTGTTACTATTCAAGTTTCATCTGTCACCAATTGGCCACAGGCGCGGGCATTCGTCCTATAATTCGCCCCCTTCGTCTTACTCGCCAGAAACAGGGGTTCCCCATTCATGCGCAAGGCCTGCGTCAAACGCGACACTCTGGAAACCAAAATCACCGTATCCGTCAATTTGGATGGTGACGGCTGCGGCAAATTCGATACCGGGGTGCCCTTCCTCGAACATATGCTCGATCAGATAGCCCGCCACGGCATGATGGATCTGGATATTACCTGTGATGGCGATATCCATATTGACGACCACCACACAGTGGAGGATATCGGCATCACTCTGGGTAAGGCGATCGCCGAGGCGGTGGGCGACAAAAAGGGCATCACCCGTTACGGCCACGCCTATGTGCCGCTGGACGAGGCGCTTTCCCGGGTGGTGGTGGACTTCTCCGGTCGCCCGGGGTTGATCATGGAGGTGCCATTTACCCAGAAGCGGATTGGCAGTTTCGATACCGAGCTGGTGTATGAATTCTTCCAGGGCTTCGTCAACCACGCCCTCGTCACCCTGCATATCGATTGCCTGCGCGGCCACAATGCCCACCATCAGGTAGAGACAGTGTTCAAGGCTTTCGGGCGCGCCCTGCGCATGGCGCTGGCGCTGGACCCGCGCATGGCCGGTACCATGCCTTCGACCAAGGGTGTTCTCTGATGCAGAAGATCGCAGTCCTCGACTACGGTATGGGTAACCTGCACTCGGTTGCCAGCGCCTTGCAGAGAGTCGCTCCGGATGAGGAAGTGGTGCTTGCCGGAAAACCGGAAGAGGCGCAGGGCGCCGATCGCTTGCTGGTCCCCGGCGTGGGAGCCATTCGCGATTGCATGGCGGGATTTACTGACGCTGGGTTTACCCCGTTGCTAAAGGATGCCATCGACTCAGGCCTGCCCGTATTGGGCATCTGTGTCGGTATGCAGATCATGATGCACCATTCGGAGGAGAATGGCGGTGTCGATTGTCTGGATATTTTTCCGCAGCCAGTAAAGTTTTTCGGCAGCTGCCTGGAGGAAAACGGCGAGCGTCTGAAGGTCCCCCATATGGGCTGGAATCGCGTTGCGCAGAAGCGTCCCCACCCGCTGTGGCGAGATATCGATGATGGCGACCGATTCTATTTTGTCCACAGTTACTATGTGCCCGCTGATGGCAATGGCGAAATCGCCGGACAAACAGAGTACGGCGTCTCTCTGGCGGCAGCGGTTGCGCGACAAAATATTTTCGCTACCCAATTTCACCCGGAAAAAAGTGCCAGAAGCGGCCTGCAACTGCTGAAAAATTTTGTCGGCTGGAACGGCCATGTCTGACCCGGTGGAGCATCTTGCTGCACCTACCACTTTCTTGGAAACGAACATGATTGTTATACCCGCCATAGATCTGAAAGACGGCCAGTGCGTGCGCCTGCGCCAGGGCGAGATGAGCGATGCCACTGTATTTTCCGACGACCCTCTGGCCACTGCCGGGCACTGGGTTGAGCAGGGGGCCAGGCGGCTGCACCTGGTGGATTTGAACGGAGCCTTTGCTGGCAACCCGGTCAACCACGAAGCGGTCACCGCCATTGCGAAACAGTTTCCCGATCTGCCAGTGCAGATTGGCGGCGGCATTCGCGATCTGCACACCATCGAAAAGTACCTGGATGCGGGTGTCACCTGGACCATTATCGGTACCGCAGCGGTCAAAAATCCCCAGCTGGTGAAAGAGGCCTGCCGCGAGTTCGAGGGCCATATTATCGTCGGCCTGGATGCGAAGGACGGTCTGGTGGCCACCGAGGGTTGGGCTGAAGTGTCCGAGCTGCAGGCCACGGAACTGGCCAAGCAGTTCGCCGATTGTGGTGTGAGTGCGATTGTCTACACCGATATCGCCCGCGACGGCATGATGCAGGGTGTGAATATTCCGGCGACGCTGGAAATGGCACGCGCGGTGCAGATTCCGATAATCGCCTCCGGCGGTGTCAGCAGTATCGAGGATATCGAACAGTTGCTGAAAGCGGGCGAAATCGCCGGCGCTATCACCGGGCGCGCCATCTACGAGGACAAATTGAATCTGCGCGAGGCGCAGCAGCTCTGCGATCAATGGAATAAATAGTATGGGCCTCGCGAAACGTATTATCCCCTGTCTGGACGTGGACGCTGGCCGCGTGGTTAAGGGGGTCAATTTCGTCGATATCCGCGATGCCGGAGACCCGGTGGAAATTGCGGCTCGCTACAACGAAGCGGGCGCGGACGAGATTACCTTCCTGGACATTACCGCTACCCACGAGGGGCGCGACACCACACTGCACACAGTGGAGAAGATGGCCTCGCAGGTGTTTATTCCGCTCACCGTCGGCGGTGGAGTGCGCAGTCTGCAGGATATCCGCAACCTGTTAAACGCCGGCGCGGACAAGACGGCGATCAACTCCGCCGCGGTGAAAAATCCCGATTTTGTGCGCGAGGCCGCCGAGCGCTTCGGCAGCCAGTGCATTGTTGTCGCGATTGACGCCAAGCAGGTGGGTGAGAACAAGTGGGAGATCTTTACCCACGGCGGGCGCAAACCCACCGGAATCGACGCCGTAGCATGGGCCGAAAAGATGGCAGAGCTGGGCGCCGGCGAAATCCTGCTCACCAGTATGGATAGAGATGGCACTAAAAATGGCTTCGACCTGGCGCTGACACGGGCGGTATCCGATGCGGTGCCGGTGCCGGTCATCGCCTCCGGCGGTGTGGGCAATCTGCAGCACTTGGCAGATGGAGTTTTGCAAGGTGGCGCTGACGCGGTGCTGGCGGCCAGTATTTTTCACTTTGGCGAATACAGCATCGCCGAGGCCAAGGCTTTTATGCGGGAAGCCGGTATAGAAATGCGGCTGTAGCCGGAGGAGAACAGGCTCAAGCCCGCCTGTTGATCAATGGGTGGATCAGGGCGATTTTGCGCCCGCTGCCGTCTTTTTCCCGCTTGAAGAACTGCTCAACGGCGCGCCGGGCCTCTTCGCGGCAGGGGTAGGGTCCGAAACAGGCGCCGCCGCGCACCTGGAAGTACCAGTCGTCCCCCAGTTTGTAAAAGCGGTCGGAGCGCGGGGGAAGGGGCCGGCGCTCCTCGCCAGCGCGATGTCGCTGCATATCGATGAATCAAAATCCCCTGAAGTTTTCCGGACTTGCGCCGGGTCAGTCGCTGCGGGCGATCCGCTCGCGCAACCCTTTTTCTCTCTGCGAGTACAGATTCAGGCCCTTGAGTACATTGAGGGCTTCGAAAATCTGATTGTCGCGGCCCATCCAGTCATCGCGATTTTCTTTCTCCTGTTCGCGATCTGCGGCACCGCGCTCTCTGCCGCCGTTACCATTGCCCAGGTGGCCGGCCAGGTCCGCCTCGGTGGTGCGCGGTGAGGATTCCAGGCGGGTGACTTTGACCCGATCGACCACGATGTCGGGGGTGATGCCCTGGGCCTGAATGGAGCGGCCGTTGGGAGTGTAGTAGAGCGCCGTTGTCAGCTTGATAGCGCGCTCGTCGTTGATCGGAATAACTGTCTGTACCGAGCCCTTGCCAAAGCTTTCAGTGCCCATGACCACCGCGCGGCGGTGATCTTGCAGAGCGCCGGCGACAATTTCCGCGGCGGAGGCGGAGCCTTCATTGATTAGGACCACCATGGGGGCGCCCATGGTCAGGTCGCCGGGTTTGGCGGAATAACTGAGATTGGCGGATTCGGTGCGGCCCTCTGTGTAGACCACCAGACCCTCTTCAAGAAAGGCGTCGGCTACTTCCACTGATGACTGCAGCACGCCGCCGGGATTGTTGCGCAGGTCCAGAATCAGGCCTTTGAGCTCGCCTTTTTTCTGAAGTTTGACGATGGCTTCCGCCACGTCGTCGCCGGTATCCAACTGGAACTGACTGATACGCAGGTAGCCGTAGCCTTCGTCGAGCAGCCTGCTGCGTACGCTGCGTACCCGCACGGTATCGCGTTTCAGGGTGATGTCGATGGGTTCCTTATAGCCCTTGCGCGCGATGGTGAGGGTGACAGTACTGCCCTTGGGGCCGCGCATGCGCTCTACGGCTTCCTCCAGACTGACGCCCTTCATGGATTTGCCGGACAGGCGCAAGATGACGTCGCCCGCTTTCAAGCCGGCGCGGGCGGCGGGGGTATCGTCCATGGGGGTGACAACGGTGATGTAGTCGTTTTCTATACCCACCTCTATACCCAGGCCCGCGAATTCCCCGGTGGTATTTGCCTGTAAATCGTCAAAAGATTGCCGGTCCAGGTAGGAAGAGTGCGGGTCCAATCCCTGCAGCATGCCTTTGATGGCGTATTCCAGCAGGGTGCTGTCGTCCACTTCCTCTATATATCCCTGGCGGATCTGTTCGAAGACCTTGGCGAAGTTACGCAGGTCCTCCAGCGGCAGGCGCGTTCTTGTCTCGGCGGTGGGGGCTGCGGTGGTGTTGCCTTCGCTGAGCCCCATCAGAGGCAGGGCGGTGAGGGCTGCCGCGCCGATCAATGTGGTTAGCGCCTTGGGGATGAACATGTCGTTGAAACCTCTAAGTTATTTCTTCGGTTCTTCGCAAAAGTGTAGACCGCGGGCGCTGCCGGGTTTTTAAGTTGACGGACAAAGCCACAACGTGGAAGGCCGCTGTCACTGTCAGCGCTTCAACCCATGACTTTCCGCAGGAACATTGCCAGTGCCACTGCGTTGTTGTGCTCGGAGTCCCGCGCGGCGTAGAGCAATGTCAGGGGACGCCCGTCAGCCGCTTCCAGGAGGGCCTGGAGTTCCTCTTGCTTGCCGCGCAGTTCTTTGTGGTAGCGCTGGTAAAAAGCAGCCCAAAGGCGGGAGTCGTGATTGAACCAGCGGCGCAGTTCATCGGACGGCGCCAGTTCTTTACACCACATGTCCAGATGTAGGTCTTCCCGCTTCAGGCCGCGCGGCCACAGACGGTCCACCAGGACGCGGCAGCCATCCCTCTGCTGCGGTGGTTCGTAGGCGCGTTTGCAGTGTATGGATGTTGGACCTTTCACGGGGTAAGTAGTGCAGTGGCTCTCCAACAGCGTAGCTGACGGGGGCGGGGAGGGGAGGAGAGTGCCGCTAGCGGCGGCACCAGATGGTGGGATCCTGCGGTATGCCGCGGTGGCGTATTTCAAAGTAGAGACCGCTGTGTTCCAGTCCGCCGGTGTTGCCGACCCGGGCGATGACATCGCCGCGCTCGACCCACTCGCCGAGGCTGCGGGTCAGAGACTGGTTGTGAGCATAGAGGCTCATATAGCCGTCACCGTGGTCGAGGATCAGCAACATGCCCTGGCCGCGGAGGTAATCGGAGAAGACCACGCGACCGCGGTGTATCGCGTGCACGGGCTCCCCTTCGGCGGCGCGGATGGTGATGCCTTTCCAGCGGATACCGCTGGCGCGCGTGGCACCGAAGGCGTTGGCGCGGCGCCCTTTGACCGGCCACTGCATGCGCCCGCGCTGTTTGGCAAACGGCTGCTGATCCCCGGGACTTATGAGCGCGGCGATGGTGCGGCTCACTTCATCCACGAGTTTTTGCAGGCGGGACCTGTCGCTCTGCAGTTGTTGCAGCTCGCCACTTTTGTCCGCCAGTTGCGCCGCCAGTTTGTCCAGCGTGGATTTGCGCGCACGCTGGCGGGTGAGCAACTGCTGCTTCTGCTCATGCAGCCTGCGCCTCTCTGTGTCCAGGGTATCGCGCTCGCGCTGGATACTGCTGCTGACAGTCTGCAGGGCGCTGAGGGTGGTGAGGTAAGAGTCGATAACCTGGCTGCGAGCTTGAAGGAAGTATTGGTGGTAGCGGAGGTGACGGGCGATGTGCTGTGGGTTCTGCTGGTTGAGGAGCAGCTTGATCTGCTCCTGTCTGCCGAGTCGGTAAGCGGCGGCGACCTCCTGCTCGACCCGCCGCTGCATACTTCGTCGCGACTCTTCCAGCTGTTGCTGCTCCTCCCGCAGCTCGCGCAGTTTTTCTCCGCGGCTCTGCATATCGCGCTTGATCTTATCGATGCGCTGGTGCAGTTCGGAGATATTTTTTTCGTTGTTCTCCAGCTCTTTCAGCAGCTGATCGCGCTCGTTGCGCACTTGGCTGAGTTCCCGCTGCAGCGACTCGATACGTTGCTTGATTTCCGCAAGCCGCGCCTGCTGCTTGTCATCCGTCTGTGCCGCCGCTGGCAGGGATGCCAGCAACAGAATGGGGATGATGAGCCCCGCGAGCACGCCCGCGAGGCGGTGCGCGGCGGAGCTGACTCCGCCGCGAGCCTTCGTTCCATGGCAAGTGATGGTGAGCATGTTCATGACTCGTCGAATTGCACCAAGCTTTGGCCGGTCATTTCAGCCGGCTGTTGCAGGCCCATCAGCGCCAGCATGGTCGGCGCCACATCCGCAAGGCTGCCGCCGTCGCGCAGGCTGAGCTTGCGTTCACCAACGTATACGAAAGGTACCGGCAGCGTCGAGTGTTGGGTGCTGACCTGGCCAGATGCGGTGTCATACATTTCTTCGACATTGCCGTGGTCGGCAGTGATCAGCACTTCGCCACCGGCGGTAAGTGCCGCGTCCACTACTCGCCCTACGCACTGATCCAGAGCTTCCACCGCTTTTACCGCGGCCTCGAAAACACCGGTGTGGCCGACCATGTCACCGTTGGCGTAGTTGCAGATGATGGCATCGTAGGCGCCGCTTTCAATGGCCGCGACCAGTTTGTCCGTGACTTCCGGAGCGCTCATTTCGGGCTGCAGGTCGTAGGTGGCCACCTTGGGTGAATTGATCAGTTCGCGGGTCTCGCCGGGGTAGGGCTCCTCGCGGCCGCCACTGAAGAAGAAGGTCACGTGGGCGTACTTCTCGGTTTCCGCGATGCGCAGTTGGGTTTTGCCCTGCGCCGCCAAGTATTCACCGAAAGAGTTGACCAGGTTTTCCGGCGGGAAGGCGCAGCTGGCGTGGATATCCGCAGCGTACTCGGTGGTCATCACAAAATCCGCCAGCTTGGGTGTGGAAGTGCGCTCGAAGCCGTCGAAATCGCTCTCGGTGAAGGCGCGGGTCAGCTGGCGGGCGCGGTCCGGGCGGAAGTTCATATAGATAAGGGCGTCGCCGTCCGCAATCGGGGCCGGGGCGCCGATCCGTGTCGGTGCCACAAATTCGTCGTTTTCGCCGCGCTCGTAGGCGGCGGCCAGGCCCGCCAGGGCGTCGTCGGCCTGGTGTTCCGCCTTGCCCTCTGTCAGCAGATCGTAGACAGCCTGGGTTCTGTCCCAGCGCTGGTCACGGTCCATGGCGAAATAGCGCCCGGCGAGGCTGGCAATGCGCGCATTGCCCAGTGAGTCGCAGACTTGTGCGAGGCGCGCCAGGGATGGTTCGGCACTGCGCGGTGGCGTGTCGCGGCCGTCGAGAAAGGCGTGCACATAGATTTTTTCGGCACCGCGTTGCGCCGCCAGGGTCACCATCGCGATGATATGGTCCTCGTGGCTGTGCACTCCGCCCTCGGACAGCAGCCCCATGACATGCACAGCGCCGTTGTTGGCGATGGCTTTGTCCACCGCGGCGGTATAGGCCGGGTTGCGGAAGAAGTCGCCGTCCTCTATGGCCTTGTTGATGCGGGTGTAGTTCTGGTAGACCACCCGGCCGGCGCCCAGGGTCATATGTCCCACTTCCGAATTACCCATCTGTCCTTCAGGCAGGCCCACGGCCATGCCGGAGGTCTGGATCAGTGTCTTGGGCCTGGAGGCCCAGATCTTGTCCCAGACCGGTGAGTTGGCGGCGTGGATGGCGTTGTACTCGGATTTGTCGCTGTGACCGAAGCCGTCCAGGATCAGCAGTACCAGAGGGCGTTTGGATTGGGAATGCGCAGCGGCCATGCGGGATGATTCCTTTGCTGGTGAATTGAACGCGGACGCTGATTTTAACCTGTTTGTGTGCCCTTCAACCACGCGGGCGGGCACGCCGTAGGGAATTTGTGCGCAAAATCGCTGGTTAAGATTTCGCCAGGATCGTGTATACTCCCGCCGCGTTGGGCGCCGGGTGGTGCCGTTTACAAGAACAAGCAGGATTTTGGGGGCGAAGTGGACTTTTTTGTCTTCATAAGCGAACAGTGGCTGCTGGTCAGCCTGCTGGTGGTTTTGCTTTACGTATTCGCGTTGAACGAGCGCTACAAGGCGGGCACTCCGGCCTCGGTGCACGAAGTGACCCGCTTGATTAACAGTGAGGGCGCGCGGGTGTTGGACGTGCGCGACCGCAATGAATACAGCGCGGGTCACATCGTCGATGCTATTCACATCCCCCACAGCGAGGTGGCAGAGCGCATCGCTGAACTCACACCGTTCAAGGACAAGCCGCTGATCGTGGCGGACAAGCTCGGCCAGCACGCCGGCGCCGTGGGCCGGTTGCTGAAGCAGAGGGGATTCCAGGTGCGGCGCCTGCAGGGCGGGATGACCGAATGGGCCAGCCAGAACCTGCCGCTGGTCAAGGCTTAATTCAGAGGCTTTCGCCCATGCAAGACGTTGTTATCTACACTACCCGTTTCTGCCCCTACTGTATCGCCGCCAAACGTTTATTGGATGGCAAGGGGGTGAAGTACCGCGAAATTTCAGTGGACGGAAATCCGCAACTGCGCGCCGAAATGGCGGAAAAGGCCGGGCGCCGCACAGTGCCGCAGATTTGGATCGGCGAGCGCCACGTGGGCGGATGCGACGATTTGATCGCACTCTCGCGCAGCGGGGAGCTGGATAAGCTGCTGTTCTGAGCGAAGTTGTGGGCGGGGTCACAATTAAATTCCACGCCCGCTCTTGAAACATGCTTCAACGGCCCCATCTGAAAGGCTCTTAGAGGGAGTCTTTCTCACGGAAGGCATCAATAAACCACTCACATCGAGACAGACACTAACATGGCTGAAGAACACAACGGCGCGGCGGCAAATTCAGAGGCCCCGAAAGTACAATTCGCGATGCAGCGCATCTATCTGAAAGATCTCTCCTTTGAGACGCCTCTGGGGCCCGAGGTCTTTAAAAAACAGTGGAAGCCGCAGGTCAATCAGGAGCTGAATACCCAGACCGCCAAGGTCGATGAAAACCTGTACGAAGTGGCGCTGACTCTGACCATCACCGTCAAATTGGAAGAGGAAACCGCGTTTCTGGTGGAAGTGAAACAAGCGGGCCTGTTCCTCATCTCCGGCCTGGAGGGACAACAGCTGGCACAGGCACTGAATACCGCCTGTCCGCAGATTCTCTTCCCCTACGCCCGCGAAGTTGTGGACAACGTGGTGACCAAGGGCTCCTTCCCCGCCCTGATGCTGCCGCCGATCAATTTCGACGCGCTCTTTGCCGCGGCCATGGCGCAGGCTCAGAAGCAGGCGGAAGGCACCAAGGAAGAGCAGGCCGAGGCCTGATCGACGATCTGAACCCATTGCGCGGAAAGGCCCCAGTCGGGGCCTTTTCTCGTTTTGGGGCCTAGGGAACCTCTGATTAATTCGCGTGAACACTATGGTGGCTTCCGGGGCGCTCAGACAATAGGACGGATATTTCGAAAACGCACGAGTACTTCCCTGTAGCTCCGACGGATACTTCCCTGTATCCGACGGTTTCGAAATATCCGTCCTATCACCTGGGCTTCACATTCGCCCGCGAAGAGCCTCTGTCACCAGAAAGTGGTTTAATCAGAGGTTCCCTAGCCTTCCGGCCTAAAGAGTCCGGTGAGCCGCAACCAGCTACAGCAGGTTTGCGAATTCGCCAGAGCTTCCCTAAGCTCGGGCGGCGTCCGTAACTGGAAAATTCTTTGCAACTGCGGGGAAGCCGCCACTGTGGGCGGATCGCTTTAAACCGAAGGGCACAATTTCTTGATGAACTGGGAATTACCGCACCCGTTTGTGTGGCGCGTTACCGTACGTGCCGAGCATGTGGACGGCCTGCACCACGCCAATAACGCCGAATATGTGCGCTGGTGTGAAAGCGCTGGCTGGGCCCACAGTGCGGCGCTGGGGCTGGATGTCACAAATTACCAGGGGCTGGATCGCGGTATGGCCATTCGCCATGCGGAGTACGACTATATACTGGCAGCCAGGGAGGGCGACGAACTGCTGTTCGGCACCTGGCTGACCAGGGTGGATGGCCGCATCAATATGACCCGCCGTTTCCAGGTGCTCCGCGCTGGAGATGAAGCGCTGATACTGCGCGCCCAGTGGCAGATGGTGTGCATTGAGCTGTCCAGCGGCAAACCCAGGCGCATGCCCGACATTTTCAAGGAGGTCTACAGCCCGGCAGTGATTGCCCCGGAGGCCGAAAGTGAGCGAAGAATTTGTCAGCCTGACCCCGAATACCGGCGCCCTTAAGGGCAGAACCATTTTTGTTACCGGAGCCAGCCGAGGCATAGGGCGCGCCATAGCGCTCAAGTGTGCCGCCGACGGCGCCAATATCGCAATTGCCGCCAAGTCCGCCGAGCCGCACCCGAAGCTTTCCGGTACCATTCACTCGGTGGCGGCCGAAGTGGAGGCCGTTGGGGGCCGGGCTCTGCCGCTGCAGGTGGATGTGCGCGATGAGCAGCGGGTCGAGGAGGCGATGGCGCAGACGGCGGAAACCTTCGGCGGTATCGATGCAGTGGTGAACAACGCCGGTGCCATCAACCTGACCAATGTCGAGTCCACTGAGCCCAAGCGTTACGACCTGATGCAAAGTATCAACAGTCGCGCTGTGTACCTCACTGCGCACTTGGCGATACCTTACCTAAAAGCGTCGGATTGCGCCCACATACTCAGCCTGTCCCCGCCGGTCAATTTACAGGCGAAATGGCTGGGGCCTTACGGACCCTATGCGCTCTCGAAGTTCGGTATGACCATTTTGAGCATGGGGCTCGCGGAAGAGCTGCGCGAGGCGGGTATCAGCGTCACCACGCTGTGGCCGCGGACCTTGATAGCTACGGCGGCAATAGAGTTTGCCGTGGGTAACCGCAAATTGTTCGAGCAGAGCCGGAAACCGGCGGTAATGGCCGATGCCGCCTACGAAATTCTGATCACCCAGGACAATGTGCTGAGCGGCCGCCAGTTGATCGACGAAGTACTGCTGGCCGAGCGCGGTGTCAGCGACTTTACCGACTACGCCCACAATCCGGCTAGGGCGCACCAGCTGGCCGTGGACTTGTTCTTGGATTAATCGAGGGGGAAGTGGAGAGCCAGCGTGAACGATAGCGATCTTTTTCAGGATGCCTTGTGCCAGCTCGGCGGTGTTGAGCCCCTGGCGCAGGAGCGTCTCGTGGCTTTGAAAAAGGACCGCCGGCACGCGGACCTCAATCAGCGCGCGCGCCGCGAAGCCGCGGAGCGGGAGACGGCGCAGGAGCTGAATCCCCTTGCCGGAGAGTTTGTTGAACCGGTGCAGCCGTGGGATCTGCTGGAATTCAAGCGAGATGGTGTGCAACACGGTGTCTACCGCAACCTGCGCCTGGGCAAGTACCCGGTGGACGCGCGTCTGGACCTGCACCGCCACACGGTGGAAATGGCGCGCCGCGCAGTGCTGGAATTCGTGCGCGACTGTGTAGAGGCGGATATTCGCTGCGCCCTGATCACTCACGGCAAGGGCGAGGGCCGCAAGCAGCCCGCGTTGCTAAAGAGCTGTGTCAACACCTGGCTGCCACAACTCCATGAGGTGCTGGCCTTCCACAGTGCGCAGAAGCAGCACGGCGGCCTCGGCGCCACCTATGTGCTCTTGCGCAAAAGCGAGCGCAAGCGGCAGGAAAACCTGGAACAGCACCAGCGGCGCAATCGTTAAGTCGCACTGGTTCCCGGAAAAAAAAGGCCTTGGGTGCGGATTGCTGTACGGGTAAGGGCCGCGGAGTCGCGTTTGGGAAGGCTGTGTCATCTGTTTGTCACAGAAGATAGCTACGATGCAATCACAACGACACGCTTGTCTTCCTCGCGCAGGTTCATGCAGTAGATGCGAGGTGTCGTTGGTCTTCTCTCATCGCTCCGCTTAGCGGAATTTTAACCCTTCTTGATTGTTTTTTTGGCGGCCAACTGGCCGCCATTTTTCTAAAGGAAGCCTCAGTAAGGGGCCTCTGATTGATTTGCACAAGCGCCGTATCTCTACCGTCAGCGAGTGACTCAATCGGATAATTCCAGGGTCAGCGGATGCCGTTTTCCACTCGGGTGAATTCCATGCGGATGGCTGGGCCCTGCAGTATTAGTGTGTCGCCCTCTACCGTGAGGCTGTCGGTCTGCGGCAGTGCCTTGAGGTAATCTTTTTCCAGGTCGCCACTGTCACGGACGTCACTCACGCGTGAAATTACCGGGGCCTGCAGCCAGGATATTTTCCCGCTGTCGGATAACGCAAAGCGCCCCAGGTAGGGATTGCTGCCGGTGCTGCCGCGGACATAGCCGAGTTTGTCACAAGTGAAATAGGGGCGGTCGCGCAAGAGTTTCTGCCACAGCAGGCGGGAGCGGTGTTTGCGCCCGTTGACCGACAGACTCTCCAGCAGCCAGTGATTTTCGCAGGCCGAAAATTCCTCCGCGCGCTCAGCCGGCCCGCTTTCACTCAGGTGTCCACAGCCCGAAAGCGCCAGCAGCAGTACTAGTGGCAAGAGCGGGGGAAACAGGTTGCGGAGGTGCGGCATAGAGTGGCTCTCGTTATTTTTGTGCTATTTAACACCAAAATAGCCGCCGAGTCTGCGGCCGCGTTCATGGCCCAACCTTGACATATTCTATATAGATATTCCCTGAGGGATCGCGCAAAATCAGGCGTTTACCGCCCGCTTTGGTAAAGGATTGACGGGTGCCGGCCAGCGCGCGCAAGTAACTGTTTTCCTGTTGCACTTGGTCTTCCGGACCAGCCATTTTTGTCGAGGCGAAGCTGGAAGTGTCCCAGAGCAGTTGTCCATTGGCGGTAATCTGCAGAGCGCCGCGATAGGTGTTGATACCGCTTTTACCCATGACGTTGCCGTCGCGGCTGCACAGGAAGGTGAAGCGCTTGGTATCGTCGATCGGAACCGCTTCTCCGTTGATTCTGAGCCGCTTCAGCTCCCACTTGCTGCCGCAGACGGTATTGATGTTGCCGGCCGACTGCACCACCGGCGCCTCTTCGGTGCCGACACCCAGGCAACCGCTCACCACCAGTGCCGCACCCAGCAGCCACAACTGTACTAACTTGCTCATCGTTGCGTCGCTCCCTGGCTCTTCTGAATAGCTTAGTTGCTGGCCAGAGCAGAGAGGGGGATTGGCACGTCAATCTACCCCTAGAGAACCTCTGATTAATTCGCGTGAACACTGCGGTAGGTTCCGGGGCGCTCAGGTAATAGGCTGGCCATTTCGAAAACGCACGAGTACTTCCCTGTAGCTCCGACGGATACATCCTTGTATCCGACGGTTTCGAAATGGCCAGCCTATCACCTGAGCTTCTCATCTGGCTCCAAAGCGTTTTTACGTCAGGAAGTGAATTAATGGTAGGTTCCGGGGCGCTCAGGCAATAGGATGGATATTTCGAAAACGCACGAGTACTTCCCTGTAGCTCCGACGGATGCATCCTTGTATCCGACGGTTTCGAAATGGCCAGCCGATCACCTGAGCTTCTCATCTGGCTCCAAAGCGTTTTTACGTCAGGAAGTGAATTAATGGTAGGTTCCGGGGCGCTCAGACAATAGGATGGATATTTCGAAAACGCACGAGTACTTCCCTGTAGTTCCGCCGGATACCGCCTTGTATCCGACGGCTTCGAAATATCCGTCCTGTCACCTGAGCTTCACATCCGCCCCCGAAGAACCTCTGCCACCAGGAAATGAATTAATCAGAGGCTCCCTAGGGACTCGGGACGCAGCGCACGAGAATCTTGGAGTCCAGCTCCTGTTCGATACAGTGGAATTTCTGGCCGTTCACGGTCAGGGCTTTGGGGGCTCCCTTGGGCGCGGTTGTGGAACAACCGGCAACTCCTGTCGCCATGGCCACTGCCAGCAGAATACAACACAACTTCTGCACTGCAGGTACCTCATGGGTTCTTTGGAACGGCGCGCAATTATTCCACGCCTCTTTCCAGCCTAGAGGAAACTGCTGCCATAGTGTGTTATTTGCCGCCAATTTGTACAAAGCAACGACAGATAGTGCTGATCTCACCGCAGCAAAGGCGGTGGTGATGAAAACAAAAAAGCCGCCGAGGAGTCGCGGCGGCAAGGTTCAGCTCGGTGAGCCGGGGTGAGGAGTGCCCCGGGGCGCGGGCCCCGGTCGTCATTTGCACCGTGTGCGGTTTAGAAGTTGTAGCTGCCGGTCAGCGCGACGGTGCGCGGCGCACCGTAGTAGCCGGTTATCCAGCCGAAGGCTGTGTAACCTGCGTTGCGGTATTCCTCGTCGGTCAGGTTTTTGCCCTGCAGGCTCAGCTGCCATTTGTCGTCGCCGCTGAAGTAAGTCACTCCGGCATCGAACAGTGTGACGGAACCTACGTCCAGTTGACTCGGGGCGGCGTAAATCTGCATTTCGCTGCGATAGGAGACTGAGCCGTTCAGAACCAGGCTGCCTTCGAAGGCGTCGATGTTGTAGCTTAATTGACCGAGAGCCGTCTTCGCGGGGCTGTACTGGAATGCGCCCCATTGGTCCGAGACGTCGACACCGCCATCGATCACCTCCAGGTAATCGGTATCGGTGTAGCCGAGCACGATATTGGAAGTCAGGCGGTCGGTGATACTGGCCATCATTTCCAGTTCGAGACCTTGGATTTCCGATTTACCCGCGTTGATCACAGCACTGGAAAAGTTTTGAGTTGCTTCAGAAAAGGTTTGTACCGTGACTTGCATGTCGTCATAGTTGGTGTGGAAAGCCGCGGCATTCAAACGGATACGGTTGTTAAAGAGTTCCGCTTTTACGCCTAGCTCATAGGTGTCCGCGGTTTCCGGGTCATAACCGTCTTCCGTTTCCGGCATTACGCTGGCATCGCCGCGCATATCAAAGCCACCGCTTTTGAAGCCAGAGCTGTAGCTGGCGTAGACCATGGTGTCTTCATCGAGCTGATAGTTGAAGCCGACTTTCGGTGAAAACTGTCCCCACTCATCGCTGTTGCTGTAGTCGGTCAGTATCGCGTAGGGGGTTGCAACTGCAGGTTCTCCGTCGTAGCGGTCGGCGAACTCCGGTGAGTAGAGGCCAAGATAGTTTCCTTTAAACACATCCGCGGATTTTTCATCGACGGTGTAGCGGCCGCCGAGCGTGAGATTTAAGGCATCAGTCAGAGCCAGCTCATAGTTGGCATAGACAGCGATGCTTTCCGTGTCCACCGAGCCGCTGACGTTTTGGGTGATGCCGTACATGCCCAGTACCGCGTCGAAACTGCCCTTCGCGGTTCCCTCGTAATAGTAAATACCGGAAACCAGGTTGCTTTTTTCGCCGCTCCAGCTCAGCTGGAATTCCTGGGTAAATTGGTCGTCTTCGTAATAGGCCGGCACATCGAAATCCGGTCGGCTGATACTGTCGAAGTCGATATTGGTTTCAGTCTCACCGGAGCGGCTCGCGGTAATGGATTTTACGGTCAGGTTTTCGGACAGCTGCCACTCAGCGGTTAGGGAAACACCGCTGGTTTCTACTGAGTTGTCGGAAGGCATATTCGACTCATGGTCGTAGACGCTGCCCGGCGATGTTTCACTGCCTGTGGGTGCGTCCTCCATGAGGAAGCCAAAGCGCGCATTGGAATCGTCCTTGGTGCTATCCGCGGCGAGTCGGATCCAAAGCGTGTCGGTGGGGTTGAGTTCCAGAGAAACGCGTCCGGAGAGAATGTCTTTGTTGTAGTTGTCGGCTCCGGTCAGGAGGTTTTCTCCATAGCCGTCGCGCTGGTAACTGGCCACAGCAAAACCGATGGCGGCAGTGTCGGTCAGGCCTGTCTGGCCGCTGAGCACAATGTCGCGTTGGTTGTAGGAGCCGATGGCGCCGCGGATGCGGAATTCCGTATCACCGGTGAGCCGCTTGGTCACATATTTGACCGCGCCGCCGATGGTATTTTTTCCGTACAGGGTACCCTGTGGGCCGCGCAGAACCTCAATGCGTTCCACATCGAAGACATCCATCACTGCCCCCTGGGGCCGGGCCACATAGATATCATCGACATAAATACCCACGCCCGGCTCAAACCCCCACAGTGGATCCTGCTGACCGATACCGCGAATGTAGGCGGTCAGTGTGGAGTTGGTGCCGCGGCTGACCTGCAGTGTGGTGTTGGGGGTGAGTTTCTGAATGTCGCTCAGGTCGGCGACACCGTTTTCAATCAGTGAATCTTCGTTAAAGGCCGTAACTGCCACTGGCACTTCCTGCAGGGACTGTTCGCGTTTCTGGGCGGTTACGGTCACTTCTTCGAGGCCGGCATCGGCGTGGGCGAGTCCCGCGCCGCAGGCGAGCATCACGGCGGCGGCGAGGGGATGAAATTTTGCTGCGCTCTTTATCGTTTTGTTCATGACTCTCTCCAATCACCAAATTTATGGTTGTTATAAGTCTCGGAGCTGTCACTCTATCGGCCCCGGGTCCATTTGCCTGCTAGACCAAGGTATGACGGTGGGAACGATGGGGATGGGGGACAAAAAACAGCCGCTGGGGTATGGTTTGTGTACAGACAAGAATAACGAAGGTGTGCCCGCTTGTTTAGCCTGACCACCCTGGCCGTTGTCGCCCTGGCCTATCTGTTGCTGCTGTTCGCCATTGCCTTTTGGGGGGACCGGCTGGCGGCTTCGCGCATCCGCCCCATTAAACCCTTTCTGCTAGCGCTGGCCGGTACCTATACCAGTGCCTGGATGTTTTTCGGCACTCCGGCCCAGGCGGTGGAGGAGGGGTGGCTGCTGCCGCCGACCTTTGTCGGCTCCAGTCTGATACTGATCTTCGGTGCGCCCCTGTTGATCCGCTTTGTGCGCCTGTCCAAGCAGCAGGGTTCCACTTCCATTGCAGACTTCATCAGTGCCCAGTTCGCCGGCTCCCAGTGGTTGGCGGCGGCGGTGGCGCTGCTCGCGGTGGTGGCGATTCTGCCCTATCTGGCGCTGCAGTTGCGCGCGGTTGCGGACGGTTTTTTGTTTTTGGCCGACAGCGGCGATATCAGCGCTTCCGCGGTAACGGCCTTTGTCAGTGCCACCATCGGTCTGTTCGCATTGCTGTTCGGCACCCGCCATATCGACAGCGGCGCGCACCGCAACGGCATGCTGCTGGCGGTGGCTTTCGAGGCACTGGTGAAGATAGGTGCATTCGTCGCCGTGGCCTGGTTTGTTGTGACCGGTGCTTTTGACGGTGCTGCCGATCTGGCGCGGGCGGCACTGGCGAGCGACAAGGTGGCGCGGTTAAGTGAAGCGCGTCCGGCGGACACCGGGTTTTTTGCCGTGGTGGTATTGGGGATGGCGGCGATATTTTGCCTGCCGCGGCAGTTCCATGTGCTGATGGTCGAGAGCGATAGCGAGGAAGACATAGGCCCGGTGCGCAAACTGATTCCCATCTACCTGGGGATTCTGGCGGTGGCGATTCTGGTAGTGGGCTACGGCGGTTTGCTGTGGCTGCCGGACACCTACAACAACCCGGAGCGCTTTGTCCTCGGTATACCCCTGCACGGTGGTTCTGAGTGGCTGTCCCTGCTGGCCTTTATCGGCGGTCTTTCCGCTGGTTCGGGTATGGTGATTATCGCCACCATCGCCCTGTCCACCATGATCTCCAATGCCGTGGTGGTACCCCTGTGGCTGCAGCGCTTGCACCGGCGCCCCGCCGGCGGCGCTTTGGGCTCGGATCTTCGCCGGGTGCGGCGGGGCATCATTGCGTTGATTATGCTCGCCGCCTTCGCGGTGAGCGAAGCCATCGGCGCCAGTGTCCGTCTCGGCACCTTTGGCCTGCTGTCGCTGGCGCTGGTGGTGCAGTTGGCGCCCGCGATGGTGGCCGCCGTCTATTGGCCGAAGCGCTGGCCGCGCCTGCGCCCGGCGGGGGTGATCGCGGGATTGGTGGCGGGCAGCGCTGTCTGGGCACTGTCGGCACTGCCGGCTGGATTGGGGAGCGGAGACCTACTGGCGCGCTGGCTGGGGCTGGGGTGGAGCCCGCTGTCGGTCACTTGCGTGTTCGGCCTGGGGGTGAATTGCGCGGTTCTGCTGTTGACATCCGGGGGGCTGCACCGCTGGCGGCCTATGGCCCAGGGGGCGAAAGAAGCGCCGGTTGACAAGGTGCAGTTGCGCGAACTGTTAGCGCGCTTTGTCGGCGCCGATGCGGCGGAGCGGACTTTTGCCGGGCTGGAAGGAGAAAACGGCGGCGATTACCGCGACACTGTGGAAAAGATCCTCGCCGGTATTGTCGGTTCCACCAGTGCCCGTCGCTTGGTGTCCCAACTGGGGAGCGCCCAGAACTTGGAGCAGGCCTCGGCCATCTACCGCTTTGGCCGCGGGCTGTTGCAGAGCAGCATCGATAATATCGACCAGGGTATCTCGGTGGTGGATGCCAATTTGAACTTGGTGGCCTGGAACCGGCGCTATGTGGAACTGTTTCGCTATCCGCCGTCGATGATTTATGTCGGCCAGCCAGTGGCGGAACTGGTGCGTTACAACGCCAGCCGTGGGGAGTGTGGTCCCGGTACGGTGGAGGAACACGTGCGCAAAAGGGTGGAGCACCTTCGGGCCGGTACAGCTTACCGGGTACAGCGCCACCGCACCGACGGCACTGTGCTGGAAATTCGCGGCAACCCTCTGCCCGGGGGCGGTTTCGTGACCACCTATACCGACGTATCCGATTATCAGCGCGCCCTGGGGGAATTGACTGAGGTAAAAGATTCTCTCGAGCAGAAGGTGGCTGAGCGCACCGCCGAACTGGAGAAATTGAACCGCGAGCTGGAAGCCGCCAGCCGCGGCAAGACCCGCTTTCTCGCCGCCGCCAGCCACGATCTGGTGCAGCCGTTAAACGCCAGTCGCCTCTTCCTCGATGCCCTCGGCGAGCGTCGTCTCGACGGGGAAAGTCGCGGTCTGCTCCGCCGCGCCGACAGCGCCCTGGCCTCGGCGGAGCAACTGATCACCGATATGCTGCAGATAGCGCGCATGGATGCCGGCGATATTCACCCCGATATCCGCCCCATCGAATTGGATCGGGTACTTTCGGATGCGGTCGAGCAGTCTCGCCTCGCCGCCGATGGCCGCAATATCCGCCTGCGCTACCGCCCGTCCGATTTTTGGGTAATGAGCGATGAAAAAATGCTGCGCCGGGTGGTGCAGAATCTCCTCGACAACGCGATCAAATACACCCGCCGCGGCGGTGTGTTGGTGGGGGCGCGCCGACGTGGTGGCGGTATTGCACTGGAAATCTGGGATACCGGCTGCGGCATAGACGTGTCCCAGCAGAAAAATATTTTCCGCGAGTTTTATCGGTTGAAAGTATCTGGCGGCGAGGAGCGTGAACAGGGTTACGGCCTGGGGCTGGCCACGGTGGAGCGTCTGTGCCGGGTGCTGGAGTCGCCCATCAGTCTCGGCTCAAAACCGGGCCGCGGCAGTGTCTTCCGCGTACTGTTGCCACCGGCGCGGCGGGCCGCGCGCGCGGTCCCGGTGCCGGCACAACTGCCGAAATCGCCAGCGGCGCTGCGCTTGCAAGTGGTCTGCGTTGACAATGAGCCCGCGATTCTCGAGGCCATGCAGGCGCTGCTCGGCGGCTGGGGCTGCAGTGTCCACTGTGCGCGCAACCGCGAGCAGGCGCTGCGGTTGGCGTGCCCGGACCTGCTGCTGATGGATTTTCACCTGGACGACTGCATAGACGGTATCGCCCTTGCCGGGGAGTTGATGGAAGTCTGGGGGCGGCCTGTGCCCTGTGTCCTTATCTCTGCGGAAAACACCGATCTGGTTAAGAACCGCGCTCGGGATCTGGGCTGGCAATTTTTGCAAAAACCACTGCGCCCGGCGGCACTGCGCGCGCTGCTGCTTGCGCGGCAAAAGCAATTGTCGGAAAGCCCTGCGACCAAGGTCGTATAGCGGTGCCGGCGCGCGCGGCGCAATCTAGCCTCCCTGGGGGTTGTTGAATACACCTATACACCTGCCTGCGGTTTTATAAAGCTTTTTCCGGTGCTCCGGGCACCGCGATGCCACCTCTGATAGAGAAAACGAGAAAAAGAATCGGCAAATGAAAAAATACCTGCTCGAAGGCCTGATGTTTACCGCCTACGCCCTGTTCGCCGCCTCCTGGGTTTCCGGGGCCATGCTGACACCGGCGATACAGGCATCCTTCGGCGAAGCGGGCTTCGCCAATGCCACCTGGGGCAGCAATGTCATCACCCTGGCAAAAATTGTCGGCAATCTGGTTGCAGCTGCCTTGCTGATGCGTCTGGGCGCGAAGCGCGCCTTCGCGCTGGCGATGTTGCTCATTGCCACTGGCGGACTGGGCGCCCTCGCCGGCAGTTACGGCGGCTGGCTGCTGTCGCGACTGGCACTGGGGCTCGGCGGCGCCCTGGCGATTGTGTATTTCAACCCGGTGGTGCTGCACTATTTTTCCGCCCGCGAGCGGCCGTTGATCAACGGCATCAACGCCGCTGCCTTCAATACCGGCAACCTGCTCGCACTGCTCACAACCGCGGCACTGGCCGCCTGGATGGGCGGCTGGCAGTCGGTAATTGCCCTCTACGGCGTGATGGTGGTGGCGCTGGCGCTGCTCTGGTGGCTGGCGGCGGAGAACTTCCCCCTGTCCGGTGGCGGCGATCAGCCTGAAGAAAACTACGGCCTGGCGCAGGGGGTGCGTGAACCCTTTAACTGGTGGCTGCCCCTGGCCTATTGCGGAGTACTCTTTTGCTATATCGCCGTCTTTGCTTTGTTTCCCCTGATCGACGGTTTTGCCGTGGCCAGCAAAGACCTGTCGGCGGTGATGATATTCGCCGGTATGGTGGGGACCGCTGCCGGTATTCTGGTGACCAAGCGTTACCCCCTGCGCCTGCCGGTACTGCGCTACTCAGGCCTGGCACTGGTGCTCTTCGCCGCCCTGATGCTGGTGAGCCGCAACCCCATCGTCGCCTACGCCGCCGCAGCCTTGGCGGGCTTCTTTATGTTCCTGCCGATGACCGCGCTGGTAACACTGCCGCAGGAGCTGCCTGGCATGACGCTGGCGCGCATCACCGTGACCTTTGGCATGTTCTGGTCTGTCTCCTACGGCGTGGAGACAGCGCTGATGTTCGGCGCCGGCCTGTTGGCAGATAGCTCGGGCGAGCCGGCATATGCGGCTTATTTTGCCGTGGCCTGTTCGGCTTCCCTGTTTGTGTTTTCCTTCCTGCTGCCGGAGAGCGGCAAAAAAAACGAGGTGAGAGAAAAGGGAGCAGAAAATGCGACAGCTTGATCCAAAACTGGCGGAGTGGCTCGCCGGCGTCAACGCACAGGTGGCACAACTGAAAGCGGCGGGCTTTGAGGCCACGCCGATCAGTGCGCGGGAGAGTCTCGCCAATCTGACCCGCACCTTTGTGGAGCCGGGCCCAGAGATGGCAGTGTGTGAAACTTTGGTCTGCGGGGGGCAATACCGCGTGCCGGTGCGTATCTACTCGCCCCGAGATATCGAGCCGGGTCCGGTCATTATCTACAGTCACGGCGGCGGTCATATGGCCGGCAGCGTCACCGTCTACGATCCCATCTGCCGCCGTATCGCCGAGTCCTGCCACCGGCCCCTGGTATCGCTCGATTACCGCCTCGCGCCGGAAAACCCCTACCCGGCCGGACTGCAGGACCTGCTTTCCGTTGTAAACAACCTGGGCCCGGCTCTGGAGAAAAAATCCATCCCCCACAACAACCGCTGGATTCTGATGGGTGACTCCGGTGGCGGTGCCCTGTGCGCCTCGGCCAGCCGTCTGCTGCAACACCAGTGTCACAACATCGCCGCCCAGGTACTGATTTACCCAAGCCTCGACTACACCATGCAGACACCGTCAATCGACGAAAACGGCAGCGGTTATCTTCTGGAAAAAGAAAAAATTGCCTGGTACTTCGACAATTATTTCCAAGGGGCGGAAAACCGCCGCGATGCCTCCCCCCTGCACGGTGAATTTACCGGTAACCTGCCGAAGAGCCTTGTGATTACCGCCGAGTTCTGTCCACTGCGGGACGAAGGAGACCAGTATCTTGAAAAATTGCAGAAGGCGGGCATCGCCTGTGAATCACTGCACTTCGACGATATGATCCACGCCTTCCTGAACCTGGAATCTCTGGTGCCGGAAGCCTGTGAAACCTTTTACCGCAATGTGGGGGAATTTGTGCGGGGTATTGAATAACTGCCGAAGAGCCCTCGCTAGCCGGAGGGCTCGCCTCCCCGCGCTCCGATGCCGGGTGTAAATCATTATATGGCGCACAGTCTTGTAGCCCGACCGATTCAGAATATTGCAGATATCCCTTTCGGCAGTCAGCAAACTAATGGCAAGAGAATGCTGAACGTGTGACAGATCGAATACACTTTTCCCTTTCGCCCTCCTTACAAAAAGCACTGCTAAAACCTAATTCCAGAATCCACAGCTGCACTGCCTCCATTACCCGAGGACTGCACTTACGCCAGCGACATGGCCAAATTATTCTGGATTTATCGTTAAGCGAGTACAGCCACGGCCGCTTCGGCGTAAATACTACTGATAAGAATCCCTCCTTAGTGGTCTTATCAAACTCCACATTTTCGGACCTTATGTTCAGAAACTGCTTGTCGAAAGAAGGAGGTATTACCTGATCGTGACCAATCTGCGGAAGAGATTTCATTCGCCGGGGCCGATATTAATGAAGTGCGGTTAGAAATGGCAGAAAGGCCGAGCTAAATCAAATAGTTACAATGGGCGTTGAGAATGTGGATGTGAGTCGTGAAGACCGTTTTTTATAACTGGCACCATCGAGCCAATTATGGCTGAGGATTGACGTATCAAGGGGTTCGGGGCATTCTGGGGTTAATTGCGTTTTGGGATATGGGGCGTGGGGGGATTGGTCTTTGGGGTTATGATATAAATGTTATATGTCCTAGGCAAGCATGGAAGTTACTGCTATCTTTCTTTGCGACTATTTTCTTGCTGATGTCAGCTTTATCTTCGAAGGACTGATTTAATGGATGATTTAATTACAGATTATTACGATAATTTAAATCCAGGAGCATTTTCAGATTGTGAATGCCAGACACCCAGAAGTCAAAGTTGTTTGGACTGTTTTCAAAGCCAGTTTTTTTATGGAAATGAAATCAGTTACGCCTGTGAGGAAAAAAGAAAGCTCTATGTGCTGCGCTATTTTCCAGTACACTGCAAGGAGAATTACCATGGTGCAAAAAATATTCCTTATGATGTGGTTGATAAATGGTTTGGATATGGATACGTAAAAATATTATCTGTCGGAGGTGGGCCGGGTTCAGACATTTGCGGTGTTCTCGAATATCTTGAGGAAGAAGCACTAAGTCGGCAGCTTGACTTGTCTGTTGATGTTGTTCGACTCGATATCGAGGATCAATGGGACGAAGTATTCGACGATGTAATGGAACGTTTCTTTCCTTGGGTTAATTATCGGACAGTGCATTTGAATGTGAGCGACGGCATTGACTTAATTTCTGATGAGAACTTTGACTTGGTAACGATCTCTTACCTAATTTCTGAGTTGAGCAAGGAGGCATGTATTAACTTGGCTGATGAGGTGGGTTCCGTGCTTGTTGATGGAGGGGTACTCATAATCAATGATCGCCCTGAGGGTGTTGTAGAGAAAAATATTCGATCAATGTTTGATCGAATTGAATTGAGTTACGAAGAATCGTCTATGTGTGACTGGGCGGGGTATAGTTATCCAAATGACGTTGCTGAGGCTGTAGGCCCGAAATTTAATATGAATTCAATCATGTTTGTTGGAGTGAAGTTATGATTATCAGCGCTAGCCGCCGAACCGATATTCCGGCTTTCTACTCCGACTGGTTTGTCAATCGTGTGCATGAAGGCTTCTTGCTTACTCGCAATCCGTTTAACGCTCATCAGATTAAGCGAGTCTCGTTAAAGCCGGAAGATGTTGAGGTACTAGTGTTCTGGACCAGAAACCCGTCCAAACTTATGCCCTTTTTGCCGGAGATGGATGCCCAAGGTTATCGCTACTACTTTCAATACACCATTACAGGTTATCCTCGCACGATCGAAAAGTCGGTACCTAATCCCCACCGTGCGATTGAAACCTTCATCGAACTTAGCCAACAAATTGGCCCAGAAAGGGTTGTGTGGCGCTACGATCCGATATTGCTGTCTAACCTGTTGCCTCTAGATGAACATAAACGCTTGTTCAGTAAAATTGCTGGTGCATTGGTGGGAAAAACTAGTCGAGTAGTGATAAGTTTCGCCGATTTTTACAAGAAAACCGAGAAGAACCTGAAGCAGGTTGATAGTCTGATTTACTCGGATATCACCCAACAGCATGAGCAGCTACTGGATTTATCAGCTTACATGGCGAAGGTTGCTGTTGCGCATGGCATGGAAATAAAAAGTTGTGCAGAAGCCGTCGATGTCGCTAGTGCTGGGGTGCCTCATGGTAAGTGCATTGATGATGCATTGATTAAAGATGTTTTTGGCCTGAGTCTTGATGGGAAAAAAGATAGTGGTCAGCGCGAAGAGTGTGGTTGCATAAAAAGTATCGATATCGGTGTTTATAACACATGCTTACATGGCTGCTCTTACTGCTATGCAACTTTCAATCACGATACGGTAATCAAGAATCAGCAAAAACATGATCCATCTAGTCCTTTCTTGCTTGGCGGAATCGAGGGTGTTGATCCGGCGCTGTTAAACAGCGATGAACCTCAAGGCTCCTTGTTTTGAGGCGAACGTCGGCACACATAACAAGCACATGTTGTAGTGAAAATGGACACCCACTGTAGTGAAAATAGTGAAAATGGACACCCACCAATTAGTGAAAATGGACACCCACCAATTGAAAAACTTGGTGAGAAGGCTACTTCATGTTTAGTCCGTTGTTGCCATAACTTCCTATTCGGGTAAGTAGAGCCTGCTCCCTGTGTGGAATAGGGCCAAACAATTTTATTGGGATGCAGCAGTCCTTCGCAGAAGCCCGCGATGGTATTTTTCAAGGAAAGGCAAAATTTTAGGAAGTGATGGGCGGGGATAGGTAGCGCTCACAGTCGTGAATACCCTGCGCCCAACGTTTGCCGAGCTGCTGACAGGCATTGCGCACCGAGTGTGCGGCGCCAACCAGAGACTTGAAGCGGCTTTCGAAATTGCGGTTCAGGTAGAGCCAGTGCCGTGGGGCGATCTGCAGCCGGTCGAGAATCGGCGGCAGTTGCTCGTCGATCGCGCCGCGCTTGTCTTCACGCAGGCAATGGCCACTCCAGTCCACCAGCTCCAGATAGTCCTGTAACTGAAACGGCAGTCCTACAGGCATGGGTTCTCGCGGATTGCCAACAAAGGGAAAGAGCTGCTGTGGCTGTTTGCCATCCTGAGCTTCTGATATACGCCGTTGTATGGAAGTGTGGTCTGAGGTTTCGGGTGTATCAGCCATTTTGGCCCGGATAGGGTTCAGATCCACATAGGCCATACAGGCCGCCAGAGCTCGCTCGTCGAGCAGTGCCTGGGATTTAAATCTACCTTCCCAGAAACGACCGGTACAGCCATCCTCTTGATTGGCTTGCCGGGCAATGGATTCATTGAGCATCCGCATAAACCAACTGATATCCATTAGCCTTGCTCTCCATTCTGCGGCCACCTCCTCCAGCCGGGCCAGTTCCGTAGCGTTCAAGGTTTCGTGTCGAGCATAACGTTGGGAGAGCGGAGAGCCTTTACAGAGTTGATGCCATCGATCTACCACCTCGCGCAGCGTCCAGACTTCAGCCTGTGCGGCATTGATGTGCAGTACCACATGATAATGGTTACTCATGACTGCATAAGCACAGATATCCAGCGCAAATACCTCGGCCAATTCCAAAAGCCGATCTTCGATCCACTGTCTCCGATGCTCGAAACAGCGCCCGGTGCGCTCATCCCGGCCACACAGAAAAGCGCGACGCACGCAGCGGGAGACGCAGTGATAATAGGGCGTAGCTTCAAGAGAGATCAGGGATTTGCGCGGGTGTCCCATTTTGGTTATCCATTCATATGTATGGATAAACAGTATTTTCTATAAGGTAGAGAATGTTGCAATATGGCTGGCGTTGAAAGCTTTTTGTTTTGTGGGTGTCCATGAAACATCCATGAAACAGTTATGCTTTTCCCTTTCGCCCTCCTTACAAAAAGCACTGCTAAAACCTAATTCCAGAATCCACAGCTGCATTGCCTCCATTACCCAAGGACAGCACTTACACCAGCAACACCGACAACTTATTCTGTCTTTTTCGTTGAGCGAGTACAGCCACAGCCTTTTCGGCGTAAATACTACTGATAAGAATCCCTCCTTAGTGGTCTTATCAAACTCCACATTTTCGGACCTTATGTTCAGAAACTGCTTGTCGAAAGAAGGAGGTATTACCTGATCGTGACCAATCTGCGGAAGAGTTTTCAGTCATCGGGGCCGATATTAATGAAGTGCGGTTAGAAATGGCAGAAAGGCCGAGCTAAATCAAATAGTTACAATGGGCGTTGAGAATGTGGATATGAGTCGTGAAGACCGTTTTTTATAATTGGCACCATCGAGCCAATTATGGCTGAGGATTGACGTATAAAGGGGGGCAGGGCATTCTGGGGTTAATTGCGCTTTGGGATATGGGGCGTGGGGGGATTGGTCTTTGGGGCTATGATATAAATGTTATACCTAAAGTCGAATATCGAATATGGAAGAAATATTCAAAGTAATTTCAGAAAAGCCAGAGTACGCAGCATGGGCATTTGGTCTCATAAATGCGTTATGGTTAGCTTTCTTATACTTTAACAAGAAGAGGCATGAACGCGAACTTATTGCGGTTAAACAGTCTTTCGATCTTGATCTGGAAAGGCGTAAAAAAGTTTTTGAAATG
Source organism: Microbulbifer thermotolerans (assembly GCF_001617625.1). Lineage (NCBI taxonomy): Bacteria > Pseudomonadati > Pseudomonadota > Gammaproteobacteria > Cellvibrionales > Microbulbiferaceae > Microbulbifer > Microbulbifer thermotolerans. Next base: position 3,603,124 of record NZ_CP014864.1, on the reverse strand, counting down.
AAAGCAACTCAATACGAGTCATATTTTAGGCACATTGACGCTATACATAATAAGCATCAAACCGACTACCAAGATGTGTTCACTCCTATAATGAATGAGTTTATGTCCTCATATTTACAAGCATGTGACCGCAATGATGAGGCTGAAGCTACTCAGGCCACAATTCGGTTTTCTGAGCAGATATCTAAGATAACTCGCGATGGATTCCAAGAGCTTAGTGTTATCGAATCCGAGACAAATAGCTTGCGTTTAACGGCTAGTGACGAAGTTGCAGTTCTTCTTGATGAGATTAAGGAGTTATATGATCAGCTATTTGCTATTTCAGGAAAAATGATGTCTGATTTAGTTAAAATCACTATTGAAAACGACCAAGAGTTAGCGGTTAAGAATCAAGCTGAACTTATGAGAGTAGGAGAGCTAGCTAAAAGCAAGGCTAAGGAACTCCGTGAGCAAATGCGCAATGACCTTAAGCAAATATAGGTATAACAAAGCTGTCATAGGGACATTTTTTGCTTCGTTTCGTTTTGGGGGTGGCTTCGCCACTTTACCCCAAAACTCCACTACACAAAAAATGCCCCATACAGCGGCGTTATGCACTATGAATAGATATATTGCGATAATTTTAACTCTCTTTCTGTCGAGCTGCGCATCATACAAAGTTGTTCCAGAAGGAGAATTGAAGAAATTGCCAGAAGGCGAAAAGGTTTCTATCAAGAAACAAAATGAATGGCCAGAAGGGGCTCATTGTTTCGAGCCACTCTTTTATGTGCTTTCTCTAGGCATTATTCCAACGCACTGTGTAGATACCTATACTGTTACAGCAGAGAGCAACGAGCTAGGCACTGTTAAAGTCACGTCTATGCAGGGCTGGGTTACCCTTTTAATGTCGCCATTTCCTGTTTGGCAGTATGGTTTCGGTACTGAAAAAGATGTTGAGAGCAATGTAAGCAGTTTAATCGAGGTCGCAGAGTAAAATGCATAACAAGGCCAGGCACAATCGCCCACTTCGTGGGCTGGACCTCCGCACTGCGTGCTTCGGCCTGTGCTGGCGGCGTTATGTATAAGCCATGAAAAATAGTGAAATTGATAAAGCTATTTCAGAAGAAGTAATCCTTAGATTGAAATCGCTCATGAGTTTCAACTTGGAAGAGATAAAAAATCTGCCATCTGAGTCAGTTGAAGATATTAAAATTGGAAGTAAGAGGTTAACTATTTGCACATACAAAGATGAATTGCCAAACGGTGAAATTTTAGTAATCGTTCAATGTAAGAATACTAGATTTCTGGGTTATGGAAACATGTTGAAGTGAAAATGGACACCCACCAATTGAAAAACTTGGTGAGAAGGCTACTTCATGTTTAGTCCGTTGTTGCCATAACTTCCTATTCGGGTAAGTAGAGCCTGCTCCCTGTGTGGAATAGGGCCAAACAGTTTTATTGGGATGCAGTGACCTGCCCCCAATTTTTAATCCAACCTCGTGTTAGTAATGTTCGTGTTGATAGATTCTTTTTTGTGCGACCTGAACGCTGCAGCAAATTCCGCCGGTGTCTGATAGCCCAGCGATGAGTGTGGCCGCTGCTCGTTGTAGTCTTGCCGCCACTGGCTGATCAGCCCCCGAGCATGAGCCAAGTCCCGAAACCAGTGCTCATTGAGACATTCATCCCGAAATTTGCCGTTGAAACTCTCGATATATCCGTTTTGTGTCGGCCTCCCTGGCTGGATCAACTTTAGCTCAACCCCGTTGCGATAGGCCCACTGATCAAGCGCTTTGCCGGTAAACTCCGGCCCTTGATCTGTCCTGATGGCTTTGGGATAACCACGGAAGGCCGCTATGGCATCCAAACTCCTCACCACCTGCTCTCCAGATATCCCGCTGGCTACCTGAATATCGAGACACTCCTTGGTGAAATCATCGACAATGGTCAGACACTTGATACGACGGCCATTGGCCAGAGCATCCATCACGAAGTCCATCGACCACGTATGGTTCGGGGTTTCCGGTAGCGATAGAGGCTGTCGCTCAACCATAACGCCCTTGCGACGCCTACGTTTGCGGACGGCTAGTCCCGCCTCGTGATATAACCGATAGACCTTCTTATGGTTCACTTTCAGCCCTTCCCGACGCAGCATCTGGTGCACTCGCCGGTAGCCGAATCGCCGTCGCTCGAGTGCTATTTCCTTGATACGTTCAGCCAGTTCAGACTCTGTAGCCTTTTTGGACTGGTATCGCATGGACGCGCGAGATAACCCGACGAGCGAACAGGCCCTACGTTCTGAGATAGTCGTTTCCGACCGCATGATTTGTACGGCCTCGCGCTTGTTGCCGACGGTTAGTACTTTCCCTTAAGGGCAGCCTTCAATGCTTCCTGATCCAATAGAGACTCCGCCAGCAGCTTCTTAAGGCGGGCATTCTCCTGTTCCAAGGCCTTGAGCCGCCGGGCCTCAGATACCTCCAGACCTCCATACTTCTTACGCCAGGTGTAAAAAGTGGCATCCGAAATACTGTACTTGCGGCAAAGCTCTTTCACCGGGATACCGGCCTCAGCTTCCTTCAAGATTGGGATAATCTGTTCTTCAGTAAAACGTTTCTTCATGTTCATCGTCCTCATTGGTGATGAACATTACTAGGATTGAAGTGGACTAGAAAGTGGGGAGCAGGTCAGCAGCAGTCCTTCGCAGAAGCTCGCGATGAAGTTTTTTTCAAAGAAAGGCAAAACTTTAGGAAGTGATGGGCGGGGACAGGTAGCGCTCACAGTAGCGAATACCCTGTGCCCAGCGTTTGCCGAGCTGCCCGCAGGCATTTCGCACCGAGTGCGCAGCGCCAACCAGACACTTGAAGCGGCTTTCGAAATTGCGGTTCAGGTAGAGCCAGTGCCGAGGGTCGATCTGTAATCGTTCTAGAATTGGTGGTAGTTGTTCTTCGATAGCGCCCCGCTTGTCTTCACGAAGGCAACGGCCACTCCAGTCGACCAGCTCCAGATGAGGGTGTTCAAAATTCTGTGTCAGCCAAATAGTCACAGACTGATGTATTTCTCCAAGCGCTCTGGGAAGTGGATCGCCAGCTGTGACAGCGTCAGATTCCAATTCTGGATGGGGTGCGTCCAGCGCTCGGAGGCCTTCAGTATAGCGGCGTACAGCAGCTTGAGTAAGCTGTTCTCATTGGCGAAGCCGCCCTTGGTTTTGGTCAGTTTTCGAAACTGCCGGTGCACGGCTTCAACGGCGTTTGTGGTGTAAATCGGCTTGCGTACGTATTCCGGATATTTGAAGTAGGCCGATAGTGTGGGCCACTTGCTGCGCCAGGACTTGATCACCATCGGGTATTTGCCGCCCCATTTGGCTTCCAGCTCGTCCAGTGCGCTCTCGGCAGCATTGAGTGTTGCCGCCTTGTAGACACATTTGAGATCCGCCATAAAGGCCTTCTGGTTCTTCGAAGCCACGTACTTCATCGAATTGCGGATCTGGTGGATCACGCAGTGCTGGATCTCTGTCTTGGGGTAGATACTCTCGATAGCTTCGGGGAAGCCCTGGAGGCCATCCACACAGGCGATCAGGATATCTTTGACCCCGCGGTTGTATAAGTCGGTCAGAACGCTCAGCCAATGGTGTGCGCCTTCCTGGTCGGACAAGTAGAGTCCCAGCAGCTCTTTCTTGCCTTCGATGTTCAGGCCGAGGATGGTGTAAATAGCCTTGCTGATATAGCGGCCGTTTTCCTTGATTTTATAGTGGATAGCGTCGAGCCAGATGATAGGGTAGATAGGCTCCAGGTCGCGCTCACGCCAGGCCTGAAGCTCGGGCAGCAGCTTGTCTGTAACGGCATTAATGGTGCCGTTGGAGAGTTCCATACCGTAGATTTCGGCAATGTGTGTGCGGATGTCCTGGTAGCTGTTACCGAGGGCAAACAGAGCGATCACTTTGCGCTCCAGTTCGTCGGTAAGCTGCGTCTGATGCTTTTTGACGATCTGCGGTTCGAAGGTGCCGGCACGGTCCCGCGGCGTATCCAGTTCAAAGCTGCCAGCGGAGCTCTTCATGGTCTTAGACGTATGGCCATTCTTGCGGTTGGGCTTGTCCTCACTTGCGAGGTGCTCCTCCAACTCCGCCCGCATGGCCGCTTCGGTAAGCTGTTTGATCAGTGGGGTCAGGATGCCGTCTTTGCCACTGAGGTCTTTGCCCTCACGCAGTGCCTTGATGGCGGCATCCATATCGAAGGTAGGTTTGGTCATGGGTCATCTCTTTTTTGTTAATGGTAAAGAAATGACGCAGAATTCTGAACACTACCCAGCCAATACAAAAATTACTAACTGGGTGTTAGATAGGTCCTCGTAGCAGCCATGTAGTGGTACCCGGATATAAAATCTCTGCCACCACCACTGACGTACAAAGAGCTCTTAAAGTTGGACCAGAGACTGAGCCTCGCGAATCAACTGCTTGCGGTCGCGCAGTTCCAGCTTGCGCAGAATCGCTGTCACGTGGCTTTTTACTGTGGGTTCGGTGATTTCCAGCTCAAAGGCAATCTGTTTGTTCAGCATGCCGCGGGCGATCATGTGGAAAATGCGCAGTTGCTGCGGTGTCAGTCGGTTTAAGCGCTCGGCGAGGTCGCTTTCCTGCTCGCTTTCCAGTGCCTCGGTGCTGAACCATTGTTCTCCCGCCAGTACCTGTTCGATGCACTGTACAATTTCCTCCGGCTCTGCCGTTTTGGAGAGAAAACCGCTGGCCCCGAGTGCGGCGGCCTGCCGTATCACTGTATCTCTGTCGCTGCCGGACACCACCACAACCGGGACCGTCGGATAGTCGTTGCGTATCTGCGCCAAGCCGCTGAAGCCCTCGCTACCGGGCATATTCAGGTCCAGGAGCAGCAGGTCAATGGTGGAATCCTCCAGGGCGTTCAGGGTGGACTGGAGATCCCGGCTCTGCAGAAGTTCGCAGTCCGGGAAGTGGCGGGACAGAGTGGTAGCCAGGGCGTCGCGATAGAGGGGGTGATCGTCGGCAATCAGCAGTTGGTAATTCACTTCGCGCCCCGTTGATGAAAAATTTATATAACGGGGCGGAGATGTTACTGCGCGCTCCAGCCTCCGTCCACCGGCAGGGAAGCGCCGGTAATAGTGTTGGCGAAGTCGCCGCATAAATAGAGTGCCAGTTCGCCGATCGCCTCTGGTGCCGTTGCCCGTGTCAGTGGCTGCTTGGCGCCGATCAGGCGTATTCGGGCGGCTTCCAGATCCAGGCTTTCGCGTTCGGCAATGGCTTCTATTTGGGGTTGTATTAAGGGGGTCTCGACCCATCCGGGACAGATGGCGTTGGCGGTGATGCCAAAGTCAGCGTTTTCCAGTGCCAGCACTTTGGTTAACCCCACTAGGCCGTGTTTGGCGGCGCAGTAGGCGGCTTTCTGCTCGGATGCTACCAAGCCGTGTACAGAGGCGATGTTAATGATGCGCCCCCACTGATTCTCGCGCATACCGGGCAGCAGTTCCCGGCTGAGGAAGAAGGCCGCACTCAGATTGATGGCGATAATTCTGTGCCACTGTTCGGTGGGAAAATCCTGGGCTTGGGAAGTAAATTGAACCCCGGCATTGTTGACCAGAATTGACGGCTGGCCGATGGCTTCACGAGTTTCGGCCACCAGCTGCGCGCAGCCTTCCTCTGAGGCGATATTCGCCGCGCTGAAACCGCATTCCACGGCGTATTTTTCGCGGAATTGGCGCTGTAATTGCGCGCCCTGCGCAGGTTCCATCAGCCCGTGCAACATGACAGGGTGGCCGGCTCCCGCCATGCGGTGCGCGATTGCAAGGCCAATACCACTGGTGGAGCCGCTGATTAAAACCGGTTGTTTTTGTTCCTGCTGCACTGAAAAACCCCCGCAGTTGTTTTCCGGTCCGGCCTATCCGCCGCGCACCGGCATTTAGAGTCTTGTGTTTGTTTTTAAAAATGCTAGCAGCGGTGCCGGGGCTGGTCTGTATGACCAAGGTATGAGAACAGTGATGCGATGGGCTGCCGCCGCCGGCGCGATACCGGCAGCGGCGGGAGGAAGTGTGCCCTTATCAGCGGCGATGAGACGAGCGGTGTCCGCTGGAGCGGTGTATTGACCGGCTCGGGCTGCGGTAATAGGAACGACCACTGTGATAGCTGCGGCCACGGTAATAGGAGCGGTTGTGATAGTAGGGACGGGTGCGGTAGTAGGGACGACCGCGATATTGGTAGTGGCCGCGATAGTAGGGGCGTCCGTAGTAACGGTAGCGCGGGTGGTAGCGATAGCGGTAGTAGCGCGGAGATGAGTAATAGAGATAGACGTTACTGGATGGATAATAGTAAGGGTAAGAGTAGGGATAGGTGGAATAGTAGCCGCCGCTGTAGTAGCCGTCGGTTACACAGGCGCCTAAGGTAAGGGCGGAGCCGATGGTGGTGGCAATCAGCCCGGTTTTGAGGAGTCTGTTCATAGCACAATCTCCGAGTTGGGAAAGCTCCATTGGTTACGGCATTCCCTGCGGCACCTCTGTGTCGCTCGCCTGGGATTGGTTGGTGCCCGCCGGTTAGTAGGGGATAAGCCGCGGCGCCACCGGCGGCCAGTAGTAATAGGGCGGCCGCGGACGGTAGTAGCCCCCGCTCCAGTAGTAGTCAGGGTGGCGTGCGTTATGGCAGACGCCGTCCGGGTGGCAGTGGGAATAGGGGCCGCCGAACCGGTAATAAGCCCTGCCGGTTACAGTGGTACTGCGGGGGGAGTACCCGCTACCGCTGCAGGCGGACAGCGTCAGGACACTTGTGGCCATCACTACACAGCAGGTGGCGGACGCCAGCACCCTTTCACACAGCCTGCTCATTCAGACCTCCGCGCCGGTTGGCGGCTAAAACATCTAATAGTCAGCCTAGCAGGGATGGCGCAAATTTCATCAAATTGCGCGGATTTCGATCTCTTTTGTCGAGAGGAGGGGGAACAGAAAAGGCGCCGAGCGGATACGGCGCCTCAGAAGCGGGATGGAGATTCAGTGGCAGCTGGGCAATAGCTCGTTATTGACAAGCTGCAGGTAGAGTGCGCTTTTCAGCAGCTGTTTGGCTTCTTCGATATCCGGCGCGAAGTAGCGGTCCTTGTCGTAGAAAGCCACCCGCTCGCGCAGCATCGCCTTGGCCGCTTCCAGTGTTTCCGTGGTCTTCAAAGGCGCGCGGAAATCCAGCCCCTGGCAGGCGGCCAGCAATTCCACCGCCAGAATACCGCAGGTGTTGTCGGCCATATCCCGCAGGCGGCGGCCGGCGAAGGTGGCCATGGAGACATGGTCTTCCTGGTTGGCGGAAGTCGGCAGTGAGTCGACACTGGCCGGGTGGGCGAGGGTTTTATTTTCGCTGGCCAGCGCGGCGGCGGTTACCTGAGCGATCATAAAGCCGGAGTTGACCCCGCCGTTTTCCACCAGGAAGGGCGGCAGGCCGGACAGGTTGGTGTCGATTAACAGGGCCATGCGGCGTTCGGAGAGGGCGCCAATTTCCGCCAGCGCCAGGGCCAGGTTGTCGGCGACCATGGCCACAGGCTCCGCGTGGAAGTTGCCGCCGGAAATAATGTCGGTGTCTTCCCCGTCGGCGAACACCAGCGGGTTGTCGGACACGCCGTTGGCTTCCGCCAGCAGCACTTCGGCGGCAAAGCGGATCTGTTGCAGGCAGGCGCCCATCACCTGGGGCTGGCAGCGCAGGGAATAGGGGTCTTGAACCTTTTCGCAGAATTGGTGGGAGTCGCCGATCTGGCTGCTGTCGCCGAGCAGTGCGCGGTAGGCGGCGGCCACGTCGCGCTGTGCTTTTTGTCCTCGCACCTGATGAATGCGGTCGTCGAAGGGACGGCGCGACCCCTTGGCGGCCTCCAGCGCCAGAGCACCGGTGACGACAGCGCCGGCAAACAAGTCTTCAGCCGCGAACAGCCCCTGCAGCGCAAAGGCGGTAGAGGCCTGGGTGCCGTTCAGCAGCGCCAAGCCCTCTTTGGGGGCGAGGGTTATCGGTGTCAGGCCCGCTTTTTTCAGGCCGTCTATGGCGGGGCGGCGTTCGCCGTTGATAAATACTTCGCCCTCGCCCAGCAGCACCACGCTCATATGGGCCAGGGGGGCGAGGTCGCCGGAGGCGCCCACTGAACCCTTTTCCGGAATCGCGGGGATAACACCGGCGTTGACCAGTTGGATCAGTGCGTCGATCAGTTCCGCGCGCACGCCGGAAAAGCCGCGCGCGAGGGAATTGATTTTCAGCACCATCAGCAGGCGCACTGTGGCCTCGTCCATAAAGTCGCCGGTACCGGCGGCGTGGCTCAACACGATTGCACGCTGCAGAGTTTCCAGATCTTTTTTCTCGATGCGCGTGTTTGCCAGCAGGCCGAAACCAGTGTTGATTCCGTAGACGGTGCGCCCCTCGCTGAGCACCTGGGCAACGGTTTTGGCGGCGGCCTCGATGGCTGGATAGGCACTTTTGGCCAAGGACAGGGTTACCGGCTCGCGCGCGACGCGGCGCAGTTGGGCGAGGCTCAGCTGGCCGGGGTCAATTTCCAGTTGGTACATAAAACTCTCACCAAATTGTTATTTTCGAAGCGGTTTCAGTCTTTCAGCATCGGCAAGTCCAGGCCCTGTTCCCTGGCGCATTGCTTCGCAATTTCGTAGCCCGCATCCGCGTGGCGCATCACGCCGGTGGCCGGGTCGTTCCACAGCACCCGTTCAATACGCTTGCGCGCCGCTTCGGTGCCGTCACAGACAATCACTACGCCGGCGTGCTGGGAAAAGCCCATGCCTACACCGCCGCCGTGGTGGATAGAGACCCAGGTGGCGCCGCTGGCGGTATTCAGCAGGGCGTTGAGCAGGGGCCAGTCGGATACGGCATCGCTGCCGTCCAGCATGGCTTCGGTTTCGCGGTTGGGGCTGGCGACGGAGCCGGAATCCAGGTGGTCGCGGCCGATTACCACCGGCGCCTCCAGCTCGCCGCTGGCCACCATGTCGTTAAAGGCCAGGGCCAGGCGCGCGCGGTCTTTCAGACCCACCCAGCAGATTCGCGCCGGCAGGCCCTGAAAGCGGATGCGTTCGCGGGCCATATCCAGCCAGTTGTGCAGCTGGGGATTGTCCGGGATCAGTTCTTTTACCTTGGCGTCGGTTTTGTAGATATCTTCCGGATTGCCGGACAGGGCCGCCCAGCGGAAGGGGCCTATGCCTTCGCAGAAGAGCGGGCGGATATAGGCGGGTACAAAGCCGGGGAAATCGAAGGCATTTTCTACGCCTTCTTCGAAAGCCATCTGGCGGATGTTGTTGCCGTAGTCCAGGGTGGCGGCGCCGCGCTTTTGCAGTTCCAGCATGGCCTGTACCTGGATGGCCATGGATTTTTTCGCTTCCTTTACCACCAGTGCCGGATCTTTTTGGCGCATTTCTGCGGCCTGTTGCAGGGTCCAGCCTTTTGGCAGATAACCGTTTAACGGATCGTGGGCGGAGGTCTGGTCGGTGACTGCGTCCGGCTGGATGTTGCGGGCGACGATTTCCGGAAAAATTTCCGCGGCATTGCCGAGCAGGCCGATGGAAACCGCTTCGCCTTTGTTTTTGGCCTCTTCGATAATTTGCAGCGCCTGATCCAGACTGTCGGTTTTGCGGTCCAGATAGCCGGTGCGCAGACGAAAATCGATGCGGCTTTCGTCGCACTCGACCGCGATCATGCTGAAGCCGGCCATGGTCGCCGCCAGCGGCTGGGCGCCGCCCATGCCGCCGAGACCGCCGGTGAGAATCCAGCGGCCTTTGGACTGGCCGTCGAAATGCTGACGCGCCACTGCGGCGAAGGTTTCATAGGTGCCCTGCACAATGCCCTGAGAGCCGATATAGATCCAGGAGCCAGCGGTCATCTGGCCGTACATCATCAGCCCTTTTTTATCCAGCTCGTTGAAGTGTTCCCAGTTGGCCCAGTGGGGCACCAGATTGGAGTTGGCGATCAGGACCCGCGGCGCGTCGGCGTGGGTCTTGAATACACCCACCGGTTTGCCGGACTGCACCAGCAGGGTTTCGTCGTCCTCCAGGCGCTTTAATACCTCGATGATCTTGTCGAAGCACTCCCAGTCCCGCGCGGCGCGGCCGATGCCGCCGTAGACAACCAGTTCCTCCGGGCGCTCGGCCACGTCCGGGTGCAGGTTGTTCATCAGCATGCGCAGCGGCGCTTCGGTAAACCAGCTTTTCGCGTTGAGCCGGGTGCCGGTGGGGGCGGTGATTTTACGGTTGGGATCGCGGCGTTTATTGGTCGTCATGGTTGCCTCGCAAGGTATTTTCTCGGAGTCGCCCGTTTGTATTTCTTTATCGGGTGTGTAGTTGTCTTAATCCGTGGGTGCGAAAGTTATTTTGGCGGTGGGGTACGCATGCCAATTCTTCAGAACCTGAGCTGCGCGCCCAACCGATAACGATTCCCCGGGTGCACCAGCCGCGCAAAACTCACGGTGCCGGCGCTGCTCTTGGTGCGGCGCCAGATCTGCAGGCATGGGCTGTTTACTTCAATTGCCAGTGCCGCGCTGATGGCCGCATCCGCGGCAATCGCCTCCACCGTGGTGTCCGCCTCGACCAGCGGTGCCACCCGGGACAGATAGGCGTTGGGGGTGGTCGCACTGAAATCCTGTTGCAAGTAGTCTGGCGCCAGCGCCGGATTGGTAAAGCGCTCTTCCCACTGAATCGGCAGCCCGTTATCGCAGTGCACAATGATCGAGTGGAAGATGGGCGCGCCCTCGGGCACGTTCAGGGCGTGGGCCACTTCGGGTGTGGCTTCCCCCCCCTGCAACAATAGAACCCGGCTGCTGTAGCTGTGGCCGCGGGCGGAGATCTCGTCGGCGATATTGCGCACTTCCAAGAGCGAGCCCGCCGGCACCGGCTCGGCGACGAAGGTGCCCAGCCCTTGGGAGCGTTTCAGCACCCCTTCGTCTGTCAACTCACTCAGCGCCCGGCGCGCCGTCATGCGGCTGACATTGAACTCCTGTGCCAGTTGGTTTTCCGAGGGCACCTGAAAGTGCACCGGCCAGTTGCCCGTCTCTATCTGGCGGCGGATATGGCGCTTGATGGCTGCATAGCGTGGCTCGCCGGTGTTGGGGCCCGAGGGCTCTCTTGCAGTATTCATAGACTTCGGTCAATTGCTACGTCAGCTTGTATATGGTTGTATATACAAGATGGTGGGTACTATGGTGCCCACTCCGAGTGCTGTCAAGCCGAGTGCGGCTTAGGTGGGATTAGTGGGTGGGGTCGGGATGCCTGTCAGGCAGAGGCCGCGCCCGCGCCGCCAGCTCGGCGAGTCTCTGATGAGTTTGCCTGAGTGCCCCGGGATTAATTACAGCGCTCACTCGAATTAATCAGAGGTTCCTTAGAGAAACCGCTCGGTCTACCGGGCGACCGTCTATGGTTAAAAGAAGAAATTCGCGCCGTCCGTGTCATGTAAAGGCCGTTTCGGCGTTGGGAAAAGTATCTATGACAGAACGCTGTGACTTGTTGATCACCAATATCCACGCCGCCACCATGGACCCGGCGATCCGCGGGGGCTACGGCGCCGTGGAGGACGCCGCAGTGGCGGTGACCGGCGGCAAAATTGTCTGGCTGGGTTCGCGCAAAGAACTGCCGGATTGCAGTGCGGATGAAGTTGTAGATGGCGAGGGCCAGTGGCTGACACCGGGCCTGATCGACTGCCACACCCACCTGGTTTACGGCGGCCACCGCGCGTCGGAATTTGCCCGCCGCCTCGGCGGTGAAAGCTACGAGGAGGTGGCCCGGTCCGGCGGGGGGATTTTGTCGACGGTACGCGCCACCCGCGCCGCCAGTGCCGAACAGCTCTACGCCGCCGCTGTGCCACGCCTGCAGGCGCTGATGTCCGAAGGCGTGACCACCGTGGAAATCAAATCCGGCTACGGTTTGGAGTTGGACACGGAACTGAAGCAGCTGCGCACCGCCCGCCGTCTGGCTCAGCACTACCCGGTGGAGATTGTCACCAGCTGTCTTGCGGCCCATGCCCTGCCGCCGGAATACGACGGCCGCGCGGATGAATATATCGATCTGGTATGCGAGCGGATACTGCCTGCGGCGGCAGGGGAACAGTTGGCCGATGCGGTGGATATGTTCTGTGAGTCCATCGCTTTTTCTGTCGAGCAGTGCCAGCGGGTTATCGACTGTGCGAAGAAGCTCGGCCTGCCGGTGAAGGTACACGCGGAGCAGATGGCGCATACCGGTGCCACCGCCATGGCGGTCAAGGCCGGCGCTCTCTCGGTTGACCATATTGAGTACATCACTGATATGGATGTGGCGGCCTTGGCCGAAAGCGGCACCGTCGCAGTATTGTTGCCGGGGGCCTTTTACACGCTGCGTGAAACGCGTACACCCCCGGTGGAAAAGCTGCGCGCCTCTGGCGTCCCCATGGCTCTGGCCTCTGATCTCAATCCAGGCAGCTGCCCCCTGGCATCGCTGCGCCTAATGATGAACATGGGTTGTAATTTTTTCGGGCTGACGCCCGCGGAAGCCCTGGCAGGCGTCACCCGCGCCGCGGCAAGGGCGTTGGGACTCAGTTGCTCCCGTGGATCACTGCGTGTGGGACTGCGGGCGGATATGGTCCTCTGGCCAATGGATACTCCCGATCGGCTGGCTTACGAAGTAGGCGCGCTGAATCCAGCGCGGGTATTTTTTGCCGGCAAAACCGTAGGAGGCAGCGATGTTGCAGCTGGCTGATATGCGCCTGTGGCGCGGCCGCACTGACACAGAGGACGGCAGAGCCGGTGAGCGCTGGCACCAGAGGATTGCGCCCTTGCAGCTGGACAGCCCGCCAGGGGTGGCGATACTCGGTTTTGCCTCCGACGAGGGCGTGCGCCGCAACAAAGGCCGCATCGGCGCTGCCAAGGGGCCGCGCGTGTTGCGCCTGGCCATGGCCAACCTGCCCGCCACTTTTGATGCGCCCCTGTACGATGCGGGTAACGTCAGAGTTCAAAAGGACGACCTGGAGTCCGCGCAATCGCTGCTGGGCGCGCGCATCGCCGAACTGCTCTCTGGCGGCCATTTTCCGCTGGTGCTCGGCGGCGGCCACGAGATTGCCTTCGGTAGCTATTTGGGTATCGCCCGCTGGATGCGGGAACAACACAGAGATAAGACGCTCGGCATTATCAATTTTGACGCCCATCTGGACTTGCGTATCCCTGCGCCCAAGGGCTCATCGGGTACACCCTTTTATCAGATCGCCGAGCAGTGCGAGATCAATGGTCGCCCGTTTAATTATCTGTGTGTCGGCGCCGCCGACAGTGCCAATACACCCGCGCTCTACCAACGCGCCAATGAACTGGGTGTGAGGGTGATTCGCGACCGCGAAATTACCGCCTGGAACCTGGAGTCGGTGCAAGAGCGGATTCGGGAATTTATCCGCGGTGTGGACATTGTCTACCTGACCGTGTGCCTGGATGTTCTGCCAGCGGCGGTGATGCCCGCCGTCAGTGCCCCGGCGGGGCGGGGTGTGTCACTGGAGTTATTGGAACCGCTGCTGGATACGGTTTTGGCATCGAAAAAGGTGTGCCTGGCGGATATGGCGGAGTACAACCCCTATTTCGATATTGAAGATCGCGCCGCGCGCACGGCGGCGATTATCGCCTTCCTGATCGTCAACGGCATTTCCGCGCTGCCGCAATCCACAATTTGATCCCAGTCCATTCCGTTTGAGCGGCACAGGCTGGCCGCTCCCCTTCGCGTGGCAATTCTGCTGCGCACGCAAATTGTTCAACACCCAATTGCCGCCACCTGCCGTCGATTCGCGCGCTGTCACTGGCTTTCGGCTGTCGGCCCGCGCTGTGCGAAAACAAATTGACGCGAATTACCTGCCCAGCTTGGGGTTAACCATTGTTTAGTATTGTAAAACTAAATAAGAATCTATATCATTTGTATCAATTGGACGTTGCACGCGGGTGGCGTTAACTCGCAGACTGGGGGAGAGTTTTGACAAATGTTTAAAAAAAATACGCTTGCTGCACTGATCGCAATGAACCTGGCGGTACCGGTATACGCCGCTGACGCTGAGAAGGGGGATATGGAGGAAATGGTCGTGACGGCAACGCTGACCGCTCGCGATAGCGCAACCTCTCCCGCCTTTACCAGCGTCATTACCTCCGAGGAAATCACACGTACTTCCGTCAACAGTCTCGCCGATTTATTGCGGGATACGGTGGGGGTGAACAACCGCTCGGACTCACTGGGGCGGGATGAAATTCAGATCCGCGGGATGGGCGGGCGCTACACCCTGATCCTAGTGGATGGAAAGCGGGTGTCTTCCATCGGTGCCCTGTGGCGAGGCGGAGATTTTGATTACAACTCCGTACCCCTCGGCAGTATCGAGCGCGTGGAAATCGTGCGCGGTCCTATGGCTGCGCTGTATGGCTCTGATGCTATTGGGGGTGTGGTGAACATTATCACCAAGGCGCCGTCACAGGAGTGGCACGGCAATGTCAACGTGGAATTCCGCGGGGTCGACGGCGGTGAAGAGGGTGCGCAGCAACGTGTGAATGCTTCCATTTCCGGTGCGCTCAGCGATCGCGTGAGCCAATCCCTGAGCGCGGAAATTTATCAGCGCGATGCCTGGTACCGCAACGATGCCGATGATCTGACAGAGGTGCCCGGATTGGAGGAAAAAGAATCTTCCAGTTTGGTGAGTACCACCCGGATCAAGCTGACCGACAATCAAAATCTCGATGTGGACCTGGGTTATAACAATGATGAGCGCCCCTACGGCCGCTACAGTGCTGGCGATGGCTGGGCTGACTATCGGGAGCAGTCAATTGAGCGCTTTTCCTACGGCTTGACCCACGATGCCAAGTGGGGCTGGGGTAAAAGTGTTGTCTACCTGAAGCAGGAAGACAGCGAAATCGAGGACTACAACAGCCGCTACGACGATCCGCAAGATCGGATACTGGAAGAGCAGAATACCTATTTTAAAGCGTATGGCATTACCGAGCTGGGTATTAACGCCGTAACAGCCGGAATTGAGTACCGGGAACAGGAAGTCACTGACAAAGTTTCCTATGCAGATACCGGCTCTGAATCCGTCAGCACTACTTCTCTGTTCGTTCAGGATGAAATCGCCTTCACCGAGCGATTGAACCTCACTCTGGGGGGGCGCCTCGATGATCACGAGCTGTTCGGAGATCATTTCACCTCAAAGCTGTTCGTGACTTATGCATTGACGGACGCAATTGTATTGAAAGGCGGTATCAGCGAGGCATTCAAGGCGCCGGATGTTTATCAGTTCAGTGAACAATACCAACTGCTCAGCTGTGGAGGCTCTTGTTATATACCTGGAAATCCCGATCTGGAGCCGGAAACAAGCACCAATATGGAAGCGGGTATTGAGGCGCGTGAAGACGGCTGGCACCTAAGTGCGGTGGTCTTCGATAACGATGTCGAAGATAAGATAGAGGCCAGTTATATCGAGTCCCTCGGTGCCCGCGCCTGGGTGAATCTCTCCACCGCCCACACCCGGGGCATAGAGCTGGATGGCAGTGTTACGCTGACGCCAAGCGTTTTCCTTTCCGGCAATTACACCCATATGTTCGATGCGGAATACAGCTACGGCGGAGAAGATATAGACCTGGAGAATCAGCCGGAAACGCAGGCAAACCTGGCGCTGAATTGGCAGATCACCGATGCGCTAAATGGCAACGTTTCCGCTAACTATGTCGGCGAACAAGTAGATTATTACGGGGAAACCCTGCCTTCCTACACCCGCCTTGACGTAACCGGGTCCTATGAAATAACGGACGCATTCGGACTGCGATTTGGAATAAAAAATGTTACGGATGTCGACCTGGAAGAGGAAAATGAAAGCTATTACTCAAGGGAATTGGGCCGAAATTATTATCTGAGTGCCCACTATAGCTTCTAAGGATGCGCCCATGTGCATCCATCAAGCGCGGTTCTGCTTGTAACTGCATTCAGGTGCCCACTGCTGGGCACCCTGTCTTCGGCCCGATTCCGGGCTGGATAGCGCACGGATGCGTGCCGGGGCTATATGCAAAGGAGTTGCTGATACTGGTCCCGGCTTATTGCACTGATGTCCGGTGGAAACTCATTCCAAAAACTCCTCGGGTTCACTAAAGAATCTCTGTTTGATTCGCGCGAGCGCTGCAGTTGATTGAGGGGCACACAGGTAATGAAATGGATATTTCAATAATGTATGACTAGGCCGCTATAGATTCCGCCCGTACATATAACGATATTCTAAATATCCATAGCTTTAATTGAGCACCATATCTGCGTGCAGCAACGATTGCCCTGACGCGAATTAATCAGATTCTTTTCAATATCCAATAGCGCCCGTGGGACCATTTTGGAAGTGGTCAGATGTTCCTTTACTCGCGAGGAGAATGCGATGAACGAACTGGCTGAAGCTGCAGAGTTCAAGGGGGTGGATTCTGAGCTGGCAAACGCGGAATACCTTTTTATGTCATCCCACTGCGGCATTCGTGGAAATGGGATATTTGAACAATTGCTACTGCCGGTAAAAAGCGGGGATAAAAGTCACCAATGGATTCTGGGGGGCAAGGATGGAGATTCGGGAAAAGATTTCTTCCATCATAAGTTGCGAGCCGCATTTCAACGGGCGCGTCAGGCAGGGATAGCCAACCCGATTGCCATTGGCGCTATTCCCTTTGATCAGACACAACCGGCGGAGATTACCATACCGTGCAGTTATGAAATTTTCTCGCGTTCACTGCGGATTAAGCCTTTTATAGCTGTTAAAACAAAACAGGGTGAGTGTAAATCCCCCCGGTTGCTGCACCAAAAGAGCCTGCCAGAAAAACAACGCTTTAAACAGGCGGTTAAGCAGATCATTGCGAACTTTTCCCTCAGTGATATCCGAAAAGCCGTTCTTTCCCGCATGCTGGAGTTGGAATTGGATGGCCCTGTGTGCCTGAACACATTTTTTAGTCGTCTGGTTGCGCTCAACCCCTCTGCCTATCATTTCCGCTTTCCGCTATCCAGCGGTGCGCAATTGATAGGGGCAAGTCCGGAGCTGTTGCTGCGGCGCCAGGGAGCGCAAGTGTATACCAATCCCCTGGCTGGCTCGGCCAAGCGGCAGGGCGATACGGCGATGGATAAAAAGGTCAGTGAAAATCTCACCGAGTCCGCTAAAGATGCCTACGAGCACCGGCTGGTGATTGAAGATATTCGCGCGCAATTGACGCCGCTGTGCAGCGAACTAAGCATTCCCGATAGCCCTCAATTGATGCAAACCAGCACCATGTGGCATCTCTCTACGCCGATTTGTGGAACGCTGGCTAACCCGGATATGACAGTACTGCAGTTGGCCTGCCGCCTGCATCCAACGCCGGCTTTATGTGGATTCCCGACGGAAGCTGCGCAGAAACTGATTCAACTGGTGGAACCATTTGACCGGGGAATGTTCGGTGGCATCGTCGGCTGGTGTGATGCCCAGGGCAATGGCGAATGGGCGGTGGCAATTCGGTGCGGACTCTTTTCCGGACGCCGTGTACAGCTTTTTGCGGGTGCAGGCATCGTGGCGGACTCGGACCCGGAAAGTGAGTGGCAGGAAACACAGGCAAAACTTAAGACGATGTTGAATGCCCTCGGCGTTGACGCGGACATGGAAAAAGACGGGGAAAAAGCTGACGTTATCGGCGAAGACAATGTAAGGGCGAACAAAAATAACAGCGGAGAAATTGCTCGGGCCGCGCGCAAGCCGTTGGACACCAGGTCGGAGGTGTCGGCATGACTACAGAGGCTATGGGTGCGATTTCCGCAATTGAATACACGCAATGGCCCGAGGAGCTGCAACGTCGCTATCGGCAGAGTGGCTACTGGATAGACCGCCCCCTGACTGATTTGATACAGGGGAGTGACTCTGCAAAAAACGTGGCTGTAATTTGTGGCGAGCGGGCCTTTACCTACGCGGATCTTGACCGGCTGTCATCCCATTTGGCGGCAGAGCTTGGGCAGCGCGGACTGTGCCGGGGGCAGACTGCGCTGGTCCAGTTACCCAATATCGCCGAGTTTTATATTGTCTTTTTTGCCTTGCTGAAACTTGGCGTGGCACCGGTCAATGCGCTGTTTAGCCATCAACAACTGGAACTCAATGCCTATGCGGAACAACTGCAACCGACGCTGGTAATCGGCAGCGCGCGCCACAAGCTGTTTCGAAGTGCAGATTTCACTGAACAGCTGAAAAAGAAATTCCCCCAGGTGCACGTATTGGTGCTTGGGGCCACAGATTACACAGACGATCTGGAACAATGTCTCCACAGCCCTGAGGGCCACGCCGGGCGGGCGTTTTGTTCTCCCTCGGCGGCACATCAAGTGGCATTTTTCCAATTGTCCGGAGGCAGCACGGGAACACCAAAGCTGATCCCGCGCACACACAATGATTACTACTATAGTGTGCGCCGCAGCGCGGAGATTTGCCGCCTGAGCTCGCACACCAGATACCTCTGTGCATTGCCCGCACCGCATAATTTTCCCCTCAGCTCCCCGGGCGCTCTCGGTGTTTTTCACGCGGGGGGCACCGTGATCCTGGCCGAATCAACGGAGCCCGGGCAGTGTTTTGCACTGGTGCAGCGCCACGGCGTCACCATGGCCGCCTTGGTCCCTTCAGCGGTAAACCTCTGGCTGTCTGCAGCTGAGCGCGCGCAGGCGCGCGGAGAGAAGCCTCTGAACAGTTTGCAATTGTTACAGGTGGGCGGGGCAAATTTTGCCGAGACAGTGGCCCGCCGTGTTCCCACTGTCCTTGGGTGCCGTTTGCAACAGGTTTTCGGAATGGCCGAAGGCCTGGTGAATTACACGCGTCTGGACGATAGCGATGAAAAAATTTTCACCACTCAGGGGCGCCCGATGAGCGATGGCGATGAGGTTCGGGTGCTGGACGAAAAAGGCAACCCAGTAACCGTGGGGCAGCCCGGTCTGCTTTATACCCGTGGCCCATACACCTTTCGCGGTTATTACAAGGCACCGCAGCAAAACGCACGGGTATTCGACAAAGAGGGATTTTACTGCTCCGGAGACATAGTGCAGCAGGATGAAGACGGCTATTTAAGAGTCGTGGGGCGGGTCAAAGACCAGATCAATCGCGGTGGAGAAAAAATAGCCGCGGAAGAGGTGGAAAACCTACTGCTGAAACACGGCGACATTGAACAGGTAGGGTTGATTGCCTTGCAGGATGCCAATCTTGGGGAGAAGAGCTGCGCCTGTATCGTCACACGCAACGCAAAATTAAAACCCGTACAGCTGCGCCGTTTTCTTAGAGAGCAGGGGCTTGCCGACTACAAGATACCGGACCGGTTCCAGTTTCTCAAAGCGCTGCCGCTGACGGCGGTGGGAAAAATTGACAAGGTGGCTCTGCGTGCTCAGGTGGGGCGCCGCTTATTGGCCGAGGAAGCTATTTGAAGGAGGCTGGGAAGCAAATATGAGTATTCCATCTATCCGCTCTTATCCAATGCCACAGCAGATGCCCGAGAACAGGGTTCGGTGGAATCTGGATGCCGAAAGAGCTGTGCTTTTGATTCACGATATGCAGGAGTATTTCCTGCACTTCTATGGTGAAGAAAGTGCGCTTATCGACACTCTGCTAGCGAACCTCATCGCACTGCGTTCTTGGGCCTGGGAACATAAAGTCCCCGTGGTGTACACCGCCCAGCCACCCAGTCAGACGGCGGAAGAGCGCGCGTTGCTGACGGATCTGTGGGGGCCGGGAATAACCGCGAGTGATCCAGAAGCGGCAAAAATTGTTACGCCACTGACACCGGAGAAAAATGACACTGTGCTGGTTAAGTGGCGCTACAGTGCTTTTCAGCGTTCGCATCTTGAAGCCCTGATGCGCGATTGGGGGCGGGATCAGCTGATTATTGGTGGTGTATATGCCCACATCGGCTGTATGACTACAGCGCTCGATGCATTTATGCGGGATATTAAGCCGTTTCTCGTTGCGGATGCTGTCGCCGACTTTTCGCCCCGGGAGCATCAACAAGCACTTGATTTTGTCGCTGGTCGCTGTGGGTCGGTGACGACGGTTGAAGAGATTTTAAATCCAGTAGCGAAAGTGGACTTTCCCTGGCTGACCGCGCAAATCACCCCCTTGTTAGAGGAGGATGCCGGAACACCGGACCCCGAAGACAACCTTCTGGATTATGGGCTCGACTCTATTCAGGTAATGCAGCTGATCGGTCGCTGGCAGCAGCTAGGTATACATCTTAGTTTCGAAGAGCTTGCAGGTGAGCCTACCCTGGCCAATTGGTGGAAATTGATTGAGCAAAAACAGGCAGCTTGATTAGTGAATATCGTCGATAACAGTAGCGGTTACAGTTTCCAGCAACAAACTGTCTGGGTCACCGGTGCCGCGCGCGGGATTGGGCGCGTAGTCGCAGATCGCTTTGTGCATCTCGGCGCCCGGGTACTGGGGTTGGATTGTCGTTTTGAAGACAGGGGATATGCCTTTACAACCCGCCACCTGGACGTATCTGATCCGGAGCAGGTCCGTGTATTAGTTGAGGAAATGCTTCACGAGGGGATGGGCCCAAGAGTTCTTGTTAATGCCGCCGGTGTATTGCGGCTCGGAGATATCGACAAGACAAGTCGCAACGCCATGTCGCTGAAAGATTGGGAAAAATGCATGGATGTGAACGTCAGTGGCGTTTTTTATTTGCTACGCGAATTGTCGCACCATTTCAAAACACAACGGCAGGGCGCCATTGTTAATATCGCTTCCAACGCGTCCAGGGTGCCGCGCATGTGCATGGGGGGCTATTGTGCTTCCAAGGCGGCTTTGCAAAGCCTGAGTCACTGTGCCGCTTTGGAGCTTGCGGAATTTGGCGTGCGTTGCAATCTGGTTTCTCCCGGCTCTACGGATACAGAGATGTTGCAATCCATGCTGATGGATAAGCGTGGAAATGTTGAGGATGGCTACCAAAGAACAATTGCCGGAATTCCGGAGCAATACAAATTGGGAATACCTTTGAAAAAGATTGCAAGGCCAGAGGAAATTGCCAATACGGTGATTTTTCTTGCGTCCGATCAGGCGAGTCACATCACCATGCAGAATATCGTTGTCGATGGTGGAGCGACATTATCTGCCTGAGAAAAATAGATAAATTAAAGCAGGTCTTTTATCGGGTGACTAAAGATTTATCCATGTGCCATGTCAGAGAAGGGTTGTGGAACCTCTGATTAATTTGCATGAGCGCTGTAGTTGATTGCGTAATACGTATCTGGATGAAAATAATCTTTGTCATCAAGTAGAAAACTATTCAGAGGTTCGGCAATTCAAATTAGTTGAGTTTTTAATGTTGTTGGGAAATGGATTTGGCTTCAGGCGGGTGGGAACCTGGAGAATGCTATTGACTGGATTAAAAATAGGAAAACAGTAGTGAAAAATAAAATATTAGTAAAACTTATCGTTCTATTTTTCATGCTGTTTGGCTGTGCAGAAAGCATGCCGGATCGAGAGATAGATGGAAAAAAATCTCCACAAGTTGCCGTGACAAAGGTATCCGTTGGTCCTATGCCTGTGGAGTATACGCTGCCAGCCCGGGTTGCTCCTTTGAGAATTGCGGAAGTTCGCCCGCAGGTTAGCGGCATATTGGAGAAGCGCTTGTTCAAAGAGGGGGCCTTTGTCAATGCCGGTGACCTGCTCTACATCATTAACTCAGACGATTACCAGATACAGGTTGCGCGGGCCAGGGCGGAGGTAATGGCTGTGAAGGCAGAACTGGAAACATTAAAAAATGAAGCTTCGCGCCTGAAGAAATTGTCCGAAGATGACGCAATCAGCCGGCAATTAAGTGAACGTGCGCAAGCGGAGTATTTGCAGGGACTGGCCCGTGTGCAGGTGGCTGAGGCAGCACTGAACCAGGCTGAACTGGATTTAAAGCGCACAGAAATCAGGGCTCCTATCGCAGGTGTGATCAGCCGGGCATGGATTACTGAAGGTGCACTTGTCGCAGCAGACCAGAACCAGCCCCTGGCCAGTATTCAGCAGTTAGATCCCATTTATATCGATATAGTCCAATCGGGAGAGCAAATGCTCTTGGTCCAGCAGAAACTGGCCAGCGGTTGGATGAAACCCGGTAATCGAGAAGTAGAACTTATTATCGGTGATCAAGTTTATCCGCATACCGGTCAGATTAAGGCCACGGAGCGGAATATTGATCTTCAGACTGGTGTACTCACTCTGCGCGCAGAAATCCCCAATCCCGACGGATTGTTGCTGCCGGGTATGTTTGTGCGTGCCCGGGTGCAGCTGGGTGTGGCCAGAGCAGTAGCTCTGGTACCACAACAGGCTGTGCATTTTAACGGTCGTGGCGAGGCGCAGGTGTGGGTTGTCGGAGATGATCAGAGCGTATCTCTGCGCCGCGTGGAGCTGCTGGCCAGCAAGGAGCATCAGTGGGTTTTGGGTGAGGGATTGGCCGAGGGCGAGCGTGTACTGGTAGAGGGAAGTTTGCGCGTATATCCAGGATTGGTGGTGGACGCTGTGCCGTGGACGAATACGGGTGAAGCCTCAGAGCGCACAGCCTTGGTCAGGGTGGAGAATGCAACGGAGGCGCAACCTTGAACACCAAGCGCGGTACCAGCGCAACCTTAGCGCACTTTTTTCTCGCACGGCCGGTACTCAGCTGGGTTTTGATCCTTGTGATGATACTCTGCGGGGCAGTGGCTTTGCGTCAACTCCCCGTTGCGCAATACCCTCCTGTCTCTCCGCCTACGGTCAATGTATCCGCTGTTTATTCCGGTGCCTCCGCGGAAGTGGTCGAGGCCAGTGTGACTCAGGTATTGGAGCAAGCGCTGAAAAACCTGGATCACCTGTTGTATTTTTCATCCAGTAGCAGCTCAGCTGGTGAAGCGCGGCTACGTCTCACTTTTGCCCAGGGCACAGATCCGGAGGTAGCACAGATGCAGGTGCAGAATCGGGTCAATGAAGTGAGCTACCGCTTGCCGCCGGCGGTGCGCCAGGCCGGGCTTAATGTTTCGGCTCAGCAGGGCAGCTTTTTGATGGTGGCTGTTTTTTATGATGAGAGCGGTGTGCGCAATGATTCCGACCTCTCCGACTGGATCAACAGCCAAGTCGCTGATGCAATTAGTCGCGTACCCGGAGTCGGGCAAATCGAACCCTTTGGTTCACCTTACGCGATGCGTATCTGGTTGCAGCCGGAAAAGCTAACCGCCTATGGCCTGATGCCCGAGGATGTATCCCGGGCAATAGAGGCTCAGAACACAGAAGTTCCGGTGGGAGAATTGGGGGCGCGGCCATCCAGACCCGGACAACAGTTGAACGTCTCAGTAACCGCGCTATCGCGTCTGCGCACTGTAGAGCAGTTCCGCAATATTGTGCTCAAATCGTCTGTGGATGGTGCTGTCGTGCGCCTGGCGGACGTGGCCAGAGTGGAGATCGGCAGCGAGGATTACACCACCACTTCCCGTTTTAATGGCAAGCCGGCATCTGGACTTGCCATTAATCTCGCACCCGGCGCGAATGCCGTAGCGACTGCAGATGCGGTGCGTGCACGCATTGCCCAGTTACAGCCCAGTTTTCCGCCTGGTGTGAAAGTATTTTACCCGGAGGATGCGTCCCGTTTCGTAAAACGCTCCATAGGAGAGGTGGTAAAAACCTTATTGGAAGCGGTGCTGCTGGTTATTCTGGTGATGCTCGCCTTCCTGCGCGATTGGCGCGCCACGCTGATTCCGGCCGTTACCATTCCCGTAGTGGTACTGGGAACTTTCGCCATCCTCGCTTCGGCCGGTTATTCCATCAATACATTGACCTTATTCGGGTTGGTGCTCGCCATAGGCCTGTTGGTTGACGATGCTATTGTGGTGGTTGAAAACGCCGCGCGGATCATGGCGGAACGCGGACTGGATGCCGCGGCGGCTACCCGCCAATCAATGGAGGAAATTACCCCGGCACTGGTGGGAATCACTATGGTACTGGGTGCGGTATTTTTGCCTATGGCATTCTTCCCCGGATCTGTGGGGGTTATTTACCGTCAATTTTCTATCACCTTGGTATCAGCAATGGCGCTTTCGGCTCTAGTGGCGATTGCATTGACGCCAGTGTTGTGCGCGCAACTGCTGAGATCCGCCCCACGAAATCAGCGGTGGAAAACCCGGGGAGACGGGCTTGTCGTCACCGGGCTCAATTATGTGCTGTCACGTCCGGGCCGCTTTGCTCTGATTTATGCAGTCTTGATTGGGACTGTATTTTGGGGATATCAACGTTTGCCGGATTCGCTGGTGCCGGTGGATGATCAGGGAACGGTAATGGTCCGCTACACACTGCCGCCTGGAGCGACCTATACCCGCACCGCCGGATTGGTGGAAGGCATTGAGAAATATTTCCTCGAAGAAGAGGCCGATAACGTCGCAGGGATTTATACCGTTTCCGGATTCAGTTTTGGTGGCGCCGGGCAAAATGCCGGCATCGCATTTGTACCCTTGGTGGATTGGGAGTTGCGCTCAAGCGAAGAGAATAGCGCTCAGGCTATTGCCGCGAGGGCCACAGAAGCGCTCAGCCACTTAATGGATGCGCGAGTCTTTGCCACCGTGCTACCCCCAATCGACGGTCTGGGGGAGAGTGACGGGTTTGAGTTCTGGCTGCAGGACGGGACTGGGGAAGGTCAGCAGGCGCTCGCCGAACGCGCGCGAAACCTGGTTCAGGCACTCAATGAGAAACCGGAAATTTTATTTGCCGATAGTGATGCCTTAGAGCCAGGTCCAGTGCTGCGAATTGATATAGATCGTCCCAAAGCGGCGGCGCTGGGGCTGGATCTTGACAGTGTTAATTCAACGCTCAGCACTGCATGGGGCAGTGCTTATATCAACGATTTCGTGCACCAGGGGCGTTTGAAGAAAGTGATACTCCAGGCGGATGCCGGAGCCCGGGCTGTACCGGAAGACCTGCAGCGGTGGTACGTGCGCAACCGACAAGGTGAAATGACACCATTCGCCGCCTTTGCCTCTAGCCGCTGGGATACGGCGCCCGTTGAGCTGGCCCGATTCAACGGTATGCCGGCAATCCGTATTAGCGGTGTCGCCGCACCGGGGGTGAGTTCCGGTGCGGCGCTCGCCGCAGTGGAACAGCAGGCAGAGGCGCAGGGGGAGGCTCACTACGCGTGGAGCGGCCTGTCTTATCAGGAGAAAATATCCAGCGGCCAGGCGCCGATGATGTATGCGGTATCCATTCTGTTTATTTTTCTTTGTCTGGCCGTTTTATATGAGCGCTGGACTATCCCTCTCTCTGTATTGCTGGTTATTCCCGTAGGGCTTTCAGGAGCGGTACTGGCAGCCAATTTGTTGGGCCTGGCTCACGATATTTATTTCCAGGTCGGTGTAATTGCCACCATTGGCCTCACAGCAAAAAACGCCATTCTGATCGTGGAGTTTACAGAGCAGGCGCGTGTCAAGGGCGAACCTCTACTTACAGCGATTTGTTCGTCTGTGCAAAAACGCCTGCGTCCTATTCTTATGACTTCACTAACATTTGGTGCCGGCGTGATTCCACTGGTATTGGCTTCAGGTCCAGGCTCTGCCGCGCAGCGAGCGATTGGCACAAGTGTACTTGGTGGTGTGGCCTCCGCGACAGCAATGATTTTATTTTTGACGCCTTTGTGCCATCTGTTGCTGGTGCGGTGTGAGGTTCTTGTGAAAGAACGAATCGAAAAGTCCACAAGATTGAAGAGGTACACTGTAAGTGGCGGGAAAACCTCTTCTGATTCGCTGAGAGAGGCCAGCCCGGAATGCTAATACTCCTAGTCATTTTTTTTCATATCGGCGCAACGCTGATGTATCTGGGTCATCGGAACCAGTGCTGGATAAGTCGCTCTTTGTCTCCAAAGTGGGGTTGGTGCGGTACCACATTAACAGTGGCCACGTTGCTGGTTGCCTGCAATGTATATCCGGTCAATACCGCTATTTTCACCTGGTTATCGGGACTAATGCTGTTATGGGGACTTTTGCCTTTTGTGTCACTGCTATGGAAAACCGGAAATCATGACTAACCAAAGCCCAGGGAATGCGATACGCCGGAAAAACCGTGCGTCGACAAAACTTCAACCTGATTGGTGGAGCAAGAGCTTCGCAGGTGCTGTTCTCGGTTTGACGCTGGCGTTGGCGCTGGCGGGGCTGTTTGCGTGGGTTGGTCCCGGCGGTTTGTATGCGCCGGACAAGCGGCAGTTTGTGATGTGGATGATCGCTCCGTTATGGGTGACCGTATTCAGCTTGGTTTATCTCATTCCAACCGGAAAGCGGGCGCTGTTGATTCTTGGCGGGCTTAACCTGCTGGCATTTGGTTTGTTGTTTCTTGTGCGATTTATTTCTGAGGGGAGGGTGTAAAACATGAAAGTTCGCAGTGATATTTTGCGAATTTACCGCAGCCTCCATACCTGGGTCGGTATAACTTCTGGACTTTTATTGCTGGTTGGTTTTTTCGCCGGTGCTTTGACCATGTTCAAACAGCCGATGGACCGCTGGATAAATCCGCCTGAGAAACGCATGCCATGGATTCAGGAGTCTTCTCTAGATCAACTTGTGGCGCAGGTCATGGAGCAGTATCCCAGTGCGCGAAGGGAATTCACGCTTTATCCCATCGAGCGCGAGGATCTGTCCGCTCCTATGGTGTGGACGGAAACCAGTGGTGGAAGAGAGCTCGACCTTTCCGCTGAGCAGCGCATTGCCAGTCTCGACAGCAACGGCAATCTTAAAACCGATATACAAATGCCCTCCCGGTTTGGGGACTTGGTTGATATGTTGCACCGCACTGGCGGAATACCGGGCTTTACGGGTGATGAATACCTGGGTGTCTATATTTTAGGTATTGCCGGCGTGCTCTATTTTCTCGCTCTGATATCCGGTGTCATTTTGTTGTTGCCAACCCTGGTTAAAGATTTTTTTGCACTTCGGTACGGAAAGAATAAAAAACGTTTTTGGCTTGATTCCCATAACGTTGTTGGTATCACCAGCCTGCCTTTTCACATCGTCATCAGCCTTACCGTTATCGTGTTCGCTTTTCATGGAGAATTTTACGAGGCGCTCAAAGAGGTGGTTTACCCGAATCAGGAGCGGGCGCAAGAAATGGGCGAGTCACAGCATCGGAACCCGCAGGACATTCTCCCGCCCTCCCAACTTTTGCAGAAAGTGCGTGCGGAGGCTCCCGGCTTTGACGTCACGGAAATGTTGTATATGCGCCTCGATTCGCCGAGACCACTGGTGCGGATTGCGGTCTATAAGCCGGAAGAGCTCGTCCACGGGCCAGTAACCGGCTACGTTGGCGTCGATCCTTATAGCGGAGAATTCCTCCTAACAGCCATGTTGCCGGGCAAGGCCGAAGGCTGGGGCGCTATCGTTAACTATTTCTTTGCCCTCCACTTTGGCAGTTTTGGCGGAAGCCTGGTGCGCTGGATTTATTTCTTTTTAGGGCTGAGTGGTGCCTTCTTGTTTTATTCCGGTAATCTGCTTTGGATTGAAAGCCGGAGGAAAAAGCTGCGCAAAAACGCAGCGCCGGATACATTGGTCACGCAGCCTAGGAACTTGCAGTGGATGGCCGCAATTACCGTAGGCGCTACCTTTGGCTGTGTAATCGGTGTGTGCCTGGCCATGGTATCCGGTAAGTGGATGCACGCGGTTAGCGATAATATCAATTACACCTATGTAAACATCTACTACATCTGTTTTGCGGTAGCGATTGCATACGCGCTATGGATTGGGGTGGGGCGGGCCACCTGGCACTTGTTGCTTGCTTCTTCACTGAGCTGCGCGCTTATTCCGCTCACTTCCTTCGCTTCATGGTTGATTCCCGGGCTCGGCTTGTGGGCATATACCAGCCTGCCAGTGTTGATGGTGGACCTTACCGCCGCCGCCTTTGCCGTTGTGTTGATGTTTGCTGCCGTGCGCAGCCGACGCCGTGCTTTTTCCGGCAACACAGATAGTGTTTGGTCCGCTTACAAAGACAAGAAAAGCCAGGCGCCGGGGTTGGATCGCAAGGAGTTTCCAATATGACGTCTGTAAAGGAGTCCACACTTCCAGAAGTATTTTTTGCCGATGGAGAACAGCCAGGGAGCGAGGCGTGGTGGCTAGGCATGGCTCACCGGGGGCTGCCTATGGTGATCTCAGAAAGTAACGGCCTGAAACATACTCTGTTTCTATGGCGGGAACGGCCGCAACAAAAGCTCAGAACAGTATATATCGATGTGTATTCACACACCCCGCATCCGGTACGCGAAGCGCCTACACAGATGCAGCGAGTGGGAAACACCGATATCTGGTACTGGCAGACGGCGCTGCCGAAGAACTGGTGTGGAAGTTATTTTTTTATGCCGCTAGAGGAGTCGGATGCTCCGATGCCGACTTCTTCGGGCGAGCGGCGCCGATGGTGGAAAGACATGATAAAACACCGCGCAAGTGCCGATCCCTTCAATCCCATACCGCCGCACAACGGTGCCTGGGCGGAGCCGCTTTCCGGTATCTATCCCGATAACGTGCACTGGCTGCACCTGGAGCCACAGGGTGCATTGCGCAAGATAAGGTGGTCTAGCCCCCGACTGGGAAATACGCGTGACATATGGCTGTACCGTACTGGTGATGATCAATCATCAGAAGCGGAAAACTTACCTTTGGTTATTCTTTTGGACGGCAATTACTGGTCTACCCAGGATCATTTATTCGGCGAGTTGGATATTCGTACCAGGGCCGGCGATCTGCCCGCTGCCCTTTACTTGTTGATCGATAGTGTGGCCCCGGAAACCAGAGATAGAGAATTGCCGTGTAATCCTGAATTTTGGTTAGCGTTGCAGGAGGAGCTTTTACCCGAGGTTTCCGCGCTGGAGCCTGTCACTGATAAAGGGGAATTGACTTTGCTTGCCGGCCAGTCTTACGGCGGTCTTTCCGCTTTGTGGGCCGCGTTGCGCTGGCCACATCGTTTCGGTCTCGCCCTCAGTCAATCGGGCGCTTTCTGGTGGCCTGTGGCGGCGATGGCGAACAGTTCCCGAGAAAGTGAGCAAGGAAACCGCAGGGAAAAAAGACTTTCCGACTGGGTGCAGAATAGTTTTCGCGGCGATCCGCAAAGCCGTAAGCAGCCGCGTTTTCTGGTGGAAGTCGGGAGTTATGAAGACCTGCTTATAGACGATAACCGGGCGACGCGGGATGTACTGCTTCAGCAAGGTTTCTCTGTTGAATATCGAGAATTTCCAGGCGGTCACGACTGGCTTTGTTGGAGAAGATCCCTAGTGGAGGGCATTGTCGCGTTAATTGGAAATACAGCTGTACCCCACCATTGATATTCAGGATATGTGCATTCACGGAGGCCCCGATGAGAGAAGACGAGTATAACAATCCATTCGACAGCGAGGATAAGGATTTCCTGGTGCTTAAGAATGCATACGGGCAATACAGCTTATGGCCAGACTTCATGGCGATACCCACGGGCTGGGAGTCTGTGTATGGGCCGGAAGCTCGCCGGGCCTGCGATGAATTTATCGAAGCGCATTGGCAGGCCATAAATCCTTTTTCTGTCTCCGGTAAACAACCGGAGGCGCAATCATGAGTGAAGTGGAAAATTGGATACCGCTAACTCACGCACAAGAAGGCATCTGGTACGCGGATAAGGTATCGGAAAGCAAGAGCCGCTATGTGATCGCTCACTGCGTGGAATTGACCGGTGAGGTTGATATGGAAGTATTGCGGTCCGCTATCCGCATGGGGCTGAGCGAGGTGGACACGGTATCCGCACACTATTGCAGTGAACAACCGCGGCAGTCGCTGCGGAATTTATCTGCAGACTGTGTGCCAGAAGTGGAATACACGGATTATCTGCATGATCCTCAGGGGTGGGAAAAAGCGTGGAACACAATTTGGCACGCGACGGAAAGCCCCGCGGCCAGTGTTGATCCAGTTAGCGGATATCAAGCATGGATATGCCAGAAATTGTTTCGGGTAAAAAACGGCCGTGGCGAATCCCGGATTCTCTGGTACCAGCGATTTCACCATATTATGCTGGATGGATTCAGCTTCGTTTCGCTTACCCGGCGGATAGCGGCTATCTATACCGCATGGGTTCGCAACGAGGATTTACCGCCTGCAAACCTTACCAGTGTAGAGGCGGTGGTTGCGGAGCAGCGTGCCTATCGAGCGTCCGAAAAATGGGAAAAAAGCCGCATTTTCTGGCAAAAAACACTAAACGCCTGCCCGCGCCCGGCGCCGCTAGCGCCGCCTTTGCAACAGGACTCTGAGCAGAATGTTTTGCGCCACCATTTTTGTCTCGCTGCAGAGACGCTCAAGCGTATGCAGATAGTGGCGGAATCGAATAACCAAGTGAGTGCGCCGGATCTTGTCCTCGGAATGCTGGCTGCATATTTAAGTCGTGTCAGTGGTCGGAGTCACCAGCTAATCGGCGTGCCTTTTATGGGGCGCATGGGATCGGTAGCGATATCCTCTGCTGCGCCAGTCGTCAATGTGCTGCCAGTACCGGTTCAATT
The DNA here is from genome assembly GCF_001617625.1 of Microbulbifer thermotolerans. NCBI lineage: Bacteria > Pseudomonadati > Pseudomonadota > Gammaproteobacteria > Cellvibrionales > Microbulbiferaceae > Microbulbifer > Microbulbifer thermotolerans. Next base: position 3,572,684 of record NZ_CP014864.1, on the reverse strand, counting down.
GGGGGGAGAGATGCCCCTTGCTGCCTGTGCGAGGGCATTTAAGCAGGCATTGGCACGGGTTCGCCCATATCAGCGTTACCCGGCGGAGCAGATCCAGCGCGACCGGGGACAACTGGCGGCGGAAAACCCACTCTACGGTCCTGTCATTAACTACAAACCGTTTGATTTCGCGCTCGATTTTGCCGGCACTCCCGGCATTACCCATCAGCTGGCGACGGGGCCGGTGGATGACATTGAAATCGGTTTGTTATTTGCTGCGGATGATACAGGTGAGCAGACAGTTCAGTTCGACTTGCGCGCCAATGGGAGCCGCTATTCAGAACGGGATCTGATTCGTCACGCTGAGCGGATTTCGGCTCTCCTGGAGCGCTGGCTGGCGGCGCCGGAAACGCCGCTTGGGCAAGTGGATGTGCGCGCACCGAGGGAAATTGCTGAAATCGCGCGCTGGTCAAAGGGCCGGCAGATTTATCGGGATGCCAGCCGCAATACCATCGCGGACTGGTTGCACTTTCAGGCGGAAATAAATCCGCGCAGAAGAGCGTTGATTTGGGGCGATGACGCTGCGCAGAAGTCCCTGGATTTTCAGGAGCTGTCGGCTTCGGTGGCACAGCTGAGCCGGCTGTTAATCGACGAAGGTGTTGGCCCCGGCACGGTGGTGGCGCTGGCACTGCCCCGCACAGTTGATGCGGTAGTGTCCATCTTCGCAGTACTCAACAGCGGGGCGGCGTTGTTGCCCATAGACCTGGATTATCCGGCGGAGCGCATCGCGCAGATGTGTGAGGACGCCAGCCCTAGCATTCTCCTCAGCAGGAGCGAGGTTAAATTGTTATGGCCAGCGTCCGTCAGGCGCCTGGACTTGGATAAATTGGACGAGCGCTTGCGGTCATTTTCCAGTGCGCCGCTGCAGGTGGGAGAAAGGTTGGGTGAAATTGGTAACGACGCTATTGCCTATGTGATCTTTACCTCCGGAAGTACCGGGCGTCCCAAAGGTGTGATGAGCACCCACGGTGCTTTGCTGAACCTTTTCCAGTCACACCGGGAACAGCTTTTTCTGCCGGTGCTGGAGAAAGTGCAAAAGCAGCATCCGGGGCGTAGTCTGCGCGCCGCTCACACACATTCCTTCTCGTTTGATTCCTCCTGGGTTCAGTTTTTCTGGCTGCTGCTAGGCCAGGAATTACATATTTTTGACGAAGAAGCGCGGCGGGATGCCTGGGGATTGGTGCAGTCCATACAACGGCGTCAAATCGATGCCCTGGATCTACCGCCTTCGCTGTTGGCACAGATGATCGGCAATGGACTTTTCGCCGCCGGCCGCCACCACCCCGCTTATATCGCCATCGGCGGTGAGGCGGCGCCGGAAGCGCTGTGGAGGATACTGCGCGCACAACCGGGGCTCTTTGCGCAAAACCTCTACGGGCCTACGGAATATACCGTCGATGCGCTCGGTGCATCTCTGTCCGCCTGTGAAATACCAGTGATAGGGCGCCCCATTGGCAACACCCGCGTTTATGTACTGGACGCTTTTCTGCAGCCGGTGCCCCAGGGAACCGCGGGCGAGCTGTACCTGAGCGGTGCCGGGTTGGCACTGGGATATCTGGGCCGGGGCGCTCTGACCGCCAGTCGCTTTGTGGCCGACCCCTTCACCGCGGACGGCGGGCGTATGTACCGCACCGGGGATTTGGTGCGGTGGAATTCTGCCGGGCAACTGGAATTTCTCGGCCGCAGTGATCATCAGGTAAAAGTCCGCGGTCACCGGGTAGAGTTGGGGGAGATCGAAAATGCGCTTTCGATGTTGCCAGCGGTGGAGGCCGCGGCGGTTATTACCCGTCAGGTCAATGGCAGTGCCCGTTTGATTGGCTGTGTGGCTATACCCGGATTGGGAGAGGCGGAAAAGCGTGAGCGGCCAGTGGACCTGCTGGCGCAGCTGCGCCACCGCTTGCCGGATTACATGGTGCCCGCGCAACTGCTGGTACTCGACAGCCTGCCGCAGAATATGAGCGGCAAAATAGACCGCAGAGCACTGGCGGAACTGGCGCAGCAAGCATTACAAGAAGCGCCTGCGCAGGGGACTGAACGCCCCCGCAATGCGCGGGAGGAACTGCTCTGCCAGGCGATGGGCGAAGTGCTTCAACTGTCCGCCGCCGTAGGAGCCGCAGATGATTTTTTTGCCCTCGGCGGTGACTCTATCAGTGCCATCATGCTGTGCACACGGATGCGCGAAAGCGGCTATGGGTTGAAACCCAGCCAGGTATTTGCCCACCGCAGCCCGCGCCAACTCGCCCCTCTTTTGACGGAGACTCACGCTGCTCCTGTAGCTTCCGGGACCTGGTCGCTGCCGCCGGCGCAGCGGGAAGCTCTGCGCGAGCGCCACGGCGAATTTGCCGCGGCAGCGCCGGTGCTGCCGCTGCAGCAGGGAATGCTGTTCCATATTCAGGCCCATACCCGTGCGGTCGCTTCCGCGGGGGACGCCGGGGACAGTTACAACGCCTTTACCCGCCTGCGGATTTGCGGTGCCCTGGATGAAGACAGGTTACGACGGGCGCTCAATCGCGTACTGGAGCGTTATCCCCAGCTGGGCGGACTGTTTGACAGCGACGGTGGGGGCGGCACCGCGCCGGTATTCCTGCTGCCGCAAAAGGGCAGTGTGCACTGGCCCTGGCGCAGCCTGGATCTGAGCGACCTGCCGGAAAAAAAGCGCGCAGATAAAGTCGCACAGCTGGAGCGGGAAATGCTCCAGCGCAATTATCCCACCGACCGCTTCGGCGGCATGCTGGGCGCGGCACTGGTGCGTATGGGCGTGCGGGAATACCGCTTGTTACTGGTCACCCATCACCTGGTGATCGATGGCTGGTCCACGCCATTGCTGCTGCGGGATCTGTTGACGGCCTATCGGCAAGATCCCCAGCCTCTGCCTGCACAGCGCGTGGATTACCCGCAGGTGGTGCGCGCCCTGGTGGGGCGGGATCTGTCCGCCAGCCGCGACCTGTGGCGACAAGTGCTTACGGATGTGCGGCCCTGCGTCTTGTTTGGCGGAGGACAGAGCGAGCAGGCCCCGGTTTCTGAGGCGGAGCTGCGTCTGCCGGCGGCACTGACTGCCCGTTTGAATAGCGAGATCCGGCGTCGGGGATACACCCTTAACGCAGTGATGCAAGGCGTGTGGGCACAAGTTTTGTCGGGTATCAGCGGTCGCCGGGATCTGGTGTTCGGCACGCCGGTATCCGGCCGCACCGCCGCCATTCCCGGTATAGAGGAACAGGTTGGCCTGTTCCTGAATACGCTGCCGATACCGGTTTCCCTGTGCCCGGAGCAAAGCCTCTGGCAACAGTTGCCGGAAATCCAGGCCCGCCACAGCCAGCTACTGGAAAACGACGGCTTGGGGTTGGCGGAAATTCAGCAGCTGGCTGGCGGTGAGCCTTTGTTCGATACGCTGCTGGTTGTGGAAAATTATCCGGACAGTGCTTATCTGGAACAGCAGCTCACCGGTACCGATGGCGAGCCACTGGTTTTCGGAGATATTCACAACCGTGGTTACAGCCACTACCCGCTGGCGCTGCTGGTAATTCCCGGCGAAGCCTTAACGCTGCTGGTGGAGAACCGCGGCGCTGTGGCGGACCCGCGCTGGATCGCAGAACGGGTGGCTGAGGCGCTGCGGGATCTATTGGAGATGCCGGAGCGCCCCCTGTGCCGAGCGCCGCTGTTGTCAAAACCGGAAGCTCAGTTGATCGCTTCAGTAAACGACACGGCGCATTCGCTCGGACAGCAGCAGGCCGCAACACTGCAATCCCTGCTGGCGGCGCAGGCCGCGCGTGCACCGGCGGTGCCCGCGCTTTTGGACAGCCGCGATACATTGGACTATCGCCAGCTGCGCGCACAAGTACAGGCCCTGGCACAGGAGATCATCGAGGCCGGCGTAGTGCCCGGTGCTATCGTAGCGGTGGCACTGCCGCGTTCCGTGCGTCTGAGTCTTGCGCTGATGGCGGTCATCGAAGCGGGGGCCGCCTATCTGCCGCTGGATCTCGGTTATCCGGACGAGCGACTCGGATTGATGCTCACCGATGCGGCACCGCAACTGTTAATTACCGACAGCGATCACCGCGCGCGCTTTGCCGCGCTGGCGGATACCAAGCTGCTGGCATTCGACCGGCTCGCGGATAGCGCTGCGCTGCCATCACCCAGCGCCGCGCCACTGCGCCCGGTAACACCGGAACACCCGGCCTATGTGATTTATACCTCTGGTACAACCGGCCGCCCCAAGGGCGTACTGGTCTCCCACCGCGCGATTGTGAACCGCATTCTGTGGATGCAGCACGAATACGCTTTGTGCGCCAGCGATGTGGTACTGCAGAAAACCCCCTGCAGTTTCGATGTGTCCGTATGGGAATTTTTCTGGCCGCTCATTGTGGGCGCGCGGCTGGTGATGGCGGAGCCGGAAGCACATCGGGATCCGCAGCAACTGGTGGAGGCCATCGAGCAATTCGGTGTGACCTGTCTGCACTTCGTGCCCTCAATGCTGGCGCTCTTTACCGAGCACGCAAACACCCAATACCCGCAAGAGCGCAACCTGTGTCCGAGTCTGCGCCTGGTGTTCTGCAGCGGAGAGGCGCTTTCCCAAGTGCAGGTAAACGATTTCTCTACGCGTTTTAACGCCTGTTTGCACAACCTCTACGGGCCCACTGAAGCCGCGGTGGACGTATCCTATTTCCCCGCGTCGAGCGGTGATCTGCGTTGTGCCGGGGACGGCGTGCCCATCGGGCGCCCGGTGTGGAATACCCAACTGCGCATATTGGACGACTGGCTGCGGCAGGTGCCTGTCGGTGCTACCGGCGAGTTGTACATAAGCGGAGTGCAGCTGGCCATGGGCTACCTCGGCCGCGCAGCGCTGACCGCATCCCGTTTTGTGGCCGACCCCTACGCTTCCGAACCGGGAGCGCGCATGTACCGCACCGGAGACCTGGTGCGCTGGCTGCCGGACGGCAATATCGAATATCTCGGCCGCGCCGACGACCAAATCAAAATTCGCGGCCAGCGGGTGGAACTGGGGGAAATCGAAAGCCAGCTGCGCCAGTTGCCCGGCGTGGCCAATGCGGCAGTCTGCGCTATGACACTGGGAGTGGAAAATCCCGCATCGCAGATGGACAGCCGCCAGCTGGTGGCTTACCTGATCGCGGCCGAAGGCGCGGACCTGGATACCCGATCCATCGCCGAAAGTCTCGCCGCCCATCTGCCCGCGCATATGCTGCCGGTGGCCTATGTCACCATGGAGGCTTTTCCCTTAAGCGCCAACGGCAAACTGGACCGGCGCGCTCTGCCGAAACCCAATTGCGTGCGCGCAGAAGGGGGCAGGGCTAACGAGCGGCGGTTGCCGGCGCGGGGGCTGGAGTCGCGTCTGGCGGCAGTCTTTGCGCGGTTATTGCAGCGCGAACAGGTCTTTGCAGACGACGACTTTTTTGCTCTCGGCGGCCATTCACTGCTGGCCATGCGCCTGGCGGCTGAAATCCGCCGCGAGCTTAAGCGCCCGGTGAGCGTGGGGCAGATTATTACCGCTCCCACCGTCGCTCAGCTGGCCGCGGTACTGAACCGAGCAGGCATGCTGAATGATTTCGGCAGCGAGGGCTTCGATGAAGTGCTGCCCCTGCGCGGCGGCGAGGGCGCGCCGCTGATCTGTTTCTACCCCGGCTCCGGCTTCGCCTGGCAGTACTCGGTGCTCTCCCGTTATCTCAGCGGCGGTCGGCCGATCATCGGTTTGCAATCCCCCCGCCCCAATGGGCTTATCGCCACCAGCGCGGACATGGAAACCCTGATCGAACGGCAGCTGGCGGTACTGCGCCGCATCCAGCCTGCGGGCCCCTATTACTTGCTGGGGTATTCCCTGGGCGGTTCCGTGGCGTATGGCGTGGCGGCGGCGCTGCGAAAAGCCGGCGAGGAGGTGGCCTTTCTGGGGCTGCTGGATACCTACCCGTCGGAAGTGCACGACTGGGATGACCCGGATGGCGCCGAGGCGGCGCTGGGTGCGGAACAGGAGCAGACCCGGCTGTTAAACGAGGCATTTACCGCAGGGGGCGAAGCGCGGGAAGACGAGCTGATGCGGCGGGAGCGGGAAGCCATGCTGGCGCAGATTTTTGCCAACTACCAGGATGCGGTGCGGCTGCTGTCCAGTGCCCAGACGCCGGTTTACGAGGGACGGGTGACGCTGTTTGTCGCCGAGCGATCGCTGCCGGACTACGTGGACCCGGTGGGGGATTGGTCGCCTCTGGTTGGCGAGCTGGATGTCCACCGGCTGCCGGAGCGCGCGCACGATGACATCCTTGCGCCGGAATCACTGGAAACACTGGGGCCCTTGATTGATCGGTTGCTCCTTGCGGCAGATGGGGTTGAGGCCGACGGTGCCGAGCTTTCCGAGACCGCTTAAAGGGAAGAATCTCTAATGGCGGTAAAGAAACTGCGCGGCTAGATAAGAAGCTCAGGTAATGGGGTTGGTATTTCGAAACCGCCGGATACAGGAAGATATCCGGCGTAGTTACAGGGAATTTTTCGTGTATTTTCGCAATGCCGGCCCGATTGCCTGAGCGCCCCGCAATCGGCGATTTTTCAATGTACTTCTGAGCCAGTCGCTTCGAAGCCGAAAAATCATTCCAAACCTGAAACCAGCAACTTTTCGTTTTAATCGCGCCCGGGCGCGGCTTTGCCCGGGAGCCACAACCGATTAAAAAACTATGTCTAAAAAATCCCTTTTTGTGGATTTCAGTATCCTGAAGTCCAACCGTCACTTTCGCCATGTATTTATCGCGCGCACCATCTCTCTGCTCGGGCTCGGTATCCTCTCGGTGGCGATTCCGCTGCAGACATACGAACTGACAGGAGACAGTTTTCATGTGGGCTCGGTAATGGCTGTGGAGGGCGCAGGGTTATTTGTGGGGCTATTGTGGGGCGGTGTTTTGGCGGACCGCTACGACCGCAAAAAACTGATTCTGTTTGCCCGCACTATTTGTGGTGTCGGTTTTCTGGGCATGGCGATCAACGCCTGGCTGCCGCAGCCATCGCTGGCGGTTGTTTACGGATTGGCGCTATGGGATGGCTTTTTCGGTGCCTTGGGTGTGACAGCACTGCTGGCCGCGATGCCGTTTATTGTGGGGCGGGAGCATTTAATCCAGGCGCGCGCGGTGTCTATGGTGAGCGTGCGCCTGGCGTCGGTGATTTCTCCGGCCTTGGGCGGCGTGATTATCGCGTTCGGCAATCTCGGCTGGAGTTATATGCTTGCGGCGCTGGGAACCGGGCTGACTTTAATACCTCTGCTCGGCTTGCCCACCATGAAGCCGGATACGGCACAGGACGGTGGCCAGAAGCCGTTGTGGGCACTGGCGGAAGGATTCGCTTTTGTATTTTCCAACCCATTGATTCTCGGCGTGGTGGGGGTCGGTATCTTGGTCACGCTGGCAACAGGCGTGCGGGTACTGTTTCCGGCCCTGAATGCATCGCAGTTTGGTGGAGGTGCCTTCGAACTGGGACTACTGTATTCGGCGGTTCCGGTCGGCGCGGCGCTGGGGGCGCTGCTGAGTGGCTGGGCGTCGCACCTGCGGCAGCCGGGGCTGGTCATGGCGGCAGTGAGCTTGGGGGCCTTTACCTGTCTGATGTTGTTCAGTTTGAGTAACGCCCTGCCAATAGCCTTGTTCATTCTGGCGGTGTTCGGTTATCTGGTTGCCATAGCCGGACTGCTGGAGTACGGCCTGGTTCAGGATGCAACCCCAGACCATTACCTGGGGCGGGTAAACGCTATCTGGACGGCGCAAGATGCCTGTGGGGATTCGGTGGGCACATTGGGGGCGGGGCTATTGGGTAAATGGCTCTCCGCCACCGGTGCTGTGTTCGCTGTCGGCGCGGGCAGTTTTGCCGCCGGGTTGTTGCTGTTGTTGGGGTGCCGCTCTCTGCGCGATGTATCAGGGCGAAGGCAAGAGGCGGAAGCTGCAGTGGAAAAAGAAGGCGCAGAAGGGGATTGCGCCTCCACATAATCGCTGGTGTCCGGTGGTGATTGCAGTGACGAACCCAGGGTTTTCCAGTATGACGGACAGCGCGGCGCCGGCATTCATTTCTGATGTCCACAAGGCGTTCGACGTGGACACACAGATTGTTACTGTGTCGTGCAAATTCGATGTCTCCTTATTTCAGCCGGCGGATTACGCTGTCCTGAACTTGCTTATGCCGGCGTCCATCGCCGCTTCGGTGCGCAAGCGTCAGGCGGAGTTTCTGGCCGGCAGATATGCGGCATCCCTGGCATTGGCCGCCCTCGATATTGATGTTCGGGCCTGCGGGCCGGTCGGCATTGGCCCGCGGCGCAATCCGGTTTGGCCGCAAGGGGTTGTCGCCTCCATTTCCCATGCCGCGGGGCGGGCTGTCTGTGCCGCCAGCCTCCGTGCGCACAATGATTTTCTCGGTGTGGATATAGAGTTGCTCTCACCTGAAATGGATTTTGCGGATGTGCAGCAGGCCGTCATGGGGGAAAGGGAATTGGCGCTTTTGGTTGATGCCGGTTTGGCGCCGTCTCAGGCCGTGTTCCTGACCTTTTCTGCCAAGGAAAGTTTGTTTAAGGCACTGTACCCAGCCGTGGGTGATTATTTCGGGTTTGAGGTGGCCTCGGTGACTGGCTGCAATCCCCGGGCCGGGAGACTCAGCTTGACGCTGGCGGGGTGGTTCGCGGACAAACACCAGCTGCCTGTGCACTATCAGTGCCGCTACTGGCTCGAAGCGGATGGCGGGCCCGCAGCGCGGATAAAAACCTTAATTGCCGGCTGTTATTCCACCACTGCTTGATCTTCCGGAAGCGTAGGCCGCGCTCACGCGCAGACGCGCCCTAAAAATTGCGTCGGATAGTCACGCTGCCCAGCTGCGGCTTTTCCGATTGGCCTGCAAATTCCCGCGTGCGTACAAAGCGGGCAAAGGCGAATTGCCACATCCCGTAACTGCCCGCCACACCCACGCCCAGTTGTGCGACAAAGGGTTCCCGGTCGACACTGTGGCTGTCTTTCCACAGGTTGCCGTCGAGGGTGATGTCGTGGGCGATCAGCTGCAAGTCCAAGCTGACGAAGCCGTGTAGTTTCAACCTGCGGGAATAGTCCGCTGATCGCTCCGGCGCCGTGTTCAGGGCCGCGGGCAGCAGTGGCGCGCTGCCGAAGTTGTCCGGCAGCTGGGGGCCGAAGCGCCATTCCACGCCGGTGTTGGCGGAAGTCAGCAGGTTGCCGATGTTGCCGCCGCCGTGCAGGATCAGGTCTGATTTCCAGTTTTCGCGCGGCGCGCGGCGCAGCTGATAGCGGCGCAGCCAATGGGAGTGCAGGCGGAAGACCACCTCATCCGACAGCTGATTGTCCCAGCCGCGGAAGCGGTCTGATCCCAGCAGACTGTGCACTGCTCGCTGCAGCTCCTCCGCCTGTGCGGAAGGGCCGACAATACCCAGCGAGATGCCGGTGGCTCGCATCGTATTGTCATTGCGGCCATTGTAGTTGGCTTCAAAAATCAGCGCCCCGGCATAGGGTCTGTCGTCTTCGATCAGCGCTTCCTCCTCCCAGTCCGTAGGGGTGAATATGCCGTGGCTTACGCTTACCGTCATGTTGTAATCGGTATACCCCTGCGGCTGCAGCCAGCCCGTGACGCGGTTTAGCAGGCGGTAGCTGGATGGCAGGCGTGCATCCTGAAAGCTGTCGACTGTTTGCGACACGAATCCAACCTCGACGCCGTTTGAATAACCCCGGTCCCTGCCGGCAAAAAAATCGTTGTCGATACGCACGGTGATGGCCTGCAGGGATGTATCCGCCGGTTCCGCCTCCGCGGCCGGCGCCGCGCCAGAGAAAGAGACTGCACCTGCGAACAGCAGGCTGCACCAGGTCATACCCATCCGGCGGCGAGACGGCTGATGTGCGGGAAACTCAAGGAAAGAGGACTGCTTACTGCGGCGATACATTGCTTTTTCGGCTACTGCTGCTGTTGTTGGGGGGCACAATTTGCCAGCTTGGTGCGCAATCATCCGGATGGGGCCGGGTTATCTGCGCACTGAGCGGCTCGCGCTGAAGGCGGATTTTATGATTGGGATAAAGATTTCGGGTATCGGCAGACTGCGCAATAATTGCCGGATTCTGTGGGGCTTTTATTGTGACTGTATTTTGTTTTTAAGTCCCTTATTGAGATATCTATTTTGTATGAATTGCGCGAGTTCCGGCGCTGCGTTTGCGATCGGAGCGGGTGCAGAAAGCATTCCTGGCGGGCACCTGGCCCCAGCGGGGCCGGGTGCTATGCGTTGCTGGGCACATTGTGCCCGGGCGGTGCGGCGTTTTGATTAGGTCTCCAAATGCAGGCGTACATCCACATTGCCGCGGGTGGCGTTGGAATACGGGCAGACTTCCTCGTGGGCGCGTTGGATCAGTTTTTCCGCACTCTCCCTCTCCAGCCCCGGTAGGCTGATAAACAGATCGATGTCCAAACCGAAGCCCTTGCCACCATTGACCGGGCCTATGCCGACCTCGGCGCGCACTCGGATATCGTCCGGCAGTTTGACCTTCTCCTGTCCGGCGACGAACTTGATGGCGCCAATAAAGCAGGCGGAGTAACCGGCGGCAAACAGCTGCTCCGGATTGGTGGCATCGCCGCCGGGGCCGCCCAACTCCTTGGGAATGGCGAGTTTGACATCCAGGATGCCGTCGGAGGATTTGGCTTGGCCGTCTCGGCCTCCGGTGGCGGTGGCCACGGCTTTATAAAGTACTTGCATGATGGTGTCCTCGGTTGTTTTGCTGCAAAAGTCTAGGGAACCTCTGGATACTTCGCTTCCCGGTGGTGGTGCATTCGCCAGAGGTGTCTTGCCTTGTGGGCGAAAATAAAGTTATCGCGATAACTGTTATTGCGATAATTAGTTTTATCTATGGCGGTAATAGCCATGGGGGGAGACCGCTGGGTGAGTCTTATTGGTCGCCGGTGTCTGCGGGGGTGTCCAGTGAGCGGCGCAGGGCGTCAATTTGCGCTTTCAGTTGCTGCGCGGATTTGCGGTCCAGGCCGCCGGCGCACAGAACCTGCCGGGGGATAGATTCCGCCTTGCGGCGCAGGCTTTTTCCCTCGGTTGTGAGCTGCAGGTGAACCCGGCGCTCGTCATTGGCGTCGCGCCGGCGTTCGATCAACCCCTGGGCCTCCAGGCGTTTGATGACTGGGCTCAAAGCGCCTTTGTCCTGCCTCAGGCGGTGGCCGAGCTCCGTGGCGGTGATACCGTCTTCTTCCCAGAGCACCAACATCATCAGGTACTGCGGATAGGTAAGCCCCAGTTTCTCCAGCAGGGGCTTGTAGGTCTTGCTCATCGCCAGGGAGGTGGAATAGAGGCTGAAGCAGAGCTGATTGTCGAGTTTCAGGTCTTCGATGTTGGATTTTGCCATGGGCTCGCTCAATAACAGGCTGGCGAATGTGCGCAGTTTAACGCAACAGTGACGCTGGGTTTATCGCGGCTTGCCAACTCCTTGCCTGAGTGAATGAACCAGAGGTGCCCGGGATTCCGTCAAACGTCACTCGAAGCGGCGCCGGCTTGTCGGAGTGAACACAGAGCTGCATATGCAACTAGTTGCATATAGGGGCGTTCGAGGCTAAGGTTGCGTTACAACAATAATTAATCACCTATTGAGAGGCTCGATATGGCGGAAGCAACCGCGAGCGCGCGCAAGGCGCCCCAACCCGGCCGGCTCCGAATTGGGCGGCGCTACAGACCCGGCCGCCTGCAAGGGCCTTACGATGCCGTTGTGATCGGCTCGGGAATGGGCGGTCTCACCACGGCGGCCCTGTTGAGTGCGGCGGGCAAAAAAGTACTGGTGCTGGAGCAGCACTACACCGCCGGCGGTTTCACTCACGCCTACGACCGCAACGGCTATGAGTGGGATGTGGGGGTGCACTATATCGGCGATGTGGGCGATCACCCGACGGTAACGAAAAAACTGTTCGACTTTCTCACTGCCGGGAATTTGCACTGGGCGCCGATGGATAACTGCTATGACCGCATTTGTATCGGCGACGAGCAGTTCGACCTGTGTGCGGGGCGGGAGCAATTCGCCGCCGAAATCCTGAAACATTTCCCCGGGGAAGAGAAAACCATCGAGGCCTATCTGCAGCGGGTATCCGTGGCGGGCAAGGCCATGCGCCTGTTGGCGATGGAGAAACTGCTGCCGCAGTGGTGCGGTCCGCTGCTGGCACTGTGGAAGAAATTCACCTGGCCGGATTACCTGAACAAAACCACTTACGAGGCCCTGCGCGAGCTGACCGACAACGAAAAGTTGATCGCCGTGCTCACCGGACAGTGGGGCGACAACGGTATGACGCCGCAGACCGGCAGCTTTATCATGCACGCCCTTATCGCCAGGCACTATCTCTACGGCGGTTACTATCCCGTGGGCGGTGCCAGCAAGATCGCGGAGACGATCATCCCGCAGATCCAAAAAGGCGGCGGCGAGGTGTTCACCTATGCCAAGGTGGAAACCATTCTGCTCGACGGAAAGCGCGTGCGCGGTGTGCGCATGGCAGACGGCACGGAGATAGCGGCCCCGCTGGTGATCTCCGCTGCGGGCGTATTTAATACTTTCGAGCGCCTGCTGCCGCGCAGCGCCAGCGAGCAGGCCGGTTACTGCCGCGATCTGCGGCGCGTGCGGCCCTCCATGGCCCACCTCTGCCTCTATATCGGCCTGCGCAAAACCGCCGCCGAGCTGGGGCTGCCGAAGACCAACTACTGGCTCTACCCCGGAACGGATTACGAAGGTGCGGTGCGCGAATTCACCGCTGACAGCGAGGCGGAAATACCACTGGTATACATCTCCTTTCCATCCGCCAAGGACCCGAGTTTCAACCAGCGCTATCCAGGCCGCGCCACCATAGAAATTGTCGCGCCGGCCAAATACGAGTGGTTCCAGCAGTGGCACGATAAGCCCTGGGGTAAGCGCGGAGAAGACTATGAAGCACTGAAGGAAAAATTCAGCCAGCGGTTGCTGGAGCACCTGTACAAACACTTCCCACAACTGCGCGGGCAGATCGATTACTGCGAGCTATCCACACCCCTGTCCACCGATTATTTCTGCTGTTATTCCCGCGGCGAAATCTATGGTCTCGAACACGACCCGGCGCGCTTCAAGGAATCTTGGCTGCGGCCGCAAACCCGAATCAAAGGGTTGTATCTGACAGGGCAGGATATTTTGATCTGCGGTGTTACCGGGGCCATGATCGGCGGCGTGGTCACAGCCCAGAGTGTGCTCGGCTGGCGCAGGGGCCTGGGCATAATGCGGCGTATAATGGCGGCACCGCGCGAGCGTGTCCGCGAACTGCCGGCGGACTAGGGAGGCTCTGAATCCTCCGCTTCTCGGTACAGACTCCTGGGGGTCGATATTGACCACAAGGCTCGCGCAAATGACACAGAGACCGCCCCCCATTGTCAGATAGCGGGAGAGAGAAATTGCGCGCATACCGCCCGCCCGCCGAGCCCTTCCTCAGCGTGGTGTACGAGGACGAAGCACTTCTGGTGCTGGACAAACCCAGCGGCCTGCTCAGCGTGCCCGGGCGCGACCCGGCGCACCGCGACAGCCTGGCTTCTCGCGCCCAGGCGCGTTATCCGGGGGCGCTGACTGTGCACCGGCTGGATATGGACACCTCTGGGCTGGTGGTGATGGCGCGGAATCCGCAGGCGCATCGCAAGCTCAGCGCGCAGTTTCAAAACCGTCAGGTGGAGAAGGTCTACTGTGCGAAGGTGTGGGGAGAGCTGGCGGACAATTCCGGTGAAATCGATTTGCCCCTGATCTGCGACTGGCCCAACCGGCCCCGGCAGAAGGTGGATTTCGAACTGGGCAAGCCATCTTTGACCCGCTGGGAAAAAATCTCCGCATGTGCCGGTTTCAGCCTAGTGTGCCTGCGCCCGGTAACCGGGCGCTCCCATCAGCTGCGGGTGCATCTGCAGGCCATAGACCATCCGATTCTCGGCGATCCCTTCTACGCCCACCCGCAGGCCCGGACCGCCGCACCGCGACTGTTGCTGCATGCGACGGAGCTGGCATTTACCCATCCGGAGAGCGGGGAGCAGCTGCGGTTTAGCAGTGCGCCGGAAACGCAGTTTTTTTAAAAAATTGATGCGAGGTCCATGGAAAACCTTAATCCTTTTAGGTTGGAGGACTCTATTAACGCTTTAAACCTTTCCGTACAGTAGATATTTTTATAACCACTGAACTCGGTTTTGAATATCAATATGTCTTTTAGCCGATCTTCCAGAAATTTCAGATTATGTACATCAATGAACCCGCCTTCCTCCACTGTGCGCTTGCTATTTTCAAGATCTACGGTATCCATGCCCGTTTTTTGTGTAACGTGTAAAACCCAATAAGGTATTCCCTCACACGTTGCAGGTAAAAGCTCTCCATAGGGTTCAATTTCATGACCAATTTTATTGACAGCTAATTCGTTGAGGATTAAGTCATCAGTAAACCAACAGGTGATGTCTGGGGGATTGGTAACATTCTTTTTGTCGCTTTCGTCTGTGAAGACAATTTCTGGGGGGCGCCAGATTTCAGACCAGCAATCTCTGTCCAGTGCAAAATAATCTCCCATCTTAGCTTTTATTTCGTCTAGGGATATATCGCCTACCAGGTAATTTTCTCGATCAAATCCAAGTCTATATATCATTGTGGAAACCTCGCGCCGCTGGGAAGGCCAGCTCCTTTTTTCAGCATGACATATTCGGGGATATTTCCTTCTTGTAGATATTTGGCTATTAATTGCAGGTTTTTTCTGAATATTTGACTGCTTCTTATTCCTCTAAGCCGGGAGAATAACCAGAAAAAGTAATTGAATCTATGGATTCTGCTGTGTGGTATAGCAGCAGGGAACGCGGGGTGAGGCGTTGCAGCTGTGTTTTCCGGAAGCCAGCATCCATTGTCAGGATCATCAATACGTATTTTAAGTGCGGCCATAATGATTCTTAGCTGAGCTGCGTATTTGTGATTTCCAGAAATTATGGCATGTGCATGGCAACGCGGTGGTCGAGGCTTTCCAATCTCTTCAAGGTGACGTGCGAGTCGAGTTGAGTTATGTTTCTCGTTGCGTAATTGCTCTTCGCTCATTTCGCTTGCTTGCAGACGATAGGTGTCAATACCTATTTGAATTTGAGCTGCTACGCTAACTCGGTTCAAATCGCTTTGAGTGAGCTCACCTCCTTTGTTCTTCAGTACGTCATCGATTACACGCTCCAATAGGTTTTTCTCGTGATACTGTTTTTCTTCTTCATATATCGACATGGCAACAACTCCTTGTCTCACAGATCCTTGATATGCAAGTATAGAATTATAAATAGTCGAAGATTAAGTGCCTAGATTAAAGTTCATTGCTTTGCTTTATTCGTGAGAGTGCTACGGATGGTTTCTGTCTCTCTACTAATAAAATTTATTTAAAAATTCGGGTGGCTGCCGGTGTTTGGCGATTTCGAGATGGTAGTCTTGTTATCTAAGACTTTCGTTTGGCTTCGTGTTATCTTTACGTCTCGGGTCTAGATTAATCAGGGGCCTTATAAATAAAAGGGCGATCGGCTGATCGCCCTTTTTACTTTTATTTTTTGTTTTTCATCGCCGCCATCAGCAGGTCGCCCATACTGCCGCGCCCGCCGCCCTGTTGCTGGCGGTTTCTGTTGTTGTGGCGCTGGGCCTGGCGGCTTTCGCGGTGGTCGCCTTTTTTGACGCCGCCGCTGCCCTGTTCGCCCGGCTCATCGGAAAGGCGCATGGACAGTCCGATACGCTTGCGCGCTACGTCCACTTCCATCACTTTCACTTTGACGATATCGCCGGCCTTGACCACTTCGTGGGGGTCCTTGACGAATTTCTCCGACAGGGCGGAGATATGCACCAAGCCGTCCTGGTGAACGCCGATATCCACAAAGGCGCCGAAGTTGGTAACGTTGGTGACGGTGCCTTCGAGCACCATGCCCGGGCGCAGGTCTTTGATTTCTTCGACGCCCTCTTCAAATTTCGCCGTGCGGAATTCCGGGCGCGGGTCGCGGCCGGGTTTTTCCAGTTCGGCGATGATGTCGGTGACCGTAGGCAGGCCGAACTTTTCATCGGTGTAGTCCGCCGGGTTCAGGCTGCGCAGGAAGGCGGTGTCACCGATGATGCTGTTGATTTCGCGGCCGTTTTTCTCCGCGATGCGGCGCACCACGATATAGGCCTCGGGGTGGACGCCGGACTTATCCAGCGGGTTTTCGCCACTGTTGATACGCAGGAAGCCGGCGGCTTGCTCGAAGGCCTTGGGCCCGAGGCGCGGTACTTCCATCAGTTGTTCGCGGTTTTTGAAGGCACCGTTCTGGTCGCGGTAGGTCACGATGTTGTTGGCGATGGACTGGCTCAGACCCGACACTCGCGCTAGCAGCGGTGCAGAGGCGGAGTTCAGTTCCACGCCGACGCCGTTCACACAGTCTTCCACCACCGCGTCTAGGGAGCGGGCCAGCATGGTCTGGCTGACATCGTGCTGGTATTGGCCCACACCGATGGATTTAGGTTCGATTTTCACCAGCTCCGCCAGCGGGTCCTGCAGGCGGCGGGCGATGGAGATGGCACCGCGGATGGTGACGTCCAGATCCGGGAACTCTCGCGCGGCGAATTCGGATGCGGAGTAAACGGAGGCCCCGGCCTCGTTCACCATCACCTTCTGCACTTTGAGCTTGTACTGTTTGATGGTATCGCCGACGAATTTGTCCGTCTCGCGGCTGGCGGTGCCGTTGCCGATGGCGATCAGGCCCACGTTGTATTTTTCACACAGGGCGGCGATCACCGCGGCGGACTCCTGTACGCGGTTTTGCGGCGGGTTGGGGAAAATCGCCGTGTGGTCCAGCAGTTTGCCGGTGGCGTCCACCACCGCCACTTTGACACCGGTGCGCAGGCCCGGGTCCAGGCCGATGGTGGCCTTCTGGCCCGCCGGGGCCGCCAGCAGCAGGTCCTTGAGGTTGCGGGAGAATACTTTGATGGCTTCTTCTTCTGCGCGCTCGCGCAGCTCGCCGAGCAGGTCTGTTTCCAGGGCGGTAAGCAGTTTGATGCGCCAGGTCCAGCGCACCACCTCGCCCAGCCATTTATCCGCCGGGCGCCCCTGGTCGGAAATTTCGAAGTGCTTGGCAATCATCGCCTCGCAGGGGTGGGCCTGTGTCGGTGCGCGCTCCTCGTCGCCTTCGAGTCCGATACTGATGGCCAGTATGCCCTCGTTGCGGCCGCGGAATATCGCCAGGGCGCGGTGGGACGGGACCTTGGCCCAGTCTTCGCTGTACTCGAAATAGTCGCGGAATTTGGCGCCTTCTTCTTCTTTGCCGTCGAGTACCTTGGATTTCACCTGGCCGTCGCGCTTGAGGAAGTCGCGCAGCTTGCCGAGCAGTTCGGCATTTTCAGCGAAGCGTTCCATCAGGATGAACTTGGCTCCGTCGAGTGCGGCTTTGATGTCCTTGACGTGCAGCGCGCTGTCTTCGTGCTCGGTGTTGAGATACTTCTGCGCTTCTTCTTCGGGGTTCAGGGATGGGTCGGCGAAGAGTGCGTCTGCCAGCGGCTCGAGGCCGGCTTCAATGGCGATCTGGCCCTTGGTACGGCGTTTGGGCTTATAGGGCAGGTAGAGGTCTTCGAGGCGGTTCTTGGTATCGGCGGCTTCGATTTGTTGCGCCAGTTCCGGGGTCAGTTTGCCCTGCTCTTCTATGCTCTTGAGGATGGTTGCGCGGCGCTCTTCCAGTTCGCGCAAGTAGCGCAGCCGTTCTTCCAAGGTGCGCAGCTGGGTGTCGTCCAGCCCGCCGGTAACTTCTTTCCGGTAGCGGGAGATAAAGGGCACTGTGGCCCCTTCGTCCAACAGTGCCACCGCGGCGGCCACTTGTTGCGAGCGTACGTTGAGTTCTTCAGCTATTCGGGCGTTGATATCCAGCATCTTCGTTTTACATCCGTATGACGGGATTGTTTCTTCACAGAGGCGGCCTGCGGCCATCCCTGAGGGGCCAATTGGGTGGGGCATTATGCGTGACCTGGGCGCGGTGAGAAAGGTTTGCGGCAAAGCGCAGTGCTTTGCGGTGACCTGCATCCGAAGTGGCATCTTTCGTCGTCGAACTCCAGTAGAATTCACCGCTAGTTAATTTTTGAACAACTGTGATCCAATTCCGGGTTGAGGGTATTGTGGAAAATTCTAAGAAAAACAAGCTGCTGGTGATTGTTCTGTTGGTTGGCATCGCCGCTATTGCTTTGGTGTTGGGGCTTGCGCCGAAGCCTGAGGAAAAGGCTGCGGAGGCGACACCGCCACCAGTGGCTGATGTGCTCTACGCTGACCCCGGGCGCCAAACTCTGCTGGTGCCCAGTCAGGGTACGGTACAGGCGCGCCACGAGATCGAAGTGGTGGCCCGTGTCGGCGGTGTGATCGAGCGGGTGAGCGACGCCTTCGTGGCCGGGGGCTTCTTTGATGCCGGGGATTCGCTCTTGCAGATAGAGGCCGCTGACTACGAGCACCAACTCACCCGCACCGAGGCGCAGCTGGCCGAAGCCATTTCCGCACTGGCCCAGGAACAGGGCCGCGCCAAGCAGGCCAAGCGGGAGTGGCGCGACCTGGGGTCCCCCGCCGCCAACGAACTTTTCCTGCGCAAGCCGCAGCTGGCCGCCGCCGAGGCCGCGGTGGCTGCGGCCCGCGCCGAGCGCGATCAGGCCAAACTGGATCTGGCGCGCACAAAAGTGCTGGCGCCTTTCGCCGGTCGCGTAGTCGAGACTTATGTGGACCTGGGGCAGTACGTGGCGCCGGGTACGCGCCTGGCCAAGATTCACAGTACCGGCATCGCCGAGGTGCGCCTGCCGCTGACCGACCGCCAGTTGGCTCTGCTGGATCTGCCTTTGGGGCAGTCCGTTGAAAACGGTCCCGCGGTGCGCCTGTCCGCACAGATCGCCGGGCATGAGCGCGAGTGGCGCGGTGAGATAGTGCGCACCGAGGCGAGCATTGATCCGAACAGCCGCTTCGTTTACGCCGTTGCCCAGGTGCGCGATCCCTATAAAGGTGAGGCCCCTCTGCTGAACGGTCTTTTCGTGGAGGCGGATATCGTCGGCAAAACTTTCGACAACGTCACCCGCTTGCCGCGCCAGGCGCTGCACGAGGGCGACCATCTGCTGGTGCTGGACGCGGAAAACCGCCTGCATTTCAAAGAGGTGGAACTGCTGCAGGCGGTGGGCGAGGAAGTCTGGCTGCGCGGCGACATCGCTTCCGGCGAGAAAGTCATTGTCTCCAGCCTCGGTTATTCCCGTGAAGGCATGGTGATCACCGCCAACCCGCTGAATGAAAAACCCACCGGCCTGCCACTCGGCGATGACGGCGGGGCCGCGGCAACTGCGCAGGAGGCGCTCTGACTATGCAGGGCATTATTGGATGGTTCGTACGCAACAGTAAGGCCGCCAACCTGCTGATGATCATGATTATCATCGGCGGTCTATTCGGTGTTCTCCATATCGGCCGCGAAGTCTTTCCCGCGATCAACCCGGGCATAGTGCGGGTGGATATCAGCTATCCCGGCGCCGGTCCGCGGGAGGTGGAACAGCAGGTCACGCTGCGGGTGGAGCAGGCCATTTCCGACGTCAAGGGCATCAAGGAGGTGAACTCCTTCTCTCGCCGCAGCCACAGCACCGTACAGGTGGAAGCGGCGGAGGGCTACGACCAGCTGCGCTTGCTTAACGATATCAAGGTGCAGGTGGATTCCATCAGTACCTTCCCGGCGGATATCGAGCGCCCGGTGGTTTCGCTGGAAGAGTGGTCGACGCAAATCATGCACATCGCCATCGGGGGGCCGGTTTCGCCGCGCCAGCTGAAGGACACGGCGTTGGATTTGCGCGATAAGCTGCTTCTCCTCCCCGGTGTGCGCCAAGTGGATGTCTGGGGGGACCGCGCCGACGAAGTCTCCATTGAAGTTTCCGAACTGGATCTGCGCCGCTACAACCTGAGCTTCGACGATGTCGCCAACGCGGTGCGCCGTTCCTCCCTGGACCTACCTGCGGGCATGGTGCGCTCCGACCGCGGTGATATTCAGGTGCAGACCCGCGGCCAGGCCTACACCGCGGATGACTTCGCGCGCATACCGCTGCTGAGCCGCGCTGACGGCACCCAGCTGCTGCTCGGTGACGTGGCGACAATCGAAGATGGCTTCGAGGAAGAGGGTTCGATAATCCGTTTCAACGGCAACCCAGCCATGAACCTGCGTGTGCTGCAGGGCGATCCGCTGGACGTGGTGGCCACCGCCGACGCCATCAAGGCGTTTATGGAAGAGGCCCGCAAACAACTGCCGCCGGGGATGGAGTTCGATATCTGGTTTGACTTCTCCAAAGCCTATGAGGGGCGCATGAACCTTTTGCTCAGCAACGCGCTGGGCGGTCTGGTGCTGGTGTTTGTGTTGCTGATGCTGTTTCTGCGCCCACTGCTCGCCATCTGGGTTACCGTGGGCATCGCCACTGCCTTTATGGGCGCCCTGTGGTTGCTGCCGGTGACCGGTGTCACCCTGAATATGCTTTCGCTGTTCGCGTTCCTGCTAATTCTGGGGATCGTCGTCGATGACGCCATCATTGTGGGCGAGGCGGTGCACGCGGCCCACGACCGGGGCATAACGGGATTGGCAGCGGCGGAGGAAGGCGTCAAGCAGGTTTCCTCGCCGGTGATATTCGCCGTGGTCTCCACCATGGTGTTCTTTATTCCCATGTTGTTCCTGCCCGGCTATACCGCGCAAATGATGCTGTCGCTGCCGGTGGTGGTACTGCTGGCACTTTCCTTCTCTCTGATCGAATCCCTGTTGATTCTGCCCGCACACCTGGTGGGCCTGAAGCCGGAGCGCAAGGCGACATCCGGTTTCGGCCACTGGCTGCAGAACCTGCGCGGCAAATTCGCCGGTGGCATGCAGACGGCCTGCGACAACTACTATATGCCGCTGCTGGGGAAATCTCTCAGCAACAGCCGCACTACAGTGATGGCCTTCCTTGTGGCACTGCTGCTGTCCTTCGCTGTGTTTAAGGGCGGTTATATCGGTTTTTCTTTCTCACCCAAGGTGCCTTCCGACTTGCTGCAGCTCACTACTGTGATGGCACCGGGCGAATCCTTTGAGGAAGCCAAACGGGTTATGGAGCAGTTCGAGCGCGCCGGCGAACAACTCGCGCAAGATGAGGAAATGCTGGCACTTAACAACGGTGAGCCGTTTGTGGCGAACACCATGGTGTTCCTGTGGCGGGGCAATGTGACGGTACTGTTGCAGCTGACCGATGGTGAACTGCGAGACGTCACTTCCGAGCAGCTGGCGCTGCGCTGGCGCGAGTATATTGGCGAGCTGCCCGCCAGTGTGGAGGAGATGAACATCTCTTCCACCATCGGTGACGACGGCGCGGGCATGAGCCTGAACCTGAGCACCGCCTCCGGCGACATGGATGAATTGCGTGTGGCGGCGGATGCGGTAAAGGCGGCACTGAACAGCTATGCCGGTGTCTACGACGTGCGCGACAACCTCACCAGTGCCCGCCGGGATATCGAAATCCAGCTCAAACCTTACGCCACCAATTTGGGAATTGGGCTGGCCGATGTGGCCAAGCAGGTGCGCCAGGGCTTTTACGGTGAAGAAGTACAGCGCATCCCCCGCGGGCGCGAAGATGTGCGCGTGATGGTGCGCTATCCCGAAGAGGAGCGTGCGAGCGAAGAACAGATAGACCGAATCCGCATCCGCACCAATCAGGGCGAAATTCCTTTCAGCGCGGTGGCGGACGCCGTCTATGTGCCCGGCTACACCACCATCCGCCGCCACGACCGCGAGCGCACCGTGCAGATCACCGCGGAATTGACGCCGGGCTCCGCCAGCGCCCACGAAATTCTCAAACAGATCCGAGAAAAAAATGTGCCCGAGTGGGAAAAACAATTCCCCGGCTTTTCTCTGAAGACCGCCGGTGAAATGCAGGAGGAGCAGGAATTCAACGGCGCCATCATCGCTTTCTTTGTACTGTCGCTGTTCGCGATCTATGCGCTGTTGGCAATCGCTTTCCGCTCCTACTCGCAGCCGCTGCTGATTCTCACCGCGGTGCCTTTCGGCTTCTTCGGTGCCATTCTCGGCCACCTGTTGCTGGGTTACGAAATCAGCATTATGTCTATGCTCGGTTTCCTCGCCGCAGCCGGTGTTGTGGTGAACGATAACCTGGTACTAATGGATCGTATCAACCAGTTGCGCGCTGGCGGCATGGCGATTATGGATGCGGTGGTGCAGGCGGGCCGCGATCGCTTCCGCCCCATTATTCTCACCTCGCTCACCACGTTTATTGGCCTGGTGCCGATTATGTTCGAGCGCTCCATCCAGGCGCAGTTCTTGATCCCAATGGTGGTCAGCCTCGCCTTCGGCGTCCTCTGCGCCACCTTTGTGACCCTGCTGCTGGTGCCCAACCTGTACAAGGTGATCGAAGTGCTGCGTCTGAAAATGCATGGACGCAAAGACAGTGAAACAGAACTGCCCGTTTCCCTGGAAAATTCCTGATCCCCGCCCCCTCTCCCGTTCTGGGGGAGGGGTATTTTTTTTAGCAGCTGCGGGCGTTATAGACGTCCGTGTGGACAGTTACCCTTCCGTTTAGGCAGAATCAAAAAATTGGGCAAAGATCGCAAGCTTGCGATTTCTGAAAGCGCTCATCAGGGCGTGCATAATGCGCGTGCAAAAGCAAATAGAAAAACCTGATGTACGGAATGGAACCAAAAAACTGCAAACGCCGGATTTTACTGGCGGTAAGCGGCATGTCGCCGCAGATACTCACCGAAACGCTCTATGCACTTGCCTGCGTTCAGCGCCCCGCGTTCATACCCACTGAAATTCACTTGTTAACCACCGCCAGTGGTGCCCGCAGCGCACGCCACAAGCTTCTTCATGGAGGCAATTTTGTACGCTTGTGCAAGGAATATGGGTTGGACCCGGAGCTGTTTAAAGAACAGAACATTCACTTACTTTGCGATGCGCAAGGCCAGCCTCTGGAAGACATTCGCACTGCGCGGGAAAACGAAATAGCCGCGGACCAGATTGTGGACTGGGTGCGCCGTTTCACCTCCGACCCGTGCGCCGCCCTGCACCTCTCCCTCGCGGGTGGACGAAAAACCATGGGCTACTTTGCTGGCTACGCATTGTCGCTGTTCGGCCGCGCGCAGGACCGTCTTTCTCACGTATTGGTATCGTCCGGTTACGAAAGCCACCCGGAGTTTTTCTTCCCCACCCGAGAAAGCCACCTGATAGAGGTCGGTAACGGCCGTGTATTGGATGCCCGGGACGCACGAGTGGAACTGGCGGATATCCCCTTTGTTCGATTGCGTACGGAAATTCCCCAGCCGCTGCTGGAGGGTGGTGCCGGTTTTAGTGAGACCATCCGCCATATTCAGCGTATCGATGAACCGCCCCGGCTTGAGTTGGACTTGACCTGTCGGCAGCTCCGCGCCAGTGGATTAGCGGTGGAGCTCCCCCCTATGCTATTCGCATTCTACGCGTGGATCGTTCAGCGCCACCTGAGGGACGATTCACGTCCTTGCGCTGCGGATTTGCGTGAACCTAATGGCCTGTTCGCGGATGAACTGATGACTCTGGTGCGCTCCGTTGAAGGTGAAATGGGACGCGATAGAGAATTGACTGAACGCAGTTTAAAAAACGGCATGGACAAGGCTTATTTCGAAGAGAAGAAAAGCCGCGTAAACAAAATACTCGAAAGCCAGCTGGGCAAGGCGCTGGCGCGTAACTACCAGATAACCCGTTTTGGTAAAAGGCCCAATACCAGTTACGGCCTGGCGTTGGAAAAGGAAAACATAGACTGGCGCGATTAATGCGGAAGCTGACTTACTGCGTCCACATACGCGCCCTGAATGAAGTCAGATATAAAGGAAAAAAGCACCCTCGGGAGTAACCCAATATGGAAAAACACCCGTTAGCCCAGGCCAGCGCCCGCGTGTCGCTCGCCGCCTATTTACACGACCTGGGCAAGTTCGCCGAGCGCGCTGGCATTGCCGAAGCGGAGCGCCAGGCTGACGACAGAGGTAATAGTCTGCGAGACCTGAACGTCCAGCAGTACTGTCCTCAGTTCAAAGGCCGCTACAGCCACATCCACGCCGCCTACACCGCCATCGCAATGGATCTGCTGGAAGAACATCTGCCGGATATCAAATCCGGTGACTGTTCGCCTTTCGCGTCCTGGTCCAGCGGCAGCGAACTGGCCGATGGCGACTCACTGATCAACGCCGCCGCCCGCCACCACAAACCGGAAACCTTTTTGCAGTGGGTGGTGGCCAGTGCCGACCGCCTGGCCTCCGGGTTTGAGCGCAGCGAGTTCGAGGAATACAACCGAGCGGAAGAGGGGCTGGAGAACCGCAGTCACCTGAGTGCGCGCATGGAAGTGCTGCTGGAAAAAATCCGCCTGTCGGAGCGCTCGGGCGGGCAAAAAGCCGGGAGTCACCGTTACCTGCTGCGCCCGCTTTCTCCCCAGGCACTGATGCCGGAGGGAGCGAGAGACTGCGAGCCTCAAGACAAGGCGAGCGCGCGGGCGGAATACGCCCGGCTGTGGGAACAGTTTAAAAAGGCGCTGTCCGAAAACCCCATTCCCCCTTCTCACAAAGGGGATTTGAACCTGTGGCTGGACCATTTCGACAGCCTGTGGCTCACCTTTACCCACGCCATCCCCTCCGCCACCGCGGCCAAGGTGGACGGGCGCTTTGTGCCGGTTCCCGCGGATGTCTCCCTCTACGATCACTCGCGCACCACCGCCGCTCTGGCCACCGCACTCTGGCGCTGGCACCGGGAAACCGGCCGTGAAGACAGTGCCGCAGCGGCGCGCCTGCGCGACGGCAGTGACGATGAAGAGCAAAAGTTTCTGCTCGTTCAGGGCGATATGACCGGCATCCAGGACTTTATCTTCGCCGCCGGCAGTCAGACGCAGAAATACGCCGCCAAACTGCTGCGGGGCCGCTCTTTTATGGTGTCCCTGCTCACCGAGTGCGCCGCGCTCTATCTGCTGGAAAGTCTCGGTCTGCCACCCACCAGTCAGGTCATCAACGCCGCCGGAAAATTCCTGCTGGTGGCGCCCAATACGCCGGAGACAACAGTGGCGCTGGAAGAGGCCCGTTCAGTGATCAACCGCTGGTTTATGGACCACAGTCAGGGGCGCGCCGGTCTTACTCTGACCTGGTTGCCCGCCTGCGCCGCTGACTTCCGCGGCGGTCAGGACGGTTTCCGTCGCCTTGTCGAACGCCTGTTCAAACAGCTGGAAGTAGAAAAATTCAAGCGCCTGGACCTGTGCAGCGAGGAAACCCCGGCGGTATTTGAAGGCTATCTGGAGCGCTTTGCAGACGGCGAGTGCCCCTTGGACGAATACAGTCCGGCAGAGATCTCGCATCGCGACGTTAGAATGAGCCGCCAGGCCCGCGACCAGATCCGCATCGGCGAGGCTCTGGCGAAGTACGACCGCCTGCTGGTCACCTGGGAACCAGTGAATAACCGCACCCTGGACACAGATATTTTCGGTTACCGCATCACTTTCGCCGACACCGGAGAGACGGGATCGGACCCGGTGCGCCTGTGGGATTTCTCGCTGCCCCAAGACGGAGAGGCCCCCCTCTGGAACGGCTGTGCCCGGCGCTTTATCAACGCCTATGTGCCGCGTTTTGAACTTGCCGATATCGCGGACCTGACGCGCTACGAACAGCTGGGTGAAGAACCGCCCAACCGCGACGAAATAAAAAGCCTCAACCATCTCGCCTGCGAAGACCGCCGCAAAGACAGCGAAGGCGGCAGGCAGGGAGTTACCGCGTTGCACAGCCTTAAGGGGGACGTAGACAACCTGGGCCAGATATTTCAGCGCGGACTGGAAAAACCCAGTTTTGCCAAAATGGCCGCCCTGTCCCGGCAGATGAACTTCTTCTTCGCCCTTTGGCTGCCCTGGCGCTGCCGCGAGCGATTCCGCAACAGCTACACCGTTTTCGCCGGCGGCGACGACTTCTTCCTGATCGGCCCCTGGTACAGCCAGCTGAAACTGGCTGAGGCCATGCGCAAAGACTTCGCCAACTACGTGGCCGGCAATCCGGACATCCACTTTTCCGCAGGCTTCCACCTGGGCAAACCCGGCCTGCCGGTGCGCCGCCGCGGGCAGGCCGCGGAAGAAGCCCTGGATGCGAGCAAGGCGCGGGAGGGAAAAGACAGTGTCACCTGCTATGGGGAAACCGTCAGTTGGAGCGACTTTTGCGCCCTACTGGCAGAAAGCGAAGAGCTGCGTCAATTGAAAGAGGAATTCAGTTTGAGCGGCAGCTTCGTCTACAGCCTTTTACAACTGGTGGATATGGCCGGGGAAGAAAAAGCCGGTAATCCCCGCGGTGCCCTGTGGCGCTCGCAACTGGCTTACCGGGTGCAGCGCCATGTGGGCGACCGCCTGCGCCGAGAGCAGGGCGAAACCCGGGAAGCCTTTGAAGCGCGCCGCCGGCAGTGGGTTGAAAGTCTGAACTGCAAGCTTGCGAACGCTATCAGCACCTGGCAGAGCGGTTATCGTATCGCTCTCTGCACACACCTTTACCAGTACCGGCACTAACAGAGGGGGGAGGTATGATCAAGGAAAACAGCGCGGAACCTGAAGTACAACTGCAGGCACTCACAGCGGAACTGCTCAGCACCACCGCCGACCGGTGGGCGCAGATTATTGCTAAGGAAGCCGAAGACCAGAACGGTAGGAACAAATCTACCCAGCTGCGGCGTTTCTACGACGAAATCTGCCGGCTGCACGACAAGGGCGAGCGGGACTTCGAGCGCAGACTGCCGTTTGTGCACATGATCCTGTCCAGGGTTGCCTACGCCAAAAGCCGTAAATTGGTGGGCGACCAATTTTATCAATTAATGCAGACCTGTCTTCGCCAAGTAGAAAACTGGCAGACCTTCGACAATTTCAAACACTTTATGGAAGCCTTTATGGGCTTTTACAGAATGTACCGGCCGCAATAGGGAGGAGAGGCATCGTGAAACTGGAAAAAATTATCGACGTCAAAGGCAAAATCCAATTGCTCTCCGGTCTGCATATCGGCGGCGGCGATGAAGAAATGCATATCGGCGGCACCGACAACCCGGTAATCAAAAACCCGCATACCAACAGGCCCTATATTCCCGGCAGCAGCCTCAAAGGCAAGCTGCGCAGCCTGCTGGAGTGGCGCCTGGGACTGGTGGGCATCAGCGGCGGCAAACCCTTCGGGCTGAGCCACCTGGAAAGAGCCCCCAAGCGCGAACCGGCGCTGGCACTGCTGCAACTGTTCGGCGTCTCCGGTGGCGACAAGCTCACCGAAGAAGAAGCCGAACAATACGGCCTGGGCTTCACCCGCCTGGCGTTTCGCGACTGCGAGCCCTGCGCCGAGTGGCTGGCCGCTGTCGAGAACAGAAACCTGCCCCTCACTGAAACCAAATACGAAAACTGCATCAACCGCATCAGCGGCACCGCCGAAAATCCGCGCAACTTCGAGCGGGTGCCCGCCGGCGCCGAATTCGACTTCAGCCTCAGTCTGCGCCTGCTGGAAGGAGACGACGAAGCGCGGCTCACCAATCTGCTGCTCACCGGCCTGCGCCTGCTGGAACTGGATGCCCTTGGCGGTTCCGGTTCGCGGGGCTATGGGAGAGTGCGATTTGTTCTCAAGGGGCAGCTGCAGCAACAACTTGAAGTCCTGGACCCCTTCGGTGAAACCGCTTGAACAGGAGACCGGTTATGCAAAGCTGGCGATTCCGCATCCGCCCGCTGTCCGCCTTCGCCACCCCGCTGCGCGGCGACACCCTCTTCGGTCAGCTCTGCTGGGCGCTGCGCCTGGCGAACGGGGAAGAGGCGCTGGTACGACAGCTTGAGGGTTATACCCAGGGCGCACCTTTTTGCGTGCTCTCCGACGCCTTTCCGGCCGGCTATCTGCCGCGCCCGCAGCTGCCCCTCTTCGCCCTGAGCGCGGACACTGAAGACACAGCGCCGGAAAAACGCAAACAGTACAAAAACCGCCTGTGGCTGCCCCTGGAAAAATTCCAGCAGCCGGTGGAAGAGTGGCTGCACCACTGTGTCAGCGCCTCCGATATCGCCGGCCGCGCCGCCTGGCAGAAAGCCCGGGCCCGCGTGCACAACACCATCAACCGCCGCACCGGCACCACCGGCGAAGGAGCATTTGCTCCCTACACAGTCGAGGAGCAGTGGTACAACCCCGGCGCGCAACTGGATATCTACGCCCTGGTGGACGAAAGCCGCTTCAGCGGTGAAATGCTGGAGCAGCTGCTGCGAAATATTGGGGACAGCGGCTATGGCAAAGATGCCGGCATCGGCCGCGGGCGCTTTCACCTGGAACTGTCAGAGCTGTACCAGTTGCCCGAACAGGGGGACAGCGACACCTGGATGGCGCTGGCACCCTGCGCGCCCCAGGGACTGGGCTACAACCCGGCGGCGAGCTACTGGAAGCCCTTCACCCGCTACGGGCGCCACGGCGCCCTGGCCGCAGTGAGCGGCAGACCCTTCAAAAACCCGGTACTGCTTGCCGATACCGGCAGCCTATTTGCGCCGGGGCCGGTCCAGGTCCTGGGACAGGGATTGGGCGGCGACGGGCGCCTTTCCGTTGCCGTTGCGGATTCGGTGCACCAGGGCTATGCGCCGGCGGTGGGGCTCAACCTGCGGCGGGTGCGGGCGCGCATTGAGAGGAATTAGGGCTATGACGCAAAACGTGGAGAAACGGAACGCGGAATTTCTCGCCGGCCACCAGCTGGTCTTCAGCACACTGGGCCCGCTGCATATCGGCTGCGGCGCCGACTACGAACCCACCAACTATGTGATGGATGGGGAGACCCTGTTCGGATTCGATATTGAAGATCTGGGTGCGGTGCTGACCGACAGCGAACGCAGCCGCCTTAGCAACATCGCCAGCTGGCGCGATCCCCAGTTGCAATTGCAGGCGTTTATTTACGGCTTGCGCGAGCGGCTATTGGCTCGTGCCAGCCATATGGTGTCAGTGGCCTCTCAGGTGGCGAAAAAATACCACAACGGTATCGGCAAGGTGGCTCAGGTGGAACCCGACAAAAATGTGCTGAACCAATTTCATTTGCAGCGCACCAGTTTTAACCCCCACAGCCAGGAACCGTTGCTGCCCGGCTCCAGTGTCAAAGGCGCTATCCGCACGGCGGTGCTTAACGGCTTCAACGGGGGACAGCGCAGAAAAATATTAAAGAGAGAAAGTTCCCGCTTAGAGAGGGAGCTGCTCGGCGGCGGTTTTCAATCTGACCCCATGCGCATGGTCAAAATCGGCGACGGCCAGTGGCAGAAAAGCAGCGACAACCCCGGCCCGCGGATTATTTATGACCACAACCTGTACAAAAAGCCTCACAAGGCGGACAAGAAAACCAGAGCCGAGGGAAAATCCAATCTTCGGGTGATGCGCGAAGTGCTGCCGGCCATGGCCAGCCGCTTGTTCCGCGCCCCACTGTCTCTGCTGCGGGCCGCGCCGGAACTGGGCGACGGGCAGCCGAAAAATACGCTGGCCCTCGCCGATATAGTGCGCCACTGCAACCGCTTTTACCGCGAACAGTGGGAGCGGGAAATGGACATACTGCTTAAGCTGGGCTGTCTCGATCCCCGCTGGCAGCGGCTTGTGGAAGAACTGTTCCGCGGCGAGCTGGGCGAACTGCTGGATGAGGGGCGCGCACTCTTGCTGCGGGTGGGCCGTCACTCCGGCGCCGAGTGCGTCACCATAGAGGGCGTCCGCAGTATCAGAATTATGGGCAAGAAAATTGAGGGGTCGCGTTACGAGTCA
Organism: Microbulbifer thermotolerans; assembly: GCF_001617625.1. Classification (NCBI taxonomy): domain Bacteria; kingdom Pseudomonadati; phylum Pseudomonadota; class Gammaproteobacteria; order Cellvibrionales; family Microbulbiferaceae; genus Microbulbifer; species Microbulbifer thermotolerans. The sequence goes on along the minus strand of NZ_CP014864.1, from coordinate 3,542,876 downwards.
GAAGCCACCACCCTCTGGCTGGCCGGCGAGCGGGAAGACGCCCGCGAGAGCCTGATACCTTTCGGCTGGCTGGTTGCGGAAATCGACCCGGAGCCGGAGGATCTCCGCAGCCGCGCGCTGGCGGAAAAGCTGCGCGACTACAACCGCGATCTGTGCCGCCGGGAAGCGGAGCGGCGCGCGGACATAGAACGAAAGCGCGCAGCGGCGGAGGAAGAATTGCGCGAGCGGCAGCGCAAAGAGGAAGAGGCGCGCCGCGAAAGAGAGCGCCAGGAGCGGGAAGCGCGCGAGCGGGAGGCGCGCCTGGCCGCCCTGCCCCCCGAGCGCCGCGCCATGCAGGAATACCGCGATATGCTGGAACAGGAAAAACAGCGCTTCCCGCAGCCGCGCCAGACCGGCCTCGGCAGCCCGGTGGGGCAGGCCCTGGCGCAGCTGGTGAACCGGGCGCAGAGCTGGGACGGGGAACTCAGGGAAGAACTGCGCGAGCTGGTGGACAAAGCCTTCGAGTACCTGAAAGTGAACCGCAAGAAAAAGGGCGCCGGCAGAGACCTGTGGAAAAAACTGGGGGACGGCCAATGAGCGCGGAAATCGGCCTGCCCGTGTGCCGCTACCGTTTGCAGGTGCGGGCGGAAGACGCCCTGCAGCTGCCGCCCTATGCCGGCTCCATGCTGCGCGGCGCCTTCGGCCACGCCCTGCGCCGCCTCGCCTGCATGACCAAAAGGCGCGACTGCAACGGCTGCCCGCTGCAGGGTACCTGCCCCTATGCGCAGCTGTTCGAGGCGCCGCCCATTTCCGGCCACAGCCTGCAGAAATTCAGCCGCATGCCCAACCCCTATGTGATCGAACCGCCGCGGGGCAAACGCATTCTGGAAGCGGGGCAGGATTTTGACTTTCACCTGGTACTGATCGGCCGCGCCCTGGATCAGCTGCCCCTGGTGCTGCTGGCCTGGGAGCGTGCCCTGGCGCGGGGATTGGGAGTGGCGCGCAAACCCTGCCGCCTGCTCGCCGTCTATCCGGAGGGGGAAACCGAACCCCTATACCGGCCCGGGGAGGAAAGCCTGCGTCGGCACACGCCGGCACAGCCGCGTGCGGCGGCAGGTTACGCTGCGGAACTGGAATTTCTTACGCCCCTGCGATTGCAGAACAATGGCCGTCCGTTGAGTGAGCGTGAACTCACACCGAGGACGCTGTTGATGGCCCTGGCCCGTCGCCACCAGCTGCTGTGCGACAGTAATCTTCGCCAGCCGCCAAAAATGGATTTTCCCGCACTCGCCCGCGCGGCGGAAACCATTGATATGCACAGCCAGCTGCGCTGGTATGACTGGAAGCGCTACTCCAACCGCCAGCAGCGGGAAATGGCCCTCGGCGGCCTGGTGGGGCGCATCCGCCTGAGCGGCAACCTGGCGCCCTTTTCACAGCTGCTGGCACTGGGCCAGTGGCTGCACCTGGGAAAAAATGCCACCTTCGGACTCGGCCACTATCGGCTGTCGGCAACCGCATAACACAAAAAGGAGGAAACCCCCATGGCCCGCGAAGTGCATTTTTGTCTGCTCTCGGAACAGCCCAGCCCCAATATCTGCCCGCTGCTGGACAGCCGCCTGAAGCCCGATGAGGTGGTATTTGTCGTCAGTCCCCAGCAGCGCCACCGGATCAGCTGGCTGAAAGATATTCTTCAGCCGACGGGTATTGCCGTGAGCGAACTGGCCATTGAAGACGCCTTCGACTACGCGGGGATACAGGAGAAGCTGGACAGCGAAATCGCGCAGCGCAGAGAAAAGGGAGAAAAAGTCCTGGTCAACGCCACCGGCGGCACCAAGCCAATGTCCATCGCCGCCTATATGGCCGGCTATCAGCAGGAGGTGCCGGTTTTCTATGTGCACAACGACCGCGTCCACTGGCTGGAGCAGGGCGGCCGCGATGAGAAGCTCTTTGATATCGAAGACCGGCTGAAGCTGAAACAGTTCTTCCTCGCCCACGGCTATGACCTGACAGAGGCAAAATCCCCACAGGTCAAGCCCGGGCACCGGGAACTGTTTCTGGAGTGGATTGGTAAAGGCAGCTATGCCGAGTCTATCCGCACCCTCAACTGGCTGGCACACCGGGCGGCGCAGCACCCGGAGCTGATCGCGGAGCTGAACCCGGCGCAGCAAAACGACCAGAAGCTGCAAGCCATGTTCGACAAACTGGGACAGGAGGGCCTGCTGCTGCCGGAGCGCAGCCGGGTGCGCTTCAGCAGCGAGGAGGCCCGCGCTCTGTGCAACGGACTCTGGCTGGAGGACCACTGCCTGCTGGAGGCGAAGGAAGTGCGCAAAAAACTGCCGCGCCTGCAGGACCTGGGCCGGGGGCTAACCCTTGTGTCCCGCCGGGAAGGCGTGAAAAACGAACTGGACCTGGCGCTGCTGTACGACAACCGCCTGCATATTATCGAGTGCAAAACCCGCCACTACAATGCGGAGGAGGAAGACGCGGCCGAAGCCCTCTACAAGCTCGCCACCCTGGTGCGCCAGCTGGGCGGCATCCGCGCCCGCGCCATGCTGGTGAGCCATTACCCGCTGAACAAAGCGGACCGCCGCCGCGCGGAGGTACTCGATATACAAGTGGTAGACGGGCGGAACGTCAGGGATTTCCGCAGCCGGCTGTGTCAGTGGCTGGGTGTTGACACCGTTTAAGGTGGAGAGGGCGGCTAGAGTGCGAAAATTTGTTTAAATTTCATACAACTTTTCTGGGAGAGACCGTCTTGCCAAGCCCCCTTTGTAACTTATTGAAAATAAAGGGAAAATTGATGGGGGTCAGTTTGAAAGATGCCCTGATTTGAAAGGGATTAAGACTTGCCTTCTACGTCAACGCCACCAACGAAGTTGAGTTTGAAAGATGCCCTGATTTGAAAGGGATTAAGACTAAGCCATCGTCATGATGTGCGTAAGGTTAATGGCGTTTGAAAGATGCCCTGATTTGAAAGGGATTAAGACGGCTTGAACGTGAACGGATTGTTTTTCCTCCCGGTTTGAAAGATGCCCTGATTTGAAAGGGATTAAGACCCAGTGCCGTGGGGAACTTTCACTTTATCACCAACGTTTGAAAGATGCCCTGATTTGAAAGGGATTAAGACGATGCTCGGAGCCTACTGAGCTTAATTGATCTGTTTGAAAGATGCCCTGATTTGAAAGGGATTAAGACAGAAAAAACTTAGCATTACTGTCCCCCTTTGTTTGTTTGAAAGATGCCCTAATTTGAAAGGGATTAAGACACATCATCGTGGTTCGGTGTGCCGTATACGCAATCGTTTGAAAGATGCCCTGATTTGAAAGGGATTAAGACCGAGAAATGAGACAAACTGCTCCTGTGATACGTTGTTTGAAAGATGCCCTGATTTGAAAGGGATTAAGACACGCTATGACAGGCACAGATACAACCTTTCCGCGTTTGAAAGATGCCCTGATTTGAAAGGGATTAAGCCCCCAAATTGGATACGGCTTCCACTCCAATCTGCCGACTTTCATCTAAGGGCAGCGCCTTGTCATTACGCCATTGCTAGAACAGTCAAGTAGCTAATGAGAAAAGGCTTTGATCGCGGCCCTTTCGTGAAACAACCTGCAAAACCGCACCACCTCAATGGTAGCCCGTTGTCTCCCGAATCCCCCTCCAGGTATCATCGGAAACCGCATAGGAAGACCTTCTTCAAAGGAATAACCCACCATGACACGAGCTCCACTGTCAAAAAAGTATCACGAGATGGACCGAGTAGACCGCGCTATTGCTGAATTTGCCTCCCTAGAAAAACCTACCGTATCGGACTTAAATCGAGTACGTACAATCTCACAGGTCGAGGAGGAGCTTGACCGGTACAGAGCCGATGGGAAGGAGATGACCCAAAAGGAACTGGTACAGGAAGCCCACAATTCTGCCCGTCTTGGAAAACACATGGGGCTAAACGGCGATCCCCGCCCCCACAATCTGTGTGATGCTCATGCCATAGTTTCTGGAGCGCATAGACGAGCGGCACCTATGCGAGCCGTGCTTGCCTGGTTTAAACGCCGCATTGATGATCCAATTAACGGGTGCTGGTTACCGCGGAATAAAGAAGCCGTATCGCAAATGCCCGACCACCTAAGACGTGCTGTCCCACATAGCCGAATTCATCGGAAGGCGTATTACGCATGGATCTCCCCGCTTATTAATCTCGCTAGAATATCCTCAGATGAAGAGCTAGTAAGGACTCTCGCATCGATTCGGCACAAACTTCAAACTGGCACACTCCCTCAACACATCATTCCAAAGCGGTGACGATATGACACTTCAAAGAATACATAATGATGATCGGTATTTTTTCTACGCAATACCAATTGATGAAGTCATGGAAAAGTTGGGGGAGAACTGCACATTCCATATGAACAGCGCTCCTATTGCCTATTCAGAAAGCTGGAAAGAACCGTTGTTTTTAGATTTTGGGCCAGCAATGGAGGGAGAGAAGTGCGAATTTGAGGAGATTCCAGATCTTTGTGTAAATATTGGGAGGTTATTCCTGAGTGAGCGAGCCTATAGCCAGCTTCACGAGGACTTGAAACAAGACGGGGAATTCCTTCCGGTAGTCTACGAGGGGGGAACTGGATATATCTTTAACCCGCTAACTATCGCGGAGGATCATGATGCACTGGATCAAAGTGTGACTACTGCGGACGAGTTTGGTGAGCTGCAGAACCTGGGCATCTTGGAAGACAAGCTCCCAGAATCCACCATGGTATTTAAGTGTAAAGCTGACTTCTACCATGGCGTATTCTGTACAGATGCCTTTAAGCGGGCCGTTGAAGACGCAGGGTTGACCGGCATTTATTTCCACCCCGACCTCTCAAATATATTTGGAGCCACCTCACCTGCTGCCCACTGATATGTTTCCATGCCTCCCAAGTTGGGAGGCATGGGGACCAGTAACAGAGGGTAATGGCAACACCGGCCTGGACATTGATTGAAACCGGCGAACTTGCAGAGGCATAGCAAGGAAACTGCCAAGGGTGAACCGCATGTTTCCTGGTTTAAAAGATGCCCTGATTTGAAAGGGATTAAGGCCTGAATGTCGGCATCAGTGACTTCCCGCTGGCGTTTGAAAGATGCCCTGATTTGAAAGGGATTAAGACTTCAATCAGTGGGATATGTTCACGAATCCGCGCCGTTTGAAAGATGCCCTGATTTGAAAGGGATTAAGACTATGTGCAGCAATTCGAGAGAGGCCTTTTCGATCAGGTTTGAAAGATGCCCTGATTTGAAAGGGATTAAGACCGGTTGGATCTGGAGTATTGCGCGCGCAATATCTGTTTGAAAGATGCCCTGATTTGAAAGGGATTAAGACGGAATATGAAAATCTTCTTCTAAGCAGGCAGCCTGGTTTGATTAAATAGAGATAAAAATCAAACTACAGGATGAAGGCTGAGGGGGCTCTTAATCGCCGAATATACCCTCCGGTAGTGGGCATTTTCCCAAAGTTTCTATCTGTTGCGGAGATTGCAGCCTATATACGCGAATATCGTCCGCACCTTGATCGATAATTTCCTCCAACCTGCTTAACAGGGTGTTGAGATCTTGCTCGCTTAGATGCAAGTGAAAGACGGAGTACTGATAGGCGGTGCCTACCGCGCGGCAGGCGCGGAATACCCTGGCGAGGCGACTTACTCTCGTAGGGCAGGCCAAAAATAAAAATCGTGAACAGTGTCGGTTAGCTCAAGGAGGTATTATTGTAGGGTAAGCGCGGAATTGAATTTGCAGGTTAGTTGTATTGTCGAAAGGAATTTTCCAATGGCGCGATTTCAACAACCTCCCGCTCCCGATTCTCCACCCAAAGCACCATCACCTCTTGAGAGAGCGATTTACGAATTTGAGAAAAGAGCAAGGGCCTACCATAAAAACGTGGCACAAAACGCTTCGTCCGATGAAACACTGGAGCAGGTAAAGGCTCGGAAGACAGCGTTTAAGCGAGATCTGGAACATCTGTAACGTGAACGGGCTAAGATCGATATCCTATCCAGCTGCAAGCGCAGCTTGAGCAGTACCGAAGAGATTGTAGGACCTGACACCCGAAGCAAGATACAGGAAACAAAAGACCCGGACCACTGCCAGTGAGAAGCGGAGGATCTGCGGAAAAACTGCGATGCTTGCAGAATCCGGGCGGGGATGAAGCCTTGCCTCCCATGGGAAGGGCGTGAAAAATGAACTGGATCTGGCGCTGCTGTACGACAACCGCCTGCATATTATCGAGTGCAAAACCCGCCACTACAATGCGGAGGAGGAAGACGCGGCCGAAGCCCTCTACAAGCTCGCCACCCTGGTGCGCCAGCTGGGCGGCATCCGCGCCCGCGCCATGCTGGTGAGCCATTACCCGCTGAACAAAGCGGACCGCCGCCGCGCGGAGGTACTCGATATACAAGTGGTAGACGGGCGGAACGTCAGGGATTTCCGCAGCCGGCTGTGTCAGTGGCTGGGTGTTGACACCGTTTAAGGTGGAGAGGGCGGCTAGAGTGCGAAAATTTGTTTAAATTTCATACAACTTTTCTGGGAGAGACCGTCTTGCCAAGCCCCCTTTGTAACTTATTGAAAATAAAGGGAAAATTGATGGGGGTCAGTTTGAAAGATGCCCTGATTTGAAAGGGATTAAGACCGACCGTAAGCCTATCGAGCGCGCCGCTGGTGGTTTGTTTGAAAGATGCCCTGATTTGAAAGGGATTAAGACCGCAGCGGCTTTGATTGCGTCCATCCACTCGGATTGTTTGAAAGATGCCCTGATTTGAAAGGGATTAAGACAGCCAATATGCTAAGGTTTCTTCAAGGGTGTATTTGGTTTGAAAGATGCCCTGATTTGAAAGGGATTAAGACCCATGTCCAGATTAATATCTTCCCGCCGTACCGGTTTGAAAGATGCCCTGATTTGAAAGGGATTAAGACGTCTTTTAAAGTCACTTTGCGACGGCGCTCTTTGTTTGAAAGATGCCCTGATTTGAAAGGGATTAAGACGGAATATGAAAATCTTCTTCTAAGCAGGCAGCCTGGTTTGATTAAATAGAGATAAAAATCAGACTACAGGCCGAAGACTGACAGGCCCTTAATCGCCGAATATACCCTCCGGTAGTGGGCCTTTTCCCAAAGTTTCTATCTGTTGCGGAGATTGCAGCCTATATACGCGAATATCGTCCTCGCCTTGATCGATAATTTCCTCCAACCTGCTTAACAGGGTGTTGAGGTCTTGCTCGCTTAGATGCAAGTGAAAGACGGAGTACTGATAGGCGGTGCCTACCGCGCGGCAGGCGCGGAATACCCGGGCGAGGCGTTTGCGGTCGGCGATGTCGTAGCAAATCAGATAGTGGTGGCGCCGCATGGGGATTTTGGCGGTATGGCTTGTTGTCCGAGGGCACACTCTTCCAGCAGGGAGCAGAGTGCTGTGAATGCTTTTTGCAGCCAGTCCTCCACCGGTTGTGCGCAGTGGGCCTGGTAAAAGCGGGCGAGTTGAGCGGTGCTGTGAGTGTTTTTCCCGGCGGGAAGTTTGTGGACCAGGCTTGTGGTTGCCAGGGCCAGTGCCGGGGGCATCAGGTCTTGCTTCAATTTTTGCAGATAGCGGCTGTTGCCAGGGAGTCCGTAGTTTGATGCGAGACACTGCATGTGTGTCGCAAGCAGGCTTTCCAGCCAAGTGCGGATATTCGGGAGCGTGTCGTGCAGTTGTTTTTTGCTCGCCAGTTTTTGTAATTGTTGTTGTGCCTTCTGTGCGCTATGCGCACTATTGCAGCCAAAACACCCGATCAGGCCATAAGCGCGACGCAGCTGGTTTTCCAGCCAGTCCTTGTAGACAGCATCCAATTCCGGCTCGGCCTCAAGTGCGTCCATCCAGTGCCCTAATGGGTGCGGCAAGCGCCCGGGATGGATGATCTGCCCCAGAATTTGGCCGCGCCGGTTGAGGATGGTTACGGGGACGCCCTGACTGCAGCAGGCCAGCAGTGTATGTAAGGCATTTTCCGGTACTCCGGTAATCAGGATACGGCTCAGGCGGCGGAAGGGGAACCACTGGCGACTGCGACCGCGGGCGCGCAGCAGCAGGGCGGGGCCGTCTCGCCGTAGTTCTTCGACCTCGTCCATATTAATGATCAGTGGTTTGCGCATCGTCTTTCAGCTCTTCTGGACAGCTTGTTTCCTGCTCCAGCCTCGCGGCCCACTGGCTGGCCAGCTTCCGGCAGCGCTTGCGCCATTTGATTACCTCATTTCGGTAGGCAGAATAGAAAACCGCGCGCCCCTCTTTGCCCAGTAAGCATTGATCAGCGCTGGGAAAGTGAAACTGGGTGGGAGTGAGGGCACCGTCCCGCAGCAGTGCCAGTACCCAGCGATCGATATCTGCGCGCAGCAGTTCCATCAAATCGCAGGCGAGGGATTCGCGGCTGTAGCTGAACTGGTGCAGAAACCCCAGCGCCGGGTCCAGGCCGCAGCTCACCAGCGCCTGTACCGCCTCCCCGTGGGCGAGGGTGTAACTGAGGGAGAGCAGGGCATTGACCGGATCTGGCGGCGGGCGGCGCAGGCGCTTGCGGAAATTCCATACCGGCGCCACCAATTGTGTCAGGGCGCCGAAGTAAGCGGCGGATGCTGCGCCTTCCACGCCACGCAGTGCGTCCAGAGTTTGCGCCTGCAGTACAGCCTGCCGGCGTTGACGCAGTTGTTCCAGTGCGCGGCTTAAGGGGCGGCGAAGGTTCGGCCGCTGGCGGCGATGCTGCAACAGGCTGCGGTACTGGCCGGTGATCTTGGCAGCTACCAGTTGCCGTGCGGCCTGCAGGCAGCTGTTTTCCCTGTTCCACCACTGATACTGGCGTAGCCGGCGGGCGCTGTTGCCGTGGCGATTGCCGGAACACACCAGCCAATTGCCGGAGCTGCGGGGATTGATAACAACCAGAGTGACGCCCGCTGAATCCAGGGCCAGCAGCAGTCTGGAGGAGAGCTGAACACTGGCGGAAACCGTAATAAAGCGCAGTTGTACCAATGGCAGGCTCCGGGGCCGCTCTCCGGGTACGCGGATCAGTAAATGCTGGCCCTCCACATCCAGTTCTGTGCCCTTCCGGTCGATGTAAAGGTTCTCCATTGTCTTATCCCACGTAGTAAAACTGCGGATCTGCCGGCGGTATGCCTATACCCAGCACTTGTGCCGCCCCTTCGGGGACTGGGGCAACCAGAAAACTGTCTTCGTCTGTATCCATGACCTGCGCTATACGCTCAAAGAGTTCGGCTTTCTCCCCGTTGGTCAGGTAGCACTCGAAAACTGACTTCTGCCCGCCACAGGCGAAATCCTTGAGTAGTCGCAGTGCTTTGCGCAGTCTGCGCGGGTTGCGGATGTCGTAAGCGGCGATATACAGTTGGCGAGAACTCATGGAGCGTATTTTGCCAACGTGGCGCAGGCCGTAGGAAAGCGCAAGCTTGCGGTATACATAGTTCCCGCCAAGCCTAATTTGCCGAAGACTGCCGTTGGGCGGTTAGATGGTGAGAAACAAAAATTCGGTCGATTGGCGCTGAAGGGCGCTACGGTAAGGTGTGGAAGCCATTTACATCTAAAGTTTAGTTAAATTGCTCCGTGCACTTTTAGTCCATGATCGAGGAATTGGCGCTCGTAGAATTGCGTTTTGATGGTCACGTCATCGATTCCTTTTGAGCGGATCATTATTGCTGTGCCTTCTTGCTTCCATGGCGTTTGGATTGTTCCGGCCGGCCGCGACATTGCGCAACCGACGTCAGAATGCCTACACTATCGGCCGGTTAACTGCCGCCGCTGTAATGGCAATCGTTCCAGAGGATTTCCCGCCCATGCGCATCCCGCGTGTTTATTCCCCCGAACTCCTGTCCGGCCGCACTGAGGTGGTGCTGGACGAAGCCGCATCCCGCCACTTGGTTAAAGTGCTGCGCTTGCAGCCCGGCCGCCCTTTGGTTTTGTTTGACGGTAGCGGCGGCGAGTACAGTGCGGAGTTGTTGGAAACCGGCAAGCGGGCCAGAGTGCGCCTGGGGGACTTTTCCGCGGAGGATCGCCAATCGCCCTTGGCGCTGACATTAGCCATTGGTATTTCCCGCGGCGATCGCTTCGACTGGGTGGTGCAGAAGGCCACTGAGTTGGGCGTGGCGGAAATTCAGCCGTTGTTTACCGAGCGCTGCGAGGTGAAGCTTGCCGGTGAGCGCCTGCAGAAAAAACTGGGCCACTGGCGCCAGATTGCCGCCAGCGCCTGCGAGCAGTGCCAGCGCAACCGCTTGCCGCTGATTGCCGAGCCGCAAAAACTGACATCTTATCTGCAGCGGGCGGCTGCCGATCTGAAACTGGTGCTGCATCACCGCGCCGAGCTGGATCTGCGCCAGCTGGAGCAGCAGCGGGGAGCGCCGGATTCGGCGCTGCTGTTGGTGGGGCCCGAGGGCGGCCTGTCGGAGGTGGAGATTGAGGGGGCGCTTGCCCAGGGGTTTATGCCCATGCGTTTGGGACCGCGGGTGCTGCGCACAGAAACGGCCCCGGTGGCGGCGCTGTCAGTGTTGCAGTTTCAGTGGGGCGACCTGTAGGCAACCGTATTATTCTTGGAATTTAAAGCAATCCATACAGGGAGAGAGCGATGGTAAAACTGATTCTCTGGTTTCTCGGCCTGGCGATTATCGCCTTGTCTGTCACCATCATCCTGCAGCCACAGATGGCGCGCCGTATCAGTGAGCGCTTGAATGAAACCGGCTACGCGGTCTCCGCCTGGGCGCGCGTGATCATCGGCCTGATTCTGCTGCTGATCGCCGATACCCGCGCCTGGAATATCCTTTTCAATGCGCTCGGAGTGCTGATGGTGCTGGCCGGTGCCTATATGCTGCACATCGGCTTCGAGCGCAGCAAGGCGCTGGCATTGCGCATCGCCGGCGGCAATGAAAATTTCTTGCGCGCCATGGCGGCGGTCGGTGTGTTGCTGGGCTTGCTGCTGATCTCCGCCAGCTGAGTGCCCCGCAGCCCGCTACAGCTCCTGTGTGAATGAATCAGAGGTCCCTATGGCTGCCACTGAACTGGTGATTTTCGATTGCGACGGCGTACTGGTGGACAGCGAGACCATTGTCTGCCGCGTGCTCGCCGAGGAGATGAACAAGCTGGGCTTGAAAACGACGCCCGAGGAGCTGGATGAGCAGTTCAGCGGCCGCCCGGCGCGGGATTGTCTGCTAGAGATAGAAACCCGTTACGGCGGCCCCCTGCCGGAACACTATTTCCACAATACCGAGCGCCGTATCCGCGAGGCCTTTCACAACGAGCTGCAGCCAGTCTGTGGTATCGAGGACGTACTCGATCACCTGTTGCAAATCAATCTGCCGAGCTGTGTCGCTTCCTCCGGATCTCACGAGAAGATGCAGCTGACCCTGAACAAAACGGGTCTCTACGATTATTTCGACGGGCGTATTTTTAGCGCCGACGATGTTTCCCGCGGCAAGCCCTGGCCGGACCTGTTTCTGCACGCGGCGGAGGTGATGGGGGTGGAACCGCGGCGCTGTCTGGTGGTGGAGGATTCCATCGCTGGCGTGCGGGCGGCGGTGGCTGCGGGTATGCCGGTTGTTGGGTATAACAACCACCCGGTGCGCGCGCCGCAATTGGCGCAGGCCGGAGCGAAAGTGGTGGGAGATCTGGTGGCGGTGTTGGATTTCCTTTAGGGAGCCTCAGGCGCTGCCCCCACTTTTCCATCCTCTGCACTACAATGAATTTGACGCCATATGCTTTTCCAGCCCGACTGGGGAGTTGATGTGATGGCGATTCCGCACTGCCCGCTGCGCCGAGCGTTGTTGTTATTGGCGATGGGAGTGGTATCGGCCCTGGTCGCCTGCCACGACCCGCACAAAAAGTATGCCCTGACCCCTTTGGTTGAGGAGAGGGGTAGTGGGGGTGAAGTGGCCGCACCTTTTGCGGAGCAGTTGGTGCGTTATCTGCGAGGTGCCCCGCGCGCGCAAGGCAATGAATTTATTTTGCAGGTGCGCTATGCGCCCGGCGGCTTTGCGCCGCTCATGGATAGTATCGGGGATATTGAGGCACTGTTGGTGATCATGCGGGATTTTCCCGCGCTGCGCATCGTTATTGAGGGGCATACCGACAGCGAGGGCGATCCGGAAAAAAACCTGAAACTGTCCCAGTGGCGCGCGGACTGGGTGCGGCACTTCCTGCTGGAGCGCGGTATCGCGGAGGAGCGGGTACAGGCCGAGGGCTTTGGTGACAGCCGCCCCATTGCCGATAACAGTACCTCTGAGGGACAGGCGAAGAATCGCCGCCTGGTGGTCCGCCTATTGAATTTTGCGACCCAGTCCACCGCATTGCCGGATGGGGAAAGCAGACGGGGCAGTTTTGATTAATGCACTTTCTGGCAGCCCGCACGTGAATGAATAAGCTTCCATGGAGCCGCTCTATCTGTGTGCCGGTAGATAAGAGCCGTTATTCGCACATTTTGTAAAAATATTTTCCTTCCTGTCGAATTCTTCTCTCCCCGCTCGACTAATGTCTAAATTCTGAATCCGGGGTTACGGTGAAATATCTGTGCTCGGTTTATCCACGGGTATCCGCCACGGGCCTGCCGCCCGCCGCTGGTGTGCCCTTGCTGTTCGGCGCGCGGGATCTCAACCGGGCGCTACAGCGGCTCGACCGCCTGTTGGGGGAGGGCGATAGCGCCGTTTTATGGCGCCTGGCCCAGGCCGGTGCCGGGTTTACCAATTGTCATGAGGAGAGAGCAATGAAATATCTGTGTCTGGTATACAGCGATGAAGAAAAGCTGTATTCACTGCCGGAGAGTCCTGAGGATGCCGAATGCCGTGCCTATGCGGAGTCGGTGGCTGAAAGCGGGCGCATGCTTGCCGCGGAGGCTCTGGAGCCGGTGAGCAGTGCCACCACGGTGCGTATGCGCGCCGGCAAGGTGATGATCACCGATGGCCCCTTTGCTGAAACCAAGGAACAGCTGGCGGGCTTTTATCTGCTGGATGCGCAAAACCTCGACGAGGCGCTGGACATCGCCGCCGGTATTCCCGCGGCCCGCGTGGGATGTGTAGAAGTGCGGCCAGTGCGGGAGTTGTGATTGGGGCTTTTGCATGCGGATTACAAATGAGGGACACAAAGCGCACTTGCGGATAGAAAGCCTATTGCACCAATGGGCGGAGGCCGTACGGCATAACGAAACGGCAGCCATTTGGCGCAACCACCACCCATCGGCGAGAATCTTTGACGCTCTGCCACCTTTTCAGTATCCAGATGTGCAGTCCTACCGGGATAACTGGGACAGCTGGCAGCCGCCTTTTATTGAACCGCCCTTGTTCGAGTTTATAGACCTGCAGATTCACGCTGGCGACACAGTGGCCTGTGCCCATTGTGTGCTGCATAGTAAGGGCATATTAAAGGGTGGGCGGGAATTGGATGATCGCGTGCGCGCAATATTTGGCTTTATACATTGCGAAGGACGCTGGCTTATCAACCACCAGCATATTTCCCTGCCAGTACGAGTAGAGTCTGTGAATGAAGGTACCTCTGATTCAAGGACTGGAGCGCTATAGCGCACTTCGGTGTGTCTTCCGTATAGCTTTGTGAGCCAGCGACGAATGAATCAGAGATGCCCGACAGACATTGTGATTCCCACTCGTTCAATGCTTGAATAGCCTCATCTTTTTTGACTGAGGCAAGGGAATGGCTGTGTTGTGTCGGGAGAGAATAAAAATCCGGTTGGAGGAAATTTACCGCGTGGAATCCCGCCGGGTATTGGCTACGTTGATACGCCTGTTGGGCGATTTTGACCTGGCGGAAGAGGCCTTGCACGAAGCCTTTGCAGCGGCCCTGAAGCAGTGGCCGCAAGAGGGGATACCTGATAACCCGCGGGCCTGGTTGGTGTCCACCGGCCGCTTTAAGGGGATAGACCGGCTGCGCAGCCAGACCCGCCAACACGCCCTCACTGAAGCTGTGACACCGCAGTTGGCAGTCGAAGATGTCGATCCGGTCGACTGGGCCGAAGACCGGGTGGAAGACGATCACCTGCGTCTGATATTCACCTGCTGTCACCCGGCCCTTTCCGCGGATGCGCAAGTGGCGCTCACTCTGCGCGAGGTTTGCGGCCTCACCACGGAGGAAATTGCCAGCGCCTTTTTGTGCTCTCCCACCACTTTGGCGCAGCGCATTGTGCGCGCCAAAAATAAAATTCGCAGCGCCGCAATTCCTTACCGAATTCCCGGCCGGCGCGACTTTCCCGAGCGCCTCGAAGGCGTGTTGCGGGTGATCTACCTGGTTTTTAACGAGGGCTACTCCGCAACAGTTGGCGACACCCTCACCCGACCGGATTTGAGTGGCGAAGCCATACGCTTGGGCCGATTGCTCAATCGCCTGATGCCCGAACCGGAAGTGCAGGGCCTGCTGGCCCTGATGCTGCTCAACGAATCCCGCCGCAGCGCGCGCACGGATGCGTGCGGAGAATTGGTTTTGCTGGAAGATCAGGACCGCAGCTTATGGGACAAAAAACTGATCAGTGAAGGCACAGCCTTAGTGCAAACCGCGCTCCACTCACGGCGCTTTGGCCCCTATACAGTGCAGGCAGCGATCGCCGCGGTGCACGCTGAAGCCACAAGCTTTATCGAAACCGATTGGCGAGAAATTGTCGGCCTCTACGACGCACTTTACCAACTGACCCCGAGCCCGGTAGTGGCCCTCAACCGCGCAGTGGCCATCGCCATGCGCGACGGCCCCGAAACAGGCCTGCAATTGGTAGAGCAAATACTCGCAAGCGGCCAATTGGACGACTACCACTTGGCGCATGCGGCCAGGGCAGATCTGTGCCGGCGCTTGGGAAAGGTGGAGGAAGCCAGAGTTTCGTACCGGAGAGCGCTGGAGTTGGCGCGGCAGGAGGCTGAGGCACGGTTTTTGCTTGGGAGGTTGTTGTCCCTTGGGTAGGCTGCTTAGCCACAGAATGTTGCCTGGGCAGATTGGAAAACTGCCTGAAAAAATAGGTTGGAAAACAAACGATATGAGCAAATAAAAAACAACAGTTATCTATAAATTTGGAATTAGATGTAGTTTTTTTGTTATGTTTGAAGAATATTTATGATGGATTTCTCATAGATTTGTAACATTTGTAATCAATCTGGCGCGAGAAACAACCGAGGAAAGATATATTTATCTTTCTCTGGTGGATTTTGTTTTATGCTCGAGTAGTCGTTTAAATCTCGCTATTATCGAGAAGCCCATGGGTGTGTCAAAGTGCAAAAAATGGCAGTCCCAGTGGAGAAATCAAAAAAATGGCTAATGCTTACGATCTTTGGAGGGTTAGATGGAGATTAAGTTCAAAAGGAATTTTTTAAGCTTGGCAATTATGTTTGCTACAGCTAGTGCGCCAACTGTTTACGCGCAAGTTGATGAGAAGAGTACCGACTCTGTAGACACAAATTCTCAGGTCGTAGAGGAAGTAGTCGTCACTGGTTCACGGATTAAGCGGGCCAACCTGGAAACAGCCAGCCCCATTACTTCCGTGAGTGCAGAAGATATAGAGTTAAGCGGTAATATTAGTTTAGGTGACTATCTAAATGAATTGCCCGCACTACGATCAACTTTTTCAAACAACAACTCAGGTCGTTTTATTGGTACCGTGGGGCTGAATTTGTTGGATTTGCGCGGCATGGGGTATGAACGCACCCTCGTGCTGCAAGATGGACGGCGCCATATTGGTTCATCTATCGGTACTTCAGCGGTGGATGTGAATACGATTCCTGAAGATCTTTTGCTACGCGTGGATACAGTTACTGGTGGCCAATCTGCTATTTATGGTGCTGATGCGGTTACTGGTGTGGTCAACTTTATCACTCGTGATGATTTTGAGGGGCTCAAGGTTAATCTGCATCATATGCAACCGGAACTGAACGGTGGCGAGGCAACTGAGTTCAGTGTGACATGGGGTAGTAACTTTGCCGAGGGCCGCGGTAACGTTGCGGTAAGTTTCCAGCACTCTCAAACTGCAGAAGTATATGGGAAAGATAGACCGTGGATTGCTGCTAGTCCTGGTTATCAGGTGAATCCTGCGGATACAGGTGATGACGGAATTCCTGATGAGATATTGGTCTTTAATACTACTAACAACCTACTGAGTGAAAATGGGGTTATTTGGGGAACACACCCCCTGACCACGATTTATGGTTATCCTTCATCTTATTTTCCTCTTTTAGGCAGCTTAGCCTCTGGCCCATATACTTTTACCAATGATGGTCAACTAGTGGCCTTTAATCCTGGCGAACATCCTCCGGGAGAAACTACATCTGTTGGTGGCGATGGCCTTAATTTTATTAGTTCTACACAGTTATATCCGGAATTGGATTCTCAGAACTATTTCGCCAAGGCCCACTATGACTTGAACGAAAGTACTCGTCTTTTTGTTGAAGCCAAATACAGTGTTAATAACGCAGAAAGTTATGGCCAGCCGTCATTCGATTACTTTGGTGACTTGGTAATTTCCGCTGATAACGCTTTTGTACCTGCAGAATTGAAGCAGGAATTGGATGATGCGGGTATGACAGAATTCTGGTATCACCGTTTCCACTCCGACCTGGGAATGCGTGGAGATGACGCCAAACGCGAAGTACAGCGCTATGTATTGGGCATCGAGGGTGATCTGATTGGTTCCTGGAGTTATGAAGCATACGCGGTATATGGTCAGTACGACGCAGAGGTCGATTATACAAACAACCGCCATAATGCTCGCTTTTTCGAGGCGGTAGACGCGGTAGTTGATCCTGGAACAGGTGAAATCGTCTGTCGTAGCGAAACGGCCCGTGCCAACGGTTGTCTGCCGATCAATCTATTCGGCTATGGCCTCAATAGTCAGGAAGCCATCGATTACTTTATGCTGCAGGACACTGGTTCTACGGAGAACATGACTCAGACCGTGTTCTCAGCCAGTGTCACGGGCGATCTCTTCGAGCTGCCTGCAGGAGCCCTCTCCACGGCCGTCGGTGTCGAATATCGGGAAGAAACTTCTGAGGTGGATTACGACCAGGTTATCAAAGATGGCGAGACTTTTATGAATGCTCTCGCACCGTCCTCGGGAGAGTATGACGTATCCGAGGTGTTTTTCGAAGTTTCGGCGCCTTTAGTGGAGGGACTGCCTGGAGTGGATAGCCTGACTCTTGGGGCCTCTGCGCGTTTCTCAGATTACAGCACTATCGGTGCAACGACTACTTGGGGCACCTCGATTGACTGGGCGATTACTGAGGACGTTCGCATCCGAGCTACCAGTTCTGAAGCGGTACGGGCTCCTAATATTGATGAGCTTTTCTCCCCGCTGGGACAAAACTACTTTAGCTGGGAGGATCCATGTAGTTATGACAAAATCGACGAAGCGCCCGATCCTGCCCAGCGTGCGGCCCGTTGTGCGGAGCTAGGAGTTCCTGCGGATTTTAACTCGGTTAAGGACGCTTCTAGCTTGAGTGGTTTAAGCGGCGGTAATACTGAGCTAAAAGAAGAAACAGCAGAGACAATTACCTATGGCTTGGCCATTACGCCGCGTTTCGCACCTGGGCTCGTGATCACCGTGGATTACTGGGACATGGAAATCACTGATGCGATTGACGGTATTCCCGCGCAGGAAATTTTGGAGCGTTGCGTCGATAGCGCTAGTATCAACAATATCTATTGTCCGCTAGTGCCGCGTGACCCTTCCACTGGTGAGGTTATCTCTTTGACATCACCTTTGCTCAATATTGCTAGCCTAACTGCTCGTGGTATCGATTATCAGGTGGATTATTCATTCGAACTGTCTGAGCTTGTTTCTTCAGAGTCCGACTGGGGCTCTCTCAAGTTCAGCTTGCTTGGTACTGAGCTATTGGAACGTAACGATTATCCATTCCAAGACAATCCGGATGACCCGGATGAGGTTCGCGGTGAGTTGGGAGATCCGATCCGCAGCTATACAACGAATGTCACCTATTATCGTGGCGATCTGCAGATCAATTGGCGTAGTCGTTATATTGATGACATGCTGTTGATCGAAACAGATCAACGCAGAGATCTTCAGGATCCATACAAAACGCCGAGCATTCGGTATCATGATTTGCAAGGTCGCTATAAGTTTGCGGATTTTGAGGTCTACGGAGGTGTCAACAATATTGAAGATGTCGAGCCCCCTGTGGGACTCTCCGGCACCGGTGGTGGGTCAGGCATCTACAATACTTTGGGACGTAATTTCTATTTAGGAATAAATTACACCTTGTAATACCTCCTAAGTGAAAAAAGAAGCCCGGTGATTGCCGGGCTTCTTTCTATTAGAGTTGTTGACTAATCGCAAGAGACGTGAGAATCGCCGCGCTCGGCTCCACCTGATTCATCGTATAAAAATGCAACCCCGGTGCCCCACCTTCCAATAGGGTTTCGCACAGATCTGTCACCACTTCCAGCCCCAATTTTTTGACATCTTCCGGGTCGCGGTAGCTCTCCATCCGCTGGCGCAGCCAGCGCGGGATTTCGGCGCCGCAGTTACGGGAGAAGCGAGCGAGGTTGGTGTAGTTGGTGATGGGCATAATGCCGGGGTAGATCGGTTTGTCGATGCCGGCTTTTTGGCACTGGTCGATAAAGTAGAAGTAGGCATCGGGGTTGTAGAAGTATTGGGTCAGGGCGCTGTCGGCACCGGCGTCGAACTTACCTTTCAGGTAGCCGATGTCGGCGTCGTAGCTTTCGGCTTCCGGGTGAATTTCCGGGTAGGCCGCTACTTCCAGATGGAAGTGGTCACCGGTGTGGCGGCGGATAAAGGCGACCAGTTCGTTGGCATAGACCAGCTGCGCCACTGCCCCCATGCCGGAAGGCATGTCACCGCGCAGGGCGACGATGCGGTTTACGCCTGCATTTTTGTACTGGTTCAGCAGGCCGAGAATAGTCTCTTCGTTATCGCCGCCAAAGGATAGGTGGGGGGCAATGGAAATGCCGTCGCGGCGCAGGTTGGTGACGATGTCTGCGGTGGTTTCCCGGGTAGTGCCGCCGGCACCGTAGGTGACGGAGAAGAATTCCGGGTTGAAGGCCTGCAGAGCCGCGCGGGTTTTGTAGAGTTTTTCCCGGCCATCGGGGGTTTTTGGGGGGAAAAACTCAAAACTGATACGGATGGAGTCGGTCATAGTGCAATTTTCTTTCTCCCCGGGTTTTATGGATTCCGGCCTGCGCCGGAATCCAGTACCGGGATAATTAATATTTATAGCTTTCTGGCTTATAGGGGCCGTCCACGGAAACGCCGATATAGTTGGCCTGGTCTTCGGTCATACGTGTAATTACGCCGCCGAAGCCCTGCACCATATAGCGTGCCACTTCCTCATCCAGCTGTTTCGGCAACACTTTGACGTAGAGCGCGGATACTTTTTGATCCGCTGGAAGGTCGGCGAATTTTTCTTTGAACAGGTGGATCTGCGCCAGCACTTGGTTGGCGAAG
The DNA here is from genome assembly GCF_001617625.1 of Microbulbifer thermotolerans. Taxonomy (NCBI): domain Bacteria; kingdom Pseudomonadati; phylum Pseudomonadota; class Gammaproteobacteria; order Cellvibrionales; family Microbulbiferaceae; genus Microbulbifer; species Microbulbifer thermotolerans. The sequence continues at coordinate 3,523,452 of NZ_CP014864.1, read as the reverse complement.
GAACCGTCCATGATGCGGCTTGGGTGGCCGGTGGCGTTACCCAGGTTGACCAAGCGGCCCTCGGAAAGCAGCAGCAGGTGATCGTTGGTTTCGCGGTTGCGGATAACCTTGTGCACCTGTGGTTTCACTTCCTGCCATTCCCAGTGTTCGCGCATGTAGGCCGTGTCAATTTCATTGTCAAAATGGCCGATATTGCACACCACGGCCCCGCTTTTGAGCGCTTTCAACATTTGTGCATCGCACACGTTGGTGTTGCCGGTGGTGGTGACAATCAGGTCGGTATTACCGAGAAGTTCTTTGTTAATGCCTTCGTCGGTGCCGGTGTTGATCCCATCGATATAGGGAGACACCAGTTCGAAGCCGTCCATGCAGGCCTGCATGGCACAGATAGGGTCAACCTCGGATACGCGGACGATCATGCCTTCCTGGCGCAGAGAGGCGGCAGAGCCTTTACCCACGTCGCCGTAGCCGATGACCAGCGCTTTTTTACCGGCCAGCAAATGGTCGGTGGCGCGTTTGATAGCGTCGTTGAGACTGTGGCGACAGCCGTATTTGTTGTCGTTTTTGCTTTTGGTTACTGAATCATTGACGTTGATTGCCGGTACTTTCAGAGTGCCCGAGCGGAGCATTTCCTGCAGACGGTGTACACCTGTGGTGGTTTCTTCACTGATGCCGTGGCACTGGTCGAGAATTTCGGGGTATTTGCGGTGCAGCAGTTCGGTCAGATCGCCGCCGTCGTCGAGGATCAGGTTCGGCTGCCAGCCGGGCACGTCGGCGCCGACGGTGCGCTCCAGGCACCACTCGTATTCTTCTTCTGTTTCACCTTTCCAGGCAAAAACCGGAATGCCGCGAGCGGCGATGGCGGCGGCGGCGTGGTCCTGCGTGGAGAAAATATTGCAGGATGACCAGCGTACTTCGGCACCCAGTGCCACCAGGGTTTCGATTAGAACCGCTGTCTGGATGGTCATATGGATACAGCCCATGATACGCGCACCGGCCAGTGGTTGTTCGGCCCGGTATTTTTCCCGCAGTGCCATCAGTGCCGGCATTTCGCCCTCGGCGATTTCTATTTCGCGGCGGCCCCAGTCGGCCAGGTTGATGTCGGCAACTTTAAAATCTTTGAATTCGGTACTCATTTGGTTCATTTCTCAACCTAATTAATTTGTAATGCTTTCGGGAGCGGTTGTGGCCGCTATTACAGGCCTGCCTGGTCGCGCAGTGCTGCAGCTTTATCTGTTTTTTCCCAAGGGAAAGCAGTAAAGGTCTCGCTGCGTTCCTCACCGTTGCTGTCCACCCAGCTGTAGGTGTGCTCAAAGGGATCGCGGCCGAAGTGGCCGTAAGCCGCTGTAAGCTGGTACATGGGGTGCAGCAGGTCTAACGCTTTGGCGATGGCGTAGGGGCGCAGGTCGAAATTCTCGCGCACCAGTTGAATCAGTTTGTCGTCGCTCACCGCACCGGTGCCAAAAGTATTGATGGAGACCGAAGTGGGTTCAGCCACGCCGATGGCGTAGGACACCTGGATTTCGCAGCGCTTGGCTAGACCGGCGGCGACGATGTTCTTGGCCACATAGCGGCCGGCGTAAGCAGCGGACCTGTCCACTTTGGACGGGTCCTTGCCGGAGAAGGCGCCGCCACCGTGACGGGCCGCACCGCCGTATGTGTCGACGATGATTTTGCGCCCGGTGAGGCCGCAGTCGCCAACGGGGCCGCCGATCTCGAATTTACCGGTGGGGTTGATGTGGTACTTGGTGTCCGCGTGCAGGAGTGAGGACGGCAAGACATGGTGCACTATCAGCTCCAGCACGGCTTCGCGCAGGTCTTCCTGGCTGACGTCTGGATTGTGCTGGGTGGACAGTACCACTGCGTCGATGGCGCAGGGTCTGCCCTGGTCGTCGTAGCGGAAGGTTACCTGGCTCTTGGCGTCTGGGCGCAACCAGGGCAGCAGGCCTGATTTGCGCGCTTCCGCTTGGCGTTCGACCAGGCGGTGAGCGTAGTAGATGGGCGCGGGCATAAAGGTTGGGGTTTCGTCGGTGGCGAAGCCGAACATGAGTCCCTGGTCGCCAGCTCCCTGATCTTCCGGTTTGGCGCGGTCTACCCCCTGGGCGATGTCCGCGGATTGTTTGCCGATTACATTAATCACGCCGCAGGTCTCGCCATCGTAGCCCACGTCGGAGGAGGTGTAGCCGATATCGGTGATCACCTTGCGCACCAGATCTTCCAGGTCTACCCAGGCGCTGGTGGAGATTTCGCCGGCAATCACGGCGATGCCGGTTTTCACCAGGGTTTCACAGGCTACACGCGCCTGTTTGTCCCGCGCCAACAGGGCGTCGAGCACGGCGTCGGAAATCTGGTCGGCGATTTTGTCCGGGTGCCCCTCGGAAACCGATTCCGAGGTAAACAGTTTGTATTCACTCATGTGATCTCTCCGTTGATTGGTGGGGCAGACACCCACCGCGCCCCTCAGGGTTTGATAAATTCGCGAATCTGAATCTGAAAACCGTTGCGCAGTGCACTGTAGACACTGCGCCCCTTCTGCAGCCCCGCGCTCTCGGCCCAGGCCTGCAATTGTTCCGGCGCGAAGCCCAGCCACAGGTCGCCACAGGCTTCGCGGGCCCAATCCTGGCGGTGCTCCTGCAGCTCTGCGATCAGCAGCTGCCCACCGGGCTTCAGCGCCACCTGCAGGTCCTGGAAAATCTGCGCCGGTTCCGGGGTGTGGTGCAGCACCATATTGGCCACTATGGTATCGGCGCTGTGTGGTCTTGCGGCTGCCTCGCGGGTGTCGCCGCAGATAAATTCAATATTCCCAAGCCCCCGCTTGGCGGCGAACTGCTGCGCTCGCTCCATCATGGTGGGCGACAGGTCCAGTGCGGTAACCCGCTCGAAGCGGCCCGCCAACTCCTCCAGAAACTCCCCCTCACCGGGGCCCACTTCCAGCGCGGTACCGCCGGGCTTTAACAATTGCGCCACCTGGGGGCCGTAGACCTCGTAACCGGCGATAAGCTCCTGTTGCTCGCGGAAGCGATTGCCGTAGTCAGCGAAGAAGCGCCGTGATGCTTCGGCGCGCTCCCGCGCCACGCGCTCCACGCCGTCTGCCAGCTCGGCGCGCAACGACAGTTTGTCCAAATCGGCAAACAGCGGTTGCAAACCGTCGCCACTGCGGCGGTAAAAAAGGTTGTTCCCCTCGCGCCGCTTGGTGACCAGATCCGCCTGGGCCAGCACCTTCAGGTGGTGGGAAAGTGCCGGCTGGCGCAGGTCGAAGATGCGGCACAGCTCCAGCACGCTGTAGGAGCCCTGACTCAGCAGTCGCAGTATCTCCAGGCGCAGCGGATCGCCGGCGGCCTTCAGGCGCGCGGCCAGCTGCGCTATGTCGCCACCGCTGGCTTCAGAGCGGTGTGGGGTTTGCGTGGGTTCAAGCATGGCGGGGAGTCTAGCAGGGGTTTCCTATATATCAAAGTTTTTTGATATAGATTCATTGAAAGATTTTGATGGAATTTGATCTTCTTACGCAGGCAGCGGAGTGGCGCCTTTATTGTTACGGATTTCAGGGGCCGCCCTTTGCGCCCGGCGGCTGATTACGGGAAAATACGCACCCTTTTAAAGCGGCCGCGCCTGGGCGCGCCACATTTTCGCTGCCGAGGTGTATCTCCGATACGCTCGGCTCCAATTCGCTTTCAGAGAGTTGATCCTATGCCTTCCCGCAACCCGTCCCGCACCGAGCTGGCAAACGCTGTTCGCGCCCTGTCCATGGATGCAGTCCAAAAAGCCAAAAGTGGCCATCCCGGCGCGCCCATGGGCATGGCGGATATCGCCGAAGTCCTGTGGAACGACTACCTGAAACACAATCCGGCCAACCCGAATTGGGCCGACCGGGACCGTTTCGTGCTCTCCAATGGTCATGGCTCCATGCTGCTCTATTCCCTGCTGCATCTGTCCGGCTACGACCTGCCGATGGAGGAGCTGAAAAACTTCCGCCAATTGCACTCCAAAACTCCGGGCCATCCCGAGTACGGCTATGCGCCGGGCGTGGAGACCACTACCGGCCCCTTGGGGCAGGGGATCACCAACGCTGTGGGCATGGCGTTGGCGGAAAAGGTTTTGGCCGCCCAGTTCAACCGCCCGGGCTATGAACTGATCGACCACCACACCTATGTCTTTATGGGTGATGGCTGCCTGATGGAGGGCATCTCTCACGAGGCTTGCTCCCTGGCCGGTACCCTTGGGCTGGGCAAGCTGATTGCCTTCTACGACGATAACGGCATCTCCATCGATGGCGAGGTGCAGGGCTGGTTCACCGATGACACGCCCAAGCGTTTCGAGTCCTACGGCTGGCACGTGATCCCGGGTGTGGACGGCCACGATCCGGCGGCGATCAAGGCGGCGATTGAAGAGGCCCGCGCCGAGACCGAAAAGCCCACTATTATCTGCTGCAAGACGGTGATCGGTTTTGGCTCTCCGAACAAGCAGGGCCGCGAAGAGTGCCACGGTGCGCCTCTGGGCGAAGATGAAATCGCCCTGGTGCGCGAGACCATCAACTGGCCCCACGCTCCTTTCGAGATTCCCCAGGAGATCTATGAAGGCTGGAGTGCCCGCGCCAAGGGCGAAGCCCAGGAAGAAGAGTGGAAAGATATCTTCGCCGATTACCGGGAAGAGTTCCCGGAACTTGCGGCGGAGTTCGAGCGCCGTATGAGCGGCGAGCTGCCGGCGGACTTCCTCGTCAAAGCGGATGAGTATATTAAAGAATGTCAGGACAAGGCTGAGAAGATCGCCTCCCGCAAGGCCAGCCAGAACACCCTGAATGCGTTTGGTCCTCTGTTGCCGGAATTCCTCGGCGGCTCCGCTGACCTGGCCGGCTCCAACCTCACCATCTGGTCGGGCTCCAAAGGCGTGACTGCTGGCGACGCCTCCGGCAACTACATCTATTACGGTGTGCGCGAATTCGGCATGAGCGCCATTATGAACGGCATCGCCCTGCACGGCGGTTTCGTTCCCTACGGTGCTACCTTCCTGATGTTCATGGAATACGCTCGCAATGCCGTGCGCATGGCCGCACTGATGAAACAGCGGGTGATCTTTGTTTACACCCACGATTCCATCGGTCTCGGTGAAGATGGCCCCACCCACCAGCCCGTAGAGCAGCTCACCGCTCTGCGTTCGACCCCCAATCTGCACACCTGGCGCCCGGCGGACACCACTGAATCTGCGGTCAGCTGGAAAATGGCCGTGGCGCGCAAACACGGCCCCAGCGCACTGATATTTAGCCGCCAGGGGCTGGCGCCGCAAAGCCGCGACGAAGGACAGGTGAAAGCGATTGAAAAAGGCGGTTATATTCTGGCTGACTGCGAGGGCACTCCGGACGCCATTATTATTGCCACCGGCTCCGAAGTGGAACTGGCCATGGCGGCCCGAGAACTGCTGTCCGACAAGAAAATCCGCGTGGTATCTATGCCCTGTGCCGAAGCCTTTATGGAGCAGGATGAATCCTACCGCGAATCCGTACTGCCTTCCTCTGTTCGCGCCCGCGTCGCCGTAGAGGCCGGGCACAAGGATTACTGGTACAAATTTGTCGGCTTCGACGGCGCTATAGTCGGCATGGAAAGCTTTGGTGAATCCGCCCCCGGCGGCGAGCTGATGAAACACTTCGGCTTCACCGCAGAAAATGTGGCCGAAACCGTGAAAAAACTACTCGGATAAATACCGAGTGTTTTTCTCCCCCGGGCCCCTGTCTCCGTCAGCGAGAAGACCCGGGGGAGAGAAATAAAAACCGAGGAACCCACCATCCAACAGCCAGCTACAACCAGACTTGCCATCAACGGCTACGGACGCATAGGCCGTTCCGTACTGCGCGCACTTTATGAATCCGGTGCGCGGGATAAATTACAAATCGTCGCCATCAACGAACTGGCCGACTGCGCCACTATTGCCCACCTCACCAAATACGATTCCGTCCACGGTCGTTTTTCCGGCCACATAGCTGTGCAAAATGACATCTTGACCGTCAACGGCGACCCCATTGCAGTGACGCATTACAACCGCTTGGAAGAGTTGGACTGGTCAAAACACAACATCGATATCGTATTGGAGTGCACCGGCAGTTTTTTCGAGCGCGAGCGCGCGGAATTGCACTTAAAAGCCGGTGCTCGAAAAGTGCTTTTTTCCCAGCCCGCCAGCCGGGATGTGGACGCCACAATTGTCTACGGTGTCAATCACCACAGCCTCACCGGCAAAGAAAAAATTATTTCCGCTGCCTCCTGCACCACCAATTGCAGCGTGCCGGTGATCGATGCATTGCACAAGGCATTCGGTATAGAGGCCGGTGTCATCACCACCATCCACTCGGCGATGAACGACCAGCCGGTAATTGATGCCTACCACCACACCGATCTGAGAAAAACCCGTTCAGCGGTGAACTCCATAATCCCAGTGGACACGGGCCTGGCCCGCGGTATCGAACGTATCCTGCCCCAACTCGCAGGAAAATTCGAAGCCCAGGCAATGCGCGTGCCCACCGTCAACGTCTCCGCCATCGACCTCTCTGTGCAGTTGAACCGCACAGTGACACAGAGCGAAGTCAACACACTGCTAAAATCCGCAGCCGAAACCGAATACAACGGCATCCTCGGCTACACCGAAGAACCCCTCGCATCCTGCGACTTCAACCACGACCCCCGCTCCGGCATCGTCGATGCCAGCCAGACCCGTGTGGCTGGCGGGAAGCTGGTGAAAATATTGATCTGGTTTGATAACGAGTGGGGGTTTGCGAATCGGATGTTGGATGTTGTTCGGATAGTGAAGTGATAGCATTTTAATAGAATTATTTCTATTAAATTTGCTCGGACTTTTGTTTTTCGATTTTATTTCTCTAAGATGCCGGCGGCATATAAATGCTGGTATTTACAGCGCATTCCTTGGTTTCTGTCAGGGCGATTTTGACAGCGGATTAAATTTCTAATTTTAAACTGCAGCTTAGACAGTTTATTTATTTCTGTCTTTTATTTGTAATGGCGTGTGATAGCGCAATATGTCCTGTTTTGTTAGTCTTCCCACCCAAAGCTCATAGAAGCCCTGAACTTAAGTAAGTTGATAAAAAAATAAGGAGAGGGACCTGTGCCTTTCAAGGTATCTTCCGTATTTGTTGTGGGATTTTTGAGTGTGTTTGGTTTGTTTTTTTCAGCCAATGACCTGCTCCCCACTTTCTAGTCCACTTCAATCCTAGTAATGTTCATCACCAATGAGGACGATGAACATGAAGAAACGTTTTACTGAAGAACAGATTATCCCAATCTTGAAGGAAGCTGAGGCCGGTATCCCGGTGAAAGAGCTTTGCCGCAAGTACAGTATTTCGGATGCCACTTTTTACACCTGGCGTAAGAAGTATGGAGGTCTGGAGGTATCTGAGGCCCGGCGGCTCAAGGCCTTGGAACAGGAGAATGCCCGCCTTAAGAAGCTGCTGGCGGAGTCTCTATTGGATCAGGAAGCATTGAAGGCTGCCCTTAAGGGAAAGTACTAACCGTCGGCAACAAGCGCGAGGCCGTACAAATCATGCGGTCGGAAACGACTATCTCAGAACGTAGGGCCTGTTCGCTCGTCGGGTTATCTCGCGCGTCCATGCGATACCAGTCCAAAAAGGCTACAGAGTCTGAACTGGCTGAACGTATCAAGGAAATAGCACTCGAGCGACGGCGATTCGGCTACCGGCGAGTGCACCAGATGCTGCGTCGGGAAGGGCTGAAAGTGAACCATAAGAAGGTCTATCGGTTATATCACGAGGCGGGACTAGCCGTCCGCAAACGTAGGCGTCGCAAGGGCGTTATGGTTGAGCGACAGCCTCTATCGCTACCGGAAACCCCGAACCATACGTGGTCGATGGACTTCGTGATGGATGCTCTGGCCAATGGCCGTCGTATCAAGTGTCTGACCATTGTCGATGATTTCACCAAGGAGTGTCTCGATATTCAGGTAGCCAGCGGGATATCTGGAGAGCAGGTGGTGAGGAGTTTGGATGCCATAGCGGCCTTCCGTGGTTATCCCAAAGCCATCAGGACAGATCAAGGGCCGGAGTTTACCGGCAAAGCGCTTGATCAGTGGGCCTATCGCAACGGGGTTGAGCTAAAGTTGATCCAGCCAGGGAGGCCGACACAAAACGGATATATCGAGAGTTTCAACGGCAAATTTCGGGATGAATGTCTCAATGAGCACTGGTTTCGGGACTTGGCTCATGCTCGGGGGCTGATCAGCCAGTGGCGGCAAGACTACAACGAGCAGCGGCCACACTCATCGCTGGGCTATCAGACACCGGCGGAATTTGCAGCAGCGTTCAGGTCGCACAAAAAAGAATCTATCAACACGAACATTACTAACACGAGGTTGGATTAAAAATTGGGGGCAGGTCAACACAGGAATGCACGGCGCACGCAGCGGGAGACGCAATGATAGTAGGGCGTAGCTTCGAGAGAGATCAGGGATTTGCGCGAGTGTCCCATTTTATCTATCCATTTATATGTATGGATAAACAGTATTTTCTATGAGGTAGAGAATGTTGCAATATGGCTGGCGTTGAAAGCTTTTTGTTTTGTGGGTGTCCATGATTCGTTATGATTCACTTTCAGTTAATGAGGAAAATTAATGTTTGGCAATATTGAAAGTATTTTGAAGCAAAAAGCTCCCTTAATTTTAGAAGCATTTCAGGGCGCAGCTGAGGAGTCTAAAATTGAACAATTGGAATCATTGGTTGGTACTGTACTGCCAAATGGCTTAAAACAAATGTATCGCTCTAGAAATGGCTTCGATAATGAAAAGGTTGCAAATCTTTTTTATGGTTTTCCATTCTTGGATATAGACGTAATTATTCAGGCTCAAGAAAAATTAAAATCGAGCAATAATTTGGAGCCTCTTAGGTACGCAGACCATGAGATAAAAAGCGACTATACATTTGGTTTAAAACGCATAGCAATTGGGGACGATTCGGGAACTTCATTGCTATGCGTTGACCTTGATCCTTCTGATACAGGTAGTTACGGTCAAATTATTCTAGTTGATTATGACATGGGGGTTGCACTAAGGCTAAATTCTTCAGTTGAAGAATTATTACAGCAGTTTGAGGCAGACCTAAGTAATGATAAATACAGTCTTCAGGAGGACGCATTGGAAGATGGTGTGCACTGGTTAAAGCCAAGCAAAGAAATTGACCCAGTAAATTGGTTTAACTCACCACGCTGGCAGTATGTTAACACTGCTCTAAAAAATAGCTAAACAAAATGTGAAATCCATCAATTGAAAAAATGATGGAAAGTCTACTGCATATTCAGTTCGCTGTTGCTGGAGCTTGCTATACGGATAAGTAGACCCGGAGTCCGGTGTGGATACAGCTTTATTGGGGTGTGACAGCACTATTAGGAAGCCCGCGACGGTATTTTTCAAAGATAGGAAAAATTTAGGAAGTGACCGGGAGGGGATGGGTAGATGAATCACCCCGGGTCTATCGTAGGCCAACGCTCTTGATAGAGTTAGCCAATGAACAAGAAATATGGATATTGTCCAAAGTGCGGGAATACCGAAATTGGAAGGTAAAAAACTGCTGGAATCAAGTCTGGTGAATTATCTGGGCAGGTATGCCGAAACAGATAGTACGGCAGTGGATATTCAGAAGAGGTAATTTAGGATTTCCAGATTGTAGTTTCGGGTGTGCTGTTGAGTGTGTCTTATCCGATTAAAAAAGGCCGCGCAGGGCGGCCAATCTTTGGGGGGTATTTTACAATTCGATGTTGATAATGTCGTAGGGCGCCAGTTCAGGAATGGCACTGTGGAGTGTGTTCTCGAGTTGATCGATGGTTTGTAGTTGTCCGCATAGCCGCTTTGCTCTCAGTTCCAGTTGTTTGCCCCGCTGTTCCACTTTTTCTCCCGCTTCTTCCGCAGCCGCTTCGGCTTGTTGTTCGATACTGCGACCGCCGGTGAATACGGCTTTGAGTGCCTGCCAGGCGATGGTGCCGGCGGAGTCCGCGGCCAGCGCTGCGATTTTGGGCTCTAGCTCTTCTTCCACTGTTTGCTCAATTAATGCATCGATATCCGGATCTCCCAAGGTGTAGATTTCCCCCTCTTCGTTGAGCCGGGCTTCAACCCGGCGCAGGAGGTCGTCGGATGCCTGTTGCAGTTCGGCATTGTTTGGGTGGTCAGGCCCGGCGAGTGCGGTGAGGGCGACTGATATGCCGTTTAAGGCCAGGTCGACCGCTTCCAGGGAGATCAGCAATATTTCCCGTCCCGAGCCGTGCAGTTGGCTGTGGTATTCCCGCATCAGCTGCTGCTGGCGGTCGTCGAGTTGGATAGCCTGGCCCTCGATTACCAGTTGGGTCGGTGTTTGGAAGCGTACCGGGATGTCCGCATTCTCACTGTCTTCACGGATTTCCAGGAAGTCGGGGCCGACGCGCACAGTCCGGTTCAGGTCCGCGTTACAGTTGTCGCCCTCACCGGTTGAGAGGTGGATACCCCCGGCCATGGCGGTGCCCGGCAGAAGTATAGCGGCGGATAGTGCGAGTGGTTTCCACATGGGGTTGGTCTCCGGTTTTCGTCTATTGTCTGTAAGACGGCTTAACCCTGCGTTTGGATGCAGTGGATGAAAAAATTTCTGCGCAGGTGCAGCGGTGTCCGGGCGCGAGTGGAGGGCCTGATGGCAAAGGGGGGGATCAAGGTAAAGGGCTGAGCCCCGTTTGCGGGCTCAGCTGCGGATAAACTGGGACTTTTTCACCCAGTGGCTGCCGCGGTATTTGCGCGTTGGACGAGTGTCTTTCTTGGCCCAGAAGAAGTGGCGATTGAACTGGAATTCGGGCTCGTAGCCTTCTGTCAGCGCCGCCAGCGGCAGTGCCTGCCAGTTGGACAGTCGGCGCTTGCTGGTGGCTTCCAGCAGGTACTCTTTGTTATCGACAATCGCCACCACCCAGGCGTGGCCCTCGCCGTTGTGGGTACCGAGTACCACCCGGGCGTCCACACCCAGCTCAATCAGCCAGTCCGCCAGCAGTATGGCGTGGTCTTCGCAGTCGCCCCGTTTTTGGTAGAAGGCCTGGCGGGAGGTCTGCCAGATATCTGTAAGGCCCGCGTACTGTAAGTGGTCGTACTGGTATTCCTTGCGGATGGCGAGGGTATACAGCGGCACCCACAGCTGTTTGGTGTTGAAGGGGCGGAAGCCGACCAGATAGCTGTTGGCGAAGTGGTGTTTGTTGTCCAGGCCGCGGGCCGAGGCTGTGACCTGGGGGATGCCCTGCCAGTTCCACACCGATACATAGGCGCTCTGCTCGCGGCTGCGCCGGGCGACAATCTGTTGAATCGTCTCTTCCGGCAGGGGACGGCTGGTGCCGACAACCCTGACCACACCGTACTGGCGATCCCGCTGGACACTGCCCGGTGCATTGATATTGAGCCGCTGATCGAGCGCTTCTTCCAGTTGCCGTCCGGTAGTTGCCGCTTCCCGCCGCTGTGTCAGTTTCACGGCCAGGTCCGGCAGTGTGAGCAGGGTGCCGAGGCAAGCGATAAAGAGCCAGCCACGCATACCACTTAACCCTTGAGCCCGAAGGATATGATCAGAGCGACGAAGATCAGTATGGTCGAGGCAAAGATGGCCACGGCAATATTGCCGTTTTTCAATTCGCCCTCGATATCCACATGCTTGAGCAGCTTCTTGTCGATTGCGATCAGAGCCGCCATACCGATCAGCAGAGCTAGTAGGGTATAGAGCAGGTTGATCCCCAGGTTAAATAGGGTTGCGGTGATAAATTCCAGTTCCATAAGCTTCTCTGATTGATGAATTACCGGGATACGCTGGCGCAGGCCAAAGGGAAATCACTTGTGCCCCTGTGGCGGCTGACATATCTTATCCTATTTGAAAATTAAAAAAGATATACGGAGATTTTGTATGCGATCAGTATGGGTCTGGATTCTTGTTGTTGTTGCGCTGGGACTCTCTGCCTGCGGAGATCGGGTGGAAGTTCCGCCGGCCCACGTGGGGAAAATACTGACCAAGAATGGCTATAAACCCGAGACGGTGCCACCGTCCAAGTTCCGTCTGGATATGTGTTTCTACTACTGTGACAAGCTGATTACTCTTGCCACAGCCGATTTTGGGCACAGAGAACAATTCCAGTTGTTTATGCCCAAAGATCAGCTGAATATGAGTTTCGACGTGCGGATGACGGGCGCTGTCAATAACGAGATGATCGATAATATCTTTGATCGCATTCCTCCGACCAACAACAATATATCGGTCAATCATATATACGGTACCTACGCGCAGCCGGTTATTCGTGATGTTGTGCGCCGGGTGGTTGCCAAGTATTCCATCAATGAGATCGCGTCCAGCCGTGAAGCGCTGAGCCAGGAGTTGTTTTCCGAAGTTAAGGAGGCTCTCAAGGGCACACCGATCGTGATTAAGCGCCTGGGGCTTGCCGATGTACAGTTTCCGAAGGTTATAACCGAAGCCAAAGAGCGCGCTGCCGAGCGCCGCGAGCTGATCGAGCAGGAAAAAGCCCAGTTCGAAATTCAGAAAATTCAAATGGAGCGGGATCTGGAACGGGAGAAGATGAATCGCGCTATCGCCAGGGAAAAAGCTCTGGGACAGAAAGAGGTGAATGATCTGCTGGCGAAATCGGTCACCGACAAGTACTTGGCCTACCGTACCCTGGAGGTGCTCGAAGCCATGGCGGAGTCCGACAACAAGGTGTTTGTGCCGGTGGAAGCGCTGGGTACTATTGGCCTGCAGCAGGCTGTTTTCAGTAATGAAGTCAAGCATGTTGCGAAGAAACGCCAGTAAAGGGGCGCTGTGATGGATTTCAATTCGCAAATTTCCAACTGGCTGGTCGCCGTGCTCGGCGGCCTGGCTTCCTGGGTGGTGATTGCCGCCTGCGCGCTATTGGCCATCAATGTCTTTTTCCGTGTGCGGTTGCTCCACGCACGGGGAGATGGGATGCACTGGTTGCTCGACCGCAGTCTGGTGATCCGCTTTTTATGTCTGTTGTTTTTTATCTGGGTGTTGATCGGTTTCAACAGTAATGCGCCTAAACTGACACTGGCGCCGGATTACAGTGCTGAGCAGCAGGCGATAAAAAACGCGTTGAGCGAGAAAACTGGCGGTGTGCGAGATTTGTCGCCGCGCCGGGAAACAGCCGCTGAAACCAGTGAGCGTTTACAGTCTTTGCGTGAGGCGCAGAAAGAAGAGACTGTCGGAGAGGAATAGGAGCCGTTTGGACGGGGCTTGGATACTGAGCGCTCCGATACCAGTGAAAGCACCCGGAATCATCAAGAGTGCCTCGGGGCGCTCAGGCAGTAGGTGGACAGCGCAAATATGCCGGATACAGAAGATACGAGCCTTATTTGCGCCGTCCATTTTCTGATCGGGCCCCTGAGTCAGCAGCCCTGTTGCTCATGACTCAGAGGTGACTTCTCAGTTCGCGGCCAGGGACGGCATCCGGTTGCCGTCGGCATCCAGCTCCGCAATGGGGCCGATATTCAGGCTGCGGATCTTTTCCTCGATCTTGTTCTTATCCCCCACAATCACCCAGGTGAACTGATCCGGTTTGATGATCTGCCGCGCCAGGTCGTGAATGGTCTCCAGATCGGTGTTGCGGATCAGCTCGGCGTAGCCGTTCATGTAGTTCAGCGGCCGCTCATAGGTAACCATGCTCGCAACCGCACCGGAGACTGCTTGTATGGTTTCAAAGCGCCCTGGTAGTTCATTGATGCGCTTGGCTTTTACCTTGCTGAGTTCTTCCTCGGTGGCTGGCGCATTGCCGATATAGGAGCGCAGTTCCTTTTGCAGTTCTGTCAGGGATTCCGCGGTTTTATCGGTCTGCACTGGTGCGTAGACCAAAAGCGGCTGTTGGCTCTTGGCGCCGGTGAAGAAAGAGTAGGCTCCATAAGCCCAGTGTTTCTCCTCGCGCAGATTCATATTGATGCGCGCGGTGAAGGTACCGCCGAGGATGTCGTTCATCATGTGCAGGGCTTCGCGCTCGGGGGTTTTTTCCGAGGGCGCCAGAAGGCCGCCGATAATGATGGACTGTTCGGAGCCGGGTTTGTCAATTAGGAAGACACTGGCTTTTTCCGGGTGCGCCACTTCCGCTAGGTTTTTCTGTGGCAGAGGAACGTCCGGTGCGCGCCAGTCGGCAAAGTGGTTTTCCAGTTTTTGTACCAGCGTGTCCAGGGTGATATCGCCCACGGCAACCAAGGTGGCGTTGTCCGGACGCATCCAGGTGCGGTGGTAGTCGACCAGGTCTCCGCGGGTCAGGGATGCGATGGATTCCTCGGTACCGGAGCCGGTGAGAGGCACGCCGTAGGCGTGGTCTTTGCCGTAGAGCAGCGGCGGCAGACTGCGCAATGCCATGTCCATTGGCCGGGTTTTTTCCTGCTGTATGGCGGCGATCCAGCGGCTGCGCTTGCGTTCGATTTCCTCGTCGGAGAAGGCCGGGTTCAGCACTATATCGGCGAAGAGTGCCAGAGAATCGTCCAGGTTGACGGTGAGGGCATTCAGGCGCACTTCTGAGGTATCGATAGCCGCGAAGGCCGAGATGCGCGCGCCCAGCATTTCCTCGCGGGCGGAGATTTCCAGTGCGCTCAAGTCTGAGGTGCCTTCTTTCAACATGGACATGGCGTAGCTGGAGGAGCCCAGTTTTTTGCCCTGGTCGGCGGCATAACCGGCGTCAAAGATCAGGCGCAGGTCCACGATTGGTACAGTGTTGCGTTCTGCCAGTACGACTTTCAGTCCGTTGGACAATTCCGCCGTTTGTAGTTCCGGGAAGGGCACGGAAGGGAATTCGCCGGTATCCGGCAGCTTGGATCTGTCGGCGCCGCTGTCGGCCACTTTGTATTCCGGGAAGGGGTGTACTTCCAGGTTGTAGTCGCCGCTTGAGAGCCATTTCTGAGCCGCGGCCTGCACTTGTTGCGGCGACAGTTTCTGTTTCTCGGCCAGGGCCTCCATGTAGGCGGTGGGGTTGTTCAGATAGAGTTCGCCCCGGGCGAGTATTACGCCTTTGCCGTTCCAGCCGCCGACCTGTTCCAGGTTGCGCGCGTAAGTGGCGTACTCGCTCATATTGACTCGTGCCAGCTCCTCCGCGGTTGGCCCCTCTTCCAGGAAGCGCTGCAACTCCTCTTCAATCGCTGATTCCACTTGGGACAGCTCGACGCCGGGTTTGGCATCGGCGACTACCCGGAAAATCGAGGCCAGCTCGAATTCGTCAACGGTGGCGTACACTCGGGTGGCGATCTGGTCCTGATAAACCAAGCGCTTGTAGAGGCGCGAGTTCTTGCCGTCACCGAGCACCGCTGCGGCCAGGGCCATAGCGCCGGCATCTTCGTGTCCCAGGTTGGGGGTGTTCCACACCTTGTACAGGCGCGACTGCGCCACCCGGTCGTACATTTGCTCGCGCTTGGTTTCGTCTCGCTTGGCGATCCAGGCCTTCTTCTTGATTAGCGGCGGCCCGGCAGGAATGTCTCCGAAGTATTTACTCACTTTCTCCCTGGCCGTTTCTACGTCGATATCACCAGCCAGAACCAACACTGTATTGGCGGCACCGTAGTAGGTTTTGAACCACTGGTGCACATCGTCCAGGCTGGCTGCGTTCAGGTCCTCCATGCTGCCGATGGTGGTCCAGGAGTAGGGGTGGCCTGCGGGGAATATGGCGGCTTGCATCTTTTCCCAGACCTTGCCGTAGGGCTGGTTCTGGCGCTGGCGTTTCTCGTTCTGGACCACGCCGCGCTGCTCGTCCAGCTTCTCCTGGGTGATGGCGCCGAGCAGGTGGCCCATGCGGTCCGACTCCATCCACAGCGCCATGTCCAGTGCGTTACTGGGGACGGTTTCAAAGTAGTTGGTGCGGTCCAGCCAGGTGGTGCCGTTCATACCGGTGGCCCCGGCCTGCTCGAAGGGTTTGAAGTATTCGTCGTTGTAGTTTTCCGAACCGTTGAACATCAGGTGTTCAAACAGGTGGGCGAAACCGGTGCGGCCGGGCTTTTCATCCTTGGAACCCACGTGGTACCAGACCCCCACAGATACGATCGGTGCCTTGCGGTCTTCGTGCACGATGACCCGAAGCCCGTTGGGCAGGGTGAACTTTTCGTAGGGGATGTTCAGTGCCTCGGTGGCGGCCTGGGTGGTGCTCAACTGTGTCTGGGGAGCGGGCGTTGAGGAGTCGGCGGATGCGTCGGGCTTCGGCGCCTCGCCGCAGGCGCACAGGGCCAGTGACAGCGCCAGAGGAGCCCAGCGCAAATTTGCGGTCTTCATAGCGGTTTCCTTGCTTGTAGTTGTTGTCCCGAAACTGCCATACCGGCGCTTCGGGAGACCGCCGGCGACAGGGGCCGGTTTCAGCCCCTGTCGCTGTGCACCGGCATCCAACCGGCTGCGGCATCCCTGCGCGCTGTAGGAAATGATGGGGTGGCAGTTTCTGTTCGGATTTTATACCGGCCCTGTGCGGGGCTGGCAAACCGCTACCGGACGCAGGGTGACCGCTGTGCGTCTCAGTAGGCTCCGCGAATGATCTCGATGCCCGGTTGAATCGCTCTGCGCCAGGCGGATTCAACGGTGTCGGAGAACTCCGGGTCGTGCCGGCGCAGTGTTTTCATCAGCGCTTCCAGCCACAGGTGATAGAAGTCCGGGCGAACATTGTAACCCCTGCGGGAGTGACTCTCGCCGAGAGCGCGCAGCTTGGTGTCGGGCAGGCCGCGGGCGT
Source organism: Microbulbifer thermotolerans (assembly GCF_001617625.1). NCBI lineage: Bacteria > Pseudomonadati > Pseudomonadota > Gammaproteobacteria > Cellvibrionales > Microbulbiferaceae > Microbulbifer > Microbulbifer thermotolerans. The sequence goes on along the minus strand of NZ_CP014864.1, from coordinate 3,506,755 downwards.
GCAGCACCAGCTGCATAATGCCGTTGCGCAGCAAGTGGCGCTGCTGTTTCATGTCGGTTTCAGTGAACATAGCGCGGACTTCTTCGGAGCTGCTCATAAAGAAGTCGTAGAAGTCGACAAAAAACTGTTCGTTGTTGCAGCATCGTCCGTAGCTTTGAAAAACGATATCGCTATCGGCTGGGTCCATTGCGGATACTCCCTGTGATGATTACGCATGGTTTTTGTAGGGTTATGCCGCGCGGATTCTAGCGGCGGGGGGGACGGGCGCAAGGACTTTTTTTGCCGCTGCCATTGTGCAATTCGCTGCGCGGTCCTCCTGGGCGCGCGGATGTGGGTGGATTTAACCCCGTTTCCCGGACAGATAGGGCTCGGCCCAGGCGGCCAAAGTGTTGGCCAGGTAGTCCGCGTCCGCGCGCCGGGTCAGCAGGTGGTCGGCCCGGTCCAGGCTGATAAAGCTCTTTGGGTGCCTGGCACGGTTGTAGATTTCCGCTGCCTCATCGATGGACACCGTTCTGTCCACAGGCGAGTGATAGATCAGCAAAGGCCGGCCGAGATCGCCGATATAGTCTGCCTTGTGTTTGTCCAGATCATCGAGAAATTGTTTTTTGATGACAAAGGGACGCCCGGCCAGTTCCACCTCGGCTTGACCCTGGTGGCGGATAGTGTCCAGGGTGCAGGCGAACTGCTTGACCACGTGATCCGGGCTTGCTGGCGCGGCGATGGTGACAATGGCCCTGGCTTCCGGGATATCCCCCGCGGCGGCTAGTACCGCGGCGCCGCCGAGGCTGTGGCCGATCAACAGGTCCACCGGCCGGTGGACCTTGCGCAGAAAGCCCGCGGCGCATAGCAGGTCTTCTACATTGGAAGAAAAATTGGTATCGGCGAAACTGCCTTGGCTTTCGCCCAGGCCTGTGAAGTCGAAGCGCAGTACCGCGATGCCGAGATCCGCCAAGCGGCGCGCGACGCGCGAGGCGGAGAGCACGTCTTTACCACAAGTGAAGCAGTGGGCGAAGAGTGCATAGGCCCGCGGTTCGCGCCCTTCCGGCATTTCCAGTATGCCCGCCAGGCGGGCGCCGTTGCTGCCGGGAAACTCGACCTTGTGCCGCTTTGACATACACACCTCTTCTTTACCGGGACGCGTTCCACAGTGCCCATTGTATTACGCCGATGCGCGGACGCTATGGCAAAGTCATCAGTCCGCCGCTTGTGGCTGGTCGTAATTCAACTACACAGGGGCTTGGTATACTCGGCGCCGGTGGGCGGTAAGCGCGCATCGGCTTATAATCCGCGCCCACTTTTCAGTTACTCACAGTCACAGCAAGGGGATTGGCGAATGGCGGTTAAATTGATGAAGGATCTGGATTTGGCGGGCAAGCGCCTATTGATCCGTGAAGATCTCAACGTTCCAATCAAGGATGGAGCGGTCACATCCGACACCCGTATCCGAGCGGCACTGCCCACCATTGAGGCCGCCATCAATGCCGGTGCCAAGGTGCTGTTGATGTCCCACCTGGGGCGACCCACTGAGGGCGAGTATGACGAGGCGTTTTCCATGCGGCCAGTGGCTGACCACTTGAGTACACTGCTCGGCCGCGAAGTGAAGCTGGTCAAGGAGTGGCGGAACAGCGTCGAATTGGCGGATGGCGAAGTGGCGTTGCTGGAAAACGTGCGCTTTAACCCCGGTGAAAAGAAAGACGACGAGGCCCTGGCCAAAGCCTACGCCAGTCTGTGCGACATCTTCGTGATGGACGCTTTCGGAACCGCCCACCGCGCTCAGGCATCCACCCACGGTGTGGCCAAATTCGCGCCCGTCGCCTGTGCTGGCCCGCTGCTGGCTGCCGAGCTCGATGCTTTGGAAAAGGCGCTGGCAAATCCGGCGCGCCCCATGGTGGCCATCGTCGGCGGCTCCAAGGTCTCCACTAAACTGACAGTGCTGGAGAGCCTGGCCGACAAGGTGGACCAGCTGATTGTGGGCGGGGGCATCGCCAATACCTTCCTCGCCGCCAGCGGCAAGCCAGTGGGCAAATCTCTGTGTGAACACGACTTGGTGGACACCGCCAAGGCTCTGATGGACAAGTGCGATATTCCGCTGCCGGAGGATGTGGTGACCGGCAAGGAGTTCAGCGAATCCGCCGCCGCCGAGACCAAGTCCGCCGCCGATGTGGCTGAAGACGATATGATTTTCGATATAGGCCCGCAGTCTTCCGACAAGCTGGATGAGATTTTGAAAGAGGCCAAAACCATTATCTGGAACGGCCCGGTGGGGGTGTTTGAGTTCGATCAGTTTGGCGGCGGTACCGAGCGCCTGGCTCAGGCCATCGCCGATAGCGATGCTTTCTCCATCGCCGGCGGCGGCGACACCCTGGCCGCGGTGGACAAATACGGTATTGCGGACAAAGTCTCCTATATATCCACCGGCGGCGGCGCCTTCCTGGAATATGTGGAAGGTAAAAAACTACCGGCCGTGGCAGTACTCGAAAGCCGCGCCGCCGATTAGTAATTGGCCAATTCAATCATCTGAATACCCCCTCCCGGGGCGAGGTATCTTCTGGCCCCGGGAGCGAATTCACTAAAAGCGCTTTAGCGACTAAAAAATAATTATTTCAATACCTACAGACGACGAGAAAGGAAGATTCCATGGCCCTAATCAGCTTGCGCCAGTTGCTGGACCACGCCGCCGAACACGGCTACGGCGTGCCCGCGTTCAATGTCAATAACATGGAACAGATGCGCGCGATCATGGAGTCCGCGCAGCAGACGGACTCCCCGGTGATCGTGCAGGCTTCCGCCGGTGCGCGCAAATACGCTGGTGCCCCGTTCCTGCGGCACCTGGTGCTCGCCGCGATTGAGGAATTCCCGCATATCCCGGTGGTGATGCACCAGGATCACGGCACCAGTCCGGCCGTGTGCCAGCGCTCTATCCAGCTGGGTTTCAGTTCGGTGATGATGGACGGTTCCCTGCTGGAGGACGGCAAGACACCAGCCTCCTATGAATACAATGTGGACGTCACCCGCCGCGCGGTGGAGATGGCTCACGCCTGCGGTGTATCCGTCGAAGGCGAGCTGGGCTGCTTGGGCTCCCTGGAAACCGGTATGGCCGGCGAAGAGGACGGTGTCGGCGCAGAGGGCAAACTGTCCCATGAGCAATTGCTGACCGATCCGGAAGAGGCCGCGGATTTTGTCCAGAAGACCAAGGTGGATGCTCTGGCCATCGCCTGCGGTACCAGCCACGGCGCCTATAAATTTACCCGTCCGCCCACTGGGGATATCCTCGCTATCGACCGCATCAAGGAAATCCACGCACGCATCCCCGACACCCACTTGGTGATGCACGGTTCTTCCTCAGTGCCACAAGAATGGCTGAAGGTCATCAACGATTTCGGTGGAGAAATTCCGGAAACCTACGGTGTGCCGGTGGAGCAAATTTGCGAGGGCATCAAGCACGGCGTGCGCAAGGTCAACATCGACACCGACCTGCGCCTCGCCTCCACTGGCGCGGTGCGCCGCTTCCTGGCTCAGAACCCTTCGGAGTTCGACCCGCGCAAATTCCTCAAGGAGAGCGTCAAGGCGATGAAGGAAATTTGCGTGGCCCGCTACGAGGCGTTTGGCACCGCCGGTAATGCCAGCAAGATTCGCCCGGTCAGCCTGGAGGCGATGAGTCAGCGCTACGAATCCGGCGAACTGGAACCGCAGATCAAGTAGAACGCCGCGGGCGTTTGCCGCAGGGGTGGCCGCCACCCCTGCTTCCTCCCTGCCGCCTTGCAAAATGCAGTACCATTGCGTCAATGGATCTTCTGCAAGATATCACCACCGTTGAACACAGCCCGGTCATTCGGCGCCCGGACTACTCGGCCCTGCGCGATCAGTTGCCGGAGCTGGACTTCAGCAGTGCCGATGAAGGCCCCCTGCTGCCGGCACTGCAGGAGTACCGCAATTTCTATAATCTGCACTTTCCGCAGGCGTCCAGGACCGGTGTTGGCACCTTTGCGGCCGCGGGGTTCGAGCTGGTGGCCCAGTACTGGCTGGTGGAAAAGCCCCGCGGAACCCTTTTTATCTGCCACGGGTATTTCGACCACACCGGAGTCTACGGCCCGGCGGTGCGCTTTGGGCTCGAGCGCGATTTGAACGTGGTGATCTTCGATTTTCCCGGTCACGGCCTGTCCAGTGGGGAGCCCGTGGCGATAGACACCTTTCTGCAATACCGTCAGGTTTTGCAGGTGTTACTGCAAAAAGCCCGGGATAAATTATCCGGCCCCTGGCACGCCATGGGGCAGAGTACCGGTGGCGCTGCGCTGCTGGCATACCTGCAGTACAGCCGCTGGCAGCCATTCGATAAAATTTTTCTGCTGGCGCCACTGGTGCGCCCGGCGCGCTGGCATGTGCGCAAGTGGATGTACTACCTGGGCCGCTTTTTCCTGGTGGCGCCCGACCGGGGTTTCAATATCAACACTCACGACGCCGAGTTCGCGCGCCGTCAGGCACATCGGGACCCCTTGCAGTCGCGGGTGATCTCCATGCGCTGGCTCGGTGCCATGGTGGACTGGCTGAAGACCTTTCCCGCCACGGCGAAAAATCCCAAGCCCATTCTGGTGGTGCAAGGCACCGGCGATGAGACAGTGTCCTGGCGCTACAACATGCGCGCAATACGCGACCGCTTCCCCAATAGCCGCCGCGTGATTATACGCGGTGCCCGCCATCAAATGATTAACGAGACCCAGCCCTATCGGCACCAGATTCTCAAGGCGCTGGACGACTGGCTTAATCGCTAACGGGGCGGGGCAGCCGCGTCGGTGAATCAGACCAACGCCTTTTTCTGCTGCCGCATCTTCCGGCGTTGTGCCAGGGCGTCCGCAGTATAGAGCAGCAGCCCCGACCACACGCAGGCGAAGGTAATCACCTTGCCTTCGCCAAAGGGCTCGTGGAACACCAGCGTTGCGAGCAGCAGCATCAGGGTTGGCCCCAGGTACTGCAGAAAGCCGAGGGTGGAAAGATTCAGCCGACGCGCGGCGATATTGAACAACAGCAGCGGCGTCAGAGTAATGGGGCCGGCCAGTAGCAAGAGGCCGTTGGTCCGCCAGTCGTTGGCGAGCAAGTTGCTGCTGGGGCTGTCGGACCACAAAAGGTAAGCCAAGGCTGGCAGCAACATATACAGGGTCTCTATGGTGAGGCCGGTCAGGCTGTCCACCGGTGCGCGCTTGCGCACCAAACCGTAAAAGCCGAATGACAATGCCAGCAGTAGAGCCACCACTGGCACCCTGCCAAATTGCCAAAGCTCGTGAGCGATACCTATCACCGCCAGCACAACGGCCAGCCACTGCAGGCGCCGCAGCCTTTCCCCAAGAATCAGCACGCCGAGTAGGACGTTAACAATCGGATTGATGTAATAGCCGAGGCTGGCATCCAGCAGATGGGCGTTGGTGATGGCCCAGATAAACACCAGCCAGTTGCTACCGATCAAGAGGGTGGACAGGGCCAGAATGCGCATTTTCTTGCCGTCGCGCAGGGTTGCGGAGACATCGGAGAGGCGGCCGATCAGGACGAGAACCCCCACGGCCAGCACCAGTGACCAGATGCTGCGATGGGCGAGAATTTCCACAGCGGGAATCCCGTCTAATAGATTGAAGTACAGCGGCGCCAGCCCCCAGATAAGGAAGGCGGCAACGCCGGCGAGCAAGCCGGTTGCGGCGGAGTCGTGATTACGCAAAGAGGTACACCTGATTATGGAAGGGCGGCGGCGCCGCCGGAGCGAAGAGGCGCTATTTTAGGAGGGAGCGGACGTCACCATCAATCCTCCTTGAGAGCGCAGCAGAAGGTCCCGTGCACTCACTGGGTGCTCAAAAAACGCCGGCTCCGGATGAGGAACCCGTGCGAATGCATCGGAGCTTCCCCACCGGAGCCGTTTTGTTTCCCGAAGTGCGTTTTGCCTAGGCGTCTTAGAAGAGTACGCGGCAGCGCAGCGTGCCGGGAATATTTTTCAGCTTCTCCAGCGCCAGATCTGAGTATTCCGCGTCCACATCGATTACCACGTAACCGAGGGTTTCGTTGGTCTGCAGGAACTGCGCAGAGATATTGATGTTGTTCTCCGAGAACACCTGGTTGATGGCGCTGAGCACTCCGGGAACATTGCGGTGGATGTGCAGCAGGCGATGCGCGCCCACATGACCCGGCAGCGCCACTTCCGGGAAGTTGACTGAACTGGTGGTGGTGCCATTGTCGGAGTAGTAGGCCAGCTTCTCCGCCACTTCTATGCCGATATTTTCCTGCGCTTCCATGGTGGAACCACCGATGTGGGGTGTGAGCAGGGCATTATCGATTCCGCGCAGCGGCGATACGAACTCGTCGTCATTGCTGCGCGGCTCCACCGGAAATACGTCGATGGCCGCACCGGCCAGGTGGCCACTCTTCAGCGCTTCCGCAAGGGCCTCTATGTCCACCACGGTGCCGCGGGAGGCGTTTAGCAATATCGCACCGGGCTTCATGCGGGCGATTTGCTTGGGCCCCATCATCATCTTGGTGGAAGGCAGTTCCGGTACGTGCAGAGACACAACGTCCGCCTCGCCCAGCAGTTCATCCAGCGAACTGATTTGTACTGCGTTGCCCAGCGGCAATTTGGTGACCACATCGTAGAAGATCACGCGCATGCCCAGGGCTTCCGCTAGCACCGAAACCTGAGAGCCGATGGCGCCGTAGCCGATAATGCCCAGGGTCTTGCCGCGGGCTTCGAAGGCACCGGCGGCGGATTTCATCCAGCCGCCGCGGTGGCAGGCGGTGTTTTTGGCCGGGATACCGCGCAGAGTCAATATGGTTTCGGCAATAATCAATTCCGCCACACTGCGGGTGTTGGAGTAGGGCGCATTGAAAACGGCGATGCCCAGCTCTGTGGCCGCCTTGAGATCCACCTGGTTGGTGCCGATGCAGAAACAGCCGATGGCGACCAGTTTGCGCGCACTTTCCAGAACCTTGCGGGTCAGCTGGGTGCGGGAACGAATGCCGATAAAGTGGACATTGGATATTTTCTCAATCAGCTGGTCTTCCGGCAGCGAGGTCTTGAGGTACTCCACATTGGTATAGCCACGGGACGCAAGCAGATCGACGGCGGACTGATGTACGCCCTCAAGCAGCAAAATGCGAATCTTGTCTTTTTGCAAAGAAGTTTGTGGAGTCATATACACTCTCTTGACTGATGGCGAGGGAACAAGCGGTAAAATTTTCGACTGCCGGGGGCCCGGCGAAGGCGCGATCATACCACAAGCGCCCTGGAGCGCTTTATTCGAAATGCCTATCACAACTATCTAATTTTATGATGTACAGACACCATTACACCTGCGGCACTCAAATGCCGCTCAGTCCGCGCAAGATCGTCTGTGTGGGCCGTAATTATGCCGCCCACGCCGCCGAGCTCGGCAACCCGGTTCCAGAGGAGCCGCTGCTGTTTATTAAGCCGGCCACCGCAGCGGTGCCCATGGCCGAGCCGATTCGCCTCCCCGCGGGGCGGGGCAGCTGTCACTTTGAGGGGGAGTTGGCACTGCTGATCGGCGAGCGGCTCACGGGAGCCACTCCCTCGGAAGTGCCGGCCGCCATCGCCGGTTTGGGGCTGGCGCTGGACCTCACTTTGCGCCAGCTGCAGTCCCAGCTGAAAAAAGACGGCCATCCCTGGGAAAAGGCCAAGGGCTTCGACGGCGCCTGTCCTCTGTCGCCTTTCGTGAAATTGGGCTCTATTCCAGACTGGGGTGACCTCACCTATTCCCTGTGGTTGAACGGCGAACTGCGCCAACGCGGAGAGACGGCGCTGATGCTGACACCCATTCCCGAGCTGGTGGCCTATATCAGCGCTTATTTCACGTTGATGCCCGGCGATGTGGTGCTCACCGGCACACCGGCCGGTGTGGGCGAACTGCAGAGTGGTGACCGCATTGCGATGCAGCTGGAGGACGACTGGTTGCGGGTGGAAACCCGAGTGGATTGAGCGGCCTGCAGGGGCTCCCATTTGTGGGGTTACTGATATGCTTTGATTTGTGATCACATTTTGGTATAAGCCGAACAATGATTCAGGTCTGACAAGAGGTGTGCCATGGCAGCGCAACAACCGATCCCCCAAACCCTGCAGGAGTGGCAGGCTCTGGCCGCCGCTTTGGAAATTGAAAGCCGCGCGTTTATCAATGGCGAATATGTGGATGCCCTCGGCGGCCGGACCCGGCCGACCGTCAACCCGGCGGATGGCAGTGAACTGGCACAGGTGGCCAGCTGCGGTCCCGAAGACGCCAAAGTCGCGGTGGAGGTTGCCCGCCGTACTTTCGAGTCTGGGGTCTGGTCTGCAATGCCGCCCATGGAGCGCAAAAAGATCCTGGTGCGTTTTGCCGAGCTGATCGAGCGGGACAAAATCGAAATCGCGCTGTTGGAAAGCCTGGATGCGGGCAAGCCGATCAGCGACACGGTAAACGTAGATGTCCCCGGTGCGATCACCACAATCCGCTGGAGTGGTGAGGCCATCGACAAGATTTACGACGAAGTGGCGCCCACCGGACCGGACGAACTGGCCCTGGTGCAGCGCATGCCTCTGGGGGTGGTTGCGGCCATAGTGCCCTGGAACTTTCCTCTCTCCACCACCGCCTGGAAGCTGGGGCCGGCGCTCGCCACCGGCAACAGTGTGATCTTAAAACCCGCTTCCAATACGCCGCTGACGGCGATCAAGCTGGCGGGGCTGGCCAAGGAGGCGGGTCTGCCGGACGGTGTGTTGAACGTTCTGCCGGGCCCCGGTTCCACCCTCGGCAAAGCCCTGGGCCTGCACATGGACATCGACTGCCTCACCTTCACCGGCTCCACCGCCGTGGGCAAAACCCTGACGGAGTATGCCGGCCAGTCCAACCTGAAACGCACATTTCTAGAGCTGGGGGGCAAGAGTCCCAATATTGTTTTCGCCGACGCGGACCTGGACAAGGCCGCCGAGGCCGCCGCTCTGGCGATCTTCTACAACCAGGGCGAGACCTGCACCGCAGGCTCGCGTCTGCTGGTGGAAAAGTCCATCGCCGACGAATTTATCCGCAAGGTGGCCGCAGCCGCGGAGCGTTTCCAACCGGGCCATCCACAGGACCCCAACACGGTGATGGGGGCCCTGATTGATCAGAGCCAGTTCGATACCGTTGAGTTCTACGTGGCCAAAGGTCTGGAACAGGGGGCGCAGCTGGTGTGCGGCGGCAAGCCGGCGGATGTGGTGGCCGGTGGTTACTACTATCAACCGACCATCTTCCGCGGTGTCAGTGGCGATATGACCATCGCGCGCGAGGAAATTTTCGGCCCGGTGTTGTCAGTGATCGAGTTCGAGACAGAGGCGGAGGCGCTGCGCATCGCCAATGACTCCATTTACGGCCTGGCCGCCGGTGTCTGGACTCACAATCTCGGCCGTGCGCACCGCATGGCCCGCGGTCTCCGCGCCGGCTCCGTATGGGTGAACAACTATTTCGGCGGTGATATCACCGTGCCTTTCGGTGGCTTCAAGCAGTCCGGCAATGGCCGCGACAAGTCTTTGCATGCGCTGGATAAATACTGCGAGTTGAAGTCCACCTGGATCGATTTGGGTTAATTGTACTGTTACTTACAAAGGCCGCGGCAGCGGCCTTTTTTATGGCGTAGATTGGCTGGCGTTTGCGAACCCCGATACTCTAGTGAGGATTATGGACCCGCTGCGAATCGCAGTGCACGCTTGAAAGGAGAACACCATGGAGTTTCTGATTAATATCGATGTTGATGACCTGCCCCGTGCCATTGATTTTTATCAGAGCGCCTTCGGTCTGCGCCCGGGGCGCAGTTTCGGAGCTTCTGGAATGGAGATGCTCGGCGGCAACGCGCCCCTCTATCTTTTGGCGAAGGCGCCTGGCTCCCAAGCCAGCGAGGGCCAGCGGAGGAATTACCGGCGCCACTGGACACCGGTGCACCTGGACATGGTGGTAGACGATGTGGAAGCCGCCGTTGACCGGGCGGTGGCTGCCGGCGCAAAACTGGAAGGAGAAATCCGGGTAAACAGCTGGGGGGCGATTGCCACACTGTCTGATCCCTTCGGCCACGGTTTTTGCCTGTTGGAATTTCGCGGCCGCGGTTACGATGCACTGGCTCAGGAGCCTTCTGGCCAAGGAACCTCTGATTAATTCGCGTGAACACTATGGTAGCTTCCGGGGCGCTCAGGCAATAGGACGGATATTTCGAAAACGCACGAGTACTTCCCTGTAGCTCCGACGGATACATCCCTGTATCCGACGGTTTCGAAATATCCGTCCTATCACCTGAGCTTCATATCCGTCCCTGAAGAATTTCTGCCACCAGAAAGTGATTTAATCAGAGGTTCCCTAAGGCGCCTTTGACTCTGCGCTCCTCCAAGGATTTGTACAATTTCGGAGAACAAAAATGAATACACGAAATACTGTGCCTGCACTGCTGCTCGGTGTTGGCGTACTATTGGGATTCGCCGCCCTCGGTTTCCTTTTCGGCAACGCTGTGGAAAAGTTCAAGAGTTACGAGCGCACTGTTACCGTTAAAGGTTTGGCGGAGCGGGAGGTGCCGGCGGATATTGTGATTTGGCCCATCCAGTTCACGGCGGCGAGTAACGATTTACCTTCCCTCTACCAGAATATTGCCGCCAGCAGTGCGCGCATCGAACGATTTCTGAACGATCAGGGGATTGATCCGGATGAGGTCACCGTATCTCTGCCGGCCATCACTGATAAGCTGGCCCAGCAGTACGGCGGACAGCGAGCGGAGTTCCGCTATTCCGCACTGCAGACGGTCACTGTTTACTCGGATCAGGTGGACAAGGTACGCGAGGCCATGCAAAAACTCGCGGACCTCGGCAAGGAGGGGATCGCCTTTTCCCAGGGCAATTACCAGGGGCAGATCGAGTACATCTATACCGGTCTGAACGATATCAAACCGGAGATGGTTGAGCAGGCCACTCTCGAAGCACGGTTGGTCGCGCAGAAGTTTGCCGAGGACTCGGACAGTGTCCTCGGCAAGATCAAGCGTGCCTCCCAGGGCCAGTTCAGTATTCGGGACAGGGATAAAAACAACCCTCACATTAAAAAAGTGCGTGTGGTATCGACGGTAGAGTATTACTTGTCAGACTGAGAGTGGTGAGGGGCCGCCGAAAATGGGCCATTGTCACTGTACCGAACGGTTTCGGAATGTCGCTCCCATCACCTGAATTCCTTATCTTGAGGCAAAGCCACTCTACAGCCGGGAAGCGAATGAATCAGAGTTCGCCAAACAAAAATCACTCGGGCTGCAGGGAAGCGCGTGAGGGAATAAAATAGCCTCTTCAAATAAACTCCCTTTGTAAAAAAAGGAAATTTCCTATGTTTGAATGGGTGGCTAACCCCGAGGCCTGGATTGCGCTGGTGACACTGGCGGCGCTTGAGATAGTTCTCGGCATTGACAATATTATCTTTATTTCCATCCTCGTCGGCCGCCTGCCGGAAAAGCAGCGCGAGCCGGCGCGTTATATCGGCTTGACCCTGGCCATGGTCACACGCTTACTCCTTTTGTTTTCCATTGTTTGGGTGATGGGATTGGTGGAGCCCTGGTTTACTGTGTTAGGGCAGGAGATCTCTGGACGGGATCTGATTCTGATTGGGGGCGGCCTCTTCTTGTTGGCCAAGGCTACCCACGAAATTCACAACAGCTTGGAAGGTGTCGATGGCGGCGGTGGTGAGGTGGCTACCGCCGGTTTTGGTATGGTACTGGTGCAGATTGCGATTCTGGATATCGTTTTCTCACTGGATTCGGTGATTACCGCAGTGGGCTTGGTGGACGAGATCTCCATTATGGCGGTGGCCATTGTGCTGGCGGTGATAGTGATGCTGGTAGCGGCTAAATCTATCGGCGATTTTGTCGACCGGCATCCGACGGTGAAGATGCTGGCGTTGTCTTTTCTGATCATGGTTGGTTTAACTCTGATTGTGGAAGGCTTCGATGTACATGTGCCCAAGGGGTATATCTACTTTGCCATGGCCTTTTCGGTGGCGGTGGAAATGCTCAACCTGCGTCTGCGCAAGCGGCAGCAAGCGCGCCCCGTGGCGCTGCACAGCCCTTACCGTGAGGAGAGCACGAAAATAGCAGAAGGCAATTCCGATTAATTCGCTCGGAAGGCCCGGAGAGACCTTGCGGCTGGCTGAGTTGTGGATAGATGAAAAGGACCTTCCGGCGCCGTCGGATACAGGCCGTATCCGGCGGTGCGGAAATATCAATCAGCCTATTGGCACAGGCTGCGTATCTTGTGTGCCTCCTGCACTGCTTCCAGCCAATAGTAGGTGTCGTTATCGCTGAAATAGTAGTAGATACTGTTATTGGGCAGCAGTACCACGGTAATGCCGCCGAATCCGGATAGGAAGGGAATCCACAGATCGCCGCTGCAACTGCTCAGCTTCCCCGCCACATTGTGTGCCCAAAATCCATTGTTGTAGCGATAGTTCGCCATGGGCACTGTACCTGTATCAGTTGCCGAGCGCTGCAACGCCGCATCCAGTTGGTTTGCGTCCAGCACCTGCTCTCCATTGATTTTTCCCCTGTCGATACCGATAAAACTGGCAATTTTGACGATGTCGTCCGGCAGCCAGATCAGTCCCCAACCGGTGAAAGGCTGTCGCACCGAATCGTAGGTGCGGCGCGTGTAGCGGCCGGTGGCACTTACGCCGATGGGTTTCCACAGATCCTCGACGATAATATCCGTGAACAGGTCCGCATCACTGCCGCGCCGACTGCGCAAATAGGCGTTCATCAAGGTGCCGGCGATATAGGTATCCGATGTGTGGTAGACCCACTGGGTGCCGGGTGGCGCCTTGCGTGAATAGCGGGTACAACTGTAGTGGATCTTGTTGGCGTGGGTTTCCGGTAGAAAAAAATAATCCGTGTGTTTCGCGTCTTCATCCTGCATGTAAGTGCTGCTGCTGTAATTGCCGGAGGCCATGTCCAGCAAGTTATCCAGTGTCACATCATTCCAGTTGCCGTTCTTGTCACAGTCGGGCACATAGCTGCCTACAAGGCTGTTACGTACACCGGGATACAAGTACTCCAGTCGCATCATGGCGACGCCAGCGACCAGTGATTTGGCGGCGGAGTAGGAGGGGACGACCAAGGATTCGCAGAAAGGGTAGTCGCCACGGCGAGTGGTGCAGTCAGCGCGATAGTGGATACCGTCAATCACAAAGCCGGCGGTGCTTACATGAGTGGGATCTGTATCATTTGGCGCTGCAAAGGCGCTGGTATTGATACCTGGATAATCGTCTGCCAGTGTGGAAAGTGGTTTCACCGGCAGACGCGCAGCGATTTCCTCCTGGTACTCGCGGATCAGCCGGGCTTTATCGGCAATGTCCTGCGGTGTGTATGTGGCACTAAGCAGCCCCCACCAGTCCGCTTTGAAATAGAGGCAGGTTTCACTGCTGATTTGATAGGCCACCTTGGAAATCGCGCCATTTTCCTTGAACAGAAAAGACATTACGCCGTTGTGCACACAGTTGGCGTTGCGTTCCTGCAGGGCAAAGGGAATCGATACGCGCGTGTAACCCTTGTCACCGTTTTCCCGCCAAACCCTACCCGGTGCCAGCACATATTCCCAGTCTGGGTGGGCGCTGGGAATAGAGCCGCGTTGCAGTGGGAAAATATGGCTGCCAGTCTGCACAAACTGAAAATCGAATTCCGGTAAATGTTTGCGCGGACTGTCGCTGTTGTCGGTGTAGTTGTAGGTGTCCACCTGCTCGAAAAAACCTCCACCGCTGGCTTCCCCGTGAAGTGTCAGTCTGCCAGCAAAAAGGTGTTGCGGATGGGCGGCTTCGGGCGGAAGTGCGTAGCCGGATAAGTCGATGCGCGAACCGGGATCGGAGCCGTTCATCAAAGTGTCGTAGCTGAGCAGGGTCCGTTCCACATTGCCGCTACCGTTTAGCGTTCCATAGGCGTTGTGGTTATTGTTGTGATCATTGAAAGGGTGAGGAATACTGGCGGGCCGACCGTCAGTGCTGCCATCCTGAAAGTCGCCGGATACAACGGTATTCGTTTTCAATGAGGATGAGGTGCAGGCGGAGATTAATGCAGCAAAAGTTAAATATTTAAGAGCGTTCATTGTTGTAATTTTTTTCATTGTTAGGCTCAGATTCTCTAATCCCGGGGGCGATCCTACAAGTACGGTCCTTTATCTCCAATGGATACAGGGATGTATCCGTCGGAGCTACAGGAAAGTACTCGTGTGTTTTCGAAATGTCCGTCCTATTTCCTGAGCGCCCCGGAAGCTACCATAGTGTTCACGCGAATTAATCAGAGGTACCTTAGCAATATTCGTGTCACAGAAAAGAGTGACTTCGCTTTGTAGTAGCCTAACGCCCTTGATAGCCGGTGCCGTACCGCGCTGTCCGGCCTGGGTAAAATACAACGGCGTTACGGAACGGGCAGTGGATAGTAAGCTCTGTTCCGCAATGCCGCCGTGATAGAAACCTTCTGTCGCCTAAGATGACTTAAGCCGCACGGTTGAAACGCCGGCGCGGTGAGGATGGGCGGCTGGGGAAATTCGGCCCGGTGGGCGTGGATTGCCGTTGCAGATAGTCCTGGATAACCTCCCGTAGTTTGGCATCGCCGCCCTCTATACCCTGGTTACCAAAAAGCCGGTTGAATTCGAGCACGTAGGGGTGCCCGCCGACCATGGCGATATCGAAGCCAGCGTGGTTGATATCCAGCGTTCGGGCCAGGTGAAGCGCAAGGGTGACAGCGGCTTCGGGCACCGGGCTTCGCTCAATAAGACCGCCCTTGGAGACATTGTTGTAGAACCCCTGTGCCGCCTGCAGACGCCAGTACGCGGTGATGACCTGATCGCCGATAACAACGATGCGGATATCCCTGTCAATTGGCAGTTGCTCCTGTACGTAGAGTACATCGCTTTTGCTCAGGTAGTCGCGCCAGTCCTGCAGTGACTCGATCAGCCAAACGCCATTGCCCTGGGAGGATTTGGGCAGTTTGGCCACAAAGGGTTGGTCCATTTCATTCCAGAGGTGTTCGGCATTTTCCGGAGTATTGGCAAGAATACGCGTGTAAGGCGTGTTAGCCGGAGCGACTAACTCGAAGGCGCGCGTCATTTCTATTTTGTTGTGGCCCAGGCGGTAACTGGCTTCGCTGGGAAACACCCGCGCCTGCAGGCCATAGATGAGTGCGTTTAGTTGCCAGTACTCGGGGAAAAGCACCCATTCTGCCGTGCTGATCTCCTCTCGGTATTTGAACACATCTTCCGGCTTCAACTGTAGGGTATCAGGGAACCCCAAAGTGCGAAAAATATTGAACGAGACCCAGGACATCGTTTTGCTTGAGGATGCTCTGATTAAATCGCGCTAATGCTGCCAATGGTTAAGAGGCGCTCAGACATTGTGCATTCGCTCACCTGCATCTTTGCGGATGGTTGTCTGCAGGCTTGCCAAAATGCATCCGGCCTTTTTAAGCCAGCTTTGGGTTTGGGTCAATATGTGATGTGCAGCGGCGAATGCTGGGGCTGGTCATGAACTGGACACGTTGAACAGATTTGCGGGTGGGCCGGATAAACCGTCCCGCAGGATTATGCCAGTGCCGAGCGGAGCTCCCTGTTGACCAGGTCGATAACCCGAGCGTCTGATGGCATCCACCGGTGCAGCTTAACCGGTACTTCGTAAGATGTTCCGATCGGCAACAGGGCGCTGGAATGGGGCAGGATGGTGATGTCGTATTTGGTCCAGATAGAGACCGGCGCGGTACAGGATAGTGATTCCATATCGTTGTTAAGCTGCTCCAGAAACTGACTGCCAATACGCAGCTGCCGGCCGCCCTTGTACGGCAGGAAGTTGGCCCAAAAGCTGCCGAAATGGGGGCTGGATATGGCGATGAACTTGTATACCCGTTCAAGTCCACCCATTGATTGGAGGTAATATCTTGCGACTATACCGCCCATGCTGAAGCCGACCAGGGCACAGGTGTGCCCTTTGTCCGCGAGCGTCTCTACGCTGCGCTGCAACTGTTCCGATAGATGCTCCAAGCCGTGCCAGCCGGAATTGTATTTCAGGTGGATATAGTGGGCGGAAAAGCCGGCTTCATTCAGCATTTGTTCCATGCGCCGCATCGACCAACCGTAATCGAAAATACCGGGTATCAGAAGAACGGTGCGACTTTTAGGAGTCATGGATAAAACCTTCTCCAGTTGTGCCACCCTCAGTTGAAAGCATTGTTTGAGGGCGGCGCAGTAAACTGTAGTCAGCCGTTGATGATAATCCTATTCAATAGGAGACGCTTATCTTTCGTAATCCCCGGCGCGCTCCGGTTGATAGAGAACCTCAATAATTTTCACTTTAATAAAGCCGCCACCCGGCTTTGGCCATTCGATTTCATCCCCTTGGGATAGGCCGAGCAGCGCACTTCCTACCGGGGCCAGAATCGATATGGTCTTTCCGCTCGTGTCGACATCATCCGGATAGACCAGAGTCAGCTCGAATTCACTTTGGGTGGACTCTACGAAAAAGCGTACCGTTGAGTTCATTGTCACTATGTTGGGCGGCATTTCCGTAGGTTTGACGATATTGGCCCTGGCAAGCTCGGTTTCCAAATCGCTTAGGCCCGCAATGCTGTTTGATGGCAGGGCGTCAATCAATTTATACAAACGATCTAAGTCTAGTGATGAGATTGTTATTTCTGGTCTCTTGCTCATTTTTCCTCCTTGACGATAAGAAAATATTTCAACGGTTATACCTGAGATTCATTTCATTGTTTCAAACAAATAACATGGTGCTGAAATGGTAAGCCCTATCTAGGGGACCTCTGATTAATATACTCAGTGTTGACAAAATGCTTTGATTCTCAAGAATCACCCACATTGCACACGAGAATTCATCAGGGATCTCTTAACAAGTTTAATCCTTGCAAAAATACTTGACTCGCGAATATGCCTCGGCTAGCCCATTGGATTTCCAAGTGTAACGTGCCGTGGACCATTGGTGCAGTGGAATCCTTAAGGCGCCTGCCTTGGACTGTAATAGCTGGCGCTCAATTTCCGGTGTTACGGTAAATCCGTAAGCATCAAATCTTTTGTTGTCTGATGTTAAATGAAAGTCACCATCCAGTTTGAATTCCACATTGTACGGAAAGTAAAGATGTACGTCTTCCGTTTTCGGCAAATACCACGGATAGTCCCATTTTATGGTCATAGCAATTTGATTTTGTGCGGTGCAGGAAAAACTGATTCCATAATCTAAATTCGTGTGTTTGTAGTTATCCTTAATAAAAAAATTTGTGGCGACTTGTTTTGCGATTACCTTTCCTCGGGAGTCAAACGTAGAAAGAAATACCTTCACTGGTTCATAGGTTCCATCGAAGCGTTTTTCGAGAGGAACCAGGTTGCCATGAAGGATATCATCTTTATCGTTATGAACAGCTGTGTCGTTCACCGTCAATGATATGGAATCAAAACGGCTGTCAATTAAACCTAGGTCTCTCATTGTATATTTTTTATTGAAGACTCTATTGCCGCCATCGTCCAGAATATAAAACCTGAAGATGTCAAACTCCGGGTGTGCTTCAACCTCTGATAAAGTGACTTCCTGTCCGTCGTTAAGCTTTTCCATAGTTTCCAGTGCCGCCATCTGTTTGAAAACGCGGTACTTTTGTCCTTCGAGCTCTTTGGCTAAAACGCCATTGATTGCTCTGTCAGAATTTGCGTATGCGCTGCTAATAGCAAAAATACCCAATAGAAAATACGCAAATTTCATACTGTCTCCGCTGGTGTTGTGTAAAGTTTTGCACGAGTTTAGGTCGCGTGCATGTAATCGAATGCTGCCACCTTAAAATACGATCGCGATTCTAATTGGCCCGCTGGTAGATTTTAGAAGCGTTGGCCACTGGGCATCCTGGCGAGAATACAGCAGTTGCGCGCCCCCTGAAATCCCTAACCGGCAAAAGCCCCGATTACCGACTGTTTTGTTCATTATTTGGTCAGATTGGCCCGCCGGTGAGTGACGAATAGCCCCCGACATAGAGAATCATGAATCAGAGATGATTGCGCTCGGAAAGCAGATCCTGGGGTGAAATTTAGATAACCTGGATCTATTCAGATCAAGGTGAAGAGAGTTTTTATAGGTGCAGCAATAACAGGGGGTTGGCGGGTGATCGGACGAGTGGTGCGAAATTTGGGGTAGCCTGACGTTAACAGTGCCGGGAAAACGATAGTAAACTAGATAATAAATAGGATAAGAGCGAAAAACGAAGCAGCGGATAATCTGGTTTTTTGGATTGTCAGTCAGCTCGGGGTAATCATGATGTAATAATTTCTATAGGCTGTAATACAGGAAATATTAATACGCTGGATGAAATGTACAGATATTCACCGCCTTTTTGTGTTTAATGTGTGTGTTAATCTTCACTATTGATTCTAATAATAGTGTTTTAGCATATTAAAACTGCCTGTATTTATGCGGTTTTAACTTTCATTGGTTTTTTCTGAAATAAAGTATCGTTTCTTTCGTCGCGTTATTGCGGTTTTTGATTTGGCATCTTCGCCCGGGATGTCAAATAGAGTCAGTCGGGCAATAGGAGTTAAAATGAAAATTAAACTTTTTTCCGCGTTTCTCGCGAGTTCACTGCTTTTTGGTTGTGCTTCTCAAACATTCACCATTAACGGTGAAGGAGGGGAAGTGCCAACCTCGCAAAAAACGCAGCACTTTTTTGTCAGTGGTATTGGGCAGGAAAAAATTACTAATGCGGCGGAAATCTGCGGAGGTGCGGAAAATATCGTAAAAGTTGAGGCTCAGCATACCTTCATGAATGGCTTCCTGAGCTTTATCACGTACGGGATTTACACGCCCCGTGATGCCAAGGTTTACTGCAAGTCAGAATAAATAGATTGAACAAAGGGCGACTTAATTGGGGCCTTTCTCAAGCATTGCATAACTCATTATGAGTGCTTTCCTTGAAATAATTGTGATAAAAGGAGATTGGCCGGAAGGGCTCCGCGGGCAGTATCTCAAGGTGCTTTCCGTGGGCCCGCAAACTGCGCGCCTCTTCGCTGTAAATGATGGTTATGGTTGGGGATATATGACGTTTGTATTACCTTGAAGGAGCTGTTTGATAAAAGCTTCGCTCGTGTTTTTGATCGTGAGTAATCCGCAGATATATATGAGGAGCTTTTATCAGATTATCTGAGCTAAGGAACCTCTGATTAATTCGCGTGAACACTATGCTAGCTTCCGGGACGCCCAGGCAATAGGACGGATATTTCGAAAACGCACGAGTACTTCCCTGTAGCTCCGACGGATACATCCCTGTATCCGTCGGTTTCGAAATGTCCGTCCTATCACCTGAGCTTCACATCCGCCCCGAAGCGCCTCGGCCACCAGAAAGTGACTTAATCAGAGGTTCCCTAACATGGGCGGTAAAGTAATCGCTAGAGACTTGTTAGAGAGAATTTCGGCTAGATAAAAAATTTCTTGACTCTCATTGTTTCTCATATCAGAAGGGTAATCCCTGACCTTGAGTGCTAATGTACCTTCTCTCCCCTTAAAGTGGATATTTCAATAAGTAAGCGCAGTGTACAATTATTTATTGATTTCTAATGACTCCAAAAACAGCCGCACCGCCGGGTGTTCTGCGGCACTTCGCTTGAAGGTCGCCGCGTTCTCGATCCGGTAGCGGAACCGCTCCGGCCGCAGGGCCATCAGTTGTCCGCGCTGCACGTAGTCCTCCGCCAGGTACTCAGGCAAAAAGCCCACAAACTGCCCCGACAATATCATCGCCAGTCGCGCCGCCATATGGTTGGCGGTGGATTTGCGCGGAAACAGGCGGTAAAGGTGCGCTGCGCCGGATAGGACGGCGTGGCTGGGGGCCGCCAATTCTTGCTTTGTTAGTGACTCCTCGCTTACTTCTTCTGCAGCGGCCAGCGGATGCTGCTGGCTGCAGTAAAGTAGTGACTGGTGGTGGAACAGGGGGCGGTACTGAAGGCCGGGGCGGTGGGAGTGAAGCGGGTTGATACCCACATCGGCACGGCCGGCGAGGATTTCAAGTTCCAGCTCCTGCGGGTCGGCCAGCTGCAGGTCCAACTGCAGCTCCGGGGCCTGCTGGCGGATACGGGCCAGGGTCGCGGGCAGGTCCAGCTGGGGGATTTCCAGTACATCGTCTGGCAGCACGATGCGCAGGCTGCCAGTCAGGCTCGACTGGATGGCATTGACTTGGCTTCTGAAGGCATCCAGGTGGCTGTCCAGTTCAATAATGGCCCGGTAGACCGCTTCGCCTTCCGGGGTGAGCTTGAAGTCGGCACGGCCCCGGGATCTCAAGCACAGCGGCATGCCCAGACGCGATTCCAGGTCGGAGAGGTGTACGCTGATGGTGGAGCGGCTGATGTTCAGTGCCACTTCGGCGGCGGCCAGGCCGCCAGCGCGGACGACTTCGCGGAATACGCGCAGCAGACGCAGGTCCATGTCGCTCAGGCGGCCGCCGAGGGCGCTTTTGCTGGTTTTTTTGGCCTTGCTCATCCGTTTTACCCGTGTGCTTGCTGATGGATTGCCTGCGGGAGCTTGGGGCACCGCTGATTAAGCCCCTTGACGACAAAATACTTGAAGCCGCATGAGAATCTCAGGTGATGGGATGGGCGCCCCAGAATCGACTACAGCGCTCAAGCATATGAATTGGGATTCCTCGGGAACCTTTGATTAATCCGCGTGAATACTATGGTAGGTTTTGGGGCGCTCAGCCAATAGGACGGATATTTCGGAAACGCACGAGTACTTCCCTGTAGCTCCGACGGATACCTCCCTGTATCCGTCGGTTTCGAAATATCCATCCTATCACCTGAGCTTCTCATCTGCCCACGAAGAATCTCTGCCACCAGCAAGTGAATTAATCAGAAGTTCCCTAGCTTAGGAGAAAGTTTGATAAAGGTAAATTTTTGTTGGAAAGATACTACTATTCGCCGCCTGTACTCCGCGCCAGAATCCTTGCAAGAGCATTGAAAAGCAATAATTGCAAGGAGATTTGCGGTGCAACTGGCCAATAATGATTTGTTGAAACTGCACAACTATATCGGTGGTGAGTGGTGTGCGGGAGCCGGCACTGTCGAAGTGCGGGACCCGGCTAACGGCGATTTGTTGGCGGAGGTAGCGGATGGCAGCGCCGCCGATGCCGAAAGAGCGGTGGCCGCCGCCAGCGCGGCTTTTCCGGCGTGGAAGTCGAAAACTGCCGCCGAACGCGCCGCGGTATTGAAGCGCTGGTATCAGCTGATTATGGACAATGTCGATGACCTGGCGCGCATCCTGACTCTGGAACAGGGTAAACCCCTGGCGGAGGCCAAGGGCGAGATTGTCTACGGCGCTTCCTTTATCGAATGGTTTGCGGAGGAATGCCGGCGGGCCTACGGCCAGACAATTCCCACTCACAACCCGGCCATGCGCCTGAACACCATCCGCCAGCCGGTGGGCGTGGTCACCTGTATCACCCCCTGGAACTTCCCCAATGCGATGATCACGCGCAAGGCGGCGCCTGCACTCGCGGCCGGTTGTACCGTGGTGATCAAGCCCGCGGTGGAGACGCCGCTGTCCGCCCTGGCCCTGTGCCAGCTGGCGGAGGAAGCAGGTTTGCCGAAGGGCACCATCAATATGATCGTGGGATCGGATGCCCCCGCCATCGGCAAGGTACTGACCCAGGACCCGCGGGTGGCGAAGTTCACTTTTACCGGCTCCACCGCGGTGGGCAAGTTGCTGATGGCTCAGTGTGCCAGCACCGTGAAGAAAATGTCTATGGAACTAGGTGGCAACGCGCCTTTTATTGTTTTCGACGACGCCGATCTGGACACCGCGGTCAGTGCCTGTGTAGCGACTAAATTCCGCAACGCTGGCCAGACTTGTGTATCCACCAACCGCATTTATGTGCACGAAACGGTGCACGATGCCTTTGTCGATAAATTGCGTGCGGCGATGGGAGAGCTGAAAGTCGGGCACGGTTGCGATGAAGGGGTGACCGTCGGCCCGCTGATCCACCGCCGCGCCGCCGAGCGGGTAAACACTCTGGTACGGGATGCGGTGGAAATGGGTGCGAAAGTCGAGCTGGGCGGCGATTACCGGCCCATCGGCGAAAACTACTTTGCACCTACACTGTTAACCGGCGTTAGCGACGAAATGCGCATTGCCCGGGAGGAGATCTTCGGGCCGCTGGCACCAGTGCAGAAATTCGCCGACGAGGAGGATGTGATCCGCCGGGCCAACGATACACCCTACGGTCTTGCGGCCTACGTAATGAGCGAAAACATCCGCCGCGCCAACCGCGTGGTAGAGGCGCTGGAATACGGCATGGTGGCCTGTAACGCCGGTGTCTTTTCCACAACCGTTGCGCCATTCGGTGGCTGCAAGGAATCCGGCATTGGCCGCGAAGGCGGTGTCGAGGGAATGGCGGAATTTTACGAGACCAAGTACTGCTGTTTCGGCGCGTGAAGAAACCGCCTACTGGTCGCAACCGATGTTGAATCTACTGGTAATTCGCGGAGCGAGAAACCATGTCTGAACTGAAAACCGACGCTTTCTGGATGCCCTTTACTCCCAACCGCAGTTTTAAATCCGCGCCGCGGATTGTGGAACGCGCGGAGGGAATTTACCTCACCGAAAAAGGCGGTCGCCAAATAATCGACGCCACAGCCGGTCTCTGGTGTTCCAATGCCGGTCACGGCCGTACGGAGATTGCCGAGGCCATTTACCAGCAGGCCAAAAAGCTGGATTACAGCTCTATTTTTAATTTCGGACACGAATTGAGTTTTGAATATTCCGAGCGCCTGGTAAAGCACACACCCGACGGCCTCAACCATGTATTCTTTGGCAACTCGGGTTCCGAAGCGGTGGAAAGCGCACTGAAAATCGCCCTGCAATATCAGCGTGCGCGTGGCAAGGGAACCCGCACCATGTTTATCGGCCGCGAGAAGGGCTACCACGGGGTAAACTTCGGCGGTATCTCCGTGGGCGGAATTGCGCCCAATTACCAGACGTTCGGCCAGCCGGTGAAGGCCAATCACATGCGCCACACGCTGGATATTGAACGCAATGCCTTCAGCCGCGGCCTGCCGGAACAAGGTGTGGAGCTGGCGGAAGACCTGGAGCGTCTGGTGGCCTTCCACGGTGCGGATCAGATTGCCGCGGTGATTGTTGAGCCCTTCTCCGGTGCCGGCGGTGTGATACTGCCGCCGAAAGGCTATCTTCAGCGCCTGCGCGAGATCTGCGACAAGCATGATCTGCTGCTGATTTTCGACGAGGTCATCTCCGGCTGGGGCCGTACGGGTTCCGCCTTTGCTGCCATTGAGTGGGGGGTGACGCCGGATATGATCACTTCCGCCAAGGGAATTACCAACGCAACAGTGCCGCTGAGCGCCGTATTTGTAAAAGATGAAATTTACCAAACGGTAATGGACGCCGCGCCGGAAGGTGCAGTGGAGTTTTTCCACGGCTACACCTACTCTGCCCACCCTGTGGCCTGCGCCGCGGGCATGGCGACACTGGACATCTACGAACGCGAGGGCTTGCTCACCCGTGCCAGCGGCGACATCGGCAAGCACTGGGAAGCGGCCTTGCACAGTCTGGCCGAACTCGACAATGTGATCGATGTGCGCAACTATGGCCTGGTTGGCGCGGTCGAGCTGCGCGCGCCGGAAAATCTGAAGGGCAAGTTCGGCGGCAAGGTGTCCGGCATGGCCTGGGATGCCGGGGTAATGGCGCGCGGTATCGGCGATGCCCTGTGCATGTCTCCGCCGCTGATTATTGAGACGCACGAGATCGATGCCATCGTCGACAAGCTGCGCGGTGTGATTACTTCACTGGCTTGATGCGGCTGGGAAAGCGGAGGAGTGCCGTGGGCTTTTTCCGCTTTCCCTGGGCCTTTTGTTACCGCATCGGCGCAATTCAAAGCACAGTTTTTCGAAAAACTTGGATTTTGAGGGCGGTGACCTTTTAATGGTTTATCGCCAGCGCAGACAGGGGCCGAAGCGATGCGCAACCATCCCGTATCCGATCCCGACTTGGAACCCACTCTGGCGACAAGGCCGATATTGCGGGTGTTGTCGGAAAACTGGTGGCTGTTGCTGCTGCGCGGTATTGCCGGCGTAACCTTCGGGGTATTGTGTTTTATCTGGCCGGGCTTGTCGCTGCTTACCCTGGTGTTGCTGTTCGGGATTTATGTTCTGCTGGACGGCTTCGTCACCTTGATTGCCGCGGTCCTCGGGCGGCATAGAGCCATGCCATTGTGGTGGCTGGTCCTCGCCGGGTTGGTCAGTGTTGCGGCGGGTATATTTACTTTTATCTACCCCCAACTCACCGCGCTGGTGCTGGTGATTTGTATCGGTGCCTGGGCCTTGGTGCGCGGGGCGTTTGAGATCATCGGTGCTTTTCTTCTGCGCAGGGAGATCCACAACGAGTGGCTGTTAATGGCGATAGGTCTTTTGTCGATGATTTTCGGTTTGGCAATTCTAGTCAATCCATCGGCCGGAGCCTTGGCGCTGGTGTGGCTGATCGGCCTCTACGCCATACTGTTCGGCCTGCCAATGATCTGGCTGGGACTTCGCCTGCGGAAACAACAGCAGGTTTATTAACTATTTTCGCGAAGTCGGCGCTGCCCTACCGCTTGATTTGCCATTATTGCCGGGGGCATTATTCTCGCCGTACGATAACAAACCGCTGCCGGATGGCAGTGTAAAATAACGGCGGCACAAATGGCGGAACCATTGATCGTATTGGACCCGCAGGCGCAAAAGAGCCTGCAGGCGCAAATACGGGAAAAAGTCATTCAGGGTATTATTTCCGGTAGCATTCCCCCCGGCCATAAGATGCCGTCCTCGCGCCGTATGGCGGAGCAGCTGGGGGTTGCCCGCAACACGGTGGTACTCGCCTATCAACAGCTGGTAGATGACGGCTTCCTGCTTACGCGGGAACGCAGCGGTTTCTACGTCAACGAAGCGATACAGCAGCAGGGGCTGATCAGCCACACCGGTTCCGTCGAGGCGACTGCCGGCAGTGACGATGATCGCGATTTTTGGCGCAGTCACTGCAACGCTGTGTCCGTCAGTCGTCGCGCCCTGCAGCCGCGTCCCGCCAACTGGCTGCAGTATCCCTTTCCATTTGTCAGCAACGAGTATGATCCGCGTCTTTACCCGGGCGCCGAGTGGCGCGAGTGCACACGGGATATTTATAGCGCGCGAGAAGTGGCCCAGTGGGCGCCCCTTGGGGCCAATGAAGATGACCGCCAGCTGCTCGAGCAGATTTGCACACGGCTACTGCCGAGGCGGGGTATCTATGTGGAACCGGGGCAGATCCTGTTGACCAGCGGATTACAGCAGGCCTGCTACTTGCTCGGCCAGCTGCTGCTGGGGGAAAAGCGTTCTCTCGGTATGGTGTTGCCCGCCTGTGCGGAAACCGAGGAGATCTTCCGCCGCACCGGAGCGCGAATAGAGGCGCTGCCACAGGACGGTGACGGCCCGCTGATCGGAGAGGAGCTGCAAAACAGCGACTGCTGGTTTTTGCAGCCCAATGCCCACAATCCCACAGCGGTCACCACCACGCTGGAACGCCGCCGTGCACTGCTGCGGGCGGCGGCGGTGCGCGGCGCGGTGATTATTGAAAATGACTGCGAACATGAATTCTGTTACCACGGCAGCCCGCTGCCACCGCTGAAAAGCATGAGTGGGGGCCGTTCGGTCATCTACTTGTATCAGTTCCCCAAGATTATTGATCCCGGTATGCAGCTGACGTTTATTGTCGGCCCCAAACCGGTGATCCAGCGGTTGCGTGCGCTGCGCTATACCCTGCGGGAGCGCATGCCGCCGATCAATCAGCGGTTGCTTGCGAAGTTTGTTGCCTCCGGGCATCTGGATGCGGCCACTTTCCGCATCACGCAGCAGCTGCGCGAGCGCTGGGTGGCGCTTGGCGAGGCGCTGTTGTATTACCTCCCGAAGCTGAAGGTACGCCGCGCCAGTTGCGGCACCGCATGTTGGCTGCAGCTGCCCGAGGCCGTGGATGCCGATCAGCTGCAACAACGCGCCGAGCAGGAGGGGTTATTGGTGGAAACCGTGCAGGGCAGCAATACGTTGCGCATTGGCTTTTCCTCCATTGAAGCGGAAAAAATCGAAGCCGGTGTCCGGCTGTTAGCACAGCTGATCAATGGCGAAGTCTCCGCTACTGAAGAAACATTGGAAACGGCCACAGGCCGCCGACTCAGCGCCGACGATCTGCGCGCGGAATTTCCCGGTGCGGTTCTGCTCGGCACCAACACTCTGGGAGAGTCATATCGCATTGAATTAATGCCCGACGGCACTATGCTCGGCTATTCCCGTAACGATGTGGACGTGGATGAAACCGATACCGGGAGGTGGTGGCTGGAGGGTGACCTCTGGGTGCGCCAGTGGCGCAACTGGTCCTATGGGCGCAAGGCAAGTTTCTATGTGGTTGCGGAAGAACACCGTATTAAATGGTTTAACTCAGCGGGCAAACTGATCGACACCGCTATCCTTGTGCACGAATAAATCAGTAAACGCGCGATAGTTTTCGTCAGTCCGCCGGTGCTATAGCGCGCGGGAAGTCAGCCTGCGGCCCGATCGAGCCGCGACGCGGCCGGCAGCGCCGCGAGGCACACCACCAGGATGCCGCAAGTAATCGCGATTAATTGCGTATAGCTGCCGCTGGCGGAAATAAAATAGCCGGCCGCCAGCGGGCCGCAGGCCAGTCCCGTTTTCGAGGCAAAGCCGCCGAAGGCTCCCATTTGTCCCGCCGCATCAAACCTGGACGCCATGGTCAGAAAGTAGGGTACACAGAAAGCCCAGGTAATTCCTGTGATTATATTGGCGGCGACAAACACCGGTTTCAGGTCGCTGAAAATAAACATTGCCAAGCCCACCAGCGTCACGAGCAGCGCGATGGCCAGCGGCGGAGCCAGGGCAAAGCGCTGGCCCGTATAGGCGGCCAGGGCAGCGCCGCCGATGGCAACCAAGTTGGCCCAAAAGAGTGTCTGGCTGATAAAGGTAAGTGGCAGCCCGAAGGATTTGCCCAGATCAAAAATAAACGCGAACAGGGCCATATTGGAAAGTTGAAAGCAAAACAGCGCTACCAGCGTAATCAGCATGGGGGCCAGCGCCACTTTTGCATTGAATACAGCCTTTTTTTGTTCTTCTATCGATGGCAAGGGATAGTCGGCCAGGAAAGGCAACATCGCCAGCGTTACCAAACTGAAAGTAATCAGCGCGAAAAAGGGCACATAGGTGCCGTATAGCGCGACCAGCTCCGGCAGGAAACGCAAGCCCAGCGCGCCGCCAATATACTGCACCAGCAGCACCATACTGTAGGTGCGGCCCGCAATGCCGCTGCGCGCGATGACCGCAAAACCCAATCCCACCAGTGCGCCCCCGAGCATCCCGTGTACCAGCCTCAGAGGGATCAGCAGTTCCAGGTTGGCGAGCACAATGGTTAACAGATCCATGCCGATGGAGCAGAGCAGCAGGACAAAGGCGGCCAGTTTCCACTGCGGAATTTTCTTTACCAGAATTGATATTAAAAAGGCACCGATAACTGCACCCATGGTGTTGGCAAAAGTTATTTCTCCCGCCTGGGCCGCGGAAAGTCCGGCTCCGGTCATCAGAGAATTGACGATGACGGGAAAAATATTGACGTAATAGAGACCGGCGGAGGAAAGGAAGGCGAGTAACAGGCTGGCGATCCAGCCCTGGGGGGCGGCGTGCGGAAAATTCTCAATCGCCTTTTGTGGGGTTGTACCGGCATCGTTGGCCAGGCTTTCTGCGTTGTTGCTCATGGTGACTCCTGGTGTATTTATTATTGGGACATGGGTTCCGAGCGGCAGGCCCTGGCATTTCCAGGGAACCGTTGAGCGATGCGTTCCGGGCAAAAAATTCAAGTGATGGATTCATCATTTCGAACGGTAGTACCAAAGGAAAGTATTGGTACATTTTTGATCGCACCGCTCACTCGAATAAATCAGGGGTTCCCTAACTGATTGTCAAAGAGAATATAGTGCCAGATGCACCCAGTCCATAGCATCAAGCTCGGAAAAAAAACAGAAGCCAATTCGCTTTGGCCTCATGCGGGCAGAGCAACTGGCCCTATTGTCGGACGTTTCTATCCTCCAAGATACCGACCGTTAAAAAATGTTAAGGGATCTCTGTTTATTCGTTTTTTGACGATAAAGACTCGTCGGTCGCAGGTAATGGGGACATTTCGAAACTGCCGGGTAGAGGAGCATATCCGGTGGAGCAACAGGCAGTGCTGTTGCCAAAGCTCGTCCCGTTGTCTGAGCGCCTGATATTGCTAAAGCGTTCATGCGAATGAATCAGAGGTTCCCTATCCGACAAGTGGGAACTGTTGGTAATGAGCGAAGTGAATAAATATTTTGGTATTGCCGCGCTGCAGCTGAACCTGGCGGATGCGGATAACCTGGAAAGGCTGCTGGAGCGTATTCAGAAAACCAAACTGCGCTTTCCCTGGGTTCAGATGATTGTGTTGAGCGAATTGGCCCTGCGCGGCGTCGGTGTCCACCATGCCCGTGAATTGCCCTCGGACGAGGAGCGCGCTTTTTGCCGCGTCGCCCGAGAGTTGGGCATCTGGTTGGTGCCCGGTTCCATGTATGAAAAGTGTGGCAGTACTGTTTTCAATACCGCGCCGGTGATCAACCCACAAGGGGAAGTGGTGGGCCGTTACCGCAAGATTTATCCCTTCCTGCCCTACGAAAAGGGAGTGACTGGCGGCGATCAATTTTTGGTTTTCGATATTCCTGAGGTGGGGCGCTTTGGGGTTTCCATCTGCTATGACATCTGGTTTCCGGAAACCACCCGCGCGCTTACCTGGATGGGGGCGGAGGTGATTATTCACCCGACCAAGACGGACACCATCGACCGCGCGGAGGAGTTAGCCATTGTGCGCGCCAGTGCGGTTACCAATCAGTGCTACATCGTGGACGTCAACTCTGCGGGGAACCAGGGCGTCGGCCGCTCCATTATCGTGGGGCCGGAGGGAGAGGTGATTTACGAGGCCTCCGTAGCGGAAGAGGTCATCACTTTCGAGGTGGATTTGGCCAAGGTCAGGCAAGTGCGCGAGCACGGGGTGAAAGGACTTGGGCAGACACTGAAGAGCTTCCGCGATGGGAAGGTGCGCTACCCGCAATATGAACCCGGTGCCTTCTCGCCCGCGTACGAGGCCCTGGGTCCATTAAAGGCGCGAGATTAAACCTCAGGCTCATCTGGACCATGCGTTCCCGGTAAACTGGCGCTAGGTTTCCGCTCCCGTCTGTGTAGCATCAGCATAACAACCAGAGGGAGCGGTTGGGTAAAACGATAAAAAGCAGAGGGAACCATGAAGCAGCAGAGCAATCTGGGGTTTTGTAAGAAAACACTGGCGAGCGCGGTCGCCGCAGTGTCCGCCGGCACGCTGTTTTCTGTACCACAACATACGGTTG
The DNA here is from genome assembly GCF_001617625.1 of Microbulbifer thermotolerans. NCBI lineage: Bacteria > Pseudomonadati > Pseudomonadota > Gammaproteobacteria > Cellvibrionales > Microbulbiferaceae > Microbulbifer > Microbulbifer thermotolerans. Next base: position 3,477,301 of record NZ_CP014864.1, on the reverse strand, counting down.
CGCAGGAATCGGCTCTGGAAGAGGTTATCGTCACTGCCACCCGCCGCGCCGAAAGTATTCAAGATGTCCCCTATAACATTACCGCCGTATCGGGAGAGGACCTGGAGAAAGCCAATATCAAGGAAGTCTCCGAATTGATGCGGACCCTTCCCGGCGTGCAGTACATAGACCGCGACTGGCGCTCCGGCGGGGTGGTGAACGGTATTTTGATGCGCGGCGTCAACATTGATGCGGGCGCCCAGGGGGATGTACAGCTGAGCGCAGCGCCACCAGTTGCCACCTACCTGAATAATACGCCACTGTTTGTAGGCCTTTCCCTGCGGGATATTGAGCGGGTGGAGGTGCTGCGCGGCCCCCAGGGAACCCTGTACGGTTCCGGCGCCCTGGGCGGTGCGGTGCGCTATATCCAGCGCGCGCCGCAAATGGGGAAATTTGAGGGCAATGTATCGGGCTACTACAGCCAGAGCGAGGGCTCCGAAGGCTGGAATCACGGCGTGGACGGTATTATTAACCTGCCCATGGGGGAAATCGCCGCGGCCCGTATATCTTACGGCACGCTCAAGCGCGCGGGCATTATCGACTACGCCAATGCTTATGTGGTGGACGCAAGCGGCGTACCTGTGCCCGCGGACGCTGCGGATATTGTCAACAGCCCCGCGCTCTATCAAAACATTGAGGACGCGGACGAAGTCAATGTGGACTACGCCCGTGCGAGTTTTCGCATAGAGCCCAGCGATCGCTTTTCCGCGCAACTGGATTATTTCACCCAGGAGGGTGATGCCGGCGGCCGCCGGCAGCAGACCGAGAGCATGGACGACTACGAATTCGGTGGTTTGATCCTGGAACCCTCCGAGCGCGAAGTGGATCTTGTGAGCCTGGAGGTCGAGGTGGACCTGGGTTTTGCCACCCTGACCTCGAGCACGTCCGACTACGATAATCAGGCCATGGCGGTCACCGACAACACCGGCTTTTATGCCAATGCGGGCTTCGGCTTCTACTATGCCGGTACGCCCCGTCCGCTGAATAAGGCTACCCGCACTTTCGAGGACAGCGCGTTGGTGCAGGAAATCCGCCTGGTCTCCAACACTGATGGTGCGGTGGACTGGATTGTCGGGGCTTACTATCAGGATCAGGATTACGGCATGACCCAGCTTTCGGAAACACCCGGGCTGCACGATTGGGTCGTCGCCTCCCTGGCCGAGGGTATTCCCCCATGGGAAGCCGGACCCTGGCTTCCGGAGACCGGTGCCGACTGGTACGCCTACTGGTGGGGTATGGATACCGAGGGCGATGTGGACTGGCGTTACAGCCGCCAGATGAATTATGTGGAAACCGCCTTCTTCGGCGAAGTCACCTTCCACCTATCCGATCGCTGGCAGATTACCGCCGGCGCGCGCCGCTTCGAGGTGGACTCCGATATCGACAGCCTCGCCGATCTGCCGTTCTGGGGCACCGTTGACAAATTCGATCAGTCCTTCTCGGATTCCGATACCATTTTCAAATTCAATACCGCTGTCGACCTGACGGAGAGTGACATGCTCTACGCCACTTGGTCGCAGGGCTATCGGCGCGGCGGCGCCAACGCCGTTTCCACCACCGGGCCCTTTCCGGAAGATCCGGGGCTGCTGAGTTACGAAGCGGATACTGTGGACAACTTCGAACTGGGCGCGAAGGGGACACTGGCCAGCCGCCTTCAGTACAACGCCGCCCTGTTCCGGGTGAACTGGGATAATGTGCAGTTGAATACATCGGGCCCGGTATCTGGCTACTTCGTGGTGGTCAACGGGGATGAAGCGGTGAGCCAGGGCGTGGAGCTGTCCCTGAGCGGTCAGTTCACCGACGCACTGGACGGCGGCATCAGCTATACCTATGTCGATGCGGAGCTGACTGAGGATCTGGTTTTCCCCGGTGCCACATTCACCACCCGCGAAGCCGGCGCGCGCCTGCCCGGTATTCCCGAACACGCCATGACGGCGCGGCTGGGCTATCTGCACTCTTTGCGCAATGGCCTGTCGCTTTACTACCAGCTGAGCAGCTATTACCAGTCTGAGACTGAGAATAGTGCCTCCAGTAGTCCGCGGGAGGCGGCAACGCTTGATGGATTCACTCTGGTCAATGCCTCGGTCTCTCTCTCCGCCGACCAGTGGAACGTGGATCTGTATGCGAAAAACCTGACCAATGAAGAAGGTATTACCGGGGCTAGAACCTTTGCCACCTGGGGGCCGAACTATGCCGGTAATCAGTCGCAGTGGTTCAACTACAACTATGAGAATGACGCCTCCAGTAGTTTCATCACAATGCCGAGAACAGTGGGCCTGTCCGCCTCGTACAGGTTCTAAAGTCCCGGAGTTGTGGGTTTTATCACCCCAACTTTTGCCGGCTCCGAGGCCGGCTTTTTTTTTACCCGTAGCAACGCAATCTGTTAAGGTCAGGCCAATCGGAGCTTGCGGGCAGTCAATGTGAACAAAAGCGATTTGTATCCATCGGCGGTAGCCTATTTCCGCGCGGGAGAACTCGACAAGGCGCTGCGGGCCGCGGAGGAAGTTCTGCGTGTAGATAGCGGTGCGATCAAAGCGCGCCGCCTGTTGGCGGATATCCACGTTGCCAAGGGGAATTTCCCGCGGGCCTTGCATTTCCTTGAGCAGGCGCTGGCGCTGTTGCCGGGTGACAGCACCGGTTACTTCCGTGTCGCCGTGCACCGGGCGGGTGTATTGCTGCGCGCGGGGGATCTGGCCGGTGCCGCTGCAGCGCTCGACAACTGCGATTTGAGCCGCACGCAAGACATCGACCTGCTGACACAGGCGGGTTATATCTACACGCTTTGCGCCCGCTATGACCATGCCCGCAAAAACTACGAACGGGCGCTTTCCTTAGCACCGGAGAACCCGCAGATAATTTTTAACTGCGCTGCCGCCAACCGCGCCATGGGAGATCTGGAGCGCGCGGAAAGGCTTTACGACCGCGCCATCGCCCTGGTGCCGGAGGACTGGGAAGCCTATAAAAACCGCAGCGATCTGCGCAGGCAGACGGAAAAAAACAATCATATTGCACAGCTGCGCCAGCTGCTGGCGCGGCCGGGGTTGCCGCAGCGGGCCCGGGTGCAATTGAATTTCGCCTTGGCGAAAGAACTGGAAGATCTGGCTTTGTACCCGGAGAGTTTCGCGGCACTGGAACGCGGCTGCGCAGCGCGCCGCGCCGGGATTCGCTACAACCTGCAGCGGGATTTAGCGGTAATGGCCGAGATAGCGTCCACCTACGGTGCCGCTCTGATGGATGGTCAGAGCTGTGACAATACACAGGGAGAGGGCATTCTTTTTATTCTCGGTATGCCGAGAACCGGGACGACCCTGGTGGACAGAATATTGACCGCGGTGCCCGGTGTTGTTTCGGCAGGGGAGCCGGATACCTTCGCGCGCTTGCTCGGCCATCAGGTGGCCCAGCAATTTCCGGGTATCGGTGCGGACAAATTGGCGTTTGTGCGTAACTCCGCCGCCATCGACTTCGGCGCGCTCGGAAAACACTATGCAGATCAGCTGCGACAGAGGGCGCGGCAGCTGGGCGGCGGAATCATAATCGACAAAAACCCTATGAATTTTCTCTACGTGGGGCTTATCCGCAAGGCCCTGCCGGCGGCAAAAATCATTCACGTGCGGCGCGATCCCATGGACAGCTGTTACGCCATCTATAAAACGCTGTTTAAAACCGCCTATCCATTTTCCTATGATCAGCGGGAACTGGGTGCTTATTACCTTGCCTATCAATCGCTGATGGACCACTGGACGAAACTGGTATCGGAGAACTTTTACGCGCTGGAATACGAAAAACTGGTGGGTGACCTGGAAGGGGAAGCCCGCGCCCTGCTGCAATTCTGTGGTCTGCCGTGGGATAGTCGCTGCCTGGAATTCCACCGCGCCAGTGCCTCCGGTACCGCTACTGCCAGTGCCGCACAGGTGCGCCAGCCGGTTTACCGCTCCTCTATCGGCAAGTGGAAGCATTACCGGGAACAATTGCGCCCGCTGGCGGAAATTTTGCGCGAGGGAGGAATCCCGGTGGATGTAAGCTAGGGCGCCGCTGATTAATTGCGCCTTGACGACAAAATACCTTGAATTCGGATGAGGCGCTCAGGCGAATTAACCAGAGGTTTCTCGGCAGGATGCAGTGATCGCGGCCGAAACCGCGACCACCTGCAAAGTTTTTAGTTGGCGGCCAAAGGCAGCGCCTCAAACAGTGCCTCTCCTTTTTCTTTCAATGCCATGCACAACTGAATTTGCTCTTCGGTTTGCGCCAGGCTGCGTTGGTGTCCGGGAGCCAGTTGACCATGCTGCGCAAACAGTTGGCGAACCTCGGTCAGCTTGCCTTTGTCACAGAAGGCGCGGGCGAAGGCCGGCGTCTGGCGACGCCACTGTGCGGGCACCTTGTTTACCACCTCGGTAAAGTGCTGTTGCAGCCACTGCCAGTTCGCCTCCCGCACTGCCGGCTCCGACAGAGCCTGCTGGATCAGTCCGAAGGCTTCGCGGGTGCCCATGTCGCCGCTCAACGCCAGCTGCTGGATTTTATCCAGCTGTTTGGGGTTGCGGTTGCGGCCGATGGCGTTGGCACTGGCGCTTTCAAAACGCGGGTCGTCCAGTTGCGCACGCATTGCGATCAAGTGGTCCAGGAAGCCGTCCGTATCCTGTACGGCCACGGTCAGCGCAGCTTCGTAGAGATCGGAGTCCAGCGCTTCAGCATCGCGCTTCCGCTTGTAACCGGTAAAGGCGATGGCCTTGTCCGCTAGCGTTTTGCGCGCGTCGCCATCGCCGGCAGTCAGTGCCATAAAGCTGAGCAACGCACTGTGGAGCAGCTGCTCTTCGCTGTCCGCACTGCCGGCGGTTCTCTCCAGTATCGGCAGATACAGGTTCTGGGTGAAATTGAGAAACGCGGATTTTTGTTCTTCGCCCAAGTAGCTGCCGCGGTATTTCTGCAGATAGCGCAGCGGGGCGACAATCACCTGCCGCTGGTCCGCATGGGCGGACTGCCGCACTACCGCCAGCAGCTGGGCCTGCGGCAATTGTCCGGCCTCAAAGGCGGCGAAGGCGCTGTCGATAATGGACAACTGTTCGCTGGGCGAGAAGTCGGTAAAGTGCTCCGCCAGTGCCTGCCACTGTGCCGGCGCCAGGGTCCAGCGGTAATAGCCACTGCCCTCAGCGTTGGGCATTACCCACTGGGGGCAGCTTCCGCCGGGAATATCCACCTGTTGTTCGGTTTTCGTCAGCATCAGGCACTGCTGCGTCTCAGTATCGCTGCTAAAGCAGAAGGGGATGTTCCAGCGCTGATCCGTGTCGGCAATGGGGGAGCCGAGCGGGCGGTAGCGGCGCTGTGCGATTTGCAATTTTGCTGCCCCCGGCTTGTTGCAATCCAAGGCGATATCCAGCAGCGGGACACCTTTTTGCTCCACAAAAGTGCGGAAGGTTTCGGTCAGCGCGGGGCTGTCGGTTTCCTCGCCGATCACGCGGTAGAAGTCCGGTGCGTCGGCCACGCCGTCGGCGTGGCTCTCAATATAGCGGCCCAGTGCCGGGCGGAATTTATCTGCCCCGAAGTAGTTGTCCACCATGTGGATTACGCCCAGGCTCTTGGCGTAGGTGATGGCGTCGTAGGCGTTGCGGACATTGTTGTTGTCTGCGATCGGTTCGCGGATGGCGCGGGTACTGGCCAAGGAGTCCAGTTGCATGGCGCTGATGGCGCGCACCGCGGCGTTGAGATCGTGACCGCCATTGGGTTCAAAGATGGTCAGCGCCAGAGGTGTGCCCCAGGTCGCGAAGCCCTCCTTCAGCCACAGGTCGTCCCACCAGGGCGGGGTGACCAGGTTGCCGAACCACATATGGGCGATTTCGTGGGCGTGCACACCCAGCAGGCTCAGGCGCGCGCCGGGGGCCGGGGTATCGCCGACCAGTATGCGTTGCTCGCGGTAGGTGATGGCCGCGGAGAGTTCGGTGGCGCCGCTGGGCCACTGAGGCGCGGCGACGATATCCAGTTTTTCAAACGGGTAGGGGCGCTCAAGCTCCGTCTCGAAGATTTCCACCAGGCGCGGGGTGACATCGAGAATGTATTTCATATCGCCGCCGCGGCCCTTGCGCGCGAAGCCGCGCAGGGGGATAGGCTTGTCCCGGTATTGGTTCGCCGGAATCGCCGGCCTCTCCACCACATCGAAGGGACCCACGGACAGGGAAAGCAGATAGGTGGACATTGGGCGCGTGGTGGCGAAGGTCACCTTTTCCAGTCCCTGGCCCGCCGGTTCCCGCTTCAGTTCGGCGCCGTTACTGATAGCGGCGTAGCCCTCGGGCACCGTAAGGCGAATATCGAAGGGCGCTTTCAGGCCCGGTTCGTCGAAGCCCGGCAGGTACTTGCGCGCCTGAATGGATTCGGATTTCGCCAGTACATAGGCGTCCCCCTGCTCTTCCACTTTGAAGAGTCCTGCCAGGTTGCGGTCGTAATCGGCGCTGTAGTTCATGCGCAGAGTGAATGTGCCCGCGGGAATGTCTTCACCAAAGCGGACCGCGGCGACGCCGCTGTCCAGCATTTCTTGGTATTGCGCCGGTATTTGTTTGCCGCCGGGGAGCAATGCGGTCGCTTCTGATACGCGGATGTTTTTTCCGTGCAGCCAGATGTGATCGGCTGCGTTGGCCATGTGAATATCGATTTCCACCTGCCCGGTAAAGCCGTCGCGTCGCGGGTCCAGAAGCAGGTCGAGGCGGTAGGCGGTGGGGCGCACGCCCTCGGGCAGCTTGCCCGTCGGCGCTTCGCCGAGGCCGGCGGCTGCTTCGGCGGCGGGTTTCTGGTCTGTTTTATCTCCGGCCACTTTCTCGGATGGGCCACAGGCCACCAGTGCCAGCAGCGGGATTGCCAGCAGACTGCGCAGGATAATTTTATTCATGGTCTCTCGCGGTTTTGGCAAAACACGCATTGTACCGGTTCGGGAATGGATTGCCGAAGATGGGGACAATTTAGTCCCGGACGGGAAGAAACTCCGTGTCCGGGACGGGGAATCACAGTTGCGGTATCGCCAGCTTGGATACCCGGTCACTGCGATAGGGCACGGTAATTTCGTAATCGGTATCCGCGGGCTTTTGGTAAATAAGCCCTTCGGTGTCTATGGCCAGCGTCACCCTGTGCCCCGCAGGCACATCGTAGCTGGTAGTGAAAAACTCTACGTCAATTTTCTGTTCCCGGCCCACCTGGGCGTTGCGCAGTGTGATGGGGGCGTGGGTAATCAAGCGGCCCATGCCGAGGGGGCCGGTGTCATACAGGTGCAGATGCAGTTGCACTTCCGGTTTGCTCGGTGTGATCCACATCTCCAGTGTCGGCGTGCCGCGGATTTTCATCCCGTTCCACAGCAGGGGAGATTGGTACTCAATGGCATAGTAACCGTTGATGGCCGGCATAAAGGTGTAAACGGGAATGCCCAGCCCTTCCAGCGCATCGGACACCAGCGGGATGCCGGTTCCCGCCGCGGTGTCGGCGCCACTGTGAAATTGGTTGCTCCAGCGCCAGCCGCTGTAGGGGTTGCTTTTCAACTGGCCGTTGCCGAAATAGGTCAGCCGCGGGTGCAGGTACCAGTGGCTTTGCTTGCCGGTTACGGGGAAGTCGTCAAACTGCTCCAGGCGATTGCTGATGCGCACTGTCATGTCCACCTTGGGCTCGCGGTCGATACCGTTGTTTTCTCCTTTTAGATAGCGGTCGAACCAGCGGAAGCTGGTGGTCCAGATATGGCCGCCGTTACCGCCGAGGGTCTCGGTCACCGCGTGGGTTCCCGGGTTAAGCAGCAACTTTTTCGGTCCTTCCAGCAGGGTGTAGAGGTCGATGGTGCTGTTGGGTTTGAACAGGTAGTCGGCGAAATTGTTCGACAGCAGCACTGCGGTACCATTGGCATTGAGCGCGTCCACATAACTGAGCGCCGAACGGCTTGCGCTGAATGTAAACACGTCGGAAAGGTTGTGCCCGTTGCGCAGATTACTCCAGATCTGATCCACAATCGGCTCGCGCTTGAAGGCGGTGTTTACCAGCAGGGTGCCCCAAACCAGGTTCACGGTGTTGTTCGGATACAGCCCCTCGACAACGTCGGACCAGCCGGACAGGGCCGCGACCGCGTCCACTCGCGAGTCCGCCGCCGCGGTGAGCAGTGAAATTCCGGCGCCGTAAGAAATACCGGCCATCCCCAGTTTGCCGACCGGGTAATTGGCTTCCAGCCAGTCGATCAGTACCCGGGTATCCGCGAGGGTATTGTCCCCGGCCACATCCACTAGGCCGCCGGATTTTCCGAAGCCGCGGGTGGAGTAACTCATCACCAGGTAGCCCTTCTCCGCCAGGGCCTTGGCTTGCAGCAGGTACTGGTGTTTATCCAGGGCCCAGCTGTTGGTGAAGAGCACCGTTGGATAGCCGCCGTCGGGTGGGGGTGTATCGGGCACGAACAGGTTGGCGTCCAGTTCCGTGCCGTCGAAGCTGATGATATCCAGGTTGGAAATAAAGCGCGGCGCCGCCCAGCTGTGCGCCGTCAGCAGGGCGCCGCAGAGCAGCGCCAGTAGCGGTGAGACTTTCATCGTTTTCTCTCTTTTGTCGATTATTATTTTCTGACCAATAAACGTCGAATGGTCATGGGGAAATATAGAAGCCGGTGAATCGTGGTTTTATCGACAAAAAGAAAACTGAGAGCTGAGTCTCACTGATTGGCGCGAATGCCAACTCTGGGTGGCACAGGCGAATCCATCAGCAGTGCCATCAGCGACCGGTCTGAATTCGAAAAAAACCGACGGAATTGAGTGAGTGGTCTAAAATTGTTCTTTTTTTGTACAGTAAAAACCGGTAGTGTGTGGGCTTTGCAGTTCCGCCACGGAGGGCTTCAGAAGAATCAACTCGGTGGTAAGAACTATGTTCTCACGCTCATTCGCGCTGTTGGTATTTTGTTGCGTTTTTGCCCTCACTGCCTGTGCCGGCCCCCGGACTCTGGGGGAGGAAACCTGGTATCAGGTGGACAGCGATCACTTCCGTATTGTCACCAACGGTGATCCCGCCGCAGTAAAGACTTTGGTTGCGGATCTGGAGCGCTACCGTGCCGTTGCCCTGAGTCTGTTTGGAGAGGAATCCACGGCGGGCGAGAAGAAGTTGACTATCTATGCTACTGCCGACCGCCAGAGCTATGCGCAGCTGGTGGGGGCGGAGCTGGCGGAGGTGACCAACGGTCTCTACGACACCACGGCCGATGGCAGTTATGCGCTGGTAAACCTCGACGGTCGTACTGGCGAGCGGCAGCTGAAAGCGCGGGAGTTTCTCTTCCACGAGTACACCCATTTCCTCACCTACAGCGGCAATACCACGCACTACCCCTACTGGTACAGCGAGGGTTTTGCCGAATTCATGTCCACCATGACATTTACCGCGGACGGGCGCTACCGCCTGGGAGCTGTTCCCCGCGAGCGCGCCATGACGCTGCTGTTCACCAGTCCCATGCCCTTGGAGCAATTGTTGCGGGCGACGGTTTACAACACCTCGGAAGAGGACAAACCGAGAGTTTATGCCAGTGGCTGGATGCTGGCGCACTGGGTGCTGATGGAAAGTGGCAAGACCGACGAATTTAAGGAATTTGTGAAGGCGTACAACAGTGGTGCCGATCCGGTGGAAGCACTGGAACAGTCTTTCGGAATGACACTGGCGGAGATCGACAAGCAGTACCAGGCGATGTTTGAAAGCGGCCATTTCGATATGGTCAGCGGCCGGATTCCAACGGATTTTCAAGAGGCCAGTCCCGTGGCTACAAGACTGCCGCAACCGCGCGCTGTGGCGGAGATCGCTAACTTTATAGTGCAGTCCGGCTACAACCTCGAAAGCTTATACGGACTGGTGCAATACGCTCGGGTCCGGGGTGTGAACAGCGCCGAGCTAACTGCCATCCAGGCGGAAGCGGAAAGCCGTATTGGCAATTATCAACGCGCCGAGCAATTACTCGCCCAGGTACCTTCGTCCCAGCGCGATACTCTTTGGTACAAAAAGGTAGACGCCTGGCTCAGCCTGAATGGTCAGGTGATGCTTCCGAATAATTCACGCGATCGCGAACAATTGCAGAAAGCACGGAAACAATTTGTCTTTCTGGTCAACAATGATGCTGAAACCGCATCCCACTGGTTTGGCCTTGCTATGACGATGGAAATGCTCGGCTACCCACGGGAGAAATATGTGGAGATGCTGGAACAGGCCTACCTGCGCGCGCCGCGCCAGGTACATATTGCCCAGTGGCTGGCGCGCGAACTGTACATGCAAAAGGATGCCGAATATTTCACCCAGGTCGCCCAGCCGCTGCTGCTCGAAATGGGGAGCGAGGAAGAATACAAGGAGATAAAAATGATGCTGGCAGAGTTGCAGCCCAAGTCCCAGGCGAAGGGAAAAGTACACAGTGGGCATGCGCATACGGGCGGCTAATCACCCTGTGTGCCCTAGCCTCCGGGCCGGGGCATACGCCACTGCAAGGTAACGAATTATGTGCTGGAATCTATGATTAATTCGCATTAACGCTATCGTTGATTTTTGCACAGACAGTGGGATAAACCTTTAAAAAAGGCACGAGTAGATTCCCATACCCTCTAGGATAGTTCTTTTTATCCGGCGGATTCGAACTGTTTATCCTATCACCGTACTTCCCATCGGCCCCCGATAGATCTATACCGCCAGGAAGTGAACACATTATAGGTTCCCCAGGCGCATTCTCTCCCGCACGTTGATAAAGCGTGCCTGCAATGGCGCAGTGCATTTGTACCGGGAAAGGTGCATTTGCGCCGATCGTGGCATAATCCAGGTGCAGGTCAAAGAAAAAGAAAGAAGGGAAGATACGTGCACTGTCAGTCTGTTCCGGTTTTGGCTTTTATATTGTCCATATTCCTGGCTGTGTCCGGTTGTGAGAGAGACTCCCGGCAGGGCGAAATCGAAGCAGCGCCGGTGGCGGAGCAAGTGGCACAGGAGCTGCCTCCGGCAGAGCCCGAACCACCGGCTTTTCAAAATTACACAGAACTCGGAGACTTGCCGGCAATCCGCGAGCGCGGGCTTTTGCGTCTGCTGGCGCCGCGCGGCCCTCAAGACGACGCTCTGCCGCGGGAGGGACTGCCGAGCAGCGAGTGGCGGCAGCTGGCAGAAAAATTTGCCCGCAGCCGTGGTCTGGAACCACAGTGGGTGTATGTGGAGAGCTTTGCCGATCTGATTCCCGCTCTGGTACAGGGCCGTGGCGATGTGATCGCCACCAATTTTTCCCGCACGGAAGCGCGGGCTGAACAGGTGGCCTTTACCCGGGCCCTGCAATATGTGCGCGAGCTCTTGGTAACCCGCAGCAATGTGCGTTCGGAGGATACTACAGCCCCCCTGCAGGTTGCGGTGCGCCGCGGCAGTGCATTCGCGCAGACGCTGTCTGCCGAGGAGCGCAGAGATCGCTATGTCATCACTTTTCTGGATGAGCCGATAGAGCACGAGGAACTGTTGTCCGCGGTGGCGGAGGGCGATTACCAGGCCACAGTTATCGATAGCAACCTCGCCGATGCATTGCTTCCTTCGTATCCCGATCTGGTGGCGAGTACAGAACTAGAATCTCAGCGCGCCATTGCCTGGGCGGTGCGCCGGGATGCCGTGGAACTGGAGCGCGCCCTGAACGAATTCTTTACCGCCGAACACCTGCTCGCCAGCCAGCAACAGCGGCGGCTTCTTCGTGACTGGGAAGAGATTAAACAGCGCCGTACCCTGCGGGTTCTGACTCGTAACCACCCCGCCTCATACTTTATCTGGCGCGGTGAACTGATGGGCTTTGATTACGATCTGCTCAAGCAGTTTGCCCGCGAAAACGACCTGCGCTTGAGCATGGTGGTGCCCGGCCCCGATGTGGATCTGGCTGAGGCTCTCAAGGCGGGTATGGGCGATATGGTCGCGGCTTCCTTGACAGTGACGGAATCCCGCCGTCGGCAGGGCATGGTATTTACCCGCCCATACCTGAAAGTGACCGAACAGGTGATCGCCGCAAAATCACAAGAACAAGAAGAGCATAGCGGAGATACCGCAATTACCGAGCTGCTCGCGGGGCAGAAGGTGGCTGTGAATCCCCTCAGCAGTTTTTACGCCCACCTCAACGCTTTGGCGATGGAGCAGGCAGAACCTATGGAAGTGCTGGCGGTGCCAGGTGCCACCACCGAACAATTGATAGAGGCTGTGGTGCGGGGGCAGTATCCCTATACCGTAGCCGATTCCCACTTGGTGGCCATAGAACACACTTACCGGGATGACTTTACCGTGGTGGGTGAACTGCCCGGTGAGCGGGATATCGCCTGGGCCGTGCGCAGGGACCAGCCGGAACTGCTGCAACAGCTAAACAGTTTTCTCGATGAGCACTACCGGGGTTTGTTTTTCAACGTCACCTATAACAAATATTTCAAAAACGCCAAGCGTATCCGCCGGCAGCAGGCGGAGCGGCTGCGCAGCGGCGACCAGTTATCCCCCTACGATCCAATTGTGCGCAAATACGCCGACCAGGCCGATCGCGACTGGCGTATGGTGGTGGCGCAGATGTATCAGGAGAGTCAGTTCGATCCCCGCGCCGAATCTTTCGCCGGTGCTCAGGGGTTGATGCAGGTATTGCCGCGCACTGCACAACAGATGGGGATCACCAATTTATTCGAACCGGAAAACGGAATTCGCGCCGGAGTTTCCTACCTGGACTGGCTGGAACAGCGCTTTCCCCGCGAGTTGCCCTTGGACCAAAAAATTTATTTCACCCTCGCCGCCTACAACGCCGGTCACGGTCATGTCCGGGATGCGCGCGAACTGGCCGCGCGCCTGGGCAAGGACCCCAACCGCTGGTTCGGCAGTGTGGAGGAAGCGATGCTGATGCTATCCAAACCGGAGTACTACCGTCAGGCGCGCTTTGGCTATGTGCGTGGGCGGGAACCGGTGAATTATGTACGGGAGATTCGAGAGCGCTATCTGGGATATCTGGCGGTGGCCAGGCAGGAGAGAAGTGTCCGCGAGCAGCTTTAAAGAACTTCTAATTTCTGCCACTGTGCGCTCTACTTTGACTGCTTTTCTATTGCATGAGCACCGCAGCACCAACTGCAGTGCTTATGCAAATTAAACAGCGGTTCTCTGCGCGTTTATCCAGTTACTTGCGGTTTCTTCTTCACGATGCTCAGAGCCAGATAGAGTACGGCAAAGACCGCAGCCAATACTCCCGCCACTGCAAACACCTGATCGCTGCTTCCAGGCAGGAATTCCAGAAATGAAGTGAGAAACTGCCCGAGAAAGATGGCCATAGTCAGGTAGGCAAGATTGCGTCCCCGCACCTGCGCGTGACTGCGCTCAACGGTCATATGGTTCAGTAGAGGGATGGAAAAACCGAAGCCGAATCCGGCAAAGGTTCCGCCAAGTATCAACATGGCGGTAGCTGCAGAGGCCGAGAAAGCAGCGTGGCAAACCGAGAAAAGGCAGAAGGCTACCACCAGCGTTTTCATCTCCCCGGTACGACGCGCGAGGTAAGGCATGGCCATTGCGGCGATAACGGCGATCAGAGAAATATAGGACAGCAGGTAGCCGGTTTGTGCTTCACTGTATCCCAATTCATTCAATCGTATGGGCAATGACACAATAGCGGAGAAGAACACCATCATCGCCACCGCAGCAGCCAGATAGACGGTGGTCAAGGCTGATGAGATCCGCCCTGACGATGCTTCCTGCGGGCTGCTTTCTCGGTGTGTCGAGTTAGCGGGTACCCACTTAAGCAGCATTGCCCAGACCAGCCAGGACACCAGATAGAGGGCAAAGGGCCATTGCCACCCCTGAGAAGCCAGCAGCCCGCCAATAAACAGAAACACCACCCCGCCGAGCTCAATGGCCATGCCCTGTTTGGCAATCATATGCAGCCGGGCGTGGCCCTGATACCAGTGCGAGATCAGGGTTGTGCCGCCGGCCATAACGATGGCGGTTATGCCGCCGAGAACCAGGCGATTCAGGAATACTGGAACCAGGCCTTCGAGAAGCGCGCCGCTGGCGCCAATCAGGCCGTAGAGCAGCAGGCCGATTGTGAGGCAGCGATAGGCGCCGTAGCGGTCGATCAGACGGCCGGCGAGCGGCGCGAAAATTACGGCGCCCAGGGATGGCAGAGTGATCAGCCAGCTGGCCAAGCCACTGACTTGCAGGTTTTGGGCGATCACAGGCAAACCGGGGGCGACGACGGCACCCACCATGATGGTCAGAGTGGCGACACTGAGCAGTGCAAAAGCACCGGTTTTTGGCAGGGAAGACATATCGGGCCTCGCTTGGGAAAGGTTGGAAGAGGGCTGGCACCCCTTTAGCCGGAGGAGCGGCTACTCTAAGCAATCCCGTCAGATAACAAAAATGTTATGGTTTTCTATCAGTAATAGTAAAAATGTATTAATTGAAGAGTAAGGCGCTATGGATTTACGGCGTTTGCGCACCTTTGTCCGGGTTGCCAAACTGCGCAGCTTTTCGAAAGCTGCCAGTGAACTGAATACAGTGCAGCCGGCCATCAGCCGTCAGATTGCGGCTCTGGAGGAAGAGCTGGGAACCCCCTTGTTGTGGCGCAATACCCGCCAGGTTCAGGTTACTCCGGCGGGAGAGGCTCTGTTGGAGCAGGCATCGGTTATGCTGGCACTGGAGTCCGGGATCAAGCGGCGGGTACTGAGCGCCGCACAGGGGGAAACCGGGGAGCTGCGTATCGGCTATATCAGCTCTGCGTGTGCGGATTTTTTGCCCGGTCTGATGCGCCGCTACCGGGAACACTACCCGGATGTGCATATCGTCCTCACGGATATGACTGCACAGCAACAGCGGGAGGCCTTTCAAGTGGGGCGGATTGACGTGGGGATGTCGCGCCCGCTGCTGGTGGCGGGGGAGTTGGGACTGACTGCGGAATTGGTTTACGAAGATGCCCTGCTGGCGGTATTGCCGGAATCTCATCCCCTGGCAAAACAGTCGAGGTTAAACCTCTCCCACCTGGCCGAGGAACCTTTTATCCTGTTTCAGCGCGGCGAAGCCATAGGTTTGTTTGACCAGATACTGAGTGCCTGCCACCAAGCGGGATTTTCACCGCGTGTGATCAGCGAACCCGCCAGTATGCAGACATTGCTGACCTCGGTCGGCTGCGGGCTGGGGGTGTCGGTGGTGCCGGGGTGTATCCGGGGGCTGAATACTGTCGGTTGTATTTTCCGGCCTTTAAAAGATCTGCTCGCCCCGGTCAGGCTGGAGCTTCACTATGACAAACAGCGGCTAAAACCGACGGTGGCGGGTTTTGTGGAAGAAGTCCACAACACACTGCCGGAGATCCGCGCCCGTATGGGCGCGGATGGCAATTGGGGTGATTGATTTTAACAGAGCCCCATTATTTCTATATGGTCGACAATTAATCCGGCTGTTCTTGCTGTTTATTCATCGCTGCACGCCACAAGCTTTGCTGCCGGCGGTTCTTTAATACTCGCTTCAGTGCCGGCATCAGTGGCTTGTTTTGTTGCGATATTCGGCTGTATTGAGCGATACCCGCCTCGCCGCATACCACCGGGAACAGCATCGCATAGGCCTTATTGTACAGGGTGTCCTTTGTGTCGCTGACTTGTGGCACGGCCTGGAATAGCTGTGCGCTGATCGCAAAATTTTGCGAGCGTTTCTTGAGGCATATCGAAGCGGTGCATATAGGCACTGGCGGTTTCCAGGTGGCTACCGATCAGGCGGATCACATTAATATTGCTTTCATCTGCGGCGTTGTGCAGGGCAAAGTCGACCCGCTCGGATAAAGACATCTTTGCGTCGGTGACGCTGCCGAACAGACTCTGCCAAAGCATCAGGCGAGTGAACGCGCTTTCAATGGCATTGATATATTGCGCTGCCTGGGCGACGGAGTTCTTGTCCAGACGGGTTTTTACATAGCCCCAGTCTTCGTCATTCAGAATAAGAATTTGCGGGCAAGGCTGGCCTTGCGCCTCTTTGACTTCAGTCTCAGCGCCACTGTAGGTGATTGGAGCCGCCGCCACCCGGCTCATGGTATCTTCCTGCGTGCGGTAAATCCCCAGCTGAATTTTCTGCTCGCGCAGTACCGGGTGTGCCTTCGGCGCCGCCTGGTACAGTGTCAGTTGGGTAATCTTGTCATCAGAGCACTGGTAGTCCGCGTAGATAGTGTTGACGCCCTGACGGAATGCTTCTTTGCCGAGGAGATGTGGTAGCTACTCCAGTACCGAACCGCCCTTACCGTAGGTGATACTGTCGAAGTTGGAGAAGGCCTCGGCAGTGTTGGGTACCTTCACTTCTATGGGGTGGGTTGTGGGCAGTTGATCCGCTAGATAAGCGGACTGCTTGGAGCGCAGGTAGAAGTTTTCCCACACGTCTTCGAATTCGCTGTTGGTGGCCAGTGCCAGGCTGGCCATATAGGTGGCAAAGCTCTCTTTCAGCCAGAGGCCGTTCCACCACTTCATTGTTACCAAAACTCCGAACCACATATGTGCCATTTCGTGAGCGATCACATTGGCGAGCCGCTGCTGCTGTGCCTGTGTTTTTTCGCCCCGGGGAAACATAGATTTCGTTGAAGGTTACCACGGCGACATTTTCCATCGCGCCAATGGTGAAATCCGGCAAGATTAATTGGCCGTATTTATCGAACGGATAGTCGATACCGTAGTACTTTTGGTAAAACTCGAAGGATTGCTGGGTAAAGGTGAACCAGTCCTGGGGTTTGACATCCGGCGCCAGGGTTTTGAGGGCCATAAGTCGCAGTGGAATATCTCCGGCGCGACTCTCCCAGACCACAAAGGGACCTGCGTGCAGAGGAAAGATATAAGCGGCGAATTTCTTGCTGACACGGGAAGTGCCGGTGCCTGCGCCCGTTCGCCAGCGTTTCGATTTTTTTCCCTCATGTAGCGGTTACTACTGCCCAGTCCCCCTGCGCCCTGATATCAACGGTATAACTCGCCTTCAGATCCGGCTGGTCGAACAGCGGTGCAACGTAATTGGCCTTGTAGGGTTCTAAGTGGGTATACAGATAAACGCTGCTGTCTTCTTTTTTTTGTCGTGGATTGTAGCCGATATGTTTCAGGGAAACGGTAGACTGCAGAGAATCTTTAAGTGAAAGAATATTCTTTTGTGGGAGTCTCCAGCCACTTTGTGTGTATGCTCTGATCGGTTCTGGGCGCTTAGGTATGATAAACTGGATTTTTCTGGAACCTGCGGGTACTTTGCTGTAGCATGCGCGTTTTAGGCTTTCGGAATATCCCAATGGCCTGAATCTGTTATTTGATTTTTTGAAGAATCTTTAACGCCGGATGCATCAGAGGGTATTCGGGCGGTAAAGCGATCTGGACTCTTCTAAAAATTATAGGGCGCAACAGCTGTGGTTTGGAATGCGTTCATTGTTCTGTCCTGGAAAGAGGATGCCGGGGATTAGAACAGATGTAAAAAATTACCCAGGTCATAAAAAATAATTTATTTCAACTGGTGGGAGATTTTTTTGGTCTTGAAGACTGCTTTTTCACTTCTGTAAATCTGTCTGTCGAGAGAGAAACCACTGCTGAGTATCAGCAAGGGAGTTCTCTATAAGCGAATAGCTATATTTTTTATACAGCTTGGGAGAAATAAGAGTGACAGTGATAAAGAAAGCTGCTTTGGGGTTATCTATTGTTGTACTGGCTGCTTGTGGGGGAGGCGGCGGATCGGGCGGCACTAGCGCGCCGAATCCCACGGGTGGCGGCGATACGGGGGCGGATCCTTATCCGGCAGGTGTAAATCTTGACGGTGTGGTTGCCAAGGGCATTGTCAGCGGCGCCCTGGTGGAGGCCTATGGGAGCGATGGTGAGCTGATCGGCACCGCAACTACAGATTCTGAGGGGCGTTACAGTATTACTGTCGGGACCTATACGGGCGCGGTAAAGTTGGTACTCAAGCCACAGGAGGGCGCACTGGTAACCTGTGACATAGCCGAATGCCGTACAGCCTCCGGCGGAGATGAAGACGCGGATGGTGACGGGAAAATAGAGTTTGGTGAACGCTATGCACTGGATTATCAGCTGACTTCAGTTGTCTTCGTAGATGAAACGGCAACAGAGGTAAACAGTCATATTACGCCCCTGACTACTCTGGTAGCGGAAAAGGCAGGTATTACTCTCAACCAGACGTCCATCTCTACAGCCAACACCTATGTGAAGAACATGCTGGGCTTAGATGCGAACCCCAGTGAAATTGAGCCGGTAGACCTCACTAAAGCAAGCAGTGTTTCCGAGCAGCAATTGCGCTTTGCCCTGTTGAACGCAGCTCTTGAAGAAGTGGCGGAAAACGGAAATGTGGCCGGTGTCCTGGATAATTTATCAGCCGCTTTCACCCTTAATATAATTGAAACTGGAGCTCTGGACTCTCTCTCCGAAGGGATCAGCCTTGTAGCTGCGGCTGTAAAACAGGGGAATCAAAATCTCACTGGTATCGAGGACGCCGCAGAAGCTTCCCAGAGCAAACTGGACGATGTGATCGCACAGGTCTGTGGTACGGGAACCTCGTGTTCTCTGAAAATTGATCTCACCCCGGAGCTGAATTCCAACCTGGAAAAAGCCAAGCAACTGGTTTCCACTGTACGCAGAGTTACGATTGAAACTGTTGATACAGTGAATTCCAAGTTGCGGGAAGATTCCGATGGCTACGATTCTGAAAATGTTCTGACGCAGTTGGACGCCGCCGAAGAGATAATGGATGAAGAAGGCCGCGATACCGTAATGGCATTTAGTGAAATCGCCGTTGTTCTAGCAAGCCAGGTGGTCGCGGTCCAGTATGAAGGACAAAGTCTGATAAGTGATATCCCCTCTGTCGCAGAAGCCCTCTACGATTCCAAAAACAGTGAAGATAACTGTGCCTGGATAACCTGGGACAAGGCGACCCAGGATGCCTGCTATGCCGAGAAGCAAGCAGATAGAGACGCATATCTGTCCAGGTTCGTTCAGGGAACTATTGAGAATTCCGGCGGAAACTGGAAGGTCCGCAATGCGGTTATCGATCTGGACGGAGATTCCTCCACAGGGTCGGATGAGGTAAAAATCAGTCTGAATCTCGCCCTGCCTCAGTTCACCGGTGATTCCTCCACGGGGATGGGACTGCCAGATGGGGTTAACGAGCTGGCGGTGAATGGTACAGCCGGTTTGGGATCCACTGAATTTACGGTTGAGGACGGATCCAAGTTGCAGCTGGAACTAGATAGTGCATTTAATGAAGAGGATGAAAATGGCCCCGATATCACCAGCATTGGTCTGCAACTGCAGGTGAGACTGGAAAACGCGACCCGGAGTTTTTCTGGAGACATGGAGCTCGGTGCACGCAAGTCTGTAAAGCTTGAAGAGATGGGATTAAATAAAGAAATACTGTATCTGAATCCGGAAAAACTGGCGCTGAGGGGATCTTTTTCTGAAAAGACGACGGGTAACTCATTAGAGGCATCTGTCGTTTTCACCGTAGATAATGCCGCGGAATTCGGGTATTTCCCCGCCGACTATGAGCGTAGTGATCTTACCAGCTACAGTTACAATGAGGCGGATAATACGCTGACTTTGGTTCACGGTGAGGGCGAAAATAAAGCTACAGTCAGATATTCACTAGAGGAAGGCGAATACGGCTGGTCTTATTTTATCAGGATAGAATGCTTGGAAGTTATCGGCAGTGCGAATTGTCCAGTAATGGGAGGAGTTGATTTCTGGGGAATTGTTCGGTCTGTTTCAGGTATCAGCCAAGAGGATTGCTGGTCTAATTACAGTGGATACTGGAGAAGTAATGGTACATGCGTATATCTGGAAGGGCCAAACTTGGATAAGGATATTCGTCTTGTATTTTCTCCAGTTTATACAGATTACTTGTTGGGTGAGCTGCAAGCCTTTGTCCCCGGTGAGGGGTGGTATGCGGCCACTCCCGACAATTACTGGGAAGAATACGGCTTTTATGAGTCGATGATTCCAACCACCGAAACCAGTGGTTTCATTACGTCAGAATTGGTGCAGCAGGACTTGAATTTCAATGCCGAAGGGCGCTATGTGAAGTTCACGGTGCGCATGGCGACCAGCGGTAGGCTTTCGGCCGATCTGCCTGAAATGGATCTAGAGCTTGTCGTGCGCCGTACAGGCTATGAGTCAGGCGATGCCGCTCTGGATGTGTCCTGGGGTGATGACAGGTTGAGAGTTGAGTATCCCTACACCGGAGAGGACAGCAGCCGTGTGGTACTGACAGATGGCGAGGGTACAAAGATGGAACTGGAACTCGCCGAAGTGAGTTCCAATGTCAAAGGTGCCATCGTGAAGGACGGTACCACCTACGGTGTCATTGCCGAAGAAAATGACGTTTACATAGTCAACTGGATCGACAATACCATTGAAACACTGTACTGATAACCACTATCTGTTGAGAAAGAGCCGCCATCGGTGGCTCTTTCTTTTTAGTTGTTTATCTGTCTTCTGCCTGCACTTTTTTCCGCAGATATCAAAAGCCGGAGAGCTGGAGCTTCAGTTTTCCAGCCGTACTGTCAGTGAAGCCATGTCTGTCGACAGTATTCTTCACGACTGGAATGGAAGACTGTACTCCGGTGAGCTCGCCTGGAGCAGAAATCGCTTTGAACTCTCCTACCGGGACCAAGTCTGGTCGCTGGCCTATGTGCAGCGTTATGACTATCAACTGCACTTTAACGATGCTACGGCAGACTTGTATTACAGAGAAGAAAACGACCTGCCGCTACCCGGTGGCGCAGTGCGGGTTAAACTGGATGTATGGCATTTGTATGCGGATGGCGTAAAGTTCGCTTATCGGTGGGCCTGGGAAAACGGCTTATTAATAGAACCTGCCGTTACCCTATTACGGCCACTGGATTTTCAGGACGGCTCTCTGCGGGGCGAACTGCAGCCAGGCAGTGGCCTGCTTTCGGGAACTGCTGATTTGAATTACCGCTATACTGAAGACCGCTTGCTGGAACACAGATTTGAGCAGCCCAGTGGAACCGGAGCCACCCTAGACCTGACTTTGAGCTGGAAATCTGAAGTCAGGGAGTTGAAGCTGCAGCTTCAGGATCTCTATGGTCGAGTCGACTGGAAGGATGCGCCTTATACACTTGGATCAATCAATACAGTAGATCGGGGAAAACCTGCAAAGGTAGAGCTGGAGCCGGCGTTTTCCGGCGTCCGCGGAGAAGAAAATTACCGGCAAAAGATGCCCGTTTATGCCAGGGCATTCTTTACTGAGACCCGGGAAGGGTTCTGTTGGCTGGTGGATGTGGACTACCTATTCGGTGAATTTTGGCTGCGTCCGGGGTTACGGTGGGATGGATTGCCCGGCAACCCTTACGTCGGATATGAAGCGCGCGATGGTCAGTGGCTGCTGGGCCTTAGTGATGACAGTAGTGCTTGGTTTCTGCAGTTAGGCAGTGACAGAAGTAATCTGCATAAAGCACGCAGTCTGACAGTAGCAGCGGGATTTCAAGTTTTTCTGTAAAACAAATAACTTTGGACTGCCGTCTTTGGATAGAATAAAACCACTCTCATTTCTCTGTGGCTTTAAAGCCAGCTGGCTCGTGTACTTTGTAAAGCTTTGTTGTATGTAGCCACAGTTTTCCATAAAAAGGCCCGCTCAGAAGGGTAAGCGGGCCGTGAAAGCATGAGGAGCCAGGGATCGGGACCCGCACTCCTATCCTGGCACTGTTTAACCCGCGCAGCGCCGGGGGCGCCGTGTTTCAGACTTTGCGATTGCCGTTCAGCAGTGCCGCCATATTCGGTCAGCGATTGTTTTCGTAGCGACGGTTCTTAAGCGCCTTTTCCAACAGCGGATTCAGTTGTTTGCCACTGTTGAGAATTTCGCTTAGCTACTGCACGCCTTTCTCGCTGCGGTTGAGCGGGAAAAACCTTGCGTAGATGTCGATAAATTCCGGGGCGATGACGCTGAGTTGGGAATGGTCGGAATTGTCTTTCGCTAGTTTCCGGGTTATCGCTTGCTTGTAATCGCCGTACAGATGCTGGTTCTGTAGTGCGATCAGGCTCCAGCGCATATTCGGGTCACGGGATAGGTCGTCGATGGTCATTTCCCACTCCAGCAATTGTTTGGCATTGACCAGGCACATGCGCTGGGACTGATTTTTTTCACCTCAGGCCACAAAGGGACCTGCGCGCAGAGGAAAGATATAAGTGGAGAATTTCTTGCTGGCCGGGAAGTGCCAGTGCCTGCGCCCATCTGCCAGCGTCTCAACTTTTTCTTCGCGTGTGGCGGTTACTACCCGCCAGTCCGCCGGAGCTTTAACATCCACGGTGTAGCTGGCCTTCAGGTCCGGTTGATCGAACAGCGGCGCAAAGCGGTTGGCTTTGTAGGGTTCGAAATGGGTGTACAGGTAAACGGCGCCGTCCTGTGGGTCTTTAAAACGGTGCAGACCGGAGCCATCGGTGGAATAGGGATGTGTGTACTCGATGGCGATACTATTGGACCCCGGCTTTAACTTGTCCGCGTCTATGGTGATGAAATAGCCGTTGTATTGAACGGGAATTGTCTGGCCGTTGATGCTGACTGACTGCACCTCACCACCGGTGAAGTCCACGGTAAGAGGTTGTTGCAGTGGACGGGCGATTTCGGTTTCGGCGATCACACGGCCGGAGAAGTGGTTGGATTTATCGTCCAGGGTTACCGAAATTCGGTAGTCCACATTGGCGATTTGCGCTCTGCGCAGGGCTGCCTGCGCGGCGGTCAGACCTGGTGCCGCGCGGCGGGCAACACGAGGGTCCGGTTTTGCTTCTGCAGCGGGTGCGCGGTTGTGCTCAGAGGTCTGTGGAGCAGTTGTCACCTTTTCGCCACAGCTGGCGATCAGTAATGTGCAAAATAAGGCGCTGGTGAATTGTTTTTTTGTCTTCATAGCATTCTCCGACTGCCGGCGAGGCAATATGTCAGTGCCCGTGGTGTTTTCTAGTTTGTGTTATATCACGACCTGGAGCGTGTGATGAGTTGCTCCTGCGCTTAATGCGGTTTCCCGGCGAAGCCGAGCGTAAAGTATGGTTATTTGCAAATGGTGTGCCGGCCACTGAATAGTGAGGCACAAAAAAAGGCCCCGAAGGGCCTTGCTACAAAGCGTGACTAGTCTGCTGTTGCCCTGCTTGGCGGCATTCTTCCACGCAGTAATCCCAACAGGTGGCCGCGGGTGCGACCAGTGAGCGAGACAATATCCACGCCGATGGCGTAGAGTGCGGGTACTAACAGCAGTGTCACAAAGAAGGCCATGAAGACGCCAAATGCCAGGGCCACTACGATGGGTTGCAGGAAGGCCGCCTGGATACTGCGCTCCAACATCATTGGTATAAGCCCGATAATGGTGGTGGTGGTTGTGAGCAGAATTGGGCGGAAGCGCGCCACGCCGGCTTCCACAATGGCTTGCAGTGGTTGCATGCCTTTATCCCGCAGTCGATTGCAGCAATCCATTAATACCAGGTTGTCGTTCACCACTACTCCGGCTGCTGCGGCGATACCGAAGTAGCTGAAAATCGCCATGGTCATGTTCAATAGGCTGTGGCCGAAGATAGCGCCGACAATTGCAAAGGGGATGGCGATTAGGATAAGTATCGGTTGGAAGTAGCTGCGGAAGGCGACTGCCAACAGGCTGTACATGGCGAAAAAGGCCATAGTGTAGAGCCCGATCACTTCGCGGATAAAACGCTGTTCGCCTTCCGCCTGTCCCACGGCACCGCGGATAATACCTGGGTAGCGTTTTTCCCATTGAGGGAAAAAGTTCTCGTCCAGATCCTTCATGATGTCGCCGCGCACATCGGCTTTCAGGTCCGCCATGACCCGCGCCGCGCGGTTGCCATTCCAGCGCTGGATGCGTTTGATACCCGGCGCGTATTCCAGTTCGGCCACCGCCAGCAGGGGCACTTCACGGCCGTCACTGGTGCGCACGCGGAAGTCTTTGAGGCTTTCAATGGAACGGCGCGAGGCGAGGGGGTAGCGCACCATGACTTTTACATCCTGGCCGGCCCTTGGCAGCCGCTGTACTTCTTCGCCGAAATAGGCTTGGCGCACTTGGCGGTTTACTTCCGCGAGCGTCAATCCCAGTTTGGCGGCGCCGGGTTTGAGGGTAATTTGGATTTCTTCTGAGGCACCCTCCAGGTTATTGCGCACATCATAGAGGCTCTCGTATGTGCGTAGCTGTGCTTCCAGGTCGGCGGTGGCCGCCCGCAATAGGTTCAAGTCGGGGTGACGGATGGATAGTTCGAAGCCGGGGCTGTCGTCTCCGCGTGTATAGCGCACGGAAACTTCTTTGGCGTCCGGCACATCGCCCATCAATTCGCGCAGGCGAACCGCGGCTTCTTTGGCGGACATATCGCGCACTTCTGGCGGGGCCAGTTTGACGATGGCCAAAACGCTATCGCGGCGCGAACGGGTATACCAGTTTTCGATCAGCGCGCCTTCACCGCCGGTGCGTTGGTTTACCTCTTCTTCAAGTGCTTTTTCCGCATCCTGTAACTGTGCCAGTACTTCCAGGGCGCGGCTGTAGGGGGCGCCTTCGGGCATAACCACATTGACAATGATCTCGTCGGATTCGATTTCCGGCATAAAGCTCTTTTTCACCCAGCCACTACTGAACATGCCGAAACCAATCATCAATACCGCGATAAAAATGCTCAGTGTCAGATAGCGGCGCTCCACTGCCCAACTGCCGATGCGGCGGTAGTGGTGCTGCGCAAAATACACGATGCCGTCGGCGATGCGTTTTTGCATGCGTCCAAAGCGCCCCAGTTTTTTCCGTGGTTTCAGGTTGCTGAGGTGTGCCGGCAGTATCAACAGGGATTCAATCAGTGAGAACAGCAGGGCCAGTATCACCACCCAGGTGATATGGCGGGTGAACTCGCTGGTGGAGCCGGAGAGGAACAGCCATGGCAGGAAGGCGAAAATAGTGGTGACCACAGCGAAAATCACCGGCTTGGCCACCAGCTGCGTGCCCAGGACCGCGGCACTGAGTCCGCCACCGCTCTTATGGGACTCGGTGTGAATACTCTCGCCGACGACGATGGCGTCGTCCACCACAATACCCAGTACCAGCAGGAAGGCGAAGGTGGAGAGCATATTCAGGGATACGCCCACACTGGGTAGCAGTACAAAGGCGCCGGCATATGCAGTGGCGATGCCCATCGCCACCCAGAAAGCCACCTTGGGGCGCAGCGTGAACAGCAGTACCAGCAGTACCAGAATCAGACCCTGCACTGCGGAGTTGCCGATGGTATTTAGGCGTCCTTTGAAGTCTTCGGCGTTGTCGGTCCAGAGGGTGAGATTGGCACCGGCGGGCAGCGTCTTGCGGCGCTCGGCAATCCAATTGCGGATCGACTCCGAGGCTGTGACGATGTCCATGGTTTCGGTGGTCATCACCTGAATCAGTACCGCTGGTTCGCCGTTGAGAGTAGCGAGTATCTCGTTGTCCTCGAAGCCATCGACTACGGTGGCCACATCGCCCACGCGGATGGTGCCGCCGTCCGCAGTTTGACGCACGATAATGTCCGCAAATTCCTGCTCGGTGTCCGCCTGGTTGCGTACTTTGAGTTGATAACTGCCCACTTCTGTGCGCACTGTGCCGGCGGATTGATTGAGGGAATTGGCTCGAATGGCGTCGGCCACGTCTTGAAAACTGAGGCCGTAGCGGCGCATAGCCGATTCGCTGACTTCAATGGATACCTCTTCCGGGCGGATGCCGAAGAGTTCCACCACAGAAATGGCCGGCAGACTCGCGGCTTCACGCCGCAGTTGTTCCGCCAGGCGTTTAAGTTTGCGCTCCCCCAAATCGCCGTGTACCGCCACGCGGATAAATTCGTTGCGGTTGACCCACTGTTGCACCCGAGGGGGTTCTATATCCCGCGGCAGAGAGGAAATACTGTCCACACGGATCTTCACGTCGTTCATAAAGCGGGAAAAATCGACGCTCTGCTCTGCGAGGATATACACCTCGCCGACCCCTTCCGCCGACATGGAGCGGACCCATTCGATATTGTCCAGATCGCTGACTGCCTCCTCGATACGGGAGACTATCTGTTCTTCCACTTCCTGGGGGGCGGCGCCGGGCCAGGAAACCACTATTTGCAGACCGGGAAAGCGCACCTGGGGGTCCATTTCCCGCTCCATGGCAGCAAAGCCAAAGAGGCCGGCCACAAAAATCCCCACCATGGCGAGGTTGGCGGCAACGCTGTTGCGGGCCCACCATTCGATTAGTCTGTTCATCGGTGCGCTCCGCTATTTCCGGGCCAATTGGGCAATGGGTTGAACTTCCATACCGTCCACAGCATTGGCAATGGCTGAGGTCACTACCCGCTCACCGTCTGTCAGTCCGGAGGCGATCACCACTCGGTCTTTAGAGGTGGACAGCACTTCCACGGTGCGGATATTCAGGCGATTGCTTTCGTCCACTACATAAACCTTGTCGGCGCTGCGCAGCGCTTCTCTCGGTAGCACCAGGGCGGGGCGCTCACGTACACCCTGCGCCTCGGCGGAAACAAAGAGCCCCACCGCCAGGGGTACACCGTTGCTGGCGCCAGCTCCATAAGGATCGGCAACCTCGGCCACGGCGTAGATCAGTCGGGTTTGCTGATCCACAGCGGCCTGGGTGCGCACTATGCGCCCCTGCCACTGGTGCGCATCCCGCCCCACCTGGGCCGACAGAGTCACCGGTGGGCCGGGGTTTCTCTCTGTGGCTACAAAGCCCATAGGCAGATCCAACTCTTGCAGTTGAGCATCGGTGAGGGGCAAGCGCACCTCGACGCGGTCGGTGGCAAAAACCCGGCCCAGGACTGTACCGGCGGTGACATACTGGCCCACGCCTATATCTCTGCGAATAACGCGACCGCGGAAAGGGAGTTTGATTTGTGTGCGCGCCAGGTTCAGCTGCGCGTCCGCGAGTTCTGCTTTGGCGGAGCGCAGCTGGGCCTCTGCCTCAGCTACCTGGGGCTGATTAACTTGTAGTGGTGTGGGTTCGCGCCCGGGGTTGGCCGTCTCCCACTGCTGGCGTTTAATGGCAGCGGTTGCCCGCGCCTGCAACAGCACCACTTCGGCGGCGGCAACGCCAGCCTCGGCGCGGGCCAGGGCCAGGCGGTAATCGGCGTCGTCCAATTGGACCAGAGTTTCGCCGGGAGTAAACCCGGCGCCTTCGGCGAAGTTTTCAGAGATAGCGATAATACGCCCGGATACCTGTGGTGTAAGATCGATCTCAGTGTGTGGTCGCACCTCCCCCTGGGTGGCTACTGTTAGGCGTACGGCCTCTTCCCGCGCTTCGTTGTAGACCAGCGATATCGGGCGAGGGTTCTCCGCTTTCTTTTCCGGTGCCGGCTTGGCGGCACTCATCAGTTGTACCACTCCATACCCCAATGCCAGCACCAGGATGGGGGCGGTGGCTTTAAAATATTTTTTCTTCATCTTTCTATGCTTTGTGGAATGCGACTCTCGCCAGGGCGGTCCACTGGCGCCTATTGAGATTTATAAAATCACGAAGCCCGGGAATTGCTCATGGTCCGGTAGCTAGACAGAGCGAATTCAGCGGTGAATCTCCAAATTGACGACGTGGGGATAGAGATTAGATGCAGGTGGATAAAAAAAAGGCCCCGCGGGGCCTTGGGAGTATGGTGTGACCACCCCGGTGGCGCTGGGGTGGTGACTGGGCTGGTTTAGCCTTCGTGGCCGTTGCTCAGCATCGCAGCCATATTCAGGCAGCGCTGATTCTCATAGCGGCGGTTCTTCAGTGCTTTTTCCAACAGCGGATTCAGTTGCTTGCCGCTGTGCAAAATCTCACTCAGTTGCTGCACCCCTTTCTCGCTGCAATTCAGTGGGAAGAGTCTTGCGTAGGTGCCGACGAATTCCGGGGCGTCGCTGCGGTTCACTTCGTCCAAGGCGGCGACGATACGCTCCACATTGGCTTCGAAGAATTCGCTCTGCTCGGAGGGGAACAGGGAATAGGCCGCGTATTTCAGCTGGCTCAGCTTGAAGTTATCGCGGTGTTGCAGGATGTTCTCCAGCCACTTGGTTTTGCTCTCTGCCTGAGGCCGCACGGCTTCTGCAGCGATGGCGTTGAGCTGGGAGCGGTCGGAGTTATCTTTGGCCAGTTCCCGGGTTATTGCTTGCTCGTAATCGCCGTACAGGTACTGGTTCTGCAGTGTAATCAGGCTCCAGCGCATATCCGGGTCCAGGGGCAGACCTTCGATGGTCATTTCTCCCTGCAGCAATTGCTTGGCATGGGCCAGGGCCGCATCGGTGTGTGCCACTGCGGTGAAGGTGGAGAACCAAGTCTTCTGCGCGTCGCTGCCGGGGGCCGCCTGCTGGAGTTGCGTCCAGGCAAAATTTTCGATCGCCAGCTGCAGTTCATCCCGTTTGGCGTTGTCGATAGCGACTTGATTCAGGTAGCTGTAGGCGCGGCCCAAATGGCTGGAAACCAAGCGCACTACATTGATATCGCGCTCGCTGCCAGCGTTGGAAAGTGCAAAGCTGATGTACTCATCCAGTGGCAGTTTGGCATCGTAGACACTGTCGTAAAGGCTTTGCCACAGCATCAGACGGGTAAAGGGCTTCTCGATATCGTTGATGTGCTTGGACATATTCTCAACGGATACCGGGTCCAGATTGACCTTGGCGAAGGCCCAATCCCCCTCGTTGGGGTAAACAATCTGCGGGCAGGGTAGGCCGACGGCGTCGGTCACTTGGGTTTTCTCACCCTTATACAGCACCGGGATTGCCTTGTTCAGCACCATGCTGCCGTTTTTCATATTGTAGAAACCGATCTGTGTGCGTTGCTCGCGTAGTGTCGGATATTCTTCCGGCGCAGACTGGGTCAGAGTCAGGCTGGTGACCTTGTTGTTCTCACACTGGAAACTGGCTTGAATGGTGTTAAGACCCGCCTGGTAGAGCCACTGCTGTTGCCACTGGTCCAGGTTCTTGCCGGCAGCTTTGCCCAGGTGCCCCATAAAATCACTCAGGGTGGAGTTTTGGTAGGACAAGTCCTTCAGATAATTACTTACCCCTTTGCGGAACTCTTCCTTACCCAGATAGTAGGGCAGCTGCTTGAGAATGGAGCCGCCCTTACCGTAGGTGATGCCATCGAAGTTGGCGAAGGCTTCATCGGTATTTTTTACCGGCAGCTGGATGGCGTGAGTGGTGGGCAGCTGGTCGGAATGGTAGGCCCATTGCTTGGTACCCAGATAAAAGTTTTCCCAGGCGTTGTCGAATTCACTGTTCTCCGCCAGGGAGAGGTTGGCCATATAAGTGGCGAAACTCTCGTTCAGCCAGAGATCGTCCCACCAGTTCATGGTTACCAGATCGCCGAACCACATATGGGCCATTTCGTGGGCGATCACGTTGGCCAGGCGCATGCGCTGGGCCTGAGTTTTTTTACCCCGGGAGACATATGTCTCGTTAAAGGTAACCGCGGCCACATTTTCCATGGCGCCGGCATTAAAGTCCGGCACGATCACTTGGTCGTACTTTTTGAACGGATAGTCAATTTCAAAATAAGGCTGGAAGAAGGCGAAGGACTGCTTGGTAAAGGTGAACCAGTCTTCCGGCTTCACATATTGCGCCAGTGTCTTGCGGGCCATCAGGCGCAGGGGGATGCCATCGGCGTCATCTTCCCACACATGGAAGGGGCCGGCGTGCAGGGAGAAAATATAGGAGGAGAATTTGGCTGACTGCGGGAAGTGCCAGTGGTTCACCGCGCCGTCCTTCTCGATTTTGTTCTCGCGCACGGAGCTGACGACGATCCAATCCTGCGGCGCGGTCACATTCAGCGTGTAGTGGGCCTTCAGGTTCGGCTGGTCGAAGTGGGGAAAGAGTCGGTTGGCATCGTAGGGTTCGAAGTCGGTGTACATATAGACGTTGCCGTCTTCCGGATCTTCGAAGCGGTGCAGGCCGGAGCCATCAGTGGAATAGGGGTGTTGATAGTTCACCGCAATGGCGTGCTCGCCGCCTTGCAGGTGCTCAGGCTGAATGGTGATGAAGTGGCCATTGTATTTAAATGGTACCTCTGCACCATCCACGCTCACGGATTCCACACTGCCACCGGCAAAATCGATCGTCAGCGGTTGCTTCAGCGCACCGTTAAACTTGGTATTGGCGACGACTAGCCCGGAAAACTGCTTGCCGTTCTTGTCGAGGGTGACTGACAGCTCATAGTCCACCGCGGCAATTTGCTGCTTGCGAAGCTTGGCGTAGGCCTCGGATAATCCCGGCGCATCGGCACGGCTAATGGCCACCGCCGCGGCAGACGACTCGGTGACTGGCTGGTTACTGGACTCCTGACTACAGGCCGTAAGAATGGCGCTGCAAAGCAGCGCCGCGGCGAATTTTCCGGTTTTGATCATGCTTACCCCGCAGGATTGCTAGCTAAAAGATTCGGCGTTAGCCGGGATGAGTTGTGGAAAAATCAATCGTCCCTTATACCACGATGGAAGGGCAGTAGTGGGCGCTTTATCGCACCTGGAAGTCAGGTTATCGAGAACTAGTTGACACTGCTGAAATATAAGGAAAGAAAAAAATTTTTAACTGCTTGTCTTTGCTTGTATGGATACGGATGTTGTTTGTGCTGACGGTATGCGAGACGAAAATTTTCACCGGCCGATGTACTTCTACCATATCGAGCGTAAGTGGGCCCTGATTAATGCACATGAGTGCTGCAGTTGGTTTCGAGGCACTCGGACAATGGGGTGAACATTACGAAAACACACGAGTTTTTCCATAACCCACCGGATAACTCCCTGTATCTGACGATTTCTAAATATTCATCCCATCATCTGAGTTTCTCATCTGGCCTCGAAGCTTCTTTGCTGACAGGAGGTTAATTAGTGGATGCTTACTAATCTCTAGGTCGGCTGTTGTTCCAGCTTTAACAGCTCGCCTGGGGGATAGCTGTTTGGCAGCGGACGGGGTTTGATTCGCTCTTCAATAAAGGCCGCTACATCCTCGGGGTTTGCGCGGTGGTCGTCGTCCCTGCTTTTACCCGGTTCCTCATATCCGCGTCCGCTCCACATATAGAGCACATGCTTGGCCTCTTCCACCTGCTCAGGTGTACAGGTCAATATGGGTTTATCACTGGCGCCCGGCTGGGCCTGGACCTGGGCGCGGCGTGCCGCGGCCTTCGGGTTCAGATCCAGAGTCAGGGAGTCCATAATTTTGTGCATTAGTGCTAGGAAGTTATCTCTTGGTACGCGTTGTTCGATGCGGTAGGCATTGCCTGCATTTCTTGCCGAGCGAGATATGACAAAACTACAGCTCAAATAGTAGTTGTCATCGATGGCAGTGTGCCATGTGACTGTCTCACTATCGCTAATTAGAGGCTGATCTTCAAAATAGAGCCAGTCTCGTTTGTTTTTGGCCAGCCATTGACTGTTTATTGGCCCCAAATAAGTGGGCCATCGGTAAGGAGTAAAATCTAAAGGATCATCGGAGTGTCCTCTATGTAAATCATTTAGTTTGACAAATTCAAACGTACGATATGCCTCCTTTGCCAGTACTCGATTATCGAAAAGGCTCTCATTGATTGGCAAACCTTCCACTTTGACAATATCTATGAGGAAAATTATATGACCGCAGTAGCCTTGTAATATAGGGAGGCCGCGGAATTCCCATATATTGGAATAGGCTCGAGCTACATGGTGAGACGCAAATGTGCGTTTTTCCCCTGTCTTGTCACAAGTTTCTAATATTTGGAATAAATTAGAATCGTAGATATCCAGGAAGTCAGATTCTTTTTCCCAATTTTTTAAGCTGGAGAATGGATCTTTGGTCTTTGGAGCGACAAAAAGTAATTTTGTCTCCGATAAATTTTTTTCAATAATTCTGCCCGTTTTAATTTTAGGGCCTTTGGGTTTTTTTTCTGTTCCAATCAACACAAGTTTGTCCTATTCTTCAAGAACTGACTTTTTTAATTAGCTGTTTAAGTGGTTCAGTCGAGCTCTTGTGGTAACCCTCGTTTAAACTTGGCACACTTGCTAAAATTGTTGATCCCAAGGCTTTAACCAAGGCAGAGGCAAATGCAACGCTTAGTCCATATGTCGATGCTAATGTAATAGCAATACTTCCAGTTGATGCAGCTTTTTTATATGATTTTTTTCCTTTCGCAATTATATCGATAATTTTTTCTATTCGTTGATCGCTTGGTGTATGGTGGATTAGTTCATTTATTGAGCATTTTAATTCTGCACTTCCAAATGCTTTTCCGGCTATTAATTGAGCAGCGCCAGGCGTAGCATTGTGCCACTTGGCATCACTAGTATTCATCTCTACTGCGCGACGTGCAATATCTGCATCAAAATGGCTAGAAGTATGATCACTCAAAAAGATCTTTTGTCTCCCTCCAAGTTTGACTTGACGTTGTGCAAGTAGCTTCATAGCGTGAGTCAGAAATTTAGAGCCACCGCGATGACTTGTCCATTCTACATAGAGGCCTTGTTCGTGAGCTTCTTTCATATGATGGGCAAGTATCCGGGCTGCTTCTAAATTATTGGGGGAAATTGAACGTCCTAGGTCACGTATGAAGCTCCAGCCCGCTTTGATATTGGAACCACTTTGAGGTACGTAGAACAAATGATAACCAGTGTCTTTAAGTTCGGTTAGAGTAGAATTATTTCCTCGAGCGATATGTATTGGCAGCATATTGGCCGCGCGCTCCAGCTTATCGCAGTGTCCATTGATTCCTACTTTTATTGGCTTATCCGAATTGCCAGGAATTTTAGAGCTGGGGGCCAATACCGATTCAGGCTGTTCTTTGGTCCGCCAATCCCCAGCTTTAGTAGCATTGACTTGCCAAAGAGCTGCCCGCCGCTCGTCTTTGGCCCTATCATTGGTAAGGCGGATATCAACAATCACTACGTCGGTTTGCGGGCCCCCGTACTAACTGCCTGTTTCGTATTCAATCTCAAACCCTGAGAAGACAATGCAATGGCGATTGGGTTTGCCATTTTTTATAAAGGAATTTACTGGCGCGGTACATCCCCGCAAGCTTTCAACAGCTTTAGTAATTGACTGGGCGTAATAGCCTTCACTGCTTGGAATTTCCGCTTATTTTTTTAAACCCATCAAGCAGCTGGTGGTGCTGTGCAGTGACAAGCAGTGAAAAAATCGGGTCAGAATACATTTTGTATCGCAGTAATGCCGTAGAAAAATGCTGTTTTGTGCAACAATCATATTCCCCTAATATCGACTTCTGGATGGTTTTGGTGAGATTGCGTTAATGAGGAGGCTTAAAGTGGAGGCGGGGCTAGTGGGTGAGTGTTGTTATTCGGGGGCAATCTAAATTGCCCCCAGCGTGGCAGGAGGTCAGACCGCGGTCGCAATTCGGTCCAGATAGGGTTCAAGCTCGGGCTTGTGTTCGAGGATTTCTTCGCGCGACAGGCCGTCGATCTCGTGCGGAAATACCAGCCACTTATCCGTTATGTGGATGAAATAATCCGGTTCGCGATCGGTTTTGTTGTTGGCGGGTTTATAGTAGGGCGTCGCCACACGGATCTCCGGTGTGTTTTTTTTGCAGGCCGCGCGCAGATCCTTGATTGTTTGGTCGATACTGAGGCCGGAGTCGTGCACGTCATCGACGATCAGTAGACTGTCGTGGGATTCCAGGCGTTTAATCAGATATGTCAGGCCGTGTACGCGCACGTGTTTGTCGCGCTCGCCGATACCCGTGTATGAGGAGGTGCGAATCGCGATATGGTCGGCGTCAACGCCCATTACATGTAGTAATTCCTGCACCGCGATACCCACCGGTGCGCCGCCCCGCCAGACACCGACGATATAGTTGGGGCGGAAACCGCTTTGAAAAACTTTCTCTGCAAGCGCATAGGAGTCGGTTAGAAGCTGCTGTGCACTGATAAAGTGTTTTTTCACGAATGTACCTCTAGAAGAAAACAAACTTGGCGGCGAACATGGCGGCCAGCAGATACACGCTGACGCTGACATCCCGGCGGCGCCCGCTCAGTGTTTTGATTACTGCATACGAGATAAAGCCGAGCGCAATGCCGTTGGCGATGGAAAAGGAAAGCGGCATCATAACCGCCGCGATTACTGCCGGAGCGGCTTCGGTAATGTCATCCCAGTCGATGGATGAAAGCCCGGAAGTCATCAGCACTGCCACATAGAGCAATGCGCCGGCAGTGGCGCAGGCGGGAATCATACTCACCAGTGGCGAGAAGAACAGCGCCAGCAGGAAGAGTCCGGCGCATGTTACTGCGGTCAAGCCGGTGCGGCCACCGGCGGCGACACCCGCCGTACTCTCCACGTAGGTAGTGGTGGTCGAGGACCCTAGTAGAGAACCGAGCGCGGATGCCGAGCTGTCGGCCATCAGCGCTTTGCCCATACCGGACAGTTTGCCGTTTTTGTCCAGCAGTTTCGCGCGGTCCGCGGTGCTGAGCAGGGTACCGGCGGTGTCGAACAGGTCCACGAACAGAAAGGCGAAGATCACGCTGACCATACCCACTTCAAAAGCGCCGGCAATATCCAGCTGCAGAAGTGTGGGGGCCAGGTTCGGCGGCGCGGAGACGAGACCGCTGTACGACACTTTGCCCATCAGCAGCGCGATTGCGGTGACGGCGAGAATGCCGATCATCACCGCGCCCAGCACCTGCCGGAAAGCCAGTGCCGCGATTAGGAAAAAGCCTGATGCGGCGAGGACCGCGTCGCTGGATGTGAGGTCGCCGAGGGTTACCAGTGTGGCCGGACTGGCGGTCACAATTCCCGCACTCTTCAGCGCTATGATCGCAAGGAACAGGCCCACGCCCGCGCCCAGCGCCTGGCGCAGTGATAGGGGAATACTGTCGATAATCCACTCGCGCACGCGGAAAATACTGAGCAGTAAAAACAGCATTCCGGAGATAAACACCGCCCCCAGGGCAATCTGCCAGCTGTAACCCATTTCTCCGACGACCACATAGCTGAAAAAGGCATTCAGCCCCATTCCCGGCGCCAATGCGAAAGGGTAATTGGCGTAGAGCCCCATAATCAGACAACCGGCAGCCGCCGACAGACAGGTTGCCGTGAACACTGCGCCCTTATCCATGCCCGCGGCGGCCATCACGTTCGGGTTGACGAAGATGATGTAGGCCATGGCCAGGAAGGTGGTTACTCCGGCGATCAATTCCCGGCGTACAGTGGTATCGCGCTGCGAAAGCTTAAACAGTCGCTCCAACAGTGGAGGGTACCGAACTTCTACGGTGGTGGCGGTAGTGGAAGGCGAGTTTTCGGTCATGAGGGCCCCGTACAGGCAGCGAGTAAATGAGTTGTCAGCGGTTAAAAAATGAGCGCGAATGTACCGGATTGGCCGATGGTTTTCCACTGTTGCACTGGCGGTGGCCGCCCGTTGTGAAATTTTGATGCGCCAAGGGATGTAATTTTGAAAAAAATGGCTCTTGCGCCGTGACGGGCTGGGGAGGCGAAGCCGCATGTCTATGATTCGAAAGAGCGCACTTTGACCCGTGGGTGCTGTTATCCGGATGTGGAGTCCCGGAAGCTATAGTTGCTTTTTGTAGCGGTTGGATGCCCCGGTATTCAGCTTTTTCCGGCCGACCGATGCTCGATTGAATTCGCGGAATAGATGGGAGGTTAATGTGAGGCTTTGCAACTGGTTCCTGCTTCCTCTGGTCGCGATGACTGTGTCAACAAGTCCGAGTGCGGAGGAAATCAAAGGTAAAGAAGGCTATCTCGTCAATATCGAAGAGCGGACCGTATCGAACTCCAACTTTCGGGAAGTACTGTTCACAGGCCCCCGCAGCCAGCTTGTGGTGATGTCCCTGAAGCCGGGCGAGGAAATAGGGGAAGAAGTCCACGATCACATCGACCAGTTCATTCGTTTTGAGGCGGGCGAAGCGAAATTGATTCTCAATGGCAGGGAGCACAGCATCAAGGCCGACGACGCAGTGGTGATACCGGCGGGTGTGCGGCACAACATAATCAATACTTCCGCGAGCCGGGATTTGAAACTCTACACTATTTACAGTCCGCCGGAACACAAGGATGGAACCATTCACAAGACCAGGGCGGAGGGGATGGCAGACCATCACGAATAATCAGCGACAAAGGCTGCAATCGGGAGGCAGAAAATGTTGGACTATAAGCTGTATTATTGGGATCTGCCCTTTCGGGGTAACTTTATTCAGCTCTTCCTTGAGGAAGTGGGAGCCAGGTACGAAAGGTGTGAAGCTGGGGACTTATATCCCAAGCAGCGCTTAACAATCAGAAATCCCGGCATGGCCCCGCCCTATCTGTACGAGTGTAAAAGTAAAACCTATTACGCCCAAATGCCGGCGATACTGATGCACTTGGCCAGGGAGTACGACTATCTGCCTCAAAAGGCGGAAACGCATACCTTGGCCCTTAAAAGCATTCTCGACTGTAACGATGTGCTGATGGAAATTACCAATTTCTACGGCATGACAATGTGGGATAGGGAAAGTTGGAAACAGTTCCGCAGCTCCCGACTGGCGGATTGGATGCAGATCTTCGAAAAAACCGGATCGAAGCACGGCCTAAAAGGTGACAGCGGTTTTCTGCTCGGCGATACCATTTCTGTGGCGGATATTGCCGTCACCGCACTTTTTGGCACGCTGACACACGCCTTCCCCACATTGGGCCGCGACCTGCGGACGCATGCTCCACAGGTCGCCGGCCTCTGCCAGCGTGTGGAGTCGCGCAAGTCGATAAAGGCCTTTCTAGACAAGCAGAGAAGTACACTGGGAAATACTTATTGCGGAGGGCAGATAGAGGCGTCGCTAAGACAGATGATGGATTAGATAGCCTGGCTAGATAATACCTGAATAGACCGACTGTCAATAGCAGTACACCTCTTCAGCAATCTAGATGTTCCGTAGCTCCCTGTGCAAGGGGCGGCTGTCAAGCAGATAGAAATTGAAATGGTTCCGCTGCGACAAACCTACCGCTGACATCACCAACTAAACTGTCTTGAGAGAGATCAAGTTTTTGACACTGATGTAAGTTAACCCTGTCCAGGTGAATCCAGACGATATCCGGGCTAAATGAAGATTCAA
The DNA here is from genome assembly GCF_001617625.1 of Microbulbifer thermotolerans. Lineage (NCBI taxonomy): Bacteria > Pseudomonadati > Pseudomonadota > Gammaproteobacteria > Cellvibrionales > Microbulbiferaceae > Microbulbifer > Microbulbifer thermotolerans. The sequence goes on along the minus strand of NZ_CP014864.1, from coordinate 3,440,267 downwards.
ACGCGTATATCCGTCGCTGAAGGTCGATGAGTGTCCGCCATATTGTCATTGAAATATTGGGTCGCGCCGGATCAGCGGTACCAAAAGGCTGGGCGGCATTGCGCATAACGCTCAGCAGTGCGGCATAGGCGATTTTTGGTGAATCTAGCGGAGGCAATTTGGACAGGTAATAGCTTGCCCGTACGAAGCGGTCGGCGGCATCTGTGGTTCCCGGTAGTGGGAGTTGGCCGCCGAAACCCTGGTATTGGGAGAGATGTTTTAGCTGTTCGTCGAATGGGGGCGAATTGGTCATTACAGTGTATTGCCGACCGTGGTGGATATGGGCTTTTCCGTCAATGTATTCGATCACTGCGGAATTTCCCGAAGCATCACTGAGGGCCAGGTGTACAGTGGACCAACGGCCGGATACGGGGTCATTTTGTGGGCAGATCTGAATCTGGTTCGCATGAGAGAAATTTACGCATTCTTCTACACTGGAAAATTGATCGAGGTAAAACTGCGCCCACATAGATACCGACAGGCCGGGCATAGCGGGGTCTCGGGTTCCGTAGTCAGACTCGGCCAGCCAAAGAAGGTGTGCAGCCAAACCATTTGCATTGATGCCATCCACAGTGGCGAGATCATAGGCGGTGGCGACCAGGCTGGCATACTTCGACTTCCACTTTAACGGATTCTTATCGTTGTCGATTCCCTTCCGTTCGATGCCTGCAGGGATGACCCAGAGATTGGTATCGAGGCTCTGTGCCCAATCCATATTACGTCCCGCGATGACACCTTGGCCGCTGTTTAGCCATAGCGCTCTAGTACACATAGGCTCTGCTCGTAAGTTAGTAGTATGTTGAATTCCGGTGAGCTTGTACTGATGAAGTCACACTTAATATTAGGGGATATCCGATTTATTCGCTTCCTGGTGGTAAAGAAACTTTGCGCTATATGAGCCATGATGCTAATGGGGTCGAAGATGCGCCCACCGGAAATAAAGGCGGGCGTTGTGAAGAAAGACTCGCGCGATTTCTTAATGTCCGCTCCATTGCCTGAGGTTCTGTAATCAGCTATCGCGAGGAATTCAGAGAGTGTGAAATATTCCGCGCCCGATCGTGAGTATGGAAGTAAGCCTGTTCAGGTTTCTTTCATCGTGACATAGGGGCTTAGATGGAATGTAAAATCCGCCCTGCCAATGGGTGCACCGAGCTTGCGCAGAATCGCGTAGGCCACGGTGATGTGAAAGTACAGATTGGGAATTAGGAAGTCGTTTACATACCGGTGGGCCGGTAATTCACAGTAAGTGTCAGGCCCCAGATTGATGCACTTGATATCGTCGAGGCGGCTATCGTCCGCGGTAATACTGGCAACAAGATCGCAGGTTTGTGTAATCAGTGCGCGGGCTTTATCCGGCGAGTCCACATCGGTATTGAGATTTTCTATGGGATCGCCCGCGCACCACTGGGCAAAGCCGCGGGGTTGGTTGCAGGCAAGTGCGATCTGGGCACCGAATGGGAACATATCCTCCGCGAGGCGCTCGTGCATAATCGCCCTCATGTCGGAAAAATGCGCCTCTCCTACGGAAAGAATGTGCTCGAGCACTTTGATCCTGGAGGTGAAGATGCGTTTGACTTCACAGATTTCACTGCCGGCCATTACGGTGTATCTCCTTGTCGTTGAACCCCAAGCGCTCAGACAGCGGGTTGGGGTGCTCATCTGGGCGTGAAAAGCCTTTGCCGTCAGGTGGCGGATTCACCAGAAGTTTTCGAGCCATCAATGCCTGCTCCCGGTTTACTGTAAAAGTTCCCTTGAAATGATTAATTTCATGATCTCGTTGGTTCCAGCGTAAATGCGTTGCACGCGCGCGTCTGCCCAGGCGCGGGCAATGGGATATTCCCACATGTAGCCGTAGCCGCCGTGCAATTGCACACACTCGTCCAGCAGCTTGCACTGAAAGTCGGTGGCGAGCAGTTTGGCCTTGGCTGCGGTGGCGACGTCGAGCTTATGCGCATAGTGTAGTTCCAGGCAGCGGTCGACAAAGACGCGCATCGCTGCAAGTTCAGCGGCGAGCTCCGCCAGTTTAAACTGGGTGTTCTGGAAGGCGGAGACGGGCTTACCGAAGGCCTTGCGTTCGCGCACATAGTCGACGGTCCACGAAAGGGCGGCTTCGGCGTTGGCGGTCGCACCGATGGCGACGCTGAGGCGCTCTTGGGGCAGTTCTTGCATTAGGTAGATAAAGCCCTGCCCCTCGGCGCCCAGCAGGTTTTCCGCCGGCACTTTGACATCGTCAAAAAATAATTCGGAAGTGTCTTGGGCCTTCATGCCAACTTTTTCCAGGTTGGTGCCCTTTTTGAATCCCGGACTGTCCGCCTCCACCAGCAACAGGCTGACACCGGAGGCGCCTTCGCCCGGATTGGTTTTGGCAACCACTATCACCAAGTTGGCGTGCTGGCCGTTGGTGATAAAGGTTTTGGAGCCGTTCAGTACATAATGGTCGCCGTTTTTGATCGCGGTGGTGCGCACGCCCTGCAAATCGGAGCCGGCACCCGGTTCGGTCATTGCGATGGCGGTAACCATGTCGCCGCTGATGCATTGGGGCAGATATTTGCGCTTCTGTGCCTCACTGCCGTAGTTGATAATGTAGGGAACGGCGATATCGGAATGCAGGCCCCAACCGATGCCGGTAAGATTGAAGCGGGATATTTCTTCATCGATAACGGCGTTGTAACCAAAATCCAGGTTCAGGCCACCATACTCTTCCGGTACCTGAGGGCAAAGGAAGCCTATTTCTCCGGCTTTTTTCCACAGGCCCCGATCCACCTGACCGTCCTTTTCCCACTGGGCGTGGAAGGGTAGGGCTTCTTTCTCCAGAAATTTACGTACCGTATCGCGGAACTGTTCGTGCTCTTCGTTGAAGACCGTTCTGGGAATCATGGTTGCTCTCCTGTGTTTTTATTGGACGATATCGAGGTGCTTGCTAGTGCCCCGTGGTGAGCGGACACTGCAATCCGATGGAAGCATTGACGGGCGCCTTGTGGTTGTGAGGCTATAAACATAGTTGTACCAGCGGGGGGTGCAATGATGGGAGCGATGTGGATGATGGATCCAGTGACAGTGCTGGACCATAAATACAGCGAATTTAACCCGCCGCCATTTATTCGGAAACAAACTAATCTGCCGGTTTGACTGCCATACACTCAGTGGAGATGTGCAGTGGTATTTAAGGTTTTGTTATGGCGGACAATTTACTGAAAATGGCGCTAGACCATATGGGAGGCGATGGCGTAGGCGCCTTGAGCAATGCGCTCGGTATCCCGGAAGAGAAAGGTGAGTCCGCCGTCGAGACCGGATTGGCCACTGTGATTGCGGGCATGCTTAATAAGGGCAGTAACAAAACGGGGATGGCCGGTCTGTTCAATATGGTGACGGACAGCGCCGGGTTGGATCTTTCCTCCATCACTCGTGTCATCGGTGATCCGGAGCAGATGGAAAGCCTGCAGAAGCGCGGTGGCAATATGCTGGCGGGGCTGTTCGGTGGCAAGGTGGATGAAGTCAGTGACCTGATGTCATCGGCACTGGGCGCCTCCGGCAAGGGAGGCAGCCTGTTGAAGATCGCAGCGCCGGTGATGATGGCATTGCTCGCTCGTCTGGAGAAAAGCAAAGGGTTGGATATTTCCGGGATGGCCGCGTTGCTGGCGGGACAGCGGCAGTTTATCAAGGGCAAGTTGCCCAGTGGCTTGCTGCAGGCGTTGAACTTGGGCAGTTTCGACGAGCTGGGAGAGGCACTGGAGACCCGCGGTCACGCGCAGCCGCAAGAGGCGCGTGCACAGGCGGTACACTCTGCGGGAAAAAAACGCGCTGGCATGGCCAAGTGGTTCTGGCCGCTGTTGATTGCGCTGGCCGCCCTCTATGCGCTGAATATGTGTGCGAAGCGGGAGAAGATGGACGATCAACCCGGCGAAGTAATACTCGACGAGGAGTCGGTATTGATCGAGGAGACGCCGGATGCGACAGCGGTGCCGCCAAGCGGCCAGCCAATGGATTTCGCCGCCAGCTTCCGCGCTTATCTCGCCAGTACCGGTCGCGATCCCAACCGAGAGTTTCCTCTGGATATTCAATTTGCCAAGGGCAGTGCTCAGGTGACCAGTCGGGCGCTGCCCGATTTGGAAGCGCTGGTGAGCATTATGCGGGAAAACCCGGGGCTGACTATCGCCATTGAAGGGCACACATCCGGCGAGGGAGACGAAGCCACCAATCAGCAGCTCTCCCAGGAGCGAGCCGATGTGGTGACGCAGATGCTGGTGGCCCGGGGCATTGATGCCAACCGGGTTACCGCCACCGGTATGGGGTCGGCCAAGCCACTTGCCGGCGAGGACACTGAAAAGGGTAAGCAGCAGAACCGCCGCATCAGTGTGCGGGTGGTGACTTTTGAGTGAAGACTTAATGCGAGGAGCGGGCTGTCGCAACGACAGCCCCCCAAAGGCATCAGTGGACGCTGTGATCCACGGCGCTAGCCCCGATATTTTTCCCGGTAGGCCCCCGGCGCCAGGCCGGTCCACTTCTTGAACGCGCGGTTGAAGGCGCTCGGCTCGGAAAAGCCAAGGCGCTCCGCGATCTCCGCCACCGCCGTCTCGTGCTTTTTCAGCTGGTAGACCGCGATGTCCCGTCGCACCGAATCTTTGATGTCCTGCCAACTGTTACCCTCTTCCTTCAGGCGTCTCCGCAGTGTCTGTGGCGAGGTGTACAGGCGTGCGGCAACATCATCCAGAGAGAGATTCTCAATACCGTTTTGACCGGCGAGCATCCGGCGCACACGACCGGTGTAACTGTTGTCGGATTTGTATTGGGTCAGCAGGCACTCGGGGGCGCGGGCGAGGAATTCGGCCAGCTGTTGTTCATCGCGTACCAGCGGCATTTGCAGGTAGCGGGTGCTAAATACCAGGCAGGTCTCGCGCTGGTGAAAATAGTGCCGGCAGGGAAACATATCGCTGTAATCTTCGTTGTAGTCCGGGGGCGGGAAGGCGAGGTGTACCCGCTCGAGAAGAATGGTGCGGTCGATCAGCCAGCTGAAAAAACGCAGCCAGATGACGGCCAGTGACTCCACGAAGATCTGGTTCGGCAGCTGCTTGAGATTGCCGTGATGGATCAGCAAACGCGCCTCCTCACCGTCTTCCACCAGCTTGATTTGCAGGTCGTCACTGACCATGGACACAAAGCGGCTGGAGCGCAGCAGTGCGCGGCGCAGGTTGGGACAACTCAGGCAGGCGTGGCCCATCATGGCGAAAGTGCCGGGTATCCAGGGGCGGGATAGGAAACCGCCGGACTCATCGCCGAGCAGGTCCCACTCGCGGCGCAGCAGCTTCGCCACCTGTTCACGGCCGACACGGCTGTCGGGAATGTCCAATAGTGTGGGGTCAATGCCGCTGTCTAGTAATAGTTGGTCGCAGTCCAGTCCCGCGGCGCGGGCACCGGCCAGCTGGGCCCGCACCGCGGCGGCGAGCAGGCCTGGATCTGTGTCGAGGAACTCCACTGTTCTGTGTTCCTGGCCGGTTTCCAGATTGTCGCTTTGCACTGTCTCGGCCCTCTGTGTATCCGGAGTTCGGCACTTGAACGGAGCGCCATGGGGTTTGCATCGCGCGCTTATCCCCGCGCACGCCAATGGCGGCGCGCGGCCCGTTCTACCGTCTGTGTGCCGTCATCGAAAGACTCCATTGCGGAAATCGTGGCGCCTCGATCTGTGCCGGTCTGTTTCCGCTGGTGTGAATACGGGATTATGCGGCGGAATCAGCAGTCTGTGCAAAGCTGCCGCGACAGTCAGATCTGGAGGCGTGGGGTGAGCGGCGCGGCGGCTTGTGGTAAAAGGGGGCAACGGGAGAGAGAAGAGTTCAATGACATCGACGCTAGAACAGCAACTGAATCACACCGTGTGCAGGCGGATGTTGATCGCCTACCTAATGGAAACCATGCCCAAACCCAACAACCCCGCTCTGGAAGCGGTCACCGGCTGGCCGCGGCGCACGGTGCAGGACATCATTGCCAAGGGGCTACCGGGCCACGGTGTGCGGGTGGAGTTTGTGCAGGAGGGGGTGCGCAACAACGACGGCTATTACCGTTTGCTGGACTGGGGCTCCTTTGACCGCGCCTGGGTGCGTCAGCACCTGGAGGCAATTTGCACGGTACTCGAGGTTCCCCTGTCGGGCCTGCCGCAGCCTTAGGGGACCCCGATACATCCTCCCCGTTTGCAAACAAGTACTTCGGGACTTGGCAAGAAGCCCAAAGAATTAGATGGCCACTGCCTGACCGCCGAAGCGACAGCAGCGCCTGCGCGATTGAACCAGAGGGGGCTGGCCCGGCAGCGGCCTCTGCGCTATCGCTGATCTTTTTGCAGCATTTTGTTGACCTTCTCCACCAGTGCCGGGTCAGACTTGAGACTGCCCGCTATCTGCTGATATTCCTCCTTGGTCAGCCCCGCGCTTCTGATCGCTTCGATCATCTTTCCCTGGGCTTCCCGGTTGATCGCCTCGGCTTCCTCGATATCCGCCGCGGCCTTGAGCTTGGGCGCGTACTCGCGACTGAGCTCAACGATGGCGCGATAGGCATTGGCAAACTGCTGCAGCTTGGGTTCGCTGTAAGAAACTTCCCGGGCAGCCGGTTGAGCGGTATCGGTTTGCGCCTGTGCCAGCGGCAGGGACAGCAACAGAGCGAGGATTGAGAGACAAATGGCTAGTGTTTTCATCGAGCACCTCGATAGATCGGGGGACGCTTTCGCTTCGGTGGAGGAGGATCCAGCGTCGCATTGGGGCGGTCCGGATTGTGACAAATACCGGGGCTACAACTTCTGACTTTCAGCGCTGCAAAAGTGAGGGGTTGTCCGCTCAGCGTAGACGTTTTGAGCGGCGTGTTGTGTGAATGCACGCCACCCTGTGAATTTTTCCGGTCGTCAAAACAGGCCGAGAAACTTCCTGCGCCTTTTCAGTGAGCTTTCGCAGCTGGCCAGCTGCCGCCGGTAGGTCTGCGCGCGGGCGGAGACCTTGTGTGATACCGACTTGAGCCAGCCTTTGCTGCGAAACGTCCGCCGGTTAAATCCGCCGTGGCCTTCGTGGTAGGCGAGATACAAGTGGTAAGTGTCGTCGGGCCGTATGCTGCACTGGCGGGCACTGGTGTTGTTGTACCAGCCGACGAAGTCGATGGCATCGCCGAAGTCGTCCCGGTCGGCGCCGTAGTTGAAGGTGGCGCGTTGGTAGGTGCGCCAGGTTGAGTTCAGCGCCTGCGGATAGCCGTAGGCGTCGGAGGGGCGGGGGCCGGGAATAAAACCGAGAATCTTGGTGCGCGGCGGCCGGGCGTCGTGCACGAAGCGGGATTCCTGGTACAGGATCGCCATCATCGTGGGCACTGGAGAGTTCCACTTCTCCTCGGCCTCTTTGGCTTCGCGATACCAGCTCTTCTTCTCGCGGAAGATGGAGCAGATATCGTCGGGATTGCTGGGCGGGCTGGTGGCACAACCCGCGGCCAGTAGTGCGTGGAAAGTCAGCACAAGTAACGAGGTGCGTTTGTTATTGTTTTTTCCCATGGCGGTACTTAGTCGGCGGTAAACGTTTTGACTCCGGAAGCGGTGCCGAGCAGAAGCCTATCGGCGGGGCGCAGGGCGAAGATACCGTTGGTGACAACGCCGGTAATATTGTTTATCGCCTCTTCCAGGGCCTTGGGCTCGGTGATCTGCAGATTGTGCACATCGAGGATCACATTGCCATTGTCGGTGGTGACGCCCTGTCGGTAGACGGGATCTCCGCCGAGCTTGACCAGCTCCCGGGCCACCAGAGAGCGCGCCATGGGAATGACCTCCACCGGCAGCGGGAAGTTGCCGAGCACCGGCACCCATTTGCTTTCGTCGGCGATGCAGATGAACTCGTCGGCGCAGGTGGCGACGATTTTTTCCCGCGTCAGCGCCGCACCGCCGCCCTTGATCAGTTGCAGGGCGGGGTTGGTCTCGTCCGCGCCGTCCACATAGAACTGGATTGCATCGACACTGTTGAGATCGTAGACCGGAATACCGTGAGACTTGAGGCGTTCCGCGGAGGCCTCGGAGCTGGCCACGGTGCCGTCGAAGCGGCCGGCGATTTCCGCCAGATAGTCGATAAAAAAGTTGGCTGTGGAGCCGGTGCCCACGCCGACGATGGCGTCGGCCTCCAGTTTGGGGGCGATGTAGTCGATGGCGGCGCGGGCCGTGGCTTTCTTCAGTTCGTCCTGAGTCATGCTGTGGGAAGTTTCCTGTGCAATTTTTTGTTTTCTGCCGCCGTATCGGCGAGAAAATTTCGCGCAAAAACGGCTTTTGGGTGGTAAATATGTTGGCGTAGGATTAGACTTGCGTGCCAGTGTAGCGCGTATCCCAGCCTTGCAATAAGTGCATACTGAAAGCTGCCCGCGCACAGAAATTATGTTCCGCTACTGCCGCCGCTATGCCCAAGTCCTATATCAAGCGCATTTTAGACGCGCGTATTTACGATGTCGCCACCGAGACGCCTCTGGAGCAGATGCGCCAGCTGTCCTACCGCTTCAACAACCGCATCTTGTTGAAGCGCGAGGACCTGCAGCCGGTGTTCTCCTTCAAAGTGCGCGGCGCCTACAACAAGCTGTTGCAGCTGCCCGGTGAGCAGCGCGCCCGCGGTGTTATCGCCGCTTCCGCCGGCAACCACGCCCAGGGGCTGGCACTGGGCGCGGCGCAGCTCGGCGTGCGGGCAACCATCGTAATGCCGAAAACCACACCGCAGATCAAGGTGAACGCTGTGCGCATGCGCGGTGCCGAGGTGGTACTGTACGGCGATACCTTCGATGAAGCGGCGGCTCACGCGAAAATCCTGGTGGAGGAGCGGGGCCTGACCTTTGTGCACCCTTATGATGACCCAGATGTCATTGCCGGTCAGGGCACTGTGGCGATGGAATTGCTGCGCCAGCATCCGGGCAATCTGGATGCGGTGTTCATCCCCGTAGGCGGCGGTGGCCTGGCCGCCGGCATGGCTGCCTACATCAAATATGTGCGGCCCGAGGTGAAAGTCTACGCAGTGGAGCCGGAAGATGCCGCCTGCCTGAATGCGGCGCTGGAAGCGGGCCAGCGGGTGCGCTTGTCGCAGGTAGGGCTGTTTGCGGACGGTGTCGCTGTGGCGCAGATCGGCGAGGAAACTTTTCGCGTGCTGCGAGAGACGGTGGACGGTGTCATTACCGTGACCACTGACGAAATATGCGCGGCCATTAAGGATATCTTTGAGGATACCCGCTCCATCGCCGAGCCCGCCGGTGCCGTGGGTTTGGCGGGGCTGAAAAAGTACGCCGAGGAGACCGGCAGCCGCAATGCCGCGCTGGCAACGGTGTGCAGCGGCGCCAATACCAATTTCGATCGCCTGCGCTATATCAGTGAGCGCACGGAGATCGGTGAAAAGCGCGAGGCGGTGCTGGCGGTAACGATTCCCGAGCGCCCCGGTAGCTATTTGCAGTTCTGCCGCGACCTGGGTGACCGCGCCATTACCGAATTCAATTACCGCTACGCCAACAGCGGTGAGGCGCATATCTTTGTCGGCCTCCAGGTGGCCACCGACACCGATCGGCACCAGCTGGTGGAGCGCTTGCAGGCCAGTGGCTACCGAGTGTCAGACCTGACCGAAAACGAGATGGCCAAATTGCATATTCGCCATTTGGTAGGGGGCCGCGCCCCGGGGTTGACCGACGAGGTGGTCTATCGCTTCGAATTTCCCGAGCGGCCCGGTGCCCTGCGCAAGTTCCTGGAACAGCTGGCCGGGCGCTGGAACATCACGCTCTTCCACTACCGCAACCACGGTGCCGCCTACGGGCGTGTGCTGGCCGGAATGCAGGTGGCGCCGGAGGAGCGCGGGCAGCTGATGGCGCTTCTGAACCAGTTGCAGTTCCCCTTTTGGGACGAGACCGACAACCCCGCCTACCGGTTTTTCCTGGCGAGCTGAAGTGTCCGCGATTGTGGGGCCGGGGCAGGCCGGACCCACTGCGGAGTTCTTGTCTAACTATTTCGCGTGGAAATGCGATACACCTCACAAAAAGTGCCCCGAGGCCGTTTACTATTTCGCCGGTACTCGAGTATCTTCAATTCCCGTTGAACTTTTGCGCCGAGCTGAGTCTAATCCGGGGCAGAACGCTTAAAACAAGGTTCAAAACAAAAACAAGTGATCGTACAGGATGGTTCCCATGAAATCCGATGCACTGACAATCGCCGTGATTGTCTTTGTTGCGGGCGTGTTGCTGAGTAGCACCGGTTTGACCGAGGTTTTCGCCTCGGATCCGGAGCCGCCAGCAGCACTGCAGCAGGGGGTGGTGACTCGCTGAGTGCTCCGCTTCCACGCAAATGAAAAAGGCCGAACGCTTCCGCGTCCGGCCTTTTTCATTTGCGTGTCTTGTTAACGACAGCGGTAAATACGCTTTTCTGTCACCACCGCATCCAGAGGAATATCCCAGCTATCCGTGGGCAGGTCGGGTATACACTGCAGCTGGTGCGCCGCTCCGACCAGTACCGGCCCCGCACCGCGCAGCAGATGTTTGAAGGCAAATGTGCGGTCGTAGAAACCGGCCCCCATGCCGAGCCGGGCGCCGCTGGGGCTGAAGGCCACCAGGGGAACCAACACGAGGTCGAGCCGCCGGGGCGACAGGCTGTGTCCGCGCAGAGGCTCAGGAATGCGGTAGCGGTTGCGGAAGCTCAGGGGGCCGCCGTGCCAACGGCGGAAGCGCAAATGCGGATGCGGTTCCGCGGGTAACACCGGCAGATAGAAATATTTGTGCGGGAAGCGCTCCTGGAGCCAACGGATATCCAGCTCTCCGTCCATGGGCCAGTAAATACCGATATGCCGGGCACATTGCAGCAAGGGGCTGCGGATCAGCCGGTTGACTGCCGCGCGGCCGTGCAGGCGCTGCTGGTAAGGGGAGAGGCTGCGTCTGGCGCTGCGCATGTGGCGGCGCAGCTCGGCCTTTTCAGATCGGGCTTGATTCTCGGACATCTTTGGGAAGTGGAGAAAATAGGGAACCCCGAGTGTGCGGCTGAAGACGTGGCCTTGAACCGTGAAGTTCAAGGTGGTGGTGTCCGGGATACATTAGGCTTTCCGCTACGTGGCGGACCTGCACACCAGCATCCGCTGGAAACCACCTGGGCAAGATTATCGGCTCGAGGACATAGTCAACTGGCCAACACCCCAGGGCAAGGAAATTATAACGCGGCGGGACAGAAAAGGCTAAAGAACCTCTGATGAGATGAGTTCCTGCCAGTAAAAGTACTTTGAGGTCTGAAGAGCGGCTCGCGGGATGGAAATTTGAAACCGTTGGATAGCGGGATGTGTCCGCGGAGATACAGCACTGATACGGAGGCATCCGGGCAATGGCGGGGTGACTGTCACGTTACAGCACGGTCTTCCCGCCCGCTACCGAAGCTTCATTTGGCCCCGGTAGCAGGTTGATCGTTGATAGGCGGTTTATTAACGCGTGAACTGGTATTGGCGATTGGGGGGTGTCAGGAGTCGGTAGTATCCAGTTCGCCCAGTGCCGACTGCACTTTTTCCTGGAGCCGGTCCAGCATTTCCTGCTCCAGCGGCACCCGGGTGAGTTCGGCTTTGGCCTGGATAAGCTCGTGGGCAATATTAAGCGCGGCCATCACGGCGATGCGCTCGAGGCCGATCACCGAGCCGCTGGCGCGAATACGCGCCATGCGTTCGTGCAGGAGGCGTGCGGAAGCCTGCAGCTCCGCGCGTTCCTCTTCGCGGCAGGAAACTCGGTACTCTTTATCGAGTATGGAGACGGTGACCGTTTCGGCGGTCGCAGCTGAATCACCCATCAGGAATCTTGCGCTAGCCCCTTGAGCCGGTTGATCATGGCCTCAACCCGTGAGCGGGCGGCCTCGTTGTTTTTTATCAGACGCTGGCGCTCGCGCTGCCAGTCGGCCTCCTGCCGACGCAGCTCGCGGTTGTCCTTCGCCAGCTGCTGGCAGCGGGCGATCAGGGAATCCACGGTGCTTTCTAATGCTTGCAGCTTGTTCATAATTCCTTGTGTAAACGGCGGCTGGCATCGTTACGGACTGCGTAAGCCGGGCTATTCCGCTACTATATTGCCGGCGTTTGGACGGGTCAATTGTCCCGTCCGGGCAGCGAATCACAAATTTTGTCCCTCCGAATTTCGCTGGGCAAAGTCTGACCACATTGAAACGATATTGAGCGGTAATTATGACGCGTGCAGCGATAGAATTTGAAACCCTCGCCAATGCCATACTCGCCGCCGGCGGCGAAGCCGACCCCAGCGAACTGCACGGATTTGTCTGCGGTGTTCTGGCCGCCGGCACAACACCGGATAAAAGCCGCTGGCAAAAGGAATTGGGCGCGTTGCTCGAACTGGATGCGGTACCCGCCGACTTGAACCGGGATTTCCTGCAATTAGCGCGGGAGAGTGAGCTGCGGCTGCAGGACAGCGATTTCGATTTTCAATTGCTGCTCAGCGAGGACGAAGACATCGGCGCCCGAACTCTGGCGCTGGGCCACTGGTGTCAGGGATTTCTGCATGGATTCGGAGTGGGCGCACACCGAGGCGAGCTGCAGCCCACCAGCAAGGAAGCGCTGCGGGATATAGGCGCCATCGCACAGGTGGACGCCGAGGGCGCCGAGCAGACCGAGGAGGCGGAAAACCAGTTGCTGGAACTGCAGGAATATGTGCGCGTGGCGGTACTGAATATATTCACCGAGGTGCGCGGAAAAAAAACCGGCCCCACAGTGCACTGATGACCGGTGCCAAACACGCTCCATCCGGTATTAGCAGGGCGGAATATGCCCGTCGCCGCGCGCGCCTGGTCGCCGGCATGGCACCGGGCAGTCTGGCGATAGTGCCGGCCGCGCGCGAGCAATTGCGCTCGCGGGATACCTATTTCCCTTTCCGACAGGATAGCGATTTTCTCTATTTGACCGGTTTTAACGAACCGGAGGCGCTGCTGGTTTTGGTCCCTGGCCGCCCTCAGGGAGAGTCCCTGCTCTTCTGCCGCGAGCGCGACGCGGAAAAGGAAATGTGGGACGGCCCGCGCCTGGGGCCCGAGCGCGCAGCCGAGCAGTGCGGCCTTTGCGACGCCTTTCCGATCGGAGACCTGGACGACATACTGCCGGGATTACTGGAGGGCCGCAGCCGCATTTACTACAGCATGGGCCGTTTTCCTCAACTGGATCGCCGTTTGCAGCAATACTTGCAGGTCATAGACGCCGCACCGGGCAACGCGGGCAGCCCGGAAATGGTCAACCTGGACTACCTGTTGCACGACCTGCGCCTTTCAAAGAGCGCCGCCGAGCTGCGCATTATGGCGCGCGCGGCCGAGATCAGCGCCGAGGCGCACCGCCGCGCTATGGCCTGCTGTCGACCCGGGTTGTACGAGTATCATTTGGAAGCGGAAATACTGCACGCCTTTGTCGCCGCTGGAGCCCGTGAGCCGGCCTACCCGACCATCGTTGGCGGCGGCGCCAATGCACTGGTGATGCACTACTGCAGCAACAGTGCGCCACTCAAAAATGGCGACTTGGTGTTGGTGGACGCCGGTTGCGAGTACCGCGACTATGCCGCCGATATCACCCGGACCTATCCGGTCAGCGGCCGATTCAGCGGGGCTCAGAAGGCGCTGTACGAAATCGTGCTGGCGGCACAGTTGGAAGCCATAGAGCAGATCCGCGAGGGCAATCACTGGGATCAACCCCATGCCGCCAGTGTCGAGGTGATTACCCAGGGGCTGATCGATCTGGGATTGCTGCACGGCGATCTCGGAGGGCTGATCGAGTCGGGCGCCTACCGCCGTTTTTACATGCATCGCGTCGGCCACTGGCTGGGAATGGATGTGCATGACGCTGGTGACTACCGGGTGCACGGCCAGTGGCGCCAGCTGGAGGCGGGGATGGTAATGACGGTGGAACCGGGTATCTATATCGCGGCGGACGACGAAGCAGTGCCGGAGAAATTCCGCGGCATCGGCATCCGCATTGAAGATGATGTGGCGCTGACGAAACAAGGTCCGATCGTTTTGTCGGCAGCGGCACCGAAGACGGTCGCGGAAATCGAATACACCATGCGCCAGGGACAAAGCCTGGCACAGGAGGAACTGTGGTGACCGGAGCGAATAAACAAAGGGTCGACGTGGCCATCGTCGGCGGCGGCATGGCCGGTGCCAGCCTGGCCTTGATGCTGGCCCATTTCTGCCCGCACCTTTCGGTAGCGCTATTGGAGCAGCGCGCGCTGCCCGATGCGGACGCCAGCGTGCGGCTGCCCAGCTTCGACACCCGCGCTACGGCGATCGCCGCCGGCAGCCTGCAACTTTTCTCCGAGCTGGGTTTGTGGAATCAGTTGCGGGACTACTGCGCGCCGATCGAGAGAATACAGGTCAGTGACCGCGGCCGCCCCTGTGGCATGTCGATGCGCGCGGCGCAGCAGCCGCGGGCCAGCTTTGCAGGTATGCTCGGCGCGGTGGTCGAAAATGCCGCCCTGGGACCGGTATTGCACCGTGCACTGGCACAGACACAAACGCAGGTGTTGGCCCCTGCGCGGGTTAACAGGGTGCGGATGGTGGCGGACGGGGCCCAGCTGGACTGGAGTGCGGGAGCGGGTTGCCCCGATACCCAGTTGCAGGCGGGGCTTCTGGTGGTGGCGGACGGTGCTGACTCGCCGCTGTGCCGCGGGCTCGGTATCGTCACTGAACGGATTGAGTACCGTCAGCGCGCGCTGGTCACTACCCTGGGGGTGCAAAGGGACCACCGCGGTACGGCTTATGAACGCTTCACCGATGCTGGACCAATGGCTCTGTTGCCGCTGCCGCGGAGGGATGGCAGTCATCGCATGGCGCTGGTTTGGACCTGCTCAGAGGAGGATGCGGCAATTCTGCGCGAACTGCCGGAGCATGAATTCATCGCGCGGTTACAGAAAAGGTTTGGCTGGCGCGCCGGGCGTATTGAGCGTGCGGGCAGGGTGAGCGACTACCCCTTAAGCCTGTCTCTAGCGCGGGAGCAGTGGCGCCGGAATCTGGTATTGCTGGGGAATTGCGCACACTTTTTGCACCCTGTGGCGGGCCAGGGTTTCAATCTGACGCTGCGGGATTGCTACGGTCTGGCGCGTGCCTTGGCGGGTGCTGATTTGGCGCAAAATTCAACTGTAGGTCTAGAATTATTGGAGGCCTATGGACGGGATCGTCGCCTGGACCAGCAATTGACGATCGGATTCAGTGACCGAATACCGCCGCTCTTCGCTTCCCCCGGGCTCTTCGCACGGGGACTGCGCCAAGCCGGCCTGCTGGCGCTGGCGCTGACACCACCCCTGCGCGCCGGCTTTGTCGGCCAGGCCGCGGGATTTGGGCTTTAATTGTCAGCCGGGACTAATAAGCGGGGCAGATACCCTATGAACCGAAAACGTCAGGATATCACGATTGTCGGCGGCGGCATGGTGGGCATGGCACAGGCTGCGCTGCTCGCGGTGCGCCACCCGCAGTTACAGTTGTCCGTGCTGGAGGCGGCCACCGAAGCGCCGCAGGTGCCGGATGAGCACTACGATGCGCGTGTGGTCGCCCTGACACAGGCATCCCGGGATTTGCTGGAAGAGGCCGGTGCCTGGGGAGAGATAGGCCTGCGGGCCTGTCCCTACACGGAGATGCGTGTGTGGGACGCGGAAGGCACTGGCTCCGTCTGTTTCAACAGCAGGGATGTGCAGTTGCCGAATTTGGGTCATATCGTCGAAAACGGTGTTGTGGCGGCGGCGCTGCGCGCGCGCCTGGAGGCGCTGCCCAATGTGGAATTGGTCAGTGGCTTCCGCCTGGAGAGCTGGTGGCGAGACTGCGGCCACTGGCATCTGCAGCCGCGCAGTGGTCGCACCGATATGCCTGAGGGGCTGGAGGAGCGCGCAGAAGTCGTGCGCACTCGCCTGCTGATCGGCGCCGACGGCGCCCGCTCCAAAGTGCGGGACCTGTTGCGCATTCGCTGTCAGGATACCGACTACCACCAGACGGCGCTGGTGTGCGTAGTCCGCTGTGCAAAGCCACACCGCCACACTGCCTGGCAGCGCTTCCTGAAGACCGGCCCTCTGGCTTTTCTGCCGCTCGCCGGACTCGGCGACGACAATCACTGCGCGGTCGTTTGGTCCGCGGACGAGGAGTTGGCGCGGGAATTGGTCATGTTGGATGATGCCGCTTTCGCGCTGAGCCTGGAGAAGGCCTTCGAAAGTGCGCTCGGCAAGGTGGAGTTTGTCGGCGATCGGCTGTCGTTTCCACTGCGTGCGCGCCATGCGGAGTCCTACTTTGGCCCCGGCGCAGTGTTGGTTGGCGATGCCGCCCACAACATTCACCCCCTGGCGGGACAGGGGGTGAATTTGGGGTTGCAGGATGTGCGTGTCCTGAGTGATGAAATAGGCCGCGCCCTGAAACGTGGACTGGGGCTGGCGGACCCTTCGGTGCTGGCCCGTTACCAACGTCGCCGCCGCGGCGACAACGCCATCACCCTGAAGGCCATGAGCACCTTCAAGTCTCTCTTTGGCGCCGGCGATCTGCACTGGCGCTGGTTGCGCAATACGGGCTTGAGTATGGTGGACGCAAGCCCCATGTTGAAAAAGCGAATTATCCTGCGCGCCATGGCTGTGTGATGCACCGGGGAGCTTATCCTGCGATCTCTTCGCACAAAGGGGGAGCGCACAATAGGGGTGGCGTTTGCAAAAACGCTACCCGTTGGGGCTAAGAGCCCCAGAGGCTGAGTCCAATATAGGGGTGGGCCCGGATAACTGCCGCTGGCGCGCTATCAATAAAAGATCATAACCTTGAGCCACTGGATACCGATTTACCAATTTCCCCTCGACAGAGACCTTGCCGATCTGGCGCACTTTATCCGCCGCCACCGGTTGCCCTTGCGTATAACCGAGGAAAACAATTGCCAGGTTTTAAGCGGGCCTGACCCGCAGCTGGCTGAACTCCTGTTGCCGCTGTTGCGGCGTTGGGATGCCGGTGAGATTGATCTCGCCACAGTGCGCCTGGAACCGATCGACGCACAAGATGCGCGGGCGTCCGGCGCAGTGTCTGATGAAGCAGAGGAGCAGGATAGTGAGGAACTCGGGGATCTTCCCTTGGGCGGATGGCCGTTGCGAAAAACGCCACTGAGCCTGGTTTTGATCGCCGTTTGTTTTATCGGCTGGTTACTTCGGCACTACGGTTTGGTGAATGGTCTGTTGATTTATCCAGACCCTCGTGCTGACTTCCAATTGGGTAGTTCGAGCCTTGCCTGGCACTGGGCGCAGGGTGAGTATTGGCGTCTGTGGACGCCGGCGATCGTACACCTTTCTCTGCCCCATGCGCTTTTCAATGCCTTGGGTATCTGGATCCTGGGCCGCCCCTTGGAGGCCCGTGCCGGCACTTTGCTGTTTGCGCTGTTGGTGTTTGTCAGCGCGGCGATCGCGAATTTGGCGCAGTATTGCTGGTCTCCGGAGATTCAGTTTGGCGGTATGTCCGGTGTGGTATACGCCCTGGTGGGCGCTGTATTCCTGTTGCAGCGCTGGGTACCCGGCTGGCGGGAGCTGCCCGCGGGGCTGGTTCCCCTGGCACTGGGCTGGCTGTTGTTGTGCGCCAGTGGCCTGGTGACTTATGTTATTGGCACGGGTATCGCTAACGCCGCGCATATCGGCGGCTTTATCTGCGGTTTGTTGCTGGCTTTGATTTACTGTCTTGCCGGTGGCGCACACCAATTTATCGGTAAGCCGGCTTCCGGCTGATTTTTATGATTCTACTGATCACCTATATTCTCATCGCACTCGGCTTCTCCTTTTTGTGTTCCATTGCCGAGTCGGTCATCCTCAGCGTGACCACGCCCTACGTCAGCCTGCTTGAACGCGAGGGGCACAGGGCTGGACGCATACTGCGAAAGTTGAAAGAAGACATCAATGCGCCCTTGTCGGCGATACTGACTTTGAACACCATTGCCCACACTGCCGGTGCCGCCGGTGCTGGCGCCCAGGCAGCGGCGGTTTTCGGCAGTCAGTACCTGGGCCTGGCGTCGGCGATTCTGACGCTGCTGATTCTGATATTTTCCGAAATCATACCGAAAACCCTGGGGGCCTTTTACTGGCGGCAACTGGCTCCGCTGACCGCCTATGCCTTGCGCGGGCTTGTGTGGATACTCTACCCCTTTGTGAAAATGTCTGAGTGGTTGACCCGCGGGCTGTCTCACGGCCCGATGCTGACCGGATTCAGCCGTGAAGAATTCGCGGTGATGGCGGAGCTGGGCGAAGCGGAAGGGCAATTGGAGCAGCGCGAGTCGAGCATTCTGCGCAACCTGTTTTTTACCCTGCGTGATCACTCGGTGCGCGAAGTGATGACGCCGCGCACCGTTGTTTATTCCCTTTCCCAGGACGATACGGTGGGCGAGGCCTATGAGGATGTTGAAAAGAGCCGCTTTTCCCGTATCCCTGTATACGAGCGCGGCACGCCCGAGTGCGTGGTGGGTTTCGTGCTCAAGCAGGATCTTTTGCTGGCCTATGCCAAGGGCGAGCAGGATAAAAAACTGGCGGAGTACCGTCGCGATATGTTGATGTTGCCGGAGACGGCAACCATCTACCAGGCTTTCCAGAAAATGTTGGCCCGCCGGGTGCAAATCAGTGCGGTGCTGGATGAATACGGCGGTCTCGAAGGTCTGGTGACACTGGAGGATATTCTCGAGACTCTGCTCGGCGAAGAAATTGTTGACGAGGCGGACAAAACCCCGGACCGCCAGGCGCTGGCCAGGCGCTTGTGGCGTTTGCGTTCAAAGCGTCACGGTCTGCGGGTGGATAAGGCGGCCGAGGCAGAAGAGGGAGCAAAGGCCTTGGATGAAGAGAGCAGTGGGGAACAGCATCGCCCCGGTGGTTGAAATCGCGGAACCCCGCCCCGATAGATGTGTCCCAGGTTTAGATAGTTTTCTGGAATCGCCATAGTGCATACTGGGATCTGCATATTCATACTTCAATCTTTGCTGCTATGTGCGGTAGCGCAGGCCGATCCCGGTGCGAATGTTTTCCAGGCCGACGATTCCGCTGTTATCCAGCTTGCGGACAGCGGTATCGATTCTTCGGCGGGTGAAGGGGGCGGCAACGAGGATTTACACAAAGCTGTCGACCCGGCGGCCTTGCCGTGTGCGGCTCTAACAACCCGTGACCTTTCTACCCGGCGTGCGCCGCGAATTCCCTATCGCGCATGTCCCGCCATACGCGCTCCTCCCGTTCCGGCATAACTCCATTTATTTCCCAATTTTTATTGCTGCGCTGCCAAAGCGCATTCGATTTCTGGCATGTCTGTTGGATGTGCCTCACAGAGAGTTATTGCCATGAAAAAACTGAACGTTTCTCAACTGCAGGATCGCGACAGGTTGGTTTTCCCCGAAGAGTTTACAGAGCTTACCCTGGACTCCCCCGCACTGTGTTTTGTCACCGATTTCAAAAGTCATCACCCGGCCCTGGTGACGCCATCGGTATCTGCCATGCAGGCCGCTCAGATGATGGACGCGGGACGTTTGAACGCACTGCTTGTTCTCGACAGAGACGGTGCGTTTGCCGGCCTGCTCACCGCGGAGGATCTCAGCTATCAAAAGGTGATGCAGTGGGTGGCTGCCGGTGTGCCGCGCCACGAACTGACGGTCGGTGATTTCATGCGCCCCCGCAGTGAACTGAAAATACTGAGTTATCCACAGGTGGAAAAAAGCAGTATCCGCGACGTGCTGGAGACGATGCGCCAGCACGGCCAGCGGCACTGTCTGCTGGTGGATCAGCACAATCACCATGTGCGCGGACTGATCAGTGTCGCGGAAGTGGGCAGGCGCCTGCAGGTCGAGATTGATATCGACAGGGTGCCGACCTTCGCGGAAATCCAGCGTGCGGTGGCACGGGCACACTGATGGAACCGGCGATGGCCGCTAGCGGCCATCGCCGGTATGCAGCGCGATTCCAGTCCAGTGCGGGATAACGGGATGGGTAGCCGCGCTGGCGGTGTGCGAGAGATCAATATTTCATATTGTTATATTTATTCGCTCTCATATGCATTTATGGAATTTACTGGGCCGCGCGGAATCTTTGGCGGCAAGCGCGGCCGAAAGCAGTTTATAGTCCCGGTGCCTGCTAGGCTTGCAGCATAGCGCCGTCTGGTATCACTGGCGGTGGGGCCGGTAGAATACGCGGCTTTCTAGGCTTGCAGATTGAGAGCATCAGATGGGTAACAAAACGCCATTGTACGACACGCATGTCGCCATGGGCGGCAAGATGGTGGATTTCGGCGGATGGGACATGCCGCTGCATTACGGATCGCAGCTGGAAGAGCACGAAAAGGTGCGCACTGACGCGGGCATGTTTGATGTGTCCCACATGACAGTGGTCGATATCGATGGCGACGGCGCCCGCGATTATCTGCGTTATCTGCTGGCCAACGATGTGGCAAAACTGGATGGGGTGACGGGCAAGGCACTCTATACCGGTATGCTGAATGAAAAAGGTGGCGTGATCGACGATCTGATCGTCTACCTCAAGGAGTCTGGCTATCGGGTGGTGGTCAACTGCGCGACTCGGGAAAAGGATCTGGAGTGGATGTCCAGGCAGGCTGAGGCCTTCGATGTCTCCCTGAGCGAGCGTCCCGAGCTGGCCATGGTGGCCATTCAAGGTCCCAACGCGATTGACAAAGTCAAGCAAGTGATGGGCATCGAGTGGGTTTCCGCCATCGACAATCTCAAGGTGTTCCAGAGCGTGGCCCGCGGTGACTGGTTTGTCGCCCGCACCGGTTATACCGGTGAAGACGGCCTGGAGATTATGTTGTCCGGTGAGGATGCGCCCGGATTTTGGCGCGCCCTGGCAGATGCGGGTGTGGCACCCTGTGGCCTGGGAGCCCGGGATACCCTGCGCCTGGAAGCGGGAATGAACCTGTACGGTCACGAGATGGATGAAGATACCTCGCCGCTGGTGGCGAATATGGGTTGGACTATCGCCTGGCAGCCGGAGGACCGCGACTTTATCGGCCGGACTGCGCTGGAGGAAGAAAAAGCCCAGGGTGTTAAAGAAAAACTGGTTGGCCTCGTTTTGAAAGAGCGCGGTGTGCTGCGCGCCGGGCAACCGGTAGTGGTGGACGGCAGTGAAGAGCGCGGTATTATCACCAGCGGCACCTTTTCCCCGACTCTGGGCTACTCTATTGCGTTGGCGAGGGTACCGGTTTCTGTGGGAGACACGGCGCAAGTGGAAATGCGCAAGAAACTGGTGTCCGTGAAGGTGGTGAAACCCTGTTTCGTACGCAACGGCAAATCGGTGATTTGACGGGCCGTCTTGAACTGAACTTCGAAGTCTGAATTATAAAATTACTTAATCGAGGGATCACAGAATGAGTGAGATTCGCAGTGAACTGAAATACCTGTCCAGCCACGAGTGGGCGCGGCTGGAAGAGGATGGCACTGTCACCGTGGGTATCAGCGACCACGCCCAGGACGCCCTCGGGGATGTGGTTTATGTGGAAACGCCGGAAGTGGGAACCACTCTGGCGGCTGGTGACGAAGCCGGCGTTGTGGAGTCCGTCAAGGCGGCCAGTGATATCTACTCACCGGTGTCCGGTGAAGTGATTGAAGTCAACGAGGCTTTGGAGGACGCACCGGAAACCGTCAACTCCTCTCCCTACGACGACGGCTGGTTTTTCCGCGTCAAGCCCAGCGATCCGAGCGAGTTGGATAATTTGCTCGATGCCGACGCCTACCAAAGCGAGTGCGAAGAGGGCTGACCCCCGCGCGGAACACCCATGCTGTCAGCAGGTGTTCCGCCTTGCCTGCGCCCGGTCTGTCCGGGCGAGGGTACTGCCCGTTTGTATCCTTTACTCTTTCCGCACAGCTTTTCCGCTATGGTTGCCGTCCTCTGTCGGCTGTAATAGCGCTTTGAGCCCCACCTGCTTCATATAGGCCTGCACGCTTTTTTCGATTTCTTCCGGACTTTCCATGACCATCACTTGCTTTAGCAGCTCGTCGGTGTCTGCCTTGTTCACCGCGCGGAGGGCTGATTTCACCCGCGGCAGGTTGGTCGCATTCATCGACAGCATGTCATAGCCCATAGCCATCAACAGCAGGGCACCACCGGGTTCGCCGGCTAACTCTCCGCAAATTCCCACCTTTGTTCCGGCAGCGTGTCCCGCCTCCACTACTTGGTGCAGGGCGCGCAATACCGCCGGGTGCAGCGGGTGGTAGAAACTGGCTACGCGGCTGTTGTTGCGGTCCACGGCCAGCAGGTATTGGGTCAAATCGTTGCTGCCCACAGAGATAAAGTCCGCGCGTTCGGCCAGCTCGCGGGCCTGGTAGACCGCCGAGGGTACCTCGATCATGATGCCGAGCGGCGGCATGGCGATGTCGTAGCCTTCCTCCTGCAGTTCCCGGTGGGCGCGCTTAACCAATTTGCGGGCCGCTTCCAGTTCGCCGATGCCGGTGACCATGGGGAGCATGATGCGCAGGTTGTCGAGGCCAAGACTGGCCTTCATCATTGCGCGCACCTGGGCGAGGAATATCTCCGGGTGATCCAGGGTAACGCGGATGCCGCGCCAGCCGAGAAAGGGGTTGGTTTCATCGATAGGAAAGTAAACCAACGCTTTGTCACCGCCAATATCCAGGGTGCGCATGGTCACGGTGCGCGGGGCGAAGGCCAGCAACTGCTCGCGGTAGATTTCCCGCTGCTCTTCCTCCGACGGAAAACGATCCCGCAGCAGGAAGGGGACCTCAGTGCGGTAGAGCCCGACCCCTTCGGCACCGCGCTCCAGGGAGCGCACCACATCCGCCATTAAACCGGTATTGACCATCAGGCGCACCCGGTGGCCGTCGGCGGTTTCGGCGGGCTGAGAGGCCAGGTGATCGAGGTTGCGCGCCAGTTCACGCTCTTCCTCGACGATGTTGTCGTAGCGGCGGCGCAGCTCAGCGCCGGGGTGCACATAAAGTTCTCCCCGGTAGCCGTCCACCACTATATCGGCGCCGTCAATCTGTTCGTAGGGCAGGTCCTGCACGCCCATTACGGAAGGCAGCCCCATGGCCCGGGCGATAATGGCCACGTGGCTGTTGGAGGACCCTTTGACAGAGACCAGACCGGCGAGTTTTTCCTGTGGTACCTCCGCCAATACCGCGGCGGTGACCTCTTCGCCGACCAGTATGGTGTTGTCACTGAACTCCCGCCGACTCTGCTGCTCGCTGCGCAGGTGCATCAGGACTCGCGCGCCCAGATCACGCACGTCAGCTGCGCGATCGCGGAAATAGGAGTCGGACATGGCTTCAAAACGGCGCACATGCTCCAGCATCACCTCGGCCCAGGCGCGCGGCGCGCTGATTTGCTGGCGTATGCGGTCGCACACTTCCGCCGTCAGAGAGTTGTCGTC
Source organism: Microbulbifer thermotolerans (assembly GCF_001617625.1). NCBI lineage: Bacteria > Pseudomonadati > Pseudomonadota > Gammaproteobacteria > Cellvibrionales > Microbulbiferaceae > Microbulbifer > Microbulbifer thermotolerans. Next base: position 3,416,893 of record NZ_CP014864.1, on the reverse strand, counting down.
CAGCATGCTGATATAAGCGTCGAACAGGGCGCGCTCCTCACGGCTCAGCTGATCCTTCAGGCGCTCGCCCACGTCGCGGATCTCTTCGCGGGCACTGGCCAGGGCCGTGTGAAAGAGTGCCAGCTCGGCATCCACGTCGATACAGCAGGAGTAGGGGACAGATGCCAGGTTGGTTGGCGGCGCGACAATATGCACCCGGCCGATGGCGACCCCGGGGGAGGCGGCGATACCGCTGAATTTTGCTTCGCGTCGCTGCTGGCCGATGGCGGCAAGGGCGCCGGTGGCCTCTGCGTGGGCGATGACGCCCGCCAGCTGGGCGGCCAGAGTGACCAGGAAGGCCTCTTCCCCCTCGTCGAAGCGACGCATTTCCGCCTGCTGTACCACCAGTACGCCGAGTACTTCGCGGTGGTGAATAATGGGGGTGCCGAGGAAAGCGGAAAAGCGCTCTTCACCGGTGGCGGGGAAATACTGATAGGCGGGGTGAGCCTCGGCCTGTTCCAGGTTGATCGGCTCTTCGCGGGTGACCACATTGCCCACCAGACCCTCGCCAGGCGCCAGGTGCACTTGGCCGACGGCGTCCGGGTTCAGGCCACGGGTGGCCATGAGGACATAGTCGCCGGACTGCTTGTCGCGCAGATACACGGAGCAGACGCGGGTCCGCATCACCTCGCGCACCCGGCGCACGATGATATCGAGCACCGCGGACAGGTCCCGGGCCGCGTTGACTTCCTGAACGATACTGCGCAGAGATCCGAGCAAAGGCCTATCCTCGTCGTCTGGTGGATTTGTAGTTTAGCTGCCGTCTGTTCGGCAGAGGACTCACCGGTCGCGACGATATTACTCGTGCTCTCGCAGCCAGCGTCTCTCCAATTGTATTTGCTGCGGGGCCAATTCGGTCAGCGCGCGCCGGTATACTTCGCGTTTGAAGCTCACCACTTTGCTGAGGGGGTGCCAGTAACTGACCCAGCGCCAGTGGTCGAATTCCGGCTTACAGCCGTTGTCGAAGCCGATGGCGCTGTCCGGCGCCTCCAGCTTGAGCAGGAACCACTTCTGCTTCTGGCCAATGCACAGAGGTTCGGAGCGCTTGCGCTGCAGCCGCTTCGGCAAGCGGTAGCGCAGCCATCCGCGCGTGCAGGCGATGAGGCTGACCTGGTCGCGGGTCAGCCCCACCTCCTCGTAGAGTTCCCGATACAGCGCCTGCTCGGGAGATTCTCCCGGGTTGATTCCGCCCTGGGGGAATTGCCAGGCGTCTTTGCCACCCACCCGCCGTGCCCACAGCACCTGGCCGCGGGTATTGAGCACAATAATGCCGACATTGGGGCGGAAGCCCTCGGCGTCGATATTGTTGCTGCCGTCGCTGCCGCTTCCCCGGCCTTTCCTGTGGTTGCCGGAGTTCTCGATGCGGTTGGACTGCTTGGCGGTTCTGCGGCGGTGATTTCGCCCGGCTTGCGCCGGTTTGCCGTCGCCCAAAATACCGTCCTCAAATTTATTGTGCGCGGTCGTTTGCCGCGCAAGCTTGTTCCACATTGTTCCACAGCGGGAGGGGTTACGGCAATTCGGTGAACTGTGCCGTGTGAAGTGCGGGCCGGCGGGGTAAAATTGCCCGCCGGCCTGGCGCCGGAATATCTATAGTGGAAGAGGGAGTGCGCGGTGCACTTGGCGATTTTCGATCTCGACAACACCTTGATCGGCGGCGATAGCGATCATGCCTGGGGTGAATTCCTGGTGGAGCGGAGACATGTGGACGGTGAGCGCTACCGTGCTCTGAACGATAACTTTTACCGGGACTACCAGCGCGGTGAGCTGGATATCTTCGCCTATCTGGAATTCGCTCTGGAGCCGCTGGCCCAGCTGTCCCGCGGTCAGCTCAACAACTTGCAGCGGGAGTTTATGGAGGAGGTGGTCAGCGAGATCTGGCTACCGCAGGCGGAGGATTTGATTTCCCGTCACCGCCGCCGGGGCCACCACATTATGATTATCACCGCAACCAACCGTTTCGTGGTGGAACCGATCGCCGAGCGCCTGGGAGTGGACACGCTGCTGGCCACTGAGCCCGAGGAAGTGGAGGGCCGCTTTACCGGGCGCGTGGTTGGTGAACCCTGCTACCAGGGCGGCAAGGTTGTGCGGCTGCATCAGTGGTTGGCGCACAATCCGGGGTTCTCCGCCGCAGAAAAGTGGTTTTATAGCGACTCCATCAATGATCTTCCACTGTTGCAGGAAGTCGATCATCCAGTGGCGGTGGACCCGGACGCGCGCCTGAGTGCGGAGGCCGAGCGCCGCGGCTGGCCGATTATCAGTCTCCGCTCTGGTGGATAAAGAGGAGAATCGATGTGCCGCGCAGGGAAATTTTGGGGAATTTTATGGGCGGAAAAATGACAGGGCGTGGAAAATGGGTGTTGTTATTGGCGCTGCTGACGGGACTTTCGGCCTGTGAGTCCCGCCGTGAGGTGCCGGAGCCGGAGATAAGCACGCCGGCTCCGCGGGTGGTTAATGAGCAGGCGGCGCAAGAACTGTCCCGAGCCTTCTGGGAGGCAGGCGAGGCCGCGGTGAGCGACGCTCAGGGCGCGCTGGAATCGCTGGAACGCGCCGTGGTTACGTTGCTCGACAGCCCCAGCGAGGATCATTTGGAAGCGGCTAAACTGGCTTGGCTGGAGGCGCATCGGGGATTTGCCGCCGCGCTGCCATACATGCGCGTGGCTTTCGCGCCGGCACCGCTTCAGAGCGAGGGGCGGGCGTTGCAGCTGGCGCTGGACAGTTGGCCGGTTCAGCCCGGTTATCTGGACACTGTCCCCGGTTATTCGGACAGCGGTATCGTCAATGACACGGCGATTGACTTGACCCTGGCTAACCTGCGTAAACAACACCGGTTGACCGCGCACGAGGAAGCAAGCACCGGCTTTCACGCGATGGAAGTCATGCTCTGGGGGCCCACCGGCGAGCGCACCGCGGGCGAATTCAAGGCCGTCAGCGAGGGGGAGAAGCCCGAGGCTCTGGCGGTCAACCGCCGGCGTGAGCTGACCCGCCTGATCGGCCGCGCCATGGCCGAGGATATGGATGGGCTAGCGCGCCGTTGGCCTGCCACCGCCAACGATCTATCGCGCCACTACCTGGCACTGAGGCCGGCCGAGCGCCTGCAACAGGTCCGTTCCGCCCATATTGCCGTCGTCGACGAGGAATTGCTGCGCCGCCTGCCGGAGAGCTCCGAAAGCGATGTGGAGAGTCCCCGTGCGGCGGATTCCAAACAAGCGATGTTGGCGATGCTGGCTGTGCTCCGGGATAACTGGGTACCCGCCGAAGGTGGGGGATTGGCAGAATTGCTGCTGGACCGCCACCAGGCTGCTGCTCTGACACAGACATTCGCTCAGCTGGAGGCGTTGATGCTGAAAATGGAGGACCCGGTGGAGCTGGCGGAACTGCGACAGCTTGCCCAGGCGCGCCAGCTGATGGAGCAGCTCGCCGGGTTGATGTCGGGCTCGGCCAGTGTGCCGGCGGACGACGATGAGATGACTCCGGTGAGTCTTCCACCCGAAGACTGAAGACTGGGGCCGGATGAATTCGCGCGAGCGCTTCACTGCGCTGTGGGCGCTCAGATAGTGGTGTGAACAGTTCGCAAGTGACGCGCACTTCCCTGTAGCGCCCGGCCCGATACCCAGGGCCGGCAATGCCCGCTCCAACCTCTGAGCCTCTTATCTGTCCGCAGAGTTTCTGTACGTTACGGGAGCTTCCTTGCCGATAGACTGGCTCGGAGGCCCGCCTCGATACCGGTGCCACAGGCGCCGCAGCTGGCGGGCGGACTCATAACCTACCGCCTCCGCCACCTGGTCCACAGTCATGCCGCCCTCACGCAATAACTGTTCCGCATAAGCCAGCCGAACCTGCTGCAGGTAGCTTTTTGGCGATAGCCCCAACTGTTCCTTGAATAGGCGTGACAGGTGTCTCGGGCTCAAGTGTGACTCCTCCGCCAGTGCCTGCACCGTCCAGGGATAACCTGGGTTCTGCAGTATTCGGTCTTGAAGTTGGTGCAGGCGCTGATTGACGTGATTGCGGTGTTGCAGCCTGATATCTAATTGCGGATCGCCACCACTGCGGCGGTGGTAGAGGACCAGGTCTCGGGCTACTGTATTGGCCGCCTCATAACCCCAGTACATGGCTACCAAGTGCAGGCACAGGTCCATACCGGATGCGATGCCGGCGCTGGTCCAGAGGTTGCCGGAATGGGTAAATAGGCAGTTCTCTTTGACCTGTGCATGCGGAGCCATCGCGCGCAGTTCAGTCAGCAGTTGGTGGTGGGTTGTACAACTGCGGCCATCGAGCAAGCCGGCCTGCGCGGCCAGCAGGGCACCGGAACAGATGCAGGCGGTCAGGTCGGATTGGGCCGCTGCCCTCGCCAGCCATTGGGCCAGCCTCCTCCCGTTCGCGCTGCGCAGTAGCTCGGACGATTTTTGACAGCCGATGACTAACAGCCAACTTCGGGGAGGCAGTATCCGGGGCAGCGGCTCCAACTGATACAGCGCCAGCCCCTGGGCCGCGCAGAGCTCTTTCGAACTTCCGATGAAGTGGGGCTGCACGCCGCCGAGCCGCTGATGTGTCAGTACCTGTGCTGGCCCGGCCAGGTCCAGCAGGTGGACGCCGGGCGGTAGCAAAAACCAAAGGTGTTCAGGTCGCGGTCGCGGTGAAGTCTGCCACTCGGGCGATTCGGGCAAATCGGTTCTCCAGTACCAGTTCGGTTTTCAGTTTGATTTCTTCGGCGCCGAAGAGTACACCGCTGCTTGTGTGGCGCATCGGGAAGGTGTGAGTGGCATCGGTGACAAATACCACCTCAAAACCCAGGTCGCTGGCCACCCTGGCGGTGGCCTCGCAGCACTGTTCGGTGCGCAGGCCGGCAATCAACAGCCGGTTTATGTCCCGCTCCTCCAACCATTGGTGCAGCCCGCTGTCCGTCAGTGCGTTGTGTACCCGCTTGCGGAATTCGGTATCGCCCTTGCGCCTGTCTACGCCGTTCATGGATCTGACCAGTGGTCCGGTCGGATCGAAGGGGCTGCCGCTACGTTCGTGGAGTATATGAACCACCTGCCAGCCCTGGTTGCGGGCGTGGCGGATCAGCCGGTTCAGGCGCTCCAGGTAGATGTCGAAGCCTGTGTCGTCCCAGTAGGGCATGTGGCGGAAGGAATCCTGGACATCGATGACCAGAAGGGCCGTTTTTGCCATTGCTGTTCTCCTGTGTCAATTGAGGACATGATCCTACGCGGTCGCAATGGTCGTGAGGCTGGTCGTTAAGGGCTTTCAGCGGGCGGTTTCGGACATTTCGGGGCGCAGCCGTGCAATGAAAAAAGCCGCCGGGTTGCCCGGCGGCTCTGAGGGGTGAGGTGGGATTACCAGCGGCGAACCGGGCCGGTATCCACGTGTACAAAGTTGCTCTTCGGGTAGTAACCCACGCCACCCGCTTTCAGGTCCAGTGCGGCCCTGCGGAGCTTGGACAGCGGCACACCGGGCATGCGGATGTCCAGTGCCATGCCGCGGGTATGATAACTCCGGCGGGCAACCCCGCGCCCCATGGCGCGCAGTTTCTCATTGGTGGCGGGAGACCGGTAACCGGAAATGATTTCGATCTCGCCGTTAAAGTTCAGCTTTTCCTTCAGCTTGTAGACAATGTCAAACAGCTTCGGGTCCATGCGCGTCACCTCATTGGCGCGGTGGTCGCGCAGCAGACGGTTGAATTTCTTCAGGCCGCTGCTCAAGTAGCCACCATCTGCCCAATAGGCTGTGCTCAGCCTCTCTCCGGTGTGCAGGTTGCGCATTTTCAATGTGCGGGATTTACCCACTTTTGCAAAAGTCGGCCCGGCACTGACCGCCGCAACTGTTGCGCAGGTTGCTGCCAGGAATCGACGTCTGGATGGATTTTTCATACCGGTTTCCGCCTCGTCGTGGATCTCTTTTATGGGGTTCCCTTGGCGCGCGTTGCGGCTCTGGGTACGGCGAAAATGTACAAAAAATAACCTGTGGTTACAAACTGATCAGTGCTAATTCGCAAACAGTCCTAGGAAAGTCTTGGGATTTTGTTTCCTCTCAGACTAAGTGGGTTCTTGGGAAATCTGGGTATTTTCGGTGGCTGGAATCCAGAAATGGAGACAGCGTTGTCATTTATTGCGATTGCATTGAAAAAAAATTTTTTTGTGACTGATCAGTGCTAAACCGTGCCCTGCAGTCGTTTTTCGGGGGCTGTGGCATACCCGCCCCAAGGCTTGCTCCACAACCGCTGGAGTTCCCGCGCCGAGGGGGTTGTTGGTGGGCTACGGGGTGTCCAAATGGTAAATATCGCGACGAAACTGCGGGCGTCCTTCGTTATCCACCCAGGCGGTGAGATAGGTGATAAAGAGTCGTGGAGGCTTGTCGACTCTGACGTTGAGTGTCTCGTTGCCGGTGGCGGTCTGGGCGATACGGGTTCTGTCCCACCCCTGAGAATTCAGCAGTGCGTAGGCCAACTCTTCCGGTTTTTCCAGGCGTACGCAGCCGTGACTGAAGGCGCGCTCTTGCATTGCGAACTGGCTGTGGGCCAGGGTGTCGTGCAGAAATATGGCCTGGTTGTTGGGGATCACAAATTTCACTTTTCCCAGGGCATTGTCTGGGCCGCTCAGCTGGCGCAACGTGGCACCTCCCTCCGCGGCGCGGGCGATGCTGGCGTCGGAGATGGGGGCAATATCGCCGCCGCGATAGTTGATTACCCGGTAACCGCGTTTGTGCATGGCCTCGGGATTATTGCGCGCCTTGGGTAGCAGCTCTGTGAGCAGTATATTGCGCGGCACAGTCCAAGTGGGGTTGAAAACCACGTTGGTGATGCGGCTCTTCAGTTCGGGGGTGCGGCTGCTGGTTTTGCCGACCACGATTTTCATACTGAGGGCCACCCGGCCCTTGTCGATCAGCTGCAGCCGGTAGTCCGGCACATTGACCAATACATAGCGTCCGTCGGCTGGCAGAGAAAGCTTGTCCCAGCGTGATGCGTTTAGCTCCAGGCGGCGTGCGCGTTCCTTCGGCGGCACTGCAAGCGCCGCTAGTGTGGCGGGCCCGGCGACACCGGTGACCGCCAGACCGTGGCGCATTTGGTAGTTCTCCACTGCCCGTTGCAGGGCGCTGTCGAAGCGCTGGCGATCCGCTACCCATTCCGGTAGGGGGCCAGGTGTGCCTTTGTAGTCTCCATAGAGTTCGAGCAAGTGGCGCAGTTGAGTTACTCTCTCCCCCCTATCCCCCGGGGCGAGTGGCATTTCTCCGGACAGTGGCCGCCACTGTTGTTGTAACTGGCGGTAGCGATCCGCGGTGCGGCGCAGTGCCGCGCTGACATCGGCGGGAACCAGTGCCGGCGCCCCCTGCGCTGGTGTGTGTGCAAGCAGAGGCGTGGCGGTCGCCGCCAGAATAAGCAGGGTTGCCAGCCAGTGGCCCGGTCGGAAACGGGCTTGTCTCTGTGTCATGGCTTACTCCGGCTGTCGATTTTCCTTGCGCCCTGGATCGTCATCGGCAGTTTCCTCCTTGTCGAGGCCGTAGATATCGGGGCGAAATTGCAGCAGACCTTCCCGGTCAACCCAGGCGGTCCAGTAGGCGATGTAAACCGGTATCGGCTTTTCCAGCGCCACTCCCCGCGTGCGATTGCTCAAGAGGATGCGGTCGATGCGCGCATCGCTCCAGCCGTTTTGTTGCGCCAGTATCAGGCGTGCAAATTCGAGCGGCTTTTCCAGGCGGATACAGCCGTGACTAAAAGCGCGCAGGCTGTGTTTGAACAGGTGTTTGCTGTTGGTGTCGTGGAGAAAAATGGCTTCGCGGTTGGGAATGACAAATTTAACCCGCCCCAGGGCGTTCCCAGGCCCGCCCCGCTGCTGCAGCATCACCTTGCCTTTGCGGATCGCGGCGATATTGCCCCTAGAGAAGGGGAGCGTCCGCCCTCGCTGATTCACCAGCTGGTAACCACTGGCAGAGAGGCTGGCGCCGCCTTTTGGCAATAGTTCGCGCAGGGCGATTTCTCGCGGCACCCGCCAGGTGGGGTTGACCTCCAGCCGCGTCATGCGTGTGGCCAGTTGCGGTGTTTTGTGCTCGGGTTTGCCCACCACCACGCGCATGCGGAACTCTTCCTGTCCGCCGTCGATTAGCCGCAAGCTGAAGTCGGGAATGTTGATCAGGATGTAGCGCGGCCCCAATTCCTTGGGCAGCTCCCTCCAGCGTTTTAGGTTGGCGGCCAATATCCTCGCCACTTTTGCGGGGGGGACATTCAGGCGCGCGCGGGTGCGATTGTCCACCAGGGCATCGGCTTTGAGCCCGTGGCGGCGCTGGAATCGGCGCACGGCTGCCCGCAGTCGTTCGTCGTATTCGTCTGCGGCGTGGCTGTCGCCGGTGTGATCGTTAAGCGGGTAGTCTCCGTACTGCATCAGCAGGCTGCGCAGCTGCTTCACTCGCGGATCGCGCATGCCGGGCGCCAAGGGTTGTCCTGCGTCCAGGGGGACCCAGATTTCGCTATCGGCAAGTGCCAGGTAGCGCGCCAGTGCTTCGCGCAACAGCATGTGCTGGCGGCCGTAGGGTGTAAAGGGGTTGCTGGCACCGCTCTCGGTGGAAGCTGTGGCCTCGGCCGCGTGGACTTGTCCCGGGCCGGGAAGTAGCCACAGCGTCAGGATTGCGGCGATAAAACTGCCGCGTGTGATCAGGTTTTGGAGGAAATGGAGTCGCTTGCCAACACCCATGGGTTACCCCTGTCAACAGGATGCCTTGCCTGCTCACATTGGTAACCTGCGGCGGGAATGGGGCGAAATACCTTTAGGGAATATCGGTGGCGGGTGGTTAGCGGCCGGTGCTCGGAGTCACCGGCCGCCGATCTCACCACTGATTTGCGGAGAGGCCGTCTTTGCCGTAGATGTCGTCGCGGAAGTTGAGATGGCCCCGGCCATCCACCCATGCGGTCCAGTAGGTGATATATACGGGCACCCGCTGCTTCAGTTCGACCTCGGTGGTTTCGTCACCGGTGGTGAGCTGGTCGATGCGCCACTGGTCCCAGTTCCCTTCTGGCCGCAGCAGGGCTTCGGCCAGGTGGCGGGGTTTTTCCAGGCGTATGCAGCCGTGGCTGTAATCGCGGTCGGTTTTGGCGAAGAGGCTGCGGGCCCGGGTGTCGTGCAGATAAATATCGTGCCGGTTGGGGATTTCGAACTTCACCCGCCCGAGGATATTGTCCTCGCCCCCCTTCTGGCGCAACAGGTAGGAGCCTGCGCCGGCCGCGGATAGGTTTTTCGGTGTCAGCGGCAGATATTCACCGCTGCCGCTGACTACCCGGTAACCCATGTTTTCCATGCCCGTGGGGTTGGCGCGGGCCTTGGGGAGTATCTCGTTGACCAGAATGCTGCGCGGCACTGTCCAGGTGGGGTTGAAGATCACTTTGCTGACCCGGGTGGTCATCTCCGGGGTCGCGTGTTTCTTTTTGCCCACCACCACATTCATCGACAGCCTGATGCGATCGTCTTCCACATAGTGCAACTTGTATTCCGGAACATTGACCTGAACGAAGCGGTTGCCAAGGTGTGCAGGCAGCTGTTCGCGGCGGCGGATATTGATTTCCACAATTTGTGCGCGTGCGGCCGGCGACAGATTCAGGCGTTTTCGGGTTTCTCGCCCGACAATGCCATCGGGTTTGAGACCGTGGCGTTCCTGAAAGCGCAGTACCGCTTCGTGCAGTCGCTGGTCAAATCTGTCGCTGTTGGGCTCGCCGCCGTAGCTGTAATAGTCGCCGTAGAGTGCGAGCATATTGCGCAGCAGGGCCACATGAGGGTGGCGCGCGCCAAGAGTCATAGCTGGTCCGGGAGGCAGGGGGCGCCAGCGGCCACTGGCGGAAAGGCCGCGGAGTCGCGCCAGCTCGTTGCGCAGGGCGGCCACATCCCCACCGTAGGGGGTGTTTTCCTCTATGTAGGGACCTTCACTGTTTCCAGACAATGGCTCGGAGGTCGCCAGATTACCAGCCTCTTGCCGGGATTCTTGATAGGGGTAGTTGCGGGCACTGGCACTGTAGTTGCGGGTACTGTAACTGCGGCTGCCCCAGGTGGAATAGTGACGGAAGCGGGTTATGCCGCGCCCGCGATTGTAGTAGTAGCGTTCACGGCTGCGGTCGCGCGCGTAGTTGCCGGGGGTGCTCACGTCGCTGACGGTGCGATAGCCGCTGTCGGTGGCATTGTTCTGGCGTGATGTGTTGAGCTGCGCTAATTGAAATCCGCCCGCCTGGTGATAGACGGGGGTGACGCCTTTCGGTGGGCGGCTTTTCGGTGTGAGCTTGTCTAGCTGAGTATCCCGCGCGTAGGAGACGAACGCATCGGTCAGCAATACGTCCAATACCGCCGCCATCTGCAGGCGTTGGGGTGTGTCGCGGAGAGTGCGGTCGAAGTAGCCCAGGTGGTAGCGGTAGTCCACCATGCTGCTGGGGTTGCCGGAGCTGGCTGCGGTGAGCTGCTTTAACAGATCGTTGGCCGTATCGCTGAGGTTGTAGTTGTCGAACCACAGCAGCCGGTAGTCGGTGCGCCGGTAGATGCGGCGCACCGCAGCCGGATTAAAAATGGGGTCCTGTGCCGGCCAGGCGTCGGGATTTTCCTCCAGCCAGAGCACCAGGTGCGGGCGCACAGCATTGTCCGGTAGCACCGGTTCTGTCTGTTGATTGGCGGCAAATGCGTAGTAGAGGGCAAAGACGCACAGGCTGCCCAGAGTCAGCAACGGCAGAAGCGATTTACGTGTGCGGCGTTTGGGGGTGAAATACGACATGGTACCTCAGCAATACTGCGGGGTCCGGTTTGCTGTCAGCGAGCCGGATGCCAGATCGTTAATACCTTCCCAACCTGCGGTGGACCAATCCCGTTGTTCGTCGATGTATCGACAGCCCACCTTTGTCATGCATCCCGCGCGACCTTCCTTTATATAGGCCGTGGTCCGGGTCACTTTGCGCGTAACTCAACCAAACCTGGCCTGTGCAACTAAGTATGGCAACAAATCCGGGATTTGCTTGGCGTGGGCTTCATTTCGCGTTAATGACAATCTTGGCTGCTGAGCCGAAAATGACGGACTGGTCCGCAGGGTTCGCCGTTGTCGTAATTCTGCTCCCACAACTGGGTGGCGCCGCTGTCGTCGACGGCGACCAATGTACTGGCGCGGGTCCCGTAATCGCCAGTGCCGCCCGCGACGGAGCCACTGTTGCGCGCTTTGATTTGAACGAAGATTGGCGATAGGGCCATTTCCAGCTCCGGACCAACACCTGTGTCGGGCAGTGTCTCCAGACGTGCCTGGGATCTGTCGCGCAGCAGGGTCAGGGCCGGGCGTACGAAGTTGTCGTCGGTAATCTCGGCACTGATGCCGCCCAGGAGTTCTCGCAGTTCAGCCCGCCCTTTCTCAACTTTGGGCCAGGGGGCATCCGGTGTACCGTTGGAAATACCGTGGACTCCCCGGGAAAAATTAAAGGGTTTGTGCCGGTTTCCGGCGCAGACCAGCTCCGCCCCGGCACCGAACTGGAACAACAGGGCGTTGAAACCGCGGTAAGTCCGATTTGCCAGGCCGGCGGCAAATTCACTGGGAGTGGCATGACTGTGCAGGAAGTCTCTCGGTATATCGCCGCGGGACAGAACCGCTTCCGGCTCTGCGCGTCGGGGTTCTCTGATATTGGTCACTGCCGCTACGCGCCCGCGGGCGATGCCGGCCCAGGTGCCGCCCGCTTGTAGATCGCGCCCGGCCACCACGCCTTCTCCCTGCCAGGGCGCTGCCGGTGCCGCGGGCCTGTCGTAGAACTCGTCGCGATTGGCGAGAAGCAGCAGTGGGTATCGGGGGTGGCAGCGATAGGCGAATAGCAGCAGACACATAGTGGTGGCGTGAAAGTGGGACGAACCGGCAGCATAGCCGATTTGCTCAGACCGGGGATGAATTTCGGCTGCAGGCCACTGGGTGTGTGCCGGATGGTCATAAAGGCCGACTACTGGTGAAGATAAAATCGTGATTCATCATTCCTCATCCTTCCTTCATAATGTCGTCCGTTTCGAAAGGTTGTGAACATCGATGATTCCATATCCCGAAATTGATCCGGTGGCCATTGCGATTGGCCCGCTCAAGGTGCACTGGTACGGACTGATGTACCTGGTCGGCTTTATCGCCGCTTGGTTGCTGGCATTGAAGCGCTCCGCCAAACCCTGGTCGCCAGTGATTAAGTCGGAGGTGGAGGATTTGATTCTCTACTGTGCCATTGGCGTGGTCGCCGGAGGGCGACTCGGGTATATGGTTTTCTATAACTTGGGGGAGCTGGTAGAGCATCCCCTGTCCCTGTTTAAAGTGTGGGAGGGGGGCATGAGTTTTCACGGCGGCCTCTTGGGGGTGATTGTGGCCGCGACCCTGTATGCCCGCAAAATTGGTACAACTTTCCCAGCCTTGATCGACTTTGTGGCGCCGCTGGTGCCCATTGGCCTGGGGCTCGGCCGTATCGGAAATTTTATCGGTCAGGAACTCTGGGGGCGACCCACCGATGTGCCCTGGGGAATGGTGTTTCCGCGGGATCCCGAACTGTTGGTACGCCATCCGTCACAGCTTTATCAAGCGCTCCTCGAGGGCGCGGTCCTGTTCGCAATACTTTGGTGGTTTTCCAGTAAGCCGCGCCCGCGTTTGGCGGTTGGCGGTCTCTTCCTGACCCTGTACGGCATCTTCCGCTTCCTCGTGGAGTTCGTGCGCGAACCGGACGCCCATATCGGCTACGAGTGGTTCGGCTGGATGACTCGCGGCCAGGAATTGTGCCTGCCGATGATTGCGATCGGTATAGCGCTGTTGGTGTGGAGCTACCGCACCCAGCCGCTGCCGGAGTCGCGCAGCGATAAGAAAAACGTTGCCCAGGCGAAAGAGGGGGCCTGATCGATGAAGCAGTATCTGGATTTGATGCGCCATGTGCGTGAAAAGGGCACCCGCAAGAGCGATCGCACTGGAACTGGCACTCTGAGTGTGTTCGGCTATCAGATGCGCTTTGATTTGTCCGCGGGTTTTCCGCTGGTCACCACCAAGAAATGCCACCTGCGCTCGATTATTCACGAGTTGCTGTGGTTTTTGCGCGGCGATACCAATATCTCTTATTTGAAAGAACACGGTGTGCGCATCTGGGATGAATGGGCTGCGGATAACGGTGATCTGGGGCCTGTTTATGGCCGTCAGTGGCGTAGCTGGCCGGCCCCGGATGGCCGTTATATTGATCAGATGGCTCAGTTGCTCGAGCAGTTGAAAGCCCGTCCGGATTCCCGTCGCTTGATCGTCAGTGCCTGGAACCCCGCCGACCTTCCGGACGAGGGCGTGCCGCCGAAGGCGAATGTCGCTGAGGGGCGCATGGCGCTGGCCCCCTGCCACGCGTTCTTCCAGTTTTATGTGGCCGACGGCCGCCTGTCTTGCCAGCTGTACCAGCGCAGTGCCGATATCTTTCTCGGTGTGCCGTTCAATATCGCTTCCTACAGCTTGCTGACACTGATGATTGCGCAGGTGTGTGGCCTGAAGCCGGGTGAATTCATCCATACCTTCGGCGATGCCCACCTGTACTTGAATCACCTGGAACAAGTGGAAGAGCAGCTTGCTCGCGAGCCGTTACCGCTGCCGCAGATGCACCTGAATCCCGAGGTGAGCGATCTTTTCGCCTTTTGTTACGAGGATTTTGAGTTGCGCGGCTACCGGGCGCATCCGCATATCCCGGCGCCGGTGGCGGTATAGGTTCCCGGCGATGAGAGATATCCCCGTAGCCTTAATCGCCGCAGTGGCGCGCAATGGTGCCATAGGCCGTGCAAACCAGTTGCCCTGGCGTTTGTCCGGTGATTTGCAGTTCTTCAAGCGCGCCACACTCGGCAAACCGGTGGTGATGGGGCGCAAGACGTTTGAGTCTATCGGCCGGCCGCTACCGGGCCGCGAAAATATTGTGATCAGCAGCAATCCGGAATGGTCCGCTGCAGGAGTAAAATGTGCTCCATCCGTGGAGCAGGGGCTCGAGTTGGCCCGCCGGTCGGCTTTGGAGTCGGGCGCCGCGGAGATTATGGTGATCGGCGGCGGGCAAATTTACCGGCAGGCCATGCCCCGGGCCGTGCGCCTCTACATCACTCATGTGGACGCAGAGGTGGAAGGGGATGCTTTTTTTCCAGCGCTGGGTGACTGCTGGAAGGAGATCAGTCGCGAGTGTTACCCCGCGTCTGACAGGGACGAATATAGCTACTGCTTAGTTCAGTACGACAGGTTAAAATAAAATCATATTGATCAAAAAGCTATCATTCTGGTAGCTTTTGTTACTATCCGCACAGGTCAGATTGCCACAAGTGTGTGCATATCTCCCGGGTTTGTTACCCGGTTGTTACCTTGCTACACACATGGGGCAATACTGTCAATCGGCATTTGAATAATCAATTCTGCTGTTTACAATGTGCGGCTCTTAGCTGTCTTGACACTACTGTTTTTAAAACAAAAGGACACCGCGTTGTGGCAGCTAACTCATCGCGACCATGTTGTGAAATATTGAACCCACTGGGGGGTCTAATGAAAACCAAGCGATTCATGGCTGTGGCGCTGACCACTGCGCTCTCTGCCGGCGCGCTCTACGGCAGCGTAGCCAATGCGGATACTCTCGATAATGTGCTCGCCGTCGGTCAACAGAAGACCGCAGCGGCCCAGGCCTCACAAAAGCGCATCGACAAGATTGCCGAAGAGACCAGCAGCCTGCTGCAGGATTTCAAGGTGGTCAACAAGGAAATCGACGGTCTGCGAGTCTACAACCGCCAGCTTGAGAAGCAGCTGGCCAACCAGCTGGAAGTCATTAAAGAGCTGGACGAATCCATTGAAAACGTTACCGTGATCGAGCGCCAGATCCAGCCGCTGATTCTGCGTATGCTGGAAGGTCTGGAGCAGTTCATCGAGTTGGATATGCCCTTCAAGCTGGATGAGCGCCTCGCCAACCTTGAAGGTGTCAAGAACAACATGGACCGCTCGGATATCACTGTCGCGGAGAAATTCCGCCAGGTTCTGGAGCTGTACAACTTCGAAGCCGAATACGCGCGCAAGATCGACAGCTATAGCGATACCTTGAATGTGGCTGGCCAAGATCGCGAAGTAAAAGTGCTGCAGATCGGCCGCATCGCCCTGTTGGCTCAGACTACCGATTCCAAAATCTCTCTGGCCTACGACAAAGACCAGAAGGCCTGGGTTGAGATCGACTCCGGCGAATACCGCCGTGCAGTCATGAACGGCCTGAAGATCGCCAAGAAACAGGCCACTATCGATATTATGACCATGCCGATCCCGGCTCCGGAGGCAGCGCAATGAAAACCTCTATCGCCAAACGCGTAATAGTAGCAGCAGCGGCTGGCCTGATCAGTTTCTCCGCCGTTGCCCAGGATAAAGCCACTTCCCTGGATCAGCTGTTGAAGATGGTTCAGCAATCAAAAATTGCCGAATCCAAAGAACACAAGCAGCGTGAAGCCGAATTCCGTCGCCAGAAAGCCAATCAACAGGCCCTGTTGACGAAAGCCAAGAACACCCGAGCTGCCGAAGAGGCCCGTTCCGAGCGCTTGGAACAGAAGTACCAGGAGCAGGAAGTGATGGTTCAGCAGAAGCGTCAGCAGCTGGACGAACGCCTCGGTTCTCTGAAAGAACTTTTCGGCCACCTGACCTCCACCGCCGGCGACCTGCGCGCCAACCTCGACAACTCCATCGTATCCGCTCAATACCCCGGCCGCACCGAGTTCATCGATACGCTGATCGACAAAATGAACTCCGCTACCAAGCTGCCGACTATCGAGGAAATCGAGCGCCTGTGGTACGAGCTGCAGCGTGAGACTGTTGAGTCCGGCAAAGTGGTCAAGTTTACAGCCACCGTTATCAAGCCCGACGGTGAGCAGGTTGAACAGGAAGTTGTACGTGTTGGTAACTTCAACCTGGTCTCCAACGGTAAATATCTGGAAATGCTGGAAGGCTACAAGCTGGCCGAGCTGGTGCGCCAGCCCGATGGCAAGTACCTGAGCATGGCTCAGAACCTGCAAAACGCTTCCGCTGGCTTTACCGCTTTTGGCGTTGACCCGACCGGTCCTACTGGCGGTTCCTACCTGAAAGCCATGATCAACAGCCCGAGCCTGGTTGAACGTTGGCATCAGGGCGGCATTGTTGGCTACATCATCACCGGCGTCGGTGCGGTTGCGATGCTGCTGGCGATCTGGCGCCTGATCGTACTGTCCGGTGTCAGTGCCCGGGTTAATGCACAGCTGCGTTCTTCCTCCGCCAATACCAACAACCCCTTGGGTCGTGTACTGGCCGTAGCGGAAGAGAACAAGGGCGTGGACGGCGAAACTCTGGAACTGAAGATGGAAGAGGCGGTGCTGAAAGAGCGCCCGGCCATCGAGTCCGGTCTGAACCTGTTGAAGATCATCGCCATGGTGGCGCCGCTGCTGGGTCTGCTGGGTACCGTAACCGGTATGATCATCACCTTCCAGGCGATCACCATCTTCGGCGCTGGCGATCCGAAAGCTATGGCCGGCGGTATCTCCTCTGCGCTGGTAACCACCGTGCTGGGTCTGTGTGTTGCTATCCCGACAGTTCTGATGCACACCATCGTAAACGGCCGGGCCAAGCGCATCCTGCACATCCTTGAAGAGCAGAGTGCAGGCATCGTGGCGGAAAACGCCGAGCGTAACTAAGAGGAGGCGGCAACATGCACGCATTGTCTGACGCATGGGCCGCCGTCAACGCCTTTATGGCGTCGGGCGGGCCAGTACTGTTTCTGATCGCCGGCCTGACCTTCTTTATGTGGACGCTGATTTTTGAGCGCGTCTTCTACTTCCACAAATCGTTGAAGGAAGACGTAAAGGGAGCGGTGGAGCAGTGGGAAGAGCGCGCTGAGCGCAAGTCCTGGAATGCCCATCGCATTCGTGAAGCGCTGATATCCCGGGTATCCGAGAAAATTCAAGACAACATGGACATGATCCAGACCTGTGTGGCTCTGGCCCCTCTGTTTGGGCTGCTGGGCACCGTTTGGGGCATGATCAATGTGTTTGAGGTTCTCGCGATCACCGGTGGCGGTGATGCCAAGCAGATGGCCAGTGGTGTTTCCATGGCAACTATCCCGACAATGGCGGGGATGGTTGCGGCACTGTCAGGCGTATTTGCCAACACCTACATCACCCGCAAGGCGGAGCGCGAAACCCAGCTTCTGGAAGATCATCTGACGATGGATCACTAAGGCGCCACAGGCGGCAGATACAGCCCGGCTTTATTTGCCGTGAAGGTTTAGCCAAGCCAGAAACTTTCGCCGGGGCATCTCTTATTGTGGAGAGCCCCGCCGAGAAAGTTTGCTAAGAGAGTTGCTATGAGCAGAAATCAAAATACGGCAGAAGAAGAAGCAGGCGCGATTGACCTCACTCCCATGCTGGACGTGGTGTTCATCATGCTGATCTTCTTTATCGTCACCGCTACCTTTATCAAGGAGCCGGGTGTCGATGTGTTGAAGCCGGAAGCGACACAGGCTGAACTCAAAGCCACCTCGATTTTGGTAGCGATCAAAGATAACGACGAAATCTGGATTGCCAAGGAAAAAGTAGACGAGCGCCAAGTGAAACTTACTCTGGAGCGCCTCTATGCGGAAAACCCGAAAGGGTGGTTGGTAATTCAGCCCGATAAAAAAGCGAGTATCGAGAAGATAGCCCTGATTGCAGACGCCGCCAGGAAAATCGGTATCGAGAAAGTTTCGGTCGCGACAGAAAAGAGTTAACAGCTATGAATCCGGTAAGACTATTAGGGGCGGGTGTACTGGCGGTTGCCACCACCTTTGCCCTGATCTTCACCATGCACGCGCTGATCGAGGCAAACCTCGGTGCTCCCAAAGAGGAGCAACAGATCAAGGTTGCCGATGTGGTGATGCCTGAGCAGAAGATCGAAACCCAGTACGATACCAGCAAGCCGGACAAGCCCGACGAGCCGGAAACGCCGCCGCCGGAAATGCCGGAGCCTGAGTTTGATCAGCCCGACCTGGATGACTCCATCAGCATGTCTGCACCGCGTGCGCAGGCTGACTTAAAGATCGGTGGTCTCGGCGGCGCATTCAGTGAGGGGGATTACCTGCCGATCGTGAAGGTGCAGCCGCAGTATCCGCGCCGGGCGTTGCAGCGGGGCATTGAAGGCTGGGTGATTGTGGAATATACGGTGACCAAAAATGGTTCCGTGCGCGATCCGCATGTGGTGGAGGCTTATACCGTAGACGGCAATCCCACTACCATCTTCAATCGGGCTGCGATCAAATCCGCGCTGAAGTACAAATATAAGCCGCGGGTAGTCGATGGAGAGCCGGTCGAAGTCCCTGGTGTACAAACCAAGATCAGCTTTAACCTGGCCAAGAACTAAAGGGGAAGCATATGAAGTTGACGACAGTGACGAGAGCTTTCACTAGGCTCGCCCTGCACACGTCGGTAGCGCTGCCCCTCGTACTGGCTCCGGCGGTGAGTGTCACCGTGCTGGAAAGCGCGGGTATGAAAGTCTCTTTTGCTCAGGCTCAGGCCCAGCAGAAGACACGCAAAGTGCCCGCGATGCGCGAGAATGTGTTTAAGAAGCTGGGCAAGGTGCAGGAGGCAGCTGACGCTGAAAATTGGAACGAAGCGTTGGCAGCACTGCGGGAGATGGAAGCCGGCAAAGCCAAGTACAATGGGTACGAAACCGCGCAGATGTACTACTTCTACGGTTTCGTTTACTACAGCATGGAGCGCTACAAGGAAGCTATCACTTACTACAAAAAAGTGTTGGCGCAGGGGGCTGAAAACCTGCCGGTGGCACTGGAAGTGGGTACCCTGCTGACCATTGCTCAGTTGTACTTTGTCACCGAGAACTATGACCAAGCCCTGAATTACCTGAACAAGTGGTTTGCTGCGGCGGAGAAAGACCAGATTACCGCGGATTCCTACGCTCTGCGTGCTCAGGCCTATTACCAGAAAGGTGATAACGGCAAGGCGCTTTCGGATATCAACACTGCCGTGTCGATGTACGAAAAAGAGGGCAAAGTGCCGAAAGAGAACTGGTTTGGCCTACAGCGTTTTCTCTACTACGAGAAGAATGATTACAAGAAAGTAACCTCGATTCTCGAGAAACTGGTCAAGCACTATCCGAAAGCCGAGTACTACAAGCAGCTTGCAGGTATGTACGGAGAGCTGAAGCGGGATAAGGATCAGCTGCATATGATGGAGGCGGCCTATATCGCTGGCGCTCTGCAGAAAGAGAAAGAGCTATTGAATATGGCCTATCTCTTTATGGGGAACGAGATGCCCTACAAAGGGGCCAAGGTCATCAAAAAAGGGCTCGCGGAGAAAAAGATCAAGCGCACTTCGAAGAATCTGGAAACCCTTGCACAGGCTTACCAGATGGCGCAGGAGTTGCAAAAATCTATCCCCGAGCTGGAGGCCGCGGCTCAGCTGTCCGACAAGGGTGACATTTATTCGCGTCTGGCCGGTATCTATCTGGATCTGGACAAGAATCAGAAAGCCGTTGAAATGGGTGCCAAAGCGCTCAAGAAAGGGGGCATCAAGCGCCCGGACCAGCTGTACATCGTTCTGGGTATGGCCAATGCCAACCTTAAAAAGTATGACACTGCATTGAAGCATTTGAAGGAAGCGAAAAAATACGATCGCTCCAAAAAATTTGCCGAGCAGTGGATTGCCTTTGTTGAGAGCGAGAAGAAACGCGAGGAGCAACTGGCGATCTGATTGCCATACACTCTTCCCATTGAAAAGGCCGCGCAGTGATGCGCGGCCTTTTTTTGTGGTGTTTGTTTTACAAGCGGTTGAAAAATGCACAGTTAATTGCGAATTATTTACAAATGCATGTAAATCGGCTATTAAATAACAGTAGCTGATCAGCTCCTTCCAACACTGGTGATGTTTACCGATTTAACACCCAAATAATAAAAGGAGAGGTGTTATGGGTAGAGCTTATCTGCTAATTTCCAATCTCCCGCTTGTTTCCCACCAACTGGCCCACTACGGGCGAAGTTTCGCAATGGCAGCTGTAGCCACCACGCTGCTAGTCGTGGCGATGAGTCGGTTGATTGCCACAGATTTTTCGGAGCCGCCTGCTGAAGAATATTCACCAATAAAGTCGGTTCATATGCCGGAAATGAAAGTGACAACGATCAGGGAGGAGCCGCCTCAACCGCCACAGCCGGTGCCCTCGCAGCCTACCTTTGATCCGCCAGCAGTGGACCCGACCATACCGAAAATCCCCACCGTAATGGCGCCGCCTACTGTCAGTAATGAGGCTAATCAGATAGTAGTTTCCAGGGATCCGGTACCGGTATTCAAACCCTCGCCCCGCTATCCCAGCGCCGCGTTGCGTAAAGGCATAGAGGGCTATGTTGTGGTGGAATTTACAATCACCAAGACGGGTAGCGTAAAGGATGTACGTGTAGTAGCGGGCTATGACAGCGCCGGCAATCCGACGAATGTTTTTAACCGCTCAGCGATCGCAGCTGCGGCGAGATTTAAATATCAGCCGCAGCTGAGGGATGGAGTGCCAGTGGAGCAATACGGTGTACGTAACCGTATCCGCTACAAGCTGGGGGATTAAAACAGGTGCAGGCGCGGCCTCAGGCCGCGCTTGTGGACTCGTTCAGTCTATTTCACGCACTGCACCCCTGTCTGCGCTGGTAGCCAGCAATGCATAGGCTTTCAGTGCTTTGCTTACTTTGCGCGGGCGCACCTCGGTAGGCTTCCAGGCATTCGCGCCTTTGGCTTCCATCGCGGAGCGCCTGCGCTCTAGTTCTTCATCACTGATCAGTATTTCAATACTGCGCGCCGGGATATCGATACGGATAGTGTCCCCATTTTCCACCAGTCCAATAGCGCCACCAGAGGCAGCCTCGGGTGATACGTGGCCGATGGAAAGTCCGGAGGTGCCGCCGGAGAAACGGCCGTCGGTAATCAATGCGCAAGATTTGCCCAGCCCCTTGGATTTCAAATAGCTGGTGGGATAGAGCATTTCCTGCATGCCGGGTCCGCCCTTGGGCCCCTCGTAACGCACAATGACAGCCTCGCCGGCCTCAACTTTGCCGCCGAGTATGTGCTCCACCGCAGCTTCTTGGCTTTCGACGATATGTGCTGGGCCCTCGAACCGCCACAGCGCCTCGTCAACGCCGGAGGTTTTCACCACACAGCCATTTGGGGCCAGGTTACCGAACAGCACCGCCAAACCACCCTCTGAGGTGTAGGCGTGTTGCACCGAGCGGATACAGCCGTTCTGCCGGTCATCGTCCAGACTGGGCCAGCGGGTGTCCTGGTGGAAGGCCGTCTGCGTGGGGATACCCGCCGGGCCGGCGCGGTAGAAACTGTGTACCGATGGGTCGTCGGTACGGCGTATGTCCCACTGTTCCAGGGCCTCAAGCAGTGTACGGCTGTGTACGGTGGGTAGGGATGTATCAAGCAGTCCCTCTGCCTCCAATTCGCCGAGAATGGCCATAACGCCACCGGCGCGGTGTACGTCCTCAATATGGTATTTCTGGGTGTTGGGCGCCACTTTGCATAATTGTGGAATATGTCGGGACAGGCGGTCGATGTCCGCCAGATTAAAGTCGATACCCCCCTCTTGGGCGGCGGCCAGAAGGTGCAGGATGGTGTTGGTGGAGCCCCCCATGGCGATGTCCAAGGCCATGGCATTTTCGAAAGCGGCGCGACAGGCGATGTTGCGCGGTAGGGCGCTTTCGTCGTCATTCTCGTAGTAGCGCTTGGCCAGGGAGACGATCTCACGACCGGCGCGGAGGAATAGCTGCTTGCGGTCGGCGTGTGTCGCCAGCAGGGTGCCGTTGCCTGGGAGGGCCAGGCCCAGGGCTTCGGTCAAACAGTTCATCGAGTTGGCGGTGAACATACCCGAGCAGGAGCCACAGGTGGGGCAGGCGGACCGCTCATATTCGGCTACCGTCTCTTCGGAGGCGGTGTCGGTGGCCGCGATCACCATTGCGTCGACGAGGTCCAGTTTGTGCTCGGCAAGCTTGGTCTTGCCGGCCTCCATAGGGCCGCCAGAAACAAATATGGTGGGAATATTCAGCCGCAGCGCGGCCATCAACATTCCGGGAGTGATCTTGTCGCAGTTGGAAATACAGACTAATGCGTCGGCACAGTGGGCATTGACCATGTACTCAACCGAGTCGGTGATAATCTCGCGGCTGGGCAGGCTGTAGAGCATACCGTCGTGCCCCATGGCGATGCCGTCGTCCACCGCGATGGTATTGAATTCTTTGGCCACGCCGCCGGCACGTTCTATTTCTTCCGCCACCAATTGGCCCATATCCTTTAAGTGCACGTGTCCGGGTACGAATTGGGTAAAGGAGTTGGCGATGGCGATGATCGGCTTTTGAAAATCGCCGTCTTTCATACCGGTCGCTCGCCACAGGGCGCGGGCGCCGGCCATATTGCGACCGGCGGTGGAAGTTCGGGAGCGGTATTGGGGCATAGAGAATTCCGGATAGATTCACTCAGTTGTGGCTTTGCACCGCCCCTAGCCGGACGGTACGACGTAGAAGGCGAAGGTTACCAAAATTGTGAAAATTTTGCGCGCTGTGAGGCTGTTATGCCCTAAGGGGAGATTTGCATCCCAATTTTTGGGGATGCAAAGGGTTATAGTCCTTTTAAATCCCGGTGTTATGGATGCAGCCGCTTTCGCAAAACACGCGAATTGCGCTGTATGTTGTACAGGGATTGGCGCGAAGCCGGCAGGTCTTTTGCTGTCGCCGGGTTAAAGCCCTGCTCGATAAACCAGTGTTCAGTCTGCGTGGTCAGTACAAAGAGTTCATTGATCCCGAGCACACCCGCCTGACGTTCCAGGTGACGCAATAGCTTGGCGCCGCGACCGCTGCCGCGGAAATCCGGGTGTATAGCTACACAGGCAAGTTCCGCCGCGACAACCTGACCCTGTTCATCGTGAATCGGATACAGAGCGGCGCAGGCGACCGGAGTGCCGTCCACTTCTACCAACGTGAAGTGGTCGATTTCCGCTTCCAGCTTTTCCCGCGGGCGTCGCACCAGTATGCCCTGTGTCTCCAAGGGGCGAATCAGGCCGAGAATGCCTCCCACATCGGTGATACGTGCGCGGCGGATCACTTCGTAGCTGTCGCGGTAAATCATGGTGCCGGCGCCCTCGCGGCGAAACAGCTCCTGTATCAGCGCTCCGTTCTGCGCGTAGCTCAGCAGATGTGTGCGCGGCGTGCCGGCATTGCAGGCGGCGATAGCGCAGCGCAAAGCTGCGCTGTCCACCCGCGAGGTGATTTGTTCCGCCTGCACGATACTGAGCTCCGTGACACGTTCGCCGTCAATCGAGAGTTGTGGTGCTTCGCGAAACAACACCAGTTTTTCCGCCTGCAAGGCACGCGCGGCTTCCGAGGCTAAATCGAGATAATTGAGGTTGAACAGTTCGCCGGTCAGCGACGTGCCCAGCGGAGACAGCAGTACCAACGCGCCCTGCTCCAGAGCGTGCTGAATGGTTTTTACCTCCATGCGGCGTACAGTACCGGTCCAGCGCAGGTCCACACCGTCGAGCACGCCGATAGGGCGCGCGGTAATGAAATTGCCCGACACGACCTTCAGTGCCGAACGCGCCATTGGTGAGTCCGGCAAGCCCTGGGAAAAAGCGGCTTCCAGTTCGAAGCGGAGTTTGCCTATCGCGGCCTTGATTACCTCCAGTGTTTCGCGGTCGGTAACGCGGGTGTTGCCGTGAAATTGATTCGCGATACCGCGCTCGGCCAGGGCCCGATTTATCTGCGCGCGCGCACCGTGGACAACCACCAGACGTGCTCCCAGGCTGACCAGCAGCGTGAGGTCATGCACCAGGTTGCGGAAATTTGCGTGTTCCAGTGCATCGCCGGGAAGGCCGATCACCAGGGTACGGCCGCGCAGGTCGTTGATATAAGGTGCGGCGTGGCGAAACCAGTTTAGGGAGGCGTTGTCATCGCTCACTAATTTGTACCCCGTTTGTTTTGCAGCCCTGGCGAATATACAGCAATTTTACCTTTCCCCTATAGCTGCAGTTGACGAACCGGTGTTACCTTCAGAGGGGGGTTCATCCGGGTGCGAGCGAAGTGGGATTGCCACCTAAAAAGACTCATGAGTACTTTTTCCTGCTGCATCAAAGGCAAAATCTTGCGATCAGTCCGCGCAGTATCGATACCATTGGTTCGATACGCTCCAGCCCGAGAAACTCATCTGGCTGGTGGGCTTGATTGATGTCGCCCGGCCCCAGAACGATGGTGTCCATCCCCATACTTTTCAAATAGGGGGCCTCGGTGGCGAAGGCCACGCTTTCGGCGCTGTTGCCGGTGAGCTTTTCGGCGGTTTTTACCAACTCTGAGTGGATATCCTGTTCGAAGGCCTCGGTGCCCGCAAACAGCGGCGCATAGTCGAGTTTGATTTTTTCGTCCTCGATACATGCGTGCAGGCGTTGTTGCAGTTCCGCGCGCAGGTCAGTCAGCGCCATGCCTGGCAGGGGGCGAATATCAAACTGCAATTCCACATGGCCACAGATCCGGTTCGGATTGTCTCCACCGTGGATGCAGCCCAGATTCATTGTTGGAACCGGTACGGCAAAACCGGGGTTGTGGTAACGCTGCTGCCACTCTCCGCGCAATTTCAACAATTCGCCGATAGCAGTGTGCATCGCTTCCAGAGCATTGGCGCCCAAGGCCGGGTTGGAGGAGTGGCCGGACTGGCCGGTAATACGTACCGCCTCCATCATGGCGCCTTTATGCGTGTAAACGGGTTTGAGCCCGGTGGGCTCGCCCACTACGGCATAGCGGGCCTTGGGCCGGCCGGCTTTAACCAAGGCGCGGGCGCCGGCCATCGAAGTTTCTTCATCAGCGGTGGCAAGCACGATCAATGGCTGCCGCAGCGGTTTGTCACTAAAAGTTTTTGCAGCCTCTATGGCGATCGGGAAAAAGCCTTTCATATCAGTGGCTCCCAGGCCGTAGAGGCGGTTGTCCCGCTCCACCAACTCAAAGGGGTCAGTTTGCCATCGGCCCTCGTCGAAGGGCACTGTGTCTGTGTGCCCGGCCAACACGAGGCCGCCGTCACCCCGGCCGAGGGTAGCGATCATATTGACCTTTTGCGGCTGGTTTGCGATTGGCATCAGCTCGACATTAAAGCCCAGGGTTTCCAGCCAGACCGCCAGAAGCTCAACGACTCCGCGGTTGCCCATGTCGAGAGCGGGGTCGGTGGCGCTGATACTGGGGCTGGCGACCAGTTGCCGCAGTTGCTGCTTCAGATCCGGAAGCGGTTTGACCATGGTGGTTTCCTTTTGTTGGCCCTTTCCTCTTTTTAGTATCGGACCGCGGGTGTCGCATGGGCGGCTGTGCGCAAAGTGCGGGAATCTCTATTCCCGTGCATAAAAAAAGGAGGCGCTTTGCGCCTCCTTTTTATCAAAGTGCTTGGGGTGGAACCAGCTGTTTCTAGCCGAATACGCCCTTGAAGAAAAAGAAGAACAGGATTGCGATACCGGCACCTGCGGGCAAAGTAACCACCCAGGATACGGCAATGGTGCTGACCATACGCAAGTTGAGCGCACCGATACCCCGGGCCAGTCCTACCCCCAGTACCGCTCCGACCAGTGTGTGGGTGGTGGATACCGGCAGGCCGGTACCGGAGGCCAGCACTACAGTGGACGCAGCGGCGAGCTCTGCGGCAAAGCCGCGGCTGGGCGTCAGTTCGGTGATCTTTTTGCCGATGGTGGCCATTACCTTAAAACCGTAAGTGGCCAGCCCGACAATGATTCCCACTCCCCCCAGCAGCAAAATCCATGACGGCATGGTTGCCTTGGCCAATACCGCGCCACTCTGCACCGTGCTGACTACCGCGGCCAGAGGCCCCACGGCGTTGGCCACGTCGTTGGAGCCGTGGGCAAAGGCCATGGCACAGGCGGTGAAAATCATCAGGATTGCGAAGAGACGCTCGACACTGGCGAAGCGGTTGCTCTGCTCCTCAGCCGGGTTGCGTTTGATGCGCTTCAACATGGCGATGCCGACGGACATCACCAGCAAGCCCACCAGTGCGGCGATGCCGGCGTCTTGCAAGAAGCTCAGCTTTATATCCAAATCCTTGAACAGGTGTTTGAGCCCTTTGGTGAGGGTGACCATGGACACCATCCAGCCCGCCGCGAACATATACATGGGGATATAGCGCTTGGCGTTGGCAAAGGGGTCGGCGGTATCGAGAATAAGGCGTTGGACACTGCGGAACAGCAGAAAGGAAATGGTGCCGGCCAACAGCGGTGATACCACCCAGCTGGCGACGATGGATACCACCTTGCCCCAGGCCACCGCTTCGATGGATATCCCCACGGCCGAGAAGCCGACAATGGCACCGACAATGGAGTGCGTGGTGGATACCGGCCAGCCGAGCAGGCTGGCAATCAGCAGCCACGTACCCGCCGCCAGTAGTGCCGACAGCATTCCGTAGACGAGCAGCTCCGGTTGATCCGTGAACACTTGGGCATCGATGATGCCCTTGCGGATGGTGGCGGTCACTTCGCCGCCAGCCAAATAGGCTCCGGCAAACTCGAACACCATGGCGATGACGATTGCCTGTCTGACGGTCAGGGCGCGAGAGCCTACAGAGGTGCCCATGGCGTTGGCCACGTCGTTGGCGCCTACTCCCCAGGCCATAAAAAAGCCGAATACACAGGCGAGAATCAGCAGGATATTCCCGTATTGACTCAGAATTTCCACTGTCGATCCCCCGTTAACGCGCCAGCAGTAACTGCAAGCGGTTGCCCACGCTGAGGGCGCGATCGGCCAGATCGCCGACCCACTCGATAATCCGGTAGAGGAATATCACATCCACCGGCGGCAGGTCTTTCTCGATGGCAAACAGGGCTGCACGAATTTCCACTTCCAGCTTGTCGGATTTGCGCTCCAGTTCGTCCAGTTCTTCGATCATACGCCGGACGATATCCACTTCGCGGCCGGCGAAACCGCTTTCCAGCAGCTCATCCAATTCGTTGATCGCGCGCAGGGCTTGCGCGGAAGTGGCGACGGCGCTGTCGACGAAGGTCTTCATCAGCGGCTGGAGAGGGGCGGGAATCTGCATCTTGCGGCCGATCGCCAAGCCGGCGATATCCTGGGCGGTGTTGGCCACCTCGTCCTGAGCGTGCAGCAGCACTAGCAGGTCGGACCGGGATACCGGCATAAACAGACTGTCAGGCAAGTGTAAGCGCAGGTCTTTTTTGATGTCGTCGGCGCGGTTCTCCGCGGCGGAGATGCGTTGCTGCACAATTTCCGCCTCGGTGAGGTCTCCGCGCATCAGTGCCTCGAAAAAGGGAACCAGATCCGCCGAGGCCTCGTGGGCCGTGGCCATGTGCTTTTCGATCGGTTTTATCGGCGAGCGGCCAAACAGGTTGGCGATATTGGACAGGGGCATGGTGAGCTCCTTTGTAGAACATCTGGGAACCACTGAGTGCCCCCGCAGTGCCACTGCGGTGAGTTTCAGGGAACCCTCGGGTGCGAAATGGCCGGCATGGTACCCCAAGTTGCCGCAAAATCGGTAACCTAGCGGTCACAGCGCACTGTTGCAGGGTGCGGATAAAGCTACAATGCGCGGTTGGCAGCAAAAGGATAGACGGGGGTTTTCCCTATGACAGTGAGCAAAGCGGTGAACCGGATTCTGGATTTACCCGGGTTGCTGGACGACTTAGTAGCCCAGGGCTATGTGAGCCGCCAGGACGCCAATCGCCTGATCGGCACTCCGCGCACCGCCGAGCAGGCGCAGATGCACCCGCTCAGCTATATCGCCAGCTGTGAGCTGCAAAATCAGAGGCGCCCTGGCAAGGTATTGGACGCGGCTACCTTGACCCAGTGGCTGGCGGATACCTCGTCGCACGGCCTCTACCATATAGACCCGCTGAAGGTGAATGTGGGCGCTGTGACCGAGGTAATGAGTTTTCAGTTCGCCAAGCGCCACCAGATTCTCTGTGTCGAAGCGACGAAGGAGATGCTACTGGTCGCCACCGCGCAGCCCTACGCCAGCGGCTGGGAGGAGCAGCTGGAACACACCAGCGGTCGCACCGTACAGCGGGTGGTGGCCGATCCGGCGGATATCCAGCGCTACTGCGTCGAGTTCTATTCCCTCGCCAACTCAATCTCCGGTGCCAGTGGTCTCAAAGGCAGTTCATCTGCCGGGAATTTTGAACAGCTTCTGGAGCTGGGCAAGCTGAACGAGCCGGACGCCGACGATCAGCACATTGTCAATATCGTCGACTGGCTGTTACAACACGCATTTGATCAGCGCGCCAGTGATATTCATATAGAGCCGCGTCGAGGGGTGGGCCGTATCCGCTTCCGCATTGACGGTGTCTTGCATCCAATTCACGAGTTACCGGACGCGGTCAATGCGGCAGTGACCAGCCGCCTGAAAATTCTCGGGCGAATGAACGTTGCCGAAAAGCGCAAGCCCCAGGACGGTCGCATCAAAACCAAGCGCCAGGACGGCAGCGAGGTGGAGCTGCGTCTTTCTACACTGCCTACCGCCTTTGGCGAGAAGCTGGTGATGCGTATTTTCGATCCCGAGGTCTTGGCGCGCTCATACGCGGACCTGGGCCTCGGCGGCGAGGATTTGGCGCGCTGGCAGAAGATGTTGTCACGCCCCAACGGCATTGTACTGGTTACCGGTCCCACTGGCTCCGGCAAGACCACGACCCTCTACACTGGCCTCAAACAGCTGGCCACCAGTGAAGTGAATGTGTCCACCATCGAGGACCCGATCGAGATGGTGGAGGAGAGCTTTAATCAGACTCAGGTGCAGCACAGCATCGGCCTGGACTTTGCCGCGGGTATCCGCACGCTAATGCGCCAGGACCCGGACATTATCATGGTGGGTGAGATCCGCGATCTGGAAACTGCCGAGATGGCGGTGCAGGCGGCACTTACCGGGCATTTGGTGATATCCACTCTCCACACCAACGACGCCCCCACCGCGGTGACTCGTCTGCTGGATCTGGGACTGCCGCACTATTTGTTGAAATCAACGGTGATCGGGGTTATGGCGCAGCGGCTGGTGCGCACTCTGTGTCCGGCCTGCAAGCGCAAAGGCACTATCAGTGAAGAGGACTGGCAAACGCTGGTGCGCCCGTGGAAGGCGCCGCTGCCGGAAACCACATATCGGCCGGAGGGCTGTCTGGAATGCCGCAACACCGGCTACCTCGGCCGCCAGGGAATCTACGAGATACTGCCGTTCACCGAATCCATCCAGGCGCTGGTGACTGCGGACTGCGATTTGCAGGCGCTGCGGCACCAGGCGATGCGCGAGGGAATGAACAGTTTGCGGTTATCCGGTGCCCGCAAGGTGGCGGCGGGTATCACTACTGTTGCAGAGGTGCTGCGGGTCGCGCCGCCGCCGGATATTGCGTTTTAGGGTGGACTTCCTTGTCCGAAAACGGCCAGACTGCTCAGAAGTTGACGCCAAACTGCATTGCCGCGCCGTAGGTGTCGTTATCTCCGTAGAGTGCCGAGATATCCATATTGATAACACCGAAGGGCGTGAGCCCCAGGCCCAGGGAGACGGTGTCATCCATTGCCGATTTTAAATCGGTCTTGTACCCGAGGCGCAGCTGGGCCCAGCCCCAGGCATTCATTTCCAGGCCAATCCGCGCGAACTGAGTGTCTGCACCCAGACCGGGGATTTCCACCGCGTTGGCATCTATGTCAAATGCCGCGGTCAGCCAGCCGTTGCGGTAACCGCCTCCGAGCGTTAGACGCGGCTCCAGTGTCACCTTCTCCCCGGAGATGGTTTTGTAATCTTTGGCGATCAGGTTGCTGAGGGTGGCGCCTACCTGCCAATTGCCGAACGCTTGCTGATAGCCCAGATCCAGGTTGAAGCCGGAATCTTCGCTGCGGTATTCGTCTGCGTCGAACTCCTCGTCATCGAAGTCCGCCACGGTCGTCAGGTATTCGAAGGTCTCCACCTGTTGCAGTTTCGGTGCTATGCCGAAGGACATATCGCCAAACTGCCGCGCTATGGTTACCCCGCCTTCGGTGATTAGGGCACCCTGTAAGAGAACGGCGCTGTTCAGGCTGTCCGAGTCGAAAACTGCATTCAGGTCTCGGGCATTTTCGATCAGGGTCACGTCGCCGTCATCCACCAGCGTGGTGCCCGCCAGCATCAGGTTAGTGCGGGCGAAGAGGCTGGTGGAGTAATCGCCGATGGGGAGACTCAGGGATAGGCCGCCGCCGCCTTGTAACCAGATCTGACTGTCGTCGATGGCTTCCAGCTGGTTGATCAGCGTATCTGCGGTGGTTTCGCCTATCAGCATCTGATCCACTTCGTCGAGGGTATCGCTGAGTTCCTCAGCGTTATCCAGCAGTTCGTCTTTGTCGGATGCTTGCAGGCCCAGATCCAGGTGCAGGTTGTGACTGTTGTCCCTATCGTAACCGGCCATGGCGGCCGGGTTGAGGCTGGCCGCTCGGCTGTAGTCGGCGGTGGCGACACCTGCACTGGACATGCCCATGGCGCGGGCGTCAAAACTGTCCGCATGGACTGCCGCGGAGACGCCGAGGGTTGCGGTGACCCATAGTGAAATGTGTCTGGGTAAGGGCTTCATGAATAGTCCTGTTTACTTCTTGTTGGTTTTAAAGGTCGTTGGGATGAGGCGCTACAGCAGTTCTCCGCCCAGTACATCAGTACAGGCTGCCGCATTTTCTTCATAGGTGATGAAGTTGTCGTCCGCGCAGCGATAGGGGGTCCGGTATTGTTGCGGGCACTGGCCCTCACCCGCTGAAATCAGGCTCGGGTCAACTTCGGGGTAATAGGAGACAGATCCGTTGATCGTCTCTACGAGTGTTTGCCAGGAACCAGAAGCATCGGATTCCATCACCACTTCATTATCTTCGACCCAACGAATTTCTTCGCAATAGGTTTCCTCGGTATCACCGCCCCAGATGAGGTGTAAGAGAATACCGTCGTCATTGCTTGTCTGGCTGTTGTCAGTATCGGTATCGTTACCGGAGGAAATTCCTGCCGGGCCGGCCCCAAGGCGATTGAAGATGACCTGTTCTTCACTGGTCTCAAAGGTCATTAAGTTGCCATTGACGAACATTTTCAGGTCTGCGGTGCCGACAAAATCGGAGAGACCGTATTCATTAGTGTCAACAAAAATGTTGCTGATGGTCACTATGCCGGTTTCCGCATCGTAGCTGTAGTTGCCCACCTCGGCGCCGTCGTCCTCAGCTTCTACATAGGTGCCGTTTTCCAGGAAAGCGATCATCACTAGATCCCCTTCCTCAAGGGCATCGGAGGATTCGGTGTCGGCAACCCAGACACCCTGAAGACCGTTGGCTACTACCCGGTAGGTGGGGATGCTTTCTGCTAACTGGTCTTCCTCGCCGTTTTCCGCAGACTCAAAAATACTGAGGGTGGCGTCGTTGCCGTCGACCTCGAAAGTAATATATTCACCATCCTCTTGGTTGAAGTCGCCGTCTTCCGGGTCGTGTAGACCGATACCTCCATTTTGGTCAGAAATCATTTCGGTGGCTTTCAGTACTTTGTCCGAGCCTAGACTGTAGAAGCCCCATTCCAATCCCTCTTCGGTTTCGTCTGGGAACTCCTTTTCCTCCACATGGAGGTAAGTGCCGTTGGTCTCATCGAAAGCCAGGAAAATAAAGTGGTTGGTACCATTTCCGGTTTCATCGCTGGTATCCAGCACCCAGCCTCCGGTCAATGAGTATTCGTTGGTATAGCCCAGCTGCTCTTCCTCAAGTGTGCTCTCCAGGTGGGCTTGGGCCTCTTCCATGCTGACCAGCTCAGTGACGACTTGATCCTGCCCGCCATTCTCAATCAGAGACTGGACTACTGAAGATGTGGCGAAATCTTCAGGCGATTGAGCGAAGAATTCCTCAGTGGACAAATTGGGGTCCTTGCTGCCCACTGCCGTGTCGCTGATAGTGATGTTGTTGCTCGGGTCTCCATCCGTATCCAGAGATTGCAGCAGGCGTGCCATGTTGATTACGGTGTTATCGGAGGTATCGGTAGTGCCGGCAATATCCAGTGGGGTCACTTTTCCCATGGCGGCCGCCGGAGGAAACTCCAGGCTACCAATAAAGAAAATCACTGTGTCACCTGGCTCGTAGTCGTATTCACCATTGGCGTTGGTGACCCCTTCGTGGGTTGTATTGCCGTCGCTATCTACTGTGCGATAACCGATATTGACCACTGGGCTGTCGATAAAAACACCAGTTTCGGTTTCGACTGGATCTTTTGGATCAGTCGTTTTTACCGGTGGAGAAGTTGGGTTGTCTTGTTTGTCGTTATTGCTGCTGCCACCGCATGCAGACAAAGTGCTGATCAGTAGTGCGGTGGTGGATAAACGTAAGATTTTATTTAGGGATGGTGACATGACGTTGGCCCTTTCTATTGTTAGCGGCTTGGGAGTCCGAGCCCCGGTCCCGTGTCTGAATGGCGCCGGGCTGAAGAGGAGGCATTCGGAGTACTTCTTTGTCAGAGTGATGAGTTAAGAAAGGTTAAGTGGCGCTGCTTAAGGGAGTCTTTCCTATGGCTGAAAGGATGTGATCAGCGGTGAAAAGTTGTGACGAGATATGACTGGAGGAAGAATTAAGGCGTTTCTGATTAATTTGTATCCTGGCGGCAAAGATACTTCGAGGCTTGAGCAGCCCGGAGCCAACCACAAGCGCACGTAAATTCATCGCGGCCGTTTAGCCTGTTTCCTCACCTGGCGGTCGCTGGCCGCAGGGTGAGCAGGACATATCAAGATGAAGGCGTTATAGGGCGTGGGCGGGTTGGTTATTGCTGTGCTCGAAGAGCGGCAGGATCAGGTCATAAAGGTCTTGTGGGGTGGCGGCGACGCCTTGGCCGCCGAGTTCGGCGAGCAGCTCGCGCTGCGCATTACTGGGTAGAATGGTGTAGAGGAAAAAAGGGGTATTGTCTTCCCTTCTGCGCAGCTCTTCTACAAGCCTGAAGCCTGCCAGAGGCTTTTCTCCGCGGCCGAGATCCGAGATCACCGCGGTATAGCTGTCATACATTGACAGTATTCTGAGGGCATCGACACTATTGGTGACTTGGTACACCGCGATCCCCTGGCTCTCCAGGTAGCGGGCTTCCGCCACATTGTTTTCCGGGTGATCATCCACCCACAGCACGCGACCGATGGTGTTTGGCGGTTCTCCGATACGCAATTCCTGTGTTTCGTCCTCGCGCCGGAGCTCCAGTCCCAGCCAGGTAGCCGCTACCGTGGCCGCCAGCGCTGCGCCAGCCCAGGGGCGCCAATGCGCGATCCGGCGAGATGGTTTGGTGGGGCGTCCGGGGGAGGGGGCGATAGCCGCGTCGGCGCTGATGAAGCATTGCGCCGTGATACGGTAGCCAAAGCCATGCACTGTTTTCAGGGCTTGCCCATCGGTGCCTAGGCTCTTGCGTAGGCGCCCGATCAGTTTGGCAAGGGAGTTTTCCTGCACTACCTTGCCTGGCCAGGCTATCTCCAGTAGATCCTGCTTGCTGACCGGCTCACCGTTATTGCGCAGAAGCGCAATTAGAACGCTGTAGCAACTCCAGTCGAGATTGACGGGGTTTTCGCAAATATGAATGGTGCTGTTGCCTTCTTCGACCAAGGTATTTCCGAATTTCCATGACTTCGGCTGCTTTAAGCCTTTTACTGATTCGGAATCCGGTTTCGAGGCTAATTCTTGTTTCATCTGTAACGGTGAGAGAGGCGAAGGTGGATTACATAGTAAAGTTTGGCGCCAATTTCCCGCACATGATACGTCGTGTGGTCATAGTGTGCCAGGAGATGCTCTTGCTCTTCTCGAGAAGGGGGAGAAGATTAGCAGGATAACCCAGAGCCGAGATAACATTACGCGACTGCGATAGGAAGTCGGAAATGCCACTACGAATTGAATCTTGCCCGTCACAATTTCAACACCAACTCAATGAGCGGTGGACTCAATGGCGGGAATCCGCAGGAGAAGATGTCGCCGGGAATACAGACACTTTGTTGGAGGATGTATCCCTGCAGCGGGCTGTGGCGCGTAGCTTCGTCGGCTCTGACTTCTTCTATCGGCAGTGCTGCCGCAGTCCTGAGTTACTGCCCGAACTGCTGCAAAATGACGATTTGGGTCTCGCTTCTATTGATATTGAGCAGTTTGGCGATGACGAAAGCCTCGACCGTGAATTGCGCAAACTGAGAAACCGCGTTACAGCCGAAGTAATTTATCGGGATTTCGCAGATCAGTGGGATATTGCGCGGGTTTGCCAGCGCCTGACTGAGCTGGCTGAAACCTGTATACAGGCTGCACTCGCCTGGCATTACCGGCAACTGGTCAACCGCTACGGTGAACCGCGCGATAGAGAGGGGAATACCCAGTCCCTGATCGTGCTGGGCATGGGCAAACTGGGAGCCCGCGAGTTGAACCTGTCCTCGGATATCGATCTGATCTTCGCCTACCCCGAGCCGGGCGAGACAAGCGGCGAAAACAGTGTCGACAACCAAAAATTTTTCCAGCGTCTGGGCCAACGCCTGATTAAGTCCCTGGATGCGATCACCGCGGACGGCTTCGTCTTTCGCGTCGATATGCGCCTGCGGCCCTATGGCGACAGCGGCCCGCTGGTGAGCCACTTTGCGGCGCTGGAGGATTACTACCAGACACAGGGCCGCGAATGGGAGCGCTACGCAATGGTAAAGGCGCGCCCTGTCGCCGGTGACGTTAATGCCGCTGCCGAGCTGATGGAGCTGCTGCGGCCTTTTACTTACCGCCGCTATATCGACTTCAGTGCCATAGACGCATTGCGCGAGATGAAAACCCTGATCCAGCGCCAGGTGCGCGCCCGGGGCCTCGGCGATAACGTCAAGCTGGGCCGCGGCGGAATCCGCGAAGTGGAATTTATCGTTCAGGCTTTTCAGCTGATCCGCGGCGGCCGAGAACCCGCCCTGCGCGAGCGCAATCTGTTGCAGCTTCTACCCCTGCTGGAGAGTGGTGGTCACCTGGAGCCCGGTATCGCGCAAAAACTGGCAGACGCATACCAGTTGTTGCGGCGGGTAGAGCACGCCCTGCAGGCAGAGCGCGATCAACAGACTCAGACTCTGCCGGCGGAAGAGGAGCGTCGGCAAAAACTGGCCTTCGCTCTCAGTCGAGACAGCTGGGAGCAATTGTGGGGTGAGCTGACCGAGGCGCGCGCGGTGATAGAGCGGGAATTCGACGCGGTGATTGCCCCGCCGGAGGACATTGCCCCGCCGAGTGCCGCGGAAGAGTGGGAAGCGCTCTGGGCCAGCTGTGACAGTGAGCCTGCCGCCAGCGAAGCGCTGAGAACTTTGGAGTTCGCCGGTGTGGAGCCTGCGCATGAGGCGCTGGATTTATTGGCGGAGCTGAGGGTGTCGCCCGTGGTGGCGACGCTGCCGAGCGCCTCACGAGAACGCCTGGACCAGTTTATGCCGCTGCTGCTGGCGGCCGCAGCGCGGGAGCAACAGCCATTGTTGGCATTGACCAGGGTGCTGCCGCTGGTGCGCGCGGTACTGCGCCGCAGTGCTTATCTGGTGCTGATTAACGAAAACCCGCCAGTATTGAAACAGCTGCTGCGTCTCTGTGCCGCCTCCCCGTGGATCGCTGAGCGACTGGCCAGGCACCCGATACTGTTGGACGAGTTATTGGACCCGAGGCGCCTTTTGGCGCCTGCGAAGGCCTCCGATATTTCCGACGAGCTGCGCCGTGAACTGCTCAGAGTTGATCCCCAGGATCTCGAAGTGCAAATGGAGGCGCTGCGCCACTTCAAGCAGAGCCAGAGCCTGCGCATTGCCGCCCAGGAAGTCAGCGGCGCACTGCCACTGATGAAGGTCAGCGATTCCCTGACCTGGCTGGCGGAGGCGATATTGCAGCAGTCGCTGCAGTTGGCCTGGACTCAGCTCGAGGAAAAACACGGCGCGCCCGCGGGTGCGTCCCGGGAGGACATGCGCTTTGCGATCATTGCCTACGGCAAGCTCGGCGGCCTTGAATTGGGGCACGGATCAGACCTGGATCTTGTCTTTGTGCACGATGCCGATCCGATGCAGTACACCGGCGGAGAGGCTTCCATCGACAACCTGCGTTTCTATACCCGCCTGGCTCAGCGCCTGATCCATATATTGCAAACGCGCACACTGAGTGGCCCCCTGTATGAGGTGGATACGCGCTTGCGCCCTTCCGGTAACTCTGGCCTGCTGGTGACATCCCTCGCCGCTTTTGAGAAATACCAGCGCGAAAATGCCTGGACCTGGGAGCACCAGGCACTGGTGCGCGCGCGCCCGGTGGCGGGCAGCCGGCGGCTGTGCGGGGCCTTTGAGCAGCTGCGACTGGAATTGCTTTGCCAGCCGCAAGATGAAAAAAAACTGCGCGAAGAAGTGGTCGTCATGCGCGACAAAATGCGCGCGCACCTGGATAAGAGCAACGATCAATCCTTCGACTTAAAGCAGGGGCGGGGCGGTATTGTCGATATCGAATTTATGGTTCAATATGCAGCTCTGGCCTGGGCGCACAAAGCGCCATCGATAGTGCGTTATACCGACAATATTCGCATTCTCGAGAGTCTGAGGGACGCGGGCCTGATGCCGGCCCACCAAGCCGGGCATCTGATCGACGCCTACAAAGCCTACCGATCTGAAGGTCATCGCCTGGCATTACAACAATTGCCAGGGGTTGTTAGCGGTGACCAATTCACAGCGGAAAGAAAGACCGTTCAAACAAACTGGCGGCAACTGCTCGGCTGAATAACTGCCGGAGTCTCTGCAGCCTACACTGTTTTTATCGGATTTCCTGCACCCGCAGGAGCGCCCGCCGGCGGCTCCTGCGCGCGGTGCAGACAGCGAATTTTGTAGGAGTTTCCCCATGTCTTTTGCCGACCGCGACGGCGTAATCTGGTTTGATGGCGAATTGATTCCCTGGCGTGACGCGCGGGTCCACGTGCTCACCCACACGCTGCACTACGGAATGGGCGTCTTCGAGGGGGTGAGGGCTTATCAAACGGAATCCGGCACCAGCATCTTCCGGCTGCAGGATCACACCCGGCGGCTGTTCCGCTCAGCCAAAATCATGAATATGGCCATGCCCTTCGACGCCGAACAGTTGAACGAAGCCCAGAAACTGGTGGTGCGCGAGAACAATCTGAGCGAGGCCTATCTGCGGCCGATGGTGTTCTACGGCTCCGAGGGCATGGGCCTGCGCGCGGATGCGCTGCGGACACACGTGATTGTCGCCGCCTGGGAGTGGCCCAGCTACATGAGCCCGGAAGCGCGGGAGCTGGGGATCAAGGTGAACACCTCTTCCTATACCCGTCACCACGTCAATATCACCATGTGCAAGGCCAAGGCCAACGGCAATTACATCAACTCGATGCTGGCCCTGCAGGAAGCGATCCGCAACGGATGTGAGGAGGCGCTGCTGCTCGATCCGGAAGGCTATGTGGCTGAGGGCAGTGGCGAAAATATTTTTATCGTCGCCAACGGTATTCTTTACACGCCGGAACTCACCTCCTGCCTGGATGGCATCACCCGCAACTCGGTGATCGAGCTGGCGCGGGAGTGCGGCTATCAGGTGGTGGAAAAGCGTATTACCCGCGACGAGGTTTATATCGCCGACGAGGCTTTTTTTACCGGTACTGCCGCCGAAGTACTGCCGATCCGCATGCTGGACGGCCGCACTATCGGCGCCGGGCGCCGCGGTCCTATTACCAAGCGTTTGCAGCAGCTGTACTTCGATGTGGTGCAGGGGCGCAGTCAGGCTCATCTGGGCTGGCTCACCGATGTCGCTGAAGTGGGACTGGGTGAGACAGGCCGCCTGGCCGCGGTCTAGCAGCTGTGAAACTGTTCTCGCTGACGGCCTGTTGATTTGTAGAGCCGTCAAGCGACTTCCCGTAAAATAGCCGCCCTCCGCTGCCGGCCTTCCGCTGGCGGGGGCGGCTATTTTTATCTCTGTTGCCGCCAGCCGCTTGCCATATAGATCACCGGTGCATCAACGTACTTTGGGAGCGGCTTTTGATTCTTCCAGACGGTATTTCCGAAAGGCTGAGCAGCGCCGGGGGGACACTCTGGCAGCGCAACCACCTCTTGGATATTCCTCCTTTCATGCAGTTATTCGGTGGCCTGGTCGTACTTTTTAGTGCGATTGCCTGGCCCCTGGCGGAACCCTTGTCGGGGCCCACGGCCATTCTGCTGGTGTTGATCACGGGCTGGGCGGTGTTCCGCCACGGCCGGCATTTGCTCCGTTCTCCGGTCGCCTGGCTGTTCGCCGCCGCACTCGCGGTGCAAATCGCTTCCTGGATTTCGGTGCAATTGTCGCATCCGGAGTGGGCCGAATCCTCGCCAAAGATGCACAGACTGGGACACTGGTTTGCCTTTGCCGCTATCGCTTGCTGGCTCGGTGGCAGCACACGCAACGCGCTGGCCTTGTGGACGGTGGCGCTGGTCTCCCTGCTGCTGACCCCCTGGGTGACCGGCGGTGGTTTCGCCGAGTGGACGGCGGGCGCCGCCGGTAAACGCGTCGACTTCGGTATTCGCAATGCCCAGCATACCGCCATGTTGTTTGGCACTGCACTGATCGGCCTTCTGGTGTTGGCGCCGCGCCTGTTTCGCTGGGCTCGCCGTTCCGCCTATACCCTGTTGCCGGTGGGCCTGTTGTGGTTGGCGGCTGTGATTGCCTGTTCTTTGGCTGTGCTCTACACCCAGACCCGCGCGGTGTGGCTGGGGTTGACGCTGGCCGTGCTGTTTCTCCTGACGGCGGTCCTGTGGGCGCAATTTGCCGGGTTTGGCCGCCGCCGCTTGCGTCGGCTAGTGGTGATGTCGACGTTGATTCTCGCGCTGTTGGTCGCTTTGGGGGGCAAGTTCGGCGGTATAGTGGCCGAGCGACTGGAGTATGAACACCATGCGATAGGCCTGGTCCTTGCGGGGGATATCGATTCGGTGCCCTATACCAGTACCGGTATCCGCGTACATACCTGGGTGGACGCGCTGCCGTGGATTCAGGAGCGTCCCCTGTTGGGCTGGGGCGGCAAGGGGCGCCGCTTGGTGATAGAGCATTCCGAGACTATGCCCCGGCAGTTGAAAGACACCATGGGGCATTTGCACAACAGTTATTTGGATCTGCAGGTGAACAACGGCTTGCTGGGCAGCCTGCTGTTGCTCGCTCTGATCGGTTGGCTATTGCTGGCGAGCCTGCGGGCCTGGCGGCAGGGTGTGTTGCCGGGAGATCTGTTGCTGTTTTTCCTCGGCTTTATGCTCTACTGGCTGTGGATCAACTGTTTCGAGTCCTATCTATTTTTCGGTAGCGGCGGTTATGTGTTCGGCCTGGTTTGCGCCGGTGTGGTGACGCACGTCTTGCGGGCGGGGTATTCAGTGAAAGGCGCTGAGAGTGCTCTGAAGGGAGCGTGAGCTGCAGGTTCGGTTCACAGTCGGGGCGC
Source organism: Microbulbifer thermotolerans (assembly GCF_001617625.1). NCBI lineage: Bacteria > Pseudomonadati > Pseudomonadota > Gammaproteobacteria > Cellvibrionales > Microbulbiferaceae > Microbulbifer > Microbulbifer thermotolerans. The sequence goes on along the minus strand of NZ_CP014864.1, from coordinate 3,377,471 downwards.
TGCGCGCCCCTTCTTTTAGCGGTTAGCGCGCCGCCGGTATCCGCGGGCGCCCCACGCAATAGTAGTCGATGCCGGAGCGGGCCAGCTGTTTGGGGTCGTAGAGGTTGCGGCCGTCGAAGATCACCGGGTTTTTGAGACCGGAGGTCACGGCTTCGACATCGATGGCTTTGAACTGCTGCCACTCGGTGGCGATGATCAGAGCATCGGCCCCGGCCAGTGCACTCTCCTTGGTACCGCAAAGTTGCAGGCCATCGCGCACGCCGTAGATGCGCTGGCATTCTTCCATCGCCTGCGGGTCGAAGGCCTGCACTCTGGCGCCGCGCTGCCAGAGTTGCTCCATCAGCACACGGCTCGGCGCTTCGCGCATATCGTCGGTATTGGGTTTGAAGGCCAGGCCCCACAGCGCAAAGGTTTTGCCGCTCAGGTCGTCGCCGAAGTGCGCGCAAATTTTTTCCAGCAGGTAGCGCTTCTGGCGCTCATTTCTCTGTTCCACGGAAGCCAGGATTTCCGGGGTTACGTCCAGTTTACCGGCGGTGGTGATCAGTGCCTTGACGTCCTTTGGGAAACAGGAGCCGCCGTAGCCGATGCCGGCGTAGATAAAGTGGTAGCCGATGCGCGGGTCCGAGCCTATCCCCTGGCGCACCTGCTCTATATCCGCGCCGACGCGATCGGCGATTTCCGCCATTTCGTTCATAAAGCTGATCTTGGTGGCCAGCATGCAGTTGGCGGCGTACTTGGCCAGTTCGGCACTCTTGATGTCCATGGCCATGATTTTTTCGTGATTGCGGTTAAAGGGCGCATACAGCTCGCGCAGGGCCTCCTCCGCTTCCTTGCTGTCGGTGCCGATAATAATGCGGTCCGGGCGCATGCAGTCCGCGACCGCGGAGCCCTCCTTGAGGAATTCGGGGTTCGAGACCACGTCGAAAGCCAGATCTCCCGCGCCGCGCTTGTCCAGTTCGGATTTTATAGCCTCGCGCACCTTATCGGCGGTACCCACCGGCACAGTGGACTTGTTGACGACGATTTTGGATTCTCCCATGTGTTCGGCGATAGTCCGAGCCACGGTCAGCACATGGCGCAGGTCGGCGGAACCGTCTTCGTCCGGCGGAGTGCCCACGGCGATAAAGATAATCTCGCCGTGGTCCACACCGGTTTTGGCATCGGTGGTGAACTGCAGGGTACGGCTGGACAAGTTGCGTTCCACAAGGGGGGCCAGACCCGGCTCGTAGATGGGTACCTGGCCCTTGTTCAAGGACGCTATCTTGTTTTCATCGATATCGATACAGATAACCTTGTGCCCGGCTTCCGCCAGCACCGCCGCTTGAACCAAGCCCACATAGCCGGTCCCAAATACAGTTACATTCATTCGCTTGTCTCAAATTCCGTCGATCTCAGGGTAAACAGCCGATGTTGGCGTTCAATGCGGCAATTGTACCTGAGTTCACGTGGATGCCGCGAATGGCGGGGGGCGGATCGGTGAACCAATTCCGGGATCTTGCCTCTGCATAAATACCGCTCATCTCGATTCTGGGTTTCGCTTGGACCTGGTGGATGGGCTATGCTTTACGCCCATTTTTTGCTGGTTTGAGGCGGTTTCTTTGCAACTGACGGTCTGGCGTTTCCTGGACGGCAACCGCGCGCACGAAAAACAGAGTGCGGCACTGGTGGCTGGTCTGCGGGCCTCTTTTGGTGGAGAGGGTGGAGTGGCGAGTTTCGATATTCCCTGTCCGCCTTCGTTCTTTTCGCGCGTGTTTTCCGATCCCGCGCAATCGCGCGGACTGCCAAAGCCGGATTTTATTATCGGCACCGGCAGCGGCAGCCGCTGGCCCATGCTGGCCGCCCGCCGGCATCACGGTGGCCGTGCGGTGGCGATCAATTTGCCGCTTCTGCCGTATCGCTGGTTTGATTTCGCCATAGTGCCGGAGCACGACAGGCCGCCGCCGCTGCCCAATATAATTCTGAGTCAGGGGGCGCTGACCGAGCCGCTGCCGAACTCCAGTATTCAGTCCGGGCGCGGCTTGATACTTGTGGGAGGCCCGAGCAAACACTTCACCTGGGATCTGCAGTCGTTGCGGCAGCAGCTTGAGCGCTTGCTGGCACACCCACTCGACTGGCAGCTGTCCGACAGCCGCCGCACACCGGATGGAAGCCTGGAATCCGTCACGGGGGCCAAGCTTGTACACTGGCGGGAGTGTCCGCCGGGCTGGCTGCAAGAACAACTGGCCACGGCGGAGCAGATCTGGGTGACCGAAGACAGCATCTCCATGGTGTTTGAATCCTTGCAGAGCCGCGCGCGAGTGGGAGTTTTGCGGGTGCCCAGTAAGAAAAAGGCCAACAAGGTGCGCGCCACAGTGCAGCGCCTGGTGGATCAGGGAATGGTGACCGACCGTCTGGAGGATGTGTCCGCGCCGTTTGCGCCGGTCCGCGAGCCCCTCAATCAGTACCTGGTGTGCGCGCGGGCGCTACTGCGCCGCTGCGGCTTACCGGTTGCGGACACCTGAGAGGGTGCGCTTGCCAGAGTATAGGGGAGCCCCTATGTCACAGACGCTTCCTCAACGTTTGAGACCGCGCGCCTCGAATTTGCGCCAGGGCAGGCTTTTATCGGACAGTTCCCACTCAGTGCGCAGCCACATGCGCGCAATGCGCCGCTCGATATAGCTGTCGGCGAAATAGTCGAAATGCGCCGGCAGAGGTAAAAAGGCCGCGCTGCCGAGACCGTCGATCAGGTACAGCTCCAGTTGCCCTTTCTCTTCTCGCACCACCAAATTGTGGGGGATCAGGTTTTTGGTCAGTACCCGGTGGCGCCGCAGCCAGTCGCAAAAGCGTTCCATCGCCGGGTGGATACGATCGTCCAGGCCTTGGCTGTTTAGGTATTGGCGCAGTGTCGGCGCCGGCTCTCCCCGTGCATCCAGGATCATATCGGTAACCGCGCCCGGCCCCAGGCTGGTCTCGCGGATGCCATACCAGCGCGGCAGATGTCGCCACAGCGCATCGTCGCCTTGGCGCAGAGCGCGCTGGGCATAGCCCTGTTGCTCGCGCAGGTTGTCGTCGAAGTAACTCTCACCGCGCCAGCGCTTGTACCAGGGCGCGCGGGCGACAAGTTCCGCACAGCGGCCCGGGCGCATTACCTTGACGCATAGTGCCGGGTCTTGCGGGTGGCGGAAGCAGAGGCGGTTGCCGCCGCTGGCGAAAGGCGTGCTGTCGCTCAAGTCAATCACGGTGCAGCTCCCGCTCTTCCAGTAGCGATTGATAGATTTCGATGGTGTGTTGCGCCTGGGCTTGCAGGGTAAACTCCGGCGCTAGATGTGCCCGTTCCGCCGGCGTGTCGAGCAGTTCACAAGCTTTGCGGTACAGGGCGTGGGGATCGGATTTTTGCACCAACCCGCGGGGGAAGCAGGCGCGCAGGGACTCCGCCGGGCCGCCGATATCGTAACCGATGATTGGTGTACCCACCGCCGCCGCTTCGATGACGGTGCGGCCGAAAGGCTCGGGGCGTTGCGACAGGTTGAACACCAGCGCGGACTGCTTGTACCAGTAACGGATATCTCCGCGGTGGCCGACGAAGGTCACCCGGTCCTCAATGGCGAGACTGCGCACCCGTTCTTTCAGTTCTTCCTCGTAGTGGGTTTTGTTTGGCTCGCTGCCGCCGAGAATAACGCCGTGAATATCCGCGTGCTTCTCCGCAAGGCGCGCCATCAATTCGATAAAATCCTCCTGCCCCTTCCAGCGAGTCAGGCGCCCCGGTAACAACAGCCAGCGCTTGCCGCGCAGCTCGGGAAATTCACCACAAATGTTTTCCAGCCAGTTATCCGGCAGTTGCAGTGTCGGGAAAAATTCATTGGTATCCACACCGCGGTAAACGAGCGCGGGCGTTCGCTGCAGATATTTGCCGTAGTTTTCCTGCAGGTAGTCGAGCACGCAGGTGGATATCGCGATTACCTGCTCGCTTCTCGCCATGATGGCGCTATAGCGGTTGATCGAATAGAGACCGTGGGCGGTACTGACCAAGCGGGGCCGGGAGGCTTGCGGCATTTTCTTCCAGGCCAGGTAAGTCAGCCAGGCGGGAATGCGGGAGCGCACGTGCAGAATATCCGCCTGCAACTCCGTGAGCAGTTCGCGCAGTGGGCGCACCTGCCACAGGCTGGAGAGGGACTTCTTGTGGATCGGCATGGCGATATGCCGCGAGCCTTCGCGCTCGAGCTGCTCGACCATGCGGCCGCCGTTGGAGATCACAATGGATTCATGCCCGGCTTCGACCAGGGCGCGGGCGAAATCCACGGTGCCGCGCTCAACGCCGCCCGAGTTTAAGGCGGGCAGCAGTTGCACTACTTTCAAAGGCTCAACTCCGATTACAGACGTGGTAGGTATCCGCTCGATGGTATGATGGCGGCCTCCCGGAAAGGGTGGCAATTATAGGCAGCGGGGCTGTATCGCGTACAGCGGAGGGCCCGCGGCCAGGAATTTTTTCGGTTCTTTTCTTAGATGCGCAATCTTTACACTTGGTTATTTCGTGCCGCTGTCCCTTTGATTCTGTTACGTCTGTGGTGGCGCGGGCGGCGGGAGCCGGCGTACCGGCAACGGCTGCGGGAGCGCCTGGGGCGGGTACCTGTGCGCGCCAGCCGTGCGCCCCTGATCTGGGTGCACTCGGTTTCTGTGGGGGAGACCCTGGCGGCGGTCCCGGTGATCGAACAGTTGGCGGCGCGCCACCCCCACTGGCAGTGGCTGGTGACCACCACCACCCCCACCGGCTCGGAGCGGGTGGGCGCGGCACTCAAACCGCTGCTCGGCGGGCGGCTGCTGCACTATTACCTGCCATACGATCTGCCCGAATGTCTGCGTCCCTTTCTCGACGCTCTGCGGCCGAACCTGCTGGTGATTATCGAGACGGAATTGTGGCCCAACCTGCTCGCGCTCTGCGCGGAGCGCGGAATGCCCACCTTGCTCGCCAATGCACGCCTGAGCGAGAAATCCGCCCGTGGCTATGGGCGTTTCCCGCGCTTGACCCGAGCTATGCTCAACAACTTGACCCGGGTGGTGGCTCAGTACCCGGCCGATGCCGGGCGCTTTGTCGAGTTGGGACTGCCTCAAGAGCGCGTGGTGGTCAGTGGCAATATCAAATTCGATCTGGATATCGACTTGGGCATGGTCAGCGAGGCCCAGGCGCTGGCGCACCAGTGGCGCGGTCGCGACCACCGGCGGGTGTGGCTGGCAGCCAGCACCCATGCGGGCGAGGAAGAAGTGGTGCTCGATGCCTTCGCCCGGCTGCGGTGCGGGCACAAGTCGTTTGAAGACCTGCTATTGGTGCTGGTTCCGCGCCATCCGCAGCGTTTTGATGATGTTGCGCGTCTGTGCCGCGATCGAGGTTTTCGGCTGCTGCGCCGCAGTGACGGCGGCCCTCCCGGGCCGGAGCATCAGGTTTTGCTCGGCGACACTATGGGTGAACTGCTCAAGTTCTACGGTGCCTGCGAGCTGGCCTTCGTCGGCGGCAGTCTGGTACCGGTGGGCGGGCACAATATGATCGAGCCCGCCGCCTGGGGTGTGCCGGTGATTTGCGGCCCGCATCTGCATAACTTCGCCGCAGTGGCCGAACTCTTGTCCCGGGTTGGCGCCTTGGCGGTGGTGGAAGATGCAGAGAAGCTGGCGCAGCAGGTGCGGAAGTGGCTCGAGGATGACAGGGCCAGACGCAGTGCGGGCGCCCGGGGCAGAGATGTGGCACAGGAGAACAGCGGCGCACTGCTGCGGCTGCTGGAAGAAATCGAGAAACTGCAAGAGAGCGCTTTCCGGGGAGTCGCTGATTGACGCGTTTGAGCGCTGTCAGTGATTCCGGCGTTCAGGCAGCGGGACAGCTCCTTCACATCAGTGCGGGCGACTGCCAAACACGCCCTGTATCCAGGGCCGTCGGAATCTTCCTTTCAGCGTTGGGGCCCTATCCAGCGTTGGTCTTCCCACATGCGCATGAGCAAATCAATTAGAAGCGGGCGGACAATGTCCGCCCGCTAGCGATTTATTTAACTGCCGGCACGGCGCTGGTTTCCGCAACGCGGTTGACAGGTTGGGCTGGGTTGAGCCTGGCTTCCAATTGCTGCAGGTCGTCCGGTGCCAGAAGGCCCGCCACCCGCTTCAAACTCAGGGTGTTGATAATGTAATCGTAGAGGGCATTGGCGTAATCGGTCTGTGCCTGGAACAAAGTGCGTTGTGCCAGCAAGACGTCGACGATATTGCGCGTGCCCACCTCGTAACCGGCCTGGGTCGCATCCAGGGCGCTTTTAGCGGAGACAACCGCCTGTTCGCGGGCCTTCACCCGGGAGACATCCGTTACTACCGCGCGGTGCAGCGTGCGCGTGTTCTGCACCGTGTTGCGCTGGGTCAGGTTGCGCAGGTCTTCCGCCTGGAAGGCCAGATTGCGCGCCTCGCGGCGGCTGGCACTGAGGCCGCCGCCGGTGTAAATGGGGACGCTCAGTGTGAGCGCTGCGTACTTGGTTTCAGTGGTGGTATCGATGGGTAGCCTGATGTCGTCTGCGTCCGGGACAGACGTGTCTGCATGGCCGTCCTGATAGTACTTCTGATAGGTCAGGGAGCCGGTCAGGGTCGGCAGGTGTTCGCTGGCGGCGGCGCGGGCGCCGTAGCGCGCGGCGTCCGCGGCCAGGCGCGCGGCTTTGAGGTCAAAGTTATTGGCCAGGGCGAAATCCACCCAGGCGGCGCGCTCGATCGGCTCCGGCGGCGCCACCTGGAAATCCCCCCGCAGAGGGGCGACTGTGTCGTGGTGCGAACCGGTAAGTACCGAAAGTGCGTCGAAATTGCTCAGTAGGTCGTCTTGGGCGGTGAGGCGGCGGGCCACGGAACTGTCGTAGGCGGCCTGAGAGTCGTATACATCGGTGATCGCCGTCAGACCCACTTCAAAGCGTTGCTGGGTTTGCTCCAGCTGCTTGGCCAGGGCCTCTTCCTCGGCAAGGGCCGCTTCCAGTACATCGTGGGCGCGCAGTACGTTGAAGTAGGCGGTGGCGACGCGCAGCATCATTTCCTGCTGATTGGCACTGAACTCCGCCGCGGCCTGTTCGCTGGCCATGGCGCCCTGCTTATAGCCGAACCAGGCCGGCAGATCGAAGATGGCCTGGCTCAGGGTCGCGGAGTAGGTGCGCTCGTCCGTGTCCGAGTCAGTGGTGTTGGGTACCGGCAGAACGCCCTGATCGAGGAAGGTATAGTCAAACTGGGTTGAATTGTTGCGGGTCCGGCTGGCTTCGGCCGAGGCGCTGATCTGTGGCAGCAGCGCCGAGCGCCCCAGGTTTTTGGCCTCGAGGCCCGCGTGGTAGGCGGCGCGGTCGGCGGCCAGTTGCGGGTCGTTTTCCAGAGCCTGCAGGTATACCTCCCACAGCGTGTCCGCCTGTGCCTGCACGGCGCCGAAGCCGAGCAGTGCGGCGGCGAGCGGTGCTTTCAGGGCGGCGAAAATCTGGTTTTTGAGCGGGCGCAAATGGCTGCCCCGCGTTTTGTTGCGTTCACTTCTTTTCATCGGTATCGACTTCCTGTGACGGGTGCGGTCTTACAAGCGGGCAATGCTGCCAGTCTCCCCAAATCTGTCGCGTGAGTGTACCCGTGGGCCGCGGGGGCGTCGAGGCGACGCCCGGGGCTTTTTGGTATATCTTCGTTAAACCGAAGCGGCTGTGCGGCAACCGGTAAACACTGGTGGCGCTGGGGAATAGCCGCTGTTCCCTGATTGGGGCGTCGCGCGACAATTCAATAGACGCGACAAAGCCGGTTTTGGATGCGGCAAATATTATGCAGAAAAAGGCAAGGATTTCCGGCAGATGCAAAGAGGGGCAGATGTGATGCAGCGCCGCTGGCAGCGCGCCTGCCACGAGTGCGATCTGCTGATAACCGATGCCCTGGCACCGCCTGGGCAAAAGCTGGTGTGTCCGCGGTGCAATGCCGTGTTGCACCGCAACCCAAAAAACAGCATCCGCTACACTGCGGCGCTCAGCCTCACCGGACTGCTGCTTTTTATTCCCGCCGCGACTTTGCCGCTCATGCACTTTTCCATCTTTGCCTTCAGTGGGGAAAGCACGCTGCTAAATGGTGTCGCCGCGCTGTTTAATGCCGGTTATGTATGGCTATCCGCTTTGGTACTTTTCTGCAGCGTGTTGGCCCCGCTGGTCAAATTTCTGTTGCTGGCTTTTATTTGCTGGGGCAGTGCCTGGGCTTTTCTCGACGGTCCGGTAGCCGTCGCGGTGCGCTGGTACCGGCACCTGAAGGAGTGGGGCATGTTGGACGTGTACATGCTCGGGGTATTGGTGGCGCTGATCAAGATGCGTGATCTGGGCAAAATGGAAGTGGATGTCGGCCTCTATTGTTTTGTTGCCATGATGCTGGTGGCCAATCTGACCACGTTAAGCTTCGACCCCCATGTGGTCTGGGCACGCATGGAGCGTCGCCGGCGGCGCGCGAGGGCGGCCGTTGCGGGGGGCACGCAGTGAGGCTTCCGCAGAAGGCCCTGTCGCACGGGCTCACCAGCTGCCTTTCCTGCCACCAGCTGGTGCGGTTGCCCGCGTCTGGCTCCTGTACCTGCCCCCGCTGTGGAGGTCGGGTGCACGGGCGTATCGAAGGCAGTCTAATGCTGACCTGGGCGCTCGCCATCACCGGTGCACTGCTTTTGCTGCCGGCCAATATTTTGCCGGTGATGACGGTGATTTATCTAGGCTCCGGCGAGCCGAGCACGATTATCAGCGGTGTGATGCAGCTTTATAACGCCGGTCTCTGGGGGATTGCGTTGGTGGTGTTTGTGGCCAGTATCGCGGTGCCGGCGATGAAGCTGATGGGACTGTTCCTGTTGCTGATCCAAGTTCAATTGCGTCTGCCGCTGCTGCCGCTACAGTCAATGAGACTCTACCGTGTGGTGTCCGGAATCGGCCGCTGGTCTCTGCTGGATCTGTTTATGATTTCCATACTGGTGGCGCTGGTGGATATGGGGGTCATAGCGCAAGTGGTTGCAGGCCCGGGCAGTACCGCCTTTGCCACCGTGGTGGTAGTCACCATGTTGGCGGCGCGCAGCTTTGATCCACGCCTGATCTGGGACGTTTACGACCAGCGCTGTTTCGACAACGAGAACCCGGGGGCGGGGAATGAGTGACGATGATTCGCCAAAAAAACTGCCGCCGGGCAGCGGGGATTACAGCGACGGCCCACAGCAAGGGCTGGTTAGGCGCAGTCGCGGTCTGCCGTTGGTGTGGTTGTTGCCGCTGACCGCGGCGCTGATCGCGCTGTGGTTGCTGTACAAAAATTTCACCCAGGGAGATATCCACGCGACCATTCTCTTCCGTTCCGGCGACGGCTTGGTGAAAGGCAAGACACCGGTGAAATACTCCGGTGTGGATATCGGGGTGGTGACGGATTTCAAGCTAGTACCGGACGCACCGGAGCTGGGCGGTGAAGACGGTGTACTGGCGGAGGTGGATTTCAGCCGCAGCGCCGAGCACCTGCTGGTGGAGGGCTCCGATTTCTGGCTGGTCAGACCCGAGTTCACCATTACCGGGGTCCGCGGTCTGGAGACGTTGCTGTCCGGCAACTATATCGCCGTGGAGCCGGGCAGCGGCGCGCGCAAGCGCAAATTTGTGGCTCTGGATCGACCGCCGGCCTTTGTGCGCGGAGACGGCCTGCGGGTGGTGCTCAAGGCGCCGCGGCTGGGTTCTTTGAACCACAGTTCTCCGGTCTACTACCGACAGCTGAATGTGGGGCAGGTGGAGGACTTCCGCTTGAGCGAAGACGGCAACGGTGTAGAGATCAACCTCTTTATCCGCCGCGAATTCGCCCACCTGGTGCACCGGGGCAGCCGCTTCTGGAACAGCTCTGGTCTCAGTATTGAAGGTGGCATCAGTGGAATCACCATCAATCTGGAATCCCTGGCCGCTCTGGTAGCCGGCGGGGTCAGCTTCCACACCCCGGAGGAGCAGCGCCACTCCCCCCTTGCGGTCAACGGCAGCCAGTTTGAACTCTACGACAGCTTTGCCGCTGCCGATGCCGGCATTCCGGTGACCTTGAATTTCGATCGTGGCGTCAGTGTCAGCCCCGGCACTCAGGTGGTTTACCAGGGTATAAAGGTGGGGGAGGTGAGCGAGGTCAAAGCCAACCGCCAGCTCAATGGCATGGAGGTCAAGGTGTTAATGGACCCCATTACCGATGACCTGCTGACCGAAAACACCCGTTTCTGGACCGCGCCGCCGACGCTGGACATCGCCGGAGGGCTGGACAACCTGCTCAGGGGGACCCGTATTGAAGTGGATCTGCGCCACGGCAGCTATTCCCGCCGGGCCTTCGACGCCCGCGCCGGGGCGCCACCGCGGGACCCGCGAGTGCCGGGGCTGCACCTGCGCCTGACCGCGCGCAACCCCGGCTCCCTGCAGCGCGGCGCCTCAGTCTATTACCGCCGCATCGAAGTGGGGCGTGTTCAGGGAATGGAGTTGCGCGAGGATGGCAGCGGTGTGGAAGTGTACGCGGTGATCGAGCCGCGCTACGCGCACCTGGTAAATCGGGAGACCCGCTTTTGGAATATCAGTGGTCTGCGCGCCAGTGCCAGTTTGAGCGGCATTGAAGTGGAAGCGGATTCACTCTTGTCGTTACTGCGCGGCGGTATTGCATTCGGCAGTCCGCCATGGGCACATAAGACGGCTGCGCCAGCTCAGAGTGGCGACAGCTTTCCCCTCTACAGCAGCCGCGAAGCGGCGCTTGAGGAAGGGGTCACTATTCACATCATCCTGCCCGATGCCGAGGGCCTGCGGGAGGGGGCGCCGGTGCGCTACAAGGGGATACAGGTGGGCGAAATCACACGCCTGCGCCTGGAACAGGATCTGGGCGCTGTGCGGGCACGGGCCAAACTCTATCGGCGCGGAGAGGATTTCGCCCGCGAGGGTACCCGAATTTGGGTGGTGTCACCGCAAATCGGTATCGGTAAGCTGGCCAACCTCGATACCTTGGTTACCGGCCGCTACCTGGCGCTGGAGCCCGGTGACGGTGGCGAGCAGACCGAGTTTGTCGCCAGCCTGCAGCCGCCGCGGGACCCGCTGGCGGAGGCCATGAGCCGCCCGGGCCTGACCCTAATTCTCGACGCCGCTCGGCGGGGGTCTCTGGTGGCCGGCAGCCCCGTCTATTATCGCCAGGTGCAGGTGGGTGAAGTGACCGGCTTTGACCTGGGGGAACTGGCGGATCGGGTCTACATCTATGTACATATTGCGCCCCGCTACCGTACTCTGGTGCGCGAAAACACGGTATTCTGGAACGCCAGTGGCGTGGAAGTGAACTTCGGCTTGAAAACCGGACTCACCGTCCATACTGAATCCACACAGGCGCTGCTCACAGGCGGCGTCGCCTTTGCCACGCCGGAGGCGCCGAAAATGGGGCGTGAGGTGGAATCCGGCAGCCACTTTCCCTTGTATTCGGAGCCGAAACCCGAGTGGTTCCGCTGGAGCCCCAAGATAGAACTGTATCTTGCCGACGAGCCGGCCAAGTAGAAAACGAAAGGAGTTGTTATGAGAACTGTAATTGTTGGTCTGCTCGGGCTGTTGCTCGCAGCGTGCCAGGACGTTCAAGTGCAGAGAATCGAGCCCGCGGCGGCACCGGTGGCTTTTTCCACTTATGCCTGGAGTCAGGCGGCGCTTTCCGATGTCCCAGAGGCATCGGCACAACTGGTGGAGCTGGATCAGGAAATGCGCGCGGCGGTGACCGCGGAACTGCAGATGCGCGGCTATCGACAAGTGGAAGATACCGGAAGCGCGGATATGCTGGTGGACTACCAAGTGGCGGTGGTGGAAGAGACGTTTTCCGGCGACCCCACCGATCCCAGCTGGGATGCCCAGTTTGACAGTAACGCCCCCGCTGGCGTGGTGGAACTGCCGGCTCGCACTGGCGCGCCGCGGGTCACCCTGACGCTCGGTATCGGCCGTGCCGACAGCGCGCCGATATGGGGAGGCAGTGCGACAAAATTGCTGACGCGCCCGGAGAGCGCCGAAGAGCGCCAGCGCGTGATTGGTAACACGGTACGCGAGCTGCTAAAAGATCTGCCGGCGGCCTATTGAGGACAGCTCACAGTAGAGCAAAGCGACTTCCGGGCGTTCTTTGTGGGGTGGTTAGCCGCTCCGCTCCCGGAGGAAAAGCGCAAATGATGGAATAGCGATAGTGACGCCGCCACATAAAGCGATGTTCACGTGTGAATCAATCGGCGGTTGTCACATGTGAAAAAACAAACAATAAGGAATCATTTTTTCGGTACGGATGCCGATTCTTCAGCAATCTTGTATTTGGAGGCAGGCATGAGTGCCATTCTGCGGTCCACCTTTTTGTTGCGCTCGGGAATTCTGGCCCTGGTGGTGTTGTTGGCGAGCTGTGCGTCCGCGCCGCCAGTGGCGGTGGACTACGATCCCCAGGCAGATTTTTCCAATCTGCACAGTTACTACCTGCTCGATCCCCTTGCCACTGGCCCTGTGTCGCCGCTGGAAATTAAGCGCATGAAGCGGGCGGCGGACGACATACTGCGGCAGCGCTATATGGCGGCCGACAACGCCGAAAGTGCGGATTTTTTGGTGCGGGTGCAGCTGCACTCCGTGGATAAGGTCGCAGTTTATGACGACACCCTGGCATTTTACGGTGGTTACCGGTACTGGGGCTTCGGTTGGCGCGCGCCGCTGCATGTGCGCGAGTACCGGGAAAATACCTTGGTGATGGATGTCCTCTCCCCAGACAATTCACCACTCTGGAGTGGCAGCCTGCGCTCCACCGCCGCCCGCTATGACGACCCAGTGCAGCGGCAACAGCAGTTGCGGGAAGAAATGGCGCAGCTGCTGGGCCGTTTCCCGCCCAACTGATCCGACATCCCCTTCACAAGCGCTCCGCCGCCTCAGCAGGCACTGCCAAACGGGGCGCGGAGCCTAGGGAACCTCTGATTCATTCACTTCCCGGCGTAAAACTCTTTGGAGCCAGATGAGAAGCTCAGGTGATAGGCTGGCCATTTCGAAACCGTCGGATACAAGGATGTATCCGGCGGAGCTACAGGGAAGTACTCGTGCGTTTTCGAAATGGCCAGCCTATTGCCTGAGCGCCCCGGAAGCTACCATAGTATTCACGCGAATTAATCAGAGGTTCCCTAGCTGCAAAGTGCTTTTGTAAAACGCCGTTTACCGCCCCTTTTCCAGCAGATGCTGGTATAGCTCCGTGTAGGCGGCGACAATATGCTGCTTTGAATAGCCCTTCGCGTACACCTCCGCGGCACTTTCCACCAGCTGTTCGCGCAATCCGGGGTTTTCCAGCACTGACTTGATGGCCGCAGCCAGTGCGTCGGCGTCGTCGATGGGGGTGAGCAATCCGCTCAGTCCATCGGTGATAACCTCGCCCGGCCCCTGAGACTTGGTGGCAACGATTGGACAGCGGTGGGCCCAGGACTCCATTACGATGGAACCCAAACCCTCATGCCGCGACGGGCATACAAAAAGGTCTGCTGTACGCATCAGCGCCGTGACATCGGTGCGCCAGCCGAGAAAACGCACCCGGGTGTCGAGCCCCAGCTTGTGACACAGCGCTTTGAGCTTGGCCTCTTCCGGGCCGGAGCCCGCCAGCCACAGCATTGCATCGGGAATCTGCGTTAGGGCGTGCAGCAGTACGTCAAAGCCCTTGTTTATGTGCAGGCGGCCGGCCGCCAGTATCAGCGGCCTGTCGGCCGGGGTGTCAAAACTGTCCCGTGCCAGCGGCTCCACCGGTGTTTCGTCGGCGAAATTGGGGATGTGGAAAATCCGTTCCTTGGGCAGCCCGCCGTCCACCATATGCTGGCAGATGCCCTTGCTGATACCGATCCAGTAATCCGCGTGGCGGTAATACTTGAGGTTGTAGTAGTGTCCCAGTCGGTTGACCAGCAGATAATCCGGGGAGGATTTGGTTGTGATGCTGGCCCGGCCCATCCAGGTCATAACGATATCCGGGCGGTAGTTTTTCAGCGCGCGCCGGTAGGCCGACTTGCCGATCACATCAAGCGGGCCGCCAAAGCTGAAACCTTCGGTTTCCACGCCGTTGTGGCGCAGCGACTGCACGCGATGCGCGTGGTTGCGGATAAATGCCTTTTGCGCAAGTTCCGGGCGTTCGTTGAGGCCGCTGACCAGACGCACGAAAAAATTTTCCGCTCCACCCCGTTCGGCGCCGGCCAGCACCTGGGCTACTCGTATTGGCTTGTTGCTCATAAATAAAAAACTTCGTGAGTTGCGCCGACGTTATTTCAGTGTGCCGTCCAGCTTGATATCGCGTGCCCAAACATAATCGTGGCTGAAAGGCTGAAGGGTAGATGCCTCGACAATGTATTGGGCATAGAGTTTCGAATTCATCTCTGTGTGGAAAAAATTCCGTGCACGTGCGGCCCAGGCACGGCGCTTGGCGTCGTCGCCGTGGAATTCACGGATCTTTGCCAACAGGTCGTCTTCGTTGCTGAAGTAGACTACGCTTTCCGGTGGCAGCAGTTCGTCGAAGTGCAATTTATCACTGGTGAATTGCAATATGCCGTTGCCCGCCAGCTGTGCCATGCGCGCGGAAGCGTACCAGTAGTGGGTATCCTGGCGGTTGAAGTTGAGGCCCATTTTGGTTTGTGCCAAAGCCCGGTCGTAATCCCGCCCCCACACCGGCGGTTCGCCGAAACTGCCGTAGGTTTTGAAATTCAGCTCGTCGCCGAGCTGGTCTTTGAGGTATTTCACCATCTGCAGGCGCTTGGTGAAATTGTTGCTGTTGCTGCAGAAAAGCAGGTCGATGGGGAGATCGGTGCGCTGCGAGTTGTCCAAATTCTCAATTGCCGGTTCCACCGGGTTCGGCATGTGGTAGACGCGTGCTCCGATACCCTCGAACATTTTCAATTCACGGCGGCCGGTGGAGACAAAAATCGCATCGGTCACTTCGGCGCGGTGCTTGATCCGCTCCACATTGCTGGGTACGAAGAGCGGGTCGTTGTTGCAGTGGGCGATAATGCAGTTCGGTTGTTGCCGTTTGATCGCTTTGAGTGTGTCGTTGCTGATCATGTCGCAATGGCCTGCGATCACCAAATCCGGATCGAAGGCCTCCACTGTCTCCAACAGGCGGCGGTTGGCTTTGCCCACCCCCAGATCGCGGATGCCTAGCGGCGCCTCGAAGGCGGCTACATCGCGGTCGCTGAAAACCTGGGTATAGTGATCGTTCTTGATAAGACCAAAGGTCAGCTTCTGCGCCCAGCTGACCCGGGTCTTGCCGTAGCGGCGCAGTTGCTGGTAGGCGATGTTGAGCACTCTCATAAGGTGCGTTCTCTGTACTGCCAGGGGAAAGTGAGGCGGAAAAATTTCTGGCCGCGTGGTCACGGATTTTTCCAGGCGGCAAAGTATAACAGCTGGCCGGAGGCGAGATAGCCCACCAGCGCGGTTCACGGAGTGCAATAATGAAAATGAAAGACAGAAATGAGGACTTGTCCCCGGAGTTTGATCGCAGCTCAGTAGAAATTATTTCCCGCAAGCCCGTTTTTCAGGGATTTTTCACCATGCTGCGCCTGCGTTTGCGCCACCGTTTGTTTCGCGGCGGCTGGAGCGCTGAGTTCGACCGCGAATTGTTCGTGCGCGATCCGGCGGTGGGGGTGCTGCTATACGATCCCGTGCACGAACTGGTGGGGCTTACCGAACAGTTTCGCGTTGGCGCGCTGGAGCGCCCCGGGGGGCCCTGGTGTCTGGAGGTGGTCGCGGGTATGGTGGAAGAAGGCGAGTCCTTCGAAGATGTGGCCAGACGAGAGGTCTACGAAGAGGCGGGCCTGCAAGTGGAGCGTCTGAACTTTATTCGCAGCTATATGCCGAGCCCGGGCGGCAGCTCCGAGCGACTGCACCTTTACTGTGCGCTCGTGGACCTGCAAGGCGCAGGGGGAAATTTCGGTCTGCCACAGGAAAACGAAGATATCCGTCTGCGGATATTTCCGCTGCAAGCGGTGTTGGATGCGATGGAGCAGCGGGAGCCGGGAGCCCATTGCCCGATCGACAACGCGGCTACCGTTATCTGTATGCAGTGGCTGCAGCTCAATTACCGGCAACTTGCTATGCAAACGATTTCGGAATGACTGGTCAGCGTAAATTTTGTTCGTCTACCCGTGAGGGTGTGCAAACTGAGATCTGAATCACAGCGATATTAGAATTGGAGTGTCAATAATGGCCCTACTGACCGAGACCGGGGCGGTTGCCGAGCAAAAGGCAAAGCTGTCGCTAAAGGGCAAGAAAAAACCGGCATATCGCGTAAATCTGCCGGCCTATCACGCTGACTGCGATGCCAATTATCTGCGTCTGTGCAAACTGCTGCCGGAGCTGGACAGCAGGGAGCGCTGGCGTTACCGCATGCCCCATGGGACTGTTGAACTGCTCGTGCTGGAGCGCTCCAGGTATACCACGGAAGTGTGCCTGAGTGCCGAGGCTGTTGCCGGCGACCGCCGTTGGATAGCGCCGCCGAACATTACCGTGCGCCTCTATCACGACGCGCGCATGGCGGAGGTAATCGCAATTGATGGACACGGGCCCGTGGGCGGCACTGGTGTCGATCACGTTTATCCCAATCCGCGGATGCAGAGGGCAGATGAGCGGCAGCAAGTTAATCGTTTTCTCGGAGAATGGCTCGGCCACTGCCTCGCCAATGGTCGCGCAGAATTTGAATTAGTGCTGGATGGCCGGCGATTCTAGTATTTCCGGCCCGCACAAATCGGTATGACATGGATGTCAACAATAGGTGAGTAAGTGAGTTGCGAGCACAGAGAATCGAGTGGGCCGTCACATCGCCTAGTTCAGTTTACTGACCCCCATATTGGCGGTCGGCCCGACTATCAGTTGTTGGGACTGGACACCGGGCGCACCTTGGACGAAGTGTTGCGCGCCATCGCCCGCGACCAGGCGAAGGCCGAACTAATGGTGGCCACCGGAGACATCAGCGCCAATGGTAGTGAGGCCGCATACCGCCGCTTTCTGCAGAAAATGCAGTCGGTGCGTACGCCCTGGCGCTGGCTGCCCGGTAATCACGACGACCCTGCGCGCATGCGGCAGCTGGCCCCGCGCCGCTCGGCGGAGGTGGCCAACTTGGGCAACTGGCGCCTGTTGCTGCTGGACACCAGCGTGGAGAATCAAATCTGCGGCGGTCTCAGTGAGGAGCAGCTGCGGCGATTGCAGCAGCTACTCGAGGAATCCCGCGAGCACCCGGTGATGATTCTGATGCATCACCAGCCGGTGCCTGTGGGCAGTGACTGGATCGATGGCCATATGCTGCGCGAGGGCTGTGAACAGTTCCTGCGCCTGGTCCGCGCGGCACCCCACGTTAAGGCCCTGGTATGGGGGCATGTGCACCAGCAGTTCGATGGCAATTTGGACCATATTGGCCTGCATGCGACCCCTTCCACTTCGGTGCAGTTCACTCCCGGCAGCGGCCCCTTCTCGGTGGACGATGAAATGCCGGGCTACCGCTGGTTCGACCTAAAGGAGGACGGTACCTATACCACCGGTGTAGAGCGGGTCACCGTATCCGAATACAGTGTCGACCTGGCCTCCGCCGGTTACTGAGGCGTCCCTTTACGGTTCTTGGCTGTTATTGCCGGCTGCCAGTTTTACAATGGGGCGTCTCCAGGGAAAGTGATGAGGTCGGATATGAGAAGAATTTTCCAGCCACTGGTCTTTATCTCCCTTCTGTTTATTGGCGCCTGCGCCCAGCAGTCTGCACTGGAGGAGCGGGCGCAAAATGCTGATGCGGACGGTTTGCTGCCGCGCGAGAGCGGTCTGGATGAGGTGGCCGCGGTGTTCGCATTGGATTTAAGTGGTGCTGCCGTCTATGTAGAGCCCGTTGAGATCGAATATACAAAACGCTTCAAAACCGGCCCCGGAACCGCCCGTGCGCGCGATTACGAACTGGATGAAGGCGATCGACAGAAACTGAATGAACTGCTGGCGCAGACCTTCAGTGAGAAATTCCTCGCTCCCCGTGGAAGCCGCTTGGTGGACGACCCCGCCGAGGCGGATTACCGGCTGCAACTGCGCCTGGAAAACTTCTCCCTCGCCGCGCCTCTGGACCCCACTGCCACTTGGGTTTGGCGTGTCTACACCGACCAGAGCGCCTACGGTGTATTGGTGGGTAGCCTTTACGATAGCGACGGCAATCCGGTGATGCGCTTTCGAGACCGCCGCGATATCGGCGATAACTTTGTCGCCGGCCCCGGGCGCTTCGAGCGCTTTAACAGCGTGACCTTCTGGGGCGATATGAGAATTGATATGCGCCGCGCATTCGCCAGTTTGGATAAATCCCTCTGAGGAATTTCTCGAAAAAGCGCAGCGGTGTCTTTGGCTCCGTTGCGCTTCAGCCTCTGCTCTGCAGCGCGAGAGCGCTATAATCTCCCCCCATGTCTTACTCAGAACAAGCAAAGCGGCCGCTGCTGATCTATCTGCACGGCTTTCTGTCCTCGCCGCAGTCCTTTAAATGCCGGCTGATGCGCGATTGCCTGATCGCGGACTATCCGCGGATTATCTTCTGTGCGCCGCAGATATCCCCTTATCCCGAAACCGCCAGACAGGCACTGGTGAGCCTGCTGGAAAACTTTCGCAGCGATGACAGCTGTGGGCCGATCGGCCTGGTAGGCAGCTCCATGGGTGGCTTCTGGGCCACCTACCTTGCGGAACACTACCGGTTGCCGGCGGCACTGGTGAATCCGGCGGTGAACCCCGCGCGGCGCATGCCGGAATACGTCGGGCAAACACTCAGACCTTACGGTGGTGGAACAGAGGAGTATCGCCTTACCCCGGCAGACGTTGATACCATGCATCGCCTGGAAGCCGGGTTGCAGCACCCGCTGCGCGGCCGCTATTGGTTACTGGCTCAGCGCGGCGATGAGACACTGGACTACCGCGAGGCGGTGGACTTCTACCGCGGTCAGCGCCAGACCGTCGAAGATGGCGGAGATCACGGATTCCAGGGCTTCGCGCGCTACTGCAAGCCGATTGTAGAATTTTTATTTAATCCATAAGAGCACCAGCTTCTGTTGGATAAAAACCGCATTTGTTAACGAGCAGTCAATAAATATATGGCCAATTATTCCGCCGAAGATATCGAGGTACTCACGGGGCTGGACCCGGTGCGCAAACGCCCCGGCATGTACACGGATACAGCGCGCCCCAACCACCTGGCGCAGGAAGTGATCGACAACAGTGTCGACGAAGCCCTCGCCGGCCACGCGAAGAAAATCGAAGTGGTATTGCACAAGGACCACTCCCTGTCGGTCAGTGACGACGGTCGGGGAATGCCGGTGGACATACACCCGGAGCAGGGTCGCCCCGGGGTTGAAGTCATCCTCTCTACCCTGCACGCCGGCGGCAAGTTCTCCAATAAGAACTACCAATTCTCCGGCGGTCTGCACGGCGTGGGGGTATCAGTGGTTAACGCCCTCTCCAAAGTGCTGGAAGTCACCATCCAACGGGAGGGAAAAATTCATCGCATCGGCTTCCAAAACGGCGAAAAAGCCTCGGACCTGGAAGTGATTGGAGACTGCCCCAAGCGCACCACAGGGACCAGCGTGCGCTTTCTGCCAGACCCGAAATACTTCGACTCCGCCAAATTTTCCGTGCCGCGCCTGCGCCACCTGCTGCGTGCCAAGGCAGTACTCTGCCCAGGCCTGAGCGTCACCTTTATCAATGAGCAGGACGGCGAATCCGATCAGTGGTATTACGAAGACGGCCTCAAAGACTATCTATCCGACGCCAACCGGGGTTGGGAAGTGCTGCCCGAGGAGCCCTTTATCGGTAGTTTCAGCGCACAGACCGAGGCCGCCGACTGGGCAGTGCAGTGGCTGCCCGAGGGCGGTGAAATTACCGCTGAATCCTATGTGAACCTGATCCCCACCGCCCAGGGCGGTACCCATGTGAACGGTTTGCGCTCGGGCCTGCTGGAAGCCATGCGCGAGTACTGTGAGATCCGCAACCTGGTACCGCGGGGTATTAAACTGGGGCCGGAAGATATATGGAGCCAATGCTCCTACGTGCTCTCCGCCAAACTCGCCGACCCACAGTTTTCCGGCCAGACCAAAGAGCGTTTGTCCTCCCGCGAGGCCACAGCGTTTATTTCCGGTGTGGCCAAGGACGCCTTCAGCCTGTGGCTGAACCAGCACACAGAAGAGGGCGACCGCCTTGCCGAACTCTGTATCAGCAATGCGCAAAAACGTGTGCGCTCGGCGAAAAAAGTTGCGCGCAAAAAAGTCACCCAGGGACCGGCCCTGCCGGGCAAACTGGCAGACTGCTCCAGCGGCGACCCGGCCAGAAGCGAACTCTTTCTGGTGGAAGGCGACTCCGCCGGCGGCTCCGCCAAACAGGCCCGCGACCGAGAATTCCAGGCCATCATGCCCCTGCGCGGAAAAATCCTGAATACCTGGGAAGTGGACTCCACGGAAATTCTCGCCAGCCAGGAAGTGCACGATATCGCCGTGGCTCTGGGGTGGACCCGGGCAGCGATAACCTGGAAGGCCTGCGCTACAACAAAATCTGCATCCTCGCCGACGCCGACTCCGACGGCCTGCATATCGCCACCCTGCTGTGCGCCCTTTTCCTGCGCCACTTCCGCCCTCTGGTCACCGGCGGCCACGTTTACGTCGCCATGCCGCCGCTGTTCCGCATCGACGTGGGCAAGGACGTTTACTACGCGCTGGATGAAGCGGAAAAACAGGGCATTCTCGATCGTATCAATGCGGAAAACAAAAAAGGCAAAATTCAGGTCACCCGCTTTAAAGGCCTGGGCGAAATGAACCCCCTGCAACTGCGCGAAACAACCATGGACCCGGACACCCGCCGGCTGGTCCAGCTCTATGTGGATGCCGGAGATGACAGCAACCAACTGCTGGATATGCTACTGGCGAAGAAAAGGGCTGGGGATCGCAGGCAGTGGCTGGAGAGTAAGGGGAATTTGGCTGAGGTGAGTTGATTTTTAAATTAACAGTTTGAATAAAAGCCCCAACAACTTCACTTGTTGGGGCTTTTTTGTTGGAATAACGTGGCTGTTTTTGCTATCGGCTACTAAAAGATAATGAATCTATTTCAGTATTTTGTAAGAATGTTGTCGCTTATTTCAAGCTGCTTACCTGAATCTGGTTAAGCTTTCATTCGGGTTTGACTCGAATTTATGGGCGCACTGCCGGCCAACTGCACCTGATCTTGTGTGAAATTATCGGGCTGGCCTCAGGTTATCGAAGATCACTTCAAACGCTTCCTGCATGCCTATTCAGCACTCACAGTAAAGCCGGTTTGGTTTCTGAGTCTGATGAAAAACTACACCTCCCAGCACGGTTCTATCATGACCGAAAAGCTGTATGAGGCTCGATTTCCCTCTGTCCCACACGAGACAATTGATGATGCGTTTATGGCCAACGATATAAACGAACTGGTAGCCGCGTTTAAGACTTTCTTACGGGAAGGGGGGGAAGAGGGGACTAAAGGTGTACCAAGGTGTGGTTAACATATACCAATAAGTGAATTATATTGGCTGATTATTGGTACAAAGGCGTGAGTCATGCTCATTCTTAGGGGGCTCCTGCGGGCTAAATCACAGGAAAATGCGCTGGTGTACTTAATGTCGCGCGGCGAGGGTTATGCTCGTGCAATTGCCGGTTTTTACGGTATGCCAGTTAACCCCATGCAAAAGCAACTGGCTCGGTTGGAAGAGGATGGCGTGGTCGTCAGCGAGCTAATTGGTCGGGTGCGTAACTACCGCTTAAATCCGCGCTACCCATATATCGAGCCACTTACCGCGTTGTTAAAAGCCGCCGTAGCCGCTTATCCCGTCGAGCTGAAAAACCGCCTCCTAGTGCAGCGCACCCGACCACGTAAGGCGGGTAAGCCGTTAGTGGCTGCGCGAGGCGAGGGCAAATAATGGACTTTAGCAATACCAGCATGACCGATTTGGCGGCCATTATTGTCCGCCACTTGGCAGAGCTCGGCATAGAAGTAGTGCTGGTGGGTGGCCTGGCTGTGGAAATTTACAGCAGCAACCTATACCTCACCAAAGATATTGACTTGGTCAATACCAGCTATGCTCCGGCTAAAATGTTGCACCGCGCAATGGCCGAACTGGGTTATTACAAGTAAGGTCGCGTGTACGTGAATAACACCACCGAAGTGACGGTTGATTTCCCATCCGTGCCTTTATCGGTAGGTGATGAGTTGATTACGCAAACGACCAGGGTGCCCACAGCAAATGGTGACATACCCATCTTAAAAGTAGAGGACGTGGTGAAAGACCGCTTAGCCGCGTATATCCACTGGAAAGATACCCAGTCTCTGGTGCAAGCCGTCGCTGTAATGCTGAAGCACGAGCTAACCCCCAATGTATTTCGGGCCTTTATTGAACGCGAAGGCTCCGGACAAGACTACGCCTTACTGCAATCGCTATTTTCCGCAGGCAGGCAGGGCGAGGTCACCATGACCGCGCTGGAAACCTATTTGGCAGATATTTTGCTACAACAGCCTTAATAAGAGAGATGGCTTCAGGAAGAGATAGCACAGGCGAGAGCCAACTTGCACCTTGCGGGCATTGGCATTCAAGATCCACGAAACGGCATTTACCTGCCTATAACCAAGGCGCACAAGGGACACTGGTCCGCTCCTAAAGCTCCGGCTCACACAGAGATACACAGGTTTAACTACGAGACATGGATTTATACCAAGTTTTCGCGACCATTGCCGACTTTAGCTTTTGAGGCTGTGCTTTTGGTGGTAAAGACCCAGCTTAAGAACGGCGAGCACCCGAAAAAGATCTTAGAGCTGTAGTGGCATAGTGGGTCTGGCCATTTTCAGCGCAAGCTCTAAAACTTCCTTAGACCGGAGTATTGTCAAGCTAATCAAGCTTTGGAGCTAGCGGTAGAACCTCTTTTTCTGGATACCGATATGTAGCGCTGCATTTATTAGGGCGTCTCTGATTAATTCGCGTGAGCGCTGTAGTAGATCCCTGCGTGCATCGTTAACAAGTGAATTAATTATAGATCCCTTGGGTTTTATTTCAGTTGAATCGTCATATTCGGATGCTCCGCCTGCTCAATATCCGAATCAAACCAGCGCGCAGTCACTGTCTTGGTTTCGGTATAGAAGCGCACGGCCTGCTTGCCGTAGGCGTGTTGGTCGCCGTAGAAGGAGGCGCGCCAGCCGGTGAAGCTGAAGAATGGCAGGGGGACAGGTATGGGCACGTTGATGCCCACCTGGCCCACCAGAATTTCGTGCTGGTATTTGCGCGCGGCGGCGCCGCTGGCGGTGAAGATGGCGGTGCCGTTGCCGTAGGGGCAATCGTTGACTAGGCGTATGGCGTCGTCGAGGCTGTCCGCATTGACCAGACAGAGCACCGGGCCGAAGATCTCGTCGGTGTAGATGGACATCTCCGGGGTGACATCGGCAAACAGTGTCGGCCCAACCCAGTTGCCGCCGGGGTAGCCATCGACTTTTACGTCCGAGCCGTCCAGCAGGCAGCGGGCTCCTTCCGCCTTGCCTTTGGCGATATAGTCCAGTACCCGTTTGCGCGCTGCGGATGAAATCAGTGGGCCGAAGTCTGCGTTGGGGTCTTTCCAGTGGCCGGGTTTGGCCTTGGCCATAGCGTCGCGGATTTCGGTGATCCATTGCTGTGCCTCGCCCACCAGTACGGCGACAGAAATGGCCATACAGCGTTGGCCAGCGGCGCCTGCGGAGGCGCCGATCAGGTTGTTGATCACTATCTGTTTGTTGGCGTCCGGCATAATCACCATATGATTTTTGGCTCCGGCGAAGGACTGCACTCTTTTCAGATGATCGGTGGCGGTGCGATAGATATGTTGGCCTACAGGGACAGAGCCGACAAAAGAGACAGCCTTGATATCCGGGTGTTTGAGCAGGAAGTCCACCTGCTGGCCGCCGCCGTGCACGACTTGCAATAAGCCCTTGGGGGCGCCGGCTTCTGTAAAGAGTTCCGCCAGTTTATAGGCAGTGACCGGGTCCTGTTCCGAAGGCTTCAGCACGAAGGTATTGCCGCAGGCGATGGCCATGGGGAACATCCACAGTGGAATCATGGCCGGGAAGTTGAACGGGGTGATACCGGCGCAGACTCCCAGGGGCTGGGTGTAGGAGTAGCAGTCGATGGCGGCGGCGACATTCTCTACCGTTTCCCCCATCATCAGCGCGGCGATATTGGCCGCCTGTTCCACCACTTCTATGCCGCGCCAGATATCCCCTTTGGCATCCTCGAAGGTTTTTCCGTTCTCCTCGCAGAGAATTTCCGCCAGTTCTTCCTGGTGCTGTTTGAGCAGTTCCTGGTATCTGAGCATTAAGCGGGCGCGCGTGGGAACCGGGGTTTCTCGCCAGCTATGGAAGGCAGTTTTGGCTGCCTCTACAGCCCGCTGCAGTTCCGGTTCTGTAGTGCAAGGCACCCGGGTCAGTGTCTCGCCGGTAGCGGGATTGGTTACATCGATCCAGTCGCGGCTTTGGGAAGGCACCGGGCTGCCATGGATATAGAGCGGAAGTTGGGGGGAATGGTTTTGTCCATGGGGCGCTACCTGATGTCGTCATCGGGGCGGAAGTGCATGGACAGTTTAGGCCTAAGTGCGGGAGGAGAGGGAAAGCGGCGCGCCGCTTTCCCATGTGCCGGACGCTAGCGGGCGTAGGCAGGCTGGCGTTCGGTGTTGTATTGCTTTTCGACCGGTATTTGCTGCAGGTGCAGAGTATAGGTCAGCAGTGTGTAGTCGCGCGGATCCGCTTTGCATTCGAAGCCCATTTCGCCAGCGAAACGTTTTACGCGCATGTTGTCGGCGGATTCGATGGAGTAAATCCGCTCCAGGCCGTATTCGCGTGCCTTGTCGATCAGGCGTTGTAGCATCAGTCTGCCGAGTCCCAGTCCCTGCCAGTCGTCGCTGACCACTACTGCGCACTCGGCGGCGCGGCCGTCTTCATCCAGTGCATAATGAGATACCGCGATGGCTCTCTCTTTCCCATTTTGGGTAACAATGGCGATAAAAGCCTCGTGCCGTTGATCGTTGTCGGTCAGTAGTTCAATCAATTTGGCACTGGCTTTGCAGCTGCCGCCGATAAAGCGGTCGCGGCGCGTCTCTGGAGACAAGCCCTCGATTAGGTCCTTCTCCAGCTGGCCGTCACTTCTGCATATCGGTCTGATCAGCACTTGGCGCCCATTGCCCAGAGTTACATATTCTCCCGGCTCGCATTTTTCCGACGTATCGTAAGTAGACGCCATCAGTCACTCCTCACCGCAATGCAATTTCAATCCTCGGTCGCGTTTGCAACCGTCAGCAAATACTATGATAGCCACCCTGTGGTCCCAAGGGTTACTGGCGTATCGGTCTAAACAAGTGGCGGACTACAACCACCGGGTATTTGCGTAAAATAAAACTATGCGGTCGCTGTGAGTGTGCTATAGTGGCGCGCCAAAGCATTGCGTTATCCGCAGGCCGTCGGGCCTGCCGGCATTTCCCCCGGAATTTTTTTCCACCCCCCTGGAATCCATCTGGTTTATGAGGCGCAAGTGGTGGCTGATGGCGGTCGCCGTGTGCTGGTGTGCAATGTGCGGGGAGAGGTGGTACCTGGTTCACGCGCAGTTCTGCGCTCGGTTTTTCGGTATAACGCTGCGGCGGGCTTCCGCCGGCGATTTGGGAACCCGAATTATTCACAGCGTCCGCAAGTGGGCGTAACGGTTTGCGATTGCGTTGGAACGCAACTCGAGGTTGATTTTTATATGCTATTTGAAGATCTGGGCTTGGTGCGGGAAATTGCCCGCGCTGTCACAGAGAAAGGTTATACGGAGCCGACTCCGATTCAGGCTCAGGCAATTCCCGCGGTGATGGCCGGCGGGGATATTATGGCGGCGGCGCAGACAGGTACCGGCAAGACAGCCGGATTTACTCTGCCGCTGTTGCATCGGTTAAGCCAGGGAGAGCGCGCGCGCAATGGCCGCGTCCGCACCCTGGTGCTCACCCCCACCCGCGAGCTGGCGGCGCAGGTGTTCGACAACGTGCAGGATTACAGCAAGTACCTGCCGCTGCGCCATGCAGTGGTTTTTGGCGGGGTGAAAATCAATCCGCAGATCGCGCGCCTGCGCGGTGGCGCTGATATTCTCGTGGCCACTCCGGGCCGCCTGTTGGATCTGCACGGCCAGGGGGCTGTGCATTTTGACAAGCTGGAGGCCCTGGTGCTGGATGAGGCCGATCGCATGTTGGACATGGGCTTTATTCACGACATCAAGCGCATCCTGAAACTTCTGCCCGCCAAGCGCCAGAACCTGCTCTTCTCCGCGACCTTTTCACCGGAAATCCGCAATCTTGCCAAGGGATTGGTGAAAGATCCGCTGGAGATTGACGTCAGCCCGCGCAACACCACCACAGAGACGGTGCAACAGAAGTTGTACCCGGTGGACAAGGGGCGCAAACAGAAGCTGTTGAGCCATTTGATCCGCGAGAACAACTGGTATCAGGCTCTGGTGTTCAGCCGCACCAAGCACGGCGCCAACCGACTGGTGAAACAATTACAGGCGGACGATATCACCGCTGCCGCCATTCACGGCAACAAGAGCCAGAATGCGCGCACTAAGGCGCTGGCGGATTTTAAGAGCGGAAAGGTGCAAATACTGGTGGCCACGGATATCGCTGCCCGCGGTATCGATATCGACCAGCTGCCCCAAGTGGTGAATTTCGATCTGCCCAATGTGCCGGAGGATTACGTGCACCGCATAGGCCGCACCGGTCGCGCCGGTGCCCGCGGCCAGGCGGTATCCCTGGTGAGCGCGGATGAGATCAAACAGCTGCGGGATATCGAGCGGCTGATCAAGATGGCGCTGCCGCGGGAAGAGGTCGCGGGATTTGAACCGAGCCAGCCACTGCCGGAGTCGGGCGGCCCGGCGAAGGGGGGCAGGCGCCGCAGCGGCGGCAAGAGGCCTGGTGATGGCGGTCGCGGCAACGGACAGAGACGGCGCCGCAACGACAGTAGCCAGACTCCGCGCGGTGACGCCCAGCGTCCCCGCCGCCGCCGGCGCCCGGCGCACAGCAGCGAAAGCGCATCAGGGTAGTGCCGGGACTGGGGCTTATTGCCCGCGGGCGGCGGACAAATAGTTCAGCGTCAGCCGGGTAATGGCCTCAGTACCGGTTTTCAGCGCCGTTTCATCCACGTAAAAACGCGGTGAGTGATTACTCGCTGCGGTGGCGGGGTCTGTGCCCGCGGGCGTTACGCCGAGGAAGTAATAGAAGCCCGGCACTTCCAGGGCAAAGAAGGAGAAGTCTTCGGCCCCGGTGATTTTGGGAATTTCCATAACGTTTTTATCCCCGGCAACCGCTTTCAGCACGGGTACCGCTTGCTCGGTTAATGCGGGATTGTTGACGGTTACCGGATAGCCCTCGAGTATTTCCACTTCGGCCTCGGCGCCGCTGCTCTCCGCAATCCGTTCCGCGGTGGTTTTCAGCTTCTTGAAAATCTGCTGGCGGTTGTCCATATCGAAGTTGCGAATGGTGCCGTTCAGGAAGACGCTGTCCGGGATGATGTTGTTGCGCACACCGCCTGCGATTTTGCCGAAGGAGACCACCGCCGGTTCCTTACTGATATCGATCTGACGGCTGACGATGGTCTGGGTGCCCATGACGATCTGCGCTGCTGCGGTGATCGGGTCAACACCACCCCAGGGGCGGGAGCCGTGGGTCTGGCGGCCTTTGACAGTGATGCGGAACTCGTCCGAACTCGCCATCAGGGGACCGGATCTGTAGCCGATCACGCCGCTTGGGAGGGTGGAGGTCACGTGCTGGCCGAAGGCCACTTGCGGCTTGTATTTCTCAAATAGCCCCTCTTTCAGCATCAGCTCGGCGCCACCCTCTTCGCCGTCCGGCGCACCCTCTTCCGCAGGTTGGAAAACAAACAGCACATTGCCATTCAGTTCATTGCGCATAGCAGCCAGGACTTCCGCCGCGCCCATCAGCATGGCCACATGGGTGTCGTGACCGCAGGCATGCATGACACCCACTTGTTCGCCGTTGTACTCGGTTTTTACCTTTGATGCGAAAGGAATATCCACCTGTTCGGCCACCGGCAGTGCATCCATATCCGCGCGCAGTGCCACTGTGGGACCTGGGTTGCCGCCCTTGAGTAGAGCGACCACGCCGGTGTGCGCTACGCCGGTCTCCACTTCCATGCCGAGGGATCTCAGGTGTTTCTCAATATATTTGGCCGTTTTGAACTCTCGGTTGCCGAGCTCCGGGTACTGGTGGAGGTGGCGGCGCCACTCGATCACCTTGGACTCTGTTTGCTTCAGCAGTTGTTGCGGGTCTGTGGCGGTGGCCGGGTTGCTGCTCAGTAGTGCCGTGCCCAGGGCGAGCGGCAGGAATAGACGTTTCACGGTGGCCTTCCTTATCTATGGGTAATTTGTGACCGGTGTCACGACGCCTCTTATGTACTGGCGCGGAGACACTCGGACAATGTCCATCCGATCATTTTCTTCTCACTGCCGGGTGCAGCGCGGTGTAGAAGCGCGTGCCAGATAGCGAGGGCAGTGATCAGTCAACGGTAGAAATATACGACAAATTGCACAAGATCCAGTGTTTTGTGATTGGTTGCTTACCATCCCAAACGTCTCCTGTATACCCTGCCGAAGAGGGCATTTACTGAGACGTGTTTTTAACTTATTGATTTATAGAGATTTTTTGATTCCCACTGAGCGCTGGGAAAAATGGGATAGCTCATCTTCTCCGCTCCGGCCCAAACTGGGACGACACCTATTGCCGATTCGCCGAGGATTCTCCCGCCTCGATGACTCCGTTGGCGCTAGGCAGTAGCGGCGATCATCTGAGCAGATAAAAAAATAACGACATCACGATGGTGGAGAGAACTCCATGAGCAATCAATTTGGGTTTAGGAAAAAATCCATGGCCGCGGCTATCGCGGCAATGACCATGAGCAGTGTGACAATCGCTCAGAGTCAAGAAACCCCGGCACTGGAAGAAGTGACGGTGCTGGGGGTGCGCGGCGCTCAGGAGAGTGCCGTCAATCTCAAGCGTGACTCCTTGTCCATGGTGGACGGTATTGTCGCTGAAGATATCGGCAAGTTGCCGGACGTGACTGTTGTGGACTCCTTGCAGCGTATATCTGGTGTTCAGATTAAGCGCGATGCGGGCGAGGGGGCGACAGCCAACATCCGCGGCCTGCCACAGGTGATGACCCTGCTAAACGGCGAGCAGTATCTGACTGCCGGTAATCTGGGCGGTGCCCAACCGACCCTTACAGACATCCCCTCCCAGCTGATGGGCGGAGTGAATGTTTACAAATCTGCTGACCTAAGCAATGCCTTGAATGGCATCACCGGCACATTGGACTTGCGCACCCTCCGCCCCATGGGGCTCGACGAGGGTTTTACCAGCACCGTTGCCGCCGAAATGGCCCAGGGCGATTACACTGGCGAGACCGATCCTTCCGTTAATGGGTTGGTGAGCTGGCGCAATGAAACGATGGGCGTTTTATTCTCCGCCAGTAAGAGTGAAGCGAATCTGGGCAACAACTACTCCGGTATTTCCGGTGGCGTCTTCGGCAATAACGATTGGGGCGGCGACGGCAAGAACTTCAACGCGCCCCACGGCTACGACAGCTTCAACCGAGTGGTGGAACGCAACCGCACAGGTATGAATCTGGCCTTTGAGGCGGATCTCGGCAATGGCTTCAATGTTGTCGCGGAGGGCTTCTACACCGAGCTGGAAGAGCACAATCGCGCGGTGGGCCTGAACATTTCCAACCGCTGGCAGACACTGGATTGGCTGACGCCCACTGATTACACGGATACTGGGATTGCCGGTAACAACGGCGAGAGCTGGCTTTCCGTGGATGAGTACGATGTGCACGCCCAGTGGGTCAACTCCTTTACAGTAAACCGTACCAATACGTCCGATTCCAAGAACATTAACCTTGAACTGAATTACGACAACGGCGGCAATTTCCGCGGTGGCCTGCGCGCCATTCACGGCGATGCCAATCGTTTGTCTATGAACGGTCAGGCTCAGGGTGACCTGTCCAACTGGCGCGACGATACGCCCAAGCAACTATTGCCTTTCTATCCCGCCGATATCGCCGCCCTGTACGACGAAGACCGCTATGTGGGCGATGTGGGGGAGAATGGCGGCCGCTTTATCGATCCCAACCCGCTGGGTTACGGGGAGACTCCGGAACTGCATTACGATATCAGCGGCAGTCATCCGCGCTGGAGTGGTTTCGATAACCCGATTTCCGGCGGTCTGGGGGCAGGCGCCACCATGCGCGATTACATGGCTAACCTGGACAGCTACGCGGTGGCCGCCTTCTCTTCCGAGGGCAATAACGAGTCTGACGCTACCCTGGATGTCTTCTCGGCCAAGGGCAGTTACGACTTTGACCAAGCCGTGGGCGGATTTATTACCAAAGTGGATTTCGGCCTGCGCCGCAGCGACCGGCAGGTAGAAATTGAACAGTTCCACCTTTTCTCCCGCTTCTACGCCGGCAACGGCGCCACAGATCCCGCCGGCTGCGAGGCCCAGTGGAAAGCGATCGATGTGGTGATGGATCAGGACCAGTGTCAGGCGGGCGAACTGGTCAACGGAGAATTCCAAGGGTACACGGTCAACCGCCCCACCAAACTATACGACTACAACAACGTAATTTTTGTGGATGACTATGGCTCAGTCACCTCTGGCCTGCCCGGTGTCTGGGCTATTGACCCCAAAGACTTTGACGATGTGGAAGCCTTCCAGAAACGTGTATTTGGCGATGCCTATCGCGTAATCGTGCCCGGCGAGAGTTACGATGTCGGGCTGGTGGAGAACAGCTTCACTCTGAGTGCGGATTTCGAATATGGCATAGTGACCGGTAATCTGGGCCTGCGCGTGATCGATACCGAGATCAGTGTTCGCCAGAATGTCACTGGCGATATCAAGAATTACGGTGATACCAATATCGATGCCGGTGATGTCTTCTCCAAAAACAGCTACACCGATGTCTTGCCAGCGCTCAATTTGACTGCAGCACCCTATGATGAGTTGTTGCTTCGATTCGCCGCCAGTCAAAACATGATGCCGTTGGACCTGGGGTGGTACGGCGGCGGCCTGGACATTAATACTTCTGACTGCCCCGAGTATGGATACGGCACACGCTGTGTTACCAGTGCCAATGCCGGCGGCAACCCCGAACTGGATCCCTGGCGCTCTACCAATTTTGATGTAGCGGTGGAGTATTACTTCGGTGGCGCCTCCATGGCCAATCTGGCGCTGTTCCATGTGGATATCGACAGCTTCGTGGTCGGCGGTACCGTTGAAATGCGGGAATTCGCCGACTCAGACGGTGTGGTGCGCCGCTCGGTACCCGTAACCGGCCCCGTAGAAGGGGAGGGGGCAAAGTTCAAGGTGTGGAACTTGGAGCCAAGCTGGCATTTGGGGACTTTACCGACGGCCTGTTAGGCAACTTTGGTATCGACACCAACTACACCTATTCGCCCAGTAGCAGTAACGACGTCGACAAGAAAGGCAATGAGCTGCCCTTCTACGATACCAGTGAACATCAATTCAATTTTGTTGCCTGGTATCAAGATGAAAAACTGCAAGCGCGAATTGCCTACAACTACCGAAGTGATCGGCTGCAGGATGGCAACGTCGGTGGAACTGGCTTCCAGGTGTATCAGGAGGCCACCAACTATGTGGACGCTCAGGTCAGCTACGATGTCACGGAGGAGGTCACCGTATTCCTGAACGGCTCCAATATCACCGGAGAAATCGAAAATTACTATATCGATTACGCCGGTGAGGCGGAGCAGTATCACTCCCAGAACGAGTTCGAACCCCGTTATACACTCGGTGTCAGAGCCCGTTTCTAAAAAGGTGTGCCGGCTCTTCGGAGCCGGCTTTTTTTATTAGGAATATTCATTTAGCAAACTTGTGGAAAAATTGTTTCAAAAATTCGTTATAAAAATAAGCGCAATGCGCAAAGCTGTACCATGACAACAGACAAACGAATTAAGTCCCTAGTGATTGTCGGCGGCGGCACCGCCGGTTGGATGGCGGCGGCGAGTCTGCAACGCCACTTTTCCGGAACACCCCTGAAAATCACTTTGGTGGAATCGCCCGATATTGGCACCATTGGTGTCGGCGAGGCCACCACACCCACCTTTCGCCGTTTTTGCCACAGACTGGGATTGCAGGACCTGGACGTAATGCGCGCAATCGGCGCCACCTGCAAACTCGGTATTCAATTCAATCACTGGAAAAACCAAAACCACAGTTTTTTTCACCCCTTTAGTGTTTTCGGCCAGTCACTGAATCAAGTGGATTTTCTGCATTACTGGCTGCGGGCACGCAAGGCGGGGTTGGACGCACAACTGACAGACTTCTCTCTAGGTGCGGGCTTGGCGCTGGCCGGTAAATTTTCTCCGCCCTCGCCCAACCCACCCTCCACACTCAGTGTCTATGACTGGGCGCTGCACTTGGATGCGGGACGTTTCGCCGCGCTCCTGCGCGAGAAAGCGGTGGCCGGAGGCGTGGAACATGTGCGGGCTACTGTTCATCGAGTTACCAGGGCTGAGAACGGATTTGTTCACAGCCTGTTACTCGACGATGGCCGCGAGCTGGCCGGAGACTTGTTTATCGACTGCTCCGGGTTCCGTGGCCTTTTGATCGAAGATGCGCTGCAAACCGGCTTTGAGGACTGGAGCCACTGGCTGCTGTGCGACGGCGCCTGGGTGGCGCCCAGCGCGCGCGAGACCGCAGCAAAACCCTACACACAGGTAAATGCCCACAGTGCGGGTTGGCAGTGGCATATCCCCTTACAGGAACGCAGTGGTAACGGCCGGGTCTTTTCCAGTCGATATATCGACGCAGAGCAGGTACGGGATGAATTTTCCCAGAGCTTGGGTGAAAGCGCCTTGGATGAACCTCGGCTTATAAGGTTCAAACCGGGTATACGCCGCCGGGCCTGGAATAAAAACGTCATCGCGCTGGGGCTTTCTGCCGGTTTTATCGAACCGCTGGAAAGTACTTCTATCGCACTGATAGAAACGGGGATAGAGCGGTTGAAAACCCTCTTCCCTCAGCGGGATTGTCACCCCGATATCGCTACTGAGTTTAATGAACAGACACGCCTTGAGTATGAGCGGGTGCGGGATTTCGTATTACTGCACTATGCACTAAATGGCCGGGAAGACAGTGATTTTTGGAGAGAATGTCGCGCTATGGCAAAAAACGGCAATTTGCCGGAAAGCCTGCAGCGGAAAATAAACGTATTTTTATCCAGCGGTTATTTGCTGCGCTATCGCTGGGAAATGTTTCAGCCCGCCAGTTGGCTGGCCATATTCGCTGGGTTTGATCGCTTGCCGCACAGCTGGAATCTCGCCGCTGATGCGTTGGATCAAACACAACTTTTACAGGGACTGCGGGGCATGCGTGACAGCGTCCGCCAGGCGGTGCGGGAAGCGCCAGCGCATCAGGAATTCATTGCGCGTTATGTGCAGAAAAAATAGCCTGGTTCAGAAATAATCTATGAAAGACAAATTCGATTTAGACGACAGAATTCGCCATATCGTCGTTGTGGGTGGTGGTAGCACCGGCTGGATAGCCGCTGCGGTGCTCGCCCACCAGTTCAAGCCAGATGTATGTAAGGTGACCTTGGTGGAATCGGAGGATATCGGTACCATCGGTGTAGGTGAATCCACGATTCCTCCGTTTATCGGACTGCTGCGTGGTCTCGGTATCGACGAAGCGGATTTTATCCAAAAAACTCAGGCAAGCTTTAAGCTGGGAATTCAGTTCCACGATTGGCTGGAAAAAGGACAGAGTTATTTTCACCCCTTTGGCGTTCTAGGGCAGCGCCTCGGTATTATTGAATTTTATCAGGCCTGGCTCTGGGCACAGTTGAACGGGCACTCTTCCGAGCTGCAGGATCACGCACCCTGTGCCGTTATGGCAAGGGAAGGGCGCTTCTATCTGCCGCAGAAAGCACAGAAAACGCCAATCGGTGGCGCCAGCTATGCACTGCACCTGGATGCCAAGCTGGCGGGACGCTATCTACGCAACTATGCCGAAGCGCGCGGTGTTGAGCGTGTCGAGGGGCGGGTTGTTGAAGTCTTTAGCCATGACAACGGTTTTATCGACAAGGTGCGGTTGACCGATGGACGGGAAATCAGCGGAGATTTCTTTATTGACTGCAGTGGCTTTAGAGCACTGCTGATCGAACAACAGCTGGGTGTAGAGTTCGAGGACTGGAAAGATTTTCTGCCCTGCAACAGAGCCGTTGCCGTGCAGACCGAGAATACCGGAGCCACTACTCCCTATACCCAGGCGAGTGCCGAAAGTGCCGGTTGGCGCTGGCGTATCCCGTTGCAGCACCGCACCGGCAATGGCTATGTATTTGATACCCGCTTTATCAGTGACGATGAAGCGCGCGCGCGCCTGCTGGAAGCTGTGGATGGCAAACCTATCACAGAGCCGGCATTGATCCCCTTTCGTACCGGCATTCGCACAGAGCTGTGGAAGCACAACTGCCTGTCCCTCGGGCTCGCCTCTGGGTTTATTGAGCCATTGGAGAGTACCGCTATCCATTTGGTGACACGGGGTATGGATTTCTTCTTGCGCTTTTTCCCTGGAAAGAGCTGTGATACAGAGCTTGCAGCGGAGTACAACCGCCGCATGCGCCTGGATTACGAAGAGATCCGCGATTTCGTTGTGTTGCACTACTGCCTCACCCGCCGCCGGGATGCACCCTTCTGGCGCTGGTGGCAGGAAGAGGCGGAAATCCCGCAGACGCTGCGGGAACGCATCGCGCTGTTCCGCTGCCAAGGGGCGCTGCGCGAAGGCATTGATGAGCTTTTTCACAGTCCCAGTTGGTTTTCTGTTTTCGAAGGCATGGGGGTGCGCCCGCGCCGCTATGACGCCCGCCTGGATAACCTGCCGGCAGCGCAGATTATCCAGCACCAGGAAACCGCCAGAGCGGCCATCGCACAGATGGTCGATACCCTGCCCAGTCACGACGATTTTCTGCGTGAGCACTGCCCGGCAGTTACTATTAACAATTGACGCTCTCTCGAATGGAGTCAGTTGCTTTTCGACCCGCAATGCGGGTCTTTTTTTGCCCCAAAATCGTTCATTCCCCTTCCCACTTTTCGTGCGCACCCGGAAAAAGTGTGATCTGGACCATATTGCCTCGCATTTTTAAAGTGGGACGACGTCTTTCTGTACATTGCGTACAAGGGGAACAGATATTGGCGTTTCTAAAGCGTTGTACGAAATCTGTGCAGATAAAAAATAGGAGTTCTGCGGTGATAAAAAAACGAATTCTCCAGGGGGTCATCTCCTGCCTGGTGGCGGCTGGTGGCATTGCCGCTTGTAGTGAAAAAGTTGCACAAGATAAGAACGACAACCCAGTCCGCCTGGGCGCAGATTGGCCGACTCTGCACGGTGGATTGGTCCAGGATGCAGATATGGAAGCCAAGATTGACCGGCTTCTGGAAAAAATGACCCTGGAAGAAAAAGTTGGCCAGCTGATTCAGGCCGAGCTGCGCGCTGTGACACCACAGGATGTGCGGGATTACCACCTGGGATCAGTTCTCAATGGCGGAGGCTCATTTCCTAACAACAATAAATACGCAACCGTGGATGACTGGGTAGCGCTGGCTGATGCCTTTTACCACGCGTCTATGGACACCTCTGACGGCGGTGTGCCCATTCCCATTATCTGGGGTACGGATGCGGTACACGGCCACAACAATGTTATCGGCGCAACGCTGTTTCCACACAATATTGCGCTAGGCGCTACGCGCAACCCCGACCTGATTCGGAAGGTTGGTGCCGCCACGGCAGCCGAAGTGGCGGCCACAGGCATAGATTGGAGCTTTGCCCCCACCTTGGCGGTAGTCCAAGATGACCGTTGGGGGCGCACTTATGAGTCCTACTCCGAAAACCCCGAAGTGGTAGCGAGCTACGCCGGACCCATGGTGGAGGGATTGCAAGGCAAAGTTCGTACCGATGAATTTTTTGCCGGGGGACATGTGATTGCCACCGCCAAGCACTATATTGCCGACGGCGGTACCACCGGCGGTATTGACCGGGGTGACGCACAGTTTGGAGAGGAGGAATTGCTCAAAATACACGCCCCTGGTTACTTCACCGCGATAGAGGCGGGCGTGCAGACGGTGATGGCCTCCTTCAGCAGTTGGCAGGGGGAAAAAATGCACGGTCATAAATACCTGCTTACCGATGTGCTGAAAAATCACCTCGGCTTTGATGGCTTCGTCGTGGGCGATTGGAACGGCCACGCCTTTGTGGAAGGCTGCAGTACCGTCAGTTGCCCGCAAGCAATCAACGCCGGTCTGGATATGTTTATGGCGCCGGACCCCAACTGGAAAACACTTTACGCCAACACCCTGGCCCAGGCGAAAGACGGCACCATCCCGGCATCGCGCCTGAATGACGCCGTGCGGCGTATCCTGCGGGTCAAAATGCGTGCGGGCTTGTTCGAAAAGGGAGCGCCCTCAGAGCGGGCTTTGGCCGGGGACGAATCCGTTATTGGCTCACCGGAACACCGCGCTATCGCCCGCCAAGCGGTGCGTGAATCCCTGGTGCTGCTGAAAAACCGTGACGGTTTACTACCCCTGGCGCGCAACCAGCGTGTCTTGGTGGCCGGTGACGGCGCCGATAATATCGGCAAGCAAGCTGGTGGTTGGAGTATCAGCTGGCAGGGTACCGGAAATCAAAACAGTGATTTCCCCGGTGCGACCTCCATTTACGCAGGTATTGCCGAAGCGGTGGAATCTGCCGGTGGCGAAGCCATACTGAGCGTGGACGGCAGCTTCACACAAAAGCCGGATGTGGCCATAGTGGTATTCGGAGAAGACCCCTACGCGGAAATGCAGGGGGATATCGCCAATTTGGATTACCGGGGTGACCCCGATCTCGCACTGTTGAAAAAACTTCGGAGCCAGAATATTCCCGTGGTTTCCCTGTTTATCACCGGGCGTCCCCTGTGGGTAAATCCGGAAATCAACGCCTCTGATGCCTTTGTTGTAATCTGGCATCCGGGCAGTGAAGGTGCTGGTGTGGCCGATGTCATTTTCCGCAGAGCGGATGGTGAAGTGAATTACGATTTCGCTGGCCGCCTGCCGTTTACCTGGCCGCAAACCGCAAATCCGGAAAACCCCAAGGTTCAGTATGCCTTCGATTTTGGTCTGAACTATAGTACTCAAGACGTCGCGGGATTGCTGCCGGAGGAAAGTGGCCTGAGTGAACCCAGCGGTGAAGAGGAATTACAGCTGTTCGCAGGCCGTGCGCTGGCCCCTTGGAAACTGGAAGCTCTGGATAGCAGTAACCGAAGCAGCACCATCACCGATAGCGTCACTGAATTAAATGGCCTGCGGGTACAGATGGTGGATCGCCATGTACAGGGAGACAGCCGCCGACTGCAGTGGGGAGGAAAAGGCTCGGCCACCGTTGGCCTCTTTGCCAATCAGCGCACGGATCTGAGCGGTTATCTCCAATCCAACGGCGCCCTGTTGTTCGATGTAAAAGTGGAGCGCGCACCCAGCGACGAGGTGCGAGTGGGCATGTCCTGTGGCACAGACTGCCGCGCAGAACTGCCGGTAACCGGCCTGTTGCAGGCAACAGAGCCCGGTGAGTGGAAAACCATCTCTATACCTCTGCAATGCCTCGCGGAAAAAGGCGCACGTATGGATATGGTGCTTTCACCTTTCTATATGACCACAGCCGGGGAGGTGGATGTTTCAGTCAACAGTGTGCGCGTGTCGGCCAATGTAGAGTCCGATATGCACTGTGGTTGAACATATCCTTGAATATATTCGACTTATTTAAGTTTCTATAGCGTGTGAGAGTGCCCTAAGGAACCTCTGATTAATTCGCGAGAGCACTATGATAGCTTCTGGGGCGCTCAGGTAATAGGACGGAAATTTCGAAAACGCACGAGTACTTCCCAGTAGCTCCGTCGGATACCTCGTGTATCCGACGGTTTCTAAATATATCTATCCTTCACTCCAAGTATTCTGCCCATCTTTTCCGATACGCACATTAAATCAGCGGGTCTCTCTAGGCGTGCGAGCAAGAGGAAAATCCGCTCCTTTTCCCACCACAAAATTTAAGCAGTCAGTAAGGGAATTCGATACACCAAGTGGCTAAGTAAATCAGCCTTCCGGCTGCCAGTTAGCATCGTCGGTCACTCCTTTGATAATGCGGCGGAAAAACCATTAAAACCTTATTCAAAGCGGAGTCTACAGGACGGGCATCTGTAAAAGGAGAGAAATACGGAACATACGGCTTTTCCCTGGGTTGATTCCTTTAACCATAATCGTATTTTTGCATCTATTGTCGATATACCGCTTGATAAATAGAGAAATCTTATTTTTTAACAGTTTAAGGAACCTCTGATTAATTCGCGTGGACACTATGGTAGCTTCCGGGGCGCTCAGGCAATAGGAAGGACATTTCGAAAACGCACGAGTACTTCCCTGTAGCTCCGACGGATACATCCCTGTATCCGACGGTTTCGAAATGCCCGTCCTATCACCTGAGCTTCACATCCACCCGTGAAGAGCCTCTGCCACCAGAAAGTGATTTAATCAGAGGTTCCCTAAGTTAAATTTAAAATGATTTAGATAGCCAGGTTACTGAGATAAAATCAATACCTACACTTTTTACAGGTGCCGGGTAATAAATGCACAGTATGCTAAGTTGTCTGCTGACACAATATAAGATGAACAATTGGGATAGCCTATAAAGCATGGCTGCATTTGTAACAGAAAAAATCTTGTTGTGGAGAAAAGAATTTTCGGTTGCTCAGATATAACAAGTCTTGAAATAAAGACAACTTATTAACTATGATTTTGTATTATATTTAGGTTATTGATTAATTTAAATTATTTAAATTAGGTATTGATAAATGAAAAAAATCTTATTGTTTTTGTCTGTGATGAGTGCCAATTCTGCCTGCGCTTTTAATATCGATGAGATTGATAAAGAATGTAGCAAAGGTTTGATTGATGAGATGCTTTCTTGCTATCAAAGTTATAATGATGAACTCGATGAATTGATAAAGGAAAAGATAGAAGACGCTAAAGTTAATTATGAAAATCCAAAGCTGGCAATTGATACGCAGCCGCTATGGGAATCTTATATAAATAAATGGTGTTCCGGTCGCAACCGTTTAAGTGGCGGATGGGGACAGCTTGTTTACTATAATTGCATAGTTGATCACAAAATAATGCGTCTCGAACAGCTAAATAAATATTACTGTACTGATAATGGATGTGGGAAGAAAATTTAATATTTAAATGGGTGATGTGATGTCAAAAAATCTGGTTTTAGTTCTATCTTTTTTGTTGTCTGTTTCTGGTTTTGTTCGTGCTGAGGATGAAATCATTTGTGATGAGGTATCTCAATATAAGGGTAAAATTACAAATAATTTAGATTCGTATGATGTATTTTCTGATCTTGTTGATGCTGGTGAGATCTATATTCCGAATGGACAAGAGATGCACCCAAGTGTAGGGCTTAAGCTATTGATTCAAGGTGGTACTTATAGGATGCCAGTAGATATTTCCAGGTGGAAGAAAAAAATTGAAGACCTGGAGGGTATCATGAAAACGATGCGAGTAAAAAAGTTTAAAGCCGATATGAATAATAATGGGGATATGGAAGATGTGGTGCAGGTGGCCTGGAAAGGAGATGAAGTTCTCAAGGGGGTGTGGATAAAAATTAATTATGTGGTGGATGAGTTTAATAATATTAGATCGGATTTTGTTAATGATGGGACTGTTGAATATATTTCAGGAGACGTTATTAGTTACAAGGATATGTTTTATACGATCAACGCTTATGGTTATGGTCGCCCGGCTATAGAGGTAAATGAGCTATCAACAAAGCCAATTCTAAGCGAAAACAAGCCGGATGGTTTCTTTAAAGGATTAACAGTTTGTAAAATTTCCCTCTGAAGGACAGTTATGCTTCTCCATTTCTAGCAGTAAGCAAAATTTTGTGCGGCGAGACGATTTGCTCGCTGCATTAAAGTTTCACTGATTACTTGGAATCATGTTTATAAAATCTAAATAAAACGGTAAGGATATACCATCTATAAGATTCGTAAATCTTGGCAGGATTCGCTGGAGGAAGCCAGACGACCGAAGTCAAGATCGATACTGTTAACTTTACCAAGTACGACGTAATAGATGCGGAACTCATTAACTTGTCTGATGATGCAGTACAGGATGAGAAGCTGGGGTTGATCTACAAGGCGCGATTGCGCTTAAAGCAGGATGGCCTCTCTGTGGAGGACAAGTATGTTCGGCTGTCGCCCGGTATGTCGGTAACGGCAGAAGTGAAAACCGGGCAGAGGCGGATAATTGAATTTTTTCTGTCTCCATTGCTTAGGTATAAGAAAGATAGCCTCAAAGAAAGGTAAAGGTGGGAACACAAGTGGAAATCTATAAAAAAGAGGCTTTTAGCCAAAAGCTAGGCGGTCACATTGGGTAGATAGGATACCGCCAAGGGCACACACAACAGTTATCCTGCACCTGAGAGGCGCGAAGTCCGTAAAGATGCAAAGATAACCGATGAGGTAGGAAGTCAGATAGAAACATTAATCCGACAGGAACCTAGCCTGTAGTAAATGGAAAACTACCTAGAAAGACAAACGGATGTGTCTTTGCAACACGAGCTGATCTATCAGCTGGTTTATATTGAAAAAATAATTGGCGGAAATTTATAAACTTACCTGCGCATGACGTAAAAATTCTGCGGCAAGCGCTATGGCAGCAGAAACTGGATCGGAAAGATAAGTAATCGTGTTGTAAATGCAGAATTTTATGTTGAATATTTTGATTGGGGATAAGGGTGTGTTTAGATTTTCATGTTTATTGTTTATTAGCGTTTTATTTCAGTCGGCCAGCTGCTTCGCATCAGAATACTACGACATTTCTTTGCAAAAAATTGAGAGTATGGTGAAGAATAATTTTTATTTTTCTCTATACCGTCAGAATGCTAAGCAGAAGCAGCTTTGCGAGGGGATTATTAGTGGGATTAGATCTCTTGCCGATGATAAGGTTGAAGGGGAGGTTAGCTACCTGTATCCAGTGCATGCTTCAGATAGCAAAAAATCACCAGAAATAAAGAAGTTTTCGAGGGTGTTCAAAATTCTGTGTCAGCCAAATAGCCTGAGGGTGTTCAAAATTCTGTGTCAGCCAAATAGTCACAGACTGATGTATTTCTCCAAGCGTTCCGGGAAGTGGATCGCCAGCTGTGACAGCGTCAGGTTCCAGTTCTGGATTGGGTGCGTCCAGCGCTCGGAGGCCTTCAGTATACCGGCGTACAGCAGCTTGAGTAAGCTGTTCTCATTGGCGAAGCCACCCTTGGTTTTGGTCAGTTTTCGAAACTGCCTGTGCACGGCTTCAACGGCGTTTGTGGTGTAAATTGGCTTGCGTACGTATTCCGGATATTTGAAGTAGGCCGATAGTGTGAGCCACTTGCTGCGCCAGGACTTGATCACCATCGGGTATTTGTCGCCCCACTTGGCTTCCAGCTCGTCCAGTGCGCTCTCGGCAGCATTGAGTGTTGCCGCCTTGTAGACACATTTGAGATCTGCCATAAAGGCCTTCTGGTTCTTCGAAGCCACGTACTTCATCGAATTGCGGATCTGGTGGATCACGCAGTGCTGGATCTCCGTTTGGGGGTAGATGCTCTCGATGGCTTCGGGGAAGCCCTGGAGGCCATCCACACAGGCGATCAGGATATCTTTGACCCCGCGGTTGTATAGGTCGGTCAGAACGCTCAGCCAGTGGTGTGCGCCTTCCTGGTCGGACAAGTAGAGTCCCAGCAGCTCTTTCTTGCCTTCGATGTTCAGGCCGAGGATGGTGTAAATGGCCTTGCTGATATAGCGGCCGTTTTCCTTGATTTTATAGTGGATAGCGTCGAGCCAGATGATAGGGTAGATAGGCTCCAGGTCGCGCTCACGCCAGGCCTGAAGCTCGGGCAGCAGCTTGTCTGTAACGGCATTAATGGTGCCGTTGGAGAGTTCCATACCGTAGATGTCGGCAATGTGTGTGCGGATGTCCTGGTAGCTGTTACCGAGGGCAAACAGGGCAATCACTTTGCGCTCCAGTTCGTCGGTAAGCTGCGTCTGATGCTTTTTGACGATCTGCGGTTCGAAGGTGCCGGCACGGTCCCGCGGCGTATCCAGTTCAAAGCTGCCAGCGGAGCTCTTCATGGTCTTAGATGTATGGCCATTCTTGCGGTTGGGCTTGTCCTCGCTTGCGAGGTGCTCCTCCAGCTCCGCCCGCATGGCCGCTTCGGTAAGCTGTTTGATCAGTGGGGTCAGGATACCGTCTTTGCCACTGAGGTCTTTGCCCTCACGCAGTGCCTTGATGGCGGCATCCATATCGAAGGTAGGTTTGGTCATAGGTCATCTCTTTTTTGTTAATGGTAAAGAAATGACACAGAATTCTGAACACTACCAAGTTTTCCAGCCATCTTCAGGATGATCCATTTTCTCTTTATACCTCTCTTTATCCAGGGTTGGTAGGGGAGTCAAATTTTCTAGTTTTTCAGCACGATTTTGATGAGCATCTGGAAAATGGCATAGAAACTATTTTTTTTAGTGGTGAAATTTCGCGGGAATATAGGGATTCTAAATATAATGAGCCAGGAGATATCTACAAGGTGTATGGAAGTTCTGGGATTAAAAGGAACTACGTTGCTTTTGTGTATGGAGTTTCTGGTGAAAATGATATCAGGTCTGTTTTAGTAAAGTACAGAAATTCTGTATACGTTGTTGGGTACAATAAAAGGGGCCTTTCTGGTGGGAGAGGTATAGAAGGGGGGAAGTTCATTGCGGAATTCAATATTTTTGAGCTCAAGGATAATTATCCTGAGGCAATTCGGGTCTGTAAATATGTTGTCTTGAAAAATAAGTCAGAAAAAATATCTGAATTTAAATTGAACATGGAGATAGATCAGCTCAGGGAACCAGAAAGGTTATTGTCAGATACCTCAGTCATTGAGCCAGTTGAGTTTATAAGTAAATACTCGAAAATTAAGGTTGATAAAATTACAGCCTACGATGAAGTTCCTGAAGAAGTGTGTCGAAGATATGATTTGGCAGTTAGGGAGGGTAGAGCGCAAACGATTCTTCCCGACCATATCTCCCAGGAGAAGTGGTCGCAAGAAATGCTCAAATACTATAGCAAAATCAGCAGGGAACCTTATGAGAATGAGATGAGCCTTATCGCTGATGGTCAAATTATCCCGAGATGGGATCCTTACTCGGTGTTTTTGGGTGGGCCGGTGGAGCAGTATGGTTTTGCGCTAGGAGATTATACGGTATATCAAACTGATATGGATGGTCAGGGTGATAATGAAATTGTTTTTATGGCCAGGGATCTGGCTATGTATGGGTATGGAGATAAGGGTGGACTGGAGTTTAAGGTGTATGGTGCGAATGGTGA
The DNA here is from genome assembly GCF_001617625.1 of Microbulbifer thermotolerans. NCBI lineage: Bacteria > Pseudomonadati > Pseudomonadota > Gammaproteobacteria > Cellvibrionales > Microbulbiferaceae > Microbulbifer > Microbulbifer thermotolerans. The sequence goes on along the minus strand of NZ_CP014864.1, from coordinate 3,334,001 downwards.
ATTTATTGATAGCGTGAGTGTTTCGGATTGGAAATATACTGAAGATTATAAAGGGTGGCCTGGAATAGCCAAAGTAGGGAAAGAGACATATGTTTATAGATATTCAATTGAGAATATTAATGGCCGTAAAAATCTTTATATCGAAACCTACCAGTTATTAGATGGGGAATTTAGTGCAATATGTTTTATAAAATCTCGCGATTTTGAATAATAACTGTAATTGGTAAGTGGCGGCCAGCTGGTAGAGCCTGCACCTTTCCCCAGCAGGGGAAAAGCACCGATGAACTACAACCAGCTCACCGAGAATGAGCGATACCAGGTCACAGTCTGAAAACAGACGACTCTCTAAATTTGAGATTGCCAAAAATCTGGCTGGGGCGACATACTTCCACAATCAGCGATGAGCTACGCCGTAACGCTGGACTGAGGGGGTACCGTCCAAGACAGGCACAAAAGTTTTCAACAGCTGGCTGTGCACACGATTGGCGGTGTGGTTACCCCAGCTCAGGAGTTGATGCTGATAGTGCCTGAGCAGAGTGAACTGGAGGTAGAGGCTTTTATCCTCAACAAAGATATTGGCTTTGTGCAGGAAGGTCAGACGGCGGAAGTCAAGATCGATACTTTTAACTTTACCAAGTACGACGTAATAGATGCGGAACCCATTAACTTGTCTGATGATGCCGTACAGGATGAAAAATTGGGATTGATCTACAAGGCGCGATTGCGCTTAAAGCAGGATGGCCTCTCTGTGGAGGACAAGTATGTTCGGCTGTCGCCCGGTATGTCGGTAATGGCAGAAGTGAAAACCGGACAAAGACAGATAATTGAATTTTTCCTGTCTTCGTTGCTCAGGTACAAGAAAGATAGCCTGAAAGAAAGATAAAGGTAGGGGAGCAAGTGCAAATCTATAAAGGAAATTTGCTTTATTTTCTTATATCTATTGTGGTTCTCTCTTTAATTGCTATTTATTTTCATATCTCTTGGAGATTTTCGCAAGTCGATGCAGGGATCTGCCCAGCAGAAGGTAGGATTCTAAGTGGTGATGAGTTGCGGAAGAGGATGCTAAAAGATTTTGTGCGTATACATGTAGATTTTACAGATATATACTACAGAATTTTGCGCAGTGGTTCTTGGCGGGTTGGTATTTCTCCTGACTTGTCTAGAGTTGATGTAAAACGATTGATTAGAGAATCTTATGGCAATGAAAAATCTTTTGAAGAAAATTTTTCCATCGATGTTATTGCGCCAAGTGAAGTGGTTGTAACATATAAAGAGAGTCTAATTATTGATTTTCCTAAGAAGCATTTTTCTTTGGTATTTTTTACGGATGATAAGTCTGGTTTAGCAAGGTTTATATCAACGAAAAGTGTTTATGAAATAGAAAATGATGATGATTATAAAAAGAGATATAAAATTAGTTTGTTTGATGGATGTCGTGGTTTCGGAAAGAATTTTTATTCTTTAAAAAGTTTAATCATACATAAAGATTGCTGTGATAATAAATTTTATAGGCAAACCATTCGGGAATACATGAAAAATAAGCGGGAGGCTTACAGGGATACCGTTGAAGAATTTGATCGTGGTGTTGCATTTCATAGCCAAGTTGTCGCTGTATCCAATTGTGGGAATGTTATGACAGAAAAGGTTGAAAATGGTTTAAATTTGGATTTTGTTAAATGGATGTAAGGAGAGTATTTATGGCTATGCCAACAATCGAGCAAGTGGTTTCCAGGTATCTGTTCAATCAGGATGCGTCGCCGGTAAAAGGAATACAAGTGATATTATCACCTTTGAGGATGGTGAAGGACGTTTTTATAGGGGCATCCAGATAATTAGTCGAACGAAGTCGTAGTTGGAGTTCTTAAAGAGAAGATTACGCAAGATTTAGGAGTGGTATATATGAGTAGTATTTCCAAGTCATTACTTCTTTGGGGCCTCATGTTGTCCTTCAATGCATCAGCCAATACGGTCGCGCCATCGGTTGATGTCTGTGCTTATGCAAAGGAGAGGATATTAAGGTTTACAGAAGAGATTGATAAAAGAAATCAGGGAAAACATTATGAGGAAAAAATTGGAATCAATGTGGATTTTAACTTCACCCTAAATTCATGGACGTCTCAGGATGTGTTGTCTATTGGCGTGAAAGGACGGGAATATGTATTTGCTAAGCTATTCCAGTTTGTAGACATAAATAATGACGGAGAAGAGGAGTTTGTTGCAAAGTTCTATGAGCAGGCCGGTCGGGAAGCTGAGGGTGAGGGTCTGATTATAAATAAATATATAAAAAGGAAAGATGTTGAAAATCTGATCACGCTAAGTATTGCCAGGGAAAGCTTATCTTTTGGTTTTAGAGATAGACTGTTTTTGGATGGCTCTGGCCGGAAGTTTGGAATTCCATTCCATCCATATTTATTTAGTTTTCAAGATCGTAATTACCTTCTGTTTGTACTCCATTTCATCGGGCATGACGACTTTGTGGTCTCCGAGCTCAGTGAAAATTTTCAGCTTAACCAAATTTGCTACATAGATGAATTCTCTAATTAGGGAGTGATTTTATGATTACTTGAATCCAAAAGCGATTATGTTGGCTATTTGTGCGTATCCAATAACTCAATCCAATGCTGAACCGGCACCTCTGCCTGGGATTCCAGGTGCATCTGGCAGCCGATATTGGCAGTGACGATACGGTCTGGTTGACCCACCATCAGCGCGTCCAGTTTTTTCTCCAGCAGTCGTTGGCTCAGTTTTGGCTGTAGCACGGAATAGGTCCCGGCCGAGCCACAGCACAGGTGTTTGTCCCGGGTTTCTGCAAGGTCGATGCCTGCGCGAGTCAGGACTTGTTCCACTACACCGCTTTGTTGCATGGCGTGTTGGAGTGTACAGGGACAGTGAAAGGCCACTTTGCCTGGGTTTTGTTTTAGGTGGAGTTTTTCCAGGTCCTGCTGGAGTAGGAAAGCGCCCAGATCAGTGCAGAGCTCGCTGACTTTTTTGGCCCGCTCGGCGTAAGCGGGATCGTCTTTTAGCAGGTGTCCATAATCTTGAACCATGGCGCCGCAACCGGAAGCGGTCATGATAATGGCCTCTGCACCGGCTTCGATGGCGGGCCACCAGGCGTCGATGTTCCGGCGCATATACGCCAGCGCCTGCTCGTGTTCCGACAGGTGGTAATTGACGGCTCCACAGCAGCCGGCTTGTGGCGCCTCCACCATGGTGATGCCGAGTTTGTCTAATACCCGCGCGGCGGCGGCGTTGGTATTGGGTGTAGCCGAAGGTTGAACACATCCGGCCAGGGCCAGAACTTTGCGTTGATGGCTGACTTTGGGCCAGGGGCTGGCTTGTTTTTTGGGGGGCACTTTGCGGCGCAGGCTGTTAGGGAGCAGCGGCCGGAATAGCTGCCCGATGCGCAGCAGTGATCCAAACAGTCGGCGCCTGGGCAGCACCCGGGCCAGGCCCCAGCGCAACCAGCGGTCTATCGGCTTGCGGGGCAGCTGTTTTTCTATCAGGCCGCGGCTGATATCCACCAGGCGGCCGTACTGAACCCCGGAGGGACAGGTGGTTTCACAGCTGCGGCATGTCAGACAGCGGTCCAGGTGTTCGCGGGTTTTTTCTGTAATTTCCGCTCCTTCCAGGAACATTTTCATCAGGTAGATCCGTCCCCGGGGGCCGTCGCGCTCGTCGTGCAGTTCCTGATAGGTAGGGCAGGTCGCGGTGCAGAAACCGCAGTGTACACAGGCGCGCAGAATGGCTTCCGCTTCCTGACCTTCCTGTGTTTTGGCAAATTGTTGAACCAGATTTGTTTGCATGGTGTTTCTGCTCTTACAGCCAGCTGTATAGGCGTCCGGGATTGAAAAGGTGGTCCGGATCGAAGGCATTCTTAATGCGTTGCTGAATGGTTTTCAGGGCCTCGGGTTGGCGGTGCATGACTTCGCCACTGCGGTCGCCGCCGCGAAAGAGGCTGACCTGCCCACCTGCGGCAGCGGCCAGCGCTTCCATCTCCACCATCTTGCCTTCGCCCCGGTACCAGCGTTGGGCGCCCGCCCAGTCGATCAGCCACTCGCCCTCTAGTTTGGGCTGTAGGGCGGTGGAGCTGATGGAGAAGCGCCACAGGGGGACATTTGTGGCGGTGAAGAAACCGTGCTGCAGATCCCGGATCTGTTGCCAGAACTGTTCGCCTTGCTCCAATATTTTCCCGGACCACTTCTCGGCGGTTGCTTCTACCGCGGAACGGGCGCCGGACAGGCGCAGATAGACTTTGCCGTCTACCCAACAGGCGCCTGTAATGGGTTTGGGTTCCGCAGCGCGGCTGTTCATATACTGTATGACTTCGCCCGGCGCCATGTCTTGCACTAACGTGAGGGTGGCGGCGGGTTGCGGCATGACTTTGAGGCTGATTTCAGTGATGACGCCCAGCGTTCCCATAGCCCCGGCCTGCAGGCGGGAAACATCGTAACCGGCCACATTTTTCATCACCTGGCCGCCAAAGCGCAGGTGTTCACCCTTGCCATTTAGCAGCCGGATACCCAGTACCTGATCGCGAATGGAGCCGGCCCAGGGGCGCGCCGGGCCGGACAGGTTGCAGGCCAGTGTGCCGCCGATGGTGGCGTTCTCTCCCAGTCTTGGCGGTTCAAAGTGCAGAGCCTGGCCTTGTTCTGCCAGTGTTGCTTCAATTTCGCGCAGCGGGGTGCCGGCGCGTACCGTTAGTACCAGCTCCACCGGATGATATTCAACCACGCCGGTGTGTTCTGCCAGGTTGAGGATGTCTGTGTTCGGATCGACCGGGCGCCCCATAAAGGCCTTGGTGCCACCGCCGATAATATTGAGCTTTCTCCCGTCTTCCCGGGCCTGGAGTACCTGCTCCTGAAGTTGTGGAAATATATCAGCCATGGGGGGCATCCGTTTGTGTGTGCTGAGTGGGGGCCAGTGCGCGGTATTCCTGGCAGAATTTCAGTGCGGGCACGTTCTTACCGGGGTTGAGAATTCCCACTGGATCGAACGCGGTTTTCACATCGTGGAATTGCCGCAATTCTTCATCGGTGAATTGCACTACCATTTGTCGGATTTTCTCCACGCCGACGCCGTGCTCGCCGGTGATACAGCCTCCGGCCTCGACACAGAGTCTGAGAATACTGGCACCAAAGGCCTCGGTGCGCTCCAATTCGCCGGGCGCGTTGGCGTCGAACAGGATCAGTGGGTGCAGGTTGCCGTCGCCGGCGTGGAATACGTTGGCCACTCGCAGCCCGAATTGCCCGGATAATTTTTCGATTTCGGTCAGGACATGGGCCAAATGGCGGCGGGGAATGGTGCCGTCCATGCAATAGTAATCCGGAGAAATTTTTCCCACCGCCGGAAAGGCACTCTTGCGCCCTTTCCACAGCAGAGCCCGCTCCTCTTCGGTACGTGATGTGCGCACAGAGGTGGCGCCAAGCTCGTGGAAGAGGGCTTCTGTCTGGGCGATATGTTCATCTACCTCTTCCTCGGTGCCGTCCACTTCGCATAGCAGCAGCGCTTTTGCCTCGCGCGGATAGCCACCCCCGATAAAATCGTCGGCCGCCACAATTGCGTGGCTGTCCATCATTTCCAGGCCCGCGGGGATAATGCCGTTGGCGATGATGCCACCGACCGCATCTGCCGCTTTCTGAATACTGTCGAAACCGGCCATCACAACCCGAGCTACTTCTGGCACTGGCAGCAGCTTCACTTTGACTTCAGTCACCACGCCCAGAAGCCCTTCGGAGCCGGTTAATAGCGCCAGTAGGTCCATCCCGCAGCTGTCCAGGCCGTCACTGCCGATGGTTACCAGCTCCCCTTCGGCGGTCACCATTTCCACGCTGATAATGTTGTGCACGGTCAGCCCGTACTTCAGGCAATGCACACCGCCGGCGTTCTCAGCCACATTCCCGCCAATACTGCAGGCAATCTGGGATGAGGGGTCTGGGCCGTAGTAGAGTCCGTATTTGGCCGCTTCCTCGCTGATAGCGAGGTTGCGGACCCCCGGCTGTAATCGCGCTGTACGCGCCAGGGGGTCTATATCGAGAATGCGGCTGAAGCGGGCCAGGGAGAGCACTACGCCGTCACGGTGGGGCATGGCACCGGCGCTGAGTCCGGTCCCCGCGCCTCGGGCCACCACGGGAATGCCGTACTGGTTACAGATACGCATCACCTGCTGCACTTGCGCCACAGTGTCCGGCAGCACGACCAGCATGGGCATTTCGCAGTAGGTGGCCATGCCGTCACATTCGTAGGGCTTCAGGGTTTCCTCGTCGGTAATAACGAATCGGGGGTCAATGAAGGCCCGGAACTGCTCTGCCAGCTGGAGTTTGCTGATTCTCGCTTTGCTCGCCATAATGCTCTCTAGGGTTGTAAACTGTTAAAAACTACTCACTGACGTCAAACCACTTAGACGTGACCGCTACTACAGCGCCCTATCTTCCTGTTTTTCAGCAGGCAGAGTGTGTATACGGCATTTTAATTCATAGGCAACCAACCATTAGTATCTGGACACATTGGTTTCAGGCTTATCTTTGCTGATGCATTCTTCCTATTCAAGTGCGCAGGGCCTGCTGGTGCAGACCACACAGGTAGGGTTTTGTTCTTTTCGCGAGTAATTTGCCTGAGCGCCCCGGAACCAACTGCAGCACTCAATTGAATACATCAGAGGTTCCTAAAGCCTATTGGGGTCTCAGGCCGGTTTGCCCAACCTCAATTTGATGTAATTTAAGGAGGTACAAGTATTGCCCCGTATTCAGCTTGCATTCCTATTGGGGATGACTGTTGCTCTCGGTCCGCTCGCCCTGGATGCTTATCTGCCCGCATTTCCCGAAATTGCTGATGAGCTCGGTGTAGCCCACGGTGCTGTGGGCCTTACGTTGGGTGCCTATGTGGGAACCATGGGACTGGCGCAATTGATCGGGGGCCCTCTCTCGGATCGGTATGGGCGGCAGAAAATCCTTATGCTAGGGCTGGCAGTCTTTGCCTTGGGGGCCTGGTTAGTTGCTCAGGCAGGTACTTTGCAGGAAATGCTGCACTGGCGGATTTTGCAAGGCATTGGCGGAGCCTTCTGCGCTGTGTCCGTGCCCGCGGTGGTTCGCGACCAGACTGGTGGGGCCGAATCAGCACGCCTTTTCGGCTTGATAGGGCTGATTATGTTTGTTGTCCCGGCGCTCGCTCCAACCCTGGGGGCTATCCTGCTGGAGTGGAAAGACTGGCCGGCCATTTTTCTGGTGCTGTCGGGTTATGCTGTCGTACTTATGGTGGTACTCCACTTCGGGCTTTTCCGCCGTTTACCGCCCCGCAAGCCTGTCGTTACGCCTATGGTCACCTTGGTGACCAACTACGCGATGGTGCTCCGCCACTTGGTGACCATGAGGTTTATTGGCATCCAGGCTCTATGCTTTTCGATTATGCTGGTTTTTATTACCCACTCCTCGTTCATTTACCAAGAGTGGTTTGGTCTTTCCAAGAGTATGTTCTCCGGCTTGTTCGCGGCCAATATTGCCGCTATGGCAGGCATGAATCTATTGAATCGCAAGTTACTGCGTTCTTTTGATTCCGTGGTTATCCTTCGAGCCGTTATCGTTTTGCAGGGCGTGATGGTCTTGGCGCTGGTGATGGCGGCCTTCTTTGAGGCCCCTTATTGGCTTGTAGCAGTGTGTATTATCTGTTGTGTAGGGTTTCAGGGTGCCATTGTTCCGAACAATATGGCCAATGCATTGGAGTTTTTCCCTCATCTCGGGGGGACTGCCGCGGCACTGCTCGGTGCGACGCAGTTTGTCATTGCCGGTTTGATCAGTAGTTTCTCGTCATCGGTAAGTGGACATGCTTTGCTACCTATTGCGTTGACTATGGCCGCCTGTTCCGCGGGTGCGGTATTTCTGGTTCTGGGTGCACCAGAGGCGGTAGCGCGAGAAATACGTGCCGTTCAGGCAACTTCTAAGCCAGAAGTTTAACGGGCTTCCGAAAAACCTGGGGTGACTTAAGGAATCTCTGATTAATTCGCGTGAACACTATGGTAGCTTCCGGGGCGCTCAGGCAGTAGGACGGATATTTCGAAAACGCACGAGTACTTCCCTGTAGCTCCGACGGATACATCCCTGTATCCGTCGGTTTCGAAATATCCGTCCTACCACCTGAGCTTCACATCCGCCCCGAAGCGCCTCTGCCACCAGAAAGTGACTTAATCAGAGGTTCCTTAAAAGCCCTTTCCGGCAGCCGTTTTGCGAAAAATCAGTTTTATAAAAGGGGGGCGGTTTTGCACTCCAGCTGACTACTGGAGTGCTGAGTCTTATAGATGGAGGCCGCTTTTAATTAAGTTACTTTATTGATTCCGATATTTTCATCCTGATGGATCGTCAGTGGCCAGCCTGGAAATTGGTTGTTTGGATTGTTATCCGTTGCATCAACCAGAAAGCGGAATGCCTCCATTGTATAGGTTCTATCTTCGGTATCAAAAGTGATAAATCCGAACCCAGAACCTTTTTCATGCGCTCGAATATAGCGGTTTGCGGATTTTTCTACTTCCGGATTGCCCGCTGCGTAAACGTATATTTTGTTGCCAAAGCTATCCAGGTATTCACCAGTTTGTGATAAGCCGTGGGAAGGGCGGTTAGTGTGAGGCAGGGGTAAGTCGTCAGGACGCCACCACCTTGGCCAGCCAGCGGCGATAGCGGGGGTGCAGAATGCCCAGTTGCTATCCCGTTGTTTATCTACGCCGTATTGAGAGAGTGTGGCCAGGTGGGTGTCACCGCAAATATGTAATGCTTTGGATTGACGCATTATTTTTATTGCCCGGTTGCGTGCTGTAGCCGGCCAGCCGCTGCTGTCAAAGTCATATTTGAGGTAGCGGTCGGGCAGGGGTTGGTGAGTGGAAATTCCTGCAAATACGGTTTGGCTGATAACCGCTTTTAAAGTGTGATCGCGCCAGTCGTTGCCCCATTGTTCTAAAAACGCTTCCTGGCGTTTGCCAAGTAGTTGTAAATCCTCCCGATCAAAATCCGGGTTGATATACAAGGGATCTTCATCTTGACCGGTTTCTCCTACCACTATATTTAAGCGATCTGGGCCGCTTTTCCATTGGCGGTCTGCCAATATGGCGAAGCTGATATTCCCATAGACCATTTCCGTATAATAGACATTCAGCCCTCTGTCTGATGGCGTCGGGTCAACAGGATCGGGAAGGTGGGCAGTGTTAGTCTTGTGAATCACATTGAGCACACGTATTGGTTCAATATAGCCACCCAACATATCGCTGCGCCCCAGCTTTTTAGCTTCATCAGACATTTTTGCGCCACCTTCACCCCACAGGTTGCCTTGCAATACATCGTGGTCATCAGGTAGGCAAATGGTGGGCGCATGGCGCATCGGCTCTCTAAAGGCCCAGCCAAATTGATAAAATTTCCTTAAATAGTTCAATATAGCGGGTTCTGCGGGGAAACGAATAACTCCAAAGCCGCCGTGATTCTCATAGATTTGATCGCCTGAAAATAAAATCAGATCCGGCTTTAACTTTGTTACATTGTTGGCTACTGGCTCGTATGGGAAGGCATAGTCATTTTGACAGGTTAGTGCCGCCATTCTCAATTTTCTACCAACGGGTTGGGCCTGAATGGTGCCGGTGAATATATCCGGAACTTCACTGCCATCACGGCGTTTTTCACGGTATACCAGCCTGTAAGGCGTAGCTACTTTTTCATTCCAGTTGGCAATGCGGAATGTGGCTGTCCATGCGTCGGGATCAAGTTGAGCAGTCGCCAGGGAAACCCATTTGCCTGATTGTTTAATCTGTAATTCAACGTGTTGGTTATCTTTTTTACCCAGCGGCCCCGTCAGTGCGCTGAGCTTCATAATATAACCTTCATCAGACCGGCTATTGGTTAAGGTATACATTGCCCATAATATGGGGCCAAATTTTTGCTCGGGGACATCGTTAAACGCATCTCCTTCTATCATCCACTGAGAAAAGCGATAGCGCGTACCATCGGTTTTAGCGGAGCCATTGTTGGAAACCATAAAATCATCAGGATTGTCTGATGGCAGGCTAAAGTTGCTGACAATACAGGTATTCCCAAGCACTTTGTCAACGGAGAAAAGGTCACTTAACTGGCCAATATGTTGTCCATTTTCTGATAAATAGGCATCGAGAGTTAAAGCAAATACGCCATCTCGTGGCTCGCCGCGCAACACTAAACTTACATTCTGCGCATTAACTTGTTGAGACAGGTTTGTTTTTTTGTCGCCTAGCGACAGTTGATTGTTGATTATCCCGGCATCGAGGCCTTGCTGAACAAAACAGTTGCTGCGGTATTCATTAATATCGCTTTTTACACCGACTCGAATACCGGCGCCGCCATCTTTTGAGCTTGTTTGCAACCTTTTTATATTTACGCTGATAACAAAGGGTTTGTGTGCGACTAATTGATGCGTTAAGGAATGAATGCTTCGATTGCCCCCGGTACTCACGCATTCAACGCCACCATCGACAACGCGCCAGTCTTCCATTGGGTTTGCCCAGTACTCACCGCCTACCCAGATCCGGTCATGGGTTTGATCCCAGCTGTCGCTAAACTTTTTTGTAAGGTTGTTGGTCTGATTGCGCTGAGTGTTATTAGTTGTTGATGTGCAGCCAACAACGCCTGCAGCCATTCCGGCGGCTAGCTTTAATGCGTCACGACGTGAGATCCGGTATTTCATTTTCTACCCTTCAAAGTTTTCTTTTGTTTTATAACAAACGGGTGCTGATAGTTTGGTAACAGTTAATTGTTGACAATATCATGGTGATTTTGGCGTTTCAATATATTTTGATTAAGAGGCTTCCTGAGTCTGTAGAAGGCGAAGGTATGGTGGTTTCTGGTATCTGGGGCTTGAGGATCGCGGACCCTATTGATTGTTTTTTTGTGATAATCAAAATCAATAGAGGGGGCTCGTGTATTTATTGAAGGTTATCGAGCGGCTGCGGAGAGCGATAAGATACGTAGGCCTGCCGGTTTTCAAATGGCAATGTTTGGTCTATGCGTGTTGAGGATAATGTAATATTTTTTCTGAAAAAAACAGAAAATACGGATGTTCTCGCTTTTTATTGTTGGGAGTGACTGATTTAGTTTGCTTGAGTGCAGTAGTTGGTCTAGGTGCGATCAGGCAGTGGGGTGGCATTTGGTTTTGTTCACAGCTGCAGAGCGGGAGATAAAATCCGACTGGTGATAGATGTAACTCACTTTTTCTCGTACTTATGTAGAGACAGCTTTGTTTTTATTGAGTGCCTGTTTGCGGTACTCCGTTGGTGACATGCCAACCAAGCGGCTGAAAAAACGGTGAAACGCCGATTTGCTGTTGAAGCCAGATTCCATTAACACATCCAGAACAGTCATATCCTTTTTGTCAGGGTTTGCTAATAGTGCCTTGGCCTCTTCTATTCGATAAGAATTGATGAATTCGAAGAAATTAGTGCCAAAATGCTTGTTAATTACATTCGACACTTCTTTTGCTGACAGTTCGACAGAATTGGAGAACTGTTCCAGGTTAAGGTTCTTTTTCAGATAGAGTTTTTCTACTTCCATCGCTTGACGCACTTTGGTTATAGCGCTGTCCGATGGTTTTTCCTCATTCGGCTCACGGCTTTGTTGTGGTTGCGTAGCCAACAATTGATGAGCGTAGCTAAGACTGTAAGCGAAAAAAGCGTTGATCAGGATAAAGGTCACATAATTATCGGCAATACCCAGCTGATCGGCGGTTTCAACTGATGTGTACTTGGCCAGTATGTGCACCAGCAGGGTCCAACTCCAACTGACTAGAACGCCATAGGTGAGAATATTCAGCCAGTGCAGCTCGGTAGTCGAAAAGTGTGAATATTCGTCCTCTAGCTGGCCCCGGTAGCGGCGTAGCAGCAGTACCGCAGCAGCCGCGTAGGCGAGTGGTACAGCGGTGGATAGGTCCCATACGAGATCTACCGCCAACTTGGGGAAATCCGGGTGGTTTTCGGTGAGTCGGCGCAGGTCGTCACTGCTCAGATCAAATACGAATACCCATAGAGCCACTGCCATCGCAGGAATCAGGTGCAGGGCATGGTGCCGGTGCAGGCGCAGGTGCTGCTGTGTTAGAGCGGAGACGTAAAGGTAGATGGCCGGCCCTTTCAACATTATTGCAGTAAGAAGGAAGTAAGGGAGCAGGGATCGTCCAAATAGCGGTGCCACTTCTATCTGGTCGTTCCAAAGAAGTAGTGTGCAGGCGGATGCGGTGGCAACGATAAGCAGGAATGCGGTCAGTAATAGCCCGTAGTTACGTTCGCGGATGGGTAACACCTGCTGAAAAATCGCCAGCAATACACATTCCGCCGCAGTCATCAACAGAACTACGTCGTGAACGTTGAAAATGTACTCTTTCATCATCGCACCGAGGTTTTTATGGGCGTTTTTGGCGAGAGTATACCCGAATTCGCATCGGTAGCGGTTCTTCCCGCTTTGCCTCTGCCAAGGTGGGACAGGGGGCAAGCCCCAGTTTGCCGGTGGGAATAAAGTGGGGCGACGGTCGTTCCTTCACCGTGGGAGGATCTTGTGCCCAGCTATCAGGTATCGAACGGTACCTAACAGCAACCCATAACACTAGAGAGTGCAAAAGGATGAAACTTCTCAGCAAGTCTTTCTGGTTGGGGGCGACGCTTTCCGGCCTTGCGGCGGCGCCTCTGGCCGAAGCGGCCTTTACTAGCTACGGGGCTGGCAATATCAGCGACACCATCAACCCGGCGGGCTACAGTTGCGTGGTTGACTATGGGTACTGGATTCACAACGCGGGAGTGGTAGAACCCGGTGTCAGCTCCTGTGATCCCATTGGTACTCCGACTCCGCGCTACCCGCAACTTGTGGCGCCAGCCAGCGAAAAGCCGACTATGACCCACCGCTGGTGGGGATCGGTGTCCTTCCTCGGTGAGATGACCATCGGCGATAGTGGGGATGCGGCATATATCACTCCGGATCCGATCACTGCACGTATTAGCAATCGCGGTGCGCGCCTGTTATCAATTCCCGCGGGTATCAAAACGCTCTCTAACGGGATTGAGAGTACCTACCAAATCCCCGACCCTTTTAATGAGGTGTTCGATGGGATAGCGGTGGGCAACTCCGCGTACGACGATATGGACGCCTACCTGAAGGATTACAGCGATGGCTCCGCCACCGTACAGTGGCGCAGCGGTTCGACCCCGGTGATGGAGGCGACCTTTGTCTACGGTTCACCCTATGTATATTTCACCGCACTGCAGGGGCAGCTGGTGCTGCGTACCAAGGCCGCAGATGGCGCGGAGAAGGGCACCTTCTACAGCGACGGCAACAGCCTGGGTGTGTGGACAGATGTGGCGGAAATACGCAACCACTTCCTGATCGTGGGGGATGGCGATACTCAGTTCGATAATTCCAGCAGCTCTGAGATCTCAGTGGTGGGCAGCGACACCATTACCGTGGCCTGGCTGCCGGACTCAAGCAGTGCCACCATTCAGACTTTTGCCCAGTACGCGCAGCAGCCGGTAGATGAGGTGTTTATCGATTACTCCGTCGACCGCAGCGATAACTCGGTAACAATTTCCCATTCCTATCGCTATCAGGGGACCCCGGTAACCACGCTGGCCGGCCTGATGCCACTGCAGTGGAAGAATTCCGCTCAGCCATTGTCTGGCTACAATGCCCGCAGCGCCCGCGGTGTGGTGCAGTTTGCGGCTACCAGCCAGTTCAGTTACCAGCTGCCCTTTGTCGGCGTTCTGCCTTATTTCCCCGAGGGTATCGGTGACTACGATGAAAACCAGCTGCGTCAGCTGGTGCAAGAGTTTATCGACGCCGGTAACTGGAATCTCAATACAGATACCTACTGGTCCGGTAAGAACTACGGGAAAGTGGCTGAGCTCGCCGCTATTGCGCGCAGTCACGGCATGACGACCGAGGCGGATCAGTTAATTAACTGGCTCAAAGGCGAGCTGGAGGATTGGTTCCGTGCGAACACCAGCGGCGGATTGGATATCAACAAGTATTTCGTTTATGACGAAAACTGGAATACGTTACTTGGCTTCGATGAATCCTTCGGCGCTCAGCAGCAACTCAATGACCACCACTTCCACTACGGTTATTTTGTGCGCGCGGCGGCGGAGATCTGCCGTGTAGATCCGGACTGGTGCGCGCCCTCGGCCTGGGGCCCAATGGTGGAGCTGCTGATCCGCGACTATGCGGGCGGACGCGACGACCCGATGTTCCCCTATCTGCGCAATTTCGATCCGGCTAACGGATTCTCGTGGGCTTCTGGTCACGCCAACTTTGCCCTCGGTAACAACAATGAATCCACTTCGGAGGCGGCCAACGCCTACGGTGCGATAGTGCTGTATGGTCTGATTACCGGCAATGATGAGTTGGTGGAGCGGGGTATGTATTTACACGCATCCTCCACAGCGGCGTACTGGGAGTACTGGAACAATATTGATCGTTACCGCGGTCTCGGCGGCGACTACGATAACTTCCTGCCCGATTACGACAAGATGACCACCTCGATTATCTGGGGCAATGGTCATGTATTTGCCACTTGGTTTAGTGGTGCCTATGCACACATCCTCGGTATTCAGGGCCTGCCGCTGAGCCCGCTGGTGCTGCATATCGGCCAGCATCCGGATTACCTGGCGGACTATGTGGCCCTCGGTATGAGCGGTGAATCAAGCAATGGCAAGCCATCCGGCCTGCCCGAGGGGCACTGGCGGGATGTCTGGTGGAATATCTGGGCTATGACAGACGGCACTGCTGCCGTTGCTGATTTCAACACGGTGAACTTTAACTACACGCCCGAAGCCGGTGAAACCAAAGCGCACACTTACCATTGGATTCATACCTACAAGGCGCTCGGCCATCTGGCCAGTGGTGATGGTGTGTTAAGTGCCGATTACCCGGCAGCACTAGTATTCGATAATAGCGGTCAGAAAACTTATCTGGCCTATAACTTCGGCAGCAGCGCCCGCACTGTGACCTTCTCGGATGGCACCAGCTTTGAAGTGCCTGCGGGGCAGATGTCGGTTAACGGTTCATCTAGCCAGGAACCGCCAGCTGAATCCCCGACCGAATTTGATCTGACGATTCAGGCAGAGGATTACACCGCAATGTCCGGGGTCCAGACCGAATCTACCTCGGATACCGGCGGCGGCCTGAATGTAGGCTGGATAGACACAGGCGATTGGTTGGCCTATGCGGGAGTAGAGATCCCTGAAGCTGGTACTTACCGCATTGAATATCGTGTCGCCAGTTACTCCGGTGGTGGCCGGCTTTCACTGGACAAGGATGCAGGCCAGACCGTTTTAGGTGCATTAGATATTCCCGCAACTGGCGGTTGGCAGAATTGGACCACGATACAGCATCAAGTGGAATTGCCGGCGGGAACATATCAGCTGGGCATTTATGCGGCACAGGGTGGCTGGAATATCAACTGGTTCCGTATCGTGAAAATCTAAAAAACTATTAAAGGAACCTCTGATTAAGTCACTTTCTGGTGGCGGAGGCGCTTCGGGGCGGATGTGAAGCTCAGGTGATAGGACGGATATTTCGAAACCGTCGGATACAGGGGTGTATCCGTCGGAGCTACAGGGAAGTACTTGTTGCGTTTTCGAAATATCCATCCTGTTGCCTGAGCGCCCCGGAACCCACCGTAGTATCCACTCGAATTAATCAGAGGTTCCCTAAGCTCGATTTGCCCTTCTGTCGCTCGCGACAGAGACAGGTTGTAGGAATGTATTTCCAATAATTTGTCGCATCACAATATGGCTGAGGCAATGAACCAAAGCCAACCAGAAAATAAAAAATATGGTGAGAGAAATGCAGTTAGCACCAATAGATATCGTAATTTTCGCCGTCTATGTAGCCGCCCTGGTTACTATTGGCTACCTGGTCTCCAGGGAAAAGTCCGGCCACCAGAAAAATACCCAGGATTATTTTCTGGCGGGCAAAGGCTTACCCTGGTGGGCGGTGGGTGCATCGTTGATTGCGGCTAATATCTCCGCCGAACAGATTATCGGCATGTCTGGTTCCGGCTACGCGATAGGACTGGCAATTGCGTCCTATGAGTGGATGGCGGCGATCACGCTTATTCTGGTCGGAAAATATTTTCTGCCGGTATTCGTGCGCAAGAAAATCTACACCATGCCGCAGTTTCTCGAACAGCGTTATGATCATCGGGTAAAGGTAGTACTGGCTATCTTCTGGCTGGGGGTTTATACCTTCGTAAACCTGACAGCGGTGTTGTGGTTAGGTGCTTTGGCCATTAATGCAATAGCTGGTGTCGAGTTGCTGTTCGGCCTGCTATTCCTCGGTTTGTTTTCCGCTGCCTACTCCCTCTATGGCGGCCTCAAGGCGGTGGCGCTGACAGATATTATCCAAGTGGTACTGCTGGTGTTTGGCGGCCTGTTGCTGTCTTGGCTGGCGCTGGATCTGATTGCCGGAGGGCGTGGACCCGTTGCCGGCTTTATCGAGTTGACACGTCAGGCACCGGAAAAGTTCGACATGATTTTGTCGAAGGACAACCCCCACTATGCGAGTCTGCCGGGGCTGTCGGTATTGGTCGGTGGTATGTGGGTGATGAACTTCAGCTACTGGGGGTTCAATCAGTACATCGTGCAACGCGCCCTGGCGGCCAAGAGTGTGGAGGAGGGCCAAAAGGGCATTGCCTTCGCCGCTTATCTGAAGTTGCTCATGCCGATTATCGTTGTTCTGCCCGGTATTGCCGCAGCGGTGCTGCTCCCCGATCTGTCGCGCCCGGATCAGGCTTATCCGGAGCTGATGAACCTGATGCCAGTGGGCTTCAAAGGACTGGTGTTCGCTGCCCTGGTTGCGGCCATCGTCTCATCCCTGGCGTCGATGACCAACAGCATTGCCACCATCTTTACGATGGATATTTACTCCCGTTACAAGCCGGGTCAGAGCGAGTGCCACTATGTGACTGTGGGTCGGGCCGCGAGCATGACCTCCCTGCTGCTGGCTATGCTCTGTGCTCAGCCGTTGCTCGGTCAATTTGAGCAGGCGTTCCAGTATATCCAGGAGTTCACCGGCTTCTTTACCCCGGGAATCGTAGTGCTCTTTGTGCTCGGCGTCTTCTGGCCCCGCGCCACGGCAAATTCGGCATTGGTAGCCGCTATCGCCTCGGCGCTATTGTCACTGGCGCTGAAACTGTGGTGGCCAGCGCTGCCGTTTATCGACCGGGTGGGGCTGGTATTCCTGGTCTGTACTGCTCTGGCGGTGGGCGTGTCCCTGCTCCAGGGGCGAGCCCAGGCGGCAACAACTACTGCAGGTGGTGCCCTGGCTCTGCGTGAAATCGACTTTTCCACCAGTCAGAGTTTCAATTTGGCCGCACTGGGGGTTTCTCTAGTGCTGGCAGCGCTTTATGCCACCTGGTGGTAACCGGGTACCCCCTCTGTTCAGCCGGCCACAGTGCCGGCTTTTTTTTGTGTCTGTCCCCCCGGAGCGCATTGCGGTAAGACCGTGCCGTTTCGGGGAAGGGGCTATGACCGCCATGGGACTGGTTTTATTTTGCGCGACGCCGTACCTTATACCGCCATTTTTTTCTGCGGTAGGGATTAAGGATAAAGATGACAAGCATCGTAGCGGATATCGGCGGCACCAATGCCCGCTTTGCTATTGCCAAGCCCGTAGCTGGCGGTTATCAGCTGGAATCACTGAGTGTGGTTGACTGCAGGCGCTTTGACGGCTTCAACGCGGCGCTGCGCCACTGGCTGGATGGGCTGGAACAGCCACACCCGCAGCAGGTATGTATCGCCGCGGCCGGGCCGCTGGAGCAGGATGGGCAGGGCAGCCGTGTCTATATGACCAACCTGGGTTGGACCATTACCACTGAGTCCCTGCAAGAGGAGTTCGGTTTCCCGCGCTTGGAGCTGATCAATGACTTCGCCGCTCTGGCACTGTCCCTGCCTCGGCTGACAGGGGAAGACTACCGGGTACTGCGTGACAAGCCGCGGGTGCCCGGCGCCGCCATGGTGGTACTGGGCCCCGGTACCGGTCTGGGGGTGGCCGGATTGGGCGTTGATAACGGTCACTATCACGTGTTGGCTGGTGAAGGTGGCCACGCGAATCTGGGGGTGTCGACGGAGCGCGAGCTGCAATTGCTGCAGCAGCTTATGAAACAGCAGCAGCCAGTGTTCAATGAGTGGGTGCTGTCCGGCAGTGGCCTGGTTCATCTCTATCGCGCTGTTTGTGATCTGCATGGCCGCAAGGCAGAAGAGCTGACGCCGCCGGACATCAGTGCGCGCGGCCTGGAGGGCTCGGACCCCCTGTGTCGGGAAACCCTGCTGGACTTCCTCAACTTTCTCGGCAGTGCGGCGGGTGATGCGGCCCTTTATCTGGGGGCCCGCGGCGGCGTATTCCTCGGCGGTGGTATACTGCCACGCATCGCTGAGTTGCTGCCTGAGAGTCAGTTCGAGCAACGTTTCCTCAGCAAGGGCAGGGTGGAGCGCTGGATGGAGACTGTGCCCGTCTACGCCCTAAATGCCGGCTATCAAGCCTTGATCGGGGCCGCAGCACATCTGGAAGATTGATTCTGGTTGATTGGTAAAAGCTAAATAAATCAATGGGTTAGGCTGTGGTAAGGCGCCTGGACAAAGGGCGCCATGGATTCTCCCGCCTCCTCCCCCCTCGGGGGAGGATGTTACGGATATTTGGCAGGCCTAGGATGCAAGGCCTCACCATAACGATAAATCCTGGGAGAAGATGATGAGTCTATCCAATAAAGGTAAAGGGGGCTTCCGGCCGACACTGCTGTCTGCTGCCGTGGCGGCGACTGTGACCGCTTCATTGGGCGTGCATGCACAAGAGGGCGCGGAGCCACAGGAGCTGGAAGAGATAACGGTCACCGGCTTCCGCAAGAGTGTGATGGATGCCATCGACACCAAGCGCGATGCCAAGGCGGTCGTTGAAGCCATATCCGCCGAAGATATCGGCAAGCTGCCCGACTCCTCCATTGCAGAATCCATTTCCCGCCTGCCGGGCCTGGCCTCCCAGCGCCTGGACGGCCGCGCCAGCCGTGTGACTATCCGCGGTTTTGGTGAGAACGAGAGCGCAACCACATTCAACGGCCGCGAGCAGGTGTCCATCGGTGACAACCGCGGCGTTGAGTTTGATCTGTACCCGTCCGAGATTATGAGCGGCGTTACCGTATACAAAACGCCGACGGCCGATCTCGAAGCCGAGGGCATCGCGGGTGTGATCGATATGCAGACCGTTAAGCCCCTCGAGCGCGGCGAGCGGCTAGTCAAGGTCAGCGGTCAGTACGAGATGACCAGCTTCGATAAGCTGAATCCCGACGGTGAGGATTCCGGCTACCGCACCACTTTCTCCTATATCGATCAATTTGCCGATGACACTATCGGTGTGGCCTTTGCCTTTAACACCATGAGCTCGCCGAACCAGGAAGAGCGCTGGAATGCCTGGGGATATCCCGAGATTTTTGTGACTGACCAGGGTGTTTACAAGAGCTGGCCGGGTGACGAGAATAATCGAAATTCAGATGGAACCCCATGGGACTCTACGGAGACCAGCATGCTCAGTGGGGCCAAGCCTTATGTGCGTTCGTCTGTTCTTGATCGGGACAGCGCCATGTTGGTGCTCGAGGCCCGGCCCACAGACAAACTGCATATGACTTTCGACAGCCTGTATGTGGACTACTCCGATGAGAAAATCCTGCGCGGTATTGAAATCCCGTTCGCTGGGGGGCAGGGTGTCTTCGAGCCTATCGGGGATGCGACTAATGGCTTTTATACCAGCGGTATTACCGAAGGTCAGCGCGTCGTGGTTCGAAACGATGTGGAGAATCGCGATGCCGAACTGCAATCATTCGGGTTTAACGTCGAATACGATTTCAGTGATGATCTGCAGTTGGGGTTTGATATCAGCCACTCCAAGGTAGAACGTCAGATCTGGAGCTTTGAGAGCTACTCAGGTACCGGTCGAGGTGATAATGGGGGAGTGGCCGATACTCTAAGTTACACCCTTAATTCTGGTAATGCCGGTGCTATCTTTACTCACGGATTGGATTACAGTGATTGGGACCTGATCCAATTGGGCGGCCCGCTTACCTGGGGCTGGAATGAAACTCTCAACAACAAGTACGTTACTGATGATGCACTGATAAATACTGCGCAGGACGGCTTTCTCAATGCGCCGGAAATTGATGATGAGCTGACCTCTCTGAAGTTGGCTGCGACCCAGATGGTCAATGCCGGTATTGTCAACGAAATCAGCTATGGTATTTCCTACCGCGATCGGCAGAAAGACAAACAGTCTCACGGTTACTACGTAACCCTGGCTGCTTTCCCGGATACTCTCGTAGTGCCGGAGGCGTATCGCCTGGGCAGTGTATCGCTGGACTTTATCGGCATGGATGAAATGATCGCCTATGATTCCAAAGCCCTGCTGGCGGATGGTTACTATGAGCTGACCGATGCGTCCCTGGCCGATCTCTCGCACCTGACCAAGTCTTATTCTGTGGGTGAGCAGGTTACTGCCGCCTTTGTTGAAGCGGGTTTCGAGACCGAAGTTGCCGGCTTGGTGCTGACTGGTAGCGCGGGGCTGCGCTATGTTCATACCGAAGTGGAGTCTAAAGGTTACGCCGGGAAGCTTGAAGACGGAGCGGTGGTTGCCGTGCCGTCCAATATCCAGCACGACTATGGACATCTGTTGCCGAGTCTGAACTTGGCCTTGGCGCTCGATGAGCAGCAGACGCTGCGCTTTGGAGCGGCCAAGACCATATCCCGTGCGCGCATGGATGAGATGAATTCTTCCGTGAGCTACGACTACCTGGCAGTACAGGACGCAAATGGCAATAACTTCAGCATCAGTGGAGGTAATCCCTATCTGGAGCCGAAGGAAGCAGTGGGCCTGGATTTGTCCTATGAGAACTACTTCAGCGATGAAGGCTACTTCTCTATCGCCTTGTTCTGGAAAGACCTGGACAACTGGCACTTCGACGATATTTACGAGGTGGATCTCTCCGAAATTATGGACCTAAGTGCCGTGCAACTACCGGACGGAGTGAATACCACTGCGACTCGCAGCAGCAAGGTCAATGGTGGTGGCGGTACTTTGCAGGGTTACGAAGTCTCTGTCGCCCTGCCGTTAAACGTGTTCAGCGAATACCTGGACGGATTCGGCATGCTGGCCAGCCATACTGGCGTAAGCTCAGATATCGAAGACCAATATGGCAACGATTATGAGCTGCCGGGCTTGTCCGACAAAATCCAGACTTTTACCTTTTACTATGAGAAGTACGGTTTCTCAGCGCGGGCCAGTATGCGCAAGCGCTCCGACTTCAAAGGAGAGGTTTACGATATCGCTTTCGAACCAAAACAGGTTGAAGTATTGGGTGAAACCATCTGGGATGCACAGCTTGGCTACGACTTTGCCGAATCCGGTATTGGCGGTCTCGAGGGCCTGTCCGTATTCCTGCAGGGCATTAACCTGACCGATGAGCCGTTCACTACCCTGAGTGGCGACAATGAGCTACAGGTTCGTGACTATCAGAGCTACGGCAAGACCTATCTGTTGGGTTTCAGTTACGAGTTCTGATTTCCGGTAGTTAGTCTCACAGGTTGAAGGCCCTTGCAATCCCGTGTTGCAAGGGCCTTTTTATTTTTCGCTTCACGAACGGGTGTTTCAAGTGCGTGATGGAAGTATAAAAAAACTGGTCATACTGGGCGGCGGCACCGCCGGCTGGATGACTGCAGCCCTGGCAGCCAAGGTGCTGGGAAAAGTCATCGATATCACTCTGGTGGAATCGGACCGCATCGGAACTGTAGGGGTAGGTGAAGCTACCATCCCGCCGATAATCCATTTCAACCGTGCATTGGGGATTGATGAGCGGGAATTTCTAACTGCCACAAAAGGCACTATAAAACTGGGAATTCAGTTTGAGAACTGGCTGCGGCGTGGCGACAGCTATATGCACGCCTTTGGCAGTATCGGCAAGAATCTCGCCTTTTGTGATTTTCACCATATTTGGAACCGCAGTCGCCTGCGCGGCGACACTTCGAGCTTCTGGGATTACTCGTTGAACTACCAGGCGGCCATCAACAATAAGTTCGCTCCACTGACGCATATCCAAGGCACCAATCTACCCGGTATCTCCTACGCCTATCACTTCGATGCGGGGCTCTACGCCCAGTTTCTGCGGCGCTATAGCGAGGGCCGGGGCGTCAAGCGGATCGAAGGTATGGTCAAGGAGGTGAGAGTCCGGTCGGACAACGGCTTTATCCAAGGCCTGCTACTGGAGTCTGGCCTGGAGATTGACGGCGATCTGTTTGTGGATTGCACCGGTATGGCCGCGCTGCTAATAGAGAAAACCCTGGGCGTCGGCTACGAGGCGTGGTCCCAGTGGCTGCCTTGCGACAGGGCCATGGCGGTACCCAGTGCATCAGCAAAACCCATCGTGCCCTACACGCGCTCCATTGCCCACGAGGCTGGCTGGCAGTGGCGTATTCCGCTGCAACACCGCACGGGCAACGGCCTGGTATATTCCAGTAAGCATTGGAGTGATGACCGGGCACGGGAAGCATTGATGAGCAATCTGGATGGTGAGCCACTGGCGGAACCCAGGGTTATCCCGTTCCGCACCGGCCGCAGGGGCGAGCAATGGTGCAGGAATGTAGTCAGTATCGGCCTGTCCAGTGGCTTCCTGGAGCCTCTGGAATCCACCAGTATCCATTTGATTCAAACCGCCGCCACCCGGCTGATGAAAATGTTCCCTCATCGCGGCATCCGCGCGGAAGAGGTGGCCGAATTCAACCGCCAGTCCAGGGTAGAAATCGAACATATCCGCGATTTCATTATCCTGCACTACAAGGCCAACCAGCGCCGGGATAGTGATTTCTGGCGCGACTGTGAGGCGATGGGGGTGCCGGATACATTGAGCGAGAAGGTGGAGCTATTCCGCAGAACCGGCAAGGTATTCCGCGATTACGACGACTTGTTTAGCGAGGCGGCCTGGCAGCAGGTAATGATCGGGCAGGGCATAGTGCCGGAGGATTATCACCCAGTTGCGGATGCTTTGTCGGAAGAGCAACTGGGAGATCTGATGGCGAGCCTGAGGACTATGATCGACGGCACGGTAAATAGTCTGCCAGAGCACGAACAGTATTTACCGAATGTTGGATAACGGAGAGCGGGCTCCTCGGCTCTGCGGAGAGCTGTTTCGCGCAGCTCTCCGCAGAATTTTTCCGAGAGAATGGACCCGGTCTTTTATTGCATTACCAGCACAAGCCCGTTTCGTGGAGAAATCTTGATTTCCCCCAGGCTCTGGTCGAGCGTAGTTGTTTTGTTGCTGAGTAGATCCCGCCAGGTGGAATCACCGAGTATTTCTGTCGAGATACTCTGTGTCTTCGGAGAGTTGTTCAATATCACCAATACCCGATTGTCGCGATACTGCCGCAGATAACCGTAAAGCTGGCGCTCGTCATCGATCACTACCGGATTAAAATCTCCCTGCTGCAGCGCCGGGTTTTGGTTGCGAATATGAATCAGTTTTCGATAGTGCGACAGCAGATCACTATTCACGGCAACCTTGTCGGGCGATCGCTTGCTTCCGTCGGGCAGGAAAACTTCATCTTCGTATTCGATGTCCGGCCAGATCATCGGCTTGCGGCTATCCGGATCGTTTGCGCCCCACATGCCCACTTCGTCGCCGTAATAAATCATCGGTGCGCCCACATAGGTCATCTGGAAGATGGCAAAGAGTTTTTGCAGTTGTATCTCCTGGGCGTTGGGCTTCCTGACGTTGTAGTCGGGGTTATTGGTGACCTGTGAGGTGGGGAAGTAGTTGTCCCAATCCCGGAAGTTGCCGATACCGCGGTTTACGATATGTGAGCCGATACGGTTGGAATCGTGGCTGCCAAACAAGTTTTGCACCACATAGGCCACACCCTGTGGATACAGGTTCCTGAGTTCTTTTAGCTTGCGGTCAAATTCGCTGGCACTGATATTCATGCCCGGCGGGTTGAAGAAGAACTCGGCTGCGGTGAAGGCAAAGTTGTAGTTCATTTCGCCGTCAAACTCGTCGCCCTGGAAATACGGCTTCACTTTCTCCGGCTCGTCGACAATTTCCGCAGTGAGATAGGCCTCGGGATTGACCGACTTCACATGGCTGCGCCACGCTTTCCAGAAGTTGTGGTGCACCTCGAAGGCCACGTCCAGCCGCCAGCCGTCGATGCCGTGTTCTATGCCTTTGCCTTTCGGATTCATCCAACGTTCAGTTGCGGAAAATACGTAGTCTCTAGGCCCTTTGACCAGACCGTTTTCATCTTCCCTGAACTCGGGTAGAGAAGCTACGCCAAACCAACCGGAATACTTGAATTCCGTTCCTTTTTTTTCGTCGCGGAAAGACTCGACAATAAACCAGTCTTTATAGGGAGACGCCTGCTGGTGCTTCAGCAGGTCTTGAAAGGCGAAGCTGTTGATGCCCATATGGTTGAACACACCGTCGAAGATAATTTTCATATCCCGCTTATGGGCTTCGTCGATCAGCTTCAGTGCCAGCTCATCGGCCTTGGTCCAGACCCAGGTTGAAGGGTCCAGTGGATTTTCCGTGGCCATCAGTTTGCGGTCCCCTTCCGGGTCGGGGCCAAAGTTTGGATCTATATGATGGTAGCTGGCGCCATCGTATTTGTGCAGCGACGGGGCATCGAAGACAGGGTTCAGGTAGACGGCGCTGATGCCGAGATCTTTCAGGTAGTCGAGTTTATCGATAACGCCTTGAAGGTCGCCGCCATAGCGGCGCCGCAGCAGGTGTTTCCACAACTCCGGTTCGCCGTTGGCCTTCTCGTAGGGCTGTAATTTGTACCAGTCGCTACCCCAGGGGTGGATCTGCCAGTGTTTCGGCGGATCCTGAGGGTCCGCTCCGAGGATATCTTTCACTTTGGGGTCGTTGGTGGTATCGCCATTGCGAAAGCGCTCTGGGAAGATCTGATACCAGACGACTTGTTTAGCCCATTGCGGCACAAACTCAACTTTCTCGCCGGCGTTGGATGCGGTGGGAAAGGCGAGTGCCGCGGAAAATAGGGCGCTTATTGTGATCCGGCTAATGTTTTTCATAGACAACTTTTTCTCAACGCACATGAATCAATATAAAAATTAGAGTAAAGCAATCATCCGCTCGATTGATGGGCGCTCTAGGTCACCATGGACAACCTTGGGTTACCCCTGCAAAGCCTGGCCATTCCTGGCCAGGCTTTCTCCGTTTGGGGTCAGATAAGCGTTTACTGCCAGGTTAAAACGCTTGTATCCAGAGTCCCGGTGGATGAAGAGGGAGATGTAATGGAGCGGTTGTTCCCCCCTTCCCAGGTTACATTGCCACTGCTGTCCTTTTTGATGAACTTGTATTGAATGGTGGTGTTCTTCGGCACTGAGACCGGCAGAAACCACTCCGGATAGTTCGGCGTATGGAAGGGGCCTACAGCTTTGGAGGTGTCCCAGCTTCCCAGTTCCGGAATATCACCGACGATATAGATATTCTCTCCCCAGCTGGTAGTGGCGTTAACTTTAAAGATGACCTGATTCTGATCGTCGGACAATACCTCGTAGCGGAACTGATTGCTGACGTTGGTACCTTTCGTGACCGTAATCTGTCTGGCTCCCGCACTGACATTGGGTACGATTGCTTCGATCATCGTATCGCTGTTGGACACTACCGTTGCCGCTGTGCTGTCAAATTTGACGGTAACGGTGCCGCCGAGACCTGTGCCGTATATGTAGACGGTATTTCCAGCGCGTCCCATTGTGGACACGACATCGCCAATGCGGGGAATGGCGGTGCCCAGATCGGGATTGTAAGACCAGACACTGACTTCGCCACCTGCGAGTGTAAAGGAGCCTATCTTTCCGTTGTTGACGGTCATGGAGTCCCCGTACAGCAGGCCGTTCAGCACGTCATCGTAGCTTCCCGCAGGCAGGGTCGTATTGATTGCCGGGACAGTAAAGGACAGGTCTGGTTGGCGGTTTACCGCGACAATCACCTGCTTGTCATAGAACTGCCGTTTGAAAACAAGCACATCGTCGCTGCTGTAAAGTATGGCGGTTTCGCCATAGGCGACCGCTTCATTCTGCCTGCGCAGTGCGGACAGGGCCTGAATGATCTTGTAGGCCGTGGTTGTCTGATCGAACGAGGTCTCCCTTTCCATAAACACCCGCCCGGAAATGTCGCTACTGTCGGCAGAGGTCAGGTATTGTTCTGTACCGTAGTAGATGTTGGGCGTGCCGCGTGCGGTGAGCAGTGTGGCCAGAGCCGCATGGTAAGGTTTGTCGTTTGGTTGAATGTAGCGGAATCGGGTGACGTCATGGTTGTCGAGGAAAGTGACTGCCTGATTCTCGTACTCGTAATCTGCGCTGGTCGCAATCAGCATCTGGCCGAATGCACTCATCGTCTCAGAGAAGTAGCCGAAAGCGTTGGTTGATGCGCGGAAGTACTCAAAATCGAGATTGTTTATACCCGTGCGATCCGGGAAAGACTGGTATTCATCGTATTTCGGGTCTGGACGTCCGATAAAGAACTCTCCGAAGTGGGTAAGCGGACCACCGCTTGCGGAGTCAATCGCATCCTTGAACCCCTTGGCGAATGAGGGGCTCATATGCAGGGTTGCGTCGTGGCGGAAACCATCCACGCCTTTGGATTTCCAGAAGGTGGCCGCTTTTTCCAGATGTTCTACAACCGCTGCGTTCTCAGTGGAGAAATCAGACAGAGAGCCCAAGTCCTTAAAGCGGTACCCGAACTGTGTGTCATCACTGCCTCGGTCACCGAGGTTGTGGAACCAGCCGTTGATGTCATAGTTGGGATCGGCGAGCAGGTTTTCGACGTTTCCATCGGAGTTGTAGTCTACAGGGTTGCCGTTTGAGTCAAAGACATAGTCGCCGTTGCTGTCCTTGTCAGGCTCGTACAGCTTGCCGTCCTCCGGTGAGTTGCCGCTGGTCGGGTTGGTGCCGCGGCTCGTATGGTTGGATACAAAATCGATAATGAGCTTTATGCCGTTGGCGTGCAGCGCGTCCCTCAGCGCTTCGAAATCCTGCATCAGGCCGAAGTGCTTGTTGGTGGCGAAATAGTTGCGCACATGATAACCGTGGAAGCTGGTCCAGAGGTCGTAGCCACCGCTCTGCTGGTAGTCGTAAATTGGCGTATCGCGGTTTTCGTAGGGGGCGGAAATCCACACCGCGGTAACGCCCATGTTTTTCAGGTAGGAAATTTTATCGATGATCCCCTGCCAATCGCCGCCCTGATACAGTTTCAGGTCGTCTCCGTTACCGAGGCCGTCCTGGTCTGGATCGTCAAACAGACTGGCGCTCGATCCTGTCGGGATGTTGTTGGAAGTATCGCCGTCGACAAAGCGGTCGGTAATAATCTGGTAAACGACGTCCTTAGGAGTGACCGGGGAGAGCATACCGGAGGACGTTGCCGCTTCCGCTTGCTGTGCTGATAGCGTGCTCAAGCCGACTGTGGCGGTCAGCGCAATGGAAGATCCCAAACATCGCAATACATTTTTTTTCTTTTTCATTGGGTTTTGTCTCTTATAGTGTTGTGTGAGTGAACGGATCAGTGTCACGTCTTTGAGCCCGCAGCCCCCGATTTATGCACAGGTAAAGAACAGCGTACCCAGCAGCAGGGGATGAAACCGCTTTTACCTCATCTAAAGGCTCGATCTGATGTTATCTATAGCCACGGTTGCAACCCTCCTCCCCTCTAAGGGCGTAGACAGGGTTGGTCGTCGCCTTCTATGCTCTGGAAAACCCGGTGCTTCTTACAGTGAGGGGGCAACAGAAGGCCGACAACAAACGGAAGGCTGTACCTCTGTAGTGGGTGACTTTTGACCACATCCGGTGGAGAGTTAGTGCGGGAGGGAAGAAATGCCAGTCAGCGGGTTTGACTGACTGGCTTGCGAGAGGCGCTCTTGTCTAATCAGTGAGTGGAGCGCTTTGGGTGAGGTTCACTTGGTCGTTGTGGTGAATTCGTTACAAACCATCACATCTGTATCCAGGGAGGCGATCACTCGCTCCGCGGTATTGCCCCGCAGTAGTGAGCCGGTGGCGCCATACTGGTTCAGGGTGCCCATCACCACAAGGTCCGCATCGATTTCTTTCGCCACCTGGGCGACCACTTCGTTGGTATAGCCCTGCCTCACGTGAATGCGGCTGGTGGGTACGCCGGTCTTATCCGCAAGTTTGGCCAGGGCGCCGCGGTCTGGGTAGAGCATGGAGTCCAGGTAGGCGTTCACCAGGTGGAGTTCAGCGCCTTCATAACAGCTGGTGATATAGTTGGCGCGCTCGGTGATCTGCCGGTTGAGTTGACGTTGCTGCGATGTCTGGGCTTGGTAGTTGACCGTGGCCAGGACAACTTGACGGCTGTCTTTGGCGCCGGGACGGATCAGCACCACCGGGCATTTGGCTTTCTTGAGTACTTCCCACTTGGATTCGGCGAAAGTCCAACGGCGGTTGGTTTTCGGGTGGAGCGGCAGGTAAATCATTTCGGCGTTGTAGCGCTTTGATTCCTGAATAATGGAACCCTGCCAGTCACTGGACCAGCACACCAGGAGTTCATGCTCCACGCCAGCGTCTTCCGCAGGCTGGCGGATTTTTTCACGGAACCAGGTTTCGTCGCGGAACAGGTGGTCGTTGACCGCGCGCGTGTCTACCGCCTCGCCGTCCACGGCGACGAAGATGACCAGTTTGGGTTGGGGGTTGCGGAGCTTGGCGATGATCAGGGCGCGCTCCAGCGCCACATGTTTTTCGTCATTGGGGTCTACGACAACAAAGACAGTAGTCTGCTCGGCCTGCATTTTCTCTCCTCGGCTGGAATGGATCTTCTTGTTGTTTTCGTACCGCAGCGGCCGGGTTCAACCTTCCGGCCGGCAGCGGCCGCTGTGGAGGAGATTAGCACAAACCCTGTGCCGTGGCTTCAGGTGGTGACTATTCGGATTGTTGCAGCGGAATCTGCTCCAATGCCGCTTTCAGCTCCCGCAGTTTTTCCTTGACCCGCGCGGCGTTATCCGGCCCCATACGGATCATCAGTTTGTGCAGTCCGGGCAGCTTTTCCAGCTCGGGATCGGCGAATTTGTAGTAGACAGAAGGGCGCACCAGCTGGATAGGCTCCTCTGCTGCCGGCGCCGCCAGAACCTTGTCGATGGCCTCCATGACTTCTTGGTGGAAATTCTTATTTCTGATACCCAGCTCGGCATAGGCCTGGGCCAGGCGCGGGTACCAATAGCGGTAGATTTCCACGGCGGTGTCGGTGTCCATCATGGAGAAGAGGCGCACCGCTTGATCATAGCGGCGGTAGTTCTCCGGGGACAATTCTATGCCGGTGGGACCTGCCTCGGTGATCGCGATTGGCCCTTTGATGGTTTTTAGGGGACGGTGTTTGTGGATCAGCTCGCCGCGGGAGGCGGCGTTGACTGCGGCTACCCACTTGCGCACCACTTCATCGGGCACCAGCCACTTGGCCAGGGCGCCGTCGGGAGCGAGACTCATCAGATCCCGGTATGCGGCTTCGTCGCTCTCGTTCAGGGCCGGGGGCGGCCCCTTCTCGGGCTCGGGCACGGGTGCCGGTTCCGGGGGCGGTGGTGCCGCGATTTCGGGCATAGGTTCGGGCTCTGGCGCCGGCTCTTCTATTACCGCCTTGGGTGGCGCCTCTGTTTTGTCTGCGGACCAAAACCAGTAGGCGCCCGCCGCTACCGCTGCAAAGACAACCAGGCCGATGATCCACTGGGTCGACTGATTTTCCGACATTCCCTGCCTCCTGTAGCTGAGGTTTGACTGTTGGACCGCGCTGCCGATTAGCGGTTTCCTGTGACGCAGAATTCAGTGTAGCTACATTACTCCGCACAGGCGCGGGCCGCAAAGCTTTCGACCGGCACAGTCTCAGCGTCACCAGGGCCCGGCGGCGTGTTCCAGGCTCGGTGACAGCGCGCGGGGCAATAGAGCGGCCTACGCCCCCGGGGTGGAGGATGTGGGACAGAGACGGGTCGCTAAAGTTGCATTGACCAAATTGCGATCAATGAGCAGAGAGAATAATGAGGAAATTTGCCAGCTTATGCGCAGCTTTGCTGCTGTGTTCAAGTGCCTGCGCGGAGAGGGATGCAGACGCTGTCGCGGATACCAACGCAGACGCTTTCTGGCGCAACGCTACTGTTTACTTCCTGCTGCCGGACCGCTTTGCCAATGGCGATCCGGAAAACGATTTGTCCTACGGCCGCGGGAATGACGCTGCGCCCTTGCGCGGTTTTCACGGCGGCGATCTGCAGGGGGTTATCGATAAGCTGAACCAGGGGTATTTCAACGCACTGGGGGTAGATGCCCTGTGGATGTCCCCGGTTTACGAGCAGATCCACGGCGCCACTGACGAAGGCACCGGCCGCACTTACGCTTTTCACGGTTATTGGCCCAAGGACTGGACCAGCGTGGACCGGAATTTCGGCAGCGAGGCAAAGCTGGCGGAGCTGATCGAAACGGCCCATCGTCACGGCATCCGCGTGCTGCTCGATGTGATCGTCAACCACACGGGCCCGGTGACAGATAAGGACCCGCTCTGGCCGGAATCCTGGGTGCGTGCGGAGCCGGTCTGCGACTGGAGTGGTTTTTCTGGCACGGTGTCCTGCACGCTGGTCAAAAACCTGCCGGATATCCGTACAGAGGATGAAAAGCCGGTGGCGCTGCCGCCACAGCTGGTCGACAAATGGAAAGCCGAGGGGCGCCTCGAACAGGAGCAGGCGGAACTGGAAGCCTTTTTCCAGCGCACCGGTTATCCGCGCGCACCGAAATACTATCTGGTGAAGTGGATTACTGACTGGGTGCGTGAGTACGGCGTGGACGGCTTCCGGGTGGACACCGTCAAGCATGTGGAGCCGGAGGTTTGGCAAGTGCTGAAGAGGGAGGCGAGCCTCGCACTGGCGGATTGGAAAAAGCGCAACCCGGACAAAAAACTCGATGACCGCGATTTTTATATGATCGGGGAAGTTTACGGCTACGGTATCACCGGCGGGCGCGAATACGATTTCGGTGATCGCAAGGTGGACTTCTTCGACTATGGCTTCGATAGCCTGATCAATTTCGATATGACTGCGCGCGCCGCAAAAGAAGATATGGAATCTATCTTTTCCAGTTATTCGAAAATGCTGCACGGCGGGGCGCTCGGTGGCTTGAATGTACTCAATTACCTCACTTCACACGACGATGCGCACTCTTTCGACCGCGAACGCCAACGGCCGCGGGAGGCAGCGCTCAAGTTGTTACTGGCGCCGGGCGCGGCGCAAATCTATTACGGCGACGAAGTGGCTCGGCCTCTGATGGCCAGTGATGCAGAAGGGGACGCCCAGCTGCGCACGCCGATGAACTGGAGCGACCTCGAAAAGACGGAAAAACGTGAGGTTCTGGATCACTGGCGGAAGCTGGGCCAATTCCGCCAGGCGCACCCGGCAGTCGGTGCCGGGGTGCACAGAAAACTGCAGGACAAGCCCTACACTTTTGCCCGCACGCTGGAGGGAGAAGCGTCCGTGCTGGTATCTATCGGTACTGGCACCGGGAAAAAATCCCTGCCGGTATACGGTTTGTTTGCCGAAGGTACACGAGTGAAGGATTTTTATTCCGGTCTTGAGGCGGTGGTTAAGAACGGCCGGGTGGCGTTTGATACGGAGTTCGATCTCCTGTTGCTGGGACAGGCCGCAAACAGCCATTAAGGCGCCTGTGATTCATTCGTCTGACCGCTGTAGTTGTTTCAGGGGCGCTCAGGCAATGTGAATACACGAATACTCGCCTGTAGCTCCGTCGGATACAGGGATGTATCCGTCGGAGCTACAGGGAAGTACTCGTGCGTTTTCGAAATTCCCGTCCTATTGCCTGAGCGCCCCGGAAGCTACCAGAGTGTTCGCGCGAATTAATCAGAGGTTCCTTAATTATTGTTCCTTTTTATATCGTCATCCTCTCTTCTGATTTCCGCCGCCTTGTGCGGCGTTTTTCTGTGAGGGCCTGCATTTTTCGGGCACAAAAGGCGATCTCTGTCATAATTTTCCACTACGCCCCCTTTGGGGGAGGATGTGTTCCGTCTTTATCCCCATCTAGGCTGTGAAGCTGCTGTTGTCACAAGCCGGAGCCATTGCTGTACCGCGCTGCTCGGTCAATAAATCTAAAAAATAATAATGGTACAGAGCGATGAATAATCCCTTTCCCGGCGCTCAGCTCCGGCTGCTTGCCTTCCCCAGTCTACTATTTTCCTGTTCCGCAAAAGGTGTCTCGTCGGATTGGAAAATCCACGACGCTATCAGTTGCGCTATTTGTCTCGGTGCAGCGCACCTTTAAAGCCCAAGCAGCAATCAATCAGAAGTTCACCAGTAGTTTTGTTTTCTAGATAGCGTCTAAATATCGCTATAGCGCGTTTATACAAATTAACCAGAGATTCCCCCCAAAAGAGAAAAGGAAAATTACGATGAAAAAACCACAGGGATTCAGGTGTTGGCTCAGTGGTGTGGGCCTCGCGCTGGGCGCACTATCTGCCGGTAATGCCAGTGCGGGTACCGCGTTTGTGCATCTGTTTGAATGGCGCTGGAATGATATTGCCAGCGAGTGTGAAAATTTCCTCGGCCCCAAGGGATTCGATGCCGTGCAGATATCCCCGCCGCAGGAGCATATCAGCCTGGATACTTGGTGGGCGCGCTATCAGCCGGTGACCTATACCAATCTCACCAGTCGCAGTGGCACCGAAGCGGAGCTGGCGAGCATGATTCAGCGCTGTCACGCCGCTGGGGTGAAGGTCTACGCGGATATGGTGATAAATCACACCGCTGCCTGGAACCAGGGCGGCACAGGCTGGGGAGGAACGCCCTGGTCGGTGACCAATCACCCGGAGTTCTCGCCACAGGATTACCACTCTGATTGCACCGTCAGCAACTACGGTGATGCCTATAACGTGTGGAATTGCCGGCTCAGCGGGCTGCCAGATCTGAATACGGGTTCCGGTTATGTACAGGATCGATTGGCGGCCTACTTCAATAAGCTGAAGGGCATGGGGGTGGACGGTTTCCGCGTGGACGCGGTCAAGCATATGGCGCCGGGAGACCTGCAGGCGATTCTCAATAAGGCCGGCAACCCCTGGGTCTTTTCCGAAGTGATTGGTGCGGCGGGTGAAGCGGCGGAAATTCAGCCGGGAAATTATACCTACCTGGGCCATGTGACTGAATTTAAATACGGCACCGACCTGGCCAGTAACTTTAACGGTCAGATCAAATACCTTGCCAGTATCGGTGAGTCCTGGGGATTGTTGCCGTCGTATAAAGCGGTCAACTTTGTCGATAACCACGATCGCGAACGGGGCCATGGTGGTGGCGGCAATCTCACTTACAAGGATGGAGCAAAATACAACCTCGCCAATGTTTTTATGCTTGCACACCCCTATGGCTATCCCAAAGTGATGTCCGGTTACAGATTTACAAATACCGACATCGGCCCACCCGCCACTGGCCCGCAGGGCTGTACCAACAGTGCCTGGGTGTGTCAGCACCGGTGGGGCAATATTGCCAATATGGTTGGCTTCCGCAATTTTGTGGATGGCACAGCGATGACCAATTGGTGGGATAACGGCAATAACCAGATCGCCTTTGGCCGTGGCAATAAG
The DNA here is from genome assembly GCF_001617625.1 of Microbulbifer thermotolerans. Classification (NCBI taxonomy): domain Bacteria; kingdom Pseudomonadati; phylum Pseudomonadota; class Gammaproteobacteria; order Cellvibrionales; family Microbulbiferaceae; genus Microbulbifer; species Microbulbifer thermotolerans. Next base: position 3,300,356 of record NZ_CP014864.1, on the reverse strand, counting down.
GGTTTTGTGGTGATCAATAATGAGTCCGGCCAGCTCAATCAAACCTTGTACACAGGCTTGCCTGCCGGGGAATACTGCAACGTGCTTGCCGGCGACGACGCTTGCAGCGGTCATATGATTACCGTTGATGGCAAGGGTTACGCGACCTTCAATATCGCCGCCAATTCTGCCGCGGCTATTCATGGCGGCGCTGTAGCTGCTCCCTGCAGAGAGTGTGCCGCGCAGAATTTTCCGCAACTATATTTCCGCGGTACCGCGAATGGTTGGGGCGTGGACACCATGGCTCTTGTTGCCGACCATACCTGGCAGATTTCGGTTTCCTTTGATGGTCAGGCGGATCAGCGATTTAAGTTCGATGTCTACGGGGATTGGCGTCAGAACTACGGCGATAGCGGAGCCGATGGAACGCTCGATCGAACCGGGGCGGATATCTATACCCCTGTCGTCGGCGACTACCTGGTGGAAGTCAACGACCGGACAATGACTTACAGTCTACACTGCCTCGAATGTGGGGAATACTAGGGAAGCCTCTCTTCCCTGTATTTACGCGGTACACCAGATCAATGTGGCGATAAAAAATGAAACAGGTGGGTGGTGGTGCCTGGGGCGTGGAATTTGACGGCTGGGCATAGTTGCATTTTAGGGATTGTTCATACTAGTTAGTGTACCTACTATCAAAGCAAAATGTATGAAGAACTTGAAAATGACATCTAACCTTTCAAAATGAGAAGAAATCGTCATGCGGAAGCGGTCTGTGGACAATTGCTGAGAGTTACAGCGGATAGATGACAGCCAATATCATGGAGATTGACAGGTTTTCAGATTTTTGAAACTCGTTTATTTCCATATTAATTCTGGGGTCAATCAATAATTGTACTTTTTCATGCAGGGTATCCATATTTACAGTATACCCTGCATGTATAATCAAATACTTACATACCTCGGAGCATTATTTACCACATTTCGCTTCCAGTTTACTCATCGTTTTGGCAAATTCAGCGCCCATGCGAATAACGCCTTCGGTGTTGTAATGCCAGCCGTCATCTAGGTAACCGAAGTCTTTCGTGGCAGTCATGTAGGCTGCGCAGGTATCACTTTTTACGTAGTCTTGCTGAGCATCTTGTACCGTTTTGATGTAGTCCATTACGCTCCCGTCTTCACTCATTCCTGAGTCGGTGATTTTGCCAATGACCACGGGCAGGTCATCCACGCGCAGCGTGGCCCGCAGTAAATCCATTAAGCGCTGAAGGTTAGCACGGTAGGCATCGGCGGCAGCCTGGCTGTCATAGGCATCGGCCTCTCCTTGCATCCAAACAATCCCTGAAGGAATCAGGGTGTCGGGAGCACCGTCGCCATCTATATCGCGATTTGCAAAAGCGTTTCGTATGGTTTTTAAGGCGTGGTCGTATTGATTTAGTCCCGCACCTTCGTTGAAGTCCGGATGCCAGTTTCCATACCCTACGCCTTGGGCCAGACCTGTGCCACCGGCAGCGTATTTAATAATGGCAATGCGCTCTTGCGGATAGGTGCTGGCCATCACTTGACCAAAAAAGAGCTCGGGGCCAAAGCGTCCGGAAAGTATGTTTTTCTTACCGTCGGTTTTAAAACCTGTACCAAAACCCGGTTCTAGAGTTTGCCACAAGCCGACGCCACCATGAGTTTGGTTGTCCAGGGCCGGCTGTCCAGAAAAAATTTTTACCCTGTCATTAATTTTAAATTCCCCTTTTGGTAGTTCATTGGTATAGCCGAAACCCTCCATGTTCGACTGGCCGCCCAAAAAGTATAGTTTGTACGTATTGCCTTCGGTAGCGGCAAATCCCGTGCTGCTGAAACATAGTCCCAGTGCAGCGATTAGTTTTTTGATATATCTCATTATTTACTCCTGTTGTGATGTTTTTGTGGGCTTAGCCGCTTTGACGTTTTTATTGTTATGTGAAGGTCAAAATTAGCCAGTAATAGGGGAGTTCAGCATCTAAAGCCACCTATATATCTACCCCATTGCCTGAGCACTCCGAAGTCCAAAACGCACCTATGAAAATAGATCTGCTTATAGGTTTAAGCGTAAGATATAGCCGGATAGTGGTGCGATCTGCAGGGGAATCTTCGTTTCCTCCCGGGAAATCACAAGGGTGCTTTCCGCAGTGCTGAGCTGGTCGGTAAGCCTGTATGTGCCATCTCTTAATCGCCATTGCTGTAACAGTGTCTCTGGCAACCGCAGTGTCACATCTTTGCTTTCCTTTCCGAAGTTAGCCACTACCAGCAGTTTTTCGCCTTCTGTCCAGCGCGCGAATGCGAATAGCTGCCCGTCATAATCCCGATTGTGTTCGCGGTTATAACTGTGAATTTCCAGATAGTTACCGCGCAGTGCCGGGCTGGCGGCAGAGAAGTTCATCAGGCGTTTGTAGAAATCGCGCAGTTGTTTTTCCTGCTCGGTGGATTCACCCAGCAGCCAGCGGCGCACGCTGGGTACAGACCAGTAGTCGAAGATGGTGGTGCGGGAGGCTTTGCCGAAGCCGGCATCTTCAGCGGCGGCTTCCCCCAGTTCCTGGCCAAAGTAAACCAGGGTGGGTGCTGCAGAAATGGTGGCGGAAACTAACATTGCCGGTTTGCCAGCTTCGGCATTGCCGGCGAACTCGCCGCTGGCGATGCGCTGTTCATCGTGGTTTTCCATAAAGTGCAGCATATGCGGCGCTATATCCGCGAGGCTTTGCTGCAGCGGCACCAGGGCGTCGGTGCTTTCATTACCGGCCATAATCGCGCGCAGGGTATCGTAGGTGCCCACCTTGTCGTAGAGGTAGTCCATCTTGCCCAGGTGAATATAGTCGCGGTAGCGTTCGGGGGTATAGATCTCCGCGAGCAGCAGCGCATCCGGTTTTTTCATCTTGATCGATGAGTTCAGGTAGCTCCAGAACTCCACCGGGACCATGCCGGCCATATCGTAGCGGAAGCCGTCCACGCCGAAGCTGAGCCAGTAATCGGCGATATTGCGGAATTTCTTCCAGGTGTCCGGCACATCTTTGTCGGCCCAGAATTCGGCGTGGGCCTTGTAATCCTTTTGCGCGAATTCGGCGCTGAGTTCGGGGAAGTCCTTGCTGCCATCCGGGCGCACACCGAAGTTGATCTTGACGGTCTCGTACCAGTCGTTGATATCCGGTTGTGCGGCGCGGGCACCATTGCCGGTCCACTTGGCCGGGCTCTCGTGGAATTTTCCATCCACCAGTGGGTGGGGCTCGCCATTCAGCGGTTTGTAGTCGTCGTTCTCTGGAACTTTAAAGTCTTCGCCGATCACGTAATAAAAGTTGTTGTTCCGGGCATAGGTCACGGAGGTGTCATCGTCCGCGCCGAAATCCCGCACGCCCTCTGGTTTTTGTACGGAGTGATAGGCGCGGGCCACATGATTCGGAACAATATCAATAATGACCTTGAGTCCCTGCTCGTGACTCCTTTCGATTAGCGCGCGGAATTCGTCGAGGCGTTGGGCGGGGTTTTCCGCTAGATCGGGGTTTACGCTGTAGTAGTCTTTGATGGCATAGGGTGAACCGGCGCGGCCCTTGACGACGTCCGGGTCGTCGTTGCCGATGCCGTACTCGGTGTAGTCTCCTACAAGTGCATGGTGCAGGGCGCCGGTGTACCAGATATAGTTGGCGCCCAGGTCGCGGATTTCTCCGAGCACTTCCGGCGTAAAGTCATTGAATTTGCCTACGCCGTTTTCTTCTAGGGTACCCCAGGGTTTGTTGGTGGGGTTGGTGTTGCCGTACAGACGGGTCATTACCTGGTAGATTACCGGTTTTTCCTCCGCTAGTGATTCAGGCTTTCTTTCCGCACTGTTGCTGGGGTCGTCTGCACAGCCCGCCGCGGTGGCGAGCAGTGCCGCGGTAAAAAGAGATTGAATTTTTTTCATCGCTACTTTTGCCTATGTATTTGTTACTGGTTCTTGACGGCCAGTTGTAACGGCTGTTTTTCCCAGGAAAATTTCACCAGCAGCTGGTCGTTGCGTTTGTCGTACCAAGCGCCCTCGGTCGCGCGAGAGAAGTCCTTTTCACGTTGGAACAGTGCTAGCTCCTGCCCATCGGCCGCTATCGCGGCTGGAGCTTGTTGCCAGTTGTGAATTTTCAGCGTGATATGGCGTTGTTCCGGCATGCCTTGATAGCCGCCGCCGGTACGATTGAAATTGAATGTAATGCCGTCGCTATTGCGGCTGGCGGAAAAGTCCAGTTTTTCATATTGGCCGCGGGCAAAGGCATTGACGGTTTTGCCGTCGTCTTCATAGATATAGCCGCTGGAGGTCACTGCACTCGGATGGGCGTAGTAGTCCAGTGTCAGTTTTGCGCTGGTGTAATCGCGGGTGTTGTCGATGTCGCTGATGGTGGGGATAAAGGCTCCCGCACGCACTAATACCGGGATGGTTTTCAGGTCCACTTCCACATGCGCGGTATCGCCAATGTATAGGTCGTCATTCCAGTAATCGAACCAGACGCCGCCGGGCAATTTCACCTCCATCTCGTCGATATCGGCTTCAGTTATCGGCGCAACCAGGAAGTCCCGGCCCCACAGGTAGGCATCTTTGTAATCGATCAGCTCTGGGTTGTTTTCGTCTTCGAAGAAGAGCGGGCGCATTAGCGGCATGCCGGTCTGGCTGTTCTCAAATGCCAGCGTGTAGTTGTAGGGCAGCAGACGGTAGCGGAGTTTCACGTATTCGCGCAGGATATTTCTGGTCTTGCGATCGTGGAATACCGGCTCGGGAGCGATATGCTCCTGGGCGTGGGGGCGGTAAACGGGCTGGAAAACGCCGTACTGCAGCCAGCGGATATAAAGTTCGCGATCGAACTTTTCACCACCGGCAAAGCCGCCCAGGTCTGAGTGGGTGTAGCTGAAGCCGAGCAGGCTCATAGAAAGGGAAAGCTCCATCTGAGACTGGAGGCCGCCCCATTCGCGGGCCACGTCGCCGGTCCAGGGGATCATGCCAAAGCGTTGAGAGCCGGCGAAACCGGCGCGCATCATGATAAAGGGGCGGCGCTCGGGGTATTTCGCGGTTTGTCTTTCAAACAGTAACTGCGCCCAACGGTGGCCGTAGGCGTTGTGGATTTCGTCGGCGGTGCCGATGGCGTGCACAGTGTCCGAGGGGTGTACCTCCGGCTCTCCCAGGTCGCCCCACCATCCGGCCACGCCCTGTTGCAGCAGGCCGTCGTAGATATTCCAGAACCAGTCGCCGGCTTTGTCGGAGAAGACATCGACCAGTCCGGTATTGCCGAAGTAGAAATCGAAACGCTTGGGTTGCCCGGCCAGATTTTTCGCCAGTGCATCGGCGGCCACCGCTTCGTCCCAGCGCTTGGAAGTGGTGAGGATAAAAGGCTCTGTTACCAGAATGGTGTTGATACCGCGCTGGCGGAAATCCTCCATCATTTTTTCCGGTTCCGGGAAGGCTTCTCTATCCCAAGACAGATTGCCCATATGGCCCTGGATATCGGGGCCGAACCAGTAGAGATCCAGTACTACTGCGTCCAGCGGAAAGTCTTCTTCGGCAAACTTATCCACGGTGGCACGCACTTCCTGTTCCGTATGGTAGCCGAAGCGGGAGGCAAAATTACCCAGTGCCCAGCGCGGCGGCATCGGTTGCGGGCCTGTGACGTCCACATAGTGTTCAATCAGTTGCGGATAGCTTTCGCCGCTGATGATGATGTAGGAGGTGCGTCCGGCGGCCGCTTCGAACTGCAGTACATTTTCCTCACTTGCCCCCAGGTCCAGTGTGCCTGTGGCGGAGTTGTCAAACAGCAGTATGTATTTATTGCTGGAAAGGATTGCCGGCAGGGAGAAATACATCTGCTCCGATTCGGTGGTGTAGCCGTAGTGGGCCTTGTTGTATAGGGGCAGGCGCTGACCGCGGCGGTCCATACCCAGCGCTCTCTCGCCGCCACCGAGCAGCTTTTCTTGCGGTGACAGCGCAAAGCGGAAGCCGCGCATGGTCTCATTGATGAAGAAACCGATTTCCTCGCCGATCAACGGCGTTTGCCGGTGCAGGTACTCGATGCGAAACGGCGACTTGTGGATAACCGCGGTGAGATCGGCGGTGCTGTAGGTCAGTGTGCTCTCAGTTTCGGCCAGCTTTGTTTTCACACTGCGTTGCCGCGAGTAATCGATGGCGAAAGAGGGCAGCTGTTTCATGCCCTCCCGTGTGTAGTGGACTTCCATGGCCGCTTTACTCAGCGGCGTCAGGGTGACACTGCCGTCACTGGTGTAGACGGTGAGAGCGTTTTTCTTTAACTGGTGTTCCCGGTATTGCCGTAGATCCGCTGAGTTGGCCAGAGTGCTGTACAGTAGGATAAGTAAAGCGCAACCGCGCAGTATGAGTGTCTGTTTCATCATCGGTTCGGTTTTTGTTGTTTAATTAGTGTAATTCCAACACCAGTACATCCCGGGCGGGAAGGGGCAGATTTGCCAGTGTATAACGCCGTCCGCTGATCACATCGGTGCCGCGGGTCTCGCCGTCGATCACTTCGGCAAATCGCTTCATGTCCAGTTTCTTCGCTTGGTCTGACTTATTGATGGCCACCATAATTTTTTTCTTGTCGTCGTAGCGGAAATAGACATAGGTGCCATTTTCGGGCGCAAAGTGTTTCAGTTTTCCGCTGTGTACTGCCGGTGTCTGCTTGCGCCAGCTGAACAGCTTGCGCACCATGTCCTGGGCGGTTTTCTGCGGTTTGCTCAGTCCCTTGCCGGTGAAGGCGTTGCGCTTGTCGTCGGCCCAGCCGCCGGGGAAGTCGCTGCGCACTATGCCGTCGTCGCGTTGTTTGGGGCTTCGCATGAGTATTTCATCGCCGTAGAAGAACTGCGGTATGCCGCGCATGGTGGCAATATAGGCGACGGCCATTTTGAACAGTGCGGGGTCTTCATCCAGTGCGCTGAAAAGGCGGCTGGTATCGTGGTTGCCGCCGAAGATCACCAGGCGGTTGGGTTCCGGGTAGAGAAAGTCATTGGCCAATCCTTCGTAGAGACGTGTCAGGCCGCTCTCCCAGCTGTCGCTCTGGGCCAGTCCTTCACGCAGCGCGTAAAAGATGGGAAAGTCCATCATACTTTTCAGTCGCCCGCCGGTGACCGGCTCGCTTTCGCTCCGCTGCCAGTGGGCTACCAGCGCCGGATTGCGGGTCCACTCTTCGCCGACAATATTGAAGTTCGGGTATTCACGCCGGATACGCGCCGCCCATTGCTGCAGGAAATCCGCATCGGAATAGGCATAGGTGTCGGCGCGGATTCCGGAGAGCCCCGCGTATTCGATCCACCAGAGGCTGTTTTGGATCAGGTAGTTGGCCACCAGTGGATTGCGCTGATTCAGATCCGGCATGGAGTCCACGAACCAGCCCTCGGTAAAACCTTCTTTATCGTATTCACTCGCGTAGGGGTCTACGTGGGTGAAGCGGGCGTGGTTGGTTATCCGGTATCCATTCTTCTCAGTAGCTCGGCCGTTCAGCCAGTCGCCAGCGGGCAGGTCGCGCATCCACCAGTGATGGTCGCCGATATGGTTGAGTACAACATCCTGGATGACGCCCAGCCCTTTTTCCCGCGCGGCGGTGACAAATTCGCGGAAGTCTTCGTTGCTGCCGAAGCGCGGGTCTATGCGGTAGTGATCGGTGGCGGAGTAGCCGTGGTAGGAGTAGGCCGGTTGGTTATTTTCCAGCAGGGGATTGGGCCAGATCTGGGTGAAACCCATGTCCGCGATATAGTCGAGATGTGCGCGCATACCGGCGATATCGCCGCCGTGACGGCCGCCGGGATGTTTGCGGTCTGGCCCCTCAAGCATATCAGCGCTGCGGTCGTTAGCCGGGTTGCCATTGGCAAACCGGTCCGGGGTGATTAGGTATATAGCGTCCGTGGCGTCGAAACCGCGGCGCTCGGCGGAGCCGGGTGTGCGTCTATTTAGTTGGTAGTTGACGACGGCCTCTGTTTCGCCGCGGTGAAACAGGGTGATTGCCATTTGGCCCGGTTTTGCCTCCGGGGACAGCTGCAGATTGATAAACAGATAGTTGGGGTTTTCCGTGCGCTGGGTGTCCAGCAGGGTAACGCCGGGGTGGTCGATCTGTGCTTCTAGCTCGGCGATATCGTCTCCGTGCAGCATCAGCTGCAGGACCGGCACTGCCATGCCGGTCCACCAGCTGGGTGGTTCTATCCGGTCCACGGTGGTCTCCGCGTGTGCGGTGGACGCACAGGCGAGTGCGAGCAGCAGTGTCGATAGGCGTTTCATGGCGGGCTCCGAATGATTATGGTTACAACTTCCCGAGTTTGATTGTGTAGTGTTTCGGAGCGGGTGATATCCCCCTCTGTTTGGGGGGAGATCGCAAAATAGTGCACCGGAACCCGGGTGTGGCACCTGTGGCGATACTGAGGTTCCGCTCGCGGCATAAATCGGAGTTTCTTCCGCGGCCGGCTAATGGCGGCAAGCGGGGCGGTGCAAGCTGCCTGGAAACACTGGAGCTTTCTCCCCCCTGAGGGGGGAGGAGGGCCCCCGTTCACACTCCTGACACAATCCGCGCATAATCATAATCAGTTATCAGCGGTGACCCCCATGACTGAATCAGCTTCCGGCGCCGATGTGCGGCCCGTGCAACAGCCTCGTCTGCCTTTCTGGCAGGTTTGGAACGTCAGCCTCGGTTTTCTCGGTGTACAGTTCGGTTTCGCACTGCAAAATGCCAACGCCAGCCGTATCCTCTCCGATCTGGGCGCCGACCTGCACTCGCTGTCCTTCTTTTGGATAGTGGCGCCGCTGATGGGCCTGATTGTGCAGCCGATTGTCGGCTCTGCCTCGGATCGCACCTGGAACCGCTTCGGGCGCCGCAGCCCCTATATCCTTTTTGGTGCTATAGCGGCTGCTCTGGGAATGGCATTGATGCCCAATGCCGGTATCGTGGTGGCTTTTGTCGCCCCGATACTGTTTGGCGGCGTGATGCTGGCGCTGATGGATGCAGCCTTTAACGTCACCATGCAGCCATTCCGCGCTTTGGTTTCGGATATGGTGCCTTCTGAGCAGCGCACCTTGGGCTACTCGGTGCAGTCGCTGCTGATCAATATCGGCGCTGTGTGCGGCTCGATACTGCCGTTTGTACTGACCAATGTCATCGGATTGGAAAACAGCGCCCGCGCCGGTGAAGTGGCGCCCTCGGTGATCTGGGCCTTTTATATTGGCGGCACGGTGCTGCTGGGGTCTGTATTGTGGACGGTGATCCGCACCAAAGAGTACCCACCGGCGCAGTATGCGGCCTACAAGGGCATAGACGCGGAACAACTGGCCCGCACACAGGCGGAGCACAAGCCCCTGTCCCAGCGGATTGGCGGATTCCTGCGGTTGTTGATCACCATGCCCAAGACCATGCGCCAGCTGGCCGTGGTGCAATTCTTCTCTTGGTTCGCGCTCTTTATCATGTGGGTCTACACCACTCCCGCGATCACTCAGCATGTCTGGGGTGTGGAGGCCAAGTGGTTCGACTCCCACTATCTGGAGAGCGTCGGTCAGGTGCCTGCGCATATCGCCGCAGCCAAGGGGGCCGCTGGCGACTGGGTAGGTATCCTCTTTGCCGGTTATTCGCTGTTTGCCGCCATCTTTTCCGTTGTGCTGGCGAAAGTGGCCAATACACTGGGACGCAAGCTCACCTACGCGCTGTCGCTGCTGGCCGGCGGCGCCGGCTATATCAGCTTCCTGCTGTTCCAGGGGGGCGAGCCGGTGGCGGTGAATCTGTTGATCACGGAGGTGACAGTGCCCAGCGGCGCCCTCGGTCTGCTGCTGCCGATGGTGGGGGTGGGTATCGCCTGGGCGGCGATACTGGCCATGCCCTACGCGATTCTTTCCGATTCTTTGCCGGCGGATAAAACCGGTGTCTATATGGGCATTTTCAATTTCACCATCGCTGCGCCGCAGATATTGTCCGCGCTGGTGGCGGGGCCGATTCTGGCAGGGCTGTTCGGCAACCAGGCCATCTATATTCTTGTGCTGGCGGGTGTGTTTATGGCGCTGGGAGCCGTGTCAGTGTTCTTTGTCAGGGAGGCCGGCAGTGAGCCGGGCGCGGAAGCTGAGGAAGCGGCAGCCACTTGACAAAAAAGCCCCTGAACCACAGGGGCTTTTTTTCTGCGGGCACTGCAGATCGCCAAGGGGTGGTTTTTTTACGCGGATTCCTCCCGGGTCAAGTCCGGTACGGTTTCTTCCGTGTTGGCGTAGGGCCAGTTGGCTTTGCTAAAGGCGCCCCCGTCTACCCACAGGGTCTGGCCGCTGATAAAGGACGATTCCTCTCCGGCGAGAAACAATACCGCATCGGCGATATCCCGGGCGTAGCCCACCCGGCCGAGCGGGGTGATGGCGGACCAGGATGCCGCGTAGTCCGGCGCTTCCCGCTCGGTTCGCTCCACCAGCACCCCTCCGGGGGCCACGCAGTTGACGCGGATGCCATACTCCCCCAGCTCGATGGCGGATGCCTTGGTGAGCATTTCTATGCCCCCTTTGCTGGCCGCATAGTCCACCAATCGCGGAAAGGCCAGTTTGTTGCATCCGGAGCCGATATTGACGATGCTGCCCCCGCTGCCGGCCTCCACCATCAGGCGCGCGGCGCGTTGGGTGTTCAGAAAACAGCCTTTTAGGTTGGTGTTAATTACCCTGTCCCAATCTTCTTCAGCCAGGTCGAGCAGCGGCGCCCAGGTCTGTATCCCGGCGTTGTTGACCAGCAGGTTTGGTGCCTGCTGAAAGTGGTCAGTCAGGCCGTGGAAAAAGCGGTCCACGGAGCGGCTGTCACCCACATCGCAGGGGGCGTACCAGGCGCGTCCACCCATGGCTTCCACTTCTCGTACCAGTTGCAGGGCTGACGCGTCCTCGGCCTCCAAATTGTTGACCGCGATAGCCCAGCCGGCCTCGGCGAGCCTCAATGAGATCCCCCTGCCGATGCCGGTTGTGCCGCCGGTAATCACCGCCAGTCTGTTGTTGTTGGTCATTTCCTCTATCTCTACATGCGCAGCCTCGGCTGGCCGGCAGTCAATGGTCGAATTCCAGCTAGGCTAGCAAATGATGTAAACGTTTACAAATGTGGGGGTGCCCGGGCGTATTTGCGGGAATTTTCGTGAAGGAAACGCTAACATCGGCCTTTTATTGGGCATCTCAAGGACTTTTACTTTGTCGATCAAAGATGTGGCCAAGCTCGCCGGCGTTTCCATCGCCACTGTGTCGCGCTATCTGAACAGTCCCGAAGCTGTGCGCGAAAAGACCCGCAAAAAAGTGCGGGAGGCGATCCGTCAGACCGGTTACGCCCCCAATACATTGGCACGCAATTTCCGCCGCGGTAAAACCAGTCTGGTGGTGGTAGTGCTGCCCTCGGTAGGTGACCCCTTCTTTGCCGGAGTAATGCGGGGCATCTGGCGGGTTGCCGACGAAGAGGGGTACAGCATCCTGATCCGCGAAACCCAGTTCAACACCCATGCTTTCGACGAGTACACCGATATCGTTTTTTCCAAGCAGGCCGATGGCATTGTGCTGTTGGCGAGTATCTCGCCGTTTATGCAGGGCGACGCCGAAGTGACCGGCAAAGGCGGTCGTGTGCCGCCGATAGTGGTCGGCTGTGAAGCGGTGGCGCCCCAGCTCAGTCCCTTCCCCAGTGTGCGGGTGGACAATGCCCGCGCCGCCGCCGAGGCCACAGAGCATTTGATCGGTCTGGGTCATAAACGCATCGCTTTTATTTCCGGTCTGGCGGCTTCACTGCTGACCCGCGACAGGGAACAGGGCTATCGCAGTGCTATGGCCGCTGCTGGTCTCGCGGTCTCCGAGCACTGGGTGGTGGAAGGGCGCCAGACGCTGGAGGGTGCCCGCGCGGCCACGCGCCGGCTGCTGGCACTGGAGGCGCGGCCCACGGCTATTTTTTGCGCCAATGATGAGATGGCAATGGGCGCCATGCGCGAGATCCGCCGCGCCGGTTTGCGTATTCCGCAAGATATCTCCGTGGTGGGGTTCGACGATATCCGCTACGCGGAAATTCTCGACCCGCCACTGACCACCGTCGCCCAACCCGTCGAGGAAATCGGCGAACGCACTATGCGTCGCCTGTGCCGCGCCATCGACGGCGGCGATATTGGTGCGGGGCCGGAAATCGTGTCGCACCGACTTGTGGTGCGTGAATCCAGCGCCGCGCCGCCGAAGTGATACAGCGGCGGAACCGCTTGCCCGCTACAGGTCCTGCACATCGCTCTCGCCCTTGACGGAATGTAAACGTTTACATTAATGTGAAGAGCACAGGTGGGTAAGACGGCTGCAATTCCCGTCGAATCTGCTGCCATGAAAACAAAAATAAGAAATAAAGCTGCGGCTAAAGCTGACAAAATAGCAAAACAATAAATAAACCGGCCCGCGGGCCACAGCGAATGAGGGAAATAAGAATATGAATCCCACTTCCACCAGTGCGGTATCGGACCGGGTATCCGGTGCCGTCGCCTCCGAGACTAACCACTTTCTCGTTATCGCCATCAGCACCGTAGCGACCATCGGCGGTTTTCTGTTCGGCTTCGACAGCGGCGTCATCAACGGCACCGTAGACGGCCTGCAGGCGGCGTTTCATTCCGACAGCGCCGGTACGGGCTTTAATGTGGCCTCCATGCTGCTCGGCTGTGCAGTGGGCGCCTTTTTTGCCGGGCGGCTGGCGGATATTTACGGGCGCAGGGCGCTACTGATAACAGCGGCTGTTTTCTTTATCGTCAGCGCCTGGGGTTCCGGTATCGCCTCCGGTTCCTTGGAGTTCGTTGTTTACCGGGTGCTGGGCGGCCTTGCGGTCGGCGCGGCCAGTGTGATGACACCGGCCTATATCAGCGAGGTGGCGCCGGCTGCCTACCGCGGGCGCCTGGCCACGGTCCAACAGGTGGCGATTATCTTCGGACTGTTCGGTGCCTTTGTCAGCAACTACTGCCTGGCCCGCTGGGCCGGCTCTTCCACCACCGAGTTCTGGTGGGGGTTCGAGACCTGGCGCTGGATGTTCTGGGTGGAGTTGCTGCCGGCAACCATCTTTCTGATCGGTCTCTTTTTTATCCCGGAGAGCCCGCGTTTCCTGGTGGCTAGCGGCAGGAAAGCGCGCGCCGGCGCAGTGCTCGGCAGGCTGTTCGGCGAGCGCGAGGGCAGGCAAAAGGTGGCGGATATCGAGCGCTCGCTGTCCTCTGACCACAGGCCCAAATTCTCCGACCTGAAAGCCCCCGGAGGCGGCTTGCGCAAAATCGTCTGGGTGGGCATTGGCCTGGCCTCCTTCCAACAGCTGGTGGGCATCAATGTGGTCTTCTACTACGGCGCTGTGCTCTGGCAGTCCGTGGGCTTCACCGAAAGCGATGCCCTACTGATCAACGTGGTGTCCGGCGCGGTGAGTATCGCCGCGGTGATCACCGCACTGCTGCTGATCGACAAGGTGGGCCGCAAGCCGTTGCTCTTTTGGGGCTCGGTGGGCATGGCGGCGACCCTGGCGGTGATGGCGGCGGCTTTCTCCCAGGCCACCCTCGATGAAAACGGTTCCCTGCAGCTTTCCGATACCGTTGGTACAGTGGCGCTATTGGCGGCCAATGCCTATGTGGTCTTTTTCAACGCCTCCTGGGGGCCGGTGATGTGGGTGATGCTCGGAGAGATGTTCCCCAACCAGATCCGCGGCTCCGGCCTGGCGGTCAGCGGCCTGGCCCAGTGGGGCTCCAACTTTTTGATCACCTGGACTTTCCCCATGTTACTGGCGGCCATCCAATTGTCCGGCAGTTATGGCCTCTATGCGCTGGGTGCCTTTATCTCCATCCTTTTTGTTTCCCGCTGGGTACACGAAACCAAGGGACGCGAACTGGAACAGATGGAGGGATGACGCGTGCGGGAGCTGAGTGCGGAGTGTGTCTGGCCCGCAGGTGCCACCCTTGGCGAAGGGCCTGTGTGGGTGGCGCGGGAGCGGGCGGTCTACTGGGTGGATATCAAGGAATACAGACTGCACCGCTACATCCCCGAGTCCCGGGAGCGGGCCAGCTGGCGCATCAATGCCCAGGTATCGGCCCTGGCGCCCCGTGCCGGCGGGGGCTTTGTCTGCGCTACCCGCGACGGCTTCGCACTGCTTTTCCTCGACGGCGGTACTGCGCGTTTGGAATTGCTCGGTGGCCCCGAGGGGGATCTGCCCGGCAACCGTTTCAATGACGGCAAGACGGATGCCGTCGGCCGCTTCTGGGCCGGCAGTATGGACGACGGCGAAAGGGCCCCCAGTGGCGCACTCTACCGCCTGGATACAGATCTCCGCTGGCAGCGGCTGGATGCGGACTATGTGATCACCAATGGCCCGGCGTTCAGCCCCGACGGCGGGACTCTCTACCACACCGATACGCTGCGGCGGCGTATTTACGCCTTTGAGGTGAGCGATAGCGGCAGTTTGCAAAACAAGCGTCTCTTTCTCCAGTTGCCGGATTCCGCCGGATATCCGGACGGCATGACGGTGGACAGCGAGGGCTGCCTCTGGGTTTGCCACTGGGGCGGCTGGGGCATTAGCCGCTTTTCTCCCGGCGGTGACGTCGTAGGGCGCATTGCCTTGCCGGTGTCCAATGTGACCAGCTGCACCTTCGGCGGTGGTGGCCGGGACCAACTTTATATCACCAGCGCCCGCAAGGGGTTGAGCGAGGCGGAACTGGAGCGCCAGCCCCTGGCTGGAGGCCTCTTCTGTTGCAGGCCCGGTGTGTCTGGCTTGGAGACGCCGCTGTTTCAAGGCTAGCCGCCGGCGGTATTTGTTCGGGTTTTACTGTAAACGATTACATCACTGGTGGGTTCATGAGCGACAACGACAATTTGCGTGGGCTTCTGCTGCCCGAGGATGGTCTCGCCGGCACCTTGCTCGGCCGTGTGTGGCTGCCGGAGACCCTGTCCCCGGTGCCGGGGCCCAGCCCTGTCTGGCTGTGCGACGATGGCGTCTTCGATCTTTCCGCTCTGGCTCCCACGCTGGCCGAAATCGTAGAGAAGGGCTTTTGCCCGCAGGATTTGGCAGCGGGCAAGCAGCGCCGTCTGTGCGGTGTGGATGAATTGCTGCACAACAGCATGGCGCCACTGCACGGGGGGCAGAGAGACCCGCGCTATCCCTACCTGCTGGCACCGGTGGACCTGCAGGCGATCAAGGCCTGCGGCGTCACTTTCGCCTGCAGTATGTTGGAGCGGGTGATTGAAGAGCGCGCCGGTGGTGATCCGGGCCGGGCCGAGGCGCTGCGCAGCTTACTGGCGGAAAAAATCGGGGGCGATATCGGCGCTGTGGTGCCCGGCTCCGCCGAGGCGGAAACGCTGAAGGCGGCGTTGCAACAGCAGGGTATCTGGTCGCAATACCTGGAAGTGGGCATCGGCCCCCTGGCGGAAGTCTTTACCAAGGCCCAACCCCTGTCCGCGGTGGGGCCTGGCGAGCAGGTGGGGATTCACCCGATTTCCCACTGGAACAACCCGGAACCGGAGGTCGTGCTATTGGTGGACAGCCGCGGCCGTCCCCGAGGGGCGACTCTCGGCAACGACGTCAACCTGCGGGATATCGAAGGTAGAAGCGCGCTGCTGCTGGGCAAGGCCAAGGACAACAACGCCTCCTGCGCCATCGGCCCTTTCGTGCGCCTCTTTGACGAGCGCTTTTCCATGGATGAGGTGCGCCATGCCGAGGTAACTCTGGAAATCGAGGGCGAGGACGGTTTCCGCCTGCGCGAAGTCAGTCCGATGACAGAAATCAGCCGCGATCCGCTGGATCTGGTGGCCCAGACCATTGGTGAAAACCACCAGTACCCGGATGGCCTGGCGCTGTTCACCGGCACTCTGTTCGCGCCCACCCAGGACCGCGATCTGCCCGGACAGGGGTTCACACACAAGGTGGGGGACCGGGTGACCATCCGCTCCCCCAGGCTGGGGGCGTTGATCAACACGGTCACTACCAGCGACAAGGCGCCCCCATGGACCTTCGGTATCTCTGCGCTCATGCACAACCTGACGGCAAGGGGGTTGTTGTAGGGCGCGGACCCGTCAACAAAATTGGCAAAACCAAGAGGTAATCATGACGATCCACTGCAATTACATCGGCGGAGAATGGCGGGAGGGCCAGGGCACCATCGCCAATATCAATCCCTCCGACACCAACGACCGGATCGGCGAATACGCCGAGGCCAGCCCGGCCCAGCTGGATGAGGCTGTAGCCGCAGCCCGCCAAGCGTTTCCCGCCTGGTCCCGCAGCGGTATTCAAAGCCGCAGCGAGCTGCTCGACCGTATTGGCCAGATGATTCTCGATCGCCGCGCGCAACTGGGTGAACTGCTCGCCCGCGAGGAGGGCAAGACGCTGCCGGAAGCCACCGGTGAAGTGGTGCGTGCCGGGCAGATATTTAAGTTCTTCTCCGGTGAAATTCTACAGTTGCGGGGTGAACTGCAACCGTCGGTCCGCCCCGGACTGGAGGTGTCCGTTACCCGCGAAGCCCTTGGGGTGATCGGCCTGATTACGCCGTGGAACTTCCCGATCGCCATCCCCGCCTGGAAGATAGCGCCGGCACTGGCCTACGGTAATTGCGTGGTGTTCAAGCCGGCGGAGCTGGTGCCCGGTTCCGCCCACGCGCTGGCGCAGATCATTGCGGAAGCGGGTGTGCCCGACGGTGTTTTCAATCTGGTGATGGGCCCCGGTCGCGTCATCGGCGATGCGCTGGTCAATCATCCCCAGGTGGACGCCATCAGCTTTACCGGCTCGCAGAATACCGGCCGCCGCATCGCCGCGGTCGCCGCCGCGCGCCTGGCCAAGGTGCAGCTGGAGATGGGGGGCAAAAACCCTCTGGTTGTTCTCGACGACGCCGATCTGGATACCGCGGTCGAGTGCGCGGTTAATGGCGCCTTTTTCTCCACCGGCCAGCGGTGTACCGCTTCCAGCCGCTTGATTGTCACCAGTGGCATACACGATCGCTTTGTCGAAGCGGTGTGCGAGCGCATGAAAGCGCTGGTCACCGACCACGCGCTAAAGGCCGGTACCCATATCGGTCCGGTGGTGGACGAGCGCCAGCTCAAGCAGGACCTCGACTACATCGACATCGGTCGTGGCGAAGGGGCGACCCTGGTGTGTGGTGGCGAGCGGGTGGAGCGGGAAACGCCGGGCTTCTATCTGACCCCGGCCCTGTTTACCGGCACCGAGCCGCAGATGCGCATAAACCGCGAGGAAATTTTCGGCCCCGTTGCCACGGTAATCCGCGCCGATGACTACGAGCAGGCGCTGGCGCTCGCCAACGACACGGAATTCGGCCTCTCCGCGGGTATCGTCACCCGTTCGCTCAAACACGCCAGCCACTTCAAGGCCAACGCTCAGGCGGGCATGGTGATGGTCAATGTGCCCACCGCCGGTGTGGATTACCACGTGCCCTTCGGCGGCCGCAAGGGCTCCAGCTACGGGGCGCGGGAGCAGGGCAGCTACGCGAGGGAGTTTTACACCACGGTGAAGACGGCCTATACCCTGGCTTGAGCCAAGAGTGGCCGGTGCCAGCGACTCAGCAGGGCACCGGCCTGCAGTATCACGTCGCTCTGAGCGGCAATTTTCGCGAAGGTTTGGTTGTCAATTGATGAATAAAAAAAGAAAGCTCCGCAGTGCCGATTGGTTCAATGACCCGAACCATCCGGACCACACGGCTATCTATATCGAGCGCTATCTGAACTACGGCCTCACCCGGGAGGAATTACAGTCCGGTAAGCCGATTATCGGCATCGCCCAGACAGGGAGCGATCTTACGCCCTGCAACCGCCACCACAGGGAGCTGGCACAGAGGGTGCGCGAGGGCATCCGCGACGCGGGCGGTATTCCGCTGGAATTTCCCGTGCATCCCATTGCGGAAATGGGCAAACGTCCCACTGCCGCGCTGGACCGCAACCTGGCCTATCTGGGGCTGGTAGAAATTCTTTATGGCTATCCCCTAGACGGTGTGGTGCTCACCACCGGTTGCGACAAGACCACGCCGGCCACTTTGATGGCAGCGGCGGCGGTTGATATCCCGGCAATCGTTCTATCCGGCGGTCCCATGCTGAACGGCTGGGAGACAAAAAATAACGAAGAACAGCGGGTGGGCTCCGGGACCATTATTTGGCGTTCGCGGGAGGACTATGCCCGCGGCGATATCGATTACGAGCAGTTTATGCAGAATGTCACCCGCTCTGCGCCCTCCGTCGGCCACTGCAACACCATGGGCACGGCGCTGACAATGAACTGTCTCGCCGAGGGGCTGGGTATGTCTCTGCCCGGTTGCGCAGCTATACCTGCGCCCTACAAGGAACGTCCGGCCATGGCCTATTACACCGGGCGACGCATTGTCGATATGGTGTGGGAAGATCTGAAACCCTCGGACATTATGACTCGCGCGGCTTTTCTCAACGCCGTGCGCCTCTGTTCCGCAATTGGCGGCTCCACCAATGCGCCGCCCCATTTGCAAGCGATCGCCAACCGCCTGGGGGTGGAACTGTCCATCGACGACTGGCAAACCTTCGGCGAAAAAATTCCCCTGCTGGTTAACTGTCAGCCGGCGGGCGAATATCTGGGCGAGGATTTTTACCGTGCCGGCGGCGTCCCCGCGGTAATGGGCGAGCTGCTGCGCGCGGAGCTTATCGACGGCAGCTGCCGGAGTGTAAACGGTAGAACTATCGGTGAGAATTACGCTCGGCAGTTACCCCGCAATACGCAGGTTATACGCTCCTTCGATGATCCGCTGCGGGAAAATGCGGGTTTTGCCGTTATGCGTGGCAACCTGTTCGACTCGGCGATTATGAAAAAATCCGTGATCGGCGATGATTTTCGTAAAAACTATCTTTCCAACCCCGAACACCCCAATGTACTGCGCGGCCGCGCCATAGTGTTCGAAGGCCCCGAGGATTACCACCGCCGAATCGACGATCCGGCACTGGAGATCGACGAACACTGCATACTGGTCATTCGCAACTGCGGCCCAGTGGGTTATCCCGGTTCCGCGGAAGTGGTCAATATGCGCCCGCCCAATTATCTGATCAAACGCGGTGTTAGCTGTCTGCCTTGCATCGGCGATGGCCGTCAGAGTGGCACCTCTGCCAGCCCTTCTATATTGAACGCCTCTCCCGAGGCGGCGGTGGGCGGTGGTCTTGCGCTTCTTGAGACCAATGACATAGTGGAAATTGATCTGAATAAAAACCAAGTGCATGTGCTGGTAGAAGACGGAGAACTACAGCGTCGCCGCGCCCGCTGGCAGCCGCCGCGACTGGTCAATCAAACCCCCTGGCAGGAGATATACCGCAACACCGTTACCCAGCTTGCCGACGGTAGCGATATGGACCTGAAGGAAGCGCACCTGCATATTGTCGAGTGTCACGGCACACCGAGAAATTCCCACTGAATCTTACGGCGGATCATTCAGAAATCATCGATTAACTCGTTCCCTGGCTTTAAAGAAACCCTGTGATCGCACGAGAAACGCAGGCGATAGGGAACCTTTCAAGGTTGTTGGATACAGAGATTTTATCGTGCGTTTTCGAATCCCATTGTTTGCGCGCGCTTCCTGAAAATATGACAGAGCTTATGCGGATCAATCATAGGTTTATCAATCGGCAAATAGATAGAATAATGCCGCCGACAACTTTCTCTCGATAAATAGGCAGTTGGCTGCAGAGAAGATGTTTAATGATCCGTTGGTGGATGAATTGAGCTTTTGTATCTGAATCTGATCTGAGACTATGAAATTAGAGTTGGAAAATTTTATCGAACAAATAAAAAGATAATCGCGCCACAGCAATAAAAACGATAGGCGAAGGGAGAACTTTATAGTGAAAAAGAGATTGATAGCCCCAGTAATAGCGGCGCTGTTGTGCGGCTGTGGGACTGGAGATAAAACCACAGAAAGCCATACGGTCACGGATAACAGCCCCTGGCCGAAGCTCGAACCGGCGCTGGCGAAAGACCCGGAAATTGAAAAGCGGATTGCAGCCCAACTGGCGAAAATGACGCTGGAAGAAAAGGTCGGCCAGTTAATTCAGGCGGAGATCAAGTACGCCACCCCGGAAGACGTGAAGAACTATCACCTGGGTTCGATTCTAAACGGCGGCGGCACCTACCCGAACAACGACAAATTTGCCAAGCCTGAAGACTGGCTCGCGCTGGCGGAAGCCTATCACCGCGCGTCCATGGATACTTCCGACGGCGGCGTGGCAATCCCGGTACTCTGGGGCTCCGACGCAGTGCACGGCCACAACAATGTAATCGGCGCAACTCTGTTTCCGCACAATATCGGCCTCGGCGCCACACGGGACCCGCAGTTGATCCGCCGTATCGGCGAGGCCACCGCGCGCGAGGTGGCGGTAACCGGAATTGACTGGACCTTTGCACCGACGGTGGCGGTGGTGCGTGACGACCGCTGGGGGCGCACCTTTGAGAGCTATTCCGAGGACCCGAAAATCGTGCGCGAATACGCCCGCGCCATGGTGGAAGGCATTCAGGGGGAAAAGTCCTCGGCGGAATTCCTCGGCGGTGAAAAGCTCATCTCCGCCACCAAGCACTTTATCGGCGATGGCGGCACCGATCGCGGTATGGACCGCGGCGATACCCCTGCCAGTGAAGAAGAGCTCGCGGAGATCCATGCCGCAGGCTATATCGCCGCGCTGGAGGCGGGCGTGCAGACTGTGATGGCCTCCTTCAACAGCTGGAAAGGGGTAAGGCTACACGGACACAAATACCTGCTGACCGATGTACTGAAAGGTCGCTTGGGCTTTGACGGTTTTGTGGTGGGAGACTGGAACGGCCACCGCTTCGTTGAAGGTTGCACCCTGGAGAGCTGTCCCCAGGCGATCAACGCGGGGCTGGATATGTTTATGGTACCTTCCGACTGGAAGGCGCTTTACGAGAACACGCTTGCACAGGCCAAGAGTGGTGAAATTCCCACAAGCCGCATAGATGACGCGGTGACGCGCATACTGCGGGTAAAAATGCGCGCGGGCCTGTTCGAGCGCAACAAACCACTGGCAGGCGCTACCGGTATTCTCGGCAGCCCAGAGCACAGAGCCATAGCCCGCGAGGCGGTGCGCAAATCGCTGGTATTGCTGAAGAACAATGGTCAGCTGTTGCCCCTTAATCCAAAACAGAAAATTCTCGTCGCCGGCGACGGCGCAGACAATATCGCCAAGCAGAGCGGCGGCTGGACGATTTCCTGGCAGGGCACCGGCAACAGTCAGGCGGATTTCCCTGGGGCTACTTCCATTTACGCAGGCATTAAAACCGCTGTGGAAAGTGCCGGTGGTGAAGCCGTATTGTCTGTCGACGGAGAATTCTCCGTAGATACCTTTACCGACGCCGAGCGGCCGGATGTGGCCGTGGTGGTCTTTGGCGAAGACCCCTATGCGGAATGGCACGGGGACATCACCAGTCTTGAATATCAGTTCGGTACCAAAACCGATCTGGCGCTGCTGAAAAAACTCAAGGCCCAGGGCATTCCGGTGGTGAGTATTTTTATTTCCGGTCGCCCGCTGTGGGTCAACAAAGAGCTGAATGCGTCTGACGCTTTTGTCGCCGCCTGGCTGCCGGGCTCTGAAGGCGCAGGGGTGGCCGATGTAATCCTCACTGATGCCGACGGCAAAATCCGCCATGACTTTACCGGTAAACTTTCATTCAGCTGGCCGCTGTTGGTGGATCAAACACCGCTCAACCTGGGCGATGATGACTATGATCCGCTGTTTGCCTATGGCTACGGCCTCACCTACAGCGACAAGGTTGAAATAGCATCCGACCTCACGGAACAGGGGGAGAGCTACGCCGAAGGCAGACTCGAGGATGCCTGGATGATGGTATGGCGCCCGCGCGCGCCCTGGAACCTTGTGTTGCTCGACGAGGGCAGTGCACCGATTGAAGTAGAGGGCAATGTGGCCGAGAGCAGCGACGGCAATATTCGCGTAAGCGCCATCGATATGCGTAATCAGGAAGACGCGCGCCTGGTGCAGTGGGCCGGCCTGCGCCCCGGCGGCGTGGCCCTGCGCGCGGGGAAACCGCAGGACATGAGCCGCTATCTGGAGTCCGGTGGCACCCTCAGCCTGAAGTTGCGCTTGGACGAAGAGCCGCGTGGTGAGGTACGTGCATCGGTGGGCTGTGGTGATGACTGCACCGGCGGTCTATCGCTGCGCGAGTCGTTGCGGCAGTTGCAGACCCAGGAATGGACAGAGATGTCCATTGATCTGCAGTGCTTTGCGAAACAGGGGGTGGATTTCTCCCGCATTGAGAGCAGCCTGTTGCTGGAGAGCGATGAGGCGTTGTCACTGGCTTTGGCGGATATCAAATATGTGCCCGGCGGTGCGGATAGCGCGACTTTGCGCTGCGACGGTTGAGGCTCGGGCCTTTATATCGCCCCCTTTCCCGCAAGCGGGAAAGGGGGCGAGCTGAGGGGGGTATGGGGCAGATAACCGATGGTAGATGATTCCCGTCGCAACCTGTTTAAGACATTGATCGCGGGGGCCGCATCCGCTCCTTTCCTCGGCGGACGGGCCAGGGCTGATCAATGCGGCGAGCGCCCGCAGTCTTCCGGGACCCAGCAACCTATGTGGGCTAGGGGGATAGGGGGCCAGCGTAAGGCGGATTTTGGCAACGGGTACTTTTTGAACCCGATCCTTCCTGGCGACCGCCCAGATCCCACTATTCTGAAGGACGGGCGCGACTACTACATGACCTTCACCTCCTTCAAATCCTATCCCGGCCTGGTTATCTGGCACTCCACCGATCTGGTGAACTGGATTCCCATTGGCCCGGCGCTGTTTAAACCCATTGGTAACGTTTTCGCCGTGGATCTGTGCAAGTATGGCGACCGTTACTACATATACATCCCCGCAGTGGCGGATGGGCGTGGCTGGTCCATCTATGTTATCTGGGCGGACGATATCCGCGGTCCCTGGAGCGAACCGATCGATTTAAAAATACCCGGTTGTATCGATCCCGGTCATGTGGTGGGAGAAGACGGTCGCCGCTATCTGTTTGTGAACGGTATCCGCAAGGTGCGGCTTTCTCACGATGGTCTCTCCGCCGATGGGGAACTGGAAACCGCCTATGATCCCTGGCGCTATCCCGACCACTGGGTGGTGGAGAATTTTGCCCCGGAGGGGCCAAAGCTGCTGCGCCGCGGTGGCTGGTTCTATCTCATCACAGCGGTGGGAGGCACCGCCGGTCCTCCCACCGGGCATATGGTGATCGCCGCCCGCTCCAAATCCATTCACGGCCCTTGGGAGCACTGTCCGCACAACCCACTGGTGCGCACCACCAGTGCAGACGAACTCTGGTGGTCACGGGGCCATGCGACTCTGGTGGAGGGGCCAGCGGGGGACTGGTGGATGGTCTATCACGGATATGAAAACGGATTCCGCACGCTTGGCAGGCAGGTATTGCTGGAGCCAATCGAGTGGACCGACGACGGTTGGCTGCGGGCCAAAGGTGGGGACCTTTCCATACCGCTGCGGATGCCTGTGGGCGGCGGAAAGCGGCCTGGATCAGCGGGCTTTGCTCTGTCGGATGATTTCAGCGAAAACCGCTTCGGCCTGCAGTGGTGTTTTCACAACCCGGCGGCGGACGAGTTACAGCGAATCCGTTATGAAAAAAAAGGTCTGCGCTTTGCTGCGCGAGGTAGGTCACCGGCGGACAGCGCACCGCTGATCTGTGTCGTCGGTGACCGCGCCTACGAGGCGGAAGTCACTGTCGACCTTCTCGGTGAGGAAGAGGACACTGAGGGCGGACTGCTGTTGTTTTACAACCACAAGGCGTTTGTCGGACTCGGTTTTTCCCGCGACCACCTCAAGACCTTCCAGTACGCTGAGGAACAGCGCTGGCTGCGCCAGCCGTCAAAGGCTTCCAGTCTGCGTATTCGTCTTACCAATGACAATCATATTGTGACCTATCACTATTCCCGCGACGAAGGCCGAACCTGGATTCTGCACGGTCACCGCATGGAAGTCTCGGGCATTCACCACAATGTTTTTGGAGGTTTCCTGAGTTTGCGCATCGGCCTCTATAGCAGTGGAAACGGGAGTATCCGCTTACGTAATTTTACCTATCGGGCACTTTGAAGCGGACTTTATCCCGGCCCGGTTGCCTGCGCCTTGAGTGCTGAGCCGGTACCGTAGTTTAGTTCATGGATACCCATACGCAATGAGGAAGTTTTTGACGATTCTTAATGCAGTGGTACGGGATGGCCAGGAGTGGGCGTACTAAATATTTTTGCTGGCGCTTGTGACCTGCCCCCAATTTTTAATCCAACCTCGTGTTAGTAATGTTCGTGTTGATAGATTCTTTTTTGTGCGACCTGAACGCTGCAGCAAATTCCGCCGGTGTCTGATAGCCCAGCGATGAGTGTGGCCGCTGCTCGTTGTAGTCTTGCCGCCACTGGCTGATCAGCCCCCGAGCATGAGCCAAGTCCCGAAACCAGTGCTCATTGAGACATTCATCCCGAAATTTGCCGTTGAAACTCTCGATATATCCGTTTTGTGTCGGCCTCCCTGGCTGGATCAACTTTAGCTCAACCCCGTTGCGATAGGCCCACTGATCAAGCGCTTTGCCGGTAAACTCCGGCCCTTGATCTGTCCTGATGGCTTTGGGATAACCACGGAAGGCCGCTATGGCATCCAAACTCCTCACCACCTGCTCTCCAGATATCCCGCTGGCTACCTGAATATCGAGACACTCCTTGGTGAAATCATCGACAATGGTCAGACACTTGATACGACGGCCATTGGCCAGAGCATCCATCACGAAGTCCATCGACCACGTATGGTTCGGGGTTTCCGGTAGCGATAGAGGCTGTCGCTCAACCATAACGCCCTTGCGACGCCTACGTTTGCGGACGGCTAGTCCCGCCTCGTGATATAACCGATAGACCTTCTTATGGTTCACTTTCAGCCCTTCCCGACGC
This sequence comes from Microbulbifer thermotolerans, assembly GCF_001617625.1. Taxonomy (NCBI): domain Bacteria; kingdom Pseudomonadati; phylum Pseudomonadota; class Gammaproteobacteria; order Cellvibrionales; family Microbulbiferaceae; genus Microbulbifer; species Microbulbifer thermotolerans. Next base: position 3,275,468 of record NZ_CP014864.1, on the reverse strand, counting down.
AGCATCTGGTGCACTCGCCGGTAGCCGAATCGCCGTCGCTCGAGTGCTATTTCCTTGATACGTTCAGCCAGTTCAGACTCTGTAGCCTTTTTGGACTGGTATCGCATGGACGCGCGAGATAACCCGACGAGCGAACAGGCCCTACGTTCTGAGATAGTCGTTTCCGACCGCATGATTTGTACGGCCTCGCGCTTGTTGCCGACGGTTAGTACTTTCCCTTAAGGGCAGCCTTCAATGCTTCCTGATCCAATAGAGACTCCGCCAGCAGCTTCTTAAGGCGGGCATTCTCCTGTTCCAAGGCCTTGAGCCGCCGGGCCTCAGATACCTCCAGACCTCCATACTTCTTACGCCAGGTGTAAAAAGTGGCATCCGAAATACTGTACTTGCGGCAAAGCTCTTTCACCGGGATACCGGCCTCAGCTTCCTTCAAGATTGGGATAATCTGTTCTTCAGTAAAACGTTTCTTCATGTTCATCGTCCTCATTGGTGATGAACATTACTAGGATTGAAGTGGACTAGAAAGTGGGGAGCAGGTCAGAGCGCTACCTATCCCCGCCGATTACTTCTTAAAGTTTTTTCTTTCTTTGAAAAACACAATCGCGGGCTTCAGCAAAGCTGATGTTACGCACCAATAAATCTATTTGGCGCAATTCCACACAGGGCGCCGACCCTACTTACCCGAATGTAAAGCTCTGGCAACAGCGGGCTGAATATGCACTAGCCTTCCCGTCAATTTTTTGATTGGTGGATGTCCATTATTTCGCTAGCGTTTGAACCACAGTTGCTTGTTATGCACGGATTGCTTTGTGCTCTCTCATTGCCCACAAATCACAAGCTGTTTCTTTATCTTGACTAAAGTTATTTTTTATGTGAGCAATTTCGTGAAGTGCTAAGTGTTCTAGAAACTCAATTTCGCTGTTAATGTCACTAGCGTAATTAACTAGATCATCAATATCCTCTTGGATTCCACGCATTTGTAGAGCTAAGATGTGATCCTCGATTTCCGGCTTCGTAATAGTTTGTTTAAATGTGATTCTTGCGGCATCCGAGGAGCTTGACCATTCAGCCATGGACAATTTTCCTTTAGTCTTTGAGTGATCGTTGGTGATTACCACCTCAGCATTGATATAGCGAGAAACTAGCCCTTCTATTCGCCCTTTCTCCAATCTTACATTTAAGTCTTCCATGTTTGCTCCATTAGCGCATAACACCTTTGTCAGGCGTCCATAAACCGGAGTAGATTTTGTGCTAAAGTGAAGCGTAACGTAACGCACAAAAGCTGCGTAGGTTTATGGGTCGGCTGGACAAATTGTTATGCATATCTTTTTGTCTGTATACAAGCACCGTTAAAATGATACATATCTAGAACTTCTAAAGCGGCCTTGAACCATGTTTGCTCGATGTCTATCTCGTTATTATAGGCATCAAGAATGTGCAAGGATCTAATCTCACTAAAAGGCTCATCGTAGTAACTTACAGGTTTTTCAGCATCTCTAACTGTGCCACAACATTCTCTTTCAGTTTCACTAGATATTTCACACAAAACAATATACACCATGTGGCCATCTAATATTTTGCTAAATGGTATCGCATTATAGCGATCTATCTCGATCTCAAGTTTTTCTTTGGCACTCGCGCCAAACTCTTCTCCCAGTTCGTCTAATAATGTTTTTCGAATTTTATATGTAGTTATCGTTTGCGCTTTTTTCTTCCCCTTTGCGCTCCCTCCAGGGAGGTGCGCACCTTTTCGATTATTACCGCTAGACTTACCTCCAAAGCCGAAAAGAATGTTTCCTGTTCTCGTAAAAAACACTCCATACACTTTGCTCATAAAAATATCCTATTTCCGATTGCTTTAAGCGGTTCCAGAATAACGCCTCAATAACCGGCGCAGCTTTGCTTCGTCCGGCGCCGTAGGCGCGAAGTTGATTGACTTTTTACGCAATTACGCTGCCTCTGTTGATGTCGATTGTTTTACAGCACCTCTTATAAGGCGCCAACCGACAGCTATTACAAATAGGGCAAGATTAAAACCAACATAGAACCAGTATATCTCGCCTGCTTCAGTTGGTGCTGAAGAAGCAGTTCCGAGGTCTATTGCTCCTGATGAGGCGGCATCAGACAGCATAATGCTTGGACTGAGAAAGGCAGTATTAATGATATTAATTCCGAAGGTAATCCCGGACAGGGTAGGCTGAGATCTGAACGAAATCATCGCCATGACGCTGCATAGCATAGCTATGAATACACCTCCGACTGGAATGAAAATGGACAATGCCCCAAAGACTAATGCGACTATAGCTAATGCTTTCATGATATTTTCCTTTTTTGCGAGTTTGAGTCTTATATGCCTAACGTCTGCAGCAACCGCGGCTTTGTAGTGAAGCCACAGGCGCAATGGAAAAGCCGTCGGATTGCCTGCGATTGTTAGCCGTGATGGTCAAACCACTCATTGTATTTCTGAATAAGATCAATGAAGTAATCTCGAGAATCTCGACCGTCAATTAAGAAGTACAATTGGCCTAGGCTATCCCCGGCTCTTCCCAGGCCCGCTCGGAGCCCTTCTGCCTTAGATGTCGATCCCTGTGTTCCGGACGTAATGTGGTGTTTTCCCCGATTGCACAATTCTTGAATTATACGAAACGATGGCATCGAGTATATTTCAACGAAGAATCGCTCTCCATCTGTCAAAGCTTGTCCGGCTCTTTCCTTGCACTTGATTTCTTCGTAACTCGACTCCGATATCCATTCACGCAGATGGGTAAGGCCAAGCGTAAGAAATAGGAAACCCCGTTAAGTTGGATACCGAATATATTCCTCGTAAACCTCGAGAATAATGCGATATAGATCTTTTGGATCGTTTAGGTCAAATAGGTCCATATTGCTTGTCCGGCTAACAGTTTTATTCACAAGCCAGTGGCTTTATATCATCCTGGCTCTTGTTTACAGGCGCACAATGCCACATGCTGGAAAATCGTCATTGAAATCAATGAGATAACCTACAGCTCGATTTAAATTCAGGAGTTAAACGAGCCAGATGCTCATTTACCTTTTTTCTATGTGGCTCAAATTTTTATCACTATCCACTTTAAAGTCAACAACTAAGTGGCGGCTCATCGGTGAACAAGAGCTACCGGCTAATGAGCACGGGCTTGATATAACTATCTCCGCAACAGGCAGTTCATGAACACCCATAAAACAAAAGCTTTCGACGCCAATCATATTGCAACATATCTTACCTCATAGAAAACACTTTCCTCCCATACAGTTAGATAAACAGTCAAAATGAGACGTTAGTGCAAATCCCGGACTTCTCTCGAAGCTACGCTCTACTACCATTGCGTCTCCCGCCGCGTGCACCGCGCGTTCCTGTGCGGCCAGGATGAGCGAACCGAGCGTTGCTTCGAGCTCAAGAAGCAATGAATCGAAGGTCGGTTATCGGAGTTGGCTGGGGTATTTGCGCTGGATATCTTTGCTTATGCAGTCATGAGCAACCACTGCCATCTGGTACTGCATATCATTGCGGTACAAGCTGAAGCCTGGACGCTGCAAGAGGTAGTAGACCGCTGGCATTAACTCTGTAAATAATGATTCATAGACACCCATATAATGATTCCTCAATCTAGGGGGGCATGAAATTCATTATCGGACTGCCTTAAACACCAGCGATGATTAGACTTTCCTCCGTTCTTTTATCTGATGTCGTGAAAAATCCGGGATAGCGATACAAGACATTTTCTAGCTTGTCTTCCGCATAGGCATCTGAATTTGTAAGATGCCGTCCAAAGGGCCTATTTTATTTACATATAGCCCTTGCTTGAAAACTATTTGTAAACCGTGCTCTCGTTCCCAATCACAGGAGCACTCTAATGAGATGTAGACCAGCTTGTCCCCGTATGGACGACGCAAAACCATTGGAGTATTACCAAATTAAATATGCTTCCAAACATCCTCGGGATTAGCTATTTCCACATACCAGTCATCATCTGGAACAAGCTGGATAAAGATATCTTTGTAATATCGCGAATCATAACGCGAATCATGGACATCCATAAAATAAAAAGTTTTCAATGCCAATCATATTGCAATATTCTCTACCTCATAGAAAATGCTGTTGATATATACAGTTCAATGAGTGAACAAAATGGGACGCCCGCGCAAATCCCTAATCTCTCTTGAAGCTACTCCCTACTACCATTACGTCTCTCGCTGCGTGCGCCGCGCATTCCTGTGTGGCAGGGATGAGCGCACCGGGCGCTGCTTCGAACACCGAAGGCAGTGGATCGAAGATCGGTTATTGGAGCTGGCTGGGGTATTTGCGCTGGATATCTGTGCTTATGCAGTCATGAGCAACCACTACCACGTGGTATTGCATATCAATGCAGCACAAGCTGAAGCCTGAACGCTACGCGAGGTGGTGGATCGCTGGCATCAACTCTGTAAAGGTTCTCTTCTTTCCCAACGTTATGCCCGTAACGAAGCCTTGAACGGTACGGAACTGGCCCGGCTGGAGGAGGTGACCGCAGAATGGAGAGCAAGGCTAATGGGTATCAGCTGGTTTATGCGGATGCTCAATGAATCTATTGCCCGACAAGCCAATCGGGAGGATGGCTGTACCGGTCGCTTTTAGGAAGGTAGATTCAAATCCCAAGCACTGCTCGACGAGCGAGCTCTGGCGGACTGTATGGCCTATGTAGATCTGAACCCTATCCGGGCCAAAATGGCTGATACGCCCGAAACCTCAGACCACACTTCCATACAGCGCCGTATTTCGGCAGCTCAGGATGGCAGGCAGCCACAGCACCTCTTTCCCTTTGCTGGTAATCCGCGAGAACCTATGCCTGTGGGACTGCCGTTCCAGTTGCAGGACTATCTGGAGTTGGTGGACTGGAGTGGCCGTTGCCTGCGTGAAGACAAGCGCGGCGCTATCGATGAACAACTACCACCAATTCTCGATCGGCTGCAGATCGACCCACGACACTGGTTCTACCTGAACCGAAAGTTCGAAAGCCGCTTCAAGTGCTTGGTTGGCGCCGCGCACTCGGTGCGTAATGCCTGCCAGCAGCTCGGCAAACGCTGGGCGCAGGGTATTCTCGACTGCGAGCTATATCTATCTCCTCCGATCACTTCCCAAAATTTTGCCTTTCCTTGAGAAATAACATCGCGGGCTTCTGCGAAGGACTGCTGCGCCACAACAAAACTGTTTGGCGAAATTCCACACAGGACGCAGGCTCTACTTGCCCGAAAACAAAACTCTGGCAACAGCGGACTAAGAATGCAGTAGCCTTCCCATTAATGTTTCAATTGGTGGGTGTCTATTTTTATCACTCGTCCCAACAATTATTCAATTAGTGGGTGTCCAATTTTTTCGTTTTGCGCAAAAATGGGAGCGCAGCGACCTGCGCAAAATGTGCACGAGGTAAGCTGTCCCGCGGAGGGCCGAAGGCCCGGAACTTTACTGCCTGGCTTTGTTATGAGTTTCTACCAGACTGGTAAGCCGGACTATCTCAGTATGGTTGCAGGCCATACCTCCCAAAACACTATATCCATCACCAGATAGCTCTGCATGAGCCTTATGCAAGAATACAAGCTCCAACTCGCTCGCCTTTAATGCGGATTCCGAAAGGCAAGCATTAGCCACTTGGTATCCAGGCTCCTCGACAATGGCTAGCGGAACACTTGCCATAAGAACTCCTGATGAATCCTTCACATTTACCATTATGCCAGCCAAGTACATAGCTTCATTGACATACTTTGGAGCTAGCAAAAAATTAATATTTAGGCAGCCTTCCAGAATGGGGGCGTCTGCGATTTTGGAGTCGGTAACATACTTATAAATGTCGACTTTGTCTTTGGCACAAGCAAAAACTAAGTTTGGAAATAGTGTCACCAAGAAAACAAATACGATTTTTCTCATATTGACTCATGACGCTTGCATAAACGGCGCCCGACTAGGGCGTCCGGTGGAGGCCCATCGGGCCGGAACGAATTTAATGCACTGGTTATGTGATTAGACATAGAAGGCTATGCCTACGGCCGCAAAAACCATGATCTTAATGATTAACTCTACGACGGAGCGTTTCCATATCGCCTTAGAACCTTCCGGATTTGACCACTCGCCTGGAACTTCATCATCCAAGGTAACGAGGTGGCCCAGAGCAGACCAGCCAGAAAAAGCTAAAGCAGGTGCAGCAAAATATTTGGCTAGGGATTGGTGGCCCATAAACATAGCCACCGAAGCAACCAAAAGCGAGGTCAAAAATATCCCTATAACAATGCGTTGTGCCATTCAATCATGCCCGTTGGTACTACCCACATAACGCCTTGCTTTGGGGCGTCGGAGCGTCAGCGTAGGCGTCCCAGCAGCGTGCCCCTTTGCGCTGCGACAACAGCAACTTGTTAGGGTGGGATGGCTACGCATTGCATTTAATTTCAATTGAACGACGACCAAACCAATTAAAGAAGATAAGCCCGGTTTCATCAGCTACTCGCTGCCCTTCAAAAGTATGACGAAGTATCCACTTATAGGGCTTTGACCCGGAGTAACATATTTCCAGCTCTGCATCAGTAACTATAGAGTTCAAGAATTCCCGCAGACTAGCCTCTAGATCTTTAGGCTTCCAAACTGTTACGTCCCAACAACCACCGTGCCAGCCTTCAGCTGACGGATATACCCCGTATTCCGTGCATTCCAATTCAACTTGAAACCCATTTTCCGATTGCGGCGGGATACGAAGGACATCTCGGTCCTTTTCGGATTTGATTTCGGCTGCCACAGACAGCGAAGCCATAAATTCTTCAGCAACATTCCGAAAAGAATTACGAAATTCGCTCATTTTGAACCCTAACGCCGCCAACACGCGCGCCTACAAAATGGAGGTGAAGCCGCAATGTAGTAGGCGTCGCCGTGCTTGGCCTTGTTAGCGCTCGCTTTCTCGCAACTTGGAAATAAGCTTCCAAACATACACAATACTCTGAATGGCTAGAACTGAGGTAAAAACCTCCACCAAGACAAACGATGTAGCAATTGGATCGTAGTTGTGGAAGTTCCCGAACCCAAAAGAGCTGTACCCCTTAACAGAGGATGCAATAATACCGATGCTTGGTGGAAGATAAACCAGCATTATGCAAAGTGTAGCCAGCAATAGTGGTATCGCACGGGACCACAATACTGACTTAAGGTTATTTTTGAACTCCCCTCGGTTCTCCTTGTGCTGCGGCATGACCATAGAGATTGCGTTAACGATATCATCATGCCAAAGCGCATAAAGAACGCCAGTTATAGCCAATAGAACACTTGCTGCAGTCAGAAGTTCATTCATTAGGTATAAATTGTTCCGTGAGCCTAGCGTAAGCGGCAGGGGATATTTCAAAAGTGGACACAGTACCCCGCCTTTTCTTTATTTGCTGAAGTGTTCCATCTATTGATGCAAGCGCTCTGTTGAGTTCTTCGACAACATTTTGGCTGTTAATTGTTACCACATAGGGGCCGGTATCACCTTCTTGCTGAGCAGAGTCAAGAGATCTTCTTATAGAGTTATCAATAGCGTCACGTAGTTGATATTGAAACTTGGACATTACTGCCCGGATCAATGCTCGACTTTCTGTAGCGCTAGTTTGAAAGAGTCGACAAACTTCTTGTTCATCCGGAATCCTATTCTCGAAGACATTTGTTATGAGGAGGAATAGACGATACTCATTGATATCAGATCCACGCCTAAAGATCTTCTGCCCTAGAAACATAGAGACGTACTCTTTCAGCGCGGCTGACGAATACGATGAGAGCGAATCTGAGATATCACCTATCGAGCAATCTAGAATTCGAGCTAGCTCCTGCTGATCCTCATCGCTGAGCTCAATTGTTGTAGTTACTTCCATGACTTCTCCTTAATCTGCTTACGCTAACAGTTTTATTCAAAAGCCAGAGGCTCTATATCACCCTGGCTCTTGTTCCCAGGCGTGCAATACCACATGCTGGAAAATATCCATTGAAATCAATGAGATAAGCTGCGGCTCGATTTAAATTCAAGAGTTAAACGAGCCAGATGCTCTGTTATCTTTTTATTGATGTGGCTCAAATGTTTATCACTATACCCTTTGAAGTCAATGACTTAGCGGCGGCTCATCGGTGAACAAGAGCCACCGGCTACTGAACACGGGCCTGATATAACTATCTCCGCAACAGGCAGTTCATGAACACCCATAAAACAAAAAGCTTTCGATGCCAGTCATATTGCAACACTGATTACTACACAGGCAAGACTATCTATATATACAGTTATGCGCATGGCCCAAATGAGACAGCAGTGCCAGTTACTGGCTTCTCTCTATACTAAACCCTACTATTGTTGCGTCTCTCTTGCGTGCACCACGCATTCCTGTGTAGCTGCGATGGACACACCGGGCGTTGCTTTGAGAATCGGAAGTAATGGATAGAAGATCGGCTATTGACGCTGGCTGGGGAATGATTCATAGACACCCATGTAATGACTCCTCAATCTAGGGGTGTCCATAAACTTCATTCGCTTGGTGCAGTGGGCGTGGTTTGTGCTCCGGTGGCGTGGCCCTGCGAGCGCATAAACCGCAGGACATGAGCCGCTATCTGGAATCCGGCGGCACCCTGGATTTGAAGCTGCGCCTGGATGAGAAACCCAGTGGCGAAGTGCAAGCTTCGGTGGATTGCGGATCAGACTGTGCCGGCAGCCTGTCATTGCTGGAATCTCTGCAGCAAATCCCCGTCAATGAATGGGCGGAGATGTCCATCGACACTCTAGTGTTTCGCCAAACAGTGCGCGGATTTCTCGCGGGTTAAGAGCAGTCTGCTGCTCGAGAGCGAAAAGCCCCTGTCATTGGCAGTGGCGGATATCAAATATGTGCCCGCTGGTGCGGAGAGCACCACGCTGCGCTGCGACGGCTGAGTCTTTTCAAAGCAGCTGCGAAGGCCCCTCCCTCTTGGAGGGGCCGGGGCATCTGTTTTTCCGAACAGAAAAATTATTGACCTCTCTGAATCTGTTACCCGAATAGCAAGCGCTGGCAACAGTGGACTGAATATGCAGTAGAGTTCTCAACTATTTTTAAATAGATGGGTGTCCATTTTTATTTTCTCAAAAATTAGTGTGAACAGGCCCTAGTAAGCGCCCCAACGCCCCTAATATTTACTCTGACTTTTTGTAACTCGCCAGCATTAGCCAAAACACCCGCCCCGTCCCACAATTTGAGCAATCCGCTCGGGCCCCAAAGCGGTTATTGACGCCATTCTTACGAATATGCCGGGCAGTTTGGCGGTTGGTCGGTGACGGTGTTCACAGGCCACATGGCCTGTTTATGCTCCAATGCACGCCCATCATAAAATAGTTAACAATCGACAATCCGATAAATGTAAACCACAAAAAAGAGAGGTCATTATGAAGTTTTTCGCTTCTGCTCTTACAGCACTTGCTATCAGCTCCCCCACCATTGCCGCCGACTGGGATGGGCTCTCCGTTCCCGCAGATGCCGGCGCAGGAAACATTTGGCAGCTGCAGGACAATGTTTCCGATGACTTTAACTATTCCGCCCCGGCCAACGGCAAAAGCCAGGCATTTTACGACCGCTGGGCCGAAGGTTTTATCAATGCCTGGCAGGGCCCTGGGCTGACCGATTATCACAACCCGAATTCACGCGTTGAAAACGGCCAGTTAGTTATTCAGGCAACCCGCAAACCCAACACCGATCAAGTGTATACCGGTGCTATACACTCCAACGACAGTGTTCAGTACCCGGTTTACATTGAAACTCGGGTTAAGATTATGGATCAGGTGTTGGCCAATGCGGTCTGGATGCTAAGCAGCGATTCCACTGAAGAGATTGATATTGTCGAAGCTTACGGCAGCAGCCGCCCGGACCAAACCTGGTTTGCCGAACGCATGCATTTGGCCCACCACGTTTTTATTCGAGACCCCTTCCAGGATTATCAACCTCAGGATATGGGCGCTTGGTACAGCGATGGCCGCCTGTGGCGCGAACAATACAGTCGAGTGGGTGTGTACTGGCGCGATCCCTGGCACCTTGAGTACTACATTGATGGCCAGCTGGTAAGAACCGTGAGCGGTACGGATATGATCGACCCCTACGGTTACACTAACGGCACAGGGTTGAGCAAGCCCATGCAAATTATTATCGATGCGGAAGATCAGGACTGGCGCTCTGACAACGGCATTCTCGCCACTGATGCCGAGCTGGCCGACAGCAGTAAAAACCAGTTTTATGTAGACTGGGTTCGCGTGTACAAACCCGTCCCCGCCGACGATAATAATGACGACAGTGATGTTACTGTCAGTTTTGACTTTGACAGCTTTTACGCCACTGGCAAAGAAGGCGATGCGGTAGCAGGTGACACTGTTACAGGTTTTAACCCTTCGGGTAACGGCAACATTAATTTCAACACCTTGGGCGACTGGGCAGAGTACAGCTTCAATATACCGGAAGCCGGAGACTATCGGCTGGAGCTGGATACCGCCTCTACCGTTACCTCAGGTATCGGAGCTGATCTTCAGATTGACGACATCTACATCGGGCAGATCAGAATGCAAGCAACAGGCGGTTGGGAGAACTACCAAACCTTTAGCCTCAGCAACAATTTGACGATCGGTGCAGGCGCTCATATCCTACGGGTGCAAAGCAGCGGCAGCGCTCCATGGCAGTGGAATGGCGACAAAATTCGCCTGATCAAAGTGGGTGACAGCACAGGGAACAACGGTGGGAACGACGGCGGTAATGACAACGGCCAACAGACTCAGGTCATTACTCTAGAAGCCGAAAACTTTACCAGCACTGGCGGCACCTACGATGGTTTTCAAACCTACACACAAAACGGCGTTACCGCCATTAATTACAATCAGCGCGGAGATTACGGCGAATACACCCTGTCCGTTCCCAGTGGTGGCAATTATATTTTTAGCGCTGTCGTCGCCACGCCAGAAACTGGTGCCGCCATGGCGCTCAGCTTAAATGGCAATGCCTTACTGAATTTGGACGTTCCATCCACCGGAAGTTGGAGTCATTTTTCAACCATCAGCGCTGCTAATGCCGTAACCCTGCCCGCTGGCACACACACTTTGCGCATTACCAGCGCGGGTAACACCAGCAACACTTGGGAGTGGAACGCGGATAGCTTTGAATTCAGCCCACAATAAAACCAACCTGGCCTCTGCCGATAGGGCAGAGGCCTAACCCCAGCACCAGCATCCTGTGTTTGCGCCAAGTGAGAAGGTTGCGAATCATGGACACCCATAAAATAAAAAGTTTTCAATGCCAATCATATGGCAACATTCTCTACCTCATAGAAAATACTGTTTATCCATACAGATAAATGGATAACCAAAATGGGACGCCCGCGCAAATCCCTAATCTCTCTTGAAGCTACGCCCTACTATCATTGCGTCTCCCGCTGTGTGCGCCGTGCATTCCTGTGCGGCAAGGATGAGCGCACCGGGCGCTGCTTCGAACACCGGAGGCAGTGAATCGAAGATCGGTTATTGGAGCTGGCCGGGGTATTTGCATTGGATATCTGTGCCTTTGCAGTCATGAGCAACCACTACCATGTGGTACTGCATATCAATGCAGCACAAGCTAAAGGCTGGACGCTGCGTGAGGTGGTGGACCGATGGCATCAACTCTGTAAAGGCTCTCCACTCGCCCAACGTTATGCCCATAACGAAACCTTGAACGCTGCGGAACTGGCCCGGCTGGAGGAGGTGGTCACAGAATGGCGTGCGCGGCTGATTTTTATCTGGACACTTCCATACAACGGCGGATTTCGGCAGCTCAGGATGGCAAACAGCCACATCAGCTCTTTCCCTTCGCTGGTAGCCCACGAGAACCTATGCCAATAGGACTGCCGTTTCAGTTACAGGACTATCTGGAGCTGGTGGACTGGAGCGGACGTTGCCTGCGTGAAGACAAGCGCGGCGCGATCGACAAACAACTGCCGCCGATTCTCGACCGGTTGCAGATCGACCCACGACACTGGCTCTACCTGAACCGCAACTTCGAAAGCCGCTTCAAGTCTCTGGTTGGTACCGCCCACTCAGTGCGCTCTGCCTGCGAACAACTCGGAAAACGTTGGGCCCACGGAATCCGCGACTGCGCGCGCTATCTCTCCCCGCCGATCACCTCTTAAAATTTCTCCTGTCACGGAAAAACGTCATCGCGGCTTCTGCGAAGGACTGCTGTGCCATAACAAAACTGTTTGGCGAAATTCCACACAAAACGCAGGCTCTACTTGCCCGAAAACAAAGCTCTGGCAACAGCGGACTAAGAATGCAGTAGTCTTCCCATTAATGTTTCAATTGGTGGGTGTCCATTTTTATCCTACTCGTTCGCTCTTCCGGTTCTTTAAAATTTGACTTAGATTTCGTTATGTATTTGCTTGCAGACAAGCCGGTTCCACGAATATTAACGGTGGCCTTAACGCCTTTCTTCCCAGCATTGACTGCAAGGCCTTTTCGGCCGACAGATAGACTGGTAATACCTTTTTTGCCGACGTTTAGCCTTACACCTTTTCCGAGCTTGATACTTCTTCTTTTCTTAAACATGAAACCTCCTTGTTTTGGCTAACGGTTAAGCTAGCGGGCGCACGCTGTTTGTGCGTCTGTTGTTAATCGCATTGTTATACGCTTTTTATGAAACATGATAAACCCCCATTACTTTAGAAAAGCCTAGGGAAGGTCTGAATAACCCCTCCATTTCATAGTGTTATATGTCGCGAATCATGGACACCCATAAAATAAAAAGTTTTCAATGCCAATCATATTGCAATATTCTCTACGTCATAGAAAATGCTGTTGATATATACAGTTCAATGAGTGAACAAAATGGGACGCCCGCGCAAATCCCTGATCTCTCTTGAAGCTACTCCCTACTATCACTGCGTCTCCCGTTGCGTGCGCCGTGCATTCCTGTGCGGCAAGGATGAGCGCACCGGGCGCTGCTTCGAGCACCGAAGGCAGTGGATCGAAGATCGGCTGTTGGAGTTGGCCGAGATATTTGCGCTGGATATCTGTGCTTATGCAGTCATGAGTAACCACTACCATGTGGTACTGCATATCAATGCCGCACAGGCTGAAGCCTGGACGCTGCGCGAGGTGGTGGACCGCTGGCATCAACTCTTTAAAGGCTCTCCGCTCTCACAGCGTTTTACTCGCAACGAAACCTTGCACGCTGCAGAACTGGCCCGGCTGGAGGAGATAGCCACAGAGTGGCGGGCACGGCTGATGGATATCAGTTGGTTTATGCGAATGCTCAATGAATCTATTGCCCGGCAAGCCAATCGGGAGGATGGCTGCACCGGTCGCTTTTGGGAAGGTAGATTCAAGTTTCAGGCTTTGCTCGACGAGCGGGCCCTGGCTGCCTGTATGGCCTATGTGGATCTGAACCCGATCCGAGCCAAAATGGCTGATACACCCGAAACCTCGGACCACACTTCCATACAACGGCGTATATCAGAAGCTCAGGATGGCAAACAGCCACCGCAGCTCTTTCCCTTCGCTGGTAATCCACGAGAGTCCATACCTGTGGGACTGCCGTTTCAGTTACAGGACTATCTGGAGCTGGTCGACTGGAGTGGCCGTTGCCTTCGTGAAGACAAGCGCGGCGCTATCGACGAACAACTACCGCCAATTCTCGAGCGGCTGCAGATCGACCCACGACACTGGCTCTACCTGAACCGCAATTTCGAAAGTCGCTTCAAGTCCTTGGTTGGCGCCGCGCACTCGGTGCGCAATGCCTGCGAGCAGCTCGGCAGGTAGTGTTCAGAATTCTGTGTCATTTCTTTACCATTAACAAAAAAGAGATGACCTATGACCAAACCTACCTTCGATATGGATGCCGCCATCAAGGCACTGCGTGAGGGCAAAGACCTCAGTGGCAAAGACGGCATCCTGACCCCACTGATCAAACAGCTTACCGAAGCGGCCATGCGGGCGGAGTTGGAGGAGCACCTCGCAAGCGAGGACAAGCCCAACCGAAAGAATGGCCATACATCTAAGACCATGAAGAGCTCCGCTGGCAGCTTTGAACTGGATACGCCGCGGGACCGTGCCGGCACCTTCGAACCGCAGATCGTCAAAAAGCATCAGACGCAGCTTACCGACGAACTGGAGCGCAAAGTGATTGCCCTGTTTGCCCTCGGTAACAGCTACCAGGACATCCGCACACACATTGCCGAAATCTACGGTATGGAACTCTCCAACGGCACCATTAACGCCGTTACAGACAAGCTGCTGCCCGAGCTTCAGGCTTGGCGTGAGCGCGACCTGGAGCCTATCTACCCTATCATCTGGCTCGACGCTATCCACTATAAAATCAAGGAAAACGGCCGCTATATCAGCAAGGCTATTTACACCATCCTCGGCCTGAACATCGAAGGCAAGAAAGAGCTGCTGGGACTCTACTTGTCCGACCAGGAAGGCGCACACCATTGGCTGAGCGTTCTGACCGACTTATACAACCGCGGGGTCAAAGATATCCTGATCGCCTGTGTGGATGGCCTCCAGGGCTTCCCCGAAGCCATCGAGAGTATCTACCCCAAGACAGAGATCCAGCACTGCGTGATCCACCAGATCCGCAACTCGATGAAGTACGTGGCTTCGAAGAACCAGAAGGCCTTTATGGCGGATCTCAAATGTGTCTACAAGGCGGCAACACTCAATGCTGCCGAGAGCGCACTGGACGAGCTGGAAGCCAAGTGGGGCGACAAATACCCGATGGTGATCAAGTCCTGGCGCAGCAAGTGGCCCACACTATCGGCCTACTTCAAATATCCGGAATACGTACGCAAGCCAATTTACACCACAAACGCCGTTGAAGCCGTGCACCGGCAGTTTCGAAAACTGACCAAAACCAAAGGTGGCTTCGCCAATGAGAACAGCTTACTCAAGCTGCTGTACGCCGGTATACTGAAGGCCTCCGAGCGCTGGACGCACCCAATCCAGAATTGGAATCTGACGTTGTCACAGCTGGCGATCCACTTCCCGGAACGCTTGGAGAAATACATCAGTCTATGAGGCTATTTGGCTGACACAGAATTTTGAACACCCTCGCTCGGCAAACGCTGGGCGCAGGGTATTCACGACTGCGAGCGATATCTATCTCCTCCGATCACTTCCTAAAATTTTGCCTTTCCTTGAAAAATAACATCGCGGGCTTCTGCGAAGGACTGCTGCGCCATAACAAAGCTGTTTGGCGCAATTCCATACAGGACTCCGGGTCTACTTGTCCGTATAGCAAGCTCTGGCAATAGTGGGCTGAATATGCAGCAGATTTCCCACCAATTTTTCAATTGATGGGTGTCCATTTTTGTTGCCGATGGGTGTCCATTTTTGTTGCCGACCCACGGCACTGGCTCTACCTGAACCGCAACTTCGAAATCTGCTTCAAGTCTCTGGTTGGTACCTCTCACTCAGTGCGCTCTGCCTGCGAACAACTCGGAAAACGTTGGGCCCAGGGAATCCGCGACTGTGCGCGCTATCTATCCCCGCCGATCACCTCTTAAAATTTCTCCTGTCACGGAAAAACGTCATCGCGGCTTCTGCGAAGGACTGCTGCGCCACAACAAAACTGTTTGGCGAAATTCCACACAGGACGCAGGCTCTACTTGCCCGAAAACAAAGCTCTGGCAACAGCGGACTAAGAATGCAGTAGTCTTCCCATTAATGTTTCAACTGGTGGGTGTCCATTTTTATCTATTTTCTTTGGAGCTGGCAGAAAATTAATATTTAGGCAGCCTTCCAGAATGGGGGCGGCTGCGATTTTGGAGTCGGTAACATACTTATAAATATCGACTTTGTCTTTGGCACAAGCAAAAACTAAGTTTGGAAATAGTGTCACCAAGAAAACAAATACGATTTTTCTCATATCGACTCATAACACCCACAACACCGGAAAAACGGAGCGAAGCGTAGTTTTTTCCGGTGCTTGTGATTGTTAGATCCTGTTTTTATTTACCAAATTCCAATAGTGTGCACCTAAAACTGTCAATCTACATCCGGTTGAATTCATCGCTGCAAAATACATGTGATCTTCATCGATCGGCTTTACTAAATTTATGCGATTGTATTTTTGGAGTAAGGAAAATATCTCTGTATTATCTGGTTCGGGAGAGTCTGATGTCGGTTCGTAACTGGGGTCTAACGAAAATACGTGCTCCGCAGCCGGGAAAAGCACTATAATTTTCCGTAAATCTTCCAAATCAATGGGCGGCTGCACTTCACGCAAGGAAATAAATCTTTTTACATTTGTTTTAAAAATTGGTCTTTGTTCCCATGGGCCAAGAGATTGATCAATGTGTGCATACACACTTCCAGGAGTGATATCACCGACTAGATTTGCAGCGCTACCATTTAGAGCATCAACAAACAGAGACGTAAAAACACCAGAGCCATTATTTTCAATCGAATACTGATTCTTGGCTGAAGCGGTCAAAATTGTCACCCCCTCACTTAGAAATGATTTATCTGATACGCCAGATGGGTTGCCAGCAGCGCCAGAGTGACAGCAATCAAGTACAATTACTTTGTTTTTGGCAGGCGATGAATTAGCTATTGTTAACAGCTCATCCATCGAAAAGCCGTCATCTCCATCGGAGCATTCCGAAGTAATAAGATATCCTCCTGTAGACTCTATATATCCATGACCAGAAAAGTAAAAAAGCGCAATATCAGCGTCATCTTTAAATAATTCCGTGACAAGATCTTTCAGTATTCTCCGCTCAACTTTGGAACGTTGATCCGACGCTACTATTGTGTTTACTCCAAAATTGGGTGATCCATCACCATGTCGTTCCAATACATTTTTTACAGCATAGGCGTCATTCACACATCCATGAAGTCGATTTATATTTTCATAGAAATCTATCCCAACTATCAAAGCCTTCCTCATAAACACCACCTATATCGAATGCTGTCTGATTGCGCTTACGATTGACGAGCTATTCCACTTTACAATTGCATCCGCATTATCCTTAACAATTTTTGATGTTTTCTCCGAACCCCAAGGCTCAATTGCCACAAGTGGTTTTGAATAAACTGATTTCGCGATCTCAATCTCTTTATTTATCCACTTCGAGTATGTGCTATACACTCCCGCAAGTACTACAACACAGTTAACAAACGGCATTTGATTCTTTATGGCTTCATAAAGAGCCTTGTCATTGGGCGCGTTATGGATCGGATCATTCTTAGGAACGGAGTAATCAACCCAACTGAAGTTCGGGTGCTCATCAAAAAATTTCACCAATTTTTCGTATGCATCCCCATAAGCCCATGAATGGCTAATGAAAAGTCTATAAGTTTTTAATTGAGGCATCGCCAATTCTCCTTTGATTTATTGCACACACCTAAAAAGATCTAACAGTTTTATTCAAAAGCCATTGGCTCTATATCATCTTGGCTCTTGTCCACAGGCGCCCAATGCCACATACTGGAAATCGCCATTAAAATCAATGAGATAACCTACAGCTCGATTTAAATTCAGGAGTTAAACGAGGCAGACGCTCAGTTATCTTTTTATTAATGTGGCTCAAATTTTTATCACTATACTCTTTAAAGTCAACGATTTAGTGGCGGCTCATCAGTGAACAAGAGCCACCGGCTACTGAACACGGGCTTGATATAACTATCTCCGCAATAGGCAGTTCATGAACACCCATAAAATAAAATGTTTTCGACGTCAATTATATTGCAACATTTCTTACTCCATAGAAAACATTTTCCACCCATTCAGTTAGATAAACGGTTAAAGTGAGACGTTAGTGCAAATCCCGGATTTTTCTCAAGGTTTTGCTCGCAGCGAAGCCTTGAACGTTGCGGAGCTGGCCAAGCAACCGCTTTTACGCCATACACTTACAGTGCATTCGCCCTGCGATAATTCCCCTGATAGTCAAAAATCCGCTCCTGCACCTGCCAGTAGCGTTTCTGTTTGCGGGCGATGACGAAATCCGGGGCCGGTAGGTGGGCCTGTTGCGCGAGTACTTCTTCAATATCGGTGAAGGTTTTCAGGGTCTGGCCATTGGCGAAGCGGCGGCCGAACAGGCGGTTGAATACGCTGCGCTGGGTGGGTTTGGAGAAGTCAAAGGATTCGCGGAGTTCTTCTCCGTCTTCACCGTGATAGGTGATCGTCAGCCGGGTGTCACTGGTGCTGATACTGATGCCGGCGCAGCGGATCACCATGGCGTCTTTGAGTTTCAGGGCGTCCCGCAGCCGGTCGTCCGGGTCGATGATGGCCTTGCGGCACTGGTGGCAGTTGCGGGCGGCAATGTCATTTTCAGCGCCGCATTGCGGGCATTCCTTGAAGCGGAAGCGGTAATCGCATTGCTCCGGGCGCTTGTGCTGCGCGCCCGGGCCATTGTCTTCCTCCGGCTCCAGCAGGCCCTGGCAGCGGCGTCCATAATGTTCTGTCACATGGCCGTCTGCGTCGGTTTTGCCCCAGAAGATATTGGCAAAGCCGCAGGCCGGGCAGAACACCTGTACCGGCTCACAGTCCGGGGTCGGCTTTTTCTCTCCCACTTCCGGGTGGTACAGGTTGATGCCGTTACCTGCGTAATCAATCACCAGACAATCCTTCTTGCCGTCATCCAGGCGGAGGCCGCGCCCCACCATCTGCTGGTACAGGCTCACCGACTGGGTCGGGCGGAGAATGGCGATAAAGTCCACATGCGGCGCATCAAAGCCGGTGGTGAGTACGGAAACATTCACCAGATACTTGAGCCGGCGCTGTTTGAAGCGGCGGATTAGCAGGTCCCGTTCTTTCTGGCGGGTTTCACCGGTAATCAGGGCCGTCTGCTGTTGCGGCAGGTAGCCGGTGATCTCCCGCGCGTGCTCCACCGTTGCCGCGAAGATCATCACCGCCTGGCGCTCGGCGGCCAGCTCCACCACCTGTTCGATAATGCCCCGGGTCACCCGCGGATGCCGGCTCAGCAGCTGGTTCACATCCGCCTCGGCGTATTCACCAAAGCGGTTCTGCGGCAGCGCCGAGAAATCGTACTGCGCCACGGCCGCGTCAATCAGCTGGGGTCTGGTGAGATAGCCGCGGTTGATCATGTAACTCAGGGGCAGTTCGTAGATGCAGTGCACAAAGGGCTTGTCTTCCTCACTGCGGACAAAGCCCCGGTAGTGATAACGGTAGATCCAGCCCAGCCCCAGGCGGTAAGGGGTGGCGGTGAGGCCCAGCACTTTCAGGGAGGGGTTCTGCCGGCGCAGCAGGGTGATGATCTGCTGATACTGACTGCCTTCCTCACCGCTGACGCGGTGGCATTCGTCAATGATGAGCAGGGAATATTCATTCCGGAACAGCTCCGGATTCGCCGCCACGGACTGCACACTGGCGAAGGTGATCTGATGCCGGGTTTCCCGGCGCTTGAGGCCGGCGGAGAAGATGCCCCCGGTCAGACCGTAACTCTGGTACTTACCGTGATTCTGTTCCACCAGTTCTCTGACATGGGTGAGCACCAGAACCCTGCGCCGGGCCAGACGCGCCAGCTCCGCAATCACCAGGCTTTTCCCGGCTCCGGTGGGCAACACGATAACGGCAGGCTCATGCGAGCGCCGGAAGTGCCGCAGGGTGGCATCGACGGCTTCCTGCTGGTAGGGGCGCAGGGTGAACGGAGCTTTCATTCCGGAATGCCTGCTGTTTCTTTGCATGCAATCATAAGACAGTCGTTACTGCTCGCTGGTGTCGGGCTGAATGTTGGCCTGATCAATGTTCGCACCGTAACGCCCGTTTCCCGGACCGGGAAGCCGCTGCCCGCCTCCCATTTGTAAATCTCGGCAGAACCCGGGCCTGAAACGGCCACCAACAGAAAAAAGACAGGGAGCAGGTGTGCGCCTTTCCGGCGGAGCATCAACATGCTCCGGCTTTCTTTTCAGTGAATATGATTCGCCTGTAGCGCTGGTCAATGATGTCTGCAATCCCCCACCGTAGAGGCATTCAGTTTTCCTTTTAGGGGTTGATCAACCGGATTCAGGCTGCAACCGGCATTCCCCTAGCGCCTGCGCCTTCAGATGCTCACAAAACGCCAGCACATCCGGATTTGTATACTCTTTGGAAATCAGCTCCCCCGGAATCAACCCCTCATCCCACCGGTTCGCATACAGGGTATGGGCGTGCACCTCATCATCCGGCAAAACCATCACCTCAGCTCTCGTCTGGTGAATATACAGATCCCTGAGCTTCCTGTAACACCGGAGAATCCCGCCCTCACGCTCGCGGTCACAGCGGTAGCTCCGCTCTCCAAAGAAGTCACTGGCGGCAGAGAACAGTGCTTCTGTATTCAGGGAAGATCCAGTCACAGGATAAACGCTTCTGGCGGCATCGCTGGTTACATTGGTACAGCCGGCGACAAGCGCCAGGGACAGAAACAGCAGGGTTTTGAGTTTTGTCACAGCCGAGGTCTCCTACCTCCCATAAAGCCCGCTTGCCCTGTGGGACAGCCGCACAGGTGGAGCTTCAGCGTTGCGGCTAGGTCTGCTCCCGGAAAACTTGTTAAGCCTGGTGTCTCTAACATTTTGAACCTGAATTTAGGTGAGGTGGTCTAGTCGGTCTAATAGTAACCGACACCCCAGTTAAGGAATAATACCCTGAACTGAGGTGTGAGATGACCAAAAAGACACGAAAGAATTATACCTCCGAGTTCCTGCAGGATGCCGTCCGGTTAGTCGCGGAGCAGGGATACATGAGTGCGGCAGCGGTAGAAGTCTCGGTATGGACGCCGGCATGTTGGGCCGGTTACTGGGCGTAAGTCGTAGCGGTTTTTATGGCCGGCAACGTCGTGCACAGTTGTCTTCTGATAGCGAGAACCAGCGGGAACAGCAGGACTTGATCCAGGAGCTTGCAAAGAGTTCCGGTCATACCTAAGGGAGTCGTCGGTTGGTCATAGTATTCAACAGCAATCACAAGCAGCCGATCTTTCCCAGCTGGCTGGAACGCAACTTCAAAGTAGAGGAGCCGGACCACGTGTGGGCCAGAGATATCGCCTATATCTGGACACAGGAAGGGGGGGCTGCATTTGGTGGTGGTAATCGACCTTTACTCGCGCAAAGTCGTGGGTTGTTCGCTTGGCAAGCGGCTGACAGTCGCCTTGGTTTGCGACGCGCAGAGCATGGCGATTTGGGAGCGACGCCCGTACTGCTTTTCGGCTCACTGAAATCAGAACGCATTTACTGGCGCAGTTATCAGAGTAGGGGAGAAATGAGGGCAGATATCATTGATTACATCGTGATATTCTGCAACATTCACCGGCTACACAGTTACTTTGGATACCGGAGCCCGCATTTGTACAAGGAAGAAATTGGGTTGCCATTACCAGTACACCAGAAATCAGCATAATTCATGTAAAAGAAAGGCGCCATGCATTCCCTGACTCTATTACTATTCATTTTTATTGCTCTGAATGGAAAGCAGCTTAGGAATGACAGTCTCTACAGGGCAAACGTATTTGCTATTGTGGGAATCTGTTACTTCTTTTTTGTTCAATATATCGCTTATTGGAATAGAGTATTTCCTGTGGAAGGTTGGGGGAAATACCTGCTTGAAATGTTGGTGGCTCTTGGTGCTGTGGGACTTTCTCTTTCTTCGTGGAATAAAAAATCTCACCCGATAAAAACTCTATGTCTCTGCTCGATATTTTTTATTGCTCTACTGGTGACATATGTTTTTGATATAAAAGTTAAAGAGTGGCTTGCTGAAAAAGGTGGCTTTTTTAATGGCGAACCTCCATTAGTATTGAAGCAGCAAGCAGGCACTTTGGATAAGTCGATTAAGTTTTCCGAAGTCGGTATTGAATTTCGAGCTTTTGAAGGCTGGCGTAAGGGCGAACTACCATCTGGACATGAATACTTAACTTATGGCAATAGTGATGCCGGAGTTGTTGAGGTAAGGCCAAATTGTCTGGATGGAATGAATATTGATACGCCTACTTATGTTTCTAATATGCTCGAACTTCTGGAGGTTAACAAGCCAACCTCCAGGTATGATTATCAGTGTAGTAAGTCTGCACAAGTTAAAGAGTGCTTTATCAGAGTTGAGTACTTGTCTGCCGATGGGGTTTCGAAACGGTGGCATTGGCTGAGGTCTCAGAGAGGCGAAAGATCCATTGCCGTAGATTTTATTATTCCCAATGACAGCAAAGTAGTTGAGGAAAAAGTCTTAGAGTTGATAATGTCCACAAAAATTTCAAAGAAACGCCAAACAGTAATATGTACTACACCTGCCGCTTGGCTTTAATGCGAACCGACCTGG
The DNA here is from genome assembly GCF_001617625.1 of Microbulbifer thermotolerans. NCBI lineage: Bacteria > Pseudomonadati > Pseudomonadota > Gammaproteobacteria > Cellvibrionales > Microbulbiferaceae > Microbulbifer > Microbulbifer thermotolerans. Next base: position 3,253,196 of record NZ_CP014864.1, on the reverse strand, counting down.
CTTCCGTATTGCTCTACTGCCAAGCAACTCCAATCTGAGTGTCCAGCACTTCTTGCTGCATCCTTATAGAGCATGGAGCGCTGGTCAGCCGCTGCATTCTGAATAGCCATCCATGCTTGATAGGCATTACTAGAGGGTGGAAGCTTTTCGGTCAAAAAGGCGTCCAGTTTCAGAGCACGCTCTTGCGCTGTCAATTCGGAGTAGTCATCTGCATTTACAAGCCTCGTAAATTGATCGCAAAATATATCAAAATCGCTATTTTCAATACCAGAATTTGGATCTTCTTTTGGAGTGCAGGCACATAAGGATACCAGAATTGGAAACACCGCTACGTATTTAAGCTTAATCATTTTGTTATCACCTCCCAGTTAAATCCGCCGCTCAGTCCTGCCTGATAAGGTTTTTTGGGGCGGTATATTTTCAGGAAGTCTAGAGGTTGATAGTCGGCGACTAGGTTACCCCTGGCATCGGTAATGTATACCCATAGGCCAATATTGCTAATCCAAGCTGTGCCCCCTTTGTTAGCTATTGACATCGCGATAATTTCAGGTGCGGAAGAACCGTAATTGCTGCATGGGTGGATAAATTTAGCATACTTGGCTGGCTCTTTGCTGCGGACATGAGATAGCTTTCTCTGGGTATCGTCGTCCATCACGGCTTTAATTACGCTGGTAGTGATTGCGGCCGGCGCGGATACGAATCCGGTTGCCCAAAGGCCAATATCAACAGCTCCCGGCTTACTGCCTTCTGCCGCATAGTTCAAGGCCCAAGTTGCAGGAGTAATCAAGGAGCCGGCTACCTTTTTTCCCGATTGCTCTAGCCCAATTGAGGCAATAGTGCCACTTAGGGTTTGGATCGTATTCTTGGAGGGTGTTCAAAATTCTGTGTCAGCCAAATAGCCTCATAGACTGATGTATTTCTCCAAGCGTTCCGGGAAGTGGATCGCCAGCTGTGACAACGTCAGATTCCAATTCTGGATTGGGTGCGTCCAGCGCTCGGAGGCCTTCAGTATACCGGCGTACAGCAGCTTGAGTAAGCTGTTCTCATTGGCGAAGCCACCTTTGGTTTTGGTCAGTTTTCGAAACTGCCGGTGCACGGCTTCAACGGCGTTTGTGGTGTAAATTGGCTTGCGTACGTATTCCGGATATTTGAAGTAGGCCGATAGTGTGGGCCACTTGCTGCGCCAGGACTTGATCACCATCGGGTATTTGTCGCCCCACTTGGCTTCCAGCTCGTCCAGTGCGCTCTCGGCAGCATTGAGTGTTGCCGCCTTGTAGACACATTTGAGATCCGCCATAAAGGCCTTCTGGTTCTTCGAAGCCACGTACTTCATCGAGTTGCGGATCTGGTGGATCACGCAGTGCTGGATCTCTGTCTTGGGGTAGATACTCTCGATGGCTTCGGGGAAGCCCTGGAGGCCATCCACACAGGCGATCAGGATATCTTTGACCCCGCGGTTGTATAAGTCGGTCAGAACGCTCAGCCAATGGTGTGCGCCTTCCTGGTCGGACAAGTAGAGTCCCAGCAGCTCTTTCTTGCCTTCGATGTTCAGGCCGAGGATGGTGTAAATAGCCTTGCTGATATAGCGGCCGTTTTCCTTGATTTTATAGTGGATAGCGTCGAGCCAGATGATAGGGTAGATAGGCTCCAGGTCGCGCTCACGCCAAGCCTGAAGCTCGGGCAGCAGCTTGTCTGTAACGGCGTTAATGGTGCCGTTGGAGAGTTCCATACCGTAGATTTCGGCAATGTGTGTGCGGATGTCCTGGTAGCTGTTACCGAGGGCAAACAGGGCAATCACTTTGCGCTCCAGTTCGTCGGTAAGCTGCGTCTGATGCTTTTTGACGATCTGCGGTTCGAAGGTGCCGGCACGGTCCCGCGGCGTATCCAGTTCAAAGCTGCCAGCGGAGCTCTTCATGGTCTTAGATGTATGGCCATTCTTTCGGTTGGGCTTGTCCTCGCTTGCGAGGTGCTCCTCCAACTCCGCCCGCATGGCCGCTTCGGTAAGCTGTTTGATCAGTGGGGTCAGGATGCCGTCTTTGCCACTGAGGTCTTTGCCCTCACGCAGTGCCTTGATGGCGGCATCCATATCGAAGGTAGGTTTGGTCATAGGTCATCTCTTTTTTGTTAATGGTAAAGAAATGACACAGAATTCTGAACACTACCTATTCTTGTGATTTCTTGCCGCTGATACTGTGTCCATACATTGCAATTCCTTTTGAGTAAAAGCGGGCCGATTTTGGAAAATTACAAACTAATAATCAAGTTTTAAAATTCGGGTCAGAGTGGAACTTTATATTGCGGATGTGATGCTTGCCACAGTTGCTGTGTGATGCTGATCTATTTAAAGGCTGTTTCAGACTTGGTGTTTCAATTGATGGGTGTCCATTTTTGTTTTCACAGCTGGCGATCCACTACCCGGAACGCTTGGAGAAATACATCAGTCTATGAGGCGATTTGGCTGACACAGAATTTTGAATACCCCCAGGTGCACAGCACCTGGGTACTGAGCTTAGTCAGGAAAATGAAAGTTACACACCTGCTTCTCTACCACTATCTATATCTCGTTTAAACATAAAAATTACGACATATGCTAGCCCAAATATAGGAACTATTGAAAAAATGACACCAAGGAATGCTGCAAGTACAGGAGTCTCCGTTTTCCTGCGGCCAAGGAAGTAGCTAACAATACCAATAAAGATCGCAAAAACAACAATAAACTGGCCAAGCAATGCAATATTAATATTCACGATGATAAATTTCCTTTTCTTTTATAAACGTTTATCGTGCCCCAAAGGAGAATTTCGCATACCTCTTATCCAAAGATATAAATTTACGCTAGTATACTTTAACCTTCAATCTGCAAGAAGTGTAGAAATTTTCAGAATGACAGGTTAGGGAACCTCTGATCAACTCACCGTTTTCTGGGGGGGGCTGATTCATGGATACCCATAAAATAAAAAGCTTTCGATGCCAGTCGTATTGCAACATTCTCTACCTCATAGAAAATGCTGTTCATCTATACAGTAAATGAATAGCTAAAATGGGACACCCGCGCAAATCCCTAATCTCTCTCAAAGCTACCCCCTACTACGCTGGATATCTGTGCCTATGCTGTCATAAGCAACCACTACCATGTGGTACTGCATATCAATGCTGCGCAGGCTGAAGCCTGGACGCTGCGCGAGGTGGTGGACCGTTGGCATCAGCTCTGTAAGGGCTCGCCGCTCTCACAGCGTTTTTACTCGCAACGAAACCTTGAGCGCTGCGGAACTGGCTCGGCAGGAGGAGATAGCCACAGAATGGCGGGCACGGCTGATGGATATCTGCTGGTTTATGCGGGTGCTCAATTTCTCGAACGGCTACAGATCGATCCGCGGTATTGGCTCTATCTGAACCGTAACTTCGAAAGCCGCTTCAAGTCTCTGGTTGGAGCTGCGCACTTGGTGCGCAGCGCCTGTGAGCAACTCGGAAAGCGCTGGTCTCACGGTATCCGCGACTGCGAGCGCTACCTATCCCCACCGATCACTTCCTAAAATTTTTCCTGTCACGGAAAAACGCCATCGCGGGCTTCTGCGAAGGACTGATGCGCCACAACAAAGCTGTTTGGTGAAATTTCACATAGGACGCAGGCTCTACTTACCCGAATAGCAAGCTCTGGCAACAGCGAGCTAAGAATGCAGCAGCCTTCCCATCAATGTTTCAATTAATGGGTGGCCGCTGATTGTTATGCCTAGTGGCTGACATACGCTTCATACTCCTTTCCTCTATTGTCTTTCAAATAGGCTTTAACCCATATTTGATGTGATGGAGTACTAAATATATCGGTACGCATTTCCGTGATAATACTTGCATCAACGCCGTGGCTTGCTAAGTGCTTGGGCAGCCAATCCTAGTATGTCGCTATGGACTTTCGAACTCTTTTTGAAAAATTCGATGAGTCGTAGTTTATTCTCGGAATCCATTGAATCGAAATGGTTTCACCCTTGACTTCCCGTGCCATAACAATCAAATCATCAACAACGTAACCATCATCAATATAATTCATTAGACTCACGAATGAGTGGCTGAAGTTGTGAGACATTGACTTTAAATCTTTGTATTTCATAGTTCAAAGGTATAACGCCCGTAGCAGGCGCGTTTTTGTAGGTGGTTTTTGTATGCCAGCGTAGCGACCGGCATGCAAAAAGTGCCGCACTGACTACGTTTTTATGGCATTTTTTACTACGTGGGGCTGATTATAAAACGCATTTGTTTTTGATTAATAACTTTTTCGACTTCTGCTTCTGCATGAGTAGCTAACAAGGCGTCCGAAAATGCTTGGTCATTTGTTACCTCCATAAGAAATTCAAGCTCTTCACTGAATGACTCACATTGCTCGGGATCAAAAACAGTATCAATTATTGGCTCAACAATCTTCTGAAAATGTAATTCGTATGCAGCTCCGTAGGATAAAAGTCGAGACCATAGGCGCTCTGACACGCAACCCCAAAATTGGACCGGGAAGAAAACTTTGATCTACAGCTGCAAGTTCAACCGATTCATCGTCGGTGAATTCCCCGGGGCTTACTAGCTTCTTCAGATTCTCATTCATGATGCATAACGCTCTGCATCAGCGGTCAAAATGAGAGCATAGCGAATATTTTGATCCGACTGCATGCGCTTGTTACATTGTGGTTGCTTCCCACCCTTGAAGGTGGGTCGCTACCATTGTTTTAATTTCTTTAAGACGTAGGTAGTCGTCTTCTGTGGCAGATATTTTTGTATACATTCCCAAAACATCTACAATAAACGAGCAACTCGTTTCTACACCGTCTGCATTTTGGTAGCAACTACCAACCCAAAGCCCTTTGTAACTGTTGCTAGGTTCATAATCTGTTGTTGGCTTAACTGTAACGAGATCCCAGAACCCACCAAGTTTTTTCCCTTCATGCTCACGAAATACACGGTAGAGTCCCAAGTCATCGTCGTATTCTACAAAACCATTCTCAAAATCTCCGGATAGTGATAACGGCTCGAATCTTTTGTTCCAGCTCCAGAGTTCAGTCATTTCTTGTTCTGAACCATCAGACAAGGTGACATGAATGTTTCGAAAGTAGCGATCATCTTTACCACCTTTCAGTTTAAACTCTGGTATATGCTCTTTTGTATAAGCACCGTTAAACCAAATGAAAATATCCGGCCCTTCTGTATCGAAGCCTTCTGCTGGCGACTGATTTGGTAGCGTACCAGGAACCACGAAACGATAAGGTATTTTGAAGTTAAAGTTTTTGGTGTGATATGAGATCAAATCATTCGGTTTTGGGGCTCTGTATACGGATAGAGTAAACAGCACGGTGACTATTCCAGCCACTACACCAAAAATGCCCAGAACCCACTTTATTAATTTTTTCACGTTAGCTCAGTATCTCCAGAGTAATGTAGCGCCAAGGTCTGCTGATTTTTAAAGTGGAGGCGAAGCCGGAGCTTGAAAAATTCCGCAGCACATTTTGTTATATTATTTCTTCACCTAATGTTTCTACCACTTTTATAAGCCAATTTTTAAAAGTACGCCATGAATTTATTTCGGTAGAAACATTTACGTATTCAAAAACTGGGTACTCATGGCAATAAATGTCAAAATTATTTGGACCTTCTCTATTCATGGTAAATCCAATGTGGTCGCCCATTGAATTAGATACACCTATCATACAAAAAAGGTCAGTGATAGGTTCTTCTTCGTCCATAGTTTTGAGCTCTTCATGAGTCTTAATAATTTTATCAAGAGTAAAAATATCAATGCCTAAGCCAAGCTGTGGATCATTGAACAAACATGTATTACCTATTTCCTTCATGAACGTTCTAAACTCAGTAGGAAACCGCCAACTCAACGCCTTCTCTGCGGAAGCGATTTCTTCATCTGAGTAGACTTTAAATTGGTGGAATTCGCAATGAACGTTTTTGCCAATATGGATAGCTGCTCCATTACTTTTAGCAATCCAGCTTTTTAATTGTTCGATTGCTTGATCGTACGTCATTCTATCTCCGCTGTAATATAACGCTTAAAGCACGCCCAATACCGGAGCTTGAACTTTGTGCGAGTATTTTGGCGCACAAAACTCAAGTGGAGAGTATTGGATTGCCGTGACTTTTTTTGTTATGTGTTTTATACTGAATTGTTTAAGTGATTGCATAATAACCAAAGACAACGATTGGGATTAATATTGTAACCAATGTATACGCTACAAAATCTGAATATATATTTTTCTCTAGAGCCTTTAGTCCATCCCTGATTGAAAGCAGAGATATTACGGTTAGAGCTAAGCCCACATAAATTGGCCAGCTTTCATAATCACCCCACCCCATATAAATATAGATGGGGCCTAGTACGGAACCAACCCAAGCTACGACTAAGGCTTTAGCTCCTATATATGATACATAAAGGTCTTGATTCATGGTTTACACATAACGCGCTTTAGCATGGGCCGTAGTGGAGGTGTTTTTGATATTAGCGTTAGCGTACAGCATAAAAAATACCGGAACGGAGGTCCAGCCGAAGGCGGACATGGCTAAATTGGTTATGTGTCGCTGCTTGCACAGCCAAGGGATACCCCCAACCATAAACAACCTAAAAAACTGGGACAGCCAAATATAGAGCCACCACCATAATCCGCAAAACCACAACGGAAGCAGCCTCTTTCCAATTGCTGATAAATAGCGCGATCCCGCTTTCATGAACCCAAGATCCATCGGAAGTATAAGTAGCCCCTTGATTGAGGAATACAGTAACAATAATGGAAGTAGCCAGACCCATCACAATTGCTATCAATACACTTTTCGTAATTATTTTTTTCATAGAACTATGACACATAACGTTTTGCTAAAGGGCCGAGCGGCATAGCCGCCAGGTCCAAGTGAGCGAAGCGAATGGCTTTGGGCAACTTGTTATGTGCTTTAGTCTCCATCGAACACGACACCTACTTCTTTTGATTCGGCTTCATCAACAATTGATTCAAACTGTGAAATAAACTCCAGCACCTTGGATTTGCTCACTTTGGTGTATAAATCTTTTTCTTCAGGGTGTGTTTGCTTGCCGACAAACTCTTGCCAATATTCGGGCTTAGATGAAATTCTGTTTTTCACATCTTTTATGAGCCTTTTAAGATGTACCAACTCAATAGTCTGGAACGTAACTCCATCATATAGATCAATGTATTTTCCGGTTACTGAGCTTAGATGATCTATTTCAGGCCCCATAACCCAATAAAAAACTTCTGGTTCAAAAGCCAGTTTGTATTCCATTGATTTTGAATCTTTTCCGATTCCTATAACTAGAGACATTCTCTAATTCCTTGGTAACACATAACACCTCAAACACCGGCGTGGTGAAGTTGTGACCTGCCCCCAATTTTTAATCCAACCTCGTGTTAGTAATGTTCGTGTTGATAGATTCTTTTTTGTGCGACCTGAACGCTGCTGCAAATTCCGCCGGTGTCTGATAGCCCAGCGATGAGTGTGGCCGCTGCTCGTTGTAGTCTTGCCGCCACTGGCTGATCAGCCCCCGAGCATGAGCCAAGTCCCGAAACCAGTGCTCATTGAGACATTCATCCCGAAATTTGCCGTTGAAACTCTCGATATATCCGTTTTGTGTCGGCCTCCCTGGCTGGATCAACTTTAGCTCAACCCCGTTGCGATAGGCCCACTGATCAAGCGCTTTGCCGGTAAACTCCGGCCCTTGATCTGTCCTGATGGCTTTGGGATAACCACGGAAGGCCGCTATGGCATCCAAACTCCTCACCACCTGCTCTCCAGATATCCCGCTGGCTACCTGAATATCGAGACACTCCTTGGTGAAATCATCGACAATGGTCAGACACTTGATACGACGGCCATTGGCCAGAGCATCCATCACGAAGTCCATCGACCACGTATGGTTCGGGGTTTCCGGTAGCGATAGAGGCTGTCGCTCAACCATAACGCCCTTGCGACGCCTACGTTTGCGGACGGCTAGTCCCGCCTCGTGATATAACCGATAGACCTTCTTATGGTTCACTTTCAGCCCTTCCCGACGCAGCATCTGGTGCACTCGCCGGTAGCCGAATCGCCGTCGCTCGAGTGCTATTTCCTTGATACGTTCAGCCAGTTCAGACTCTGTAGCCTTTTTGGACTGGTATCGCATGGACGCGCGAGATAACCCGACGAGCGAACAGGCCCTACGTTCTGAGATAGTCGTTTCCGACCGCATGATTTGTACGGCCTCGCGCTTGTTGCCGACGGTTAGTACTTTCCCTTAAGGGCAGCCTTCAATGCTTCCTGATCCAATAGAGACTCCGCCAGCAGCTTCTTAAGGCGGGCATTCTCCTGTTCCAAGGCCTTGAGCCGCCGGGCCTCAGATACCTCCAGACCTCCATACTTCTTACGCCAGGTGTAAAAAGTGGCATCCGAAATACTGTACTTGCGGCAAAGCTCTTTCACCGGGATACCGGCCTCAGCTTCCTTCAAGATTGGGATAATCTGTTCTTCAGTAAAACGTTTCTTCATGTTCATCGTCCTCATTGGTGATGAACATTACTAGGATTGAAGTGGACTAGAAAGTGGGGAGCAGGTCAGTTGGCGGCTTTTGTGCGTTTTTTTTGCACAAAAGATGACAGCTTTGCCACGTCCGCGTGATTTGACTTGTTAGGTGATTTATTCAATGTAGATTATATTACCATCTAAATCATAAACCTCTTCATATTGAAGGAGGCTTGATAAAAACTCTTTAAAAGTATTTGCTACCACGAGGCTATTACCATCATCAGTCTCTGTGACAATAACTTTGGGATCAGTTAGGGAATCGCTGTAGTCTAGAGCTAACCAAGTATGGCTATCACCTTCAAGTGCTGATTCATGGACACCCACAAAATTGCTGATTCATGGACACCCACAAAATAAAAAGCTTTCGACGCCACCCATATTGCAACATTTCTTATCTCACAGAAAATACTGTTCATTTATACAATTGGGTGAATAGCCAAAATGGGACTCCCGCGCAAATCCCTGATCTCTCTCGAAGCTACGCCCTACTATCACTGCGTCTCCCGCTGCGTGCGCCGCGCTTTCCTGTGTGGCAGGGATGAGCGCTCCGGGCGCTGCTTCGAACACCGAAGGCAGTGGATCGAAGATCGGCTGTTGGAATTAGCCAAGGTATTTGCGCTGGATATCTGTGTCTATGCAGTCATGAGTAACCACTACCATGTGGTACTGCATATCAATGCAGCACAGGCTGAAGCCTGGACGCTACGCGAGGTGGTGGACCGCTGGCATCAGCTCTGTAAAGGCTCTCCGCTCTCACAGCGTTTTACTCGCAACGAAACCTTGAACCCTGCGGAACTGGCTCGACTGGAGGAAGTAGCTACAGAATGGCACGCACGGCTAATGGATATCAGCTGGTTTATGCGGATGCTCAATGACTCCATTGCCCGGCACGCTAATCGAGAGGATGGCTGCACTGGTCGCTTTTGGGAGGGCCGATTCAAGTCTCAGGCCTTGCTCGACGAGCGGGCTCTGGCGGCTTGTATGGCCTATGTGGACCTGAACCCAATCCGGGCCAAAATGGCTGAGACGCCCGAAACTTCAGACCACACTTCCATACAGCGGCGTATTTCGGCAGCTCAGGATGGCAGGCAGCCACAGCACCTTTTTCCCTTTGCTGGTAATCCGAGAAAGCCCATGCCTGTGGGACTGCCGTTTCAGTTACAGGATTATCTGGAGCTGGTAGATTGGAGCGGCCGTTACCTTCGTGAAGACAAGCGAGGCGCTATCAATGAACAACTGCCGCTGATTCTCGAGCGGCTGCAGATCGATCCACTACACTGGCTCTACCTGAACCGCAATTTCGAAAGCCGCTTCAAGTCTCTGGTTGGAGCTGCGCACTTGGTGCGCAGCGCCTGTGAGCAACTCGGAAAACGCTGGTCTCACGGTATCCGCGACTGCGAGCGCTACCTATCCTCACCGATCACTTCCTAAAATTTTTCCTGTCACGAAAAAACACCATCGCGGGCTTCTGCGAAGGACTGCTGCGTTACAGCAAAACAGCTTGGCGAAATTCCACATAGGGCGCAGGCTCTACTTACCTGAATAGCAAGCTCTGGCAGCAGCGGACTAAGAGTGCAGCAGCTTTCCCATCAATGTTTCAATTGATGGGTGTCCAATTTTGTTTACATTTTGTTTATTTAATTTTTGTTTATGGGTGTCCATTTTTGCTTAACAGCATAAGTTCAGATAACTTTTGTTCTGCTGTACGACGATAGCAATAAGCGAGACTAAGGTGTATGCTATCGAAATTATCTAGATCACTCATTTGGTTTGTGAGTTTACAATATGCCTCTCTATAATCTCTCCAAGAAGTAATAGAATTGTCAAAACTACTTATAAGGCTTTTCCCTTCAGGAGTAAGCTCTAAATCTCTCCTAATCTTCTTTTCGATAGCTTCAATTTTTTTCTCTGCTATTTTATTATGAGCCCAGCCACACTGTGCTGCGCCCCACTTCCCACCTGAATCTTCACAAGGGTCATATACAGATAATTCAATACAACGAATAATTATATCTTGATTTTTGCTTGCCCGACAAGATTGACGATCAATCACAAAGTTTGGTTCATTAATAAAACCTGACAAAGTATCTCTTAGGCGTTCAATTCGCTCTTTATAAGTAGATTTACATTTTTCAATATCAATACGACAGGAAGAATTTCTAAGCGTTATCCATTTTCTTTGTTCTTCTCTCACTTCTCTAACTTCATCTGAATTGTTAGAAAGGGTCTTTATTAAGGATTTATAAACATCTGAAAGGTGTTCATCTAGGTAGCTAATAGAATGATTAGAGCATATCAAATGTTCAGCATCGTTACCTGCTTTTTTACAATTAAAACTCGCTGAAAATGATGGCGCAGAAGTCAATATTGATAGTATAAAAGAGATAATTATAACTTTATTCATTGGTTGCCTTTTATCATATAACGCCCAGCGCAGGCACAGCCAGAGCGGAGCATATTTTGTGTTAATGTTTGAGCGACAGCGAGTAACATAAAAAGTGCGTAGTGTTGGCTGTCGCTCTGCCGCTGTTTGTTATGTAATTATTTCCACTGAGCCAAGGCCAGAAAGAAGATGTCTTCTGAATTCCTCAAACTTCTTGGCCGGGAATACGAAGCTAGGAAATTTTCCTGGCTCAATCTGATTATAAGGAAGAGTAAAATAGCAGTCATTCTCAACAACTTCTAAGGCTACTTTTTGAACCTTATTGACAGGGATGGACACTTCGGAAAATGCTATTTTTCCACCTGAAAATTTCACAAAACTTACCGGATCTTCGACCTTCTGGGGGCCACTTTCCTTGAATAGAGCTATCAGTAGGAAGATATTGGTAATAGCGCTTAGCTCTAAGAGCTTAAATTCATACTCTGTAGTCAGGACGAACAAACAGTACACGACTACAATTGCACACCAAATAATCAGCATTCTAAGTCTGTACTTTTTCATTGCACTTTAGCTCTTATGATTACATAACGCCGTCAGCAGGGGCGGCCAATGCTGTGCACGTATTGTGCGAAAATGGGAGCGCAGCGACCCGCACAATATGTGAACAGCGTTGGACGTCCCGCGGAGGGTCGAAGGCCCGGAGCTTTACTGCTTGGCATTGTTATGCACCTTACTTTTAGCCCACTCTAAAGCCCAGCCCTCATGTGCGTTCCCACGATTGTAAACCACCATTAATGTATTTTCTGACGTTAATATTTCTTGTTGATCTTGCAGGAAAACTAAGAATACCGCATTTTCTGAAAGGTCCGGACTTTTGCATGGCTCCGCACTTAGGTAAAAGTAGCCTTCTCGCGCAACCTCTCCTTTTAATATTGGAGAAATAGCAGAGTAACGCCACCTAAGATGAGGTGGTCCATCTAAGTGTTCTGCTTCAACATTTGCCAAAAATACGACTTTTGCTGCTTCATATGCGGAATTCAAAATATCAACTCTATCGAGTGATTTTCGATCGCCACAATAAATATCAATTGCTAATGCCTTTCCACTAAAGGTGAATACTAAGAATAACTGAATTACTCTAGTCATGCTCTTGCCGCATAACGCCTTGGATAAGCCGCCGCTTTAGCGGTCGGCTTAATTCACTTGTTAGGCAATCTAAAGTATCTTATCTAAAGGCAGACCAACCTCATCCTCTATAGATTTGTATTCGGATTTTAGGTACTCCAGAAACTGTGTTAATTGTAAATGATGTTCTTCATAGTCGGATCGATCCCGAATTGTCTCACTATTTAACAGGCTTTCAGTGTATAACACTGCATCCCTAACTGCGGAGAGCATTAAAGGCGCCCATGTATTCGGTATTTCCATTATACAGCTTCCTTAATTAAGTCTTGCGCAAGTGAGTTCAGCAACATCTTAAACCGCCACAATGGCATATCAAAAGCTGGGGCAATTGTATAATGGGTTGCATCAAAGCGCGAATTATACTCATCTTTAACTATGGCAAGCCCATAAGGTAGTGTTGTGCCTTTAGGAATTCGAAAATATTCCCAATTTTTTCCTTTAGGAAGCCCCGGCTTGTCAAAGGTACTTAGGCCTCGCGGTCTTTCTTTGACCTTTACCCACTTTTCCTTCCCGACATTTTCTATTTTAATATCTGCTGGCCGAGGCCGACCATTAGATAACATATACGGTTCCTCTACAAATTCGAAGGGCTCCTTGTTCGCTTTAACGTTCATCGCCCTCCATAAATTGATTGGGACCTGCCCATCAAAATACTTCTCTATCTGATTTTTCGATAGTAATACGTCCTTCAAAACAGTAGCAGTCATTGCTGTATTTCATCCTTTTAAAATTAGACGATACTGCCTAACAGTTTTATTCACAGTCCAGTGGCTCTATATTATCTTGGCTCTTGTTCACAGGCGCGCAATACCACACGCTGGAAAATCTCCATTGAAATCAATGAGATAACCTACAGCTCGATTTGAATTCAGGAGTTAAACGAGCAAGATGCTCAGTTATCTTTTTGTTGATGTGGCTCCAAGTTTTATCACTACGCCGTTTAAAGTCAACGAGTTAACAACTGCTCATCGGTGAATAAGAGCCGCCGTCTACTGAGCACGGGCTTGATATATCGGTTCCTGCAACAATGATGTTTGTATAAACAGTTTTCAGGGGCTCTACCATGGTCATGGGTGACGTTCGTCCCAGGATATCCGCCCAAGCAACAGCTTCTTCAGTATGACGGCTGGATGCTCGGTGGAGTAACGAGGCTATGTGTTCTTGTTTGTCGCCCCCCTGTCTTGCTTTCTTTGTTTCAGTAGAAGCGAAACTGTCCTGATACAGGGGGGAATTGCGGCGGGTTGAGTTTTATCCCGGTTCTACAGTGCGGGGCTCTGGTGCAGCACTGCTGCGGCGGTCGTAGAGCCAGATAGCGCCAAATACCAGTAATAGTGCCATCGGCAACAGGGCAACCAGGGCGAAGGACTCGGCCGCAGCCAAACCCTGTATCTCCGCCAGCGCTTCGGCGGACAGTTGTGAAAGGTGTTCGGAGCCGCCGGCTAGTTCGGCCTTCACTTGGTCGTAGTAGGCGCCGAGCATGGGGAGTACAAAATAAATGGACAGGGCTCCGGCAGATCCCAGTAGGCCGATCATCAGAGAACCGCCGCGAGGATAGCGTTCGGATACGCTGGCGAGCATGGTGGGCCACATAAAGCAGACGCCTGTGCCCCAGACGGTGGCGGCGAGGAGCGCGGTTATCGGTCCCTGGGCCTGAGATAGCAGCCACAGGCCCAGTGCCGCCAGCAGGCTGGAAAACCACAGCAGCCCGGCGTTGGAAAGGCGGTGTGCCAGGGGGCCGGCGAAGTGGCGCATTACGAACATCAGCCCGCTTACGTATACCAACAGCAGCATACCGCGGAAGCCCACCTTTTGAGTCAGGGCCAGGTCCACCCATTGCCCCGGTGCCAGCTCTGAAGCCGCGGTGAGCAGCATTGCGCCGAACCAGATAAAGAAGCTGGGGCGGCGCACTATCTCTGCGAACATCTCGCCCATGCTGATGCCGTTGGCGGCACGTTCGGTAGGAGGGAAGGGGGTGTTGAGGGACAGCAATATCACCGCGGATGCAGGTAACAGAACAAGAGCCAGTGCCCACTGCCAGCTAATATTCAATGTCCCCAGGACCACACCCGCGAGCCCTCCGGCGATCATGCCTGCCGGCCACCAGGCGTGCAGTACGTTCAGGCGGTGGGTTTTTTGCTCCGGGTAGAGAGCTGTGGTCATCGGGTTGATCGTCGCCTCCACGCAGCCCCAGCCGATACCGCATAACAGCATGCCGCCCCAGATTACTCGGTAGGCAGCCTCTCCCCCGAGCAGCGGTGCACAAATCGTCAGCAGAGTGCCCCCGCCCAGGCAGGTACCGGCGGCGATTACCACCCGGCGCATACCCAACAGGTCCAGAAAGGGGCTGACCGCGAAGAGGGTAAAGGCAAAGCCCAGAAAGGCTACACCGAGGGCTTCGGCGATGAGTGTCGCCGACCTGGCGAGGTCTATGGCGTCGAGTAGCTCGGTTTTGATATCGCCCGCCACGGTGGCACGCAGGGAGGCGCTCATGGCGGCGGTGAAAAGGGCGAGGACGCCGATAAGGAAAAGTTTACTGCGGGGGTACTGCGCGGGACTAGTCATGGTTTTTCTCCCATCGCTTTATTGTTGTTATGGGCCGCGCCGCAGCTGTTCGTTTGGCGGTGAATGAATTGCGGCGCGGTTTTGTTTGCCCGCCGGCTCGAGCTATCTGATGCCTAAAATGCGCGCGTTGCGCCCGGCATCGCTGGCCCCGCCGGCGAAGTCGTCGAAGGCCTTGTCGGCGCGGCGGATCAGGTGTTCGCGCACGAAGCGCGCCCCCTCGCGGGCGCCGTCCTCCGGATGTTTGAGGCAGCACTCCCACTCCACCACCGCCCAGCCGTGGTAGCCGTACTGACTGAGCTTGCTGAAGATACTTTTGAAATCTACCTGGCCGTCGCCGAGGGAACGGAAGCGGCCGGGCCTGTCCTGCCAGTTCTGATAGCCGCCGTAGACGCCGGCGCGGCCGTTGGGGCGGAATTCGGCATCTTTAACGTGGAACATGCCGATGCGGTCGTGGTAGCGGTCGATAAAGTCCAGGTAATCCAGCTGCTGCAGGACGAAATGGCTCGGGTCGTAGAGAATCTTGGCGCGGGGGTGCCCGTCCACCGCCTGCAGGAACTGCTCGAAGGTGGCGCCGTCGTGCAGATCTTCGCCTGGGTGTATTTCGTAGCAGAGGTCCACGCCGGCTTCGCCGAAGGCGTCGAGTATGGGCTCCCAGCGCCGCGCAAGTTCCGCAAAGCCCTGTTCCACCAGCCCTGCTGGCCGCTGTGGCCAGGGGTAGACCAGGTGCCACATCAGGGCACCGGAAAAGGTGGCGTGGGCTGTAAGGCCCAGGCGCTCGCTGGCTTTCGCGGCGAGCAGCAATTGTTCGATTGCCCAGTCGGTGCGCGTATCGGGCTTACCGCGCAGTTCCGGTGGGGCGAAGTTATCGAACAGCTCGTTGTAGGCCGGGTGTACGGCCACCAGTTGTCCCTGTAGGTGGGTGGATAGCTCGGTGATTTCCACGCCAGCATCCGCGCAGAGCGCGCGCAGGTCGTCGCAGTAAGCCTGGCTTTCGGCGGCGAGGCGCAGGTCCAGGCAGCGGCTGTCCGAGGTGGGGATCTGCACTCCCCGGTACCCCAGGTCCGCGGCCCAGCGGCAGATGGCCGCGAGGCTGTCGAACGGCGGTTGGTCGCCCATAAACTGGGCGAGAAACAGGGCGGGCCCCTTGATGCTTGAGTCCGTTGTACTCATGAGAGCACCTCGGTCGGCGAGTCCACGGTATCTGCCAGGGCCACCCAGTTGCCGCGGCTGGCGACGACCGCTTCAATAAACGCCATACCGCGGATACCTGTTTCTATACCTGGATAATTGGCTGGCACGCCGTCGAGAATCGAAGCGGCGAAATCCCGGTAAAGGTTGGCCATGGCCTCGAGGTAGCCTTCCGGGTGACCGGCGGGCAGTCGCAACCCCTGCAGGGCGCGCGGGTGCAGAAAATTTTTGTCGCTGCCTGCGCGCAGCAGGCGCACTTCGCCGCCGGGGATTCGATGAACCAGAGTATCCGGCGCCATCTGGCGCCATTCCAGCCCACCTTTTTCTCCATAGATGTGTAGGGTCAGATCGTTTTCTTCGCCTGCGCAGACCTGGCTTGCGATCAGTACGCCGCTGGCGCCACCGGCGGTGCGGAACAGGGCCGCGCCATCGTCATCCAGCCGCCGCTCCTCGACGTGACTGCGCAGCTCAGCGCACAAATGGGTGATGGGTTGGCCGCTGACAAATTCCGCCAGACTGAAAGCGTGGGTGCCGATATCGGCCATACAACCACTGGCGCCGGCCAGAGCGGGATCGGTGCGCCAGCCGGCCTGCTTATTGCCGCTGTTTTCCAGCCCGGTGGAGAGCCAGCCCTGGCGGTAGCTTACGTAGATTTTTCGTATGCGGCCCAGTGCGCCATCGATCACCATTTGCCGCGCCTGCTGTACCAGCGGATAGCCGAGGTAGGTGTGGGCGAGGGCGTATTTGCGGTCACTTGCGTCGAGGGCGCTTTTCAGCCCCTTTACTTCCGCCAGTGACACGCCCGCGGGTTTTTCGCTGAACACGTGAAAGCCGGCCCGGAGTGCCGCCTCGGCAATGGGTACATGCAACTGGTTGGGTGTGGTGATAGTGAGCGCTTGCATGCGCTCGGATTCCGGCAGGGCGGCCTCGGATTCGATCAGGGTGCGCCAATCCGGGTAGATGCGGGCGGGGCTGAGTCCCAGGGCGCGGCCGCTGCGGCGGTTGTTGTCCGGGGCTCGGCTGAAGTTGCCGCACACCAGTTGAATGCGTCCGTCCAGGGCTGCTGCCGCGCGGTGCGCGGCGCCGATAAATGCACCTTCACCACCGCCGACCATACCCAGGCGCAACTTGTGACTGTCCGACTGCTTCACCCAGCCCTCCTGAGGAAAACCGCTGATTGTTGTTTTCCGCTCCGACGGCTGGCGGTTGCTTGTGCGGAGGAATGTAACGGGTTACATTTTTTTATGTCAATAGCCGGCGGGATGGATAGCGCGCCACATTTGGTGCTTCGCTCCGGCGGACGGCGGCTGCTTTATTGCTGAAGGTGGAGTTTCCCATGTCGAATATCCGCACCGTGGCCAGGCTGGCCGGCGTATCCGTGGCTACGGTATCGCGCGCCCTGGCCAAGCCGGACCTGGTATCTCCGCGCACGCGCAAAAAGGTACTGGCCGCGGTGGAGGCGGCCGGCTACAAACCCAATCTGATGGCGGTGCAGTTCCGCTCGCGGCGCACGCGCAATCTGGCGGTCTTGGTGCCAGTGATCGCCAACCCCTTCTTTTCCCGGGTGATTACCGGCATCCAGGGCTGCGCGCGGGAGGCCGGCTACCAGGTACTACTGTGCAATACCCAGGGGCGCGAGGAGACTGAGCGCGAATACGCGCGCATGGTGCAGAATTTTCAGGCGGACGGCGTCATTCAGCTGCGCGCCTTTGATCCCTTCGCCGATAGCGGGGTGGGTTCCGATTTCCCCGGCGGTTTGCCGCCGCTGGTCAATGCCTGCGAGGTGATGGACGACTGCCGCTACCCCTCGGTGAAGCTGGACAACCGCGCCGCCGCCCGCGCTATGACCGATCACCTAGTGCGTCTGGGGCACAGGCGTATCGGGGTGATCAAAGGGCCCCAGCGCAGCCCGCTAACCCGCGACCGTATCGCCGGCTATCGGGACGCCCTGGATGCAGCCGGTATCATCTACGACGAGACGCTCTTATGCCCCGGCGATTTCACCCTGCAGTCCGGCCACCGCGCTGCCGGCACCCTGATTACCCGCGATAATCCGCCCAGCGCCATCTTCTGTGAGAACGACGAAATGGCCATCGGGGCGATACAACGTATCAAGCAGGGCGGGTTGCGGGTCCCGGAGGATATTTCCGTAGCGGGATTCGACGATATTGCCTTTGCCTCCTACAGCGATCCGCCACTGACCACCATTGCTCAGCCGGCAGAAGAGTTTGGCGCCACTGCGGCCCGGCTGCTCATCGATCAGCTGGAGGGGCGGCAGCAAGGGGTTACCCACAGTGTCCTCCCCTATGACTTAGTGGTGCGCGACAGTACGGGCCCGGTGCGCTGACCGCTACCACTCGGGGTGAGTTTGCGCTCACTTTAGCGGGTTTCACAAGCGATGGGACCGGCAACCCCAAGCTGCCAGTTGCAAACGGCGCCAGATTGTTTTGCACCACTTGTGGGCATGGGTGAAACCGGTTACATTCTTTTGGTGCGTATGTTGCAAAAGTCCGGCCGTGCCCCGGCGCGGTGGGAAATATCAATAAAAATAACGAAGGATGAGAGCAATGAGCGCGACCGAACTAGGCCCGGATCAGGCCCGGCGGGCGCTGCTGCGCCGCGCTGCCTTGACGCTCGGCGTGAGCGCGATTTCCCCTGCCGTCAGCGCCGCCCTGCTGCGAGCGGGAACTACTCCCCCATTGCATCAATTTTCCGTGGCGCACCGGGAACTGGTGGCGGAACTGGCGGACATGATTCTGCCCGATACCGACACCCCCGGCGCCCGCCGTGCTGGTGTGCCCCAATTTATCGAAACTTTGTTCAGCCAGTTCACTCCCGGGCACCGGGCGCGTTTCCTGCGCGGTCTGGAGGAGGTCAATGCGCGTGCCAGTGTCGAGGCCAGTGATGGTTTTCTGCGCGCCGATGCCACTGCCCGCGAGCGTATCGTCGAGCGCATGGACCGGGAGGCTTTTTCCGGGGGAGACTCTTCCCGTTATTCCTTTTTCCGCGAGTTCAAGGAACTGACACTGATCGGCTACTACACCTCTGAGGCGGGTGCCAGCCGCGAGTTGCGTTACGTGTCTGTGCCTGGTGACTATCGCGGTTGCGTGCCGTTGGCGGAAATCGGACGCTCCTGGGCGACGGAGTAACGCAAACAATGAAAACTCCCATCTTCGACGCCATAGTGATCGGCTCTGGCATCGCTGGGGGCTGGGCGGCCAAAGAGCTCACCGAACGCGGCCTGCGCACGCTGCTGATTGAGCGCGGTTCTGAGATATCCCACCCCCGCGATTACAAAAGCGACTTTGCGGCCCCCTGGGAGCTGCAAAACCGCGGCCTGGTGCCCGAGGCACTCGCGCAGCGGGACTATCCGGTGCAAAGCAAGTGCTACGCCTTTAACGAGCAGAGTCGCGATCGCTTCGTCAATGACCGTGAACATCCCTACGAGCAGGTGGCGCCTTTTGACTGGATTCGCGGTTATCAAACCGGCGGCAGATCGATGATGTGGGGACGCCAGTGCTACCGTTGGAGCGAACTGGATTTCACCGCCAATTACGAGGACGGCCACGGTACCGATTGGCCCATCCGCTACCAAGATTTGGCGCCGTGGTATGACCATGTAGAAGCCTTCGCCGGTATCAGTGGCAACCGCGATGGTTTGGCACAGATTCCAGACGGCAACTTCCAGCCACCGATGGCAATGAATTGTGTGGAAAAAGCGGTAAAGGCGCGTATAGAAAAAGCCTTTCCCGACAGGCGTTTGATCATAGGCCGCGCCGCACACCTGACGGCGCCGGAAAAAATTCATACTGACCTCGGGCGCGGCAAATGTATGAACCGCAATATGTGCGAGCAGGCCCGCGGTTGTTCATTTGGTGCTTATTTCTCAACACCCGCTGCCACACTGCCAGCGGCGCGCAGAACCGGCCGATTGGAAATGGTGCACGATATGGTTGTGCGCGAAATTATTTTCGATCGCGAGCGCGGTCGCGCCAGCGGTGTGCGCGCGGTGGAGCGAGATACTCTCCGGCCGCGTGAGTTCCAAGCCCACCTGATCTTTCTCTGTGCCGGTACACTGCCCAGCACCCAAATCATGTTGAATTCGGTATCGGAAGCATTTCCAAATGGCATTGGTAACGGCAGCGGCGTACTGGGTCGCTATTTGATGGACCACCATATGCGGGTCAGTGCCGCGGGTATCTATCCCGGATTCGAGGATCACTATTACAGCGGCCGCCGTCCCAACGGCATTTATATTCCGCGCTTCCGCAACCTGGGTCACAAGCGGGAAAACTATCTGCGCGGTTTTGCCTACCAGGGGGGCGGCGGGCGCGCGGGCTGGCGGCGCGGGGCCAGCGAAGCCGGATTTGGCGTCGACTTCAAGCGCCGGCTGCGAATGCCGGGTCCGTGGTATTTCTATTTATCCGGCTTTGGAGAAATGTTGCCCAGGCGCGAAAACCGCGTTTGGTTGGATCCGGAAAAACGCGACCGCTGGGGTATGCCGCTGCTACACGTGGAGGCGCGTTGGAGTGAAAACGAGTATCGCATGCGGGAAGATATGCTCGCTTCCGCGGTGGAAATGCTCGAGGCTGCGGGGTTGAAAAATATCAATTCGTCAAATGAAGAGCACGCTCCCGGACTCACCATCCACGAAGCGGGTACCGCCCGTATGGGGCGTGACCCAAAAACTTCGGTACTCAACGCTTACAATCAGTGTCACCAGGTGCCGAACCTGTTCGTCACCGACGGTGCCTCTCTGGCTTCTTCGCCCTGCCAAAACCCTTCATTAACTTTAATGGCTTTAACCGCGCGGGCAGTGGCTTTCGCAGTAAAAAAATTTCGACAAGGGAAGGTGTGATTGGCTTTGAGCGAAATATGTGGACTGGATAAGAGAAGCAATTTTTCTGAATGGATACATTATTTGCGGAGGGATCAATGCAGCGTAGAAGATTTTTGCAACTGGGTGCACTCGGGCTGGCTGCCGCCGGGATGGGTGTGACGGCGCTAGCGGAGGATAATGCCTTCAGGCCCAGGCAGGAGGAAGCCGGAAAAATTCCCGGACTGCAGTTATATACGCTGCGTTCGCTGATGAAAAAAAATGTGGCCGGTACCCTGGCAGCGGTGGCGGAAATCGGTTATCGGGAAGTGGAGTTTTCCGATTATTTTGGGCTAAAGCCCACAGAAGTGAGAAGAATGCTCGATGCCGAAGGGATTTCAGCTCCGGCAGTGCATGTACCGTTGCAAATATTGGAGACGCAGCTGGAACAAGCATTGGAAGCCGCGCACCGTATCGGTCATCGCTACCTCGTTTTGCCGTGGCTGGAAGAGAGGCAGCGTGGTACGGAAAACTTCAAACGGCTCGCGGAGCGCTGCAATGAGTGGGGTGAGAAATGCCGTGCAGCCGGCCTGCGGTTTGCCTATCACAACCACGATTTCGAGTTCTCTGCAGATGGAGGGTTCGTCCCTTACGATTGGTTGCTTGAAAATACCGATCCAGATCTAGTGAGTTTCGAAATGGATCTTTTTTGGATAGCCAAAGCGAATCGGGAACCTGAAGGATACTTCAAAAAATACCCGGGACGTTTTCCCCTCTGGCATCTAAAAGACATGGATGCGAATGGAAATATGGTGGATGTTGGTGCGGGGGTGATTGACTTCAAAAAAATCATCCTCGGCGCAGACATGGCTGGTTTTGAGTTTGGATTTGTGGAGCATGACCAGCCAGATGATCCTTTGCGAACGGCAAGCACTGGATTGGCGGCGGTGCGATCCTGGGAGAGGGGATGAGTTTTCGCCTTCACTTCCGTGAAATGTGTGGATAGAATGCCGCCCCCCCATCCATCCATGATGGATGGATGTTTCGTTGGATTTTTGTTTTTTGAATTGTGGTGCGAGCTTGGGCGGGTGGAGTAAATCCCCCGTCTTTTTTTTGCGCCAAATAATTTTGATTGCGACGCACAGGAACTGAAAATTTTTGTTTTGAGAACCTTGTAGTAATTTTACAAATGTGTGGCGCGTAAATTATCGGTCCGATTGTGGCGCCGCAATTTTATTGTTAGCGTAAACAAACCTTATCTTTCCCCGGTGCAAGAGTGCTCTTGTGCCGATGTAGAGGGATGAGATAGGCCATCGACGATTAGCGAATATTTATTCGCAATAAAAAGGCAGGGACGCCGGATTAGTAAACTCTTCCGTTGCGCCCCCAAAAGCCAAATAAATTACTTTCTCGCACCACCTGGACTTTTATCTCATAGGGCTCTCTTGCCTTGTGAGGCTGCGATCTAATGTGCAGATTGCACTGAAAAGGGGTGCGTGTGTCAGAAAGAATGAATGAAGTCTCTTCTGTGTGGAAGGTTGCCTGGGTGGTTGAAGCTGTCCGCATTTATTTTGCGGTGGCCATTTTGGCAATGATTCCTGTCTCCGTTCGTGCAGATCTTGTATTCAGTGCTGCCGGCGCCGGGCCTGTGGCTAATCTCTATGCGGTGGATTCCGCCGGCGATCTGCGCAGGATCACAGACAATATCCGTTGGCGGGATATCGATGCAGACATTGCCGGTGATGGCCGGGTCGTCTTTAGTTCCAATCGCGAGACAGAACCGAAAATCGATGTTGAGCGACGTTCTGAGCATTTCCATCTTTACCTTACTGATATCCATGGCAGATCGCCGGTTCCGCTGACGGCGGGCAATAGTGACGAGCGCATGCCACGCTTCTCGCCTGACGGGCGCAGCGTCGCTTTTATTCGCCATGCTCCCGGTGTTCAGCAGCTGGTGATGATTGAGCTTGGCGGCGAGGAGCAAGTAATTTTTTCCGCGGAGGAAATATTTGATTTTTCCTGGTCTCCGGGTGGGGAAAATTTAGTTCTGGCACTGCGTAATGGCGCGGAATCGGCAGTTGCGCTGAAAGCGGTCTCGGGCAGTCATGAAGACGTTAATACAGTGGCGCGGGGCGCTGGTGATGACTGGCTGGTTGCCGCGCGCTGGTCTCCGGATGGACGCCGAATCGCGCTGATCCGCCACCCGCTGCGGTTGGGCGAGCGGTCGTTGTCAGTGTTGGATCTGGCAAACGGAGATGAGCGCCGTCTGTCGCCGGCGGGGGTTGAGGTGCAGCAGTCGGTGGACTGGTCCGACGACGGTGAGCGCCTGCTGTATGCGGCGCTGGTGGATTATAACTACCGCTACGACGAGGCAGCCCACAAAAAAATACACGAGGGCGCCATGCATATATTTCAGTCCTCTATCGATGGTGAAACCCGGCGACTGAGCGCGGGCGGCGGTCTGCACAGAGCGCCGGTGTTTTCGCCAGACGAAAAGCGAATCGCCTTTCTGTATGCACCATCGCTGGATGCCCGCCGTTTGGCGCTGCGCACCATGCGTGTCGACGGAGAGGGGGTGCGAGAGCTCTATCCCGCGGTGACGCGTCATTCCGGGATTCTTTGGCGCTAGCGCGGTGATGAGGTGCCTGGCCGCAATTCGGAAATCAGATGTCGGTTCTGCGGCAGGTAAATAAAGATGTCAGAACACCGTATGGCATCTATGCGGTAGTGGTTAAGTCGGTGGGTAGTAACGGCAGAGAAGTAAACAAAAGCGAAATAATGAGAGAAGCGAAAGGGTGAAATCATGAAAAAGACACTGGCCATAGCCCTGCTAATGGCGCCTCTCGTCGCAGTGGCCCAACTGGCGGACGGGAAAAACAAATTCCTGGGAAATATTTCCCAAAACAACGTGCCTGGCAATTTCGGTAACTACTGGAATCAGGTCACCCCGGAAAACGCAGGTAAATGGGGATCGGTGGAAGGCAGCCGCGACAGTATGAACTGGAGCGGCCTGGACGCCGCCTACAATTACGCCCGCACAGAGGGGATTCCTATCAAAATGCACACCCTGGTATGGGGTAATCAGGAACCGGGGTGGGTCAGCGGTTTGAGCCAGCAGCAGCAACTGGAGGAAGTGACCGAGTGGATACAGGCCAGCGGTCAGCGTTACCCGGAAGCGGATATGTGGGATGTGGTCAACGAGCCGTTGCATGCGCCGCCCTCATATGCAAATGCGCTCGGCGGCGCGGGGCAAACCGGCTGGGACTGGGTAATCAAATCCTTTGAGCTGGCACGGCAGCACGTAAACGGTCAGTTGTTAATTAACGAGTACGGTATCGTCAATGACGGTAACGCTACTTCACGTTATCTGGAAATTATCCAGTTACTGCAATCCCGAGGATTGATCGATGGCATCGGGGTGCAGGCACACAGTTTCAACGTGGTTCCCGCTTCGCCGGAAACCATCCGTCAAAACCTCGATCGCCTCGCTGCCACCGGGTTGCCCGTCTATGTGTCCGAGTTGGATATCAATAACCCGGATGATGCCGCGCAGCTGGCGCAGTATCAGCAGAAATTCCCTGTCATGTGGGAGCACCCTGGTGTGGCCGGGGTAACCCTGTGGGGATATATCCAGGGTATCACCTGGCAGTCGGACGCCTGGTTGGTGTCCGCGGATGGCAGCCGCGAACGGCCGGCGTTGACCTGGCTGCGGGAATATCTCGGTGGTGGCAGCTCTTCCAGCAGTAGCTCCTCTTCCAGCAGCAGTAGCTCTTCTTCCAGCAGTAGCTCTTCTTCCAGCAGCAGTAGCTCGTCATCCAGTAGTTCCTCGGGCGGCCCGTCATTGTCCTGTGCTTCGGAAGGTATGGACGACTGGGGTGCCGGCTTTGTCATTAATTACCGGGTGACGAATAACGGCGGTCAGGCGGTGGACAGTTGGGCTGTCCAGCTGGACTTCCCCCATTCTGTAACGATTTCCAACGCGTGGAATATCGATTTACCAGTTACCAGTGGCAGCCAGTTGTTAGGTGGCAACGTTGGGTACAACGGCAATTTGCCCCCGGGCGGCAGTGCGACTTTCGGCATGCAGGGTGGGCCAGGAAATGTGGGTATACCGGAGTGCACCGCTGCGCAGTGATAGAGGAATAACCATAAGGTGCGGCTTTTTCAAGCTGCTTAAAAAATAGCGCACCCAGAAACAGGAGTAGTTCGGTAAAACCCAAATTACCGAGCCAGGGAAGGTACAACGCAATAATTAATTTCTCGATAAGGGAGAGAACCATGTATCGGTTATGTAAATCCAGTGCCCTGATGGGGTTACTGTGTCTCGGAGTCGCCGACGCCTATGCGGCTGAGGCAAATATGAATATCGTCAATGACTGGGGATCAGGATTTCAGGGGGAAATCACCGTAATCAACGATGAGTCTACCACCTTGTCGGACTGGACCGTCGAATTTGATATGGCGGTAGACATTGGTAATTTGTGGAATGGTGTTATTTTATCTCATGTGGGTAACCACTATGTAGTGGGGGCAGCGGATTACAATTCCGAAATTGCGCCGGGCGGTCAGATAAGCATTGGCTTTATCGGTGCACCGGGCAATGCGTCGCCGGTTCCGGTCATCGTCAACGGTGATGGAGGCAGTTCCTCCTCCAGTTCATCCAGCTCCTCGAGCTCGTCTAGCTCTTCGAGTTCCAGCAGCTCAAGTTCTTCCAGCTCCAGTTCTTCCAGCAGTTCCTCCAGCGGCGGTGTGGTATTCCGCGTGGATGAGACCGGCAATATCACCAAGAACGGTGAAGTATTCCCGGTGCGCTGTGGTTCCTGGTTCGGCCTGGAGGGCCGGCACGAGCCTTCCGATGAGCCCGTAAACCCGAGCGGTGCGCCCATGGAACTCTATATCGGTAACACCGTCTGGGCGAACAATAATCAGGGCACTGGCCGCACCATTCAGCAGACCATGAGCGAGATCACCGCCATGGGAATCAATGTGGTGCGCCTCCCTGTTGCCCCGCAGACCTTGGATCCGAACGATCCGCAGGGCAAAGCTCCCTATCTGAAAAACCACGAATCTGTGCGGGTGCCCAATGCGCGTCAGGCGCTGGAAGAATTTATTGTCGCCGCGGATCAGAACAATATCGAGGTAATGCTCGATGTGCACTCCTGCTCCAACTATGTGGGCTGGCGTGCCGGCCGTTTTGATGCCCGTCCGCCCTATGTGGACGCCGATCGCGAAAACTACGATTACCCCCGCGAGGACAGCTCCTGTGCGGCTACCGGTAATCCGGACAGCGTGACCCGCATCCAGCCTTACGACAAGGAGGCGTGGCTCAATACGCTGCGCGAACTGGCCGGCATGGATCAGGCGCTGGGTGTGGACAACATTATCGGTATCGACATCTTCAACGAACCCTGGGATTACACCTGGGAAGAGTGGAAGACCCATATCGAAGACGCCTATGCAGCTATTGACTCAGTGAACCCCAACCTGCTGTTGTTTGTGCAGGGTGTTTCGGCCACCGCCAATAACCAGGACGGTACCCCGGAAACTTTCGTCGAGGTACCACACGGGGATGAGTTCACCGTGCCCAACTGGGGAGAAAACCTCTTCGAGGCCGGTGACAACCCGCCGGATATTCCCAAGGAGCGGCTGGTATATTCACCGCACACCTATGGTCCCTCTGTGTACGTACAGAAGATGTTTATGGACCCGGCACAGCCCGAGTGTGCGGATCTGGAAGGGGATGCCGCCGGTGATGCCGACTGTAATATCGTGATCAACCCGGAGATTTTGCGCTCCAGCTGGGAGGAGCACTTCGGCTACCTGCGCGATCTGGGTTACGCCGTGGTGGTGGGCGAGTTCGGCGGCAACCTGGACTGGCCCAACAAAGCTGCGTTGCGCGACCAAAACCGCTGGGATCACATCCAGCCGGGTATTGTTGATGGCCAGTGGCAGGAAGCCTTTGTGAATTACATGGCCGAAAAAAATATCCAGGGCTGTTACTGGTCCATCAACCCCGAATCCGGTGACACCGGGGGCTGGTACGGTCATGCCTATGACCCGATTAGCAACACTGCTGGTTGGGGTGAGTGGCTCGACTTCGATCAGCGCAAGACCAACCTCCTCAATATCCTGTGGGGAAATCAATAAAGCGATAAGGATTCCCGGAACAGGCATCCGAGTGCCGAGCTTACGCTCGGCATTCTCTGGCCACAGGGCGGTGTTGTTCCGGGGATTTTTCCAAACATCCGATTCGCAATTTGCGCTAAGAGGAAAACATGTATCGATTATTTAAGCGAAGCGTATCGCTTCTGGGCCTATGCTTGGCGGCGCCCAGTGTTTATGCCGCCCAGGCTTCAATGAATATCGTCAACGATTGGGGCAGCGGCTTGCAGGCGGAAGTTGTCGTGGTCAACGATGAGTCTTCGGCGACCAGCGGCTGGACCGTGGAATTCGATATGCCGGTGGATATCGGGAACCTGTGGAACGGTGTTATTGTTTCCCACGTTGGCGATCGTTATGTGGTGGAAGCCGCTGATTACAATGGTGCCATTGCTCCCGGTGGTCAGGTGAGTTTTGGATTTGTTGCGGCGCCGGGCAATATAGCTGCGGTGCCGGTGACGGTGGAATTTGAATATGGGGATGGCGGAAGTTCCAGTTCTTCGAGCAGCTCTTCCAGTTCATCCAGTAGCTCTTCCAGCTCCAGCTCTTCCAGCAGTTCGTCCAGTTCGAGTTCGTCCAGTTCGAGTTCGTCCAGTAGCTCTTCCAGTTCATCGAGCAGTTCCAGTTCGTCCAGCTCTTCCGGCGGCCGTCTGGATAATCCATTCGCCGCTTCCAGCAGCTGGTACGTAAATCCGGAGTGGTCGGCCAATGCGTCGTCGGAGCCGGGCGGCAGTGCCATCGCCAACTACAGTACCGCAGTATGGATGGATCGTATCGCAGCTATCACAGAAGGCGTGGGACTGCGCGGCCACCTCGACCAAGCACTGGCCAATGGCAACGATCTGTTTACTTTTGTGGTTTACAACCTGCCGAACCGCGATTGCGCGGCGCTGGCTTCCAACGGTGAGTTGTTGATTTCCGAGAATGGATTCGAGCGTTACAAACTGGAATACATCGATCCGATCGTGGAGATACTCTCCGATCCCGCCTACGCGGATATCAATATTGTCGCTGTTATCGAAGTGGATTCACTGCCGAACTTGGTGACCAACCTGAGTACGCCGGAGTGTCAGGAGGCCAATGGTCCGGGAGGTTACCGCGACGGTATTCGCTACGCGTTAAATCAGCTCTCCACATTGCCTAATGTCTATTCCTATGTCGATATTGGTAATTCCGGATGGCTCGGCTGGAGCAGCAACTTTGGTCCAGCAGTATCTTTGATTGGTGATCTGATTGAAACCACCGACAAGGGCTGGAACAGTGTGGCAGGTTTCGTCAGCAACACCTCCAATTACGCACCGGTTGAGGAGCCCTTCCTGCCTGATCCCACTTTGACTGTAGGTGGCCAGCCAATCCGCTCTGCGGATTTTTACGAGTGGAACGATTATCTCGAGGAGCTGGATTTCGTTCAGGACTGGCGCCAGGCGATGATCGACCGCGGTGCGCCTGAAACGATCGGTATGCTGATTGACACCGGCCGTAATGGCTGGGGTGGCCCGGACCGACCCACTGGCGTGTCCGCCAGCCTGGATGTGAACACTTACGTGAACGAATCACGTATCGACCGGCGCGAACATCGCGGCAATTGGTGCAACCAGCCCGGCGGTGTCGGCTTCCGGCCTCAGGCCAATCCGCACCCGGGTGTGGACGCCTATGTATGGGTCAAACCACCGGGTGAGTCTGATGGTATCGCGGATCCGAATTTCGAACAGGACCCGAACGATCCCAACAAGAAACATGATCCCATGTGCGACCCGAATGCATCCAACCGCTACGACGGCAGTGTGAGCACGGGTGCATTGCCCAATGCGCCTCATGCGGGCGGCTGGTTCCCGGAGGGCTTCCAGGTATTGCTGGAAAACGCCTATCCACCGCTTTAACCGCTTTGCCCCCTCCACGCGTTTGTGGAGGGGGTCTGCAGCAAGGGTGAAAAATGAAAAAGTTATCTCAATGCATAGCTGCGGCGGGCTTGTTGCTGGCGGCCAACAGTTGGGCGGGTTTCTCCATTGAGAACGGTCAGCTGCTGGATGCCAATGGTGAGCCTTTCGTGATGCGCGGCGTCAACCATGCCCATACCTGGTACAGGGACAAGACACCACAGGCCCTGGCAGACATCGCAGCCACTGGCGCCAACGCCGTGCGTGTCGTGCTGGCCACCGGGGGGCGCTGGAGCCGCAATGACGGTGCCGACGTGGCCGATGTAATTGCCCGTTGTAAATCCCTTTCACTCATCTGTGTACTGGAAGTACACGATGCCACCGGTTGGGGAGAAGATGGTGCGGCTATTCATATTTCGGAGGCGGCACAGTACTGGATAAGTCCGGATATTCGTGCGGCGATTGAAGGGCAGGAAGATTACATCCTGATCAATATCGCCAACGAACCCTTCGGTAATACGGTGTCGGAAAGTGCCTACGTGGAGGATACCAGTGCCGCTATTCAGACTCTGCGTGAAGCGGGCCTGACGCATACTCTCGTTGTCGATGCGGCCAACTGGGGACAGGACTGGCAGGGCTATTTGCGGGACAACGCCGCGCAGATATTTGCCGCAGACCCCTTGGCCAATACGCTTTTCTCCGTGCATATGTATCAGGTCTATCCGGACCGCGGCACGGTGGCGGACTATATGCAGGCCTTTGAGGATATGCAGCTGCCGCTGATGGTGGGCGAATTCGCGTATGAACACCAGGGACAGCCTGTGGACGAAGACGCGATACTCGCGGAAGCCGAGGCGCGCGGCATCGGCTACCTGGGTTGGTCCTGGTCTGGCAATACGGAACCCTACCTGGATATGACGGTTAACTGGGACCCCAATAACTTGTCTGAATGGGGGCAGCGGTTAATTCACGGGGAAAATGGTATTGCGCAAACCGCGCGTTGCGCCAGCGTATTTCCCGCTTGCGGCGGTACTTCTTCCAGCAGCAGTTCCAGCTCTTCCGGAAGCAGTTCGTCGTCCAGCTCCAGCAGCTCTTCCAGTTCCAGTAGTTCTTCCAGCTCCAGTAGTTCGTCGTCCTCTGGTGGCAGCGGCGCTCTCACGTGCACTGCCGGCAGTGTAAACGACTGGGGTGAGGGCTTTGTGCTGAATAACTTCACCGTCACCAACAATGGTACCGGCGCGGTGGATGGATGGACGGTGCAGCTGCAGTTTGAGCAGCCGGTGGATATCAGCAACGCATGGGGTATAGCGCTGCAAAACAGTAGTGGCTCGGAGCTCATTGGCGGCAATGCCGGTTACAACGGTAGCTTGCAACCGGGCGAGAGCGCGGTGTTCGGAATGCAGGGCGCCCCCGGTGATCTCGGTGCAGTGATTTGTTCCGCCCAGTAAACATATCTTGATCGGATGTCTGTTTAGCGATTCTTTCTCTCTTAGTGAGAAGGAAAAATAGGCATCACTAACAAAAAAAAGAGGATGTTATGAAGTCTACGAAGTATTTAATGAAACCACTGTGCGCCATCATTGCCGGCGCGACACTGGCGGTCGATGCCATTGCCGCGCCCAATTACGGCGAAGCGCTGCAAAAGTCCATTTACTTTTATGAGGCGCAGCAATCCGGTCCCATTCCCGACTGGAACCGCAATGAATGGCGCGGTGATTCCGGCATGACCGACGGTGCTGACAACAATGTGGATTTGCTGGGCGGTTGGTACGATGCCGGCGACCATGTGAAGTTCGGATTTCCCATGGCGTCGAGTGCCACCATGTTGGCCTGGGGGGTGGTGGAAAACCGCGAGGCCTATGAGCAAACCGGCCAGTTGCAGCACATGATGAACAACCTGCGCTTCGTGGCTGATTACTTCGTTAAGGCGCATACAGCCCCGAACGAATTCTGGGGGCAGGTTGGTAACGGCGGCCTGGACCACGGTTGGTGGGGTTCGGCGGAAGTGATGCCCATGGAGCGCCCATCTTATAAGATCGATGCCAATTGCCCGGGCTCCGATCTGGCCGGGGAGACAGCCGCGGCACTGGCTGCCATTTCCATGGTGTTTGAATCCACCGACGCTGCGTACGCGGCCAACTTGCTGGAGCACGCCAAGCAGCTGTACAGCTTTGCCGACAACTACCGGGGCAAATACACCGATTGCATCACCGATGCGGCCAGCTATTACAACTCCTGGAGCGGATACAACGACGAACTTGTTTGGGGCGCCGCTTGGCTCTATCGCGCCACTGGTGAACAGAGCTATCTGGATAAGGCGGTCAGCTACTACGACAATCTGTCCACCGAACCGCAGCAGCCCATCAAATCCTATCGTTGGACCCATGCCTGGGACGACAAGAGTTACGGCAGCTATGTGCTGATGGCCAAACTCACCGGAGACGATCAGTACCGCGCCGACGCCGAGCGTTGGCTGGATTACTGGAGCACCGGCTACGAGGGCAACCGGGTTACCTACACCCCCGGTGGTCTCGCCCATTTGGATCAGTGGGGCGCGGCCCGCTACGCTGCCAATACCGCATTTATCGCGCTGATTTATTCCGATTACCTGCAGTCTGCGGATCCGGGCAATTCCCGTGCGCAGGACTATTACAATTTTGCTGTAGGGCAGATGGAATACCTGCTGGGCGACAACCCGATGAATATGAGTTATCAGATCGGATACGGCAGCGTCTATCCCACCTCGCCCCACCACCGTACGGCCCACGGCTCTTGGAATGATAGCCTGCAAGACCCGGTAGAGAACCGCCACACGCTGGTAGGCGCCCTGGTGGGTGGCCCGGACACCAGTGATAACTTCGTCAACGACCGCGGCGACTATGTGCTGAACGAAGTGGCCACTGATTACAACGCTGGTTTCACCGGAGCGCTCGCGCGCCTGTGGCTCGATTTCGGCGGCAATCCGATTCCCGATAGCCAGTTCCCGGCGCCGGAAACCCGTGACGTAGAGCTGTTTGTAGACGCCAAACTCAATTCCAGCAGTGCGCGTCACACAGAGATCAGCTCCTATGTACACAACCGCACTGCATGGCCGGCGCGGCTTACTGACAATCTGAGTCTGCGTTACTGGATCGATATTTCCGAGCTGGTGGATGCAGGCTATGGCCCCGAAGATTTGGTTCTTTCCAGCGGCTACAACCAGGGCAGTGGTTTTACTGGCCCGCACCCCTGGGGCGATCCTGCAGACAATATCTACTATGTGGAAGTTTCCTTTGCTGGAGTAGATATTTATCCCGGTGGTCAGTCCGCCTCGAAAAAGGAAACTCAGTATCGCATCGGCGCACCTGAGGGCGCACCCTGGGATCCCGAGAACGATCCTTCATGGGATGGATACAACAGCACCCGTAAAGAAGCGCCGCTGATTGCCCTCTACGATGACGGTGAATTGGTGTGGGGCCAGGAACCCGGTGGTGGTTGCGGCGGTGACACCGGCGTTAACTGTGCGCCTTCTGCAGACAGTCAAAATCTGTCCACGCCTTACGAAACATCCCTGTCCGTCACCCTGAGCGGCAGCGACAGCGACGGTAGCATTGCCGCTTACACCGTGGTGAACGGTCCGGCCAACGGCACCCTGGAAGGCAGTGGCGCCAGCCGACTGTACACACCGGCGGCGGGCTTCTTCGGTACCGACAGCTTTACCTTTACCGTGACCGACAACGACGGCGCAACTTCCCAGCCGGCCACCATTTCCATTGAGGTGGAAGCGCCGGAAATTCCCGCTGTCAATATCACCAGTCCCGTGGATGGTGCCCGCTTCGCACCGGGTGCGGATGTCCGGGTGCAGTACAACCTGCAAAACGCCGAGGGCGTTAATCTCTATCTGGACGGCACCCTGGTTGCCACTGGCAGCGGCTCCGGAACTCTCACCGTACAGGCTCCGGATGAGATCGGCTTCTACATGTTGAAACTTGTCGCGACGCAGGACGGCGAAGAGTTGAGTGCGAGCGACAGTGTCACCTTTGAAGTGGCTGAGGCGCCAGCGGGCAGCCTAGGTTGTACCGTTGGGCAAATGGATGACTGGGGCGCGGGATTTGTGCTTAACAATATCACTGTGACCAACGAGGGCAGCGAGCCTGTGGATGGTTGGACCGTGCTGCTGGATTTCGGGCAGGAGGTGACGATTGGGAACCACTGGAACGCCAGTTTGTCCTCCACGTCCGGTAGCCAGCTGAGTGCCAGCAACGTCAGCTACAACGGCAGCCTGCAGCCGGGCCAGAGT
Source organism: Microbulbifer thermotolerans (assembly GCF_001617625.1). Classification (NCBI taxonomy): domain Bacteria; kingdom Pseudomonadati; phylum Pseudomonadota; class Gammaproteobacteria; order Cellvibrionales; family Microbulbiferaceae; genus Microbulbifer; species Microbulbifer thermotolerans. The sequence goes on along the minus strand of NZ_CP014864.1, from coordinate 3,220,194 downwards.
GCCACCTTCGGTATGCAGGGCACCCCCGGTAACCTCGGAGCCGTCACATGCACGGCGCAGTAGCCACTGCCGATGCCCGCGCCCGCGTTGTCAGCGGAGCGCGGAGCTGGATCACCGACCGCGCCTGGATTTCCGGCGCGGCCGGTGCCTTAGCAGTGCTCCTTTGCGCGGCTTGGTACAACGCCCATCAGGTATTGAGCAAAGGGCTTTCCATCGGTGGTTGGCAGATTACTGACAACCGCCTGGACAGTATTCTGGCGGCGCTGGTTTTCAGCGCCGCTGTTATGCTGTTGGTGGAATTGCTGCGCCTGCGATTGTGGCACGGGTCCGATTTTTTTCGCCTGGACCCAAAATTGCGGCACGGCTACTGGCTCGTGTTTGCTCTGCACAGCGTGCTTTACTACCTGACCTATTTGGGCCTGTTGGCCCTGGTAATCTTTTTCTTTCACAGCGCTGGTGAATACGGCTTTGCGCGCAACCACCCCTACTATCAGCCCTGGTTCCGCCTATTGGATTTGGCGTGGGTCGCCTGGCTCTGGGGTGGTTTGCCCTATGTGATACTCACTCGGGCCTTAAAGCATTCCAAGGCGGCGGACAAGCTGGATCTGGCACACAGCTGTATCAAGGCAATGCGGTTTTTGGCCGGCCGACGGCCAAAATTCGAAGAGGCAGATAGGAAAAACCTGCGCGCCTTATTGGTGAAGCTTTTCTTTGCGCCGTTGATGACGGTGTTTTTTGCCGACCAGTTTCCCCACCTGGTGAACAATGTCGGTTATATGTTTGATGGCCTCCCCGCGGCGATTGCGGAAAACCGCTACAGTCACCGGCAATTCAACCTGGATTTTTTCAATATTACTGTAGCACTCGTATTTTCCATTGACGTCGCTCTGGCCTGGTGCGGTTATATGGTCTCCAGTCGCTGGTTTGATAACCAGACGGTGTCTGCGGAACCCACTCTGCTCGGCTGGGTGGTATGCCTGTTGTGCTACCCGCCGTTCCAGATGTTCCTCGGGCTCTACTACGCTGCGCCCGGAGAGCGCGAAGTACTGCAGCTGGGTTCGCCCTGGTTGGTGACCTTGTTTACCGCGATGATGTTGGCCAGCTATCTGATCTATGTGGCTGCCACCGTCCATTTCGGCGTGCGCTTTTCCAACCTGACACATCGCGGAATCATCCGCACCGGTCTCTACAGCCTTGTGCGTCACCCCGCCTACGCGGCAAAAAACTTTGCCTGGTGGTGTGTGATGTTTCCGGTCATTTTGTTCCAGGGATTCCACGGCAGTTGGCAGTTGGCTCTGGGGCATACGCTCGGCCTGCTTCTGATGACATGGATCTACTACTGGCGGGCGATTACGGAAGAGCGGCATTTAAGTATGGATGCGGACTACCGGGAGTATTGCCGTCAGGTGCGTTATCGATTCGTGCCAGGCATCTGGTAAGACTCGCCGACGAGCCGGGTTCAGGCGGAATTGACTGGGCCCGAGCTCCCCCCGCAAGCCGAGAGGTATCTTCACCGCCATAAGCGGATTAATCAGCAGTTCTTTTGCCGTAAATAGTCATATCAATCATAAATTTTCGCAGTTGCAGTGCGCTCCGTGGAAGCGCACTGCAGACGTATCCCGCCTCCACGGATTTATCTCTCAAAAAGGACGAGGAAAATCAGCGATGAACTTGCGAAAACTATCTGCGGGAGTGGCTTCGGGACTCTTGACCTTGGGGCTGGTGTCATCCGCATGGGCTGTGCCCAGCGAACAATATAGATGGGATAATGTGCGCATCGATGGTGGTGGTTTTGTGCCGGGAATTATTTTCAACCGCTCAGAACCGAATCTGATTTATGCGCGCACGGATATCGGAGGTGCCTACCGCTGGGATAAGCATGCGGAGACGTGGATTCCACTGCTGGATTGGGTCGGTTGGGAAAAGTGGGGTTGGAACGGTGTTTTGAGTCTTGCCACCGACCCGGTGGATCCGGATCGCGTTTACGCCGCACTGGGGATGTACACTAATGGCTGGGACCCGAACAATGGCGCTATCGCCCGCTCCACCGACCGCGGTGCAACTTGGCAGGTGACCGAGCTGCCTTTCCATATCGGTGGCAATATGCCCGGCCGCGGCATGGGCGAGCGGCTGGCAATAGACCCCAACGACAACAGCACCATTTATTTCGGTGCGGAAGGGGGCAATGGCCTCTGGCGCAGTACCGATTTCGGGGTGACCTGGTCGGAGGTGAGCAATTTCCCGAATCCCGGCACCTACGCCCAGGACCCCGATGACCCCAATAACTACTTAAATCAGTTGCAGGGAGTAGTCTGGGTCACCTTCGATTCCTCTTCGGGCACCCATGGAATGGGGTCTGAAGTTATTTATGTGGGGGTGGCCGATCTCAACGAATCCCTCTACCGCTCCACAGATGGCGGTGCCACCTGGGAAGCCATACCAGGCGCACCCACAGGTTATATACCTCACAAGGGCGTATACGACGAAGTCAACGGCGTGCTCTATGTTGCCACCAGCGATACCGGGGGACCCTATGACGGCGGCAGTGGCGCCGTGTGGAAATTCAATGCGCAAACCGAAACCTGGACCGATATCACTCCGGTCAGCGGCGACGATCTTTACTATGGTTTTTCCGGTCTGACTATCGATCGCAGTCAACCGAACACCATTATGGTGGCCTCTCAGATCTCCTGGTGGCCGGACACTATCATGTTCCGCTCCACTGACGGCGGCGCCAGCTGGACGCGCATATGGGATTGGAATGGCTATCCCAACCGCAGCAAGCGCTACGAAATGGATATCCGCAGTGTACCGTGGCTCAGTTTCGGTGCCCAACCACAGCCGCCGGAGGAAGCCCCAAAACTGGGTTGGATGAATGAATCGGTGGAAATCGATCCACACAATTCCAACCGCTTTATGTACGGCACCGGCGCTACCATATACGGCGCCACTAATCTCACCAACTGGGATAGTGGTGGTGTTGTTACCATTCGGCCCATGGTTCGCGGGCTGGAGGAAACTGCAGTACTGGATCTGGCCAGCCCGCCTTCAGGTAGTGCACATATATTTTCTGCCCTCGGCGATATCGGTGGGTTTAAGCACGAAAACCTTCATTTGGTTCCGGAATTGATGTACCAGCAGCCCAACCTTACTAGCACCAGAAGTATCGACTTTGCCGAGCTGGACCCCAGCATTATGGTGCGCGTGGGTGACTCCGACACAGCCCATATCGGTGTCTCCAGCTCCGCTGGGGACAGCTGGTGGCAGCCTCAGGAGCCGGCCGGTGTAACGGGCGGTGGGAGTGTCGCTATGGGTGCAGATGGCGGCACAATCGTATGGAGTCCTCAGGGGGCCCCTGTGCATTATTCCACTACCCTGGGCAGCGACTGGAGCCAATCCGAGGGCCTACCGCAGGGTGCGCGGGTAGAGAGTGATAGGGTCAACCCGCAAAAGTTTTATGGCTTCAAAGACGGTACTTTTTATATATCTACCGATGGTGGCGCCAGTTTCGCAGCTACCGTCAGCGGTTTGCCGCAATCAGCAAGATTCCTCGCCGCACCAGGGCGGGAAGGGCATATCTGGTTAGCGGGTGGCGGCATCGACGGCGCCGTAAGCGGACTTTGGCGCTCCACGGATTCCGGTGCCAGCTTCGACAAATTTGCCAACGTGGAAAAAGGCATCAATATTGGTCTGGGCGCACCGGCACCGGGCGCCGATTATCAGGCTCTCTATCTCGTCGGTACCATAGACGGCGTTACCGGTGTATTCCGCTCCACCGACCAGGGTGCAGGTTGGGTGCGTATCAACGATGACAAACACCAATACGGTAATATGGGCGAAGCCATCACCGGCGATCCGCGCATCTATGGCCGCGTATACCTGGGGACCAATGGCCGCGGTTTGTTGTACGCCGATCCGGTGGACAACTCCAGTTCATCGAGCAGTTCCAGCTCATCGAGCAGTTCCAGTTCGTCGGCTAGTTCCAGCTCCTCGAGCTCCTCAAGTAGTTCAAGCTCTTCAAGTGGCTCCAGTTCCTCGTCATCCTCGAGTTCCGGCGGCGGGGTGGTGTGCACCGTGGAATCGCGGGACGACTGGGGGGGCGGTTTTGTACAAAACTTCACTGTCACCAATAGTGGTGGCCAAGCGCTTAACGGTTGGGCGGTGCAAATGGATTTCGGGCAGGAGGTAACCATCAGCAATGCCTGGGGAATCAACCTCAGCACCTCAAGCGGCGGCCTGATCTCCGGTACTAACGTGGACTACAACGGCAACTTGCAGCCGGGTGCCAGCGCCAGTTTCGGTATGCAGGGTGAACCCGGTAATCTACAAGCCGTAACCTGCCAGGTGCAGTGAAGTCCGCCCTGCAGGGTAAACTTTATATGGCCGGCAAATCGCCGGCCATATTTAATTTTCCGGCCTGTACTTTTTATTGCACAAGCTTGTCAAAATAAATATCGTATGTAAGGGGGCTGATTTATGCGTATTTTTTGAATAAAAAATAAGGAAATAAAGCGTGAAAAAATTTAAAGTTCTTCCGGTCGCCTTATTACTTTCGGCCTGTCAGACAGGCACTATGGAGGGCAATGCATCAGAAAGTGCTCTAGAAGAGACGCAGTCTTTAGTAAAAGTATGTAAAGATCACCCGTGCAGGCGAAATATACATGTCACATTCCGGACAGATGGCGAACCTGTAGATCAGATGATACCGCTCTATTGGCCGAGGGTGTTCAATGAGGTGATATCTGTGCTTCCGGGTGAATCGTTTTACGTAGAGGCGGAGCTAGAGGGTGGAAAGCTGGTCAATATGAAAGAGGTTTCTGAAAATTCCAATCCAGATAAGACCATTATTATAAAGTTCAATCAGGTTGAAAATGAAACCGGTATGATGCTATCGATTTATAATCCATTTGAAACTGTTGTGCTGAAATTTAATATGGATATGGTGGATTTTTTCGGAACGCCTCATAAAACAAGTAGCTGCCCAATTATGCCACAGGCGTATATTTTTGAGTCTTGGCCACACCCTATTCCTGAATTAATTATTAAAAACCCTGTCGCAGTGCCTGTGCATAAAATGGAAGCGGTGGAGTGTATTTACTAAATAGTATCAGGTTCATTTCTTCGCGAAGGTAAAGATTGTTTGCGGTCAGATGTTGATATCAGGTGATGAAATGGAGTGATCCACAGAACACTACAGTTTCCAGGTGAACTCATTAAAGCTTCCTTAAGGAACCTCTGATTAATTCGCGTGGACACAGTGGTAGGTTCCGGGGCGCTCAGGCAATAGGACGGATATTTCGAAAACGCACGAGTACTTCCTTGTAGCTCCGCCGGATACCTCCTTGTATCCGACGGTTTCAAAATGCCCGTCCTATCACCTGAGCTTCACATCCGCCCCCGAAGAACCTCTGCCGCCAGGAAATGAATTAATCAGAGGTTCCTTAAGTATAATTTTTTGATGGTGTGGTTCTTGTCGGTTGAATAGACAAATCCGGTAAATAGAAAACACTGAAGTTCTGCCGTCTGTATCCGGCGGCTCAGAATAATCACCCCATTGTGGGAGATTTCTTTTCCGCGAAATCTTCCTGTGCACCGGGAGCGAATCACTCGAAGACCTTGTAACCGACAGTTGTTGCGAGCGGGGGTGGCACACACTCACTTTGTGACTGTCGGTATGCTGAGCTTCCCAAAATCGGCGGTGTCTCCTATATCCACAATAATTGTATGGTTATAGATATCTGTCCGAAATGCGCTAATTGGTCATGCCCCAAAGTGGTGCGGCACCGCATCTGCTTGTTGATAGCCAGGTGTGTGGGACAGATTTCGGGGAATTGGAGATATCACGGCGCCAGGATGGTCGTAGTGGTTTAGCAGCGTGACTGAAATAGTTTTAGCGCAAACTCTCGAAGCTTGAGGAATTTTCACCAAAGAAACGCTGCATTGTAACTATGTTCCCGCATCCCTAGAAGAGTTCTGCAGAGTCAAGAGCGGTTGACAGCTGTTACGTTGGCTGAGAGTATCCGGAAAAATTTTTGCTAGTGCTTTCTGATCGCAGAGTTCACTGGTTGTCTGATTGATAGTGAGGCTGTTTGAAATAGCTGAAATTGCCCTTTTCGAGGGTGATATAAAACAAAGCGTTGGGGTTAACCCTTGAATGGGAACCACCGGTGCTTATAAAGAGAGTTGTAGCGATGGATGTTAAGAGTCAAATCAGTAACCTGCAAGAGGAGCAGTTACCGGTCCCAAAACAACAGCTTAAAGGGTGGCGCCACTTTTTAGGTCTATATGCCGGAGAGCATGTGGCGGCATCAGAATTTGTCTTCGGTGCGACCTTTGTTGCATTGGGGGCATCCATGACAGATATCCTGTTAGGGTTATTAATCGGCAATATTCTTGCCGTCTTGAGTTGGACATTTATTACTACGCCGATTGCCGTTGATACCCGCTTGAGTATGTACACATACTTGCACAAAATTGCGGGGGACTCGATGACTAAGCTCTATAACTGGGCCAACGTCATTATCTTTACGGTGATTTCCGCGGCAATGATTACCGTATCCGCGACTGCGGTGCGCTTTGCTTTAAATATTCCCGCTCAGCTGAATTGGTATCCTACCGATCCGTGGTTTGTCTTGGTGGTCTTGACGGTTGGAATTATTGTTGTTCTCGTTGCCACCTATGGTTTTAACGCTGTATCAAACTTCTCCAGGATTTGTGCCCCCTGGCTGTTCGTTATGTTCATATCAGGTCCTCTGGTCCTGATTCCCGCATTGTCTAATTCGGTGTTGGGTTATCCGGTATTAACCGGGTGGTCCGATTTTATGCAGATTGGCAGCACGTCTATATGGACCGGGCTTGACCCTAATGGCAAGCCGGGTATTGGTTTGATTGAAGTGGCCGGGTTTGCGTGGGCAGCGAATACGATAACCCACTTTGGTCTTATTGATATGGCATTGCTCCGCTATGCGAAAAAACGTTCCTACGGTTTATGCACAGCGGCGGGAATGCTTTTCGGTCATTATATAGCCTGGATATCGGCTGGTATTATGGGCGCAGGAACTGCATTGTTGGTACAAAAGTCCATCACGGAACTGGATCCAGGGGACGTTGCGTTTCAGGCGTTAGGCTTGTCGGGGCTGGTGATCGTTATTGTTGCCGGCTGGACAACGGCGAACGCGAATTTGTACCGCGCTGGACTTGCTGCGCAGGCCGTATTTAAACAGTATTCGCGCAATATCACTACATTAATGGTTGGTATCGTCACCGTTATCATTGCATGTTTCCCTTTTGTGTTCACCAAGTTATTGCCGCTATTGACCTACGCCGGCCTACTGGTCGTTCCGGTTGGTGCTATTGTGTTCGCTGAGCACTTTATCTTTCCAAGAATTGGTTTGACACGCTATTGGGTTAGTTACCGCAAGCTGACGCACAGCACTCCAGCTGTTTCTGCCTGGGGGTTGGGATTGTTGTTTGGTTTTGGACTGAATGTCATCAATGTTATGCCGTTCTACTACCTCTTCCTGCCGACCTGGATTTTCACTATCGTTGTGTACTCCCTGCTTTCCAGGGCGTATGGCGCTAACGAAAGGTATGAAAAAGAAGCGGCGGAAATGGCCCGCTTTGAACGGGAGGTTGAAAAGCACCAGGAAGAGCAGGCGCGTATTAATCCGGAAATTGAGCCAGAGTCAAGCTCATTCTCAAATGTTCTGAAATCGATTGCTTATGCCAGCTTGGGTATAACCGTGGCGTTGGCGGTTAACACCATGTTCTTTAGTTCAGATATGGCTGAATACGCGCAAAATCGAGATCTCTTTTACAAATTTGGATTTGCTTGTACTGTCGTTTATTTTGTTTCAGCCTACTGGGCAATGAAGCGGCAGAAGGAACAGGCATTGCAGTTGGCAGAGGAAGTTTAATATGCCCAGCCTAAATGTTATGGCGTTGAATGATAAAAATTTAAAGTCTCTCCCTAACAATGTAATAGTTCCGAAATATGATAGGAAGCTGGTAAAAACTGGTATTGTGCACGTGGGCGTGGGTGGTTTTCACCGTTCTCATCAGGCCTTTTATACCGATGAATATATGGGGCATACCGGAGATTTACGTTGGGGAATCTGCGGTGTCGGTCTGCGCGAGGCAGACCGAAAAATGAAAGATATCCTCGAAAATCAGGATTACTTATATACCCTTATGGTAAAACATTCTGATGGCCGGATAGAAAATCGCGTCATCGGTAGCCTGACCAATTTTTTACTGGGGTGTGATAACCCACAGGTGGTCATTGATAAGATGGCTGCAGATGAAACCAAAATAGTTTCATTAACCATTACCGAAGCGGGTTATAACTATAATCCAGCTACTGGCGAGTTTAACTTTGATAACCCGGATGTTAAGCATGACTTGGCGCATCCTGAAGCCCCGCGTCTTGTTTTTGGTTATCTTGTCGCCGCGCTTAAACAGCGTAAAGAAGCTGGTAAAGTCCCGTTTACCATCCAATCTTGTGACAATATCCAACACAATGGCGATGTAACACGCAAGATATTAGTGGCCTACGCTCGGGAACTGGATGCCGATCTTGCGTTGTGGATTGAACGGGAGGTGTCATTCCCAAATGCAATGGTTGACCGTATCACTCCGGTGACCACTCCATCTGATATTGAATATTTAAGATCAGAAATTGGCCTTGAGGACAAATGGCCGGTCACTTGTGAGAAGTTTTTGCAATGGGTGATTGAAGACCGCTTCAGCCAGGGGCGGCCGGATTGGGATAAGGTTGGTGCGCAGTTTGTGCCCGACGTTACGCCGTATGAAACGATGAAAATCCGCTTGCTGAATGCGGGTCATACTGTGCTTGGTATGTTGGGGTCACTGCATGGCTACAAAACAATTGATGAGTGTGTTCGGGATCCCGTATTTGCCGAGTTCTTGACAAAGTTTATGGATGAGGAAGTGACACCAGTGTTGCCTCCGCTGGAAGGTATCGACTTGAGTGCGTACAAGTCGACACTTCTCGAGCGATTTGGCAATCCGAATATCAAGGATGCATTATCTCGGATTTGCCTGGACAGCTCTTCTAAGGTGGCTACATTTTTGGTGCCGACGGTGGTAGAGAATTTGAAGCGTAAAGGTGAATTCCGTCTCTCTGCGCTTACTATCGCTGCGTGGTGTTATTACAGTGCAATGCATGCGGATCAAGCGGGTAATGCGCTGGAAGTCAACGATGCGATGGCGGATGAGCTGCACGAATTGGCCCGTCAGCCTAGCGAAGGCATACCTGCCTTTTTGACCGTGTCTTCTATCTTTGGTGACCTGCCGAAACACGAAGGTTTTGTGGCGGATTACAACTCCTTTGTTGATGGATTGTTCGCAAATGTGGAAGTCAAATCATTGATGCAGTCCGTGCTGCAGGTTGTTCAATAGCACTGAATTTCGATTGAGACTGGATAATCTCGTAGATGCCTCCATATTGAATCGGCGTGGCTCAGAGGAGCAATAAAGTACAAGGATGTGCTCGTATGCTTCTCCAAAGCTTGTCCCATGATTCAAAATCCCTGATCCAACTATGGATTCGTATGCATAAATTGAGGTCGTTTGCGCAACTTGTTTCCTGAAATTATCCATTGCTGATTGGACGTAAGTCGATGGCAGATTGTCAGTGTAACCAGCTTTCTGGCTATTTCGGCATCCTTTGATACAGATTTAAGTGGAGATAATTGTGGTCCAACCCAAAGTGGCCGTATTTGGCGAAGCATTGATTGATATGATTCAACAATCAACGGGAGAATATCAGCCCTACATTGGGGGATCACCTTATAATGTTGCGCGAAGTTTTGTGAGGCAAGGTTTGGATTGTTATTACCTTTCTCCAATATCCACTGATTTAATGGGAGAAAAAATTCTAGATTCTGCTAGAGAAGACGGCATAAAAATACCTGAGAATTATCGCTCTCAGCGCAATACATCGCTAGCCTTGGTTTACAAGGATCATGATGGCAAGCCTAGTTATCGATTGTATCGCAAAGGTGTGGCTGATTTGGATGTTACTCCAGAGAAACTATTGGATGTGTTGCCTCCGGATATAGAGTTATTCCATACCGGTTCGCTGGCGTTAGTGCCGGAGATGCTCGATGTGCTTATTCCGGTGATTAGGGAATTGAAAACTCGCGGTGTCAAAATCAGTATTGACGTAAACGTGCGTAAAGGGGTGGAGGAAAACCATCATCAGTATGTGGCTGCGATATGGCGTTTTGTCGAGTTTGCCGATATCGTTAAAGTGAGCGATGAAGACTTGGCGCTAAAAGGCTTACACGGTAAGCCGGAATTTCATGCAAAGGCAATGTTAGACCGTATGGATCGGGGAATTGTGATCCTCACGCTCGGTGAAGGCGGTTCTCATCTCATTACTCAGGACTTTAATTTTCGCCAGGATGTCATTGAAGCAACGGATTTTAAGGATACCGTAGGGGCCGGTGATACTTATTTTTCGGCGTTGGTTGCCGAGCTGCTCAAAGGGGGGGCGCTTTCTCCGGATGCTCCAGAAGAGATTCTTAAACGCGCGTTGCGCTTTGGTGCAGCTGCGGCGAGTTTGAATGTCTCAAAAGTTGGGTGCCAGCCGCCGACCTACTCTGAGGTAATGGCGTTCATGGGGCAGCCTTAGTTCCGTATTGGTGTCATTTATTGGGCATCGGTTCCTAGAGTATGTTGGTCGGCGTTGGCTATATATGTCAGTCGGTGGTGGAAAGGTTACACTCGCCCGCCGTCAACAATCAGCGATTGACCGGTGATCATGCTGGAGGAATCTGAGGCGAGAAACAGTGCGCTGTTGGCGCAGTCCTCTTCGGAGATGGTTCTTTTCAAACACTGTTGATCCAAACAGTCCTGCAGTGCTTCTGGTGTGACCCAAAGTGCCCGCTGCCGCTCTGTCATTACCCAGCCGGGCACCAGGGCGTTCACGCGAATATTGACTGGTCCCAGCTCCCTGGCTAGTGCCTTGGTGAGGCCGAGAATAGCCGCTTTGGCGGTGACATAGGCTGGGTAGCCAGAAAGACCAAGTAAAGCCGCGCTGGACCCCACATTGATAATACTGCCACCGCCGGCTTTGCGCATGATGGAGGCAACTGCTTGCGCGCTGAAAAAATGTGGTCGCAGGTTGGTGTTGAGGGAGTGGTCCCAGTCGTCCGGGGTGAATTCCTCTAGGCGATGGCGATCGTCTCGCGCGGCGTTGTTAATCAGTACCCGCACCGGGCCAAAACGATCCATTGCCCGCTCGATACACTGCTGCAGATGGTCGATATCGGTAATATCACAGCGTTGAAAATAGGGCTGTGCGCCCAACTCGGCTTCTAGTTTGTTGCAGAGCCGGTGCGCTTTGTTTTCATCCAGAGATACAAAGGCTACCCGCGCGCCTTGCCAGAGGAAGGCTCGGACCATGGCTGCGCCTATTCCTGAGCCGCCGCCGGTAACAAAAACAGTGGTGTTGCGCAGGTCGGGATAGATGGCTTGGATCATTTTTTCACTCTATCGTTATTGGTTCTTTTTTCTCTTTGCGGTTAGGGTACCTCAGATTCAATTTTCCCCGTTTGCCAAAACAGTCCACACTCAGATGGTTGTCTCAAGTAGCCGGATGGATAATTGAAATCGACGGATACATGGATGTACCTCGCAGAGCTACAGAGAAAGCTTTGCGCGTTTCCGGTTGTCCACCAAAATGGTCGAGCGCCATAAGATAACGGTAAACCACAAACGAATTCATTTTGGATTCCTTGGTGGTTTCATTATTTTGCGCAGCCGAGTCAGCGCCAGTTGCTGAATCATGCGGGTTTTTTTAGTGTGATCTTTTCGCCGTTGTATTTAAGGGACTGTCCGGGTTTTGTTTCGAAGTCCACTGCGCTGTCACCTTCGTCAATCCAACGTACGTGAATTTGCCGTGTGTGCTCCATGCCCTTGAAGCTACCTATACGGTCGCCAATGGTCAGTTCGCCGCTGGCGTCATCATAGCTTACGGGAATACGGGACCACTGTCCCTGCTCGTAGTCGTAGCTAAGACCGTCGTCTTCGTAAATATCGAAGCTGCCATCCGCACCAGTAAATACATTCAAAGTAATAGGGGCGTTCAGGCTCTGGCCGGTATGCTGTATGTCCGGGCCGGTAGGAATAATGGACCCGGCTTTGACGAAGATCGGAATACGGGAGTAGGGGGCGTTTGCATTGAGTGTGCGGCCGCCTTGGTGTTTCTTACCACTGTAGAAATCGTACCAGTCTGCGCCGGCGGGCAGGTAAACCTGGCGCGAGCGGGCACCGAATTCATATACCGGATTGATTAGTAGTGCGGGTCCGAACAGGTATTGGGTATTGATATCGAGTACCTTGGGGTCATCTCCGAAATCCATTGCCAAACCGCGCATGATTGTGCTGTCCCTGTGGTAGGTGTCGCCAGCGAGTGTGTAGATATAAGGCATCAGCCGGTAGCGCAACTTGGTGTACCAGACAAGGCTGTGGTAGGTCTCGCTACCCTCGTCAGCGATATTGTAGATTTCGCGAAAGGGGTTCTGGCCGTGAGAGCGGAACAGCGGCGTAAAGGCGCCGAATTGAAACCAGCGCAAGTTGAGCTCCTGCCATTCCCGTTGTTCGGTCTCAGCCATCTGTTCAAAGTGACCGACCACGGTATCTCCGTTGTAGCGATAGCGGTCTTCCGGTGTAAATCCGCCGATATCGAAAGTCCAGTAGGGCATTCCCGCCATGCCGACGCCGATACCCGCGGCAATCTGTTCTTTTAGGTTTGACCAGCGCGATACTACATCACCGCTCCAGATGGCTGACCCGGTACGCTGAATACCGCCGAAGCCGGAACGGGTGAGGATAAAGCTGCGCTTGTGGCCGTCAGATTCTCGCTCTCCCCGGTAGACGCTTTCAGCGTGTGGCAGGGCGTATGCGTTGAACATCTCCGCCCCTGTGCCCATAGCGTTAGGTGTCATCAGGGCTTTGCGGTGTTGGAAGGATAGATTGGAGTGAATATCCGGTTCCACGGCGTCCAGCCACCAGGCGTCGAAACCGAGCCGATTGAGTTTATCGCGGATCTGCCGCCAGTAGATTTTCCGGCATTCTGGGTTGTAGGCGTCGTAAAAGGCATTCAGGTAGCCGGGGCCAATCCAGTCGATATTTTTTTCGTCGATATTTTTGTTGAACATACAGCCGGCCGCGTTCAGCGCTTTATAGTTTTCGGTACTGGGGTAAAACTTGGGCCAGACGGAAATCATGATATTGGCGTTCAGCTCGTGTACCCGGTCCACCATGTCGCCGGGAGCGGGAAAGTGCTGAGGGTCGAAGTCGTGGCTGCCCCAGGCATCTTCCGGCCAGTAGGACCAGTCGAGCACAATATTATCGATGGGAATTCTGCGCGCCCGGTATTCTTCCAGTGCGCTGATTAGCTCGTCTTGGGATTTGTAGCGCTCCCGACTCTGCCAGAAGCCGAAGGCCCACTTGGGCAGCATGGTGGCTTTGCCGGTCAAGTGGCGGTAACCAGAAATCACTTCGTCGAGGTTATCGCCGGCCACAAAATAATAATCCACCGCTTTGGCGGTTTCGGCGCTCAGGGTGAGCTGTTGGGTTTCTTTGAGTGGCCGCGGCGCATACTGTAGTAGCCGCAGATAGCCGCCCTGAGGCCGCCAGTGGAGATCGAGCTGGTATTTGCGGCCTGCCTGCATGTCTATTTTTGCATTGTGATACCAAGGGTTCCAGTTCATGCGCCAGCGGTCCAGCAGCACATCGCCGTCCAGGGACAGGGTTGCGTAACCACTGGAATACATTTTGAATTCGTGTTTGCCGCTTTGTTTGGGCACTATGCTGCCGCTCCAGCGGATACGCAGATTTTCCGCGTCGGCCAATTCTTCCGGCAGAGGTACTTCCCGCAGGTTTCCGTGAGAAAGAAACTGATAGTTTAGGTCCGCTTCTGTGCGTGCGAGTTTCAGCTTGTCGCCATCGTAATAGTGAGCGGTGAGGCCGCCCTTGTTGCCGTCTATGTCATAGAGTTCGAAAGCTGCTGCTAGCGGCTGCGGTGGCCGGGGATCTCCCAGGCGGCTGATGCCGGTGTTATTCCACAGCAGGCCATAGTTGTAGCTGGAAACCAGATAGGGAATGGTAATTTCCATGTTGTGCGTAGTCAGCTCGATATTTTCACCGGCCAGATTTACGCGGCCATCCTGGCGCTGGCCCAGCCCGTAAATTGCTTCGCCGGGCGATTGTCGGAAGTATTGACGCACTGAGTGGGAGTCTTCATCCACTGGCCCGGGGTCTCTGGTTACCGGTGCCAGGCTGCGGCCGGCCTCCGCCAACAGGGTTTTTCCACTGGCATTTTTGAATTCTACGGTTCCATCTGTGAGGGATATTTCCGCGGATATTTCCGCAGTCTTTACGATTAATTTGCCTTCTGCCTCGGTAACAGAAAAATCAGATTGAACCGGCTCTGCCACTGCCATCAATGTATCTGGAAGGTTGTGAAAATTTTCCTGTGGTGTGGCGGTAACGCGGAAGATCTCTTCGTCGATAACCTGTAGACGGAGCTTTTTAAATTCGCCTTCACTGAGCGAGATAATGGCGCCGGTGTTGGTCTGAAGCCAGGCGGCCTCGGCCTGTTGATCCTGCTCGCCATTACAGGCGTTTATTAAGGGGATGAGAGAGAGTGCAATCAGTGGGTGTGCATGAGTGATATTCTTTATCATGGTTCTGCCTGTATTGATCAGGGCTGCTCCATATTCGAGGGCAGTGGAATTAATCGGTTTGATAAGTGGCAAGCGTTACTTTCAAAACTCGGGGATTGCTGGTGAAGTTAAGGCCCCAGTCGGTCTGGTCGCCGTTCCAGATCCGTTCGAAAACCCATTTTCCCTGCTCGAAATGTCCCTCTTCGACACGGGCGAGCATATAGCTTTTTCCTTCCTGGTCTCCGTTCGGATAGAAGGTCACGCGCGCGCGGAGTGCGGTTACCAAGTACTCGTTTGCACCGAGTTCGGCGATCAGTGCGCCGCCGGATGCCGGTTTGTTGCCTTTGGGGGGATCTGTCCAGAAAGCGGGGCGGCCATACGTGATTTCAGCGATCCAATCGCCGAGGTCCAGGCGTTGGGTATGGTCCTCGGGATTGGTTTCCCGATCTTGACCGGAACTGTCTTGGGAATTCCAGACGGTGTCATCCTGTCGCACTGTATCCCCTGGTTCCGATACCCCCCATGTGCGCTTGCTGGCGCTGATTTGTGCCCATTCCCGTGCCATAGCACCGAAAAATTGGTAGAGGCCGGAGAAGTGAGCGATTTCAGAATCCATTTTTTTCGCGCCCAGCGGGTAGTTGCTGTAGCCCGTATAATCGATGCCGAAAGGAGTGAAGCCCAAAGCTCCACGGCCGAGGGCGGAAAACAGGTAGCGCGCGTAGGGTTGGTCGTTGCCAATTTCGGCGATATACAGCGGGTTGTCTTCGCGGTTGTAGAGGTCCATGATCCGGGTGACGGTTTTGTGGTCTCGGAAATAGATATCCGGAGAGATCATATCGATATTGGGCGCGGCCGCTTTCCAGATGTGGATCACATTATCCGTGGCGCCGCCGCTGGAATACTGGCCCGGTTCGCCGGGGTTAAACGGATTACGCAGGGCCACATTCACGTACATTGGCAACGGGTATACCGCTTTTCCCGCAGCGGCTATCTCGTCCACATAGCGGGCGATATGCCATGCATGGAAAAATTCGTCGGCGTCGCGGCCGAACAGTTGCCGCCATGTGCCGGGTTCTTTTCCTGTCACTGCCAGTAAACTTTCCGGAACCGGTTGCCGGAATATTTTTTCCGCAATGTCGGAGAAATCACGCACAGAACCGTAGGTGCCCACTTCATTTTGTACCTGAACCATAATAACGGTGCGTTGTGCGTCCGTTTTTTTCAGGTGTCGCATCAAGGCTACAAAGGCTTTTTTGTCTGCTTCCAGTGTGCTGCGGAAATGTGGGGAAAGGGAATTCAAGGTTTTTCCATCCGCGGTTTTCACTCGAGGGAAGCGCCGGTTGTCCAGTTTCACCCATAGGGGCGCATAACTGGGTCCATTGTTTTTCCAGGTTGCAAACCAGAGCAGTACCAGGCGCACCCCTTTTTCCCGGGCCTGCTCTAGTAATATATCGACAAAAGAGAAATCGAAGCTGCCTTCTTTTGGTTCTACCTGCTCCCAGGCGACGGGGATGATCAGCGTATTGGCGTTCATCTTTTCCACTGCCGGCCACACCATTGGCAGTGCCGCAGGGTAGTTGGCGGAGTTATTGGTTTGGGCACCGAGGATCAGGTAAGGGGCACCGTCTACCATCAGGCTGTAGCGGCCGTTGTTATTCACCAGTTGGGGAATTGGCCGCATATTTTCGCCGTTCGCACCGGTGCCAATAAAAATTTGTGTGATTAACACAAGTATTACCACGGGGATTCTGCGCATTGTTCAGTTACCGTTGTCGTTAGAAAAGGCCCGGCCTCGGGCGGGTACCGGTTAGAAGCTGTACCGGGTGATAAAGGCGATTCTGCGGTCGGTGTCAGTCCAGCTGTAGCGGGCGTCTGGCCCTCCGTCGGCAAGGACTTCCAACTCACTTCTCGAGTTGAGTATGTTGGTCACCTGCAGACCGAATTTCAGATTGTCCGTGGCGTTGTAGAGCACTGAGCCGTCAAGCTGACCGTAGTCGTTAAACCATACCGGGCGGCCGATATTGGCCGCGGAAGTGGTAAGCAGGTAGCGTTCGCGCCAGTTGTAGGCAAGGCGCGCGGAGACGCCATATTTTTCGTACATCAACGCCAAGTTGTAACTGGTTCTGGACATGCCTTCAATGGGCAGAGTTTCGTCGGTGGCGCCACTTTGCTGGGCTGCTTCAAATGGATTGGCCGCGGTGTTCACACCGCCTTTGTTGTCGATATAGGTAAAGTTCGCCTGCAGTCCGAGTCCGTCGAAGGGGCTTGGCAACATATCGTAGAACTGTTGATAGGCGAGTTCGAAGCCCTGCAGTTGTCCGCTGGCACTGTTGGTTTGGCGCGTGGTTTCGAAGCGGAAGGTCTGACCGCCGTAACTGAATTCCTCCACCCTTGTTACCAGCGCGATATAGTCGTGGATATCCTTGTAGAAGGCGGCGAAAGTCAGACTGCCTGTATCGTTGAAATACCATTCGAGACTGGTATCGAACTGGTCTGCGACCGTGGGTTTTAGATACGGTGCGCCGCCGGTCGCGGTGCCTTGCACGCCGTTAGCCACCGTATCCGGATTAAATTGCTCGCCGGTGAAATCGAAGGAGAGACTGGTATATGGCCGCGTCTGGCTGAAAGCGGGGCGCACCATACCGCGGGAAAGCCCAA
Organism: Microbulbifer thermotolerans; assembly: GCF_001617625.1. Lineage (NCBI taxonomy): Bacteria > Pseudomonadati > Pseudomonadota > Gammaproteobacteria > Cellvibrionales > Microbulbiferaceae > Microbulbifer > Microbulbifer thermotolerans. The sequence goes on along the minus strand of NZ_CP014864.1, from coordinate 3,202,840 downwards.
AGCGCAGCTGTAGCTCCTCCTGTAACATAAAACGTAGGTTTAGGCTTGGCAGCATGTTGGTGTATTTGTTGGAGAAAGATTTGTAATCGCCCAGTTCGGACAGAAAGGCGCTGACAAAGGCATCGGCATTTGCGCAATCTCCCGGCTTTATGCCAGTGATATTGCTCGCGTTGTCGCGGATGTAGCAGGAGTCGCCGATGCCGCCGGCCACGGAGCGGCCGTAGGCTGTGGTTTCTGTTTCCACAAAGCGCATACCGAAGTTGCCGTCGAAGGGCAGGCCCAACGTATCACCGCTGTCGTCTCCGAAACGCAGACTCACGTAGATAGCGCGGGTTTTTTCGTTCTGCTCGTTGATACCGGCGCTGACATTGTCTCCGCGCGGGTTCAGGTCGTAAGCCTCCGGTGGAGTCAGTGGTGCCCAGCCCCAGAACTGGCCGTTATTGGCCACCATACTCTCGAAATATTTGTAGGCGCCGGTGTTACTGCTCACCAGCTGCTCGGTAGGGAACCAGCCTACGGTGGGCACATCCACATCGCCGCGCATAAATTCGTCAAAAGTGATCAGTTCGCTCTGGTTCTGGGCGGCTTCATGCAAAAAGGCGGTGTTTTCTGGACTGTTGTTGAGCCAGTACTGGTTGGAAAGCAGGGACCAGTTCCAGCCGGTTTGACGGGTGGTGGTGTCTTTGTCAGTGATACGGCCGCCGAAACGGATGTTTTTGATAAAGCGGTTATCGTCAAATGTGTATTCCACATCCAGACGACCGGCGAGGGAATCCGCTTCATTGTCCTCCAGATGATCCATGGCCGCGCCCCACCAGTATTGATCCTGCTGCATAAGCCGATCTTGGTCGCTGATGGACAGAGAGGGTTTACTGCCGGAAAAACTAAAAGTGGTTTCCGGATAGTCGTTTTCGCTATCGGGGAGTACTCCAGTAAATGCGGTCATGCTCAGTACTGTCGCTTCGGAGGAAATGTGCTGGAGGTCGCCGCTGACAGACCAGCGTTCTGTCGGCGCATATTCAAAGCGGAGAGAGTAGTCGCCGATACTGCTCTCCTGCTCTCCGTAACGGGTGTTAAAGGTAATACTGGAGTCGTAAAGGGTGCCGCTTTGCAGCCTGCCACTCGGATCGTAGTGGAAGTCACCCATACCGGGGGCTAAGCTGGCCCCAAAGGGACCGTTAACTCCCACGGCCCGCTCCAGGTCCACTGGGTTGGCTTCAGCGTAAAAAGCCTGCGCGGTAAAGGTCAGTTCGTCGTTGGGTGCCCATTGGAAGACACCGTTGTACGCATTGCGCTCCTGTTCCCAGTCTATGCGCCGAAATCCCAGGCCCGTGGGCAAATAAACCGTGCTGCCGTCTGCTTCTGTATTGGGTTCGAATCGTCCGGATTGGATCGAATCGGTGCGGTTGCCGATTTCGGCGATACTGGCGGAAAGCAGTAAACCGATCTCCCCTCCGTCCAGTTGCCAGCGGTCGCTGTAAAGACCGTTTCCGGAAACAAAGCCCTCGTCGTAGAGATCCGCGTAGTTGTAATCTCCTGAGAAAGCCAGCAAGCGGCCATTCTGCTCCAGGGGCAGTCGGGTGCGAAGGTTTACGGTACCGCCCAGGCCGCCTTCCACTTGGTCGGCGGTGGGGTTTTTGTAAACTTCGATACCGGCCAGCAGGTCGGCGGACACATCTTCAAAGCCTAGCGTACGGCCTCCTTCCGCGGAGAAAATATCGCGGCCGTTTAATTCCGTTCTCACCCAGCTCAGGCCGCGTACAAAGACGCCGCCACCTTCAGATGCCAGGCGCGCGGGGTCGCGGGCTTCATTGGTGCGCTGCAATTGGATGCCCGGTAGTCTTTGAAGAGCTTCGGATACAGAGCGGTCCGGCAGGGCGCCGATATCGGTTGCGCTGATCGCATCCATTACTTGCTCTGCATGGCGCTTGGCCGCCTGGGCCGAGAGGATACTGGCTCTGTGGCCGGTTACTTGGACTTCCTCCAACACCTCCGTTTCATTCTGGTGCTTTTCTGTGTCGGTTTGCTCCTGAGCCAGTGCCAATGGACCCATGGCCATAATTGAAAAGGCGCAGGCCAGCCGGGTGTGATGTGATAGTTTTGTTCTGGCAAATACATCGTTATTTTTATTCATTGTCAGTCTCCCTTCCCAATGATTGTTCCAACCACCAAAGATCACTTTTACCCCTATTGAAGCTATTTACGCGTAACCTCCGAGTTTGCTTTGGTAAGCAGGTAGCTTTCGCCCGGCTGTACATTGAATATTTTTATATGTGCCCCTTCACTCTGCGCGACGATTCTGTTATCGCTGGCCCGGCGCAGCGAGAAGTTTCCGTTTTGTGGCAGGCGTAACTTTAGTTGGCCGCTGCTGTAGGCGGTGATGTGGGCGTTTTGCAATTGACCCTTACTCCACCACATATCCACGGTGGTATTACCCCGGGCGCGCAATCCGGAGACTGCGCCGCTGGGCCAAGCAGCGGGCAGCGCTGGCAGCAAATGAATTTCCTGGCCATGAGACTGCAGTAGCATTTCCGCTATGCCCGCGGTTGCGCCGAGGTTACCGTCTATCTGGAAGGGTGGGTGACTGCTCCATAGGTTTGGCAGTGTGCTTTGGCGCAATTGTGCGGACAGAATACGATGGGCGTGGTCGCCGTCTCCCAACCTGGCCCACAGGTTAATTTTCCAGGCTCGACTCCAGCCTGTGCCGGCGTCGCCGCGGGCTTCCAGAGAGGTTCGCGCGGCATCGAGCAGTGGCGCAGGAAGGGAACGAATGCCAGGGTAAATTGCGAAGAGTTGCGACACATGCCTGTGCTTGTTTTCGGGGTGGTCCAGATCTTCCTTCCATTCCTGCAACTGTCCCCAGCTGCCGATGCGCAGGCCTGGGTCCAGTTGATCCAGTGTTTTTTCTATTTGTTGTGCAAATGCACGGTCGCCGAGCTTCAGGGCGGCGTTGAGCGTATCGCGCAGCAATTCAGAAACGATCTGCTGGGACATGGCGGCACCCGCGGTGAAGTCACCGTGCTCTGGAGAGTAACTGGGTGAAACCACCAGTAGCCCGTCGCGCGGATCTGGTACCAGCGCGTCCAGCCACAGGAGGGCGGCACCTTTCATCGCCGGGTAGGCCCGTTCGCGCAGGAATTTTTCGTCGTGGGAAAACAGATAGTGCTCGTAATAATGGGTGGCCAACCAGGCACCGGCTTCCGGTTGCCAGAAGGCTGTGGGCCAATCGATGGTGCCCGTGAATCCCCAGATATTGGTATTCAGAAATAAGGTCCACCCGCGGGCGCCGAGTAGTTTTTCCGCCGCAAAATTTCCGGGTTGGTGCAGGGTATCGACAAAGTCGAACAGGGGTATGGCCGTCTCGGCGAGATTGGTGGTTTCAGCGGGCCAGTAATTCATCTGCAAGTTGATATTGGTGTGATAGTCCGCGTTCCAGGGCGGCGTGGTGGAATTGTTCCAGACACCCTGCAGGTTGGCGGGCAGAGACCCGGAGCGGGAACTGGCGATTAGCAGATAACGACCGTATTGAAAGTAGAGGGCTTCCAGAGCGCGGTCCGCAGCCGAGTTTCCAGAACCGTAGCTGGCCAGCCATTGGTCGATGGGGATATTGGTAAATAGCGCTGCAGTTTTTTGGCGGGGGGGCTGTTTCCCGGCGGAAGGTGCAAGAGGCAATTCATTTACGTGCAGGGATACGCGATCGAACAGGGCGCGGTGGTCGGCGACATGGGCGGCGCGCAGGGCCGACCAGCCTTTGCGGTGGGCGCGGTTCACGCGTGTCTGTACTGTTTTGTGAGGGGAAATTGTGCTGCGATAAGCGGGATATACCGGAGCGTAATCGGTGGCGGCGGCCAGCAGTAGGGTGGCGGTGTCGGCGTCCGATACCCGGATACCGCCTTCGTTTGTCCGTGTGAGGGAACCGCCGTCGGCGATCACCTGTAGTTGAGTTTCGTAGGCCAGACCGTTGTCCAGCAGTTTTCCTCTGATGGCGATACGCCCCTGCCGGACCGAACGATGCGCGCTGCGGTTATGCGGAATATTCAGCTCTGCGGTAAAGTTGATATGCCCCGCGCGATCGGCTTTCAGGTGGATGGCAATAACGCCGTCTGGATAGCTGGCCAGATATTCCCGCGTGTAGCGCACCCCATCGGCGGAATAAGTGACCCGTGCGATAGCTTCGCTGATATCCAGTTGGCGTCGGTAGCCGCTGATTTCACCGGACGGGGGAAAAGTCAGGCGCAGTTCACCAAAATTTTGATAGCTGCCGTAAGCCTCGGCTTTGCGTCCCAGTTTCCTGGCGACATACTCCGGTGTCAGCCGGCCCTTTGTATTCAGCTCCCGGCGGATTTCTGTAAGGGCTTCGGTTTGCGGATCGGCGGGGATACCAAAATCGTATTTGCCCTCCCGTGTGCCGGGTCCCCCGGTCCAGAGCGTTTTCTCATTGAACTGCAGAATATCCAGTGTTACGCCGCCCTGAACCGCCGCGCCCATAGCGCCGTTCCCGATGGGGAGGCTCTCGCGCTCCCAATCTTCGGCGGGGCGGTCAAACCATAGATGGTGAGGCGTCTGCGCTTGCGCGGTTGCGCACAGACCGGTAATGGCTGCGAAAAAAAGTAGCAGCAGTTGCGTTGGGCCGCGGCGCGGAGCCGCCGACCGTGTGGCGGCTGATTTTTTCATTTCATCGCTGACAGCGCTGGTCGTTATGGATTTATTGTCGAGCGCCTGGCGCGGGAATACGCGCGAATATTTTAGGCTGCTGCTCAGTGCATTGAGCAGCAGCCGGGGAGTTACCCTAGCAATGGATGTAAACGTTTACAATATTTATCTGAATGATATGTCAAATAGATGTTGAATCGAGCGACGCTGGGTGTCCGGCGAATAAGTGGCGGGGCTGCGTGCCGGGCAATGGCGGGTTATCTTTTGACGCCCCGACAAAAAATAAGAAGAGAGCAGAGCGCGTGAATAGAAGACCCGGTGGACAGAATCTGACCCAACAACTGGTACACATCTTAGGCGCGGCTATCGTCAACGGCCGCTACCGCGGCGGAGAGGGATTGCCCTCTGAGGCCGGATTGTGCGATGAGTACGGCATTAGCCGCAGCGCCACCCGAGAGGCGATCAAAATGCTGACGGCGAAAGGGTTAGTCACTTCCCGTCCACGCCAGGGCATCAGGGTACAGCCGCGGGCGCGATGGAATCTGTTCGATCCGGATGTGCTCGGCTGGATATTGCGCGCCAGCCCGACCTTGGAAATGCTGCGTGAATTTCTCCAGTTGCGTTTGGCCATAGAAAAAGAAGCTGCGGCCCTGGCGGCGGCGGTGCAGGACAAAGAGTCCATCTCCGCGGTGGGGGCGGCGCTGGCGCGCATGCAGCGCGCCGAGGAAGGACTGGAAGATCCCGTCGATGCGGATATTGCCTTTCATATCAATATTCTCAATGCCACCAATAACGCCTTTTATATTCAGCTCGGCAGTTTTATTGAAACGGCACTTAGGGTAAGCATCCGCTATACCAATCGTATTAAAGGTGTGGCGACGGCGAGCTACCAAAATCACAAAATACTTTACGACGCTATCGACAGTGGAGAGATCAGCGCAGCGCGCAATGCTTCCGCGGCCATGCAGGAAGAGGCGCTGGCTTTGATTGAGGGGGAGCTGGCCCGTAGAGTCAGCAGAGGGAAAGATATTCTAGTTTGATAGAAAATACTCTAATCAGATGGCGATCGTCTTCGTCTGGCTTACCGTGCGCATGTAAAACCTTAATTAGAAAGTTCTAATTTGTCTGTCCGATAAATACAGGCCTTTTGGGGGGCTTACTTTGGTGCGTGGGCTCATCGGCCTATACCTATAATAGTATCTGCCCATTTGCGTTATGCCGGAGGTTAAAATGGACCATGGTAAAAATGGCGTCGAATGCGTTGACCGGTTTATCTGTTGCTATAAAGAATTTATGGCGCGTGGTGGAATTATAGTAAGTAGAAACCATTGAGAATGGTTCTGATTTAAAAAATCTGCAAACGAATTAGTTGAATATCTTATTTGTGAAGAGGTTTTGTGGCTGGTTAAAAATGCAGTTGATAAATCAGAGATCGAGGCGGATATTTTAAATTGTTTGTCTACTGAAATTGAATTCTTTCTGATCCGGTCGAAGCATAACGAAGGAAGCAGTAATTCGGAAAATGGCAACAACGCAGAAAAAGGAAACGATAGCGAAATAGTTGAAGGCGCCAGCACCATCAAGCAAAGTATAGAGAAATTGTTAGGTAAGTGGATTCCTAGTCGTATCTTAAATAGATTCTCTCTATTAAATGAAATGCTAAGCCTTTGCTGGCTTTAATGGCGTTTTCTTTTGGGGGCAAACGCTATTTTCTTCCCGCCACGTGGATATTCTCGCGTGGCTTTTTAGCGCTCAACCAGCGTGTATTCCCAATAACTTACCTGCTGCGTAGTAGCGAAGGGTTCGCGGCCTCAAAACCTTATACTGTGCACTGCAGGCGCTGAAACGCGTATAATCAGCGCCTTTTGCACGAGGACAGATTGTGAGTACTGAACAAGAACTGGTGGCGCGCAGCGGCGGACAATGTGAACTCTGCGGTGCGGACAGTGGACTGAAGCCTTATAGCGTGCCGGCTTCAGAGGGCCGCGGCGACGCGGATATACTGCTGTGCGAGACTTGTCGCACGCAGCTGGAGAACCCGGCGCAGATAGATTCAGGTCATTGGCAGTGCCTCAGCGACAGCATGTGGAGCCAGGTTCCAGCGGTACAGGTGATGGCCTGGCGTCTGTTGAAACGGCTATCGGGAGAGACCTGGGCACAGGATCTGCTCGATATGCTCTATCTGGACGACGATATGCTGGCCTGGGCTCAAGCGGGTGCGCTGCCGGACGAAAGCGAGGTGGTGGTACACCGGGACTGCAATGGCGCGCAGCTGCAGGCCGGCGACACGGTGACCATTATCAAGGACCTGGACGTTAAGGGCACTAGTATTGTCGCCAAGCGGGGTACCGCGGTGCGCGGTATCAGCCTGACGGACAACCCCGAGCAAATTGAAGGGCGTGTAGAAGGTCAGCGGATTGTTATCCTAACCAAGTTCGTCAAGAAATCCGGCTAAAATCCGCACAGCATCCAAAGCTGGGTCACTTCAAGCTTTGCAGGAAACGGGATAACAGTGCGCGACTAATACCGGTATAACCTCAATTTTTGAATTTGCCACTCGCCGCCGGGAATGCGCAGGTGCCGTCCCTGGTGGCTCTGGTCGCCGTTTAAGCGCCGTCCGGGCGTCCATTTGCCGTCTTGGAATTCTCCCTCTTCCAGTGTGTCTATGCCTGCGCGTTTGCCGTCGGCGGCGAAGGTTAATACCACGCCGGTGCCGGCGACCATAAAATCTTCCAGCCCTGTTTGCACTATCAGAGCGCCCGCTTCGGGCCAGGTTTCCGCCTCTGAACCCGGGGACCAGCCGAGGGTGAATTCGTGTTTGGCGGTAAAATGGTAGTCGCCGAGGGTGAAGGCCATTTGTGGATTTTCCCGGGTGAGCCAGACGCCTTCTTTAATACTGCCTGCGGTGATATGTCCCCCCAGCTGTGCCAGTAAATCATAGCTGCGAGCGAGATTTTCCATTGCCTTTGTTGAGCCAGTTTCAATGGAAAAGGGCGAAAAGCCGAGCGTATTGTAGTGGCCGAAAGCATAGAGGGCCTTGGCTCCGGCGTCAGTGTCGAAGCGGATTTCCGGAATCAGCAGCGGATCACCCTGGCGGGTATAACGGTCGTTCCAGTATTGGAAGTGGGGGTTGTAGAAGTCTGGTGCCATAAGATCGATGTTCGGCGCCGCGGCCTTCCAGATATCCATCAGGTGTGGCAGCGGGCCACCGCTGGGGTATTCACCGGGCGAGGCACCGGGGCGGTTGAGGGCAGCGTTGACGAACATGGGCAACGGGTATTCCGCTTTTCCGGCGGCCGCCACAGCGTTGGTATAGCGGGCGAAATACCAGGCGGTAAAAATCTCCTCGCCGGTGGTGTCGCCGCCGAATAGCTGTGCCCAGCTGCCGCTGTTGCGGAAGCCGTTGCGGCGCCATGCGGCGCGCAGCTCCGGTTCCAGTTGCGCCTTGTGCTCCCGCAGGTAGTCGAGCAGCGGCTCCGGCACTTGCGACGCAAAGGCGGCATCCGCCAGCGGGTGGTGGTCGCGGGGGCTCGGCAGCATGCCGATTTCATTTTCTACTTGCACCATAATGACGGTTTTGTATTTGCCGTCCGCCCGTTTGAGAAAGCGCATTAGCGCAGCGAAAGCGCGGCGGTCCGCGTTTAAATTGTTTTCGCTAAAAGGCGTGAGAATTTCCTGAGGTATGCCTTTTTCGTCCAGTGCGCGGGGGAAGCGCGCTGTGTCGCGTTTCACCCAGGAAGGGGCGTAGGTGGACATGCTGTTTTTCCAACTGCCGAACCACAGCAGCACCAGCCTGAGGTTTTCCCGGCGGGCTCGGTCGAGCAGCGCTTCGATCAGGGAAAAGTCGAAATTTCCCTCTTCCGCTTCCAGTAGTTCCCAGTAAACGGGTACCAGGAGGGTGTGCAGGTGCATGGCTTTTAGTTTCGGCCACACACTTTCCATGTATTCCAGGTGGGAGGCGCTGGAGTTACCCAGTTCGCCACCGAGTATCGGGAAAGCCCGCTTGTCCACCAGCAATTGGGTGCCTCCGGTGTGATTTTGCAATTGTGGTGGGGGTGCTGCTGCGGCGGGCAGGGCGAGAGCGGTGGAGAGCAGGAGCGAGAGAATCCGGTTTTTCATTGTTGTTTTGAAGTTGTCGCGATGAGGCCGTTTACCAGGTAGGCGAGAGGCGCGTTCCAGTTAATGGCTATTTCGTTGCTGGCGTAGCTGCACAAGGTATCCGTGTAGGATTCATCTGCGACATCACTTGGGTAGTCGCAGTTATCCTGTTGGGCGGGATTTGGTCCGCCGACAAGAAACCCCGGCAGTGGCGGCAGCGCTGGTTGGGCCGCGGCCAAGCGGTGGTGTGGGTGTTGTGGGGATTTGCCGCCGAAACCGGTGACATAGGAATAGCCGGTGGCATTTCTTCCCAGCAGGTAATCGAGATTGTCGGCTGCGCTGTGCAGAAAGCCGACATCGCCCGTTAGATGATACGCCTCCAGGAAAAGGATGCCCTGGTTTGCCGCCACTGAGTTACTGCCCCAGACGAAATGGGTTTTACTGGTGACCATGGGGGCCTGATACGCGGTCTGAGCACTCTGGTGGCGCAGTCGTTCGGCTTCTTTGAGAAGGCTGCGTTTTATCTCCGTCAGCCAGGCCAGGTCCAGATGCTTCAGCTCTTGTTCGCGGCGGATCAGGGAATAATGTCCCAGCCACTGTACCTGGGACCAGGAGGGCAGCTGGTAGTCGATGGGGGCATTTTGCAGAGCGTCCCGGTAGGCGGTGTTGCCGGTGCTGATAAAGAGCTCGGCGGCGGCCCACAGCCGCTCGTCTTCGAGGTATTCGTCGCTGTAGGCGCCTGTGTGTATATCTGGGTCGTATTTGCGGTTCAGTGCTTCCTGTCGGTAGAGAATGCCAGGGTTTTGCGCGGCCCAGGTCCAGGCACGCTCGGCGGCGCGCAGGTACTTGTCGGCTTCTTCCGCGGAGAAGGGGGAATACAGACGCGCCGCTTGGGCCATAACGGCGGCGAAATCCAATGTGGCGGCGGTGCTCTTTTGTACCAGATAGCGACGCCCCCCGGCATCCGCTGGCGCTACCGTCATGCCTTCAAATCGGGCCGTGGTGAGCTTGTGGTACACGCCCCCGTCGGCGGGGTCCTGCATGGTGAGCATCCAGCGCAGGTTGTAGCGCGCTTCGTCGAGAATGTCCGGCAGTGGGTTGCCGGATTCGGGAATGCCGAGCTCCAGTCGTGTGAAATAGCGGGGATAACGCTCATAGGCCGACAACAGGGTCGCCGTGGCGATGCCGCTGTTTACTATGTACTTGTTGTAATCGCCAGCGTCGTACCAGCCCCCTGGCGAGGCTACGGTAGCCCCCGCCGGACGCGAGGTCCCCGCGGCCGATGGATGTATTTCCACTTCCCGGTCGGCATGGCCGCCCCTGCGCGCCCAGCGCCCGGCGTATTGTGCGTCCAGGTCGGTGGAGGCGCGTTGGAAGTAGAAAGCCTTGAGACTGGCGCGGGCCAGTTTTCCGTATACATCGCTGTTGACCGCAAAAGGCAGGGAGCTGCCGCGACCGGGGATTTCCAGCCGGTATAAGCCGTTTTTTTTCAGGGTGGAAAAGTTGGCTATCCACACTGGTTTGCCAGACCAGCTTTTGGCTGGGGCGGGAGTGAAGGAGCCCTTGAGTATTGGGTCGCCTCCGCTGTGTTCGCGCAGGAGAAAGTAGCCAGGGTTTTCCTCCGCGAACACCAGGGCGATTTTTCGCTGTTCGGGGGCGTAGCCTAGCTGGTTTAGGCGAAAAAGCGCGGTGCCGCTGGCAAGCTGTTCGGCGCTGGAGGTAGGGCTGAAGAAAGTCAGCAGGCACATTAGGCAGAGAGCGGCGGGAAAAAGGCTATGGGAGCCTTTCCCACCGGTTTTAGTCGGATGTTGTTGCGTCATAGGCCGGATTCTCCAGATGTGCGCGGAAGGGCGCGGCCGGTAAGTCGGCACTGTTGTACAGGTTGGCGCCTGCGGGATTATCCGCCCAGGCGTAGCGCACAGCGGTCGGTGTGGGTACTTGCTCACTCCAGAGGCGTACTGTATCGCCGAGAATTTCCGCACGGGCCCAGGTGAAGTGGCCGTCTTTGCCGGCGATGGCGAAGTGCCGCAGGGGGCCGCCGTCCGATGGTTTCAGACCGCCGCCAGTGTGGCGGAAGGTGACAATCAGTCTGTCGCCTTCTGCCCGCAGAGAGTGGAACTGCGGCCCGAAATAAATGCCCTCTTTTTCTCCATAGGCGACGCGCCGCGCGGCCAGCGCCAAGCGAAGTCCGACGGTTTTTTTGTCCAGCGGATGTATGTCGTTCCACTCGCCAGCGTCGATGGCAACGGCCATGCCGGTGTCCGGCAGGGCGAGAGCGGCGGCCTGGGCTTCGCGCAGTTCCGCCCAGGCGCTGTCTGCGGGCGTCGATGCGGGTTCGAGAAAATTCGCCAGCTGCACAAACAGGAAGGGCAGGGAATCCTGACCGGCTTGTGCCCGCCAGCCCGAGCGCCAGTCGCGGATTAGCGCTGGGAAGAGCTTTTTGTATTCCTCCGCCCGGCCCACATTGGACTCCCCCTGGTACCAAATGGCGCCTTTGATGCGGTAGTTTTGCAGCGGGTAGAGCATGGCGTTGAAGAGCCCGCCGGGCTTCCAGCGCACAAAGGTCTGAGGCGCCAGCGAGGGCATGCGCGCGCCCCGCCGGAAGTGCCAGGGACCGCGCAGATCAAACCGCTCGCCTGCCACTGTGAGTGCGTAGGGCTTGTCTTTGACGAAACCGCCGCGACCGCTGGTATTGGTGACGCGCACGGTGATAGTGTTTTCCCCCGCGCGCAGCAGGCCCGCCGGCACCGGGTAACGGCGCCGCGGGTAGAGGTAGCTGGTGCTGCCCACCTGTCGGCCATTGATATAGGTTTCGTCCGCGTCCACGATGCGCCCCAGCTCCAGAAGCCCCGCTGTGCCGGCTAAGTGTTCTGGCAGCGCTAGGTTTTTTCGGAACCAGAAAATGCCGTTGTCGCCCTCCTCTGTTGGTTCCGCCCAGTAACCCGGCAGAGAGAGTTGCGCCCATTCCGCGGTGTCCAGTTGCGGCGCAAACCAGGGGACTTCCCCCTCGGCCAATCCCGCATCCTTTTGCGCGGCGATGGCGTACCATTGATCGATGCGGGCGCGGTCCTCCCGCTGGATTTTTTCAATCAGCGCCGGATTTTCAAATTTTCTCTTTTCCGCCAGATGTTGCGGAAACTGCTTGAGAGTTTCTTCGCTCACCCAGGCTTCCGCTGGTGAGCCGCCGAGACTGCTATTGATGATGCCGATGGGGACCTGCAGTTTCCGCTGTATTTCCGCGGCAAAAAAATAGGCTACGGCACTGAAGTCCCGGATATTGTCCTGGCTGGCCGCCAGCCATTGGCCGCTTTCTAAATCCGCTCGAGGCGCGTTGAAATCATATTCTTGCGGTACCCGGAACTGGCGGATGCGACTGTTGTTTACCGCGGCGATTTCTTTTTCAAAGCGGTGGGCGATGCGGCTGATGGGATATTCCATATTGGATTGCCCGGATGCCAGCCATACATCGCCGACGAGAATGTCCGCCAGTTCGATGTGGTTCTCCCCATGGATGGTCATGGTGTGAGGGCCACCGGCGGGCAGTGGTTTGAGCGTGACGGACCAGTGGCCTGTGTCATCGGCCTCGGTGCTGTAGTGCCGACCGTTGAATTCGACTGCCACCGCTTCTCCCGCATCCGCCAGGCCCCAGATTTTCACCGGAGCGTCGCGCTGCAGCACCATTCCGTCGCTGATCAGTTTGGGCAGGCGCACTTCCGCCGCACCCGGCGCGGACAGCAAACCTACTAAGAGCGGAGGCAGGATTCGTTTGATGAATACCCGTAAGCAAGAGGCTTCCGGCCTTTTCCCTGTGGGGGGCGGTGATGTGCCGAATAGAAACGGGCGTATACCCGTGATTGGACGTGTCATCTTTTGTGCCAAATAGGACTCGTTATTGTTGTTCGGTACCGGTATTTGACGCTGCGAGCACCGACAGGACCGGGTTTTCCGGTGTTTGGTGTAAACGTTTACATTACGGGTTTCTCCCGTGCGGATCAATACCGAGGGTCGGAGGAGTATGGAGCGACAGTGCCGTCGCCGCTCACGTTCCCCGGCCCTTCTGCAGTGCGCTTGTTCCGTGTTCGAGGGGCAGCCTTTCATCTGGTGGGCGCCGGAAACAACCAGTTGCGCCAGCTAACCACTTGACTTCTCCGCTCAGCCGCGCCAAGGTCGCGAAACGCTTACTCGAGGCCGGATGGGAGTCTTTCCCACCCAGGGGAGGTTATAAATAACAAGCGATTACAAATACCTGCTCCCGGTGTTTTCCGGTCGCCCACGTCTCGCACCGCAATAATTTCTTCTCAATAAAACAACAGGAGGGAGAAGTTATGCGGTATCAAAAATCACTACTCAGTGCATGGGCACTGGCCCTGTCGGCCGGAGCCTTCGGCCACGGCCTGATGTCCGAACCCGCTTCGCGCAATTGGTTCTGCGGTGCGATCACCAAACCCGATACGGCGGAACCGGGCAGCGCCTGTGCTCAGGCATTTGCCGATGATTTCAACGGCGGTTATCAGTTTATGAGCGTCTTGACCCATGACGTGGGCCGCAAAGGTGTTACCCCTTTGCCCGCCAATGTCTGCGGTTTCGACAGCGAAACCTGGCATGGCGGCGCGACCCCCTGGGATAAGTCCGTGGACTGGCCCACCAACCGCATCACCCCGGGGCCTTTGACTATCACCTGGGATATTTCCTGGGGGCCGCACTTCGACGACACTGAGGAGTTTGTCTATTACATTACTAAGCCCGATTTTCAGTATGAGGTGGGCAAACCGCTGACCTGGGATGATTTCGAGAGTGAGCCCTTTTGTAACCTGACCGGGTATAACGACAGCAATCCGGGTGCGACCCCGAATATCACCCCGGACAAGGGCAACAGCCTTTTCCACACCCAGTGTGTGGTGCCGGAGCGCAGCGGCCGCCATGTGATCTACGGCGAATGGGGGCGCAATCAATGGACCTACGAGCGCTTCCACGGTTGTATTGATGTGGTGTTCGACGGCGACGGCGGCCCCGCGCCGGTTGTGGCGGAAATCACCGCAACACCCGACAACAGTACTTTTGTGGGTTCTGGGGAGATCCAGCTCAGCGCCGCTGCCTCGCAGGGGGAAAACCTCACTTACACATGGAGTCTGGAAGCCAATGACACGGCGCTCTACAGCCTGAGCAGTACCAGCGCAGTGGAGACGGTACTGAGCTTGGACGAGCCGGAAACCGAAGGGGAGGTGACCGTGCGCCTGCAGGTGAGCGATGGTTCAACCAGCAGCACTGATGCGTTCACCTTCACTCATGTTCCGGCCAGCGGCAGCGCCTGGGCGGATCTGGGGGCGCTGACCGCTGCGGAGCAAACCCTAAATCCGGGTGATCAAGTACGGTTGCGCCTGGTGACCGAGGAGGGATCCGATGTCTACCTGCCCTCTTCTCCCTTCACCGTCGTCAATGGGGCGGCGTCCGTCTGGACCTACGAGTTTGCCCAGGCTGTCAATGGGGAAAACACCGATGTGCGCGTAGGCGTGCTGAATGGCGGTAATATCGCACCGGTGCAGAGCGCCACGGAAAACCGCGTTTACGCCCAGGCACCCGCCGCATACAGCAGTGCTTTCCTGCAGGTGGAAGCGGGCTCCGGCTCCGGCGGCGTCAGCTGCGATTACATCAACCAGGATGTTTGGAACAGCGGCTTTGTTGCCAGTATCGTCCTGACCAATAACGGCTCTGAACCGGTGGAGGGCTGGAGTGTGTCATGGGACTATGCCGGCGATGCTCAGGTGACCAACGGCTGGAATGCGCAGATATCCGGCAGTGGGCCCTACACGGCGACGAATGTGGACTGGAATGCCACCATTCAGCCGGGTGAGTCGGTTGAGTTCGGATTCCTGGGCACGGGCAGCGCGGAGACGCCGGAGGTCAGCGGGGCTATCTGCGACTGAATACGGGGGCGCGGCAAACGCCGCGCCTCGACTTTCCTTCCCGGAGAGAACCTCGAACGGATTCAGAGAGTGCTCTCATCTGCCTGTTGTTCCAGTAGGGACTGCACGGCATTGGCCAGGAACAAATAACTGGCCCCTACCGTAATCACATATTCGTTTTGCCCCCAGAAAAACGGCCAGTTTTCTTTGTTTTCCGGAAAGTCCGGCGGCAACACCAGCACCCCGGGCACCACGCCGCCGGGAATAAAGGAAAAGTCCGCGCGGTTGGAACCGTAGGCCACCAGTTTCGATTCCACGCCAACGGCGGAGACCAGTGACAGGTTCGAGCCGGGATGTTGGCCGAGGATATAGTCGAGACTGCGGAATACCAGGTCCTTTTCCACAATGTGCGGAAAATAGCGGTGCAGCCAGTAGTTGGTATTACCGAAATCGATCACGCTGCCGGCGCCGGCCCAGCCGCCGCGGGTAATGGGGACACCGAAAGGATTTTCCCGCTCGTATTCCCTGATCTGCTCCCGGTAAGCGCGCGTGAGTTGTTGCAGCGTTTCGGCGTATGCCTGGTCCATCAGCGGAAGGGCCTGCGCCAGGGTAATGGCGTTGGTGGCAAACCTGTCATGCAGCTGTGGTAATAACTGACGCACCGCTTGTGCATAGCGTGGGTTTTGTGTGGCCGCCAACAGCTCCACCGCGGCGCCCAGCTGCTCCTCCTCCAGTCTGCCTCCGGTGGTATTGCCATAACGGTATCGGTTGGGTTCGCGGTGGCTTTCGTACTCCCAGACGTTGACGGCGGTCTCCAGGCTCTCTTTCGCCAGGTCGTCGTTGTAGCCGCGCAACGCGCGGCTGGCGGCGGCGAGGGCCGCGGCGGAACCGTAGTTCAGTGCCGATGTGTTGCTAGTGAAAGCCCAGCGGTCGTCGAATTCACCACTGTGGTTGCCGTCGCTCGATAGCACCCGGCGCTCCGGCGGCGGTGCGGCTGTGGATGGCAGATACATTTTTCCCACCCGCCGCTCACTGGCGAAGGGGTCCAGTGTGGCGCGATAGACGCGGTTGTCGGTTTTGGTGGCGCCGTCGCCCAGGTGCGGGTACTGATACAGGTGTGCGGCGACAATGCCGGGAATGGCGTGCCCTAGGGCGCGGTGCTGGGCGATCAGCGCTAGTGTGCCGTGCTCGATTTGTTGGAGGATGTCCGGTACCCCGTCCGGGCGGTGGATCTGCACCAGGCGTTTCGATTGGCTGACGGTGGTGTTGTCCCTTGTTATGCGGAACGATTCCCAGGCGCGCACTAGATCCCGCACCGTGTGATACTGGGACTGGGTGCGGATATCGTAGTCCCCCGCGTCGTACCAGCCACCGATCGCCAAGCCCGGAATATGTTCGAAGGGTTCAAAACGGCTGTCTGTCTCCGGGCCGTGGGCGTAGAGGTCGAAGTGTTCATAGTTTGGTGGCGCCTGCAGGGCGTCGTCTAAATGCGATCTGCCGTGCCAAATCCGGTAGGCCTCGCGCACTTCCATATGATCCATCTGTACCGGCAGAAAAATATCCAGTGTCGGCTGCCAGGTTTGTCGGTGTACATTGGTATCAATCGGAAAGGGGCCGCTCAGTTGGCTGCCGTACTCAATTCGGTAGAGTCCCGGGCGGGTGACCGCGGAAAAATCGAAAGTGGCGTACTGGTAGCGCAGGTAATTGCCCCACAGATTGACCGGCGCGTTGAAAGCTTCGTTCGTTTCGCCATCGGCCGTCAGGCGCAGCAGGCGGGCGCGCGCTTTGGGCGTGTCGTTGGCGTCCAGTTCGATAACCGCGGTTTTCGGCTGCTGCGGGTGGTAGCCCACTTGCGAATAAGTGATCACCGGTGTGCGCAGCCAGCCGGGTTCCGCCGTTATTTCCAGCTCCCAGTGAATCACCCGGCCTGTGCGTGCGGCGGGAATCAGGCTGCGCACGACAAACCAGCCGTTCTGCGCCTTATTGCGACCATCGAACAGCAGCAGTTGGTTTTCGCCGCTCAATTCGCGCAGGGTGACACGTGTATCCGGGTTTTCCGGCGACAGTACCAGCTCAGTTCCACGCGCCAGAGGCAAAGGCTCCGTGCGGCCATCGCGGTCGAACCGCATGGGACCGCGGGGGTGGCGGGGAAATATTGCGCCGCGGCCATCCATCAGATAGGTCTTGCCAAAATAGGCCGCCGGCAGGAATTCCAGGTTAAAGCCGGCCTTGCCCTCGAGTTTTTCCGGCAGAGGCTTGTCTAGGTGCACGCTGATTTCGACTTTGTCGCCCTGGGCGCGAGTGTCCACGCGGTAAGAGAGATTGTGTTCGGGGTATTCCAGTCTTGTTTCTATGCGATTTGCCTCCGGATCTGCGCGGCGTTCAATCAGCCTGCCCATACCGTCCCACTGCTCCGGGGTATGCAGCAGCCGCAGGTCCCCATTGGTGGCGATGCGCTCGCCGCGCTGGATGATTTCCACACCGCTGGTTTTTGCGTCGTAGAAAAGGCCTCCGGGCGCATTGCTGAAGGCGAGGACGTTGATTCCGGGAGCTTCGAAATATTCGCGTGTATTTAGGTTTAAATCGGCGGCGGCGTGATGCCCGCGCTCTTCGCGCGGAATATTGACGGAGTTATTTCCGGGGTGTTCGCCGCAGGCGGCGAGGCAGGCCGCGAGGAAGATAAGTGCAATATTATTTTTATACATGTTGGAATTCCTCTACGAATCGTGGAGTGTGCCGTCCTCCAGGCGGTTTACCGGCAGATAAGCGCGTTTATAGGGAAACTTTTGCGCAAGTGATTCATCGATATCCACACCCAGCCCCGGCGCGTCACCCGGGTGCAGATAACCGTCGGCAAAGCGGTAGTTGTGGGGGAAGACAGCATCAGTATCGGCGGTGTGACGCATATATTCCTGGATACCGAAATTGGGGATCGCAAGGCCCAGATGCAGCGCCGCGGCCATGGTAATCGGGGAAAGGTCGGTGGCGCCGTGGCAGCCGGTGCGCACCTTGTACAGCTCCGCCAGGGCCGCGATGCGCCGGAGGTGGGTGATGCCGCCAGCATGCAGCACAGTCGCGCGAATATAGTCGATCAGCTGTTCTTCGATCAGCTGCTTGCAGTCCCAGATGGTATTGAATACCTCGCCCACCGCCAGCGGCGTTGTACTGTGGCCGCGTATCAGGCGAAAGTTGGTCTGGTTTTCCGCTGTCACTGCATCCTCTAGCCAGAACAGGCGGTAGGGCTCCAGGTCCTTGGCGAGGCGCGCGGCCTCTATGGGGGTGAGGCGGTGGTGGACGTCGTGCAGAAGGTGGATATCCCAGCCCAGATGTTTTCGCGCGGCGGCGAAGAGTTCCGGCGTGCTGCGCAAGTAGCTTTCCGTGGACCATCGATTTTCCGTAGGCAGGTCCGCGTCCGCGGGCTCGTAGAAGTCCTTGTCCTTGGAGACGCCATAGGTGGACTTGAGGCCGGGTACACCGGACTGTAGGCGCACGGCGCGGTAGCCGAGGTCCATATAACGCCGGGCTTCCCGCAGAGTTTCTTCAATGGTGTCACCGTTGGCGTGGCCGTAGACCATACAGCCCCGGCGGCTGGCGCCACCGAGCAACTGGTAGAGGGGCAGGCCGGCGACCTTCGCTTTTATGTCCCAGAGCGCCACATCCACCGCGGCAATGGCGGCCATGGTGACCGGGCCCCGGCGCCAGTACGCGCCGCGGTAGAGAAACTGCCAGGTGTCCTCAATGCGGTGAGCGTCGCGGCCGATCAGGCAGGGGATCACATGGTCTTCCAGGTAGCTGGTCACCGCCAGCTCGCGCCCGTTCAGCGTGGCGTCGCCGACGCCGTGGACGCCGCTATCCGTCTCAATTTTCAAGGTGACGAAGTTGCGCCCGGGACAGGTGACGATCACACGGGCATTGGTAATTTTCGGCATGAATCAATCGCCTGTAGCTTTATGGAGCCGGTGACAGCCGGTTGTTGAAACGGGCCTCCTCGGCGGCCCGTCCAACAACCGGAGAGAGACTTATTGTGGCGAGCTGACCCCCTGGAGTCCGAGCTCCCGCAGTGCCCGCAGGTGAGCTTCGACAGAGTTTTTTCCTGTATAGGTCAGCGCACGCCATGTCTCCGTTGCCGACATGGATTCCCCTGGTGCCAGTTCGCGATAGGGTGCGTGCACTTCCAGTTCCAGCACACCGGCGTCGGGGTTCTGCGGATCCTGTTCCAGATACAGTTCCACCTGGCCCTGATCCGGGTGGATTGAGTCGCGTGCCTGCCGCGGAAATTCAATCACGAACAGCTGTCCTTGGGTGAAGGCTGCGATCCAGCCAGCGGAGGGTTCGATAAAAGCTTTTGCCTTGATGTTTTCGCCACGGGCGAAACCGAACAGCCCTAGCCGCTGTTTTTCCGCATCCGCTTTTACCTCAGTTGTCATTTCCGGGAATTTTTCCAGGCGCAGGTCGCGGGAAAAGTCCGCTATCGGAACGTAGACACGGGTTTCCGGCGATACGCGGGTGTTGAACCAGATATCCCATTTGACCGGTGTCTCGCGCCGGTTGACGGCGGTAACACGATGCAGCAGGACGTCGTCTTTGAGCGTGAACTCTTTGGTGAGTTGCAGGCCGGTGACAGGACTTACCGGAGAGACAATTGTCGCCGACTTGTCAGAGACTGCCGTCAACTCGTAATCGTTTAGCACAGTGAAGGGGTCCGGTGGCCAAACGGCGCCGGCCGCGCGGCGCTGCGGGTTTACCTCCTGTTGCTTCCACCAGTCGGCCTGGGGACCGGGCCAGATAATATGGCCCTGATAGGGGATAAAGCCCGCCTGCGGGGATATGTCCGGGTTCGGCTGTTCCTGGACCGCGGTACCGACTTTGAGCAGGTTTTTCTCTCCCGCCGCAGAAAATGCCAGGCCGCGGCCGCCGATCTGCGGTGTAAAGCTGTAGCTCAGTTTACTGTTTTGCAGTTTGTAAATTTCCGGCTGGGCATCGCTGTGTCCGTAGGCCTGACCCACAAGTAGCGCCGCCAATAGGGCGGTCAGTCCGCGGGTGCGGATGATGCCGGCGCAATTGCGCCGCCAGGGCAGGTTCAAGCGGTCATGCTTTATTGATCTTTTCATACTGTTCAATCCGCGAAGGTATTCAGAGTTTGCCGCTGCCGTTGTCATCGCCGGCAGCGGTACCATCTTCACATTGCCCTGATGGGTTGGCCACTGCGCCTCGAAATTTCACGACTAAACAAGCGCCACATACCGCTGAGCGCCGGCGATCCCACTACAGCGCGCAGACGCGCGTTGCAGATGCCCGGTCGGGTTCGGAAAAAGAACAGCGCCGGGCCTTTTCCGCGGGCGGTTAGCTTTCGACGGTCAGAGTCACGGTTTGCAGGTCAACGGAATTGGGGCCGGCCATAATGTCGAACTCGCCGGGTTCCAACACCCTTTGCATGGCGCTGTTCCACAGGGACAGGTCTTCCGAATCCAGGGTGAATTCCACTACTTGTGTTTCGCCCGGTTGTAGGGAAAGGCGCCTGAATCCACGCAATTCCTTCACTGGACGGGTCACCGAGGAAACCTTGTCGCGGATATAGAGCTGCACGACTTCATCGCCGGCGCGCTCTCCGATATTGCGTACTTCAACGGAGACGCGAACTTCCCCCCCCGCCGCGATAGTGGGTGCGGAAAGCTGTGGTGCGCCAATCTCAAAGTCGGTGTAGCTGAGCCCGAAACCGAAGGGAAATAGCGGGGTCTCATCGTCGAATAGGTAACCGCGCCGCGCGCTGGGTTTGTGGTTGTAGTAAAGGGGCAGCTGGCCCGCGTTGCGTGCGAAGGTCAGCGGCAGCTTGCCGCCGGGATTGATATCGCCGAACAGGGCTTCGGCCAGCGCGGTGCCCCCCTCCTGACCCGGATACCAAGCTTCGATCAATCCGCTGGCACCTGCCGCGATGGCTTCCAGTGCCGGCGGGCGACCGTTGATTAACACCACGATCACCGGCTTGCCAAGGGCGAAAAGCGCTTGAGCCAGTTCTTCCTGCTCACCCACCAGGCGCAGGCTGGATCTGTCTCCCAGGTGGTTTTCCGCCCAGGCCTCGCGGCTGGTCTGCTCTGTGTCGCCGAGGGCGAGCACTATGGCATCGGCGCCTTGCGCCACTTTGACCGCGTCTTTAATGCGCCGCAGATTTTCCGCGCGGTCGGCGAGCTGGACCTCATCCGCCCACCAGTCGTCGTTTTCCGTGATGCGCACGCCCTCGGCGTAGCGCACTTCCCCGTTGAAGCGGGCGCGAATGCCGTCGAGCAGACTGACCTTGTGACGCGGTAGGCCGGAATAGCCGCCCAGGCGTGCCACGGCGGCATTGGGGCCTATGACCGCGAGGGTGCCAATCGCCTTTTCATCCAGGGGCAGGGTGCCGTCGTTCTTCAGTAGTACCAGGGATTTGCGCGCGGCCTCGAGTGCCAGTTCGCGCGCCGCTGGATCGTCGATCAGTGCCTCGGCGGTGTCCGCGTCGGCGTAGGGGTTTTCGAACAGGCCGGCGTTGAACTTCAGGCGTAGCATCCGCCGCACGGCGTTGTCCAGCCGCGCCTCGGGAAGGTGGCCCGCGCGCACCGCGTCGGCCAGGGTGGGATAGGCGCGGGGGTCCGGCAGTTCTGTGTCGACACCCGCGTCGAGGGCGGCGAGGGCGGCGGACTCCAGGTCCGGCATCAGCTGGTGCAGGTCAACCAGCTGAGTCACCGCTTCGTAGTCGCTGACCACGGCGCCCTCAAAACCCCACTCTTTCCGCAGCACGTCGTTCAGCATCCACTTGTTGACGTGGCTGGGCACACCGTCGATTTCGTTGTAGGAAGCCATCAGTGCACCGAGCTGGGTGCGTTTCACGACCTGCTCGAAAGGCGGGAAGAAATACTCGCGCAGTGTGCGCTCACCAAAAGGGGCGATACCGACATTGATGCCGCTTTCCGGCTGACCGTGGCCGGTCATATGTTTGAGTGTGGCGAACACCTGTTCCGGGCCCAGCGGCAGACTTTTCCCTTGCAGTCCTTCCACTGCGGCCACGCCCATCTCGCCGACCAGGTACGGGTCCTCGCCGAAGGTCTCCTCGATGCGCCCCCAGCGCGGATCGCGGGCGATATCCACCACCGGCGACAGTACCAGCGGCACGCCGCGGGCGCGCACCTCACGGGCGATCACCTTGTTCACCCTGCGCACCAGGTCGGTGTCCCAGCTGCTGGCCAGCGCGATGGCCTGGGGAAAGCTGGTGGCGTCCCGGGTGGCGAAGCCGTGCAGAGCCTCGGCGTGGAAAAGCACCGGAATCCCCAGGCGGGTCTCTTCCGTCGCGTATTTCTGAACTGCGTTGATAAATGACACTGTGTTGCGCGGGCTGCGCCAGCGGGGGGCTCCGGGAGGCGCGCCGCGGTAGTCGGACGGACGGGCGATCTGGCCGAAACCGTGGGGGTAGCGGTCGCGGGCTTTGGCGGGGTCGAAGTTGAGATCCTGGTCGACGATGTGCGCCTTGTCCTCCCACAGGGTGGTGAGCTGGGCCACCTTTTCTTCCAGTGTCATGCGCGCAAGCAGATCCTCCACTCGCGCCTCCACTGGCGCACCCGGGTCACGGTAGTGCGGCGCGGCGGGTTCGCCGCCGCAGGAAATCAAAATGGCCAGACATGTGCCGGCACCGAGCGCGCTCTGCAGCCGGGATCCTATGCTCAGGAATCTCACTCTCCCACCTCCTGTCATTATTGTTGTTTTCCAATTTATGATAGCGCTACCATAATAATTCAGCGCGGCTTTTTGTCAAAGCCCGTGCCGGGACCGCGCGACTGGTTCGGAGCGCCCGGTTTATGCCGTGGCTGAACAAATAACAATAACGAGGGGGGCAGCGATGCAACCTTTGGCTCTGCGGGCGTGCCGCACGGCACTGCTGTTGGCTCTGGTGATTCCACAATGTTTGCGCGCCGAGGACGGCTACGAACTCTGGTTGCGCTACCGGCCGCTGGAAGCGGAATGGCGCTCCACCTATCGCGAGGCGGTGCGCAGCCTGGTGGTGCCGCAATCGGGCTCGCCGACATTGCGCGCGGCGCGCGGGGAACTTCTGCGGGGGTTGGAGGGCTTGCTCGGCGCGGTGCCGGCGAGCGCGCGCGAAGCCGGAGAAGGGGCATTGCTGCTGGGGACGCCGGAAACCTCGGCACGGATTGCGGACCTTAAATTGCCGCTGAAACCCCTGGGAGAGGAGGGCTACCTGATCCGCCGCGTCGACACTGATCGCGGGGCGGCTATCGTGATCGCCGCCAATAGCGATATCGGTGTGCTCTACGGGACATTTCACTTCCTGCGTCTGCTGCAAACCCGCACCGCCCTTGCGAATCTGGATATTGTCAGTCGTCCACGGATACAGCTGCGCCTGTTGAATCATTGGGACAATCTGGACAGAAGCGTCGAGCGCGGCTACGCCGGCCAGTCCCTGTGGGACTGGTGGCGACTGCCGGACTACCTGGATCCGCGCTATACCGACTACGCTCGCGCCAACGCCTCCATCGGTATCAACGGCACAGTGCTGAACAATGTCAATGCCAGCGCCGACAGTCTGACCTCCCGCTATATCGCCAAGGCCGCCGCCCTGGCGGACGTATTTCGCCCCTACGGCATCCGCGTCTACCTCTCCGCCCGATTCAGTGCCCCGGTGGAAATCGGCGGTCTTGACACCGCCGATCCGCTGGAACCGGCGGTACGCGCCTGGTGGAAAGCCAAGGCAGCGGAAATCCATGCGGCCATTCCCGATTTCGGCGGTTTCCTGGTCAAGGCCAACTCCGAGGGACAGCCGGGGCCCCAGGACTACGGCCGCAGTCACGCCGATGGAGCCAATATGTTGGCCGAGGCACTGCGCCCCTACGGCGGGGCGGTGATGTGGCGGGCCTTCGTCTATTCGGACACCAATCCCGAGGACAGGGCTAAGCAGGCTTATAGCGAATTCAAGCCCCTGGATGGCCGCTTTGCGGACAATGTGATTCTGCAGGTAAAAAACGGCCCCATCGACTTCCAGCCCCGCGAACCTTTTCATCCACTGTTCGGCGCCATGCCGGCTACCAACTTGATGCTGGAATTACAGATCACCAAGGAATATCTGGGGTTCGACACTCACCTGGTGTATCTGGGGACACTGTTCGAAGAGGTGCTGGATGCGGATACCTGTGCCGGGTCCTCCGGGCGTTGTGGGGAGGGTGCGGTGGTTGCCAGCGTGATAGACGGCAGTTTGCACGGCTACCGGCGGACCGGCATCGCCGGCGTGGCCAATATCGGCACTGATCGGGACTGGAGCGGCTCCATTTTCAATCAGGCCAACTGGTACGCCTTCGGGCGCCTGGCCTGGAACCCGGATCTTTCCGCACGCAGTATCGCCGAAGAGTGGCTGCGGATGACATTCACCGCCAACAAGCGCTTCGTTGCTCCCGCTGCGGGCATGATGCTGCGCTCGCGCCAGGCGGCAGTGGACTATATGACACCCCTGGGGCTGGCACACCTGATGGGCACGGATCACCACTACGGCCCGGCACCTTGGGTGGATCATCTGGCCCGCCCGGAATGGAACCCCGTCTACTATCACCGCGCCGATCGCGAGGGTATTGGTTTCGATCGCACAGCAGAGGGCACTGGCGCGGTGTCGCAGTATGCACCGCCTCTGGCGCGGCGCTTCGGTAACCGCAACGCTGTGCCCGAAGACTATCTGCTTTGGTTCCACCACCTGCCGTGGGATTACCCCATGGCCTCCGGCCGCGACCTCTGGGCAGAACTGGTGCACCGCTACGACCGCGGCGTGGCCGAGGTGCGGGCCATGGCGGAGACCTGGGCGGGCCTGGAATCCTTTGTGGATGCGGAGCGCTTTTACAAAACGGCGCGCTTCCTGGAAATCCAGAAGCGCGAGGCGCGCTGGTGGCGGGACGCCAGTATCGCCTATTTCCGTGCGGTTTCCGGGCGCCCGCTGCCCGCTGGCGCACGCGAACCTGCCCGCCCTCTGGAGGCGTACCGCGCACTTCAATTCCCTCGGGGCGCGGGCAATTGAGCGCTAACACACAGAATTAGACGGCTGTACCTGTTGCAGGAAAGTGCTTGACATATACCGGTTATCTACTTAAACCTATTTATGGTAGCGGTATCATAAAGTTATAAAAAGTCACAATAATCAATAACCAAAGCCGCTGAGCACTCTCGGAGGTGCGCTGTCGAATGTTGCTTCGGCGGGTCAGTCCGATGAGGGGAGACCTTATGTATAAAAAGAAAAAACTATCCGAAGCCATTATGGTGATGGCGGCAGTGGCCTGTAGTCAGCCACTGGTGGCGCAGGAATCGCCGGGTGTGCTGGAAGAAGTAACGGTCACCGGTATCCGCGCATCTCTGCAGCGCTCGATGGATATCAAGCGCGACGCCTCGGGTGTTGTCGACGCCATATCTTCCGAAGACATCGGTAAGTTTCCCGATACCAATCTGGCCGAATCTCTGCAGCGGATTACCGGGGTTTCCATCAACCGGGTGAACGGTGAGGGCTCCGAGATCACCGTGCGCGGTTTCACAGGCAGTTACAACATGGTGACCCTCAACGGCCGCACTCTGCCCGGCGGCATCGCATACGGCGGTGGAAGCGGGGCCGGTGGCACGCGCGGTGGTGGCACCCGCGCCTTTGACTTTGCCAATCTCGCCTCCGAGAGCGTCAGTAGTGTACAGGTCTACAAGACCAGCCGGTCCGCCATTACCAGCGGTGGGATAGGCGCCACGGTGAATATCGATACCGCCAAGCCGCTGGACAACCCCGGCATGCAAATGAGTATTGGCGGCAAGGTGGTCAATGACACCACCAACTTGGTGGGTGATGACTTCACGCCCGAGGTCTCCGGCATTTTCAGTTGGACGGACAGCAGCGAGCGGTTCGGTGTGGCTTTGAGCGGCAGCTTCCAGGAGCGCGATTCCGGCGCCGCCAACGCGGCCGTCAACGACTGGAATATCGGCACCTGGGGCGAGGATGAACTCTATTCCTTCACCGGTGACGCGGTGATCGAGAATGCGCCCGACGAGGGCCAGCTGTACGCGCGGCCCAACGATTTGCGCTACGCCTGGTCGGACCGCCACCGCGAACGCACCAACGGACAGCTGACATTACAGTTTCGCCCGATGGACTCCCTGACGCTGACCGGCGACTACACCTATGCCGAGAACTACCTGCAGGAGCACCGCAGCGAGCAGACTTTCTGGTTCGCGAATGGTGACAGTGTCGACCATGTTGTGTTCGATGATTCCGCGGTTGCCACGCCGGTGATTTACTCCGAGGTGTTAAGTGGCAAGGACGCGGGCTTTGAGCAGCAGTGGCGCGAGCAGACTAACACTCTGGAGTCTATTGGCTTCAATGCGGACTGGAATGTCAACGAGACACTGAGCCTGCGCTTCGATATGCACGACTCCAGTATGGAGAGCCTGCCCAGCGGTCCCGGTAATAGTGGTGAGATTGCCATGTCTATTGCCGCGCCGATACTGACTTCCCAGGTGGTGAATTTCGGCAGCGACCTGCCCGTTGCCGATGTGACCTTCGACGACTCAAGCCGCGGCAATAACAATGGCGTCTTCGATGCGGGCGATTTCGGCACTCAGGTGGGCCGCGTATGGTACGCGGGACAGACCACCGATATAACGCAAGTCAAACTGGACGGTTCGCTGGAATTTGACGACGGCCGCTTTGACTTTGGCGTGGAGTCCATGGCGGTGGATATGCGCCAGCAGAGCTCCAGTCGCTACATGGGGCTGGGGGACTGGGGGATCGCCAACCCGGGCGAGATACCCGAGGGGCTCTGGGATGCATTCAGTCTCACCGGCCGATATGACGACTACAATATGTCCGGAGCCCTCTCCACCGGTTTCCGCGGCGATCCCGTGGCGCTTTGCAATTGGTCCATGAGCATCTACGCCACGGCGGAAAACGACTATCAATGTGCCTACGATCCGGCCTTCACCACCAACAACCGGGTGGAGGAAGATACCACCGCAGTCTATTTCCAGGTGTCGATGGATGGTCAGCTGGCCGGTCTGCCGACCAACTTGCTCGCCGGCGTGCGTTACGAGACCACCGATGTGAAGTCCTCCTCTCTGCAACAGATACCACTGTATCTGCTGTGGCAGGACAACAACGATTTTATGACTGTATACGCGGATGGCGACGCCGAGCTGATTAGCGCCGATGCCAGCTACGATCACCTGCTGCCCAGTCTGGACTTTTCTATTGATCTGCGCGACGACCTGAAAGGCCGTTTCTCCTACAGCAAAACTATCGCCCGCGCAGGCTACAGCAATCTCTCACCGTCGGTGGGCAGCTTCGGTACCGTGGGTTCCACCTATAACGGCACCACACCGACCGCCGTTTCCTCCAATCCCGCGCTCTTGCCTTTGGAATCCGACAATCTGGATCTTTCCCTGGAGTGGTACTACAGCGACTCCAGTTATGTTTCCGCCGGATTCTTCGAAAAGCGGGTGGATAACTTTATCGGCACCGCGCAGGTGGAAGAGAACCACTTCGGTATGCGTGACGTCACTAACGGTCCGCGTGTCGAAGCTGCGGCGCAGGCGCTGATGGATCGCGGCTTCGCCGTCAATGACACTTCGCTGTTTGTGATGATGGCGGTGATGGAAAACCCGGACGCCTTCCCCAACGGCGCGGATGACTACACTGACGATGCCCAGTTTGCCGTCGATGTGGCCACCGCCTACGATCTGGCGCCCAACGATGACGATCCGCTGATGATCTTCCGCACCTCTAAGCCAGACAACAACAAGGAGGCGAAGATCTACGGATTCGAGTTTGCCGCTCAGCACTTCTTTGGCGACACGGGGTTCGGCTTACAGGCTAACTATACGGTGGTGCGCGGAGACGTGGGCTTTGACGTGTTGTCTGACCCCGGCGTGTCCCAGTTTGCGTTGCCGGGGCTGTCCGATACCGCCAACTTGGTGGCCATCTACGAAAACTACGGTTTCCAGGCACGCCTCGCCTACAACTGGCGCGACTCATACCTGAACGAAGTCAACAAGGGAAATTCCCGCAACCCCATATTCGTTGAGGCATACAGCCAAGTGGATCTCAACGTGAGCTATGAGGTTAACGAAAATCTGGATGTTTTCTTCGAGGGCCTCAATCTGACGGAGGAAAATGTCCGTTATTACGGTCGTTCCGATGGCCAGCTGTGGTACCTCGAAGATCTGGGCGCGCGTTATCAGTTGGGTGCCCGCTATACCTTCTAAGGTTTTGGGGGGACGCCGTTCCGGCTCTGCCGGAGCGGCGGATTTTTCTGCGTCATGTGTTTCCTTGCGTTTGTATCGTCACTGTGAGGTAGCTTTATTGTTGTTGTTGAGCCGCTGTTTGCAGCGGCCATTTTTTTGATGGCCCTATTGCCTGAGCGCCCCGGAAGCTACCATAGTGTTCACGCGAATTAATCAGAGGTTCCTTGGGAACCTTCAGGATAACTGCGGTGAAGGAATTGAGCGATCCCGTTCTGTTGGACAATGTTACGCACAAAAACCTGCGGGTGATTACTCGCAGCGGCAAAGCGTTCGGAGATAGCGTCAACCTGGTACCGGTCTTTCCCCCGGAGTTTGGTGATGTGCAGCGGGAGTATCCGATACTGCTGCGCAAAGAGAAAGAAGGCGGCTATCAGGCGCTGGCACTGTTGGGTTTTGATGTCGGGGAAAATCTGTTTCTCGAAGGAGACCGCTGGCAGGCGAGTTATATTCCCGGTGTGATCGCCCGTGGGCCCTTTATGATCGGATTTCAGCAATGGGAGCGGGATGGAGAGCTGCTGCGTGAACCGGTGATTCACGTGGATATGAACAGCCCGCGTATTCGCGACGGCGGTGAAGAGGGCGAGCCAGTTTTTCTGCCCTACGGCGGCAATAGCCCTTACCTGGAGCGAATTGCCGCGATTCTGCGCGCTATTCACCAGGGCGTCACAGTGAGTAAAACCATGTACGCAGCCCTCGAGTCCCTGGGTTTGATAGAGCCGGTGAATATCCAGATAGAAATACACCGGGACCAACACTACGATTTGCAGGGTTACTTTACCATTGCCGATGAGAAACTCGCGGAACTGCGCGGGGATGCATTGGAAGAACTCAACCGCGCGGGCTTTCTGGGAGGCGCCTTTTTACTGCGGGCCTCTCTGAACAATGTCAAAAAACTGATTGAGATGAAACGGCGGAAAATCATTGGCCGGACAAGCGGTGGCTGACCCGGCGACAGATACTGCCGACACAAGAAAGATAACAATGGCAATCGTCGAAAGAAAAACCAAAGTAATTGAAGGTCTGCGGCCGGATACCATTCCCTGGCGCGAATTAATCGCGGCAGCCGAACCGGTGGTATTGAAGGGGCTGGCGGGCAGCTGGGAGCTGGTGCAAGCCGGTCGGCGTTCCGCGTCAGAGGCCATCGCTTATCTCAAATCCTTTTACAACGGCCGCACCGTGGGAGCTTATCTGGGATCTCCGGAAATCGGCGGACGCTATTTTTACAAAGACGATCTCAGTGGGCTGAACTTCCGCTGCGAGCGCTTGCCTCTGGACCAAGTGTTGGATGACATAGCGCGTCACCTGGACAACACGAGTCCCCCTTCCATTTATGTCGGCTCCACCACTCTGGATGCCTGCCTTCCAGGCCTGCGGGCGCGCAATGATCTCAGCTTCGACAGCGAAATGTTTGCCGGAAGTCGGCCGCTGACCAGTATCTGGATCGGCAATCCTTCAATTGCCTCCGCCCACTACGACGCGCCCAACAATCTCGCCTGCTGTGCCGTGGGGCGGCGACGCTTCACTTTGTTTCCCCCCGAACAGATCGCCAATCTGTACCCGGGACCGCTGGATCTGACTCCCGGCGGCCAGGCGGTGAGCATGGTGGATTTCGCCAACCCGGATTTTGAAAAATTCCCCCGCTTCCGCGATGCACTGGCGGCGGCACAGGTGGCAGAACTGGAGCCGGGGGACGCGGTGTTTTACCCGAGCCTCTGGTGGCACCAAGTAGAGGCACTGTCGCCGTTCAATGTGCTGATTAACTATTGGTGGAGCGATGCGCCCGGCTATATGGGGACACCGATGAACGCGCTTTATCACGCCCTGTTGAGTTTGCGCGACAGGCCGGAACAGGAAAAGCAAGCCTGGAGGCACATCTTCGACTACTACATTTTCGGCACCAGCGATTTGCCGCGGGAACACCTGCCGGAGAAGGCGTGCGGTGTCTTGGGGCCCGTGGACGAAGATCGCGCACGCCAGCTGCGCGCCATGTTGCTGCACAAAATGAACCGATAACGGCAGCGCCACCGGACCGAACCCGTGCGGCGGCACGGGGGAGTGTTTACGGACCGGCTTTTTTGCTGAACAGGTGAAAAAAGATGGATAAAAACAACAATAAAATATCAAGAGTCGTAATCGCTGGTGGTGGCACTGCAGGCTGGATCGCCGCTGCGGCCCTGAGCAAAAAACTCGGTGAACTGCTGGATATTACCCTGGTGGAATCCGAGGCGATAGGAACCGTGGGCGTTGGTGAGGCCAGTATTCCGCCAATGCGGGTTTTTCACCGGCTCCTGGGTATCGAAGAGCGGGCCTTTATGCGTGCGACCGGCGCCACCTTTAAACTGGGCATCGCGTTTGAAAATTGGGGGCGAGAGGGCGACCGCTATATCCACGCCTTCGGCCGCATCGGGCAGGGCTCCTGGCTGTGCGAATTCCACCATTTTTGGCTGCGGGCGCGGGCGTTGGGAATGGATTTCGCGCTGGGCGATTTCTGCAGCGAGTTGCAGGCGGCGGAGGCCGGTAAATTTGCCACTGCGGAACAATCGGAAATCAATTACGCCTACCATCTGGATGCCGGGGCCTACGCGAAATTCCTGCGCAATTTCAGCCAGCGCTTGGGAGTCAGGCGTGTCGAGGGAAAGATTATCCGCGTCGGGCGCAATGCCGACAGCGGCTTTATTGAAGCTCTGCAGTTGGATAATGGCCGCCGTATCGAGGGCGATCTGTTTATCGACTGCACCGGCTTTCGCGGACTGTTGATCGAGGAAGCGCTGGGGACTGGCTATGAGGATTGGTCCCACTGGCTTTTGTCTGACAGTGCCGTACCTGTGCAAACACGTGTAACCGGACCGGCGCCACCCTACACACGGGCCACGGCTCGCGGCGCCGGCTGGCAGTGGCGCATTCCGTTGCAGTACCGGGTGGGCAACGGGCTGGTTTACTGCAGCGATTATCTGTCCGACGACGAGGCGGCAGCTCAGCTGCTCGCCAATATCGAGGGCGAGGTTCTGACCGAACCTAAGGTAATTCGTTTCAAAACCGGCAGACGCCGGCGGGCCTGGAATAAAAACTGTATCGCGCTCGGCCTCGCCAGCGGCTTTGTGGAGCCGCTGGAGTCCACCAGTATTCACCTGATCATCACCGGCATCACCCGCCTGATGCAGCTGTTCCCCTTCGATGGTATCGCTGATGCCACGGTCAATCACTACAACGCGCTCACGCGCACGGAACTGGAGTCCATCCGCGATTTTATCGTGCTCCACTACCACTTGAACGAGCGCGAAAGCAGTGCCTTCTGGCGCCGCTGCCGGGATATGGAAATTCCGCAGTCTCTGGCTCAGCGCATCCGACTGTTCCGCGACAATGCCTACGCTTACCAGGGGGATGGGGAATTGTTCCGGGTGGACTCCTGGGTGCAGGTGATGCTCGGTCAGGGGCTGAAGCCGCAAGGTTACCACCCGCTTACCCGCCTGATGCCTGAGGCGCAGTTGGCGCAGCTGCTCGGCGGACTTAAGGCGTCCATCGCACGCGGGGTGGCGCCTCTGCCTGCCCACCAGGATTTTGTCGAGGGCTATTGTGCCGCCGAGTTGGCCGAAGCCGTCCCGGGCTGAGAGCGCTTTTTTGTTGGTCTGGGATGCGTTATACAATCCCGTGACAGGATTATCAGCCGGTGGAAAGTCAGTGAAGCAGAGACAGCCCCGTCGACAGCGCGGCAGCGCGCCAACCATCAGCGACGTCGCCCGCGCGGCCGGTGTATCACCGATGACGGTTTCGCGTGTCATCAACGGCGAGAGCAACGTTAGGGCCAAAACCAGGGAGGCGGTCAACGCTGCCATTCAGGCGCTCGGTTACACGCCGAATCGCGCGGCGCGCAGCCTGGCCGGTGTGGAGCAGATCAATCTCGGCCTGCTGTACAGCAATCCCAGCGCCGCCTACCTCAGCGAGCTGCTGGTTGGCGGCCTTGAGCAGGCCAGCCGCTACAATGTGCAACTGATTGTTGAGAAGTGCGATGTGGAGCTGGACGCTGAAGAGGTGGCCTACCGGCTGATCTCCCGCGGTGTCGAGGGAATTTTGCTGCCGCCACCGCTATCCGATTCCCCGCGCTTGGTGGAAGTCCTCGAAACAACTGATACGCCGGCGGTGGCCATTGCCACCAGCCGCCCGCAGAAAAATGTTTCGGCGGTGAGTATCGATGATTACCGCGCCGCCCACGCTATGACCCGTCACCTGATTTCCCTCGGCCACAAGCGGATCGGTTTTATTGTCGGCGACTCCAACCAGGTCGCGAGTGGCCACCGTCTTCAGGGGTATCGCGATGCCCTGTGCGAGGCGGGGCTCGAAGCATCCGATGAACTAGTTGCCCAGGGGCTTTTTACTTACCGATCCGGCCTGGATGCAGCGGAGAAACTGCTCAGCCTCGGAGAAATTCCCACGGCTATTTTTGCCAGCAACGATGACATGGCCGCGGCAACCGTCGCCGTGGCGCACAGCTGTGGCCTGGATGTCCCCGGCGATCTGAGTGTGTGCGGTTTCGACGACACGGCTCTGGCCACCACTATCTGGCCGGAGCTGACCACTATTCACCAGCCGATTATCGAGATGTCTCGCGCGGCCGTGGATTTGCTGGTGAAAAAAATACGCGCGCGCCGCGCGGGCCGGGAAGAGGCATGCCGCCAGTTGCTGCTGGACTATACCCTGGTGCGGCGCCAGTCGGACGCCCCGCCTCGCCGCCGCCCACTGATCAAGGCCGTAGGGGCTTCTGGAACACCGGAAACCCGCACTGAATAGCAACGAGTATTGGCGCTATGCCCGGGCTTGCCGCTCTGCTTCTTCATCCGCCCACCGCCGCGTGACGGCACCGCCGCCGTTTGCGGCGGGTCGCGAAAAGCGTCAGTATGGCAGGTTTCAACTACGGAAACCGAGCCTGCGATGTCCCTTCTCTCCGCTATTGATTCCGCTCTTTCCGCCTTCGCCGCCTTCGTGTGGGGGACACCGCTGCTGGTTCTGCTGGTCGGCGGCGGCCTGACCTTGCTGATCTGGTCCCGAGGCAGGCCCTACCGCCACCTGGGCCACAGCATTGGACTTTTGCGGGGCAAGTACGACGATCCGGCAGACCCGGGGCAGGTGCCGCATCGGCAGGCGTTGTCCACGGCGCTTTCCGGCACCCTTGGGCTGGGCAATATCGCGGGCGTGGCCATCGCCATCAGCACTGGCGGGCCGGGGGCGATTTTCTGGATGTGGGTGACCGCGCTGGTCGGCGTGGCCACCAAATTTTATACGGCCTCGCTGGCGGTCATGTTCCGTGGGCGCGATGCCAGCGGTGAACTGCAGGGCGGCCCCATGTATGTGATCCGCGAGGGATTGGGCAAAAAGTGGATGCCGCTGGCGGTGTTGTTTGCCCTGGCCGGCCTGGGCGGCATGATGCCCTCCTTTCAGTCCAATCAAACAGTGCAGCTGTTGCGGGAATCCTTTGCCGTGCCCCTGGGATGGGTGGACGAAGGCAATACACTGCTGTTTGATTTCACCGTTGGCTTGGTGCTGGCCGCGGCCGCCGCCGGGGTTATCGCCGGGCGCATCGAGCGCATCGGCAGGTTCACCGTGCGTCTGGTGCCGGGCATGGTGCTCTTCTATCTGGCCCTGACACTGATCGTGATCGGCTATTTCTGGCAGCAGGTGCCGGCGGTATTTGCACAGATTGTTAGCGACGCGTTCACCGGTCAGGCGGTGGCCGGTGGTGCCCTGGGTACAGTGATCGCCACTGGTATCAGCCGTGGAGCCTTCTCCAACGAGGCCGGTATCGGTACAGAATCCCTGGCCCACGGTGCCGCCAAGACCCGGGAGCCGATCCGCGAGGGCGTGGTGGCGATGGTGGGTCCGATTGTGGATACGCTGGTGGTCTGCACCTGTACCGCACTGGTGATTCTGCTTACCGGCGTGTGGCGGAATGCCGAGGGGGTGGAAGGCGTCACGATGACCGCCAGCGCCTTTTCCGAGGTGTTCGGCCACTGGGGACCGCTGCTGTTGCTGATGATGGTGTTGCCGCTGGCATTCAGCACCATCGTCACCTTCTGGTATTACGGTTTGAAGTGTTTTGTTTTTCTGTTCGGTGGCCGCTGGCAGCGCTTTTATACCGCCTTCTATCTCGCATTGGTCGCCATCGGCGCTGTTGCCTCGCTCAATGCCGTGAACAGTTTGATCATCGGTATGTACGCGATCATGGCGATTCCAACCATGACATCCACATTGCTGTTGGCCCCGCACGTCAACCGCGCGGCGCACAACTATTTTGTGGGTATGGCGGAAAAAAAAGAAACCCGCAAATAATTCAGGCGGGATACTGGGTATTCAAATGATAGGGAGAAAACCAACCTGTTTTTTCCCGTAGTGCCGCCGGATACGGTCCCTTGTATCCGGCGGTTTAAAGTTTCTATTCTGTCAGTGGCCCGCTCGCTCGGCTGGGTAAAGCCCGTGCGCCGATCCCTAGTGCACTACGGTGACCCGAGTGCCCACGGTGGCGTTCTGATAGAAAATTTTCGCCATATGCCAGGGCAGGCGGATGCAGCCGTGAGACGCCGGATAGCCCGGCACGCGACCCGCATGCATGGTGATAGGTCCATTGATGCGCATCATGAAGTCCATTGATGCACCGCGGAAAACGGCACCCGGAGGACGGCGGTGGCGGCGCACATCCACATTACTTCTCAGCACATAGCCGGTACGGCTGACATAGTGGCCGTAGAGGTTGGAGCGATGGCTGTACTTTTTCTCCGAGATACGGAAATTCCCGGTTGGTGTGCGATGCCCCGGCATACCTGTGGAAACGGGGGATACACCGGCCAGGCGACCGCCCTTATAAAAGTAAGCTCTCTGCTCGCTCAAAACGATTTTGATGTGCGGTGTTCCTCCGGAAACCTCGGGGCGCCACCAAGCCTGGCCCGCGTATCTGTCCTGATAAGTGGTGCCCTGACGCAGGAACTGATAGCCGTAGTCGACCGCGTGAGACAGGGGACTGAGCAACATTGCGCCGCCGATCAACAGGGCGCTCAACGAAGAGTTTTTCAGTAGGGATGAACGGCTTAGCATTGCGCACCTCTCTATTGCAAATGAACTTTGCAAACAACAGCGATTTTCGGTGGTATCCCCAGTGCGGCTTGCCGGTATGCTCCGGTATGCGCCGCTAAGTGGGCGGGCAACGGCCGCGGCCGTAGCATGTGGGAGAGATGGTAGAGTCGGCGGAGGTGCCGGATTACATCAAAAGGGAATGACGGCGCTAACGGTTAGAGCAGGTGCTATTATCCGCTGATGTCAAAGGCCAACTTGTTACTCGACCTGCGCAGTTACGACCGGGAAACCCGGCGGCATTTGCACGACTATCACCAATTGGTGTTGCCTGTGTCCGGCACCCTGGAAACCAGCATCGCCGGGCGGGAAGGCTGTGTTGATCGAGGTCGGGGGGCGCTGATCGCGGCGGGCGCAGAGCATGCCTTTGCTGCGGCTGCCGAGGATAACCGCTTTATCGTCGCCGATATCCCGGCGGCACTGGCCCCGGAGCTGGAGCGCCTGCCTGCATTTATTCCACTGGACGCGGCCCTCGGCCACTACGCCGCTTTTTTGCAGGCGGAGCTCGAATCATCCCGCTTCGCTTCCAGTCAGGGCCAGCGGCAGATGTTATTGCTGTTGGTGCAGCTGCTCACCGAGCGCTACGGCGGTGAACAGTGCATTGACCGCCGCGTTCAGGCCGCGCGCGCTTGGATAGACGAGCACCTGGCGCAGCCGCTGCCACTGGCCCGGCTGGCCGCCGTTGCCCACTTGAGCCCGCGCCGTTTGTCGGAGCTGTTCAAGCGCAGTTACGGCATGACGCCCCACCAGTATCAGCTTGAGCGGCGTATGCAGCGCGCCTGGAGTCTCCTCGAGCGCGGCGAGTTTAGTGTGGAGCGTATTGCCGAGGAGGTGGGTTACAGTAGTCTCTCCGCTTTCAGCGATCGCTTCCGCCGCCACTTCGGCAAGTCGCCGAGCCACTTTCGGAAATAGGTCGGTCATCTCTGCCATTTCGACAAAGTTTTGTGCCTGTGCGCGGAACCGGATCGGCGCGGTTACCGGTAAGCTGGCCTATCCGGTAATTTTGTGGAGATACCCATTGTGAAGCGGACACAAGCCACCGCCATCGGCAGCCTTTCTATTCTGCTTTGGGGTACGCTCGCATTACTGACGCAGCTGACCGAAAACCAGGTTCCACCTTTTCAGCTGCTGGCGATGACTTTTGCCACCGCCTGGTTGCTGATGCTGATCAAGGGGGTGCTGCTGGGGCCTTCGCCCAGGCAGCTGTTGCGCCAGCCAGCGGCCGCCTGGGCATTGGGTGTCGGCGGCCTGTTCGGCTACCACGCCTGCTACTTCGCCGCCATGGCATTGGCACCGGCGGTGGAAGTCAGTCTGCTCGCTTATCTTTGGCCACTGCTGATCGTGTTGTTGTCGGCACTGTTGCCGGGGCACAGACTGCTGTGGGTACATGTTGCCGGTGCTCTGGTGGCGATGGCCGGTTGCTGGCTGCTGCTCGACCGGGGCGAGGGTGGATTCCAGTGGCGTTACTGGCCGGGCTATGCACTGGCGCTGGGCTGCGCATTTTTATGGTCCGGATATTCGGTATTGAGCCGCCTGCTGGCACAGGTAAAAGGTGAGGCTCCGGCGGATGCGGTGGGCTGGTACTGTGCAGTCACTGCCTTGCTGGGGCTGATATGCCACCTGCTGTGGGAATCCTGGGTATGGCCGCAGGGAATCCACCAGTGGCTGGGTATCCTCGGTCTCGGTCTGGGGCCGGTGGGAATCGCCTTCTTCACCTGGGATTACGGTATCAAGCGCGGTGACCTGCGCTTGCTCGGTGTACTCGCCTACGGTGCGCCTCTGGTATCCACACTGTTGTTAGTCGTATTCGGCTATGCGGAATCTAGCTGGAGTCTGGTGTTGTCCAGTCTGTTGATTGTCGGTGGCGCGCTGCTGGCGGGCGCTGGCCCGCTGTGGCAGGCCCGCAAGGTGGCAAGAAGAACAGAGCAGTTGGAGACACCTTAAAAAACTGAGAGCAACTATGTCGAAAATTGCCAATACACCAAAACCTCCATACTACGCAGTTATATTCAGTAGCCATCGGACAGCTGGGGACAATGGTTACGCCGAAATGGCTGACTATATGATGGCGTTGGCCGCTCGGCAGCCGGGGTTTCTGGGGGTGGAATCCGCGAGGGAAGATTTGGGTGTTACCGTGTCCTATTGGGAAAGCCTCGAAGCTATCAGCAACTGGAAGAATAATTTAGAGCACCGTGAGGCCCAAAAGCTGGGCCGTCAGTGCTGGTACACCCATTTCCGGGTGCGAGTGGCAAAGGTAGAACGCGACTATGGATTTTAACGGGCCTTAGGGAACCTCAAATTAATTCGCGTGGATACTATGGTGGGTTCCGGGGCGCTCAAGCAATAGGATGGATGCTTCGAAAACGCACGAGTACTTCCCTGTAACTCCTATGGACACATCCCTGTATCCGACGGTTTCTAAATGCCCATCTTGTCACCTGAGCTTCTCATCCACCCACGAAGAATTCCTGCACCAGGAAGCGAATTAATCAGAGGTCCCCTAGATAATGGGCTAGCGGTAGGTTGCGGCTGGATATCTGGGATTGCATAGCGTCTCCCCTTGCCAGTGGCTAATGGTTGCAATCTATCGCATTTCAAACAGCTCCTGATGAAAGTGCTTTGCGGGCAGGCCGTGTTTCAGAAAATCCTTGCGCAAGGTGCTTCCGAATGCAGAGGGGCCACAAAACCAAAGGCTTGCGGAATACCACTCCGGTACGGCTGCGCGGATTTGTTCGGGTGTCAGGCGGCCGTCTCTCGGCGTGACGATCAGGTGCAGTCGCACCTTTGCCAACCTGGCGTCTTCAGTCAGCTTGCCAATGGCAGCTTCGTCGTAATCTCTGGTCACATGGAACAAATCTATTTCTTTTTTCCCAGGGAACTGTGCCAGATGTTTCATTTTCGCGATAAAGGGGGTAATCCCGATACCCGCTCCGATCCATATTTGCCGCGGTTGATCGTCATTAAAATCGAAGCAACCGTACGGGCCCTCCACGGATACAGGTGTGCCCACCTTCAATGACTGTCGCAATTGACTGGTCCAGTCTCCCAGCGATTTGACAATAAAGGTGAGACTAGGATCATCCGGGTTCCAGGCTGAAGCGATGGTGTAAGGATGCGCACCTTCAGTGGTTTTTGAAGTGACAAACGCAAACTGTCCGGGCGAGTGCCTCTTCCAGCCTTCGCTAAGTTGTATGCGCCCTTCGATAACCTTTACGCCGGGATAGGATTCGAGTGCACTGATATTTCCCTTAACGGTGCACTTTTTCCCGACCCTGCCAGCCAGTACCAGCAGAGCCGATATGGTGCCGCAAAGTAGCAACAATGCCGTGACCCAGCCGATGGGCTGGGACCAATATTCCGACTTGATCAGAACAAGACTGTGGTAAACCAGAACAAGATAAACAGCTGCCAGCCATTTGTGTGTTTTTCGAAACAGGTGATAGGGAAACCATTTAATCAGGGCCAGGGCAATCAAGAGTACCGCGGCATAAAATGCCCATTCGCCAACGGATTCGGCCGTTCCTCTTTGATCATGCAGCCACTGCTCCAGCTGCGAGAGCGCCTCGCCAGAAGGGCCATGGCGCTCCGGACGTTGCAGCCAGCCCCACCTGACCATCCACTTGGTACCTTGAGCCCACCACCAATGGAGTGTGGCAAAGATCAATGCGGTAATACCCAGCCATTTATGCAGGCGGTACATCTTGTCGAGCCCGTTTAATGGCTGTTCCATCCACTTCGGGCGCACTGCCAGCAGCATCGCCACACTCATTGAGCCTATGGCGATTATTCCAGAATACTGCGTGAATACGGTGCGGAAGGAAAAGTAGGAGAATGGAGTGGGAATGAAAGTATCTGCGAAAAGCCAGGCTCCGCTGAGTAACAGCAGGAGCAGCCAAAATGTCACCTTTATATACTTCAACTTAAAATGACCCTTCGGAGGAACCTCTGCTTGATTTGCTTGCTGGAGGTATAGCGACTTTGCGATCTGATAAGAAGCTCAGGTGATGGAATGGGCATTGCCTGAGTGTCCCGCAATTAACCGTGGCGTTCATGGGAATTCATCAGAGGTTCCTTAGACGCTCCCAAGACTAGCCGCTAATTGCGGGGTGTTACGGCTGGTGAGCTATAACACCTCGGTATTCTGTACCATTTATACAGGCTTGGCAAAGCGCAGTGGCGACTTGCCGGTCCCGGTATTTCCTCTGTTGCAAGAGGGCGGTTGAGAATACGAGTTTGACGAAAAAAATACCGGTAAAAAGAACTATTCTCATCCCGTTTTATCCCGTATTTGGAGAGAAACTCGGAAAATACGGGAACGAGAATCATTGTGTTGCAGCTATGGCAATTGCGTCGGTTATTTTTTCTTCTTCGGGCTCTTTTTTTCTCCGGAAATCAGTCCTTTCTTTTGTTCTCTCTGATCGAGAGAATGATATTTCTTTTTGATTTCGTCGATATTTTCCGTGGGCTTCGGGAATGCCATGTCCAGCGATTCCATTGCCTTTGCCACTATGTGGGAGATTGCCAGATTGCGGAACCATTTGTGATTCGACGGTATAACAAACCAGGGTGCGTAATCGGTGCTGCATTTTTCCAGCGCATCCTGGAATGCGCCGGTGTACGCATCCCAGTAGCAGGCTTCTGTATAGTCACTTTCGCTGATTTTCCAGTGACGGGTTGGATCGTCAATGCGCTTCTTGAAGCGCGCGAGCTGTTCTTTTGCGTCGATATGCAGATAAAACTTGAGAATCAGAGTGTTGTTGTCGGTGAGCAGTTTTTCGAAGTTGTTGATATGGTCGTAGCGCTTTGACCAGACCTCTTTTGGCACCATTTGGTGCACCCGCTGAACCAGCACATCCTCGTAGTGGGAGCGGTTGAAAATAGCCACATTGCCGCGCCGGGGCACAGCCTTGTGGCAGCGCCAGAGAAAATCGTGGTCCAACTCTTCCGCGGTGGGCTGCTTAAATCCGGTTACTGTACATCCCTGTGGGTTCATGGCACTGAGTACGTGATTGATAGTGCCGTCCTTGCCGGCGGCATCGCGCCCCTGGAGGCAGATCAGCAGGGAGTGCTTGTGTTCGGCGTACATCAGGTATTGCAAGTCGCGGATCTTGCGGTTGTAGTCTTGGATTTCTGGTAGCGCAGAGCGATGATTTTCGTGTTCACCCTTAAAGGATGCATCGATATTATCCAGATGAACTTTGCTTCCCGGTTTAACCCGGAATTTTTCATAGTAATTCATGATTTTTCACCGCGAGCGTAAGTGGACTTTTGTTGGTGCCGATAGAGAATTCGTTTCACCAGATCCAGGACAAACATCCAGGCAATCATATACAGCCACACCAGGCCGATAATGGCCCAGGGAATGGCGGGCACCAGCCAGCCGAAGCCGCACATCAGCACGGTCAGCACCTGGGTGCCGACGATAGCACCGAACAGCCGGGATGCCGGCCAGGGACGGGAGAAGAAAGCACCGCGGGCGCGCACGACAAACAGTAACAGGTGGCCGCCAGCCACTATCTGTAAAAACACTACTGTCTGAATTTGATCTTTTGAAAGCGGAATCCACGACTGCCACTGTGGATTGCCCAACCACTCCATGCCGATCAACAGCAGTCCCAGGGATTGCGCGATGGAAAACAGGCCGATAATGCTGGCCCCCAGCAGCAGCTGGCGCATCTGCCAGTGTACCGGTTTGGATGGCACAAGGGTGTTGTCGTAGGCGATGGTCATAATGGGGACGTCGTCCAGCAGGGCGATTAGGACAATCATAATTGGTGTGAGCGGAGGGAAGCCGAAAAAAACGGTGGCAAAGACAACCACCACCATAATGTCTAGGGTCATGGAAACCCGGAAGAGCACATAGTTAATGATGCGCTCAAAAATTTTGCGCGCTTCGTCGATGGCATCGATGACGGTGGAAAGCCCCGGTGCTGTCAAAATGATGGCGGCGGCTGCACGGGCTGCATCGGTCGCGCCGCTCACCGCAATGCCGCAGTCGGCCTGTTTTAGTGCGGGGGCATCGTTGACGCCGTCGCCGGTCATGGCGACCTGGTGCCCGCGTCCCTGCAGTGCTTTGACAATGGCGTATTTGTGTTCCGGGAATACCCGCCCGAATCCATCCGCCGTCTCCACACAATCGACCACTCTGGCCGGCAGGTGATTCATGTCCTGGTTTTTACTGAACAGATCGCCGGCGGCGCGAATGTTTGTCCCTATGCCCACCTGGGAGGCGATTTCTTTGCCGATGGCCACGTCGTCGCCGGTAATCATTTTCACCTGCAGCCCGTGATCGCGCGCTCTGGTGATTGTCTGGCGGGAGTCGTCCCGGGGAGGGTCTTCGAGGGAAAGGATGCCGAGAAAAGACCAGCTATGCCCCTGGTCTTCGGACCGGGCCACGCCGAGCGCGCGCAGTCCGCGCGCTGCCAGATCGCTGACACAGGCATCCGCCTTATCGGCCGTGTCCCCGGAAAGCTTGCACAGGGCGGCAATCGCCTGGGGCGCGCCTTTGGAAAAAAGCAGTGTCTTTCCGCTGCTGTCGGTGACCTGGGCCTGGGTGCGTTTGCTCACCGGATCGAAGGGCGTGAACTTGTCTGCGCGGTAAGTATCGAGGACTTTCTTGTCCCCCAGCCCGGCGAAGACAGCTTTGTCGATGGGATCGTCGGAATCCGGCTCGGACGCCAGTGCCGCGGCCTGAATCAATGTGGCCTTGTCCTCGGCGGCAAACAGTTGGGGATCGTGCAGGGTGAGTTGATTTTTGGTCAGGGTCCCTGTCTTGTCGGAACAGAGAATATCGACCCCGGCCAATTCCTCGATCGCTTCCAAACGCGAAACGATGGCTTTTTTCTTTGACAGCGTCAGTGCACCCAGGGCATTGGTGACAGTCATCACCGAGGGCATGGCCACGGGAATGGAAGCGATCAACAATACCAGCACCAGGCGCAATATGTCCAGCACATCGGACCAGTGCCAGTCTTTGGCGATGACAATATCCCGGTAGAGTTCACTGCCCACAAGAAACAACGCCAGAAACAGGCAGAGCGCGATAAGGAAGTCACCGATTTGTGTGACGGCTTTTTGCGAGTGAGACGGCCCCCTGCCTGCGCCCGCAACCAGTTTGGCGGTGCGCCCGAAAAAGGTATTCCGACCGGTGCCAATAACGACGGCGGTCATTTCTCCGCGTTTGGCGATACTGCCGGAGTAACCGAGATCGCCGATTTTTTTATTGACTGGCAGGGATTCTCCGGTGAGCGCCGCCTGGTCGATACTGATGGAGTCGCCGCCCACAAAGCGCACGTCCGCCGGTACTACCTGACCCAATTTTATGCGGACGATATCGCCGGGTACCACTTCGGCGGCGTCGATGGTGGTGAATTCGCCATCCCGCAGTACCTCCGCCTTCGGCGCCATGCCCGCCTTAAGTGCCGCCAGCGCGTTAGAGGCTTTGCGCTCCTGCCAGAAACCGGCGATCGCGTTGTACAGTAACAGCAAGCTGATAATGGCGAAGTCCGCCCAGTGGCCGATCAGTGCGGAAAGGAGTGCCGCAGCTTCGATCATCCAGGGTATAGGGCCCCAGAAAAAGCGCAAAAATTTGCGCAGTGCGCTCTCTTCTTTTTCGGTGATGGCGTTGCGGCCATACTTTTGCAACCTATTTGCGGCCTCGGTTTTGCTTAACCCTTTGGTGGAAGTTTTCAGGGTGGCATAGACGGAATTCAGATCCGCTTTTTCCAGATCGTCTCCACCTGCTTTGGATATCGTTGCCGTGGAAGCATTGCTCGATTGCTGCGATGTTTGTTGCACGTGAAATCCTTTTCTTGCCACAGTGTTACCGGGGCGGTTCCGGTGCGGGTTGTTGAAGGCCGCGCTGATGCGTTCGAGTGGTTGCCGTCGCTGCTTTCGGGGCACGCCATCACCTGAGCTTCCCATTTGGCAGAGGGGCTTCTACAGCGAACGAATCAGAGATCCATTAACAATCTAGCAGC
Organism: Microbulbifer thermotolerans; assembly: GCF_001617625.1. NCBI lineage: Bacteria > Pseudomonadati > Pseudomonadota > Gammaproteobacteria > Cellvibrionales > Microbulbiferaceae > Microbulbifer > Microbulbifer thermotolerans. Next base: position 3,159,798 of record NZ_CP014864.1, on the reverse strand, counting down.
TCGCCAGTCGCTGCAGCTGGTTCCATCGGCGTTCGCTTGGTGGAATATCAATGGCGGAGGCTTTACTCCGAGTGCGCGCTGCGCCCCTCTGCCTTTTTGGTGTCGGCGACTACAGCCTCCAAATTTTTGTAAAGGGCTTTGTCGTCAAAAAGCGCGCGAATTTGCGCCGGCGCGTTGGCGGAGGTGCCGCTCATGACCGCGGCAAATACCAGACGGATACCCCGGCGGGACAGGTATTTGTGCAATTCTCGCAGCGTCTCGGCAGCGGTAAAGTCAATATCATCCACTGCGGAGATTTCGATGCAGAAATAGTGTAGTGGCGGGTCGGCGCTGGTGGCCAGGTGGGTGACTTCGTCTGTCAGCAGCTGCGCATTGGCATAGTAAATACTGTGGGTGAAGCGGTAAATGATCAGGCCCGGTGCGGCCTGGGTGCCACTGCTGACCGGGCTGGCCTGCCAGCCGCCGGAAGCCGAGGGTCTCAGCAGCGCATTCCTGGGTTTATAACCGTGGCGGGTGTGCACAACCAGGGAAAGGGCCAGCGCAAGCATAATACCCTGCTCGACGCCGACCAGGATTACCGTCCCCGCCGTGGCCACCGCTACCCAGAACTCCGAGCGCCGCGCCGCGTAGATGGCGCGCATCCCGCGCAAATCGACCAGCTCCAGCCCAATAACAAAAACGACAGCCGCCAGTACCGCATCCGGCATATGGTGCAGTGTTTGGGTCATAAACAGCAGCACCATTAAGGTGATCATGCTGGTGACGACCATACTGAGCTGGGTTCGGCCACCGGCACTGTTCACGATTTGTGTTTTTGTGGGGCTGCCGTTTACGACGAAGCTGCTGCTCAATGCGGCGCCCAGGTTGGCAACGCAGAGCGCGCTGAGATCGGCATTTTCATCAAAGCGCTCGCCATAGCGGGTTGCATAGGCCCGCGCGGTGGCGGCACTTTGCGCGAGGATAACGATAAATATGGCGAATGCGGTCGGTGCAAGATCCACGATCAGCTGTGGGTGCCAATCGACCTTGGGCAGGCTCAGCTCCGGCAGCCCGGCAGGTAGCGTCCCCAGCACTGGTAGCTGCGTATCCAGATCCATTGCCCAGGTGGTTAGGGTGGCTGCCACTACTGCTATCAGGGCAGCGGGAATATGAGGCGAGCACTTTTTACAGCTTGCGATCAGCAAAAGCGCGCTCAGGCTAATGCCCAATGCATAGTAGTTGGGAGACTCCAACTGTTTCACGTATTGCCAGATATTCTCCCAGCCGCTGTATCCGGTTGGCTCCAATCCGAACATAGCCGGCAGCTGCCCCAGTGCCACCTGAATGCCGACGCCGGTAAGAAATCCGATCAGTACCGTGCGCGAAAGAAAATTGGCCAGAAAACCCAGCCGCACCCAGCGGGCCAGAAGCAGCAGCGCGGCGGCGAGTAAGGCGGTGAGCCCGGCCAGCGCGATATAGTGGTCAGTCTGAGGTGCCGCCAGTCCGGTGAGGCCGGCGGCGAGAATGGCTGCGGTCGCCGAATCTGCTCCAACCACCAGGTGGCGGGATGAACTCAGCAGCGCGTAGGCGAGTATGGGGATAAACAGCGTATAGATCCCGGTGACCACGGGCATACCGGCGATTTTCGCGTAACCCATCACTTCCGGTATCGCAAGCGCGGCGAGGGTGGCGCCAGCGAGAATTTCCCTCGGCAGCTGGCGCAGCGTCAACGGCAGAATCCCACGCAGCAGGGGCCGGGACTTGCGTAGAGTGGCGTGATCGGGTTGTTCGGACATCGTGACGCTGGCTGTGAAGGGACACCTGCAGCGGGTAAATGAACCGCATCCTTACAGCATAGCAACCGGGGCGGATGTGAAGCTCAGGTGATAGGACGGGCATTTCGAAACCGTCGGATACAGGGATGTATCCGTCGGAGCTACAGGGAAGTACTTGTGCGTTTTCGTAATGTCCGTCCTATTGCCTGAGCGCCCCGGAAGCTACCATAGTGTTCACGCGAATTAATCAGAGGCTCTAAAAAAAGGCCGGCACTAGGCCGGCACCGGAAGCAGACGTCGAAAGGAAAGACGTTCCAAAATCGTGTGACAAACGCTTACATATTTCGGGACAGGGCCCCTGAGCCGTTTTGCACTCAGCGGCGCTCAACAAAGTTTACTGTTTGCGCAGCAGTACTCGTGCTCCAGCGGGTGGCAGTGTTAGCTGTTCGCCGTTGCGCTCGCCGGCAAACAGCGTCGGTGTAATATCCTCCGCGCTGGAAAATTCGGACGGCAGTGCAAAAGTCTCCGCATCTTTGCCTAAATTCAGGGCAACGAGATATTCCCGCATTTCCCCCCGGCGGAAAAACACCAGCAAATCGTTTTGAGTGTCCACAATTTCCTGCGCGGCGGTTGCCAGTTCCGATGACTGGTTCTTGTGCCAGTCGAGCAGAGCGCGGAAACGGTTCAGCATCGATTGCGGATTTTTTTCCTGCAGGCTGACCGCCTTGTGGCAGTGCTCTTCTGGCACCGGTAGCCAGGGTTTCACCGCGGAAAAACCGGCATTGGGTTCGTCGCTGTTACTCCAGGGCATGGGGGTGCGGCAACCGTCGCGCCCTTTGAAGTCCGGCCATAGATTGATGCCATAGGGGTCCACCAGATCCTCAAAGGCGAGCTCCGCCTCTTCGAGACCCAGCTCCTCGCCCTGATACAGACAGACGCTGCCGCGCAGGGTCAGTTGCATCAGTAAAAACAGCGGCGCGCGGGCCATGGCCTGCTCGGTATCGAAACCTTTATTCCAGCGGGTAAAAGAACGGGGAACATCGTGGTTGCTGATGGACCAGCAGGGCCAGCCCTGTTCGATTACCTCGCGGTTCTTTTCCAGAGTGTCGCGCAGGAATTTAGCGCTGCTCTCCTCGGTCAACAGATCGAAGGAGTAGGCCATATTCAGGCGCTCGCCGGTGGTGTACTCCGCCATGATCTTGTGGGTGTTGTCATCGCCCACTTCGCCCATGGTCACGGTGCCGGGATACTGGTTCATCAGCTGGCGGACCCGCTGCAGGAACACCAGGTTTTCCGGTTGGGACTTGTCGTGAATGTGCCACTGATAGTTGTAGGTATTTACCGGCGGCAAGCCCTTCTCGTCCAGTTCCAGCGGGCGCGGCGGATTGTCGGCCAGGGACTGATCGTGGAAGGCGTGGTTGATGGCATCCAGGCGGAAGCCGTCCACGCCCCGGTCGAGCCAGAATTTCAGGTCGGACAGCAATTGTTCCTGAACTTCCGGATTGTGCAGATTCAGATCCGGCTGCTCTTTGAGGAAGTTGGTCAGATAGTATTGGCGGCGGCGGCTGCACCAGCGCCAGGCACTGCCGCCGAAATTGGACATCCAGTTATTGGGCGCGCTGCCATCCGGCTTGGGATCGGCCCACACGTACCAGTCCGCCTTGGGGTTGTCGCGGCTGGAACGGCTCTCCTCGAACCAGGGGTGCTGGTCGGAGGTGTGGCTGAGAATCTGGTCGATAATCACGCGCAGACCGCGCGCGTGCGCCGCTTCAATCAGGCGATCGAAATCGTCCAGTTTGCCGAAAATCGGGTCCACATCGCGGTAATCGGACACGTCGTAACCGAAGTCCGCCATCGGCGATTTGAAGAACGGGGAGATCCAAATGGCGTCCACCCCGAGGGACTGTACATAGTCGAGCTTCTCAGTGATGCCTGGCAGATCGCCGATGCCATCACCGTTAGCGTCGCAAAAACTGCGCGGGTAAATCTGGTAGATCACACCGCTGCGCCACCAGTCCCCGCTTTTGTCGCTGAAGGGCTTTCCGCTCATGCCTTGAGTCCGTTGGGTATTCATTAGGTTAGGGTGAGTATGGCGATGCTGGCTGGGTGCTGCCTCCTCCCCGGGCAGGGGGGAGGGAAAGGATTGGCCGGGTTGCTAATTAGTGGATTCAGGACTCTCCCGTATGAAATGGTGTGACCCAAAAGCATCAAATGGTCTCACAAGTTGGGATTGGTTAGGGCTGATATTTTGCATCATTGCGCCTGGTGCAAGCGGAAAGGGAGGGCAGGCAGGAGGTGCTCTTTGCGATGTAGTTTGCAGGTGAGTCGAGACATTTTTCACAGTTAATTGTGACTGGTACGTCTGCACTTTCAATAGTTCGGGCGGGGGCTTGAAGGGCTTTGGAAGGTCTCATTATGATCCTCGCCCGCACATGGAGTGACAAACAACAGGGAGTAAAATGAGCACTACACAGAACCTTCCTCTGATCGCCGGACAGCGTGCCGGCAAACCCATCCGCTGCATTACAAAACTCGAACCGGTTTTCCAGCGCCTGCAACAGGCAGCCCGCCGCAACCACTATTGGGCTACCATCGCCGTTAAGGAGCTCAATGCACTGACCACTGGCGTACTGGGCAAGAACAATGTCTACGTGCGCCCTGGCAAGTCGCGTACCAAGAACAGCAACGAACTGTATTACGTCTTTCTGCCGGGCCTTAAGGCCACAGTGGTGCGGTGGCCGGATGATCAGTTCTGTATTACTGAGTTGAACTTGGATGACAATTATTTTCGGGCGACGGAGTGGAGTGATGATGCTACTCGGATGGGGCTTTATCGAGCTCGTGAAGATCGGGATCGAAATGCATGGAATGTGGAATTAGTTCCGAATGGAAAGATCCATAAACAACCTGGGAGACTGATTGCGGTGGCTGATGCCCGCTATAAGCAGGCCAGTGACGCTGCCGCCGATGCAGTCCCCAGGGCTGTGGAATTGTTGGGAGTGGGGGCCGCACATGTGTCTGCTAATGGCGCAGACCTTCATTTTACACCGGGACAAAAAGCACTAGGGGGGCTGGTGTGTTACAACCCCTTGGCTGTGGATAAGGCCCGGAAATCTGCGGTTCTGCTGGCGAAAGCCATGGCGGATGCGCGGGATATCGAGGATGTAACCTGGATAGCAGACTCCGGTGGCTCTGCCGTTCTCACCCAGGCCATGCAGATACTGGCGGACAAGGGAATCACCCTGGAGAAGCACGGTGTGTATCTGTATAAGCCCCGTACCTCACCGGCAAGGGCTCTGCGCCTGGCGCATCAACTCAAGCTGCGTTTGAACCAGCGCTTTGCCGATACCGGTTACAGCGTACACGGCGCTCTTAGTCAGTACAGCGTAGCCGGTTTACGTCTGAAAAATAACAAAGATCCTTACAATAAGGGATATCACGCCAAGGCATGGTTAAATGGTGCTCAGAAGGTTGCTGCCCCGGCAGGTATACTGGCGGCCGCTATTGGCGGTCAAGCGGGGATGGCTATGGCCGCTATTGCAACGGCGATTACCGGAGCCGGGGTTTTACAGGATTTAGCGAAAGGTGCGACAGAGCGCTTTGGCTATAAGTTCAGAAGGTAGGGAGAAGCATGTTCAACTTTCTAAAATATCTCCCGTTGGAATGGCGTATTCGCGACGATAATTACTGTGTTCCCCGGGGGCCTTCTTTTTCTTTTGCATCAAAAGTCAGTTTTACGCTTGCCGGCAGTAGATTACAGTTACGTGCTCCGAGGCATAAGCCTCGGAGAAAATCAGTTAAGGAAAATAGAACACTGCCGAATTACGATGTTTTACTGGAGAACGATCTGGGATGGATTGGCTCCAAAGGTGTTATGGCCAATGATTACTGGGGCGCTATTGGACTATTTTCTCGCAAGTGGGCCTTTTATGGCCCCTGGATGACCGGCTGTAAAGGTGAGTTAAGTCTGAGTATTGCCGTAATTGGTCGTTTTGAAGAGCATGCTTTCCCTAATATTTCATTTTTCAATCCAAAAGCATTTGAAATGGTGCTGATGCATTATTTGAACGATCGCTATGGCCACAGGAATTGGGGGGAGGATTCTTCTCATATTCCGCGCTATAGCGGCCCGATAGACTGGCAGCGTCACCATCATCTCCCGGTTCCTAGTGCAAGCTTTAAAATTAGCCGTAGTGCTGATCCCACACAGTTGGTTAATCCCGATTGTCTTTTTATTTTTCCTATAACTAAAAAACATTTTATAGAGGTTTTCTTTAAACAAGATATTTATAGTTTTGATAAAGATCATAAGCCAACTTTTGATATATCCCCTATTCAGGAGCTACAGAAAAATATCTTTAACAGTATTAGCCTGGAGTTAGGACCGGAAACACAGGCGGCTTACGATAAAGTGAAAGCTGAAGTAGAGGATATGCAATTGAGCGAGGAATTTGCACCGCTGAAGTGGCCCACGAATGTGTATCCGCCGGAGCCAGTCAGTGAGATGCAGCAGCGGTTGCGGGCTGGGAGTTAAAAGGTTCTCTGATTAATACGCCTTATCTCGGTAAAATTTCCAGGGCCAAAGATAAGGCGTTCAGCTGCAGGTATGAATATTTCAAAATCATCGGATAAATGGCGGTAGCCGGTGGGGCTACCGGGACTTCGCGCACTTTTGGAATGCCCTGCCCATCCCGCTACTTGAGTACCCCGAAACTGGCTAGAGGCTGAAAATTCTATTGTGGAACGGTTCATGTTCCGACTACCCGCCAATCCGCTCTACAAACCAATTCTCTCCACTCCCTGTTAACAACAACTGCTTCCGAGCCCGTGTCATCCCCACATATAGCAGCTTTACTTCACTCTCCAGGTTTTCCTCGTCATCCTTCAATCCTCCCAACCCGGCCAGAACCACGGTATCGAACTCCAATCCCTTGCTGCTTTGCCGGGTAAGTAGGGCGATACGATCCGCATTAGCGTCATACGCTTTCTTGCTCGCACTGTCTTTCAACCAAGCGTGCGGGATCGCCACCGCTTTCAATACCCTTTGTAAGGTTTCGGCCTGTCGGGTGTAGCCGTAAATCACCGCGATGTTATTGAGCGGTTGGCCGTTCTGGTGCCATTTGCGGATGCAGCGGGCAATGTAATGGGCTTCGTCATTAAAGTTGTCAAACTTGCGGAATTCGGGCGCTGGGCCACTGGTGCCGGCCACTTCCGGGGCAATGAGGGGAATGTGGTCGTCGTCGGCGTCCTGCGCTTGCAAAAAGTCTTTGGCGAAATCGTAGGCGTAACTGAGGATTTCGCGGGTATTGCGGTAGTTGAGTTTTAAAATCGTGGTGCGGCCACGGGCCTGAATCCCGGCGCTGGACAGGGGGAACTTGAGGCTGCGTTTCTTATAGATGGATTGGGCATCGTCGTAGAGTAGCAGCAGGGAGTTGGTGTTCGGGTCAATCATCTGCACGATAAGGGCAAGCCAGTCCTGTTCGAAGTCGTGACCTTCATCGATCATCACTGCGCTGTACTGGGCGCGGGGGATCTGGCCTTTGTCCACGGCGTGTATCACGGTGTCCACCTGCCGTTCCCAGTATTGTCGGCCGGGCGTGGCGGGGAGGAGGTCCACGTTGTAGGTTTTCAGTTGGCGGCCGCACCATTCATGGAAGTGATGCACCTGCACTTTTTCCTCGATGCCCTTTTCGACAATAAAGCTGCGCAGCCGAGCGGCCAAGGTGATATTGAAGCACAGCACCAGGATCGGCTTGGTGACGGCCTGGGCCAGATGCTGACAGCGGTAGCAGAGAATCAGCGTCTTACCGGACCCGGCCACCCCGTGAATAACCCGGTGACCATCGCCCATGCTGCGAGCCAGTTGTTCCTGCTGTAGGTCCATGACGCGGACGATATCGGGAATGCTGTTGTAATCTGCTTTGTTCTTGGCCGCGCTCTTGTCATCCGCACTCGGTCCCGGCCCGTTTTCAGCATCCGCGTTCTCATCGCTATCGCCGTCATCAAACAGGCCTTTCTGCGGTGTATTGATGCGGATTTCCGGGAACAGATTCCAGCGGATGCGATCGATCTGCGGCAGGCTTAGTTTGTCCCCAAAGGTGTAGTCGAACATGCCCCACAGCCGCTCCTGAAACACTTCCGGGTCGGCGGTGGCAGTCATTTCATCCTTGCAGATCAGCCGGTGTGGCGGCAGCACCAGCTCCTGATCCTCCTCACTGATGGCTTCGTTCCACTGCTTGCGGGTAATGTTGGGAAACACCACCCCGTAGCCCCACGGGAAACAGAGCTTGCCTTTGTACTGTGAGGAGGTTTCTTGTAAGTGCTTATCGCGCTGCAGTTTGTTGATGGCGGTGAGAGCGTACTGGCGGGCCTGCTGCAGGGGATTGCTGACGGTCTTGAGACCATCCGGGGTGTGTATTTCCACATCACGTGGAGTGATTTGTTTGAGGGTATCCAGCTTCCAGTCCTTCACCTCCAGAAACAGCAGTCCGCGGCCAGGATGGAGAATGATGTAATCGGGATAACGCCGGTTCCGTCCCACTGGGGTGTCGTACCAGACGATGTAGTCGTCCTCCAGTAGGCTTTCTAACCGCTGCCCCAGGCGGCGCTCACCCGGCGTCATGCCGCGAAGGGTGCTGAGGTTTGGGATAATAGTGGCCATGGTGGATCATCCTCTTAATCTCACAAGCCAGAACTGGAAAACCCCCGATATTCCAGATGTCCAACGGCGTTATACTACCGAAATAATCCTTAATAAAGGACATCCATAAAATAGAAGGTGTAGAGCCAGCTCTTCTGTATAAATATTGGCGCAATCACAGAGCAATAAGTGTGCGAAGCACGTATTAGTATTGCTGGGGCGTTGCCAAGCATTTGACTTGATGAGAGTAACTGGCGGTTGAGAGCGCTATAGTCACTGAAATTGTTTAAGAAACCTCTGATTAATTCGCGTGAACACTATGGTAGGTTCCGGGGCGCTCAGGCAATAGGACGGATATTTCGAAAACGCACGAGTACTTCCCTGTAGCTCCGACTGATACATCCCTGTATCCGACGGTTTCGAAATGGCCAGCCTATCACCTGAGCTTCTCATCTGGCTCCAAAGAGTTTTAACCATCAGGAAGTGAATTAATCAGAGGTTCTTTAACTGTCAAAAGGAGCGACAAGTAACTGTTTTTTTAAATCAAAAAAAATCGTTGGATCTTCAGTAAAAAATATGAGGAAGTAGGTGATGAATCCGTGGATAGTTATCATTGGGGCGGTAGTTAGTTGGAACTATATTGATCTCAAGTCAGATTCAGAATTTAACAGCGTTTTTTGCCCTATTATTTTCGCCGTGTTCGTAATTGTCGGTCTTGTGAAGTTGATTAGGTCTAGTTTATCCGATAGTCATCGGGGTAGTGGCTCTAGTGGTGGTTCTAGTTCTAGCGGCGGCTTCTTTGATGGTGGTGACTGTGGCGGGGGCGGTGACTGTGGTGGGGGTGATTGATGAACTCCAGCATTATTTAACAGGCTGCTTGAATTTGTTAAGGAATCTCTGATTCATTCGGGTGGGCGCTGTAATTGATCCCGAGGTGTTCAGGTGGTCTGGAAGTATCTTCACCTTCAGGAAGCGAATTAATCAGAGGCACATTAAGGGCGGAAAAGTGACGCCTCCGTCGGAGCTACAGGGAAGTACTCGTGCGGTTTCGAAATATCCGTCCTATTGCCTGAGCGCCCCAAAACCTACCATAGTATTCACGCGGATTAATCAGAGGTTCCTTAAAGGTAAATACAGTCTTGTGAGGCAGTGTCCTCAAGGCTTGTCCTGCACCGAACGCAGCATCTGCTCCGCTAACGCAATAGCTTCCTGGCGGTCTTTTACGTCCAGCTTTTGGTAGAGGCTGCGAATGTGGGTTTTGATGGTGCTGGGCGCCACTTTGAAGTGACGGGCGATGCGCTCGTTGGAGAGGCCCGAGTGAATGGCGTTTAGCACTTGCCATTCCCGCGGGGTTAACGGTGAGTGACGCAGGAAGTCCGGCACTGCATCACTCTGCAGAATTTCTTTGATAATGGTTTCGTCCAGCTCGATGCGGATGCCGCCGTCGAGCTCCGGTTGCTGCTGGGCCAGTTTAATCAGTTCGCGGGCCCGATCGGCTTCCGCTTGGCTCAGCTCACCTTTTTCGTCTTCTGACTCCAGGGCCGCTTTTAAGATAACGATCAGCGGTTTGCCAATTTGCAGGAAGCTGGCACAGAAGCCGCGATCGACAGCAATGGCGAGCGCCTCGCGGATGGCTTTGACTGAGCCGTCGCGCTGCTCGCGCAGCCATAGCAGATGCGCTTCCAGCACCAGGTTGCGGAGGCAGTCGGTGACCAGTCCGCAGTCTTGCGCTACCTGTTGCAGGCGGGCGAGCAACCGCCCGGCATCGGACCAGCGGTGCAGTTCGATCATTGCGCGCACGTGGTTGCGCCCGTGGCATTGTTCGAAGTGGTTGCTGGGTCTGTCCACTACCGGCTCGGCCTGTTCCAGCCAGGCTCCAATGGCTTCTTGGTTGTTCAGGGCGCGCCAGGCGCGCATGCGCGCGGCGTCGGCGTTGGCCACCCAGTCGCGGTGGTAGCGCTCGCCGGTCATCAGGCGGTCAATGCGCGCCAGCCATTCCAGGGATTCTTCTTTTTCGCCGCGGGCTTGGGCCACTTTCAGCAGCAGGGTGTATTCCGGCAGCAGCCAGCGTTCGCCCACTTTGCGGTTGATGCGCATGCCGAGGCGGGCACAGGCGGCTGCGGCATCCAGGTCGCCCCGCTCCCATTCCAGGTGGCCGCGCAGGCGGCAGATAAATTCGGAGATGGGTTGGCCGCTGAGGTGGTGTTCCTGTATCAGCAGCTGGGCGCGCTCTTGCAGGGCTGTGGCTTTCTTTAGCAGGCCCTGGGCGATGGCGATCTCGGTCTGCTGGCAGATTGCCCAGGCGGCGCTGGGGTAGTCTTGTTCAGCCAAGGCCAGAGTTTCCACCTCGCGCATATGGGCGTCGGCTTTTTCCAGCTGTCCAAGACAGAAGTTGGTCTCCCCTGTAACCAGGAGGGCGGCGATGCGTTCGCCGGCCTGATTGTCGCGCAGGAGCTGCAAGGCTTCCTCCGCGTACTCCTTGGCCTGTAGTGTCCGGCCCCGGGCCACAGCAGCCTGGGCGCGAGCGGCGGCGAAGGCGCCCTCGTACTCGTGCCATTGGCCCGGGTCTTCACGCTGCAGCCAGCTCTCCGCGGCGGCGAGGAGTTTTTCGCAGCGGTTGTGTTCGAAGTTGTCCCGAGCCATACGCGCTGCCAGTAGGGTGAAGCGGGGGTTTTGTTGCAGCTCGTCTGCGCCGAGCCAGTCGAGGCAGTTTTTCACCACCCGGGCCTGCCCCTCGCGCAGCAGCTGTTCCCCGTGGGCTTCCAGCAGTTGCCGCAGGCGCGTCGGGTCTTCTGCCGCCAGCGCATGGTGCAGTGCTTCCTGCGGTTGCTCCAGCTGCTGCCAGGTATCGCAGGCGGTGCGGTGCAACGCCTGTAGGCGCGAGGGATCGGTGAGTTGGCGCTGAAGAAAGCGGGCGAATACGGGGTGGTAGCGGAACCACCGGCGGCTTGAGTCCTGCGCCTGCAGGAACAGGCCGCGCCGTGCTACCTGTTCCAGCAGCTGTTGGCCGCCTTCGAGCCCGCTCAGTTGTTCCGCCAGCCGGGCGTTGACGCGGTTCAGTATTGAGGTGCAGGCGAGCAGTTCGCGCAGTTGCGGTTCCAGCCGCTCTAGCACCTCTTCGGCCAGATAATCGAGGATGTGACTGTGGCCGCGCTCCAGCTCGCTTAGGTAGCGGTCCACTTCGTCGCGGTCGCGCACGGATAGGGCGAACAACTGTACCGCCGGTGGCCAGCCCTCGCTCAATTGATGCAACTGTTCGGCGCGGTCGCTGTCGAGGGGAAAAGGCAGGCGCTGCTCGAGCAGTTGGCTTATTTCCTCGGTGGTCAGTGCCAAATCGTTGCTGCTCAGTTCCAGCAGTCGGCCAGCTACCCGCAGTGAGGCCAGTCCCAGCGGCGGCTGACTGCGGCTGGTGAGCACCACGCCGATGCCGGCGGGGGCGTGGCGCAGTAGGAAGCGCGTGGTGTTGTGCACCACTTCGTTGTCGATCTGATGGTAGTCATCCAGCACAATGCGCAGTTCGCTGGGGAGGCCGCGCAGCTCCGCCAGCAGTTGGCTGATAACCAGCGATGGATCGGGGTTTCGTTGCGCCGCGAGCAGCTTGTGGGTTTCGGGCACGCCATTGCCAGTGGCGCGGTGTACGCTCTCCACCAGATAGCGGCAGAACTGGGCTGGTTGGTTGTCGCTCGTATCCAGGGAGTACCAGGCCACCGGGTTGTCCTGTCCCGCGGCCCAGGAAGAGACCAGAGTGGTTTTTCCATATCCCGCCGGCGCGGTCACCAGCAGCAGCTGGTCGCTGTGGCTGCCGTTCAGCAACGACAGTAGGCGCGGGCGCGCCAATGTGTGTTCCGGGCAGTCCGGCAGGCTGTATTTGGAGGTCAGTAGCATCGCTGCGGCGGGTTATCTTTTGGTTGTTTTTTGTGCAAGCAGGGCAGTGCACGTCTCAGGTGATGCAATGACAGGGTCGTTACACCCCCTTCTCAACGCATAGGCTACTGCCTTCTTCATAAATTTTCGACTGCAAAGCACTTTTTCAACCGCTCGGTAAATGTTAGTTTCGACGGATTCAGCGGTGCCCATTCACAAAAATGAGCGGCGCGTGAGGCGATTCTTACGCAACGCCGAAAAAATAATCAGGGGCTGAATATGGCCGATATAGTAATCCTGGCGGTGCCGGGTATGGGGGTGGCGGACGAGGAATTCGCCGAGCCGCTGTTCGCGGCGCTGCGCGAGGGACTGGGAGACGACTGGTCCCGCTTACATTGCGATACCGTTCTTTGCCAGGTTCACTTGCAAACAAATATCGAGCGGACCTTCGAGGGCATGCAAAAGCGCGATATGGATTTCCTGCGCGCGCGTAAGTTCATGCTCTACGGCATGGCGGAGAGCGCCGCGCAGCTGGGGGATATCCACCAGCGCGGCGGCAACTACGAAAAGGCCCAGCAGACGATCTATAACACGCTTGAGAGGGCGGCCAAGGCCGCCTCTGACAGCGCGCCGGTGGTACTGCTGACCCATTCGGTGGGCTGCGTCACTCTCTCCAACTATTTGTGGGATGCACAGAAAACCAGCCTGGGTCACGGCATCTGGCGCGATGGCGGCCCCCGCGGTGTACACAAGGGCTCGGCCCGGGATCTCTTCCTGCGTCTGAAAACGCTGAGCCATTGGTACACCCTGGGGGCCACCAATCCGCTCTGGTGCGCGGGTATGCCGCGGGATCAGATACAGGCGGTGACCTCGGCCACGCGCGGCTACAACTTCCGCTGGAAGAATTTCTACCACCCGGACGACCTGTTCGGCTGGCCTTTGAAGCCCCTCAGTCCCTCCTACAATCAGGCGGTTTACCGCGACTACGAAATCTGTCCACTGTCTGACTGGAGCGCGTCCCACTGGGGGCCACAGCTGGTTTCCCACAACGGCTACTGGCGCAGCGAAATGGTGTATCAACAGCTGCTGGAGGATTTGCGAGCGCTGCTGAAAAGTCACCGCGGCCGCCGCCCGGCGGCGCCGGTGCGGACTGCGGCGGCGGCCGCGCTATAATCCGCGGCACAATTTTCGAAGTATTGGTTTTTTGTATGTCGTTGCAATTCCATACGGTTCCGGTCACGCCTTTTCAGCAAAACTGCACCCTACTTTGGTGCGAGAACAGCAAACGGGCGGCGGTGGTTGACCCCGGTGGGGACCTGGAGAAGATTCTGGCCGCGGTGGATGAGCGCGGTTTGCAGTTGGAGAAAATTCTGCTGACCCATGGCCACCTGGACCACGTCGGCGGCACCGCCGCGCTGGCCCGGCAGTTGCAGTTGCCGGTGGAGGGGCCCCATCGCGACGATGAGTTTTGGATAGCCCAATTGCCGGTGCAGGCACAGATGTTTGGCTTTCCACCCGCCGAGACCTTTACCCCCGACCGCTGGCTGGCTCAGGGCGACACTGTAACCGTGGGTGAAGAAACACTGGAAGTGCATCATTGCCCCGGCCACACCCCGGGCCACGTTGTGTTTTTTCACCGCGCGGGCAAGCTGGCGCTGGTGGGGGATGTCCTCTTTGCCGGCTCTATCGGCCGTACGGATTTCCCCAGGGGCGACCACGACACCCTAATCCGTTCCATCACTGAAAAACTGTGGCCGCTGGGCGATGATGTGCGCTTTATCCCCGGTCACGGCCCAATGTCCTCCTTTGGCCAGGAGCGACAGAGCAATCCCTTTGTCGCTGACAAGCGCTTTGGTTGATTTTGCCATGAATCCCGCGAAGAGCCTTCTGTTACTCTTGACCGCGCTGCTCGCGGGCTGTGCCGTGATCTCTGAGGAGGCGTGTCAGGCCGGTCTCTGGTACGAGCGCGGTTTGCAGGACGGCGCCCGCGGGCGCGGCCAGTCGCTGGTCTACGATATCGCGCGGCAGTGCCGCGAGTACGGCGTGCGCGTGGATACGGAGGCCTGGCTGCGCGGCCACGAGGAAGGCGTGGCTTATTTCTGCACGCCAGAGAACGGATACCGCCAGGGGCGCCTCGGCAACAGCTACGAAGGCGTGTGCACCGGGCCCGGTGCGGATTTGTTTTTGGCGGAATACCATCGCGGTCTCGCCGATTACCAGGTGGAGATGGAGTACCTGCAGCTGGCCCGTCGCTACGATGACCTGAGGCGTCAGCTCATAGCGGTAAACGCCGCCTTGGCCAGCGCGGGGGAGGAAGAGCAAATCCGGGCGCTGCAATTGCACCGCAGCGCCCTCAGGCGGGAACTGGATCTGTTGGATCTCCAGCTGCGCGGCTTCGGTTTTGTCGGCTTCAGCCGTTTTTATTGACCCCATATTCGGGCGCCGGTAGATACCCCCCACGACATTTCAATCAGGAAGTAACTCAATGGCAATCTGGCACAGTAACCCCACTCCGGAGCAATTAAACGAAAATGCCGCCGGCTGTATGCCCGGTCATATCGGATTGAAAATTACCGAGGTGGGTGACGACTATCTGGTGGGAACCCTGCCGGTGGACCAGCGCACCCGACAGCCTTTCGGCATATTGCACGGTGGCGCCAATGTGGTATTGGCGGAGACCCTCGGTTCCATGGGGGCCAACCTTGTGGTGGACCCGGAAAAATACTATTGCGTCGGTCAGGAGATCAACGCCAATCACCTGCGCCCGGTGGCCGAGGGCGAAGTCACGGGTACGGCAAAACCCGTACATATTGGCCGCAGCAGCCAAGTGTGGGAAATCCGCATCACGGCTCCCAACGGCAAACTGAGCTGTATCTCCCGCATCACCATGGCGGTGGTTGCGCACGGCTAATGAGCGAGGCGCAGACCTATACCTACGAGGATATCGCCTACCGGCTGGTGCGTTCGCCCCGGCGCAAACGCCTGGGTTTGGTTCTGGTGCCGTCTGGTGTCGAAGTGCGTATTCCCGAGCGCTGTGCGGCGCGTTACGGCCACCAGTTTTTGCGGGACAATGCACACTGGGTACGCAGCCAACTGTCGCGCGCCCGTGAGCGTGCGGCCCAGGTCCCCGTCTACGAGTATGCCTTTGGCGAGCGTTTCCCCTGGCTGGGGCGCGCGTTGCCGCTGGAACGGGCTGGGGCCAGTAGTGCCAGCGGTATTGGCGCGGATGCCATAGCGCTCTATACCCGTCAGCGCCAGCCGGATAAGAGGCAAGTACAGGCGGCGTTGCAGCGGCTCTATCAGCGCGAAGCCCTGGCACTGCTTACGGAAAAGTCAGCGCGGTTGGCGGAGCGGCTTGGGCTCGCTTTTTCCTCGGTGCGCGTGCGCCGCACCAAGAGCAAGTGGGGCCATTGCACCAGTCGCGGCGAACTGCAGTACAACTGGCTAGTGTGCCAGGCCCCTGAGCCGGTGGTGGATTACCTGGTGGCACATGAGGTTTCACATCTGCGGCATCACAATCACAGCCGCGCTTTCTGGTCTCTGGTAGAGAGTGTCTGTCCGAGCTACAAAGTGCTGCGGCGCTGGTTGCGGGACAACGGCCATCGCCTCACCCTCTGATTTGTTTTTCTCCCAGCACAACCTGTTTTTCCCTGTAAGTTTATGGCTAAAAAGCCCCGTTTCTTTTCAGCGCCGAAACCCGCCAGAAAAAATCTGCCCGCGGGCGCCGAGGCGGAGATCGAAAAATTCAGCCACGACATGCGCGGTATTGCCCGGGTGAGCGGCAAGGCGGTATTTATCGATAATGCACTGCCGGGAGAAAAGGTGAAATTCCGCTATTCCGCGCGGCGCTCGAAGTTTGACGAGGGGGCGGCGCAGGAGGTGCTGCAACCATCCCCGCAGCGCTGCGAGCCGCGCTGTGTCCACGCGCATCTGTGCGGTGGCTGCTCGCTGCAGCATTTAGTGCCAGAGGCACAGATTGCAGCCAAACAGAAGGTGCTGCTGGATCAGCTGGCCCGCTTCGGTGGTATCGAGGTCCCGGAACTGCTGCCGCCCCTGGTGGCCGCTCCCTTCGGATACCGGCGCAGAGCGCGTATTGGCATCCGCATTGTCGGTAGGGGAGCAAAGAAGACGCTGGTGTTCGGATTCCGTCAGAAAGGTTCCAACGATTTGACGGAGATCGACGAATGCCCGGTGCTGCACCCGCTGATCGCGGCTCAGATACCGCGCTTGAAACAGCTGGTGGGCGAAAGTGATGGGCGCGCCTATTTTTCACAGCTGGAAGTGGTGGTTGGAGAAAGCGCCGCAGCCATTGTCCTGCGGCACCTGAAACCAGTGACGGCCGCGGACCGCGAGCGCTGGCTGGCGTTTGCCGCCGAGACCGGTATTCATCTGTACTTGCAGCCAAGGGACGCGGCCAGTGCCCACAAAATCTGGCCCGGCGATGGAGAAGATTATCTGACCTACGACTTGCCGGAATTTGATTTGACATTGCGCTTTCATCCGCTGGACTTTGTCCAGGTCAATGCCGTTATCAACCGGCAGATGGTGGCGCGGGCAGTGGAATTGCTGAATCCGCAGGCGGGTGAGCGACTGCTGGATCTGTTTTGCGGTCTCGGTAATTTCACTCTCCCTCTAGCGCGCCGCGCGGGCGCTGTAGTGGGGGTGGAAGGCGAGGGCGGACTCACGCAAAGAGGCGTGGATAACGCCGCTTTGAACGGACTGCGCAATGTTAGTTTTCACGCCTGTGATCTGACGCAGTCGATCGAGTCGCACCCATGGGCCGCCGGTGGTTTCGACGGTATTCTCCTCGACCCGCCGCGCAGTGGTGCCCTGGAAGTGGTGCGGCGTCTTGC
This sequence comes from Microbulbifer thermotolerans, assembly GCF_001617625.1. Lineage (NCBI taxonomy): Bacteria > Pseudomonadati > Pseudomonadota > Gammaproteobacteria > Cellvibrionales > Microbulbiferaceae > Microbulbifer > Microbulbifer thermotolerans. The sequence continues at coordinate 3,142,687 of NZ_CP014864.1, read as the reverse complement.
GCGATTTGACGCCAAGCGAATCGTCTATGTGTCCTGCAATCCTGCCACTTTGGCCCGGGATGCCGGTGAGCTGAAATCTCTTGGCTATTCACTGGTTAAGGCGGGCGTTATGGATATGTTTCCGCACACAGATCACGTGGAATCCATCGCGCTTTTCAAAAAAACACGATGAACCCGATTGCGGCCGGTGAGGCCGTTGGTGCTCCTGTCAATCTGGCGTAAACTGCGCACAAATCCTGGAGAGTCCGCCCATGCAAATCGAACCACTGAGTGACGATTTCGAACATAACTGCGCGCGTTTTTTGCCGGAAGCGGCTGCGCAGGGCTGTGTCTGGGCGCTGGAGGGCAATGAAGGGTTTGCCCTGTGCGAGTCGGTCAAATACCCGCAGACAGAGGTGATGCCCTTCTGGTCCCAGCGCGAGTTTGCCGAAATACACGTCGAGGGGGATTGGGCCGAATACCAGGTGGTGCCTATCGACCTGGAAGAGTTTATGGACGACTGGCTCACTGGCATGCACGAAGATGTACTGCTGGTGGGTATCAACTGGAACCGCGAGCTCGAAGGTATCGAGATGGAGCCGCTGGATCTGCTCGAGCAGCTGGAACAGGAGCTGCGCTAACCTTTCCGCTTGCGGCTGTCTTGTGCGGACACCAGCGGCGGTATCGACAGGAGCCTGATATGGGGCAGTTTCTCGGTTTGCGCACTGTGATCTACGGGGTCACCAATATCGCTGAAGCAAAAGACTGGTACAGCCGCCTGCTGGAGCAGGAGCCCTATTTCGATTCCGAGTGTTATGTGGGCTTTAATGTCGGTGGCTACGAGTTGGGGCTGGACCCGGACGCGCGCAATGTGATCAGCCGCGCCGACGGTGTAGTGGCCTACTGGGGCGTGCGCGACATAGATGCCCAGGTAGAGCGCATCAACGCCCTGGGCGCGCGCCAGCACAGTGATATAGTGGACGTGGGCGAGGGCATACGCATGGCGACATTTCTCGACCCCTACGGCAATATTTTTGGCATTATCGAAAACCCTCACTTCAAAGCGGAGTAGCTGGAGTTCCCCGTGAACAAACCGCCGGCATCGAGGTTTCGCCCTTCAGATCGCTCGTTCGCCGCCGAGAGCCTGGCGAAAATCGGACGAGGTTATGTGGTGCCGGACCGCGTGGCACTGATTACCGGTTGTTCCAGCGGCATCGGGCGCGAGCTGGCGCTGGCGCTGCACCGCCGCGGCACCATCGTCATCGCCACCGCGCGGCGCCCGGAAAGCCTGCAGGAACTGGCGGACCTGGGCATTGCCACTGAGGCCCTGGATGTCAATTCCCAGGCGGATATCAACCGCGTGGTGCATGCGCTCAAGACCGCCTATGGACGCCTGGATATCCTTATCAATAACGCCGGTTTTGGCCAGATGGGGCCGTTGCTGGAGCTTGATACCCGAACCCTGGAAAACCAGTTTCGCACCAATGTGTTTGCCCCCATGGCGCTGATTCGCGCCTGTGCCCCCCTTATGAAATCTGAGCGCCGCGGCCTGATCTGTAATATCGGATCGGTATCCGGTGTCATGCCCACCCCGTTCTCCGGCGCCTACTGTGCCTCCAAGGCCGCACTGCACACTTTATCGGATGTGCTGCGCCTGGAACTGCGGCCTTTCGGCATCCGCGTGATGACGGTGCAGCCCGGCGCTATCGCCTCGGAGTTTGGCCGTCATGCGGAAGTTTCTCTGCGCGGCCTGCTGGCCCCGGACTCCTGGTACAAGCGGCAGGAGGAAGCAGTGCGCGCCCGTGCTCTGGCGTCGCAACAAAATGCCACTCTGGCGCGGGATATGGCGAAACGTCTGGTGGCGGAACTACTGAAAAAGCGTCCGCCGGCATTGGTGCGCATTGGCAACAAAAGCCGCCTGTTGCCCTGGATGGCCCGCTGGTTGCCGCGGCGGCTGCGAGACTGGCTGCTTGCGCGGCGATTCAAATTGCGCTGAGCATAGAGGCGTCCCAGCGCGCTTCACGGACTGCGGCTGCCAGCCAGCCCGGCACTTCGGCAAAACTTCCGCACAACACTACTTCTCCACTGCTCCACGTCATCAGGTACTCTTCGAGCAATCTGTTCACCACCGGGATATAGGCTTAGGGAGCACCTGATTAATCCGCGTGAGCACTATGGTAGGCTCTGGGACGCTCAGGCAATGGGGTGGATATTTCGAAAATGCACGAACACTTCCCCTAGCCCCGACGGATACATCCCTGTATCCGACAGTTCCTAAATATCCATCCTGTCCCCTGGGCTTCTCATCCGCCCCCAGAAAGTGAATTAATCAGAGGTTCCTTAGGCATGGCCTCCTGCTGTCGGCTGGCCTGCACCTCTATTGTCTCTACAATCAGCACCTGCAGCGCCTGATTGGTCGCCGCTTTCTACCAGCGGATAGTCGATGCCCTTCGCGCGCACATCGAGCAGCGGGATATTGTTGAGGAATAATTTTTTAGTAATCAGCGGTGTTCTGGCGCAACGTCCGTCTCTTGAATAAGCACCGCAGTGTAATCTGAATAACGGCGGTAAAGCAGGGGCGCTATTTTTCATGACAATGGATCAGCTGGCCATTCTTACTATTCTCGCGGTCACCATCGGTTTGTTTATCTGGGGACCCTGGCGTCATGACATGGTGGCATTGGCGTCGTTGCTGGCCTGCGTTTTTACTGGCCTGATTCAACCTGAAGATGCCTTTAAAGGGTTTGGTCATCCCGCTGTGGTAACCGTGGCCAGCGTGTTGATATTGAGCCGCGGGCTGCAGAATACCGGCGCCATGGACGCGCTGGCACATCGCGTGGTGCCCACGCGGGGTAGCGCCACTTTGTCGATCGCTGCTCTGACCGGACTCGGGGCTCTGATGTCGGGGTTTATGAACAATGTGGGTGCCATGGCGCTGTTGATGCCGGTGGCCTCCGAAGTGGCGGACAAGCAACAGCTGCCACCGGGTAAGGTGCTGATGCCGCTTTCTTTCGGCACCATCCTCGGCGGTATGACTACGTTGATCGGCACGCCGCCAAATCTGATTGTTTCCGGTTTCCGCGCCAGCGCCGGAGCCGGCAGTTACGGCATGTTCGATTTTACCCCCGTGGGTTTGGCGGTGGCCCTGGTGGGGGTGATGTTCGTATCCCTGATCGGCTGGCGCCTGGTGCCTGCTCGTACCCAGGCGGGGGCGGCGACTTTTGATACCGGCACTTATCTGACCGAAGCGCTGGTGGAAGAAAAGAGCGCTGCGGCGGACAAAAGTCTGCGTGAGATCATGCATATTTTGGAGCGTGAGGACGCCCAGGTGGTGGGCGTGGTACACAACAATGCGCGAGTGTCTCCAGCCATTCCCTGGCAGCGGGTACACGCCGGCGACATTCTGGTGCTGGAAGCAGAACCCGAAGCCCTGTCGACGGCGATTTCCAGTCTGGGGTTGAAATTGGCCGGGGAGCAGGAAAAAGAGGAAGAAAAAACTCGTGGGAAAGATGGCGCGGGGGACGGGCGCGAGCAGGAATCGCCCGCGCCGAAAAAAGAAAAGGAAAAGTCCGGCACAGTGCACGGCGATGTACAGCTGCGGGAGCTGGTAGTGATGCCGGACTCCTCGCTGGTGGGCCGCACGGCGCAGTTTCTGCGGCTGCCGACGCGCTACGAAATCAACCTGCTGGCCCTGTCGCGCCAGGGGCGTCGCTCGATTCGCCGGCTCAAATCCACGCCCTTGTTGGCCGGTGATGCGCTGCTGATGATGGGAACGGACGAGGCCCTCAGCACCTTTGCCCACGAGCAGGGCTGCGTACCGCTGGCCCAGCGGGATATCAGCATTCCCAATAAAGAAAAGGCCGCGGTGGCGCTAGTGGCCATGGCCATCGCTGTGGGCGGTGCCGCCTTCGGCTTGCTGCCCGCGGCCATTTCCTTCGCCACCTGCGCCCTGGCGTTTATGGTCTTGAAGGTGGTGCCGCTGCGGGGGTTTTACGAGTCTATCGACGGTTCGGTGATCGTTTTGCTGGGTACGCTTATCTCGGTTGCGGAAGTGATGGAATATACGGGGGCGGCGGACCTGATTGCCCAGGGAGTGCTCGATACGATCGCCCAGGGCAGTCCGGTGATTGCGCTGGTGATACTGCTGGTGGTGACCATGACCCTGTCGGATTTTATGAATAATGCGGCCACCGCGGCGGTGATGTGTTCCATCGCTCTGTCCACGGCGGCACAACTGAATGCCAATCCTGACAGCTTTCTGATGGCGGTCGCCATCGGCGCTTCCTGCGCCTTCCTGACCCCGGTGGGCCACCAGAACAATACCTTGATTCTGGGGCCGGGGGGATTCAAATTCGGCGATTACTGGCGAATGGGACTACCGATGGAGATTCTGGTCATTCTGGTCAGCGTTCCCGTGTTGCTGAAAGTGTGGCCCTTGTAATGCTGGTACTTCGCAAAAGGGAATCGAAGTGCCGTGTTGAAAGTGCCGTCCGCCCTCAGGCCACGGAATCGTCCACCGGCTGTGTCAGCTCCGCCAGATATTCGCCGCAGAAACGCAGGGCATCGGTCACCGTTACTATGCCCGCCAGCTCCCCTTCGCGCATCACCAATACCGAGCCTATGCCGGTTTCCGCCATTGCCAGCAGTATTTTGTCCAGCGGGTCGTGGATATCGGCGATATAGGGCCGGCGGGCGCAGAGATCGTGAACATACAGCTGTTGTTCTTCCAGACGATGACCCGGCGCCCGGGCGCGTTCAATATCCCGCCGGGAAATGACCGTTTCCAGGTCACCGTCGCGGGTGACCGGCAGGTGGTGCACCTGGTGTGCCTCCATCTGAGCCAGGGCTTCCTCCACGGGGGCGTTGATATCGATATGGTAGGGGAAAGGGGTCATCAGCGCCGCAAGAGTCGGCATATGATGAATATCTCGGGTCTTGGACATGGAACTGAATCCGCTTCTAGACTGTCATGAAATGATTATCTCGATCTTCCCGCCGTCATCGTTTAATCGAATATGACCGGGAATATGCATTGGTACAATATAGCAATAAGTTGTTGATATTTGCCGGTGAAGTCTTATTATTCGCGACCTCGGTCGATTAATATGAACGACATTGCGGTTTGGGCCCGTTTCTAGGCCCTTTTCCGGCTACTCTTATTTCCTGTACTGGCTATTATTGGCGCAGTGTCCGGCTGCGTTACGGCTGGCGGCAGGCAGGTATCGTCGTTTTGTAAACGCATTTTTGTGCCGCGCACTATCGTGTAATACAGTTATTCGCATCGATATATCGCGTAAGCGCTATTGAGTGAGTACAGGTTGCAACGCTGTTTATATCGGCCGGGCAGCGTATGTCACAAAGAGATCTATCGCAAACTCTGTGCTGATAACGGGCACTGGTTGTGTATTATCAATAACAGTTGTAGAGGTTTATTGAATGTTTCACGAGTACGAACAGATAGAACAGCAAATAGCTGAACACCAGGCCAAAATCGAGGAGCTGCAGCAGCAGATGGCGCTTGTGGAGCGCAAAAAACAGGGCGCAATTGCCTTTGATAAGGCACTGATCAACCTCGCTGCCGAGTACGATATGGTGGAAGAGGAATTCTTCGTTGTACGCGGCAAGGAAATCGTCGAGTGGCTGGTTAGCCAGTTAAACGACGAAAATGCTCCGGACTTTGTTCACACCCTGAAGTCCCGGGTTGCCCGCGTGCTGAAGAAGGAGAGCGATACCCCCCGCCGCACCCGCCGCGCCACGGCCAGCAAATCCAGCGAGCCGAAGTTGGAAACCGGCCACTACCGCAACCCCTATACCGGCGCCACTGTGGAAAAGAAAAAGCGTAATCCTAAACAGTTGAGTCAGTGGATTGAGGAGCACGGCCTGGAAACCGTAAAAGAGTGGAAAATCTAATTCCGCATTGATCGAATCCCGGTATCGAAAAATTCGTTACCGGGATTATTTTTCTCTTTATTTTCCTCCATCGGTTCACCGCTATCCATATCGGCGCCGTTTGTCACTTGTCAGGCCGCTGAATTAAACAGGATTCTCGTTGATGCTACGTCTTGTCAGTATTGTAATGGTGCTTCTTGTGGGCGCGCCCTGGTCTGCGGCTCAACAGCTGGCTGAACAGGTGGAGCCCCAGGTGATTTACCTGGTGCGCCATGCAGAGAAAAGTGCAAGCGGCGACCAGCGCGATCCCGCACTGGCCAAGCTGGGCCGGGAAAGAGCGCGACACCTGGCTTATGTTCTGGGCGATGCCCGTATTGAAAAGATATTTACAACGGACTACGCGCGTACCCGGCAGACCGTTGAGCCCCTGGCGAACCAATTGGGATTGACCCCAGAAGTCTACGATCCGCGTGTGCTGCGGGAATTTGCACAACAGCTGCTGCAAACCGGCGGGCGCAGCCTGGTGGTGGGGCACAGCAACACCACGCCGCAACTGGTTGCCCTGCTCGGAGGGGATGCCGGCGCGGCGATTGACGAAAAATCAGAATTTGATCGTTTGTATATCGTCATCCGCGACCGTGGCCATGTAACTACAATTCTGCAGCGCTATGGTCGCGAACCTGCCCTCCTAAAAGTTCGCGAACAAACTCCGTAACAACTTGCGAAGCCGGGCCGTGGCGGTGCTCGGCAAAGGCATCGCCGACACTGCTGCGCTCCAGGTTCAGTTCCACGCTGTGGGCGCCGGCCCTGTTGGCGCACTCGACAAAACCCGCCGCCGGATAGACATTGCCGGAGGTGCCGATGCTGACAAACAAATCGCAGTCTGCCAGCGCTGAATAAATCCGCTCCATTTCCAGTGGCATCTCCCCAAACCAGACAACGTGGGGTCGCAGCGTTCCGCTCCGTTTACAGCAGGGGCAGACCGCTTCCACGTGCAGGTCTTCGCGAATAGAAAAGCACTGGCCGCTGATAGCGCACCGGGCCTTCAGCAATTCACCGTGCATATGGATCAGGTTGCGGCTGCCGGCGCACTCGTGCAGATCATCGATATTCTGGGTTACCAGCAGAAAATCCCCGGGAAAATGTTTTTCCAGTTGCGCCAGGGCCCGATGCGCGGCGTTGGGGGTAATTTCCGGTGAAAGCAATTGCCTGCGGCGCTCGTTATAAAAGCGTTGTACCAGCTGCGGATTTTTCGCAAAAGCCTCTGGGGTGGCTACCTCTTCAAGGCGGTGGTTTTCCCACAGCCCGTCGGCACCGCGGAAAGTGCGGATACCGGACTCGGCGGATATACCGGCCCCCGTGAGTATTACGATACGGCTGTATTTCATTGGGGAATCTCTGATTAATTTATGTGAACGCCGGAATTGGTTCCGAGGTGCTCAGGCCTCGAAGTGTTTTTACCTGCCGGAAGCGTATTAATCAGCGCTTCCCTAGACCTTTTTCCTCATCCCTCCCTAGCCGGGAGGTTCCTCAATGCATTTTCAACGGCGGTTTGACAAAGCGGTTCGCTTTTCCCACCAGATAAATAAGCATGGCCTTGCTCCATCCATGTACCGCAGCCAGGTGCATGCGGTATAGCGAACGATAGGCCAGACCGGCAATCCGCCCCTCAATGGTGAGCCTGCCCTTGACCAGGGTTCCCATCAGGTTGCCCACCGCCGTGTGCTGGCTCAGAGATACCAGAGAGCCGCGGTCGCGGTAGCGGAATGGTTTTAACGGGCGACCTTCGATTTTCGCAAGCAGGTTATATTCGGCCACGCCCGCCATTTGCTGGGCTGCCTGGGCGCGTGGCGGCACTTTTTGCCCAACCGCGTCGATACAGTCGGCGCAGTCGCCAAGGGCGAAAATATTATCATCGTCTACCGACAGAAGATCTGGTTTAACCTTAATCTGATTGATTTGGTTGACGGTGAGGCCGTCCAGCTGGGCGAGGAAGTCGGGTGCCTTGACGCCAGCGGCCCAAACGCGGATGGTGGCCGCAATCTTATCGCCATTTTGAGTGATCAGTCCGTCGGCCGTGGCTTCCGCTACAGTGCAGCCGGTGAGTACACGCACTTCCAGCTTGCGCAGCTCGCGTTCCGCATTTTTACCCAGGCGGGGCGGCAGCGCCGGCAGCAGGTGTGGGCCCGCCTCAATCAGAGTGATATCCAGGGCGTTACGGCGGATATGGCCGTAGTTTCCCATTTGTCGGCAGGCTTCCACCAGTTCCGCAGACAGCTCCACACCAGTAGCGCCACCGCCGACGATAGCGATCTGCAATTTTTTTTCGGTGTGTGTTTCCAATTGCAGAAAGCGATCCAGTAACAGCCGATGGAAGCGCTGCGCCTGTACACTGCTGTCGAGAAACACACAGTGCTCGTGTACGCCGGGGGTGTGGAAATCATTGCTGCGGCTGCCGATACACAATACCAAGTAGTCGTACTCGAGTTCTCGCGCCGGCACCAGCTGCTGGCCTTTGTCGTCTTCGACTGGCGCCAAGTGAATCACCCGGCGCTCGCGGTCCAGCTTCTGCAGACTGCCTAGCTGAAAAATAAAACCGTGGCTGCGCGCATGTACCTGGTAATTGAGCGAGTCCAGGCTGGAATCGAGGGCGCCAGTTGCCACTTGGTGCAGCAGAGGTTTCCAGATGTGTGTGCGGTTCTTGTCGACCAAGGTGACCTGTGCGGCGGGGGATTTGCGTCGGCGTTTGAGGTAGGGGGTGAAACTGAAATAGCGCCCCAATCGTGTGGCCAGTTGCAGGCCCCCCGCACCGCCGCCAACAATGATAATCTTCTTCATACTCACTTCTTCCTCTGCTTTACAACAACAGCGCAGGCGCCTCGTATCTACTCTGTGCTTTAGCCGTAAGTGTCACGAGGGCAGTGGCAGCTGGCTAAAGCGCCGCATAAATTTTCGGTCGATATGGTGTTTCAAGTGCCACAGGCTGGTACCGGCCAGGGCGAAGCCGTTGCGCACCGCGATGGCGCGCTTGTCTCCGCAGGAGAGCAGGCTCAGGAAATGCTTCTGTGGGCGGAAATCCCGGAGTCTTTTACCAGACAGAGCTGCGCGCAGATTGTGGAAAAGCACCGGTCCCTGGCGCACTGCATAAACACCGGCCTTGGGCAGGGGATTGTCAGAGAAGCTGGCGACATCGCCCGCCGCAAAAATATTTGGGTAACCGGGAGCGCGCAACTTTTCATCCACCCGTATAAATCCCCGCTTGTCCAACGCCAGCCCGCAGTCCGCCAGCCAGGGGGGCGCGGCGGCGCTGGTGCACAGTAATACATGATCCAGCGCCAGTCGTTGTCCCTCGGTGCTGCGCACGCCAGATTCACTGATCTCCCCAACCGGCCAGTTGCGGTGTAGATGCACGCCGAGCCTGTTCAGCTCCCGCGCCACAAGATCGCGGGCTCGCGGCGGATAACCTTCCGGCACGCTGTCACCACTGTGGATTAAGTGTATCTGAACGCGGTGTGAACGATGTTGTGTTTTAAGCGCGTAGGCCATGGCCATTGCCACTTCACAGCCGCCGGCGCCGCCGCCGATTACCCCCAGTGCCAGGGATGTGGAGCTTTCACGCAGACGCTTTTGCAGCTGTTGCCAGTGGTGGTGGAACTGATCTATGGGCTTGACCGGAATCGCCAGCTCCGCTCCGGGCAAATCGCGTGCAGGCGTTGCGCCCACATCCAGAGACAGCAGGCCGTACTCCAAATCCGGATGCCCCTGCAAGAAGATCCGGCCCTCGCAGGGATCGATGCGGTGGGCGCGGGCCTGCACAAAGCGAGCACCGGCGGCGCGACAGAGACGCACCAGGTCGATATGGATTTCATCGGGCCGGTAATGCCCCGCAATGAGGCCCGGCAGCATACCGGAATAGGCGGTATCAACCTTGGGGGAGACCAGCGTCAGCCGCACACCGGGCAGAGGATCTTCCGCCCACATCCGCAGCACCACGGCATGAGCGTGGCCGCCGCCGACCAGGACGATATCGCGACAATTGGACTGCGCTTGCATAAGTTACCGCTGTATTAATTACAGGATCGTTTATGGCAAAACCAGTGATCGAGGGTGCCGCAGGAGCGGGATAAATGCCAGTGCTTAATTTAGTCGTTGCTGCGGTGGAATTCTTACGGAGGACTTCTGATGAATTTGCTTGCCGACAAATGGGTATATCACTCCTCCAAATTATGAGTGCCTATAAGCTAGGGAACCTCTGATTACTTCGCGTGAACACCATGGTGGGTTCCGGGGCGCTCAGGCAATAGCATGGATTTTTCGAAAACGCACAAGTACTTCTCTGTAGCTCCGGCGGATACATCCCTGTATCCGACGGTTTCGAAATATCCATCCTATCACCTGAGCTTCTCATCCGCCCACGAAGAATCTCTGCCACCAGAAAACGAATGAATCAGAGATGCCCTGGCTGATTATGTATGCCGCATCTCCTTTGACCAGCTCCCTGTGTCCATCGCAGCTACACAGGAATGCGCGGCGCACCCAGGAGAGACACAACAATAATAGAACGTAGTATCGAGAGAGATCAGTGCTTGGCACTGGTGTCTCATTTGGGTCATAGACATGCCTGTATATGTAAACAGTCTTGTCCGTGTAGTAATAAATATTGCAATATGACTGGCGTCAAAAGCGTTTTGCTTTGTGGGTGCTCACAAACTACCTGTTGCGGAGATAGTTATATCAAGTCCGTGCTCAGTAGCCAGTGGCTCTTGTTCACCGATGAGCCGCCGCTAAGTCGTTTACTTTAAAGGGTGTAGTGACAAAAATTGAGCCACATAAATAAAAAGATAACTGAGCGTCTGGCTCGTTTAACTCCTGAATTTAAATCGAGCTGTAGGTTATCTCATTGATTTTAACGGCGATTTTTCAGTATGTGGCATTAGGCGCTTGTGGGCAAGGGGCAGGGTGATATAGGGCCACTGGCTTTTGAATAAAACTGTTAGGCAGGCGCAACTGATATGGAGTCAGGAATGGAAAATGAACCTTCTTTGTCTGGCGAAGAGATAAAAGAACGAGTGCTGAAAAAATTCGAGGAATACAAAGGGCTGAGCCATTTAGAAAATTATGCAATGTTCATGGGGAAAGCCCAGCTCCTTGAAATGGCATTAAAGTCCTTACTTACAAGAAAGTACAATGTCCCGGAAGAGTCGATGGAAAGATGGACCTTGGGGCGCGTAAAAAATGAATTGAGAGATAAAGGGTTGCGTCCTGACTTCATCGCTTTTCTTGAGAGAGTGGTTGATCACAGGAACTATATTGCACATGAGTTTTTAGCTAACAACGCTATTACACGAAGCATGGCAAATTTTAGTGACCGAAAGCTATACGGAGATCTTTTCCGAGCAACTTATGAGCTTGAGCAGGTCATCATTCTTTATGATTGGTGCGAGGAGCACAATGGTTGGGATCAAAACTAAAATGCCTAACAATCGTAGGCACGGCGACGCCTTTTTCGTTGCGGCTTCGCCTTCACTACAAAGCCGCGCGTGCTGCGGGCGTTATACGGTGGTTACACTGAATTACTATCAAGAATCAATAAAAGGATCGGGAAGTGCGTATCATAAAGCGAAGAATTTTTCCTGAAGGAAGATAAGCGTGGCAGGAAAAAATAGCGGCAGTCCAAAGCTTCATGAGGTTGAGCCACGGGAGAACGTTGGAAGGGAAACCATTGCCCGTTATCAAGCTCAGTTTCGCGGAGCGGCTTTCGAGTGTTTGTCTTTGTTGGAGGATGAGGCGCTAGATCGGGTTTATTGTGATTACCAAGACGATTTCGTGTCTCGCCTCAATGTAGATGGGAACTATGTATATAATTTCTTTCAGGTCAAAACTAAGGGTAAGTTGAATTACCAATGGTCTGTAAATGATGTCTTAGGGATGAGGAAAGGTGCTAAGACATGCGAACCAGCCAAGATTGCTAATAGCTACGTTGGAAAGCTCCTTATCCACACTATCAGATTTGAGAACTCCTGTGGTAATGTTGTTTTTCTCACAAATATTCATTTGAACGACGATTTAGAAGGGCTGCGTGATGCAATACAGGACGATAGCGATAACAACTATTATAAATTACTGCTTGAAAATTTTAATGAAGCTTTAAGCCCAGAAACGCCAATAGAAGATCAAGATATTATAGAGCGTATTAAGAAGCTTCAGCTTAAATCAAATCTTGCATATTTGAATCCATATGATGATAAATTCTTCTCTGAAGCAAGAGAGACTATCTATAAATACAGCGAAATAGATTTGCAGCGTTCAGAGTGTGAGGAAATCCTTAACAGTCTTATATCCCTTGTTGAACGGAAATCGTTTGGAAAATTACTAGAGGAAATCGATGAAGAGGACCTCGATGATATAGCGGGCGTTAGTCTTTCCGAAATGCTCGATATTTTGAGTATATCCAAACCAGCATATAAGAGTTTAAGAGATGGCGGCGATTCACAAGCAATCAAGAATGCTTCGATTATTCATAGGATAATGAGTAAGGCTGGTGCGTCAGAACGAATGATAGAGTTCGTATCTGACTGCAAGGTGCGGTGGGATATATGGTTTAGGGATAAACGTCATACTATTCCAGAGTTCGATCTGAACTTTATTCTTGAAGAAATAGAGAAAAATGCTGATGAGTGGGTTAGATCTGGAGAAGAGCTGAAAATTCTTCAAGGTCGAATTGATAAAGTATTGTCAAAATTGGTTAACGAAGACTTGTCTGGCACTCTTGATCGTGAACTCCTTCTCGGCGCTGTTTTCTCATTTTTAGTTAGAGGAAACGCGTAATGGATTACGAAGAATTCTTCCAAGAAGCATCTGAAAGAGAAATTGTATTGCCTCTAGATGAATTCAGCGCTTCAGTAACTCATCGGCTTAGTAATGAGGCGCTGTTCCATCTTCCCTTACTCGCGATGACTATCCTCTTGTTGTCTAAAACACGCCGTAAGCCTAAGTCAGACGAACTAGGTCAGTTAATTGGTGAGTGTTTTGAGAGAACGTTTTCAGGCTTTAAAGGTTCATCCCAACACTTGGGATGGTCGGCAAATCTCAGGATGAGGACAGTTAAGGCGCTAACCTTTCTTGAGGCAGTAAGCCTTGTTGAGGTTGACCGCCATGATTCCCGCATTAAAGCTACTGAGTTTGGGAAAAAGGTCGTATCAAAAGCGGTAGATGCCCAATCAGACCTCGGTTATACGCTCCAGCTAATTGAAAGAAATTATTTTGACTTACAAATAGAAAAACAAATTGCAATGGATTTGGAATGAAACTCGTCAAATTAAAAATTCATCCTTCAGGAAAGGACGGCTGGGGTTCGAAGGACCTCGTGTTTGCTAGTGATATTACCCAGCTATATGGTCCGAACGGCGCAGGTAAAACGCCTGTCATTCATTCTATTGCCTTCGCACTTGGATACCCTGTTCGGTTCAGGGACGATATTATGGCGAAATGTTCGTTAGTGAGCTTGACTGTGGAGCATGAAGGGAGTTTCTTTACTTTCGAGAGGTCATTTTCTGATAAGTTTTACATAGAAGTTTCGGAAAAAGATTCCAAGGAAGCACGCATATTCTATAACGAACAAGAGATTTCTGAGTACCTATTTTCGAGGCTTGGGCTATCATCGCTCGCGTTGACGACCAATAATAATGAGCCTACTTATCCGTATATCTCAACATTCCTGCCGCTCTTTTATATTGACCAAGATGCTGGTTACACGAGTGCATACAAGTCGCCAGGTAGTTTCATAAAAGATCAATACGCGGAGATGATAAGGTTGGGGCTTGGAATTGCTCCAAAACACTCGTTCGAGGCTAAGCGTTTTCTCATAGAAAAGAAAAGAGAGCTTGATTTAGTAAATATTCAAATCGTCGATACTGAGGAATTCATACGTAAACTTGAAGAACAATCCGATATTGGCAACATTTCTGTTTCGGAGGTTGAGGAAGAGCTGGAGCAGTTGAGGGGCGAGTTCGAAGAGCTCCGTAATAGTTTTGATGCGACGAACGATGCCGATTATGTGCTACAAAGGCTAATTCGCGAGAAGCAGAATGAACGGCTTAATCTCTTGGCTTCAATCAAGAACCTAGAAAGCCGGATATCAGGATTCAATAAGATAAAGAACGAAATAGAGATCGAAATTAATACGTTGTCTCTTAACGAAGAGTCTAGACGGCTGTTCAGTTCTTTTAAAGAAATTTGTGCAGCACCAGGTTGTGGTCTTTTTACATCAAGTTCTGATTCCTACGGAAAAAATTTGCTTTATCTTCGTGATCAAATCAAAGACTTAGATAGAAACACAAAATTTCAAGAAATAAGGTTGGATGAATATACATCGAGCTTAAGAAAGATCGATGAGGAAATTGCGTCCCTTGAATCCAATTTAACGAAGGATGAGGAGAATTCTCAAACAACGTCTTTGATAGCTGCAATAAGTGCATTAACACGATCAATAATTGATCGCCAAAGCAAAAAGGATGTACTGGAAAGAATCGAATCCGAAAAGCATAATTACGTTCAGCTATTGAATAAGCGTAGAGGCCTTCAGGGCGATATCTCTTCTTTGGGAGGTGGAGCGGGTTCGGGTGATATCAGAATTCTCGAATTCAGAAACGCTTATCGTAAGAAGATTATCGAATGGCTTGATGTTCTCAGTACAAAGAACGTTTCTAGGGAAATTACGGTCGATTCTGATTTTAATGTTTTGTTTGGGGCGGAAAAATTATCCCAATTCAGTGGTAGTACACTTTTGCGAACAGTCCTTGCTCTCAGGGCTGCCTTCTTTGAACTGTTTGTTTCCATGGGGTGTACCTCCATAGAATTCCTGATATTTGATACGCCACGGCAGCATGATATTGAAACCAAAGATTTTGCAGCATTTATCACCAGATTAAAAAATATCTGCAAGGATAATCGAGCTCAGATAGTTTTCTCTACTACAGAGTATCGCTACAACCCAGTAGAAGGTGACATAGAGTGGCAGCCGGAGTTTTCTGGCTTTGAACAGCCAATGTACTTAGGAGTAATTGATAATAATCAAGTGCCTAGCTAGACCCTGTGACGGCAGAGTATGAAATTTTGAAGGTGGGAATACCATAAAAGTCGAATAAAATGTATGTCACCTTTTTGCCGGATGTGGGAATGGTCATGATGGTTCAGATTACGTATAACAAGCGCAAGCACACGGAACAATTTTCCGCTTCGCTGAAAATTGTCCGGTGTTGCGAGCGTTAGCAGCTAGATCTCGTGATGAAAAAAGAATTAGTATTTAGCTTTACTCTAGGTTGCTTATGCACACTTTTACTTTTTATTTTCATGGCAGGGCTCATCGAAATTCAGGAAAGTGGAGCCGGTAACGATATGAAGTTTTTTGCCCTAGATGACGGCGTCATTTGCTCCTTTCCTTTGCTGTCTGAAAGAAATTTAATAGATGAGCCATGTTCTTGCTGGTTTTTAGGGGAAGGCGAAGGCTTTAGAGGCTGGGGTAACGGCTGTAATGCGCTTCACTTAAGTAGTGAAGAGTTGGGTAAGCTACCCAAGTGTGGTGCCAGATAAGGCTGTTAACAGGTCAAAGCAATCGGACGCATCAGGGTTGCGCCGGTGTTTGAGGCATTAATCATTCTTAGTCTGGAGAGAGAATTCGTGGAAGAAGTAATTGGCAGTGTATTTAGATTTATCGGTCGATTGCTTGTTGAGATAGTCTTCACTGCTATCTTCGAGGTAATATTTCGATTTCCAGGAAACATTATCTGCAAGCCTTTCACGAAAGACGGTGAGGAACCAAATGGTTTTCTTGTGATGATTTCCAGTATTTTGTTTTGGGCGTTGGTTGTTGCTTTGGGCTACTTTGCATATCTTGCGCTTTCTAGTGACCCCAATGTTTAACAAACGCAAGCAGGATGCTACGGCCCTTCTGGCCTCCGCGGGACGCCCAATGCTATGCACGTTTTGTGCGGGTCGTTGCGCTCCCAATTTTGCACAAAACGTGCATAGCATTGGTCGCCAGTGTTGCGGGTGTTAAGAGGCAATAATGCCAAATATCAAAGTAGCACCATGTAGTGGTATATATGATGACCGTTTGCTGGTTGATAGGCTTGTTGAAATTGGTATATCTATTTCAGAGGCTAATGAAATGGCTGAGATCGTGGCATGTGAAATGGGCCATGGGTTTGGTTTGAGAGCCAAGACTGATGAACACGCAGAAAAATTGGTAAATGCACTTAGGGCTACAGGTCTTGAGGTAACGTGGGCTCATGGCTAAGTATATTCTTAACTGCCAAGCCGATCTTAACAAGCGCATGTTGTCGGACTGGCTTTACGCTACACTCCAAGCCAGCCGCGAATGCGAGCGTTATGTTCCTGAGGTGTCATGAGAAATTTAATACTTTTTTTAGCAATTTTTCCAATGTTTTCAGCTGCTTATGACACAACCAAATTGCATTCACATTATGTTTATGTGGAGGGCGTTCTCCCTGAACCATATAAGAGTATTTCTGTAAAAATAGATCTTGATCCGGAAGATGATGATCTAAAAGATATTGCTCTGAGCGTAGATGGGAAGTTGGTGAGTTTCTCGGAGTCAGAGAAGGCAAAGCTTACTGACCTTGATCTACAAACAATGGAAATTGAGCACGGTATCTTTAGTGCTCATGATAAAGAGATGGGTGATTTTCTCTATATAAAAATTGCAAAAGGAAAGAGAAAATCAATACAATGCAATTTTGATAAAGAAGATCTAAACCATGGGGTTTACGATGTCGCATTGATTCAGTACAACTTCGAAGACCCACCGATTGTGCGGTTGGATAGTCCGTACAAGTACTATCGGGACCGTTTCCTGTGGTGCTTCGAGGGATGAAAAACCATAACAATCAGCGGCAGAGCGACAGCCAACGCTACGCATCTTTTGTGTTACTCGCTGGCGCTCAAATATTAACACGAAAAGTGCTCCGCGCTGGACGTTATAAATCGAATGAGTAAAAAGAGCGTGAATAGGCTATCTGAGGAAGAAATCGCAAAGCGCTATCCGAATGAAAAATACATCAGAGATTACTCAGCAGTTTCACCATCCTTTCTGTTATGGCTCTCTGTCGGTCTACTTGTGCTCGTTTGCGCTCTTCAAGAGTTAGGTGTGTTAGATCCTCTTCTTGTTGAGGTTAAGGAGATATCTAGTTCAGGTAGGTTCGGAGTTCGGTGAAAATTTATAACAAAACCTGGCAATTCGCTCCGGGCCGACGGCCCTCCGAGAAACATCGTTAAGTTCCATGAGTTCCGAAGATCTAAAAAATCTAGCTACTGTCGGTTTTCTCGCTTTTGTGATCGCTCCACTTGTTGTGAGAAAATTGGCTCTAGACATTCTGTGTGCATTCTATGAACCAAATTATCCTGGCGACTACTGGCTAGATTATGTAGAAAAAGGCAAGTTTCATTCTTCTCACAGTGATTTTGAGAAAATTTTGATTAAAGTGTATCTTCGCCTAGACAAGATTTTGATAGAGAAGATCAAAAGTATTCCTATTCTAGTAGTCGTGTTTTCAGGTTTCTTGGCGCTGTGGTTAATCTGGAAGTTTGTAGGAACTTAACAATCACGGGCAGTGAAGCTGCGGCCCTTCGGGCCTCCGCGGGACGGCTTATCTTATGCACGTTTTACGCGGGTCGCTTCGCTCCCATTATTGCGCAAATCGCGCACAAAGTAAGCTGCCCCTGCCGGCGGCGTTACGCGTACAACGGATTTTATTTGCATGATTAAGCTGTTGATAAACAATTCGGATTCAGCCGAAATGAGCGAAACCTCTTTTGGTGGGAAGCCGGTCAAAAATATAGGTGAAGATTTTCATTGGCCTAAGTGTGCTTACTGCAAACTTCCAATGCAATTTTTGGCGAAGCTATCAATTGATGAAAAATTATATCAAATATTCATGTGCCAAAACGATCCCGGAATGTGTGAAGAATGGGATGCTAATGGCGGGAGCAATGCTGTAGTCGTAATAAAGCCCTTCGAACTTGAACTTGTCCAAGAACCATCAGAAGGTGAAACTCTAAGGGAAACAGAGCACTCAGCGCAGGTGGTTTCGGTCGATGGTGATAACTACGAAACAGCAAGAATTGAATGGGCAGAAAAGAATGGCGTTAGCCCTCGAGAGGTTTTAGGTCAAATTTCTGGTGAGCCCTCATGGATTCAGGGTAATGAAACACCAAATTGCACCACGTGTAATAAACCAATGGAATTTGTAGCTCAATTGGAGCAAGGGCCAGACTGGAAAACTGAAATGAACTTTGGAGGCGGCGGGGCGGCGTATTTGTTTCACTGTCGTTGTAATGATTCTGCAAAATTTTTATGGCAGTGCTAATACCAACACGTAACAAGATATTGGGCCATACGAGGAGGAACAAAATTGGAAAACAAAAAACAAAATTGGACACCCATCAATTGAAAATTTGATGGAAAGGCTCTGCATATTCGGTCCGCTGTTGCTAAGGCGTGCTATTTGGGTAAGTAGTCTCAGAGTCTTGTGTGGAATTGCGCCAAACCGTTTTGTTGTGGCGCAGCGGTCCTTCGTTGAAGTCCGCGATGGTGTTTTTCAAAGAAAGGAAAAACTTTAAGAAGTGATCAGCGGGGAGAGATAGCGCTCACAATCTCGGACTCCGTGGGCCCAGCGCTTGCCGAGCTGCTCGCAGACAGAGCGCACTGAATGGGCGGCACCAACCAGAGATTTGAAGCGGCTTTCGAAGTTACGGTTCAAGTAGAGCCAGTGTCGTGGATCGATCTGCATCCGGTCGAGAATCGGCGGCAGTTGCTCGTCGATCGCGCCGCGCTTGTCTTCACGAAGGCAACGGCCACTCCAATCTACTAGCTCCAGATAGTCCTGTAACTGAAACGGCAGTCCTATTGGCATAGGTTCTCGTGGGCTACCAGCGAAGGGAAAGAGCTGATGTGGCTGTTTGCCATCCCGAGCTGCTGATGTACGCCGTTGTATGGAAGTGTGGTCTGAGGTTTCGGGTGTATCAGCCATCTTGGCCCGGATTGGGTTCAGGTCCACATAGGCCATACAGGCCGCCAGAGCTCGCTCGTCGAGCAGTGCTTGGGATTTGAATCTACCTTCCCAAAAGCGACCGGTACAGCCATCTTCCCGATTGGCTTGCCGGGCAATGGATTCATTGAGCATCCGCATAAACCAACTGATATCCATCAGCCGTTCGCGCCATTCTGCAGCTACTTCCTCCAGCCGGGCCAGTTCCGCAGCGTACAAGGCTTCGTTGCGGGCAAAACGTTGGGAAAGAGGTGAACCTTTACAGAGTTGATGCCAGCGGTCCACCACCTCATGTAACGTCCAGCCTTTAGCTTGTGCTGCATTGATATGCAATACCACATGGTAGTGGTTCTCATAACTGCATAAGCGCAGATATCCAGCGCAAATGCCTCGGCCAATTCCAACAGCCGATCTTCGATCCACTGTCTCCGATGTTCGAAGCAGCGCCCGGTGCGCTCATCCCTGCCACACAGGAATGCACGGCGCACGCAGCGGGAGACGCAATGATAATAGGGTGTAGTTTCAAGAGAGATCAGGGATTTGCGCGGGCGTCCCATTTGGCTATTCACTAAGCTGTATAAATGAACAGTATTTTCTGTGAGATAAGAAATGTTGCAATATGACTGGCGTCGAAAGCTTTTTATTTTATAAGTTCCGATAAAACGGCGTTGTTTCTGCTATTTAAAAGATTGAACTTCTGTTTATTTTATGAGTATCCTTGAGTCGTGTGTTGCGAAGGTTGCTACGCGTCTATTTGTACGCACAAAGCGCACAAGGTAAACCATCTCTGCTTCAGGGCGTTAATATTTGATCCGTTGGAATTATAAGGAGATAGAGTGGAGCAGTTTAAAACAATGGAAGATCTAAGGGATGCGATAAAAAGGCTTAGCAAATGGTTTGCGAGGCCGATTGTGGAGGGCGAGCATCCAACGTTACATCTCAATCCAAATAGTACAAACCGAGAAGTCATAAATGGTATTCAAAGAGATGATTATATTTTTTCAGCTTGTGGGAACTGGATTGTTCCTTCTGCTGAACATGGACTATCATTTTCTGCACACTGGCAACATTTAAAGGGTATTCACCGGATGAAGTCTAAACGAAATCCGGGTAAAAGAGTTCATGTGTATTGGGTATTGGAAAAGGCTGATATCCCTGATGGTTTGGAGTTCATCGCAGATCCAAGAGATAGAAGGAAGCAGCATTACTTTCTTGCGGTAACAAAGAAAATGACCGTTTCAGAACTGCGCTCAAAACTTGAGTGGGTTGCTGATAGAATGTCAGTAATTAGAGATGCACAGGATGCGTTATGATTGAATTTAAAGATATAAGAGAGAAAGAAATTTTAATTCATTATGCTAATAAATTTGGAGATTCATGCATTGTTAAAATTATTGAGTCCGGTGTTAGCAGTAAAGAAGAGGCATCTGCTTTGGCAAAATTCTACTGGAAAGTAGTAGATGAAACTGTTGATAAAAAAGAGCTAGAGTATGTTTTGGAAAAAATATACACAACTTTGCACATTCATTGTGGTAACAATGGGTATTCAGACGTTTGGGATAGCGAGATACCTTGAGCGCAAACCTGTCCCTGTGGGTGCCGCAGGGTGGTAGTTGTTTATCGATTGTGCAAAATTGGACACCCACCAATTGAAAATGTGATGGGAAGGCTACTGCATATTTGGTCCGCTGTTACCAGGGTGTGCTATTTGGGTAAGCAGGCTCAGAGTCCTGTGTGGAATTGTGCCAAACCGTTTTGTTATGGCACAGCAGTCCTTCGCAGAATCCTGCGTGATGTTTTTCAAAGAAAGGAAAAGTTTTAGGAAGTGATCGGTGGGGATAAGTAGCGCTCACAGTCTCGGATTCAGTAGGCCCATCGTTTGCCGAGGTACTCGCACACAGAGCGCACAGAATGGGCCGCACCAACCAGAGATTTGAAGCGGCTTTCGAAGTTACGGTTCAAGTAGAGCCAGTGTCGTGGGTTGATCTGCATCCGGTCGAGAATCGGCGGCAGTTGCTCGTCGATCGCGCCTCGTTTGTCTTCACGCAGGCAGCGACCGCTCCAATCTACTAGCTCTAGATAGTCCTGTAACTGAAACGGCAGTCCTACAGGCATGGACTCTCGCGGATTGCCAACAAAGGGAAAGAGCTGCTGTGGCTGTTTGCCATCCCGAGCTGCTGATATACGCCGTTGTATGGAAGTGTGGTCTGAGGTTTCGGGTGTATCAGCCATTTTGGCTCGGATTGGATTCAAATCCACATAGGCCATACAGGCAGCCAGGGACCGCTCGTCGAGCAGTGCCTGGGATTTGAATCTACCTTCCCAGAAGCGACCGGTGCAGCCATCCTCCCGATTGGCTTGCCGGGCAATGGATTCATTGAGCATCCGCATAAACCAACTGATATCCATCAGCCGTTCGCGCCATTCTGCAGCTACTTCCTCCAGCCGAGCCAGTTCCGCAGGGTTCAAGGTTTCGTTGCGAGCATAACGTTGAGAGAGTGGAGAGCCTTTACAGAGCTGATGCCAGCGGTCCACCACCTCGCGCAGCGTCCAGGCTTCAGCTTGTGCGGCATTGATATGTCATCCACTGCCTTCGGTGCTCGAAAGCGCCCGGTGCGCTCATCCCGGCCACACAGGAATGTGCGGCGCACGCAGCGGGAGACGCAATGAGAATAGGGTGTAGTTTCAAGAGAGATAAGGGATTTGCGCGGGCGTCCCATTTTGGTTATCCATTTATATGTACGGATAAACAGTATTTTCTATGAGGTAGAGAATGTTGCAATATGGCTGGCGTTGAAAGCTTTTTGTTTTATGCACATAAAATAAGCACCGCTGAATGCGGAGTTAGCCATAAGAAATCATGAGACTGCTATTTGCACTAATATACATTGGGTTAGGAATGTGGATTTATTTTCTCGTAGGTGGAGAATATCTACATCCCTTCATTAGCATTGGAGTGTGGTTCGCTCTAATGTTTTCATCGGTAATTGTATTTAATGAAGGTATTCTTAAAAAGCTTAAAGGGCAATCAGAAGATGAATATCTAGATGAGATGCTAAAGAAAAATTTAGCTAAGAAAGAACATTACCGAGCCAGGAAAGCTATAACTTTTGAAGATTTGTCGACAGGCTGCCTATGCCACATTATCGAGATTGGAGTTGACAGCTCTATTTGTCTCTATGGACAATATTTATACGATTACGTTGAGATAGCTGATGATCCAGAACTTAATCAGCAACGGAAATTCCCAACGTCTCAGTTTGCCCTCATTCGCAAAAATAAAAATCATGAAATATTACGTATTGATATCGGGGATGAAGTGATAGAAGAAGTAAACGTAGAGAACCCAAAAATAGATAGGCTATATGAACTCGGAATTAAATTGGATGACGGTGAGCTAATCAAAAAAATACCTTTCTCTAGGATTTTAGAGGCGGTGGCATGAATGGTAAAAACAACAAAATTGGACACCCATAAATTGAAAATTTGATGGAAAGGCTCTGCATATTCGGTCCGCTTTTGCCAAGGGGGTAAGTAGTCTCAGAGTCTTGTGTGGAATTGCGCCAAACCGTTTTGTTGTGGCGCAATAGTCCTTCGTTGAAATCCGCGATGGTGCTTTTCAAAGAAAGGAAAAACTTTAAGAAGTGATCAGCGGGGAGAAATAGCGCTCACAATCTCGGACTCCGTGGGCCCAGCGCTTTCCGAGCTGCTCGCAGACAGAGCGCACTGAATGGGCGGCACCAACCAGAGACTTGAAGCGGCGTTCGAAGTTGCGGTTCAGGTAGAGCCAGTGTCGGGGGTCGATCTGCAGCCGATCGAGAATTGGTGGTAGTTGTTCATCGATAGTGCCGCGCTTGTCTTCACGCAGGCAGCGGCCACTCCAGTCCACTAGTTCGAGATAGTCCTGTAACTGAAACGGTAGTCCAACAGGCATGGGCTTTCGCGGACTACCAACAAAGGGGAAGAGCTGCATCCTGAGCTGCCGAAATACGCCGTTGTATGGAAGTGTGGTCTGAGTCTTCCGGTATCTCAGCCATCTTGGCCCGGATCGGGTTCAGATCCACATGGGCCATACAAGCCGCCAGAGCTCGCTCGTCGAGCAATGCCTGAGACTTGAATCGGCCCTCCCAGAAACGACCGGTGCAGCCATCTTCCTGATTGGCTTGCCGGGCAATGGATTCATTGAGCATTCGCATAAACCAACTGATATCCATCAGCCGTGCCCGCCATTCAGCAGCTATTTCCTCCAGCCTGACCAGTTCTGCAGCGTTCAAAGCTTCTTTGCGGGCAAAACGCTGGGAGAGTGGGGAGCAGGTCAGTGATCGGCGGGGAGAGATAGCGCTCACAGTCGCGGATTCCGTAGGTCCAGCGTTTTCCGAGTCGCTCACAAAAGAGCAAAAACCACGCGATTAGCCAGCCTTCATGGGGTGTCGAACCAATCGCTCCGGCTAGTACCGTAAGAAACGCAACTATCGCCTGTAACCTTGTGGTCGCAGCTTTCATGATCTAGGGCCTAGCATTGGCATAACGAGCTGGTTTGGAGCGGCAGCGGAAAAACCGTCCCGTTGATGCATTGATTATGACCGACTCCTTATACCAAGTAGAAATCTTGCTAAAACCACTAGTCCAGAACTAGGTAGCACTGTGAGAAAGAACCAAGTAGCCCAAATTCCAGACGCATATTCATAATTCAATTCACATTTAGCTGCATCAGGGTCAATGCAGAGTTCGCCCATCGCGTTGTGTTGAAGTCCCACGTAAAGTACAAGGCTAGCAATTAGAGCCGACACAATAACGCACACAAGTATTGATTTTTTCATGCCGCGCAACCTTGCTTTATACATGGCTTTTCTGTCATGAGCTTTGCTATTCGTGCGCCATATTCATTAACGTTCTCCCCACCGAGAAAATTGTATATTGTTGCCGCTTTTCTCGGTGTGGGGCCTTTGACACTAGCTGTTATACGCCAGAAGAATCACGCCAAATTCAATGTTATAGAAAGAGCATTTCAAGTTCTCTTTGGCGATTCCTAGGGGACCTCTGATTAATTTGTTCTTGGACGATAAAGGGACGTTTTTCCTAAATGAAAAGCTCAGATGATGGGATGAATATTTCGAAACTGTCAGATACATCCCTGTATCTGTCTGCGTCCCATCACCTGATTTTCACAGCTGTTCCCGAAGAACCCTTACCGCGAGGAAGCGAGTAAATCAGATGTTTTCTAGTGTGCGACTGAGGCTGGCCCGCCCAGGTACGCAAGGTCTGGCTGGAAGGTGACGCCGACAAGGCCCGCATCCTCTATCGCCTTCTTTATCTGGTCGGTGCAGAACACGTCGAGGTAACCGCAGGCCTTTGAGCGGAAAACCATCATTCCTTTCGGCAGCTTGTCTTCAAGGAATCCTAAGCTTTCCAGCTCCCCGAAATCGTTGAACACCGTAACTGCGTTGTCCACCGCGTTATGGTCTTCCGCGATAGTGAGCGGGTTAAATATGTACCCAGTTCCCCCCACGTAGGTGACTGGTAGGAACTCCCCGTCGTGCGCAAGGTAGTCGCTGAGTAGACTGTGCGCCTTTTCCGTGAGGAACAGGCGTCCGTATCGAGCAGCGATGTCAGGCACCAGTTCATTTGTGGTCTCGTCGTCTGGGCCGAAGTCCAAGTGCAAAGGGTCCTTCCAAACAGACGCGTAAGAAATCGGCGCCGGGTTTATATGAAACGGGTATTTTTTTCCTAACTTGGCGACCGCGTCGTTGGTCGACCTCGTGTAGACGAGGTAGCTGTCGTCGTTACAGATAAGGTGGATCATTATGGCTCCATAATGCGTAGGCGGATTGAACCGTTCTGTAGGCGAGTCTCCACCTGTCTTAGTGTCTGCAACAGATGTGCGCGGTCCATCTCATAGAACTTCTTCTGAGGCATGGCAAGAACCTTCTCCTTATGTCTTCCAATGACGGTCTAGATCTTACCCAGAGTCCGACGCAGGGACAACGACGCGTATAGCTTCGGCCAAAAATCTGAGAGCCCTTTCAATATATAGCCACCGTGCAGTGTTCCCTGTGGTCCCCTCGACTTGTCTGGAAAACCTCATGTCCTGGAGCTCACACGATGTAAGATCTGGCAGCAAGTCCTTTGAAATCATAATGGCTAGGGAATGCTGTGCACTCATTTCGTGTCCCTGAGTGGATGTTGAGCCTGCTTTAGGTGGGTACATCGGCTAGCCTAAGGCTATTCTGTCCGCAATGCCGTAGTTTGACTCCGCGCCCACTCTTGGTGTAGTCGCATCCGCTCTTCCCTACGTGACTTCGGGTCTACACTGGGTGGACACGACGACGAGAAAAGTTTGATATCGAGAGTGATTCACTTCGATTGGGTGCCAAGTTGGACCACGAAAACGAGCCAGCCACCACGGGAATTCGAGATACTTGACCAAAGGTCAAGGTACTATTAGGTAGGAAGCTACGCCCTCTCTTCGATCGGACTGATGGTGTGCAGGGGGGCAGTGCTCCTCTGGATAGGCATAAAGCGCTAAGCAATCCTTGCTTAATTCACTTCCCGGCAGCAAGGAGAATTAGAGGCAGAAAAGCACCTCAGTTGATCGAGTGGATATTTCGAAACACATGCGTACTTCCCTGTAGCTCCGCTGGAGAAATTCCTATATCTGGTGGCTGTCCATCACCTGATTTTCACATCTGTTCTCGAAGAGCCTTTATCGCCAGGAAGCAAATCAATCAGTGGTCCTCTACCTAAGCGCGTTTATCAAAAATCATCGCGCTTTTGGTGCCAACTATAAAGGGTGGCGTCCGATACGTTACCCCTGCGGCAATGGCTGAATAAATACACCAGCAGTCGCTCGATTATTCCAAAAGGCGTATTGCCGGGAAAGCTGAGTGGCGCTGGTCTTTAATTAGTGGGCATAGCTGTTGGCTCAGGTTTCGCTAAATTCATTGCTTGCGTCGTTTTCCGGTAATGCCACTGAATAATTCTCCGCCTCTCGACATAACCCGGCGCCTGCTTTGGTGGCTGGTGGCGATACTGCTGTTGCTGGGTATTGCCAATTTGGCCGCCGGAACGCTGCTGGCGGCGCAGGTTGAGCGCTGGCTGAAAGAGCGCGGCCTGGATGCGGAAATCGGGCATTTGCAGTTGTCTGTTGTGAATTTGCAGCTGGTGGTCAGTGATGTGCGCGCAAAAAATGACGGTGGTCGCGGTTTCCGCGCGCGGGAGTTGATGCTCGACTATAGCTGGTGGCAGTTATTGCGCGGTCGCATCCAGTTACAGCGGGCTTATCTGGACGGTGCCTATATGGATCTGGAATCCCGTTCGAGCGAAAGCGGCCGCCGCTGGGAAGTCGGCGGCTGGGCGCTGGGGCAGGGGCCGCGTCGAGACTGGGATTTCAGGTTGCTATTGGAGCAGGTGCGCATCCGCGACAGCACACTGTGCTACCGCCACCGTCCGGACTGGACCAGCCCCGGCTGTGTGGATTTCGGCGAACTACGGGTGCGGGATTTCCTGCTGGGATTGCAGCGGACAGGTGATGTGCCGCTGGATATTACCATCGGTGCGGACAAGCTCAATTTGCGCAATTTGCTTATTACGGAAAAAGCATCTGGGGCAGTTGATGCCACCTTAGTGGAATTGGCGCTGTCCGATGGATTATACCGCCGCCCCGGCAACCGTATCAGTGCCGATACCCTGAAGGCGCAGATGTTCGGCAGTTGTCCTCCCCAGCGTTGGGCCGATGCTTTACCGGCGCTGCAGCGGCTGGTAGGGCATTGCGGTGTTGCGCGGCGGTTGCAGTTAAAGGGGGATTTGCTGTTCAGTTTCGGCAAGAGCGGGGAGGTGCGCTGGCGCGCGGCCCAGGGGCAGGATATCGCGCTGCGCTACGCGAATCTGGTTTGGCACAACTGGCGTGCTCACAGGCTGGCGTTAAAAGAGTTTCACTACCGCCGCGCGCAGAAAACGCTGCGCTGGCAGAGCGCCGGTGCTTCTGATTTCGATTGGTGCCCGTCGGGCCTGCGCGATAAGCAGCATCACTACTGCAGCCGTGCCGGCACACTGACGCTGCCGGACCCGGTTACCTTTGACTGGCGCAAAAAAATCACAATCAGCACCGGGCCCAGTCGATTGAAGCGGGTACAGCTGCTGGATTTGGCGCAGAGTAGGGGCAATCCGTTCAGCGCGAATCTGGCATTGCTGGGGGCTCTGGAGTATCGGGGTGAGACAGGTATTTTGTCCATCGACGGCGTGGATCTGGAAAGCGCCTCCGGCTGTATTCCGGGGCAGTTGTGGCACCAGCCGGATTACTGTGTGCGTCTGGCGGGGCTGAGCGGTAGCGAGCAATTCCAGGTGCAGTTCGGTTCGCGTATAGTGCAACGTCCCTGGGGGTTTGCCAGTGGTCCCCTGCGCCTGTCGCAGTTTAGCATGGCAACGGAAGGGCGGCCGCAGCTGCAGCTGCGCAAACTGCATTGGCAGCGCATTAACCTCCTCGGTGCCGGGGCGCCCTTTTTGTTACAGGATTTTGCTTTGCAGTTCTTGTCCGGGTGTTTGCCCGATGGATTGCTGCCGGAAAAATTGCGCCCTCTTTGTGGGGAACTGGCGAACTTCAATGGCCGCGGTCATTTCGCCTGGCAGCGGGGCGAGGCGGGCTACCTGATCGCGGGCGAGCTGAGCCTCGGGCGGCTGCGACTTGCTGATCAACTGAGCGGCGGTGGTCTCCTGTTACAGAAGTTGCACACGGGCGAGGGTATTTTGCGCCGCAGTGCAGACAGCGACCACCCCTGGGTACAGCGGGGCCTTAGCGGTTCGGTGGATATCCCGGTTACCGCAGGCTATCACGAAAATACGCCGGAGGCGATAGAGGATGATTCCGGTGATGAAAAGGGGTTGTTGCCGGAAGAAATGGCGCAGCGGCGCGAAGATGTGCAGACCGGGGACCGGGAAGACGGTATACCGCCACCGGATATCGCCAGTCCCAACCTAAAACTGGACAGCACTTCCCTGAGCCGCCTGCAGGGATGTCTGCCAAAAAGCTGGGCGCGCTTGTTATTCAGCAATCCGCAGCAAATGCCCGGCTGTTTCGATTTGCGCAACTGGCGTCAGCGGGGCCCGCTGGTCGTTGCCTGGCAGGGCGGTATCGATTTTTCCGCGGCGCAGCTTTCCCTAGAAAAAGCCCGAGCCACGACACCCGCGGGAGCGGAGTTGCTGAATTTGTCCGGACTGCACTTGCCCGCCGCGCGGCTGCGCCACTTGCCGCCGCCCTATCGCAGTACTTTTGTTTCCCTGCCGGATTTTTCTCTGCAAGATTTCTATGGCTGCCTGCCGGTGGGTGTGAATGCGGCGGTGTTCGATATCCGCTGTGCGGAACTGCACAATCTGCACGCGGGCAAGCGCTTTGAATTGACTGTGGGCCGGCGAAAAGTTTCTGCGCATATGAGTGGCAGCCGGGCGCAGTGGATACTGCTGGCCGAAGAGGGCGAACACCCCATTTTCGAGCTGCAAAAACTGTCGGCGCCGCAACTGGAGGTAGAGTGGCAGCGCGGTGCCAACAGACCGGGAAAACTGGCGTTGAAAGATTTCTACGCGGCACAGCTGCACGCCTGTCTGCCGCGGGAATGGCAACTGCGCAGTGATTTGCCGCGCTGTATTTCCACGGCGGAATTGCACACGATCGGAGAGCGCGGCCTGGCCGTCGCTGAAACACTTTTTAAATCTTCCCCCATTGCAAAACCCCTGTGGCGTTTCCAATCCCTGCGCCTTGCCGGGCTGTCTCTCAGCGCGGATACGCTGGATCTACTGAATTTGCAGCTTCAGGGTCTGCGCTTCTGCGGTCTTGCGGATTTGCTGCCACAAACTGCGCGGCAGTTGGGCATTGCCGACTGCGTAAGTGCGCAACAAATCCATCTTCCGGGCACTAACCGTATCGGTTTGACACCACAGGCACCGCGGATCGCACTGGGACCGCTGGTATCGCAACCCATTACGCTGGGGGAAGGGAAAACGGAAAATACGGGCACCGGCCTCAAACGGCTCAGCTGGAAACAGTTGCGCTGGGAAGGCGGACAGGTGCTCTGGACCACAGACCTGGAAGCTGTGGGGATGAGAGGTTGCGTTGCGGGCAGTGCTGCTGCGGTGGCGGAGGGGAGGGCAGATTTTTGCTGGCGTCTGCAGCAGCTCCGCCTGCCGGGTGGACAGAGGATATCCCTGTCCAGCCCCTTCTCTACGGATGGCTCCATTGAAGCTCTGGGGCTCAGCATCGACAGGGGCAGCGGTGATCCCTTGCAAATTGCGCGTATTCAATTGGACCAGCCCTCCTACGGCGGCGCTTCCGTGGGCAAACTGTCCGGTGCCAGTGGTTGCCTGACGGCCGGCACTCTGGGCGATAACCGCCTGGCGCCCTGCTATCGATTGGGACGGGTAAGCATTCAGGGAATCGATAGGGTCGATACGTCGTCCGGCAAGGTCACTTTACTGCGCGGTGTTGCTATCGAAGGCGTGGAACTGAAGCAGGGGGATTATCCCCAGGGATTGCCGGCACAACTGTTGCAGCTGGAGCAGTTGCACACGGAGGAATTGCGTCTCGGCAGTGGTGAGATCGCTGTGCGTCAGCTGCGGTTGCAGGGCGCCGCCGGCTGCGTGCCGCCGGGTTATGTGGAAAGGCTAAACCACTGCCTGACACTCGATGCTGTTGATGTCAGCGGCAGCTATCGTTTCTCTACGCGACAATTGGCGCTGGCACAATTACAGCTGCACAAGGTACAGCTGCTGACCGGAACGGGGCGCAGCCTGGTGCGCGGTGACAGCGTATCGGTGGAACAGCTGTTGAGTGGAGAATCGGAGTTCCGTTTTCTGCGTGCCGAGGCGGAAGGGTTTGCCATTTTCGATCGGCGCGAGGGGGCACCGGAATACGAGCGCCACTCTGTTATCGGCCGTCTGGCTGGCATGAGTGTTGCGCAATTGCATTACGACAGGCGCGGCAACCGCCTGGAAATCGAAAAAGTGGATGCACTGCGACCGCGCCTGATCGTTATGCGCGACCGCTCCGGCGAATACCCGCTGGCGCGGGATGTGGATGTGCTGACAGGCACACAGCCGCAGGAAAAACCCTTGATCCGCGCCGCAGACGCCATTACTGAAGGGATGAAAGTGCGCTATCACATCCGCGAGCTGGACGTGCGCCACGGTACCTTCACTTGGGTGGACCGCCAGGGCCAATATCGCGCGCGCTTGCCGATACGGGCAATTTATTTAACCCTGCGCAATGTCAGCAATTTGCCGCTTCACCCTCCGGCAACGGTATTGTTCAACGGCCGCCCCGGCGGTTTCGGTGAAATTCAACTGGCGGGCACCATCCGCTACCTCGAAACCAAAAAGTGGAACGCCGATCTGACCGGTTATATCGAAAATACCAACCTGATCCCCGCGACGCCTTATATGGCCAAGTTGCTCGGCTACAAGATTCTGCAGGGGCAGCTGGACGCGCGCCTGGATATCCGTATACGGGAGAACAAGGTAAACGCCTTTGCGGATATGAAATTGAATAAGATCAAGGTCCGCCGTGTGCAAGAGAAGGATAAGCTTCCGGTGAAGTCTTCCATTATCCCGCTGGATATTGCGCTGCTGCTGTTAAAAGACGGCCAGGGCAATGTGCGATTCGATATGCCGGTAAGCGGCGATCTCTATGATCCGAAATTTTCCTTCAGTTTTATCTTCAGTCATCTATTGCAGCGGGCAATTATTGAATCCTTGTTTGCTTATTTCACACCGGTTGGCTTCTATACTTTGGCGAAATTCGCTTGGGGGCGTTTCCGTGCGGTCAGATTCGAGCCGATTTTTTTCGAGCCCGGCAAGAGTGAGCTCGACGCCACAGCCTGGGAGCAGCTGCGGGAAATGGTTGTAAGGCTGCGCGAGCGCCCGGACGCGCGCCCCGGCATCTGTGGCATTGCCAATGCCCGCGATTGGTATGCGCTTTATCCGGATTCCACGCCGGGGCTGGGCGGCAGCCGCAAAGCGAGGGAAAAGTTCTACCGGAATCCACCGTTGAAGTTATTTGAGGAGTTTGAACGTCTGGCGCAGGAGCGCAGCCGCAAGATAGAGCGCTTCCTGATAGACGAGGGAATAGGCGCCCAAGAGCTGATTCCCTGTGCGCCCGACTACAATGGACGTGATTTCGACGAACCGCGGGTGGAATTTTCGCGGTAGCGAGCCAGCGGAACCTGTGGTTCATCCGCTTCCCGGCGCTCAGGTTTTTTTCGGACCGGATAAGGCGCTGTAAACACTAAGGAAGGTGAATATTATGGCAATGAACCTCGCCCAAAAGCTGATCCAGAGCCATCTTGTCAGCGGCTCCCTGGAAGCGGGCAGCACGATCGCACTGAAGATCGACCAGACGCTCACCCAGGACGCCACCGGCACTATGGTGATGCTGGAATTTGAGGCCCTGGGCCTGCCGCGGGTAAAAACGGAAATATCCGCCCAGTATGTTGACCACAACTTGTTGCAGACGGATTTTAAGAACGCCGACGATCACTTGTTCTTGCAGAGTGCCTGTCGGAAATATGGTCTCTGGTATTCGCGGCCGGGAAACGGCGTCAGTCACCCGGTGCATATGTCCTGCTTCGGCATCCCCGGAAAAACCTTATTGGGGTCCGACAGCCACACCTGTGCCGCCGGATCTATGGGCATGCTCGCCATAGGTGCCGGCGGGCTGCAGGTTGCCATGGCGATGGCCGGCCTGCCTTTCGCGATTAAGATGCCGAAAATTCTCGGCGTAAAGCTGGTTGGTGAACTGCCGCCGTGGGTCAGCGCCAAGGATATTATTCTGGAAATGCTGCGCCGCTATACGGTTAAGGGGTGCGTGAACACGATTGTTGAATATCACGGCCCCGGCCTGAAACAGCTCACGGCGATGGATCGCCACGTGATTGCCAATATGGGCCAGGAAATGGGGGCTACCGCCAGCGTCTTTCCCGCCGACGAAGCGGTGCAGGCCTTTCTGAAACAGCAGCAGCGCGAAGTGGACTTTGTTCCACTGCAGGCAGACGAGGGCGCAACCTACGACGAAGAGGACACTATCGACTTGTCCAAACTGCAGCCGTTGATCGCCTGTCCATCCAGCCCGGACAAGGTGGTGCCGGTGCGGGAAGTGGCGGGGCGGCCAATCTACCAGAGCTATATCGGCTCGTCCGCCAATCCGGGACTGCGGGACTTTGTCATACCCGCGCGTATGGTCGCCGGCAGGCGGGTGGATAACAGTGTGTCATTTGATATCAACCCCACATCGCGCCAGTTGCTGGAGGAAATCAGCCGCAGCG
The DNA here is from genome assembly GCF_001617625.1 of Microbulbifer thermotolerans. Classification (NCBI taxonomy): domain Bacteria; kingdom Pseudomonadati; phylum Pseudomonadota; class Gammaproteobacteria; order Cellvibrionales; family Microbulbiferaceae; genus Microbulbifer; species Microbulbifer thermotolerans. The sequence continues at coordinate 3,110,448 of NZ_CP014864.1, read as the reverse complement.
GGGATTTGGCGACACTGCTGGAAGCCGGTGCCAGATTGCATCAAACCGGCTGCGGCGGTTGCATCGGCATGGGGCAGGCGCCCGCCAGCGGCCGTATCAGCCTGCGCACCGTGCCGCGCAACTTCCCCGGGCGCTCCGGTACCGAGGAGGATCAGGTTTACCTGTGCAGCCCGGAAGTGGCCACTGCCAGTGCGCTGACGGGAAAGATTACCGATCCCCGCGACCTGGATATGGATTACCCGGAATTCACCGAACCGGAACAGTTGTCCGATATGCGCCCGCTGCTGCAGCCGCCCCAGGAAATCCCCGTTGAGGTGGAGCTGGTCAAGGGGCCCAATATCAAACCCTTGCCGGATTTTGAAAAGCTGCCGGAAGTATTGAAGGGGCCGCTGCTGCTCAAAGCGGGGGACAATGTGTCCACCGACGAAATACTCCCCGCCGGTGCCGAAATACTCCCCCTGCGCTCCAATATCCCCGCCATCAGCCGCTATGCTTTTTGCCGCGTCGACGAAAATTTCTATCAGCGTGCTATGGATCTAAACGGGGATTGCTTCGTGGTGGGCGGTGATAACTACGGCCAGGGCTCCAGCCGCGAACACGCAGCCATAGCGCCCCGCTACCTGGGGGTTCGCTGTGTGATCGCCAAAAGCATGGCCCGCATCCACCGTCGAAATCTGATCAACTTTGGCATCTTGCCACTGCTCTTCGATGATCCCGCGGATTACGACAAATTGGCGCAGGATGCCGAATTGGAAATTGACGCTCCCATGAAACAGCTGAAACCCGGTCAGCCGGTAAATATAAAAAACAACACTTCCGGGGAAACGATAGCACTTCGCCATGACCTTTCCCCCGAGGAGATAGAAACCATAAAGGCCGGTGGTTTAATCAATGAAGTGAGAGAAAAGCATCTTTTGACGGGGGTGTAACAATACTTGGGTGCTTCCGGAGGCGTCGTGTGAAAGTTGCGGTGGCTCCGGGGTACTCACGGGGTTGTTATTCAAAAATATACGAACAAGTTTCTGCATCTTGTGTTTGCGAAATACCAGCTCAGTTTTTTTGAGTGCTCTTGAACGTACTGCTGTACCTGCATAAGTTCATCAAAAATTTTTAAACCCAGTTGAAATTAATTGTGCATAAGTTTTTAATCCGCCCTCCTTTTTTAGTTGGTAAAGGAATGAAAACATGTACAAGTATAAAAAGCTGGTGCTTGGGCTGGTTTTGGGGGCCATATCGACAGCTGCTGCCGCGCAAGAGCAGGTCGAGGAAGGTGCCGAATACCGGGGAAGCTGGGGGATAAGCGCTGAGTTTATTAATTTCAATACCGATGTGGCTACGGTTAACGGTATTGCTGACAGCGGTATTGGCCTAGGAGGTAGCTACAGTGGTGAAAAGGGGCTGTTTAACTTTACGATTGGGGCCTCTTTGTTTTATGTCGATGATAAAGCCGAATTTTCCCAGAGAGTGCAGAACTCGTGGACAGATGATGAGTACACGGAGGACTCAAGTATCGATGCAGTCTCCCTGTATTTAGATGGTGGTATTTTGTATCCGCTCAGTGAGGGCGTCTCGCTGGGGATGAATGTTGGCTATCGCTATTTTGATATCGATCGCAGTATTGCCAATTGCAGCAACTGTTATAGCGAAGAAATTCAGATTGAGAGTGACACTTATTTGAAGCCTTTCGCGCGCTTTACCTTCAACGATAGATTTTCCGGTACCCTGGCATACTTTAGCTATACCGGCGACAAAGGTGCGGAGAATTCTGTACAGTTTGAGGTTAACTTCAACTGGTAATAATCTATTGTGGCGGCCACGTGCCGCCACTTCTTAGGCCCAGAAGCTCACCGTATTCTTATCCGTTTGTGCGTTTATTTAAGGAACCTCTGATTAATTCGCGTGGACACAATGGTAGGTTCCGGGGCGCTCAGGCAATAGGGCGGATATTTCGAAAACGCACGAGTACTTCCCTGTAGCTCCGCCGGATACCTCCTTGTATCCGAAGGTTTCGGAATATCCGTCCTATCACCTGAGCTTTACATCCGCCCCCGAAGAACCTCTGCCGCCAGGGAATGAATTAATCAGAGGTTCCTTAGCATAAATTTTACGTAAATAAACGATCGCGCCCAGCTGTTGTCAGCCGATCCACCCGCAACCGTTCCCGCCTGTCAAACAGCCGCCGCGAACAGAGCGCCACCGCGGCAAAGGTACCGAACCCGGTACCGGCGGCGATGGTGAACATAATCAGGATCTGGTATTTAACCGCCAGTGCCGGCGGGCTGCCGGCGAGTATCTGGCCGGTCATCATGCCGGGGAGGGAGACGATGCCAGCGGCGGCCATGGCGTTAATGATCGGCATCAGCCCCGCGCGCATGGCTTCGCGGCGGAAGTCGCCGCAGGCTTCTGACCAGGTCTCCCCCAGCATCAGTCGGTTTTCAATAATATTGCGGGAACGCCGCGCGCTTTCAGTGAGCCGGTCCAGTCCGAGCGCGACGCCGGTCATGGTATTGCCCAGCAGCATACCCAGGAGCGGTATCGCATACTGGGGTTGATACCAGGGCTCGGGGCCGATGACCGCAACCAGTGTCAGCACAGTGACGCTGAAGGCGGAGATAAACATCGATAGTGTGCCTATGGCAAAACTCCAGCCGCCACGAAGCCGATATTTCTGCCGCGCGACAACTTCGCGGCCTGCGAGCAGCAGCATGGCCAGTCCCATCAGCGCCACCCAAAAGAGGCTGCCCACTGCGAAGAGCGCTTCCAGTACCAGTCCGATCAGCGCCAATTGAATGGCGGTGCGCAGCGCGGCGATCAGCAGGGATTTTCCCACGCCCAGGTGCGCCGCGAAGGTGCAGGCGGCCAGTGCCATCACCAGACAGGAGGCCAGCGCCAGCTGCCACCAGGACAGGGCGATTGCATTCATTCCTGCAGCTCCAGCAGTTTCGAACCCTCGATGCAAAAGTGCCGCTTGGCCACCCGCCGGATTTGCTCTCGGCTGTGGGCTACCCACAGCACTGGGCGGTTTTGTGCGTGGATTACGGATATCAGCCAATCTTCCACTTGCCGGGTGGTCTTCTCGTCCAGATTGGCGGTGGGCTCATCGAGTAATAGCACATCGGGTTCGCGGGACAGGGCTCGAATCAGTGCCAGGCGTTGCTTTTCCCCGGAAGATAGTCGGGAGACGGACCATTCGCTCACGTCCTCGTCGAAACCCAGAGCGTGAAGGGCTTTTGGCATGGGCTTGTACAGATGTTCGCCGACAGTGTCGAACCACCAGGCGCTCTCCGCAGGCACCATCATCACCGAGCGCCGCCAGCGGTGGCCGGGTACTAAGCCCTGCGCCAAATTCCCCAGTTTCACAGTGCCGCCGTGGGGTTCCAGGTCCGCAACAGCCCTGAGCAGGCGGCTCTTGCCAGCGCCGGAAGGACCGGACAGGCACACTATCTCTTCCGGCGCCACTTCCAGGTTAATATTTTGGAGGGTGCCGATCGACACCTGGTGAAGTATGAGTTTGGCCAATGCACTTGCCTGTCGGTTCAGCCGAAGTAGCCGATTCCTCTCGCCATCATGGCCGCGCACAACAGAATACCGACTACCGCCGCCAGCTCGATATGCACAATGCCGCGCATCCGCTTCCACTGCCGCTCGCTGACATCCGGCAGTTTCCCCTGTTTGAGGGACTTGTTCCAGGAGACAAAGCGAAAGGTTGGGTAAATGGAAAGCAATGCGGCAAGAAAAAACAGCGCCAGCTTTGCGTGGAAGGCGCCGTTGTGGAAATAGTAGGCACTGCCCTTCTCGAAGTAGAAAACCCGCAACAGGCCGACCACCACGAGTAGCCCCGCGGAAATACCTAGTACCCGATCGACGATTTGAAGCTTGCGCGCCTTCTCAAGCGTGAACTTTTGCCCCAGCAGCACTAGTTCTATGGCGATGGCGGAGACCAGGGCGAAGGCGGTGAGGTGGTGTAGGAATGCGAAAGTCAGAGGCATTTTTTTGAATTTTAGTAGATATTGGATATATCTTCGTCGAAAATCAAACCGTCCAAATCGAATTCTTCACAGGTTTGCTTGAATTCATCCGTGCAAAACACTCCCCCAAAAGATTTTTCGCCCGAGCGGAACAGGAACTTTCCCCGTAGATCGCTCTCACTGAAGACAAGCTTTTCAATTCCATCAGGGAAGGTTCGATCTTCACCGGAATATTGGTAAACGGTTTTTTTCTCGTCTACTTCGACATAGGTAAATAGGTTGAATATAAAGTAGTTGGTTTCCTGAACCTGTACGGGTAGAAACTCTCCATGCGGCTCAAGTATAAGGCTTAGCGCGGCCTTGGCTTTCTCGGAAAGTACTAATGCTGATCCTATCCATATGGAAATATTCGGGATCTTTACTGCAGAGGGGTACATGGGAGAGGCTTCGAAGTCGGATTTGACCCGTTTCCACGGGTGTGGAAATGGCTTGCCGCTAGTGCCCAGATCCGAACAATCAGACAAGCCGGATTCCGAATCTTCCAGGTGGAGCTGTTCATAAAGTTGGACGCAGTCTAAGGAAAGCTCTTTGAACGACTTTTCATCATTCTTTAGTCTGTAGAGATTCATTATTTGCCGCTCCACAATGGATCTTTTGGGCTTTCGATTTTTACCGGATAGGTGCCGCTTTTAATTTTCATTTTAACGTCTCTCAATTTGGCGACGAAGGTTGGCCCGGGAGGGATTGGAAGAAATTGGACTGAAATCCAGTGCTCATAGTTTACGCCGTGTATGGATTTATGTGTTGGGGCTTCGGGTGTGGCCCAGTGATTTTTGTGTGTTTTCAAGTTTGGTATCCATACGCCATTTCTCGGATCGTTTATGCGGATGCCGGACAGATGCAGTTTGATGCGAGCCGCTAGCAGGTTTTTCTGCTTCCAGCGCCCTTTCCCCGGTATAAGGTGGTGGGCTACATGCTGTAGGCTGGGTTTTGGTTCTCCTTCTGCAAGCAGGTGACGGGCAAGCACCTTGGTTGGGTGATGCTTTTCCTTACGCATGCGCTCAAGTCTTTGGGAGGATGTCAGGGCGTTGAATTCCATCCGGTATTTAACCAACCCATCTTCAATAGACGCGAGCGTATTGATTCGTCTGCGCTCCTGCTCCAGATGCTCTCGTGCCTCACGCCACTCTCGTAGGCGTTTATCCCGTTCTTGCGGGGATTCATTGCTTAAGGAGGGGGAGTATTGGGCCGCGTGATAGGCATCACACTTCTTTTCAAATTCGTAGATGGCCATTTCCAGGGCTGTTGCGGCTTTGGGTGGGGCATTGGGAGCCGGAGGCTGTTCAAGCCACATATAGCACACTCCTTGCGCAGTGGATTCTTTGCGATTATGGCTAGCGGTCATGGTAGTAGCAAGATGTTGGACTTTGAACCCGGGCTACCTGTCGGCCATAATCCGCTCCTTCCGCACAAGATAACGAGAGTTGTATGACCGATACCTCCGTTTATGAGGCCAGCGAGCGGCAGTCGCTCGCGGAGTACACTGAGAAGGCGTACCTGGACTACTCCATGTACGTGATCCTGGACCGCGCCCTGCCCAATATCGGCGACGGCCTGAAGCCCGTGCAGCGGCGTATCGTCTACGCCATGAGCGAGCTGGGGCTCAAGAACACCGCCAAGTACAAGAAGTCTGCCCGCACCGTGGGCGACGTGATCGGTAAGTATCACCCGCACGGCGACAGCGCCGTGTACGAGGCCATGGTGCTGATGGCGCAGCCCTTCAGCTACCGCTATCCCCTGATCGACGGTCAGGGCAACTGGGGTTCACCGGACGATCCAAAATCTTTCGCCGCCATGCGTTACACCGAGTCGCGCATGGGCAAATACTCGGAAGTGCTCTTGTCGGAACTGGGCCAGGGCACCGTAGACTGGCAGCCGAACTTCGACGGCACTCTGGATGAGCCGGCGGTGTTGCCCGCGCGGGTGCCCAACATATTGCTGAACGGCACTACCGGCATCGCCGTGGGTATGGCCACCGATATACCGCCGCACAATCTGCGCGAAGTGGTCAATGCGACGGTGGCGCTGCTGGAAAACCCCAAGGCCACGGTGGCGGAGCTATGTGAGCATATTCTGGGCCCGGATATGCCCACCGAGGCGGAGATCATCACGCCGCGCGCAGAGATACAGAAGATGTACCAGACCGGCCGTGGCTCGATCAAAATGCGCGCTATCTGGGCTAAGGAAGATGGCGAAATTGTCATCAGTGCGCTGCCTTATCAGGCCAGTGGCGCCAAGGTATTGGAGCAGATAGCGCAGCAGATGCAGGCTAAGAAGCTGCCGATGATTACAGATCTGCGCGATGAATCGGACCACGAGAATCCCACCCGCCTGGTGATAGTGCCGAAATCCAACCGCGTGGACCTGGAAGCGGTGATGAACCACCTGTTCGCCACCACTGACCTGGAGAAGAGTTACCGGGTCAACCTAAATATGATCGGCATCGACGGCCGCCCACAGGTGAAGTCTCTCGATAAGATCCTGGGGGAATGGCTCAGCTTCCGCACTGTAACCACCCGCCGCCGCCTGCAGTTCCGCCTCGACAAGGTGGAAAAACGGCTGCACTTGCTGGCCGGTTTGCTGATCGCTTTCCTCAATATTGATGAAGTGATCGAAATTATCCGTACCCACGACGAGCCCAAGCGCGAGCTGATGGAGCGCTTCGAGCTGACTGACGTGCAGGCGGAATATATCCTCGATACCAAACTGCGGCAGTTGGCGCGGCTTGAAGAGATGAAGATCCGCGGTGAGCAGGCGGAGCTGGAGAAAGAGCGCGATATGCTCACCAAAACCCTGGACAGCCCGCGGCGCCTGAAAACCCTGATCAAGAAAGAACTGCTGGCGGCGGCGGAAGAATTTGGTGACGAGCGCCGCTCGCCGATTGTGGAGCGCGCCGAAGCCAAGGCCTTCAGCGAAGCGGAACTGCTTTCCAGTGATCCGATCACCGTGGTGTTGTCGGAGAAGGGCTGGATTCGGGCGGCCAAGGGACACGATATAGATCCGGCCGCCCTGAGTTACAAAGCCGGCGACCGCTTCAAGCTGGCCGCCCGCGGCAAGAGTAACCAGCCGGCGTTGTTGCTGGACAGTACCGGGCGCAGCTATGCGATCGCCTCCCATACTCTGCCGTCCGCGCGCGGCCAGGGAGAGCCCCTGTCCGGCCGCATCAACCCGCCTTCCGGTGCTGTCTTTGAGGGGCTCTTGATGGGTGCCGATGAACAGCGGGTTCTGCTGGCCAGCGATGCCGGCTATGGCTTTATTGCCAAGCTGGCGGATCTGCAATCGCGCAATAAGGCGGGCAAGGCGATGCTGACACTGCCGAAGGGCGCGCGGGTGTTGCCGCCCTGTGTGGTGGAAAACCCCGGCGAAGCGTTGCTGGCGGCGGTGACCAGCGAAGGGCGCATGCTGGTGTTCCCTGTCTCCGAATTGCCGGAACTGGCGAAAGGCAAGGGCAATAAGATTATTAATATCCCCGCCGCCCGCGCCGCCAGCCGCGAGGAGTTTGTGGTGGGTATCGCCGTGCTGGAGGGGGATGTCCAGCTGGTGATTCACGCTGGCAAACGCCATACCAAGATCAAAATCTCCGAACTGGAGCACTACCTTGGAGAGCGCGGTCGCCGCGGCAATAAACTGCCGCGGGGCTTCCAGAAGGTGGACCGGATCGAGGTGTTGAAAAAATAACGCCTCTGACAGTACCGGGCCCGGTAAATCTTTCCGGGCCCGGAGTCTGAATACGCCGCCTCTGCAAAAGAGGATGAAAGCCTCTGTGTCTGACGCTATGTAGATGGGGAATTGGCTGTAGGCCTGGAAACTCTGTTTTTTGATGACGGCGATGTTGCAGGCCGCTTTCTATTTAAGTCCAAGTTGCAGGGAAGTGGCGTGCTCTACTGCTCCTCCTTCAAAGCATTATGTGAGGAGGCTGGCCTGAGAGGGCTTCGATTTGATGAGGATTTGCTTAGGGAACCTCTGATTAATTCGAGGGGATACTACGGTGGGTTCCGGGGCGCTCAGGCAATAGGATGGATTTTTCGAAAACGCACAAGTACTTCCCTGTAGCTCCGACGGATACATCCCTGTATCCGACGGTTTCGAAATATCCACCCTATCACCTGAGCTTCTCATCCGCCCACGAAGAATCTCTCCCCCCAGAACGTGAATTAATCAGAGTTTCCTTAGACTTTTCTGACCAAGGGTAAGCAAATAGCGGTTCTGTTGAGGCAGCAGCACTGCCAATGAATTGATTTTTATAGGGGGGAACCTCGGGGGCGCTCCCTTTTTTGTTTTCAATGTGCGATCAACCCCGCTCCCGCCAAAAGTGTGAGCGTCCCTGCGTCAGCCGCGCGCCTGCATCTATTTAACATCGATTCCCTAAGGTCACGGTTGCATCAAAGGATGCACGAATTCTCATTGCGACATTTATAAGCATGCTTATAATAAGCGCCCTTCAAAAGGAGGGGGCATGTCCGAAGATTTCGATGCAGCAAAAGGCAGCGCCGCTGAGATGAGTATTGAGCTGCATTCCGCCGCGCGCCTGTTGCGGCGCAATTTCGATCGCCGAGCCAAGGCCCACGGCCTCAGTCGTTCCCGTTGGCAGGTGCTCTGGCATCTGAGCCGGGAAGAGGGGCAAAAGCAGGCGGAGCTGGCGGAACGTATGGATGTGGCGCCGATCAGTCTGACGCGACAGCTGGACAACCTGCAGCGGGAAGGGCTGGTGGAGCGCCGCCCGGACCCGGAGGACAGGCGTTGCTTCCGCATCTATCTCACCGAAGCCGCCCAGCCGGCACTGGAGCTGTTGCGCGGCCTGGCTCAGCAGACCCGCGCTCAGGCACTGGCCGGTTTTTCGGCGGCAGAGGTGCGGCAGTTGCATGGTCTGCTGGCGCGGTTGCGGGAGAATTTGACACGAGAGGAGGTATAGCTTGAGGGGCAAATTGGGGCTACAGATGGGGAATTTGCCGGCGCGGCAGCTGGGCTTTCTCCTCGGCATTGTCGTCGCTGTGGCGGTGGCAGGTTGGTGTGTGTTTGGCGGTGGCGGCCGCGTGGAGACCGAGAACGCCTATGTCAAAGCGGACAAGATTTCCCTGGCGCCGGAGGTAAGTGGCGTGGTGGCCGAAGTATTGGTAAAGGCCAATCAGGTGGTGGCGCAGGGGCAGCTGCTGGTGCAGCTGGACCCAACCCCCTTCGAGTTGGCGGTGGCCGAGGCTGAAGGGCACCTGGGGCAGGTGCGCAACCAATTACTCGCTCGCCGGGCTGAGTACGCTGAGGCGGAAGCTGCCCTGGAGCAGGCGACCAAAGACGCGGACTTTTATCGCCGCCAGCTGTCCCGCAATGAAAAGCTGAGCGACGTGGCCCTGTCGGAGGCACAGTTGGATGAATCCCGCCAGCTGCTGCAGCGGGCGCGGGCACAGATAGCGATCAATACAGAAAAACTCGCCAGCCTGCGGGCGGAGCTGGGCGGTAATCCGGAGATTCCCCTGGAGGAGCAGGCCGACCTCAAGGTAGCCCAGGCACAGTTGGACAAGGCCCGCTACCAGTTGTCCCGTACCCGTATTGTCGCTCCCGTGGCGGGGGTGATCGCCAACGAGGTCCCTGTGGTCGGGGAGATGATTCCAGCCGGTATCAACGTCATCAGCATGCTCGCCAGCGAGGGGCTCTGGGTGGAAGCGAACCTGAAGGAGACGGAACTCGGGGAAGTGCGCCCTGGTCAGCAGGCTGAAGTGGTGGTGGATGCCTATCCTAATTTCAAGTGGCAGGCCCAGGTGGACAGTCTTAGCCCCGCCAGCGGCAGTGAGTTTGCGCTGATTCCGCCGCAAAATGCCAGCGGTAATTGGGTCAAGGTGGTGCAGCGGGTGCCGGTGCGCCTGCGTCTTTATCCGGCCAAAAACGCGCCGGTGCTGCGCGCCGGTATGAGTGCCCGCGTGCGCATCGACACCGCTGAGGACGATAAGTTAGTGGCCGCGCGCGCGAGCGGCGGCGAGGACAGTCGGGTAGTGCTGTAGCCGTGAGTGGTGCAACGGGCATAACGGAAGGACGGCGCAGGTGGATTACTGTCAGCATTATGTTGGCCACAGTAATTCAGGTGTTGGATACCACTATTGCCAACGTCGCTCTTCCCCATATGCAGGGGAGTCTCGGTGCCGGCAGTGATCAGATTACCTGGGTGCTGACGTCGTACATCGTCGCCGCGGCCATTATGACGTTGCCGGTGGGGTACCTTTCTCAACGCTTCGGCCGCCGTCGCCTGTTTCTCTGGTCAGTGGCCGGTTTTACTGTCACTTCCATGCTGTGTGGTCAGGCGGGCAGTCTGAACGAGATGATTTTCTGGCGCTTGATGCAGGGTGTCTTCGGGGCCGCTCTGGTACCACTTTCCCAGGCCACTCTGCTCGATACCTATCCGCCGGAGCAGCACGCTTCAGCCATGGGACTCTGGGGCGTGGGCGTGATGATTGGGCCCGTATTGGGGCCGACTTTGGGCGGCTGGTTGACGGAATATTACTCGTGGCGCTGGGTCTTCTACATTAATTTGCCGTTCGGCATTTTGTCGTTGCTCGGTATTTACTTTGCTCTCCCCGAGCGGGAAACCACCAGGCCGCGATTTGATGCGCTTGGCTTTGGCCTGCTGGCACTGGCGGTGGGCGCGTTGCAAATGCTGTTGGACCGTGGCGAACAGGTGGACTGGTTTGAGTCTCTGGAAATTCAGGGCTATGCCATTGCCTCGGCACTGGGACTCTATCTGTTCGTGGTGCACTCGCTGACGACAAAAAAACCCTTTCTTTCGCCGGGCTTGTTCCGCGACCGCAATTACGTATCGGGCTTGGTGTTTATTTTTGTGGTCGGCATTATTTTGTTGGCCACCATGGCGCTGCTGCCTTCGTACTTGCAGCAGTGGAAAGGCTATCCGGTGGTGGCGACAGGATTGGTTTTGATGCCCCGCGGCCTGGGGGTGATGGTGGCGATGATCTTGGTCGGGCGCCTGCTGAAATTTGTCGACGGTCGCGCGCTGATTGTCGCGGGTATGTTCCTGGTCAGTTTCTCCTTACATCTGATGGCTGGTTTTAATCTGCAGGTAAGCCGTTCCGCGTTGGTGTGGACTGGTGTTTTGCAAGGGTTTGGCCTGGGTCTGGTATTTGTGCCAATTTCCACGCTGGCCTATGCGACCTTGCCGGCGCAGCTGCGCGGTGAAGCCACAGCGCTGTTCAGTTTGTCGCGCAATCTGGGCAGCAGTGTGGGCGTATCGATTGTGATGGCCGTGCTCACCCGCAATCTGTGGATCAATGAGCAACAACTGGGGGAACATTTACAAGTGCCGCGGAATTTGGCGGGCACGCTGCCGAATACAGGGGAGTTGCAGACGCTGCCGCTGAATATTATGCAGGAGCTGTCGCGGCAGTCGGCGGAGATCGCCTATGTGAACGATTTTCAGCTACTGATGTGGATCAACCTGGCGGCGGTGCCGCTGGTATTTCTGCTGGCGAACCCCCGGCGCGGGCTGGAGGTCGCCTAAGCCGGTTTTCCCTAACGGAAAACCGGTGATTCCGGTGACGGTTTACTCCACTCTCTGCCAGGTTTGGGTGCGGTAGAAGAAGCCGAGGTAGCCACGCACCTTTAGCTCATTCCCCTCGAGCCAGAATTTGCAGTCGTAGGTTTTACCTTTGGCCGGGTCCAAGATTTGGCCACCCTCGTAGGTATCACCTTTTTTCATCATATCGGTAATGATGTCCATGCCGACGATTCTCTGCCCTTTGCGTTCGCCGGGGCATTTGTCGCACACGGTGTCATCCGGCTTCATCAGTAGGTCCACCACACGACCATAGTATTTGTCGCCCTTTTGGTAGATTTCGATGATGGACTTGGGCTGGCCGGTTTCGTCGTCGATGGTACGCCATTTGCCCACAACTTCCTGGGCTCCGGCCTGCAGGGCGAACAACAGGCTGCACGCAGCGATTATTAGTGTTCTCATCATGTCGCTTACCTTTTTGGTTGAGTGACCAGGATATTACACCAGGTCACGCAAGAAGACAGAATCCCGTGTCCAGTGTAGTAGCGGTCAGGCATTGCCGTCGGCTTCAGGATGAGCAGCTGATCGGCATATGCTTGCCGGACTCCGGTGGCGCTGCGGCCCAGAACTCGTGTTGCGGGTGCTCGTCGAAGGGGTTCTGCAGCAGCGTCACCATCGTCTGCAAGGGCCGGTAATCGCCGGTCTCGGCGGCCTCTATCACTTTCTGTGCCAGATAGTTGCGCAGTATGAACTTGGGGTTCACGGCGCGCATGGCGCGGTTGCGTCGGCAGAAATCGCTGTTCTCGTGGGCCAGCCGCCGGTCGTAACCCTCCAGCCAGTGGCGTAGCGCACTGTGCCCCGCTGGGGGCAGCAACGCCAGTAACGCCGAAGGCGGGCGTTCGCCGCGGTAGTGGGCCAGGGCGCGGAAAAAATTGGTGTAGTCGACCCGGTTGTCGGCGAGCAGTTGCAGCAGATCCGCGCAGAGTTTCTGGTCGTTTTCTTCTTCTGTCGTCAGGCCCAGTTTGCGCCGCATCAGGGCGGCGTAGGTGTTGATCAGGTGTGGCTGGAATTCTTCCAGACACTCGCGCAGTGTCTCGGCACCGACGAAGGCGGACAGGGCATGGGCGAGGGCATTGAGGTTCCACAGTACTACGCCGGGTTGCTGCTCGAAGGCATAGCGGCCGGTGTGGTCCGAGTGGTTACAGATAAAGGCGGGTTCATAATCGTCGAGAAAACCGTAGGGGCCGTAGTCGAAGGTGTCGCCGATAATGGACATATTGTCGGTGTTGAGCACCCCGTGTGCGAAGCCCACCGATTGCCAGCCGGCGACCAGCTCAGCGCTTCTGCGCGTCGCAAAGCGCAGCAGTGCTTCAGCCTGTTCGCTGGTGCCCATGTCTCCGGTGTCGGGGATAAAGCGCTGGCAGACAAAATCGATCAGCCGTTGCAATGCCTCCAGTTGCTTGGTGTAGAAGAGGTACTCAAAGTGGCCGAAGCGTACATGGGTTTCCGCCACGCGGATCAACATGGCGCCGGTTTCGATTTCCTCCCGAACCACCGGCTCGTCGCTGCCGACAATGCACAGGGCGCGGGTGCTGCGGATACCGAGGGCGGTCAGTGCTTCACCGGCCAGATATTCGCGGATGGTGGAGCGCAGTACCGCGCGGCCGTCGCCAAAGCGGGAGTAGGGGGTTTTGCCGGCGCCTTTCAGGTGCAGTTCCCAGAGTCTGCCGCGGGCTTCTATTCCCCCCAGTAAGAGGGCGCGACCATCGCCCAGATCTGGGTTGTAGACGCCGAACTGGTGGCCGGTGTACTTCATTGCAAAGGGTTTGCTGCCCTTGAATAACTTTTTGCCGCAGCCGAGCTGCGCCCAGTCGGGATTGTGTGCCTCGCTTGCGTCTATACCCAGCAGTTGCAGCACCGCTGGGTTCACATGGATCAATGCGGGGTGGGCGAAGGGCGTGGGGGTGGTGCGGCTTCCGAAGGCCCCGCCCAGATCAGCGTATTGGTGTGTGAGGGTGACATCGCTGAGTTTCATGGGAACCTCTGATCAATTCGTGGGCGGGCTCAAACTTCGCTGATCTCCAGCGCCTGGGGTTGCGACTGCCAGTATTCCTCCTCCTGCCGGAGAAGGTCTTCAATCGCGGGGTTCTGATCCAGCCACTCCCGGGGCAGGCGCAGCCGGTAACCGTTGTCGCGGGCCTTGAGTTTGATGCCATCCAGGCCGCGGTCGGTGCGGTCGCGGTGGATAATACAGGCCAGGCGCAGACACAGCAGCAGGTCGGGGTTGGGGTGGAAGCCATAGTGTTCCCGCGGCGGCTTGATACGCCCGCGCTGATTGCGCAGCAGATAGGCCAGATATTCCTGTTCTGTCTTGGCGAAACCGGCCAGGTCCGCGTGCTCGATCATATAGGCGCCCAACTTGCGGAAGTCGCTGTGGGACAGTGCCAGGCCTATTTCGTGCAATTGCGCCGCCCAGCGCAGCCGCTGCAATTCCTCGCTGCCCGTTTTTGGGCGCAGCTGGTGCAGCAGGGCCAGGGCGGTGTCGCCAACGCGTCGGGCCTGTGCCGTGCCTACCTGCCAAAGTTGCATCAGCGCCGCCACTGTATCGGCGCGGCGGTCCCCACCGTGCAGGCGCCCGGCCAGATCGTGCACTATGCCCTCGCGGATGGCGTAGGGGGAAACCTGCATTGTCTGGATATCCAGCTCACAAAAGGTTGCGTGCAGTATCGCCAGGCCCGCGGCGAATACCGGGCGCCGCTCGCTGTCCAGGTCGGGCAGGTCCAGGTCGGCAATGTGCTTGGCGTCGGCCACTTTTGCCGCCAGCTTGTCGATATCCTCGCGCTTGATCTCCGCAAGCTCGCCGCCATAGAGAACCCTCGCCACCGCCTTGATGGTCCCGGAGCTGCCGATCACTTGAGCCCCTTCCGCTAAGTGTTGGAGCTCTTGTAGTTCCGCCCGAGCGGCGCGGTGGGCGCGGTTAAAATGGTTGACGGTGTTACTGGAGACGATGCCGTCGGCAAAGAAGCGCTTGCTGAAAGACACGCAGCCCATATAGAGGCTTTGCAGTTGTTGCGGCGTTTCGTAACCGCGCACCAATTCGGTGGAACCGCCGCCGATATCCACTACGCAGCGCAGCCTCGGGGGGCCGTCGGCGGCGGCCATAACGCCACTGTAAATCAGTCTGGCCTCTTCTATACCGCTGATAATTTCGATTGGCGCGCCCAGGATGGATTCGGCGGACTCGAGGAAGCCGTCGGCGTTGGCGGCGGCGCGCAGGGTGTTGGTGCCCACAACGCGGATGTGGTCCGCGGGCAGTTCCGCCAGTACCGGACGGAATCGATGCAGTGCGTCCAGGGCTCGTTCGGCCACGGCCGTGTCCAGATTGCGCTTTTCGTCCAGTCCCTCCGCCAGCCGGACCATGGCTTTGTCCGTGTGCAAGCGCACCATGCGCTGGTCGCGGAATTCCGCCAGCAACAAATGGAAGCTGTTGGAGCCCAGGTCGAGGGCGGCGTAGCGTTCGGTGTCGGGTACCATGCGGTTCTCTGTCAAAAAAATGTCATCTGAATGTAGCAAACTGCTCTACTATTTTTCGGGACCCGGTTCGGAGTCGCAGTCCCATCACCGCTATTCCTTGTGTAGATTAAGAAGCACGCATGTTCAATGATACGCCTCTGTACCCGAAAGAGCTAAGTTGGCTTTCCTTCAATGAGAGAGTGCTCCAGGAAGTGGAGGATAAAAGTGTCCCCATTATCGAGCGGGTGCGTTTCCTGGGCATCTTTTCCAATAATTTGGACGAATTCTACCGCGTGCGGGTGGCGGATGTGCGCCGCCTGGCCGCTTTTACCAAAGGGGAAAATAAAGAGCGGTTTGCAGAGCTATTGGCGGATATTAATGAAAAGGTATTGCGCCTGCAGCGCCGTTATCACACTGCCTACTTGAACGTGCTGTCGGATCTCGATAAGCACAATATTCATTTGGTCAATGAGAACCAATTGTGTGAAAAACAGCGCGCCTTCGTGGAGGCTTACTTTCACCGCGAGGTGTTGCCGGAACTGGAACCGTTTTTTATCGACGACCGGAACACCATGCCGCTGCTCAACGAGACCAGCATTTACTTCGCGATTTATTTGTTGCTGGAAGACGGCTCTGAGCGTTTCGCGGCGCTTGAAATTCCCACGGATACGCTGCCGCGTTTCGTGGTGATTCCACCGCGCAAGGGCAGGAAAGAAAAAGTTTATATCGTGCTCGATAATATTATCCGCGCCTGTTTGCTGGAGGTATTCCGCTATGTGTTGCCGATCCGGCGGGCCGAGGCCTATATGTTTAAAATCAGCCGCGATGCGGAGTTGGAGCTAGGGGAGCACGTCACACAAAATATTCTCGATCGGGTGGCAAAGTCCCTTAAAAAACGCAAGCAGGCGGAGCCGGTGCGCCTCGCCTATGACGCGAAGATGCCGGAAGTGTTGCTGAACCTGGTGAAGAAAAAACTGAAAATGGGGCGCTATGACAGCTTTACTCCGGGCGGGCGCTACCACAATTCCAAAGACTTTATGGGCTTTCCGGCCGATTCGGCGCGCCACAGCTACAAGGCGCTCAATCCACTGGCCACGCTGCCGGAAAAAGAGAGCGTGTTCAATTTGTTACGGGGACACGACCAGCTCTACTACTATCCCTACCACGACTTCCGGGCCATCACGAATTTTCTGGTCTCCGCGGCCATCGATCCACAGGTGAAGGAAATCCGTATCAACCTCTACCGGGTGGCGAAAAATTCCCGCGTGGTTGGGGCGTTGATCAACGCGGCGCGTAACAACAAAAAGGTCATCGCGGTAGTGGAACTGCAGGCGCGCTTCGACGAGCTGGCCAATATTCACTGGTCCAACGAGTTGCGCGAGGCCGGGGTACAGGTCATTTTCGGTGTTCCCGGCCTCAAGGTGCATTGCAAGCTGATTTCCATTGTGCGCAAGGAGGACGGCGGGGACCGGTTTTACAGCCATCTTGGCACCGGAAATTTCAATGAGAGCACGGCGCGCGTCTACTGTGATTTCAGTCTGCTGACCAGCGATCAGGCCCTGGGGCGGGATGTCTACAATGTCTTCGAATTTATCCAGTTCCCCCACCTGAGGCCCGAATATCGGCACATCGCCGTCTCTCCCTACACCAATCGCCCGGCGTTGTTGAGTGCCATCGATAGAGAAATCGCTGCCGCTGAGGCCGGTAAGCGGGCAGAGCTGTTTTTCAAGTGCAATAACCTGGTCGACGGCGAGGTGATAGAA
Organism: Microbulbifer thermotolerans; assembly: GCF_001617625.1. NCBI lineage: Bacteria > Pseudomonadati > Pseudomonadota > Gammaproteobacteria > Cellvibrionales > Microbulbiferaceae > Microbulbifer > Microbulbifer thermotolerans. The sequence goes on along the minus strand of NZ_CP014864.1, from coordinate 3,093,652 downwards.
CATCTGTACCGCGCCAGCGCGGCGGGAGTGCGGGTGCGTATTATCGTGCGCAGCATGTGTTCGCTGGTGTGCGAAACCCCTGGGGTGTCGGACAATATTCAGGTGATCAGCCTGGTGGATAAATATCTGGAACACGCCCGCGTTTATATTTTTCACAATGGCGGTGACGAGCAGGTGTGGATGTCATCGGCGGACCTGATGACCCGTAATCTGGATCACCGTGTGGAGGTGACCTTTCCGGTCCGCGATGAGCAACACCGGCGCACGGTGAAGAAAATCATGGAGCTGCAGTGGAGTGACAATCAGAAAGCGCGGGTATTGGACAAGCTGCAGAGCAACACGCGCATCGCCAGTAATACGGAAAAGGGCTGCCGCTCTCAGGATGCCATTTACCGCTATCTGAAGCGTCAGGCCTCACGGCTCAGCGGCGGCTGAACCCAACCAGTTCGCCGCGACTGAATGAGAAGCGGTAGCGTTTGCCAATCTTGAGGCGGTTGCGGCAGGGGGATTGAATGGTGATGCGGGGATACTGGGGGGTGACCACCCAGGTGGTGAACGCCTTTCCGGGGCCGCGGCCGATCAACCAGTAGCGATCGCCGCCCTCGCATTGACCGGCCTCCATACAGTTGTCGAATCCCCAGACATAGGCATTGACGTCATATTGCGCCGGTGTGTTTTCCGCTTCGCGGAACGGCTGCTCGGAGTCGCCTGTAAAGACATAGAGGTCGTCAAACGCCACTTGGCGGAAGCCCCGCGCCGGGGTTTTGCAGCTGACGGTATGGGGTTTGGTGACCGCGCGCGCATGTCCGCGGTCCTTGTCCTTTTTCTCCTTGTCCATTTCGCTGGGGAGGTAACCGCAGCCGCTGGACACCAGTAGTATCAGAGTGCCGGCAGCTGCCGCGAAGTCAATAAAACGCACAACTTGCCCCTCGCCTGTCCACCTCTTCCACTATAGACCCAATTGGCGCGGCGTTCAGGAGCGCCTTGGCGAGAGCCCGGGCGGCGGCAAAAACTTGCCATTATCTGTTCGATGCGGTCACTTCTGGAGCGCGCCGGAGCCACTGCGCTTAAAACGCCATTTGCGCCGGTAGGGGAAGGCGCTTTCGATGTGGCCGGCGCGGATGCGCTCCTGCAGCCGCTGCCAATAGCGGTAGTCGTAGAGGTCGCTGTGCTGTTCCTCGAACGCCTTGCGTGCCTCCGGGTTTCCTGAGAAGAACAGGCGGAACTCTTCCGGGAAGACGTCCATTTCATCCACTGTGTACCAGGGCTTGTCAGACAGCTCCTGCTCCGCGGTCTGGGGCTCGGGAATCTTGCGGAAGTTGCATTCGGTCAGCGGGCAGAGTTCGTCGTAGTCGTAGAAAACCACGCGGCCGTGGCGGGTGACGCCGAAGTTTTTCAGCAGCATATCACCGGGGAAGATATTGGCGGCCGCCAATTGTTTGATGGCGTTGCCGTATTCTTCCATGGCTTCGCGCACCTCTTCTGCGCTGGCGCCCTGTAAATAGAGGTTGAGCGGTTCCATGCGCCGTTCGACGTAGAGGTGCTTGATGATCACCCACTTGTCGTCGATATGCAGCTTAGACGGGGCCAGCTGCTTTAGTTCTTCCAGCAGTTCATCGCTGAAGCGGTTGCGATAGAAAATAAAATTGGTGTATTCCTGGGTGTCCGCCATGCGGCCCACCCGGTCGGAGCGGGATACGAATTTGTATTTTTCCTTCACGATTTCTTCGGTGACGGTTTTCGGACGGTCGAATTTGTCCTTGATCACCTTGAACACCACAGGGTAAGAGGGCAGGGTGAAGACGCTCATCACCATCCCTTTGATACCAGGGGCTATCACAAACTTGTCGTTGCTTACTTTCATATGCGCCAGCACGTGGCGGTAGAACTCTGTTTTGCCGTGTTTGTGGAAGCCGATAGAGTTGTACAGCTCCGAGCGCTCTTTGAGCGGCATGATCGTGGATAGGAAACGTACAAAACGCGACGGAATCGGCGCATCTACCATAAAGTAGGAACGGGTGAAGCTAAACACGATACTGGCGGCATCTTGGTTGTAGAGTACTGTGTCTACAAAAATACCGCCGCGGCCGTTGTTCAGGCAGGGCAAAATCAGCGGTACTACCTCGCCGCCGAACATCATGCGGCCGACCAGGTAGGCTGCCTTGTTGCGGTAGAAGACAGACTCGAGCATATCCACCCGCAGCTGTTTTTCGTTTTCCAGGCCCGAGAGGGGGGCCTTGCGCAGGGCGGCACAGATATTTTTGATATCCCGCTGCTGGTTTTCCCAGGGCACTGAAAAGCCGTAGTCGTTGAGAATATCTTCGATCATATACTCCAGGCCGTCGCGGCCGCTGTAGCTGATGTAGATGCTGTAGTCGCGCAGTGGCTTGTCGTCTGGGGCGCGGGAGGGTTTAACGAAGATGTAATTATCGTGGATATTGTCGTGCTGAAACTGGCTGCAAAACACTGAGTTGAAAAAGGTTTCGGCAATTTCGTAGTTGCTGTGGTTGGCGATCAGCTGTGCGTAGGCGGCGCGGGCCTCTCGCCACAAATCCAGTTGGCCGGTGTCTTTGCTGGTGACCGAGTGAACCAGCTTCAGCACTTGGTTGACCTTGGTTTTGTAGAGATCTATGCGCTCGCGATTGGCTTGGTGTACCTCGTGCCACGCGGCGCGTTCAAAGCGTGCCTTGGCGCCGAGAGTGATGTTCTGGAAATCGGCGAAGTAGGCGTCGAAGCCGTTGAGGATAGTCTTGGCGATGCGGCGCGTTGTCGGTGAGTGATTGGTCATGCACTAGACTTTTGGCTGAAAGTGGGATTGCTCCTTCAGGGACAGCCTGCGGTCGCATTCAGTGCTTGGTGCGTGGACGCGGCCCTTCCGGCTGCGGGATTTGTCGATAGTAGCACGCCGCACCGGTGTATCACCTGGGCGATTGGATCAGATGTTTTGTCATTTTCGCAGGGTCTACCCGGTGTGTCGCCGCCATTTATCAAATTAGCCTGTGTGCATGACAGATTTGCCGCCTTTGCGGCTGTGTAAAACAGGTAAAATGGTTTTTTTGGCTGCCTGAAGGAAGAGAGCACTTTGCATCACGATATCACTTTGATCACCACGCTTTCCGCTGCCCTGGGACTCGCACTATTGCTCGGTTTTGCCGCTGTTCGCCTGCATCTGCCGGCGCTGGTCGGCTACCTGATCGCCGGTATTTTGATTGGCCCGGCAACACCGGGATTTGTCGCGGATATAGAGCTTTCGCAACAGCTGGCGGAGATCGGAGTGATATTGATCATGTTCGGTGTCGGCCTGCACTTTTCCATCGAGGACCTGATGTCGGTGCGGCGTATTGCCATTATCGGCGCACTGGCGCAGATTGCGGTGGCGACCGCGCTGGGGGCCGCGGTTGCCAGTTACTGGGGCTGGCCGCCGGGTGCTGCCGTGGTTTTTGGTCTGTCACTGTCGGTGGCCAGTACCGTGGTTTTGCTGCGCGCACTGGAGGCCCGCGGCCTGCTCGACTCCATCAACGGCCGCATCGCCGTAGGCTGGCTGGTTGTCGAGGACCTGGTGATGGTGCTGGTGCTGGTGGTGCTGCCGCCACTGGCGGGCTGGCTGGGTGGCGGCGGTGCCGATGTCGGCGAGGGCGACCTGTCGACCACGGTGCTCTGGACCCTGGTGAAAGTGACCGTCTTCGTGCTGCTGATGTTGGTGGTGGGGCGCAGGCTTTTCCCCTGGTTTCTGTGGCGAATTGCTCGCACTGGCTCCCGTGAGCTGTTCACTCTTTGCGTGATCGTATTCGCCATGGGGATAGCCTACAGCGCAGCGGAGGTTTTCGGTGTCTCCTTCGCCCTCGGTGCCTTCTTTGCAGGCAGTGTTCTGCGCGGTTCGTCACTCAGCCACCGCGCCGCGGATGAGTCACTGCCCCTGCGCGATGCCTTTGCCGTGCTCTTTTTTGTGTCGGTGGGCATGCTGTTCGATCCGGGGATGTTGCTCGAAGAGCCGCTGCGGGTTCTGGCTGTGCTGGCGATTATTATGCTGGGCAAGACCCTGGCCGCTTTTATCCTGGTATTGCTGTTCCGCTACCCGCTCAATACCGCGCTCACGGTGTCCGCGAGCCTTGCCCAGATTGGCGAATTCTCATTTATTCTCGCCGGCTTGGGGGCGTCCCTGAATCTGCTGACGGCGGATGCCCAGAATCTCATTCTCGCCGGAGCGCTCCTTTCTATCGCCCTCAATCCGCTGCTGTTTAACGCGGTGGAGCCATTGCAGCGCTGGATTCGCTCCCGTTCCCGCTTGGCGCGGGTGATGGAAAGATCGGCGGACCCCCTGGCGGAACTGCCGGCGACGGTGAGCTCGAAGTCGGTGACCGGCCACGCGCTGCTGGTGGGGTACGGGCGTATAGGCCAGAGAATTTGCGACGACTTGATCGAAAACGGCATCTCGCTGGTGGTGGCCGAGCAGAACCGGGAGATTGTGGAGAGTCTGCGCAGCCGCGGTATCCCGGCGGTTTCCGGGGATGCGGCGGAGCCGGAGGTGCTGATCCAGGCCCATGTGGCGCGGGCGCGGATACTCGTTATTACCACTCCCGATGCCGTGCGTGTGCGAAAAATGATAGAGACCGCCCGCATCCTGAACCCGGCGATCGAGATTGCCGTGCGCGCGTACAGCGACGAGGATGCGATGTTGTTGCGTAGAGAGCAGGTCGGCAATGTGCTGATGGGGGAGCGCGAGCTCGCTCTCGGCATGAGCCGGTGTGTCAAGGAGAGTTTTGGGGAAGCGGCGCGGGAAGGTTAAGAAAGCGCATTAATCAGAGGCTTTCCCGTGAGGGAGAAGGCAGTATTCAGCGGATAAAGCCGACAGTTTCCCGCGCTTGCTGCCTGAGTTCCTGTGGCAGCGGGATAAAGCCCAGCTCTCTGGCTTGCTGCTGTGCCTCATCGCTGAGTATGTAGATCACTAGTTTGCGCAGGGCCGCCGCTTTAGCGCTGTCCTGCCGGGCGTAGAGCAGCAGCCAGCTGAGGCCGATGACGGGATAGGCCGACTCTCCGTCTGGATCGGGAATATCGGCTACCAGGTTGGGAGCACCGCTGACCGGCAGCCTGTCCCGCGGAAACTCTACTTCTGATAGCGCCGCCGCACTTGCTTGTGGGCCGGGGGCAACATAGCTGCCAGACTTGTTCTGCAGCCGCGCCACCGGCAGAGCCAGCAGTTTGGAGAAACTGTATTCCACGTAGCCGATGGCGCCGGGGGTGTGTTTCACTCGTGTGGCGACGCCCTGGTTGCCGGGTGTGGCGATGAAGCGGGCGGCACCGGGCCAGCGGGGTTGGCGGCTTCTGCCGATGCCCTTCTCGAAAGCCGCGCTGATCGCACACAGGTGGTTGGTGAGTATGTCTGTGGTACCGGAGGGGTCCGATCGGGTCACGACGGTGATGGGCATGTCCGGCAACTCGATACCGGGATTGGCTGCGGCGATTTTCGGGTGATTCCAGTTGGTGATTTCGCCGAGAAAAATTGCCGGGTACACATCCCGCGGCAATCGCAACCCATCTACGCCTTTCAGGTTATAGGTCAGCGCTACCTGTTCGGCGGCCAGGGGCAGCAGCACCACGCCCTGCTCGATTGCGGCGATTTCTTCCGCCGTCAGCGGCGTACCGGAAGCGGCGAAGTCTACGGCACCGTGGAGAAAATCCTGAATGCCTCCGCCGCTGCCCTTGTCCTGGTATAGCACTTTCACGTTCCCGTGTTTGCGCGAGAAATCCTTGAACCAGTTCGTGTAGATGGGGTAGGGGAAACTGGCGCCCGAGCCCTTGAGCTGAAGTTGTTCCTCGGCCGCACGGGCGGAGAACAGAAAAAGCATCAGGACTACTGCCGCGAGGCAGCCGTAGATAGTAGTGGTGCGCCGGAACTTCATGGAGATTCCCCAGAAACGGTTCCTTTGAGTCTAGACGACCGCAGTAATTGCCCCTGGGGGCGGAATTCGCTCCATGGCAGTAACGACCACTTGTGCGCGCACCGGGGTTAGCGGCAGCACCCGTGTGAATGAAACGGAAGCGCCTTAACTTCCGATCACCCTGCCGTCCTTGCGGTAGATGGCCAGCACTGACGGCCGCGGCGGCAGCGCCGGGTCCCCGTCCGGCCAGCGGTGCATGGGATGGTCGAAGGTGGAAGAGCCACCGTCTGCCGGGTGCTGCACGGCGACGAATAGGGTGGTGCCATCTGGCGTGAATTCCGGCCCGCACACTTCGGCGCCGCGGGGGCAACCGAAGAAGTGTTTTGGGGCCGCGCGCATTTCCCCTTCTGTGGCCATGGCCCAAAGGCCGTCGTGGAAGCCAAATCGCTCGCAGCCGTCGGTGGCGATCCACATATTGCCCTTGGGATCGAAGGCGACGTTGTCGGGATTGGCGAACCAGCCGTGGGTGGAAATGGCGCCGGGTGATTGCTGGCCGTAGGCGCCCCGCTCATTGGGATCTTCTGCATTGGGGTTGCCGCCGAGCAGGAAGGTGTTCCATTTGAAGCGGTTACTGCTGTGGTCGCGCCGGCCTTTCTTGCCCGGCGGTACGATTTCCAGGACGTGGCCCGCAACATTGCGCGGACGCGGGTTGGCGGCGTCGATATCTCCGTGTTTGCGTTTTTTGTTTTTGGTCAGCATCACATAGGTGCAGTCGTTGACCGGATTGGTTTCCACATCTTCTGGGCGGTCCATCGGTGTGGCCCCGAGCAGGGCGGCGGCGCGGCGCGTATCTATCAGCACATCTGCCTGGTTGCGGAAGCCGTTTTCCGGCGTCAGCGGACCCTGGCCAAATAGCAGCGGCAGCCAGCGGCCGCTGCCGTCGGCGTCGAAGCGGGCCGCGTAGAGGGTGCCTTCGGTGAGGAGCTGGCGGTTTTGGGTGTGGTCACCGGGCCGATAAATGCCGCTGCTGACAAAGCGGTAGACAAACTGGTGTTCGTCGTCGTCGCCGCCATAGGCGACAACCGGCGCACCCGGTTTGCACACCAGGGTAAACCCCTCGTGCTGGAAGCGGCCGAGACCGGTGAGCTTGCGCGGGCGGGAGGAGGGGTCATAGGGGTCGTATTCCACCATCCAGCCGAAGCGGTTGGGCTCGTTCGGCTCCACAGAAATGTCGAAACGGCGGTCGTACTCGCCCCAGTTGCGGTTGTGCGGTGATATGCCGAAGGCGTGGTGATTGCGCGCCTCCACGGGGTCGGCGACAGCGTCCGGGTCCCCCTGGAAGGCGCCGCCGAAGCCTTCCTCGGCGATCAACACGGTGCCCCAGGGTGTTTTGCCGCCGGCGCAGTTGCCGACCGTGCCCAACACCCGTTTGCCGGAGCTGTCGGCCCCGGTGCACAGGCGGCGGTCTCCAGCTGCCGGCCCGACGATCTCCATACCGGTGTTCAGGGTGATGCGGCGGTTGTAGGGGCTGTCCAACACCGGCCGCCAGCCATTGTCTGTTTTTGCGATTTCCACCACCGAGTGACCGCAGGCGGCCTGCTCCACGGCCACATGCTGCGCGCTGACGCCGCGGGTGGCGCTGTGTTCATCGTTGTAGCCGGAAAACATCAGGTGCGGTTGGGTGTACTCGTGATTGACGCACAGCAGACCGCGAGTACTGTTGCGGCTCTTGCAGTGGCGCTCCCCCTCGCCTGGACCCGCCCCCGGGTCCAGGGGCATAAAGGCGATGAAATCGTTGTTGTAGCCGAAGCGCCGCTCTTGTTCGCGCGGCGTCAGGGCTCGGGGATCAAAGGGCGTGGCGCCGGGGACAAGCGGATCTCCCCAACGCAGCAGCAGATCGGCGTTGTAGCCGACGGGCAAATGATGCCGGTCATCCAGGGCGTGGGGGATTTCCGCAAAGCTCAGGTTAGCGGCGCCGCTATCGCGTTTTTTTCCGCAGCTCGGCAACAGGCCGACCGTGGCGCCGACAGCTGTTGCGGCACCCAGTGCCTTGAACAGGGCGCGGCGGGTGGGATTTTTCGGTTCCTTGCTCATGAGTCACTCCGGGAGCGCGGGGCTGTGTCCTTGAATAAAAATTTTCAGCGCCCCTGATGGATTCGTATGGGCGCGCTGTTGATACCGGAGCGCTCAGGCAAGGAGGTATACATCTGGCCGCGGGGTTCCTTTTCCGCAGGGAGGCGAAATCATCGGAGGCTCCGTAATCAGAGAAAAATACCCTAAACGCAAGTTGTGACATTTATGTAACGCAAGCTTCACACCGCGCCGTTAGTCTGCGCCCATTCCACAGCAATCACCAATAAAGGAATCTCAGCTTCATTTCCCTCAGAGCCTTGTCGGGCAGCGGCGTAGCTCGGAGCCTCGAGCGCGAATCAATCTGCGGTTTTTGTAAGGCTCAGGCGCGAATGAATCCAGGGGTTCCCAAACGCCAACAATGGGGGAATGGGTATCTCATGAATAGCAAAATAATTCACGCGCGTTTGATGAATGTGCCTTTGGCGGCCATTGCCGCGGCGATCATTTCCTTTAACGCCGTTGCTGAGCAGAACCAGGCGCTCGAAACCGTTACGGTAACCGCCCAGGCCGCCAATGCCAGCAGCGATATTGAGCGCCAGCGCAACTCGAACAAGATGGTGGCGGTCCAGACCTCGGAAGCGATCGGCGAGTTGCCGGATGCCAATGTCACCGAGGCGCTCCAGCGTATGCCGGGCGTGTTTATCGTGCGCGACCAGGGCGAGGGGCGATTTGTCGGTGTGCGCGGTATCGATCCCAACCTGAACGCATCCACCATCAACGGCGTAAGCCTACCGGCGCCGGAGACCGACAGCCGCGCGGTGGCCATGGACGTGATTCCATCCGACCTGCTTTCCAGCCTGGAAGTGTTTAAAACGCTCACGCCGGATATGAGCGCCGACTCCATCGGCGGTGCCATTGAAATCAAAAGCCTGAGCGCGCTCGACCGCGATGGCCGCCACTTCAAGCTGAGCGTTGAAAACAGCTACAGCGAATTGCAGGAGGAAAACAGCCCCAAGCTGGCGGGCACCTTCACCGATAGATTCGAGCTGGATGGCGGCCGCGAGTTGGGCGTCGCCATCGTCGCCAGTCACCAGGCGCGCAATTTCGGCTCGGAAAATATTGAAACCGACGGCATCTGGGAAAAACTCACCGCGGTGGATGGCAGTGAAGCCTTCGGCGCGGTGGAAATCGAACAGCGGGATTACACCATTACCCGCGAGCGCACCGGGCTCGCCGCCAATTTCGACTTGCGCCTGTCCGAGAGCAGCCAGTTATACCTGCACACCCTCTACTCCGATTTTTCCGACGAAGAGGAGCGCCAGCGCAACTCCTGGAAACTGGATGAAGAAAATGACGATCCCGCCAGCATCAGTGCCAGCAGCGCGGTCTGGGAAGACGCCGCGTTGGAAAAATCCCTGAAGGATCGTCTCGAAGAGCAGGAAATTCTATCTGTGGTATTTGGCGGCGAGCACCAGCTAGACCAGTGGGGCATCGAATATGCCTTGGGCTACTCTCAGGCGGAGGAAGCCGAGCCGCACCGGCGCGATACGGACTTCGTTCAGGAAGGCCTACTGCTCGGTTACACCAGTGCCGGCGAAAAGCCGCAAATGGCGGTCGGCGCCGATGACTTGGAAGCGGCTCTGACCGCGGCCAATTACGCGCTGGATGAATTGGTGATCGAGGACAACTTTACCGAAGATGAGGAAATCAGCTTCCGCCTCGATTTCAGCCGTGAGATCCAGCTGGCGGGTAAGCCTTCGGAACTGAAGTTCGGCCTGCACGAGCGCCGCCGTGAAAAATCCGGCGACCTGAACGCCACCGTCTACGACGGCTTCGGCGCCGATTACACACTGGCCGACTTTGCAATGGGACAGGTCGACTATGATCTCGCCGCCTTCGGCCCCGGTGTCAACAAGGGGGCGCTGAACCGTTTTATCGATGCCAACCTGTCCAGCTTCGAAGTGGACGAAGCCGAAACCGCCCTCGGTTCCGCCCGCGACTATGTGATGAGCGAAGACATCTCCGCCGTCTACGTGATGAACACCATCGAGCTGGAGCGGGCGCAGCTGGTCTACGGTGTGCGCTATGAAGCGACGGATTTTAGCGCCGATGGTTACCGGGTGATTGAGTCAGAGGAGGCGGTGCCCGGTGCCGAAGAGGTGGCCGAGGATGTCTACGTCAGTCCTGTGCACTATCAACGCGATTACAGCAATCTCTTCCCGAGCGTCAATTTAAAGTACGATTTCAGTGACAACATCGTACTGCGCGCGGCTTACACAGAGTCACTTTCCCGCCCTTCTTTCGGTTATCTGAACCCATCACCGGCAGCGGTTGAGTACGATGAGGGCGAGCTGGAGGTCGAAGCGGGCAACCCGGCGCTGGACCCCTACGAAGCGCGCAATCTGGACTTTTCCGCCGAGTACTACGCCGACAGATTGGGTATGTTTTCGGTGAGCTTTTTCCATAAGCGCATCGACAACTTTATCGTGGTCGCGGATGTGGCGGGCGTGGTGGATGTTGCCGACTATGCGGGCAGCCTGCCGGTGGACGATGCGGAAATTCTGCAACCGGTCAACGGCGACACCGCCACCCTCACCGGTGCCGAACTGGCCTGGACCCAGGGCTTCGACAATGGCCTGCTGCTGCGCGCCAACGCCACCTTTACCGATTCCGAGGCCAGCCTGGGGCTGGGGCCGGACGCGGAGCGCAGCGACGATATCTCGCTGCCGAATCAGGCGGATTTAGTGGGCAATTTCATCATCGGCTACGAGCGCGACGCTTTCAGCCTGCGTCTGTCCACTACTTTCCGGGGAGAGCGGCTGTTGGAAGTCAATATGGAAGACGCGGGCGGCGACCGCTACGAGGACGACCATATGCAGGTGGACCTGTCGGCCAAGTACCGGTTCGAAAACGGCCTGCAGCTCACCTTCAGCGGCGTAAACCTGACCGACGAGCCTTTATTCGTGCACAACGCCGGCTACAACGGCCAGTACGAAGAATACGGCCCCACTTATGTGCTGGGACTGACCTACAGTACCTTCTGATTGCTGAAAGTCCCTTTTGCTGGATTTGGGTGGAAATGTGCCCCCTGGCATTTGCTCCGGCCATGCTGTTGGATTTAACAAGCAGTGGAAAAAATGACGCGAAAAAAAATTCTCAAACTGTGTATTGTCGCGGCTCTTTTGGACTTTCTTATTGGGTGCGGAAAAACGACAGAGGTAACAACAAAGCACGTTGGAATATTGAAAGATCCGCAAACACTGTCGCTGCAGGATGTTGCCTCCAGCCAACTGGCGCCGCTGTCGTTGGGGGAAGCAAATTATCTGTTGCTGGCCAGCGAAACCCGCGGACTGGTGCTGATTGGGGAAGACGGCAGCGAGATCGCTGCGCTGGATGGCGGTAGTGTGGAACGCTTTGCGTTGCAGGCGCGCGGCGGGGGCCACTGGTTGGTGGCGGCCTACGACGAGGACAGCGGCAAGATCCAGCTGCGCGGGCTGGAGCCCGACGCCCAGGGCCGGCCCCGTTTTCAGTTTCTCGGGGATATGGCTGTGGACGCGCCCCAGGCCGCGCTCTGCTTTTCCCGCCAGAAGGATCGCATCCATCTGTTTGCCATCGATGAAAGCGGCCTCGGCCGAGAGTATTTGCTTCTTCCGCGGGCGTCGTCCTGGGGGTTCAGTGAAGTGCGCCCTTTGTATTTCGGCGAACAGGTCAGCAGCTGCGCGGTGGATAACGCTCGAGGGAAGCTGCTGGTGGCGCAGCCGCCGCTGGGGATCTGGCGGCTGAATGCCGACGCGGAGCGGGATGAGGCGCGGGAAGTTTTCGTCGCCCCCGACCGGCAGGGCGCGGACTTTGGCGGCCTGTGGGTCGACGCTGCCGCCGGCCATCTGTGGGTGGCGGCGGAAAGCGGCGTGTGGGCATACGATTTGAGAAGGCCTCTTTCCGAGCCGCTTTTTTCCCGGTCCCTGGATGGTGTGGCGCCGGTATCCGTGGCGGTGGCCGGCGGCAAACTGCTGGCGCTGGAAGAGGAGAGCAACGCGGTGTTGCGCTTTGCCGTGCCGCTGCCGGAACCGGTGGCGGAAATCCAGGCGTTCCGCGGCGCGGTTTCGATGCCACACGTGGCCGCCCGCGCGCAGACAGCGCCGGTCGCCTCCGGTGGCGATGCCGCCGACGATCCCGCCATCTGGGTCAATCCGCGCAACACCGAAGAGAGTCGTATCCTCGGCACCGATAAAAAGCGCGGCCTCAATGTGTACGATTTAAACGGGAAGCTGCTGCAAGCCCTGCCGGTGGGGCGGGTTAACAATGTGGATTTGCGCCCGCTGGATCACGCCCGTTTTGCCGCCCTGGCCGCTGCCTCCAACCGTACCACGCCGGGGGTCAGTCTGTTCGGTATTACCGCGGATGGCGAGGTGGAAAGCCTGGGACTGCGGGAGATGGATCTCGCCGATCCCTACGGCTTGTGCCTCTCCCGCAAAGACGGGGGCCTGTTTGTCTGGATGTCCGACAAGCAGGGCGATCTGCATCTGGCGGAAATTCGCCTGGGGGAAAATCCGCTGCAGTGGCAGCTGCTCCCCCGCGCCAGGCAGCCCCTGGCGGGGCTGGTGGAAGGCTGTGTGGCGGACGATGAGCGCGGGCAGTTGTTTTACGCCGAGGAAGATCGCGGAATCTGGCGTCTGGATATCGACGCCTTTGTCGCCGGCGAAGGCCAGCCGCAACTGGTGGCGAGGGTGGACGGCGACAAACTGGTGGATGACATCGAAGGTATGGCGCTTTACCTCAACGGCGACAGCAGCTATTTGGTGGTCTCCAGTCAGGGCAACAACAGCTATGCCCTTTTCAGTCGCGACGGCAGCGAGTTCGTCGGGCGTTTCCGTGTTGATATCAACCCGGAGCTGGGGATTGACGGCGTCTCCGAGACCGACGGTCTGGAAGTGACCAGCGCCGCGCTGGGCGCGGATTATCCACAGGGGGTGCTGGTGGTACAGGACGGGCGCAACCGCTTGCCCAGCGCGGCGCAGAATTTTAAGTTGATTTCCTGGACGGAAATCGCTGACGCGCTGGCGCTGCAGTGACGCTATTCCAACAGTGACAGAAAGGCATTCAGGGTGGTGTCGCGGCGCCTGCCCGGCGGCACCAGCCAGGACAGTTCGCGCTCCAGTTGCAGGGGGGTCGCCAGTTCGACAAATTGACCGGCGGCCACTTCATCGGCGATGGAGAGGGCGGACAGGCAGCCCACACCCAGCCCCGCGAGCACCGACTGCTTGATCGCCTCCTGGCGCGGCAGTGAAAAGGCGATGGTGGGGGTGATGCGGGCCGCGCGCATGGCGGCGTCGAATACCGAGCGGGTTCCGGAGCCGGGTTCGCGCACTATCCAGCGCTGTTGTCCCAGATCTTTGCGCTCGATTCTGCCGCTGCCGGCCAGTGGATGGTCGGCGGCGCAGAAAACACTCAACGTGTCCTTCCGCCACGAGTGCACTTCCAGCGCCGTGTGTCCTGCCGGCCCCTCGATAATCCCCAGGCGGGCGCGCCCCTTTTCCAGCAATTCGATGACTGCCTCACTGTTGCCGATAGTTACCCGCGGTTCTACCTGTGGGTGGCGTCGGCAGAACGCGGCCAGCAGGTGTGGCAGAAGATAACAGCCTATGGTGACGCTGGCGGCCACGTGAAAGTCCCCGCGGACCTGGTCGCCGCAGGGGTCTTCCAGCGTATCTACCAGAGACAGTATCTCCCGTACCCGCGGCAGTATCCGCTGGGTGGCGTCGCTCGGTTCCAGGTTGCGGCCCACCCGGTGAAACAGTGAGTAGCCCAGTGTGCGCTCGAGTTCGCGGATTGCCTGGCTGGCGGCGGATTGGCTGATCGCCTGTTCATCCGCCGCCTCGGTGAGCCGCCCGAGACGGCAGGTGGCCTCCAGAAGGCGAAGCTGACGCAGATTTAAATTCATAAGTAGTACTTAATTTTTACATTAATAATATCCATTTTAGTTAAGTGTATGTGGCGGATAAAGTCACCTCGGAAATACGAGGGAGCTTCTGTCATGTGGATACATTTACTGCTGATCACCGGGAGTGCCGTGGCGCTGGCTCAGGTACCGCAGATTGCCGGGCTCGGTCTGTCGGCATTGCCGCTGGCAATCCTGCTGGGGATGCTGTACGGCAATCTCTACCCGACAAAAGGCAACGATGAAGGCGCGGTGAACTGGTGCCAGCGGCGCGCCCTGCGCCTCGGCATTGTGCTCTTCGGGTTCAATCTGAGTCTGCAGCAGGTGGCGGCACTGGGGTGGCAGTTAGTGCTGGTGGATACACTGGTGATCTGTGTTGTGCTCGCGGTGGGCATTGGGGTCGGTATGCGCCTGCTGGGGTTGTCGCGTGAGCTGGCGGTGCTCACTTCGGTGGGTAGTGCGGTCTGCGGCGCGGCGGCCATCGCCGCCGCCGAGCCGGTGGCCCGTGCACGGGAGCAAGACGTGGCGGTGGCGGTGGCAACCGTGGTGTTGTTCGGCACGCTGGCAACCTTTTGCTATCCGCTGATCTATTCGCTGTGCGGCTGGGAGGAGTCGGTCTTCGGCATTTATATCGGCAGCACGGTGCACGAGGTGGCGCAGGCGGTGGCCGCGGGCCAGTCCATCGGCGCCGATGCCATGCAGAGTGCCCTGGTGGCGAAGTTGGTACGGGTGATGCTGCTGGCTCCGGTAGTGGTGTTTCTCGGCAGTGTACTGTTTCGCGCACGGGGCGGTGAACGGCGCGGGGCGCCAGCGCCCCTGCCCGGGTTTGTGTTCGGCTTCGCGTTGGCGGTGGGACTCAACAGTGTGCTGGTGCTGCCCCAGGCGCTGCAGACAGTTTTGCAGTTGGCCTCTCAGGGATTGCTGGCGCTGGGGATGGCGGCGCTGGGCGTCAAAGCGCGCTGGCGCAGTATCCGCAGCGCTGGTGCGCGCCCGCTGCTGCTGTCGTCGCTGCTGTTTCTGCTGCTGCTTGGGGGCGGGTTTGTCTTGAATGCTTACTTCTACCGTTGAGCATTCAGAAGTGCATACTCCAGCCGAGGGTGGCGCTTTGTGCATCGAAGTCGCTGCGGAAACTGTCGCTGCCGACTTCGGTAAAGGATTCCCACTCGGCGCGCAGCGTCCATTTGTTACGGTAGCGGTAGTCGATGCCGAACCCATATCCCCAGTGAAAGCCGTTGTCGCTGTCGTAGGCTTTGCCGCTGACTTCCTCCAGCCGCGTCTCCACTTCGTCCTCTGCGACCGGGTAGGCGAATAACAGCTGCCCGGACTGGCGTTCCGACAGCTCGGCGCTCCACAGGCCGCCGCCCAGTTTGCCGAACAGACTGAGCCCCTCGAACAGGGGGCAGTGACCGACGATAAAGGCGTTGAGCAGGTGGGTTTTGATCCTGTCTTCAAACTGTAGGAACTCGCCGTTGGTGGCATCGATGCGGAAGTCCAGGTCGGCTTTTGCCAGCTGCTGGTAGCTGGCTTCCACCGCCATATATGGGGTCCAGCGCCAGCCGGTATAGATTTTCCAGCTGTCGCCCTTCTCACCGCAGGCGCTGGCGCTGGCAGTCTGCCCGGAAGAGTTCAGGTTTCGTACAAATACTGCGGCGCCGTTGCAGAAACCTTGTAATTCCGTATTGCCGTAGCCGATACCGCCGTATTTATGGGAGTAGAAATCGGCCTGTGTTTGGGCACAGGCGACTAGGAAAAATACCGCTAGCAGAACGTTTGGCCGCTTCATGGCGTTACCTGCTTTTGGGTTTTAGACGGGATTTTTACTGCATTTCCAGTGGTTGATGAAGTTTTGCCGGAGCGATTGTGTACAGTTGCTGCGGATCATTAAATATCGAGTTCGGCCCGCAGCTCTGCGAGCTTCTTCGCATTTTCTTCCTTGGATAGGGGTTTCCCGGGTTTTTCTTCCAGTTGTAGCTGTTCGGGCACCGGCAGCTTTTCGCCCTCCAGTACCCGCGCGCAGAGCTTGCGGTAGTGCTCGGCAAATACCGGATAGGCGATCGACTCCGAATTGCTGGCGAGAAAAAACCAGCCGGTCTCGCGCCCGGCGTGGTAGACCGCCGGGTGGCTCCAGTTGTAGTTGGCCCTGGGGCTGGGTGCGTTACAGGCTTCGCGATAGGCGGCGCGGGCGTCGGGCAGGCCGTTTTCTCCGGCGGCGCACAGAGTGAGCATCTTGTGCACTGTAGGCAGGTATTCGCTCTGCAGTATCGCGCGCTTGGCACCGGCCATGATTTCCTGCGGGCTGAAGGCGGCCAGTGCTTCCAGCCACAGGCGTTTGGCGTGGTGCAGGGTTTCGGTGTCCGGGAAGGCGGCGCTGAACTGGTTGTGGTAGTTCAGCTTGAAGAGCGCGAAGACTTCGTTGATGGCGCGCTTCATCTCGTTCAGTTCGGGACTACCAGTCTGTGTCTGTGAGTATGTCGCCGATTGACCGGTCGCGGGTGCGTTGGTTGGTCGGGCGGGTGGTGTCTTGTGGCTTGCCATAAGAATTTCCTATTGCCAGCTTGTTGCGCTCGGCCCACTGGTGGCGAGCGTGACGCACGAAGACGGCGTCCCAGCTTTTGCGCGCGGCGTTCTGTCCGCGCCAGTAAAGAATAAATTCAGGCACCAGGGAGAGGGCGAAATCGCGGTCTATTTCACACTGGTTGATCAGGTGGCTCAAGCAGTCTGGGCTCGGCTGCCAGTTCCGCGGCAGGGGCTTGGCCACCGGGTTTTTCTCGATGCCCTGACAGTAGTAGGCCCACTCCTCGCGCGCGTACTGGATAAATTGCTCTCCCCAGCGGGCGCTGTGACCGCCGCGCTCGAGCCATTTGTAGATAAATTCCGGCAGCAGTTCGGCGGCGAAGTCGGGGTTGATCGCCAGGCGCTTGAGCTGTTCCCAGGTGTGCTCGCTGGGTTGCCAGTCGCGGGTCATGGGCTGGGGTTTGCGCTTCTCAATAAAGGGCGCGTCTTGATTTTCCCAGTCTTCCATCACCCAGTCGTTAAATTCCAGGTCCCAGGAGATGGATTGTTTGCCGCTGGAGTGGTGGTAGTCGAGAAAGCGTTGCAGGGCCCGCTGCACAAAGGTGCTCGGTACACCTTCGTCGGAGAGTTTGCGCAGTGTCTCTTGGCCGGGGCGCCAGTTTTCCGGCAAGGGCTGCTTGCGCTGCGCGGTGGCCCGGTAGGCCTCCCACTTGCTCTTGACCTGTTTAACGAACAGGGAGCCGAAAGAGTGGCGCGGCTCGCCCCGTTCGCGCCAGTAGGTAACGAATTCCGGCAGCTGTTCGCGGGCGAAGTGATCCGGTACGCCCAGCTGGGCGATGCGCGCCATGGTCTCGGCATCCGGCTGCCAGTTGGGGCCTATGGTGTTGGCGTTGCGCTCCGTCGCGGGGGTAAAGCGAGGGTCCGGGCGGGCGGTGCCGAGGGGCAGGGCGAATTTAAGAAGCTCACTGCTGCCGTAGGGCGCGGCGGCCAGCAGAAGGGCGCCTTGGTTGCGGAGGCTGGTGGCCACCCGCTGAATATCCGCCGGCTGCCAGAAGGGGAGAAGCTGGTTGAGCTGTTCTCCGTCCGCCGTGTACCAGTTGTGCCCGGAGCGGTGCTCCAGAGGCAGGAAAGGCAGCAGGTCCCCGAGCGCGGTCAGCAATACTGCTTCCTCCAGGCCGAGGGTGGCGGCCAGAGTAGGGGAGATGCAAAGGGGTCTTTCGGGGAGCAGGGGGTGTTTCATGGCGCGATTCTAGCACTCCTGTGTATCCGCTGCGCGCTCCTCTGGTCCGCTTACAATGGCTCGCCAGCTGCGGGGCAGGTGAGATCCACTGTCGCTGCAAAGTTTTACTTGCCCTGCCCTTGGGGGAAGCTTTTAACTTGCCTGACAACAGAGATCCCTTAGGGAACCCCTGATTAATTCACATATGAGTTTTTTCGGGTTTCAAAACATCTTTACCGCCACGAAGCGACTTAATCAGTGGTTCCTTAGCAATGCTGATGGAGAGTGACATGAAAGAAGGGGCTGGATCCCCGGCGCAGCTGTTCCGCCTGAGGGGGGCTTCCTGCGCCGGCTGCGTCAACAAGATAGAGCGCGCCCTGCAGCAGGTGCCCGGTGTGGCCGAGGCGAGGGTCAATCTGGCGGACAAGACGCTCTCGGTTCGGGGCAGTGTGAGCGCAGATACTTGTATCCGTGCCATAGAAAACGCCGGCTACGGCGCTGAACTGGCAACGGTCAGCGAACGCGAGTTGCGCGAGCAGCAGCGTGCCGCGGACCGGGCGCACTACCGCGATCTGCTGTGGCGCTCTGGGCTGGCGCTGGGGCTGGGTTTGCCGCTGATGATCTGGGGGCTGGTGACCGGTGAGATGTCGGTACACAGTCTGGGGCAGCAGCTGGCCTGGGGGCTGGTGGGGCTGGCCACGCTGGCAGTGCTGGTTTACTGCGGGGGGCACTATTTCACCGGGGCCTGGAAGGCGTTCCGTCACCACAACGCCAGTATGGATACGCTGATTGCGCTGGGCACAGGCACCGCCTGGGCCTTTTCCTCCCTGGTCGTCGTGGCGCCGCAATTGCTGCCGGAAGTGGCGCGGCACGTTTACTTCGAGGCCAGTGCGATGATTATCGGCCTGATCAACCTGGGGCAGGCTTTGGAGCTGCGCGCGCGCGGCAAAACCAGCGCGGCAGTGGAGAAGTTGCTGTCGCTGCAGGAGACCAAGGCGCGCGTATTGCGGGATGGTGAAGAATTGGATGTCCCGGTGGATGCGGTGCAGCCGGGCGACCGCCTGCGAGTACGGCCCGGAGAGAAGATACCTGTGGATGGCAGAGTGGTGGAAGGCGATAGCCTGGTGGACGAGTCCATGCTTTCCGGTGAGCCGTTGCCGGTGCGGAAAACTGCCGGTGATGCCTTGTCCGCCGGTACTTTGAACAAGAACGGCAGCCTGTTATTTGTCGCTGAAAAGGTCGGCGCCGAAACCCGCCTGGCGCAGATTATCGAGATGGTGAAGCGCGCACAGAATTCCCGTGTGCCCATCGCCCGCCTCGCAGACCGCATTGCCGCGGTATTCGTGCCAGTGGTGATGATTGTCGCGGTGCTGGCAGCGCTCGCCTGGTTTAACTGGGGGCCGGAGCCGAAAGTCGCGCATATGCTGGTGGTAGCCACCGCAGTGCTGATAATTGCCTGCCCCTGCGCACTGGGATTGGCCACGCCCATGTCGGTGATGGTGGGCGTGGGCCTGGGCGCCGAGCACGGTGTGCTGGTGCGCAATGGCAAGGCGTTGCAGCAGGCGGGTAAATTGAATGTCCTGGTGGTCGACAAAACGGGCACGCTCACCGAGGGGGCGCCCAGGGTTACCGATCTGCAGGCGGACGGCGATGAGCGGGAGCTGTTGCGTTTGCTGGCGGGCCTTGAGCAGGCGTCCGAGCATCCGCTGGCGGCAGCCATTGTGGCTGCGGCCCGGGAACGCGGAATCAATCCCGGTGAGGTGCAGGATTTCGAGTCCATTACCGCTCACGGTGTTTCCGGTACTGTGGATGGCCGCGCCGTGTTACTCGGCAACGGCAAACTGATGCAGCGCAAAAATATCGATATCGACCGCTGGCGGGAGACCGCGGAAACGCTCGCCGCCCAGGGGCGCACGGTGATGTTCGCGGCTGTAGACGGCGAGGCCGCGGGACTGATCGCAGTGGCGGACCCCCTGCGCGAAGATGCGAAACTGGCGATACAAAGGCTCAAAAAACTCGGCCTGGAAATCCAGATGCTCACCGGTGACAACCGCGCTGCGGCGGAGGCGGTAGCTGCGCAGCTGGGAATCGATCGGGTCTACGCGGATCTGCTGCCGGAGGACAAGGCGCGTATTGTCGGCGACTTGCAGGCCGATCGAAGGCTGGTGGGGATGGTCGGCGACGGCATCAACGACGCCCCGGCGCTGGCGCGGGCCGAAGTGGGCTTCGCCATAGGTGCCGGTACCGATGTGGCCATTGAAACCGGCGATATCACCCTGATGCGCTCCTCGCTGCACGGGGTGGCGGATGCGATCGAGCTGTCGCGGGCGACGCTGCGCAATATCAAGCAAAACCTGTTCGGCGCCTTTATCTATAACACCCTGGGAATTCCCATTGCGGCGGGAGTTCTGTATCCGCTGACCGGCAGTTTGCTGAGCCCGGTGATTGCCGGTGGGGCCATGGCCCTGTCTTCGCTGACGGTGGTCAGCAATGCCAATCGCCTGCGTTTGTTTAAGCCCTCGGAGGTGACCGTATGAGCTTGCTCGTCAATCTGAGTGGACTGGCGCTGATCGCGGCTATTGTCTGGTGGTTTCAGTTGCTGAAGCGCAGCCCGGCTGCCGATAAGGCTGCGGAAGCCGCCGCATTGATAGTAGTTAGAGATGGTATTTATGAGCCGGGGTGCATCCGGGTAGCTGCGGGGAGGGAAACCGAGTTGCGCTTTCTGCGCGAAGACCCCAGCCCCTGCGCCGAATATGTGGTGTTTGCGGATTTGGATATCAGCGCGCAACTGGCTGTCGGGCGTGAGACAGCCGTATCCCTGCCGCCCCTGACGGCAGGGGAGTATGAGTTTACCTGCCAGATGCGTATGTATCGCGGAACTCTGGTGGTGACATAGAGAACCGCTGATGAATTTGCGCGAGCGCTTCAGAAGATTCGGAGGCGGAGTATTTTTAAGGAACCTCTGATTAAGTCACTTTCTGGTGGCAGAGGCGCTTCGGGGGCGGATGTGAAGCTCAGGTGATAGGACGGGCATTTCGAAACCGTCGGATACAGGGATGTATCCGTCGGAGCTACAGGGAAGTACTTGTGCGTTTTCGTAATGTCCATCCTATTGCCTGAGCGCCCCGGAAGCTACCATAGTGTTCACGCGAATTAATCAGGGTTCCTTAAACCTCGCGAGCGAATTCATCAGATGTAAAAACGCTGGTATCCAGTATCAGAACCAGACGCTGAGGCCCATTACCCAGGTGGTTTCTCGGGATTCCCGGCCATCTTCGCGGGCGAAATCGGCGGCGCGGCCGAACTTACGCTCGTGGTGTATGCCGATATAAGGGGCAAACTGGCGCGTGAATTCGTAGCGCAGGCGCAGACCGGCTTCCATTTCCGAGAGGCCCGCGGCGGTTTCGTTGTCCCTGTCGTTCTGGCCATAGAAATCCAGTTCTATTTCCGGGCTCAGTATCAGGCGCTGGGTAAACAGCAGTTCGTACTCGGCGCCGATGCGCATGCCGATATCGCCGCCATCACTTGCGAACAGCGCTGACTCCACTTCAAAAAAATAAGGGGCCAGCCCCTGGAAACCGATTACTCCCCAGTTCTCGCTCGGTCCGTTTCCCAGCCTGAAATCGTGGCGCATTCCTATCTGCAGGTCCCAATAGGGTGCAACCGCGCGGCTGTAGAGTAGTTGCAGCTCGGCGTTTTCGGTGCTGTTCTCCTCGCGATTCAAGTCGCCCTTTAGCCACAGCTTGTCGCGGTCGCCGCCGAAGCGGATATCGCCCCTGAGTGCGCTGCCCTGGTCCCCGCGCGCTTCCAATCGGTCCACGCTGACCGTGGTCAAGAGCGTGTTGTGGTCCATTACATGGTCCGGTGTGAGAGCGCTCTGGTATGCGGGCTCAGCGGCGGCCGTGCTGGAGAGAGCCGCGAGCACGGCATTGCTGATCAATCGCTTTTTCATTGCCTCCCCTCCTTAAACGACGCGTACTTCGCGGAACATGCCGGGCATGTGGTACAGCAGGTGGCAGTGGTAGGCCCAGCGGCCGTAAGCATTGGCAGTCACCAGGTAGCTGATTTGGGAACCCGGTTGCACGAGTACCGTGTGTTTGCGCGGTATGTAGTCCGGTTCTTCTGTCTCCAGTTCACTCCACATACCGTGCAGGTGGATGGGGTGGGTCATCATGGTGTCGTTGACCAGCGTGATACGGATGCGCTCGCCGTAGTTCAGCATCAGCGGCGCTGACTCGTTAAATGGAATGCCATCCATACCCCAGAGGTAACGCTCCATATTGCCGGTAAGGTGGAGTTGGAGTTCCCGCGAGGGCTCGCGTTTGTCGATGGTGGGGGTGAGGTTGCGGATATCGCCGTAGTTCAGTACCCGCCGGCCATAGCGCTGCATGTGGTCTCGCAGTCCTACACCGGGGTCACGCAGGCCGTTCATCGGCTGTTCTGATCGCATATCTACCGTGTAGCGGTATTCGCTCGGCAGGTGCACCACTGGGCTGTGGCTGCCGAAGCCGGCGCGCCCCAGGTTTCCCGTGTACCAGACGCCCTGCATACCGCCCAGTTCCGGGCGGTCGCCGTGCAGGCTGTAGCCACTGGCAGCAGTGTGCCCTGTGTGGTCAGTGCCGCCCATTTGGTGCCGGTTGTGTTCCATACCGTGCCGGGCGTGATCCATGCCGTTCATCGGATGTTGGGTGTGGTTCATATCGCTCGAACCGTGCGCCATACCCATATCGCGGTGGGTGAGTACCGGCGCGTAGTCCATGGCGGGCACCGGCGCAGTCAGGCTCAAGTCTGAGGTCAAGGTGCCGCGGGCGAAGCCGCTGCGGTCGATGGTTTGCGCAAACAGCGTATAGGCGGTGTCCGCCTCGGGTTCGACCACGACATCGTAGGTTTCGGCCACGCCGATACGGAATTCGTCCACGGTGACCGGCTCTATATTCTGGCCGTCGCTGGCGACGACTTTCATTTTCAGGCCGGGGATACGGATATCGAAGATCGACATGGCGGCGGCATTGATAAAGCGCAGGCGGATTTTTTCGCCCCGCTTGAACAATGCTGTCCAATTGTCGTCCGGGGTTTGTCCGTTCATCAGATAGGTGTAGGTGCGGCCGGTTACATCGGAAATGTCGCGGTCCGACATGCGCATCAGGTTCCACATCTCTCGCTCGCGCCAGGTGGCCGCCAGCCCTTTGTCCCGGATCTCCCGCCACAGGTCGCCGGCAGTGCGGCGGCGCAGGTTGTAGTAGTGCCCCTCTTTTTTCAGCTTGGAATAGATATTGTGGGGTGTTTCGTCGCTCCAGTCGGACAGCAACACCACATAGTCTCGGTCATAGGCCACCGGGTCTGGTTCGGCCGGGTCTATCACGATGCTGCCGTAGAGGCCCTGCTGTTCCTGGAAGTCCGAGTGACTGTGATACCAGTAGGTGCCGCTCTGGCTGACCTGGAACTGGTAGCTAAACGTCTCGCCGGGTTTGATGCCGCTGAAACTGAGCCCGGGAACGCCGTCCATATGGCTTGGCAGAATCACGCCGTGCCAGTGAATGGAGGAGTCGTGCGCCAAATGATTGGTGACATTCAGCGTGACTGTGTCCCCCTCCCTCCAGCGCAACACTGGGCCGGGCAGGCTGCCGTTGACGGTCACCGCGGTGCGCTTGCGGCCGGTGAAATTCACCGGCTGATAGCCGATATGCAGGTCGAAGCGGTTGCCGCGCAATGTCTCTAGGGCGCTACCTGCTCGCGGTGTGCGTGCCTTGAGCCCGGCGGGCAAGCCCAGCAACGCAGTGCTGGCGGCCACACCGGTAATGAAGGTCCGGCGGCCGGGTGAGAACAGCTGCCGCCGGCAGTTCCTGATTTTGTTCATTCTGTTCCCTCAGTACTGCTGGTCGGCCGTATTGATTTCGGCGTAGACACTGTGGCTGCCATCGGCATTGATTTGCAGTACCTGGTAAGGCACGAAGCGATCGCCCATTTCCATGCCCGGGCTGCCCGGTGGCATGGCCGGCACCGCCAGACCTTTGGCGCCCTCGGGTGGATTTTGCAGAAAGCGCCGCACCAGTTTGGCGGGGATATGTCCTTCGAATATATAGCCCTCGGGCGATACGCTGGTGTGACAGGATTGGAAACGCGGGTCGATACCGTGACGATTTTTCACCCCGTTGAGGTCGTCGACGTCCATGGCGGTCACGGCAAAGCCATTGTCTCGGGCGTGGTCAATCCACAGTGTGCAGCAACCGCAGCTGGCGGACTTGTACGTGGTCAGCGGAATGTCTTCGACGGCCGGTTTTTTTTCTTCGGCACAAGAGGTCAGAGCCAGCAACAGCAGGCCGGCGGCAAACAGTTTGCGGTACATGATTTCAACTCTTTTCCACAGATGATGGTCGCGCGCTGTTTATGCGCGCGGATTGTCAATCGGCTGGGGAATGCGCCGGGCGCACTGATCCCGCATCAGCTGTGAATCGGGGGACGCAGAGCCGCTTCGGGTTCGGGGGAGGAGCTGAATTCGCGATAGGCGGTGGCCTGGATATTTCCGGCAGGGGCTACTGCTCTGTTGTCACCTGCGGGCAGTGCGCTGGCGCAGTGGCCGGGGCAGCAACCGCAGCTTTGGTCGCAGTTACCGCTGTGCGCTTCGCAATCGCCGTTGGCAGCGGGTGAGCAGTGGGACTGGTGATCGCCCTGCATGTCCATCGGCATGGGCATTTTCCCGCTGGCTTCGGCGTCACAGCCCGCCGCCAGCGCCTGGCCGTTGAGGGCCAGTAGCAGTACCAGCAGCAGTGTGCGGGTGAATCGGACGGGCATGGCAGTGACTTTGAAATTAAGGCGGGTGCAGTTTATGAGCTGGTCCCTGTCGGCGCAACTCTAGGGATGTAGGAATGCGGGTTGGGCGACACTATGCTGGCCAGTGCGGGAGGAGTGTTTATGCACCCGATACGGCAGTACAGGCAATATCTCACCGCTCTGGCGATGTGCCTCGCTGCGTTAATGGCGACAGCGGCCAGCGCAGCGCCGGAGAATTGGTTCGACGAGGCGGCCGCGGCCAACAGCTCAGGAGCTGCTTCCATCCGCGTTTCTCTCGGTGAACAGCGGGCCTATTTCTACAAAGGCAAGAAGTTGGTGGGGGTGTCCCGGATTTCCTCCGGCAAGGCCGGCTACAGAACGCCGAAGGGGCATTACAAGGTCAGGGGCAAGAAGCTTAAACACAGGTCCACCCTCTACGGCAGTTATGTGGACAGGAATACCCATCGGGTAGTGCGCGCGGATGTGGATACCCGCAAGCATCGCCGCCCGCCGGGCACCTATTATCGCGGTGCCAAGATGGATTACTTTATCCGTTTCAACGGCGGTATCGGCTTCCACGCATCCGGTAATGTGCCCAGCTATCCCGCCTCCCACGGTTGTGTGCGGATGCCGCGGCATATGGCGCAGAAGTTTTACCGCTATGCGCCGGTGGGTACGCCGGTTATCGTTACCAATTGATGGGATGGGAATTTCGAAAACGCACAGGTACTTCCCTGTAGCTCCGTCGGATACGCTCTTGTATCCGCTGGCCTATCACATCACTTGAGCTTCTTTCCCGTCTCCCGGGCTCGGAGTCTCTTTCCTCTTTGGGAGAGAATTAAGGAACCTCTGATTAATTCGCGTGAACTCTTTGGTAGCTTCTGGGGCGCTCAGGCAATAGGAGGGCCATTTCGAAAACGCACGAGTACTTCCCTGTAGCTCCGACGGATACATCCCTGTATCCGACGGTTTCGAAATGGCCCTCCTATCACCTGAGCTTCTCATCTGGCTCCAAAGAGTTTTTACCGTCAGGAAGCGAATTAATCAGAGGTTCCTTAATTAGTGGCTCCCTCACTATCCTGGCCGAACACCTGCTTTTTCCAGTCGGCCCCCAGCTGCTCCTCGATATACTCGCGAATAAACTGCCGGACTTTCTGCGACGGGGTAACGTCTTCCTGCGCACACAGTTTTTCGAATACCGCCTTCTTCTTGGGGTCGATCAACAGTGTCAGCCGGGCTGTGCGGTTTTCCATGGGGGAACCTCTCGTTTTCTCTCTTATGAGTTATACATGTTAATCATATTAACATTGAAGATGCTTTAAATGAGAGGATAATGCGCATAAATCTTCCCTTCACATTGCTCTCCACGGGTTTGAACCGCAACTATGGCGCACCGCAAGCATCTGCTTTCTCTTAGAGTCGCCCACGCCCTACGGGATGCGCTGGGTGAGCATTCCTATGACAGGCGGACTTTCGCCAAGGATCTAATCGCCGGTGTTACCGTCGGCATTATCGCCATACCTCTGGCCATGGCGCTGGCCATCGCCTGTGGCGTGGCGCCGCAGTACGGTCTTTACAGCGCTTTTGTCGCTGGCTTCCTGATTCCGCTGCTGGGCGGTTCGCGCTACAGCGTATCGGGGCCCACGGCGGCCTTTGTGGTGATTCTGGCTCCGGTGGTTCAGCAGTACGGCCTTGCCGGTCTGCTGATCGCCAGTGTGTTGGCGGGAGCCATGCAGTTGCTGTTGGCCCTGATGCGGCTGGGGCGTTATATCGAATACATCCCCGAATCGGTCACCCTGGGGTTCACCGGGGGCATTGCGGTGGTGATCGCCACTTTGCAATTGAAGGATTTTATGGGGCTTCCTGTTGCGGAAATGCCGGAGCACTTTACCGGCAAGATGCTGACCCTGATGGAGGCCATGCCCGCCTTTTCATCGCCCAGCCTCACTGTCGGCCTGGCGACATTGGCGGTAATGCTGGTCTGGCCGCGCCTGAAAACGCCGCTGCCGCCACACCTGCCCGCAGTACTGGTGGGTACCATGGTTGCTCTGGCGTTGAACCGGATGGGTCAGGATGTTCCAACCGTGGGGTCCACCTTCAGCTATTCCCTGGCGGACGGTATTTCCGGAGCGGGCATTCCCCCGGTGCTGCCGGACTTTCAATGGCCCTGGGGGCGCACTCAGCCCGGGGAGACACCGCTGGTCTTCAGCTGGCAGCTGGCGGGGGATCTGCTGTCCGCGGCTTTTGCCATCGCCATGCTGGGCGCCATTGAATCTCTGTTGTGCGCGGTGGTGCTCGACGGCATGACCGGCAAAAAGCACAGTGCGAACAGCGAACTCCTAGGCCAGGGGATCGGCAATATGGTCACGCCGTTTTTTGGCGGTATTACCGCCACTGCCGCCATCGCCCGCTCCGCCGCCAATGTGAAGGCGGGCGCGCAGACTCCGATTGCCGCCATGATCCACGCGCTGGTGGTGCTGGTTGCACTGGTGTCTCTGTCGCGCCTGCTCGGTCATCTGCCGATGGCCAGTATGGCCGCGCTCCTGATGGTGGTCGCGTGGAATATGAGTGAGGCCCCCAAAGCTGTGCAGCTCATCAAAAAGGCGCCGCGCAGCGATGTATTGGTGTTTGCTGTGTGCTTTTCCCTCACCGTGTTGTTTGACATGGTGATTGCCATCACCGCCGGTGTGGTGCTCGCTTCCCTGCTGTTTATGAAAAATATGGCGGAGATGACCCGGGTGGCGGAGGTGACCGGTAACCGCAAGCTGGTGGATGTGGATGTCCCGGAGGGGTGGCGGGTTTTCAAAATCAATGGGCCGCTCTTTTTTGCCGCGGCGGACCGGGTATTCGGCGAGCTGTCTCTGCAGTGCGAGCGGCAGCGGGGCATTGTTGTGTATCTGGATGCGGTGCCCATCCTCGATGCGGGGGGCTTGTCCGCACTCACTAATTTCCTGGGAAAATGCGCGGCTTCGGATACCCGGGTGTATCTGGCGGATTTCCAGTATCAGCCTCTGAAAACGCTGGCGAAAGCCGGATTCAAGCCGGACCAATGGGGTTGCACGCTCTTCCCGACACTGGCCGATGCATTGAGCCGAGTAGCCGATTCCGCCGGCCGAATCGATTCTTCTGTCCGGGAAAGTGGCAACTAAACGCTGAGGTGGGGCCTGGTCTATCGTGTACCGGCCCCAGTGCGCGAGCTCCCCGCACGGCGGCGCAGCAGCGCCTGCAGGAGAAAGCCGGGTCCGCTTCCGGTACACTCCCCCGCGATAGCAGAGTATGTGCCCCATTAATGCGGAGCGAGATTTGGCCAAGAAGCAGAAAACTGCCTACGTGTGTAACGAGTGCGGCGCCGACTATAGCAAGTGGGCTGGTCAGTGCAGTGCCTGTGGCACCTGGAACAGCCTCAGTGAGGTGCGCCTGGGCCCGGAGCACAGGGACAGCCGCGCAGCTAACTTTACCGATGCCCAGTCCGGTTACGCCGGCGCCGCAGGTAGTGGCAAGGTCCAGAATCTGTCCGAAATCGATCTCGGCGAACTGCCGCGTATCCCTACTGGCGCCGGGGAGTTGGACCGGGTGCTGGGCGGTGGTCTGGTGCCGGGATCGGTGGTGTTGATCGGCGGCCATCCCGGCGCCGGTAAATCCACCATACTGCTGCAGACCCTCTGCCAATTGTCTGGAACCATGCCCGCGCTCTATATCACTGGCGAGGAATCGCTGCAGCAGGTGGCTATGCGCGCTAAGCGTCTGGGGTTGCCGGCGGAGCATCTGCAGTTGCTCAGTGAGACCGATGTGGAGCGCATTTGCCACGTGGCCAAAGAGGTCAAGCCGAAGGTGATGGTGGTGGATTCCATCCAGGTGATGCATATGAGCGAGGTGCAGTCGGCCCCCGGCTCCGTGGCTCAGGTGCGCGAGAGCGCGGCCTACCTGACCCGCTTCGCCAAGCAGACGGGCACAGCGTTGATTCTGGTCGGTCATGTGACAAAAGACGGCAGCATCGCCGGACCCAAAGTGCTGGAGCACATAATCGACTGCTCGATACTGCTCGAGTCCACCCACGATTCCCGCTTTCGCACCCTGCGCGCGCACAAGAACCGCTTCGGCGCAGTGAATGAGCTGGGAGTCTTCGCGATGACCGAGCAGGGCCTGAGGGAAGTCTCCAATCCCTCGGCGATATTCCTGCAGCGCGCCGAGGAAGTTGCGGCGGGTTCAGTGGTGACTTCCGTATGGGAAGGGACCCGGCCGCTGCTGGTGGAACTGCAGGCACTGGTGGACGACAGCAGCCTGGGCAATCCGCGCCGCGTCGCCGTGGGCCTGGATCAGAACCGTCTGAATATGCTGCTGGCCGTCCTGCACCGCCACGGCGGTATTCTTGTCGGTGACCAGGATGTATTTATCAACGTGGTTGGCGGGGTCAAGGTGATGGAGACCAGCGCCGATCTGACACTGCTGTTGGCTGTGGTATCCAGCTTTCGCAACCGGCCGCTGCCGCGCGACCTGATGGTCTTCGGCGAGGTGGGCCTGGCCGGAGAGATACGCCCCGTGCCTTCTGGCCAGGAGCGGCTGCGCGAGGCGGCCAAGCACGGCTTTCGCAAGGCGATTGTGCCCGCCGCCAACCGGCTGAAAAATGATATCGAAGGCATGGAGATGCATCCGGTGAAAACCCTGGCAGAGGCCTTGGCGGCGATCGATATGGGCTGATCCCGCGGGCGCTTGCGAATTCAGGTGTGGCGGAGAACACCGAAAAAATGAAGCAAATACTCCTGCTGACCTCTCTGCTGTTGTCTGCGAGCGCAACGGCCTATGAGCGTATCGCGTCACTCAATCTTTGCCTCGACCAGATGCTTCTCAGCTGGGTGCCTGCGGAAAAGATTGCCTCGGTCACCTGGCTTTCCGCCGACGACCACTACCGCTCGGCGCCACTACCGGAAAACATCCACTTAAACCGCGGGCGGGCGGAAGAGTTGGTGCCTCTGGCGCCGGACCTGATTCTGGTGGGCGAGTTTGGCGCCCAGCGGGCAGCGCGGCGTTTGCGGGATTTGGGGATGAAGGTGGTCTCCATTCCCGATGCCTACAGCCTCAAGCAGCTGCAGGAGCAGCTGGCGGCGCTGGAAAACGTCCTCGGGCCATTGCCGCCGCTGCAAAAACAACAAAGGCAATTGCAGGAACTACTTGCCAGACCCGTACCGGAATCAGAGGCCAGTGCGCTGATTCTCTCTGCCAATAACATCACTTACGGTCGGGGTATGCTGGAGCATCAGTTGCTGGCGCGGGCGGGCTTTGCCAATCTCGCCGCCGAGCGGGGTGTGGAACAACTGGGGCGTGTCAGCCTGGAGGAGGTGATCGCGCTTCAACCGGATTTGCTGGTGCTCTACGGCGGCGAGAGCGATTTTGCCCTGGCGCACTTGGCCTTTCGCCACCCGGTATTGAAATCCTATATCGATGGCCATCGCCTCTACACTTTGCCGGCGGAGCTGGGTTTTTGCCCGGCGCTGGTGGCTGCAGATGTGTTGAAACAACTTACCGAAAAGAGAAAAAAACTTGTCGCGCAGCAATAGATGGTTCTTTTTCCTCATCGTTTTCGCTTTATTGCTGGCACTGATCGCGGCGCTTGCCAGCGGTCCCGTGTCCATTAATTTGAGCTCGGCCCTGGCGGAAGGTTGGCGCAGTGAAAACAGCGATGCGGTGATTCTGTGGCAGCTGCGCCTGCCGCGGGCGCTGCTGGCGATAATGGTCGGCGCGGCCCTGGGGATGGGCGGCGCGGCCATGCAGGGGATGCTGCGCAATCCGCTGGCGGAACCGGCACTGTTGGGGGTTTCCAGTGGCGCGGCGCTGGCGGCAATTCTGCTGCTTTACTACGGTGTGGCCTGGCAGTCCGGCTGGCTGCTGCCACTGCTCGCGATAGCAGGTGCCTTTTGCTCGGTGGCCTGCGTATGGATGCTGGCCGGGCGCGGTGCCAGCGCCAGTCGCCTGGTGCTGGCGGGGGTGGCGATCAATGCCTTTCTGTCCGCGTTGATGGCACTGGCTCTGAACTATGCGCCGAGCATGTTCGCAATGCAGGAGATTGTCTTCTGGTTGCTGGGCTCGCTGGCCAATCGCGGCTGGGACCAGCTGCTGCTGGCACTGCCGTTTATTCTCGCCGGTGCCGCTTTACTGTTTGCTGCGCGCAACTATCTGCGCGCCCTCTCTCTGGGGGAAGCCACCGCCGCCTCGCTGGGATTTCGCGGCCGCCGCTACCCGCTGCTGGTTCTGGCCGGCATCGCCGCTGCTGTGGGGGCGGCGGTGGCGGTGGCGGGTACTATCGGTTTTGTCGGCCTGGTGGTACCGCATCTGATGCGGCCGCTGGTGAGGCAGGACCCGGGGCGCCTGTTGTGGGCCAGCGCGCTCGCCGGCGCGCTGCTTTTGTTAATTGCAGATATTTTGGTGATCAATATAGTCGGCGCTCAGGAGCTGCGCATCGGCGCGGTGACGGCTTTTCTCGGAGCGCCTTTCTTTTTCTGGCTGATCGTCAGTGCGCGCCGGGGGCAGTCGCTGTGAGGGAAAGCAAGAAGCTCGAAGTCTCTTGTCTGAAGCTCGGCTTGGCGCGTCAGCACCGCGAGGTGTTGCGCGGTATCAACGCCACCTTTAAACCGTACGAGCTGACCGCAGTGGTGGGACCCAACGGTGCCGGAAAAAGCAGTCTGCTCAACTGCTTGGCCGGCGTGCTGGCGCCGACTGCCGGGCAGATCGAGTTCGATGGAAGACCGGTGCAGTGTTTGTCGGCGACTCAGCGCGCGCGCTTCTGCGCCTATCTGCCCCAGGCGGAGACGCCGGCCTGGCGCCTGGAGGCCGCCGATCTGGTGGCGCTGGGGTTGTTGCCCTGGGGGCAGCCCGCGGACAGCGCGGCGCGAGTGACGCATGCCCTGAAACTGGTGGATGGATTGCAGTTTGCCCGCCGCCCTGTCACTCAGCTCTCTGGCGGCGAGCTGCGCCGGGTGCAGATCGCGCGCCTGCTGGTGGGCGAGGCGCCGTTACTGGTTGCCGACGAACCCACCGCGGCGCTGGATATTCGCCATCAGCTGCAGCTGATGCAGACTTTCCGCAAGCTGGCGGATGCGGGGCACACCGTGGTGCTGGCACTGCACGACCTGTCCCTGGCCGCGCGCTTCTGCGACCGTATTTTGTTGTTGCAAGACGGGCGGCTGCTCGCCCAGGGGGCGCCCGAGGATGTCTTCAGCCCGGCGTTGATCGGCGATGTTTACGGGGTACGCTGTGAACTCCGCCGCTGCGGCGGCGTGCTGGAATTTGTCGCTGTGGATCTGCTCGAACGTCCTTAGGGAGCCTCTGATTAATTCGCGTGAACGCTTTGGTTAGTTCCGTGGCGCTCAGGCAATAGGATGGCCATTTCGAAAACGCACGAGTACTTCCCTGTAGCTCCGACGGATACATCCCTGTATCCGACGGTTTCGAAATGGCCATCCTATCACCTGAGCTTCTCATCTAGCTCTAAAGAATTTTTACTGTCAGGAAGCGAATTAATCAGAGGTGCCTTAGGTTCTCCAAAAGTGTTGGCAACTCTCAAGTGAACGAACCTGAGGCCCTTTCGCACACCGGGTTGAGTGCCCGCGCTGGATGCGCAAGGTGTGCTCCCGCAACGCCGACTGCTATACTGCCGCCCGCCCTGGGTGCCCAGCAGCGCGATGCGCTTGGCTGGGGTAAACGGGAAGTCCGGTGGAGGTTTCAGGTATTTTCCTGAGGTCGATTCCGGCGCTGCCCCCGCAACGGTGATTCAGATTATCTGATCAGCCCGATACCGGCCCTCGGCATACACAGGATAAAGCGGAGGGCTTTGTCTGATCCGTGTGCCTCTATCCCTCAGCGCACCGATTGCACTCACCCTCCCTCAATCCGTACACACATTCGAGATTGGGGAATCACCATGAAAAAAACGCTTATCGCTGCGGCCCTTGTTGCCGCCGGCCAGCCGCTGCTGTCTGCAGCTGATACTCTGGAGCAGGTCACCGTTACGGCCAGTCGTACCGAAACTCCCAAACGGGAAGTGGGCGTCTCTGTTTCAGTCCTTACACAGGCGGATATTCAGCGCATGGGATACGATAGCTTGTTGGATGTGATCCGCACATTGCCGGGAATTTCCGTCAGCAACAGCGGCGGTGCCGGCAAGGTCAGCTCCGTATTTATTCGCGGTGAGAGCAACTACCGCACTCTGGTTTTACTGGATGGGGTCAATATCGCCGATCCTTCCGCGCCGCAGGTAGGCGCCCAGTTCCAGCACTTACAGGTGGCGGATATCGAGCGCATCGAAGTGCTGCGCGGTCCCCAAGGCATGATGTACGGCGCCGGTGCCGGAGGGGTTATCAATATCATCAGCCGCAAAACCAGTGAGCCGCTGCGCGCGCAATTGGACCTGGAAGCCGGTCGCTATGGCACGCAAAAAACCGCTGCCAGTCTGGGGGGAAGCAGCGACGGATGGAATTACGATCTAAGCATCAGTGACTTTTCCACCGACGGCTTTAACGCGATGGAGGCCGATGACAGCGGTGAGCGGGACGGTTACGACAACGTCAGCGGCAGCGCTCGGCTGGGCTATCAGTTTAATGAGGCTTTCTCTCTCGAAGGGCAATTACAACGGACGGAAACCGAAACCGGGTACGATAACTGCGGTTTTCTGTTCTTTGTTAATGATTGTATGGATCGCTATAACCAGAGCAGCGCCAGGGTGAGCGGCAAATATCAACAGGCGACCTCCGGCCACGAGCTGTCTGTCGCCAGCACGGATATTGAGCGGGAAGCCTTTGCCTTCGGTGAACCCTCCTACGGCTTCGACGGCGCGATCAGCGAATTGAACTATATCGGCAAGAGTGCGCTGGGCGGCGGACAGCTGTTGTGGGGAGGTGAATACGAACAACAGGAGTTCACCAGTAACTTCAGCGAGCAGGATA
Source organism: Microbulbifer thermotolerans (assembly GCF_001617625.1). Classification (NCBI taxonomy): domain Bacteria; kingdom Pseudomonadati; phylum Pseudomonadota; class Gammaproteobacteria; order Cellvibrionales; family Microbulbiferaceae; genus Microbulbifer; species Microbulbifer thermotolerans. The sequence goes on along the minus strand of NZ_CP014864.1, from coordinate 3,060,322 downwards.
TCGACAGCCTGGGGATCTTCGCTGAGTGGCGCAGTGATATCGCCGATAAGGTGTTCTACACCCTGGGTTACCGCCGCGACAGCCTGGAAACCGACGACCATAACAGTTGGCGTGCATCCGTGGCTTATCCGGTATTGCTGGGTGACAATCAGCAGCTGAAGTACCGGGCCAGTTACGGTACCGGCTACCGTGCGCCCAGTCCCTACGAGGTAGGGCTCAATCTCTCGGAAGGCGTGGAAGCCGTCGGACCTGAAACCAGCCGCGGTTATGAGCTGGGCTTGGAGTATCAGTTGGCCAGACTGCTGCAGCTGGAAATTACCTATTTCGACCAGGAAATTACTGACGCAATTGTCTACGACTATACTCTGGGCTCCTGGGGCGCCTACCGCCAGGATGACGGCGACAGCTACTCCGAGGGGGTAGAGCTGTCCTTGAACGGCAGCCTGGGGGAGCGTTTCGGATGGTATTTTAACGGTACTTGGCTGGACGCCGTGGATACTACAGGCGCGCAGCGCTCACTGGTTCCGCAGCGGGTCTGCAATCTGGGCTTTAGTTACAGCCTGCTCGCAGACAAGCTGACTTTGAATGGCAATTGGCGGCGGGCGGAGGACATTCTGGATTCCTCTGGTGAGGCGCTGGATGACTACAGCAAGCTGGATTTGAACCTCGCCTATCGCCTGACGGAAAAGCTGCGCCTGACCTTGCGCGGTGAAAATATTCTGGATGAAGACTACCGCGAAGTGGGGGGGTACTATACCGCCGGCGCGGCTGTGTATGCCGGGGTACAGCTGACTCTGTAGCCCGCGTTTTTATACGGAGCGGTTGGCCGCCGCTCCGTGTATGCACAGCGTTTTCAGCTCTACAATGTTGTTATCAATCCTAATCCCGTATCCCCATGAGTGCCCCGGAAGAAAAAGCCAAACGCCACAAGAAGCGCATGCAGGCGCGCAAAAAAATCGTTGACGAAGGTGTGGCGAAAGCACTGGAGGAGCGGGGCGTAGTTGTACTCTATACCGGTGATGGCAAGGGCAAGACCACCGCGGCGGTGGGCACAGTGGCCCGCGCGCTGGGCTACGGCTATAAGGTGGTGGTGGCGCAGTTTATTAAGGGAGTCTGGGAATGTGGGGAGAAATATCTGTTAACCCAATTGCCAGAGCAGCGCTACCGGCTCGAATGGCACGAGATGGGCACGGATTTTACCTGGGAAACACAGGACTACGAGGCGGACAAGGCAGCCGCCCGGGCCCTCTGGGAAAAGGCACTGGCGGCGCTCAGGGATGAGAGCGTCTATCTGGTGGTGCTCGATGAACTCACTTATGCCTTGAATTTTCACTGGCTGGAAAAGCGGGAAGTGCTCGAGGCGATCCAAGGGCGACCGCGGGGGCAAACTGTCATTATCACCGGGCGTGGAGCAAAACAATATCTGAGGGATATTGCTGATACCATTAGCGAAATGCGCCCGGTCAAACACGCCTTCAACGATGGCATTGCCGCACGCAAGGGCATCGAATGGTAGATCAGGTGTCCGCTTCTGTTTCCGCCTGCTGTGGTGCTGCTCCGGCTTCCTTTTTCAGTAGCTGCCGGCGCCGTTTTAGCGGCGTAATGCCATACCAGCGGCGGCAGGCCCGGTTAAAGGAACTTTGCTCTCGGTAGCCGAGTTGTGCCGCAATCTGGATCATGGGGATATTCGGCTCCGCTAGATAAGTTTCTGCATGTGCGCGGCGAATATCATCGAGCAGTTCTTCAAAGATGATATCGTGCTCCGCCAGCCGGCGTTGCAGTGTGCGCTTGTGCAGCCCGAGCTGGTTGGCCACTTCCTGCAGATTGCAGCGTTGTACAGGTAACAGGTGGTAAATCAATTGTTCCACCTGGTGCTTCAGGTCCATGGTCTCCTGCTGCGGTGTCGCTTCCGTTGCGTCGCCCGGACGTGGGGCGCCCGGACATCCGGGCTTTACTCCTGGCACGACCTTTCTATCGAGTTGTTCGGCACTGAGTATCAGTGCGTCCCGCAGGCGGGAAAAGATTACCGGCGCAGTGAAAAAATCGTGGTAGCTGTTGTGTAGGGGGACGTCGCAGCTTCGCCAGACGGCTACGGGCGCTGAACGGGCGTTACTGAGCATTGTCATGGCCCTTTGCGTCAAGCCCATAATCCATTCTGCGCTCTGTGGGGGCAGCGGGCAGCCGTTATTGGTGTCAAATAACAAACATCCGTGCCCGGTTCTATCGTCGCGGTCGAATGAAATTTGGAATCCGCCGGTGTATTGATAGAGATTGTGGGAGATGGTCTCGAGGGCTTCGCCGACAGTGGATGCGTTCAGAGCCTCTGTCCCTAGAGATCCAAGGGCCCTGAGATCCTGCCGCCGCGCCAGGCGCAGGCCGAAATCCGCACAGCTTAACAGCCGGGCGGTGTTTTCGATCAGTCTGACGGTGGAGCGATAGGGTAGCACCCCCTCAAGCGCTTTTACTTTATCGGGTTCAATATCGAACCTGCGCAATAGTGTATCCGCGTCGCCATTGAGCTGATTAACCAGATCATAAAATCCCATCAATGAAGTGGTCTGGATCAGTTGTGTCATACCTCTTTGAATCCCTGCTGGCCCCAGTAGCACTGGGTAAATCGTGTGCTGTGATCTGAGCACCACGGTTAGCGGCGGCTATATGTTTTTATGGTGATCGCTGTCCTTGTGCTTTCTAGTAGCGGGAAAACCGATTTCGTCGGCAAGACGACGGTGACATTGTCATCATGCGGGGAACGAACTTTGATGTGGAAGTAGGGCGACGGATGACCTAGCCGGATTCACCGGTACGGCGAGGGGCAGGGCAGCTGCAATTAGCAGTCATGACCGACTTCCCATATTTTTTTTCGGCGTTCCGCAGATGTTTTCCCTGGGCATCCGGCCGCGGGGATTGCTGGTTGCAGTTACCTCTTAGCCGAATATTACCCGTTTATAGTGAATAGTTATTTGGCTTTTGGTGACTTTTAGTGCCATCTTCTCATGGAGAATTCGGACATATTTCCATTTTTGTTTTTATTATTGGTAAGTTGTTTGTCTATATAAGTTATCGACCAACGTATGTTTTAATTTATGGGTCTTTTAAAAAATAATTATTTCTCGATAGGGCTGTTTCTCTAAAATGCTCTCCGTGAACACATTGCGGTTGTCGGTCGCGATGTAAGAATTCCAGGGGGATCGCTTCGTCTACCCTTGAGGCCCGTAAATTCCACGGCGGGGTAGGGACATCATCGTCGCGAATGGTGCAGGAATGTTCTACCTCTTACCCAAAAGCTTCTCTACTCTCATTTATAAATTGATGCGAGGGCAGGGAGATACAATAATCATGAAACATGTGGATCTGGACGAATTTTCAGCAACTGAACATCATTGTGGCTGTTAGCCTCTTAGCGCCTCCAGGTCGCAGAAAGGTAGAAGGTGATACGGCCGCGTAAAATGCGATTGGCGTGGAGCTGGTCGGTGGGGGCTGCTCGCCTGCTATTCGGCCATGGGCTGCCGAGGATATGCCATAATCCGCCTGTAAAATGGATAATCGATAGCAGAACCTAGCGGTGAATTAATGAAAATTGGTGTTTTGAAAACCGATGACGTGCGCGAGGAACTGGTGGACGACTTCGGAGAATACCCGGAGATGTTTGCCCAACTGCTGCGCAATCAGGACCCTGGTCTCGAGTTTGTCACTTATGAGGTACAACGCGGCCACTATCCCGAGGATATCGACGAGGTGGATGCCTATCTGATCACCGGCAGCAAAACCGGCGTCTACGAAGACAAAGACTGGATTCCCCCCCTGATGGAATTCGTGCGCAGGCTGCACCAACTGAAGAAGCCCACCATCGGCATCTGTTTTGGCCACCAGTTGATCGCTCAGGCCCTGGGGGGCAGGACGCGGAAGTCTGACAAGGGGTGGGGTATTGGGGTGCACAGCTATGAGCTGCAGGAGACACCCGCCTGGATGTCCCAGCCGCTGGAGCGCTTTTCCCTGCTGGCCAGCCACCAGGATCAGGTGGAAGAGTTGCCTCCCGGCGCCAAGGTGCTGGCGGGCAGCGATTTCTGCCCTATGGCCATGATGCAGGTGGATGACCACATGCTTACCTTTCAGGCCCACCCGGAATTCACCAAACCCTACTCCAAGAGCCTGATGGAGTTGCGCAGGGAGGCGTTTGGAGAGGAGGTGGTGCAGAAGGGCCACGCCTCGCTGCAGAACGACATCCACGAGAATGTGGTTGCCAGTTGGATGCTGGATTTTTTGCGCAAATAGCGCTGCATTATGCCCCCTCTCCCATGCGTGGGAGAGGGGCAATCAGAGCCAAGCTTACTTCCACTTGATATTGCACCCCATCGAAGGGGTCTGCTCTTCGCCGGGCTTTTGCCCCGCCAACACCGCGTCGGCCGCCGCGCGCAGATCGTGCCCACTGGCCGCTTCACCACTCCCGGGCCGACTGCTGTCGAACTGGCCCCGGTATGCCAGCTTGCGGTCCTTGTCGAATAGAAAGAAATCCGGTGTACAGGCAGCGCCAAAGGCACGCGCTACTGCCTGGCTTTCATCCACCAGATAGGGAAAGGTATAACCGCGCGCGACGATTTCCTTTTGCATCTGTTCCGGACTGTCATCGGGATAGGTTTCGAAGTCGTTGCTGTTAATCGCGATAACGGTTAGCCCTGCCTTTTGATACTCCCGCGCGAATTCGGAAAGGGCGGGGGCAATATGCTTTACGTAAGGACAGTGGTTACAAATAAAAGCCACAAGTATTGGCTGGTGCGGGAGAGCGTCGCTGCTGTGCAGATTACCCGCCGCGTCCGGCAGTCTGAAATCCGGCATGGGAGTGCCGAGGGGAATCATTGTAGATGGGGTCAGTGCCATTGGTGCCTCCCGTTGCGTTGTTGAATATCCCGGCTGCAGTTTATTGGTATCCCGGATGCCGGCCAAGAGATCCACCGCGTACATCTCCGTGGGTTGGCTCTAACTATAGAATGCACAGCCTCTACAAGCGTGACTTTCTTATTCGCCGGTTTTGGAGAATGAAGCGGCACGGCGGCGCTTTGCATTAGATAGTCTCACGCAGCGGTTCAGCAAGTTGGATGATCTGCTCTCCTCTAACCACCACTGGTGGTAATCCAAACCTTTTCACCATCGCGAATACTATTGGCAGCATAACCATCCGGATCTCTGTGCAGATCTGGAGCGGTTTACGGACTGTGATGTGGAACGATTGGAGAGCGATATTGCCACTACGATGAAGCAACTGTCTGCATGGATTCCGCAAGGCCCGCGTTTGCAATAGCTAGCGTGTTTGCCCCATTTTGGCGCCCGTAGGCTCCAATACGATGCCCGCCTGGCGTGGGGAATTTCGGGGCGCAATTGGAGCCAGGTTCGCCCTTTTGCCGTCCGCTGGCACACTGGTTGGTGCTGGACAGAGCACTCTTTCCGCCAGAGGGCGCGCGGATATCGGCGTTTTCTGTGAACGCAGTTTGATACCGCGCTATATCTCGCTGAAGGCTTGGCACTGAGTGATGTGCTGTGCAAATACAACGAAAAATTCAGCTGGTTTCCTGTTGTTGATTTGATTTTCCAGGTGATGGCATAGATGTTGCAAAGTGCAAGGCGCTAGGAGGTATCTGGTGGATTATAAAAATACGTTTGTGTGTTTTCGAATAATCCACCCTGTATCTGAGTGTCCAAGGAGAGCCTTTGTTGATCGCTACGAAAAGGCCGCGCCCAAGCTCGCCGAGTAGGCAGAAGAAATTTTTTTCAAGGATTGGTGGTTTACCAGTTGGCAGAGGCGTATCAGAGAAGGTAGTGAACATGCAACCTTTAGAGAAGGACAGCAAAAGCTGAATTGCTGGACGTACATGGCAACGCTGTTTCTCAATGAGGAATCATGTCCAGTTAACGGGGAATTTACAGAAGAAAGGTTGCTTTATCTCGGACATGCCGTCATCCCAACCTATAAAACTAAAGAGGATATATGTATGAACAGGGTAAAATTTCGTCAAGGTGGGGTACCCAGAGGAAGCTATAAGTTCGCTTTTAAGCGCTCAGTACTGGCTGTTGCACTTGGATTGTGCGTTGCGAATGGTGTTCAGGCCCAAAGTACCACCGGTAGTATTCATGGTTCAGCGCCTGAAGGTGCCACAGTTATTATTACAAACAATAGCGGTTTTAGCCGTACTGTAACTGTGGATGCCTCGGGCAATTATAATATTCGATCTTTGCCAATCGGCACCTATACCGTAACTGCGAAACAGGGTGAGGAGACTATCGGAACACGCACTGTCCCCATTCGTGTGGGTGCTGGTGCTGACGTTTCTTTCGGTGACCCCGATGTCATTGAAACCGTGATGGTTACTGGAGAGCGTCTGCCGGCAATTGATACTGGAGCAACTGATACGCGTGTCGTAATAACATCTGAGCAGCTCAATCGTATGCCGATTGGTCGCTCCGCTGAGGATATTGCTCTGCTGGCTCCGGGCGCCAACGGGGGTGCTGCTGGCTACTTCGATGGCCTAGTTTCCTTCGGTGGTGCTGGCATTTCCGAAAATGCTTACTACATTAACGGCTTTATTTCCAGTGACCCTCTGTCCAACCTCGGAGGTTTTGATTTGCCGTTTGGTGCTATCGATCAGCAGGAAACCTATACGGGCGGCTACGGAGCCAAGTACGGCCGCTCTTCTGGCGGTGTGATTAATCAGGTTGGTAAACGCGGTGACAACGAGTTCCATTATGGCGCCCAGGTTGTTTTTAGACCAAAAGAATTGCGTTCTTCTGGACCTAAAACTTATTTCCAGGATATGGAACTACCGGAAGGCTATGAGTACGAAAATGAGTCTCTTGTTGGGACTTTATATGAACGTAAGAGCGAAGATTTTTCCTGGAGCAGCACCTACAGCGGCTATGTTAGTGGGCCATTAATTGAGAATACGTTGTTTGGTTTTGTAGCTTATGAAACTGAGCTTGAGGAGATGCAGAACTCACCGAAAGCGACACAAAATCAATTCCTGGAGGAGGGTGAAACTGACACGTCTAAGCTTTATGCCAAACTGGACTGGAATGTCAGTGAAGATCATCTGCTCGAATTCACATATATGCAGGAAAAGGAGGACTACGACGGCAGCTACAGTGCTTGGGAGTTTGAGAAAGGTAAAAAAGGCGAAAGTTTGGATATTTCGCCGAATGTAGATGGGCACGAAAGTGAATTTACGATTCTGAATTACACCGGTTTCCTGACGGAAACTCTGACATTGAATGCCATGTACGGGCATGGCAGCTTTACTTATTATGATACCCCTGTGGGTACCTTGGATTATCCTTATATCTCTAGTTATAGAAATCAAGATCCATCTATTGTCGGTGATAATTTTGTGCAAGGACTTGCCGGTGGTTACAACGGCCGAGATGCTGAAGATACAACTGATGGTATACGCTTAAACCTGGAGTGGGTATTGGGCGACCACACTCTCACCTTCGGTATCGACAATATGGAGTTTGAGGCCGAAAACGAAGGTACCATGCAGTTTACTGATGTTTGGGTTTATGCCCACGCCACGGACCCATCGAAACCGATTAGCTCCGTGCTAGGGGTGGGAGCCCCAGGTGGCGATGGCTACTACGTGTACCAATATTTTTATGAAACTGCTACTACTATGAAGCTGGAGCAGGATGCTTACTACATAGAAGATAGTTGGCAGGTGACTGATGATATTCTGCTGAACCTGGGACTGCGGAATGACAAGTTCACCAACTACAACAACGTCGGCGAAGCTTATATGGAATCCGATGACCAATGGGCGCCTCGTCTAGGTGTCGCTTGGGACGTGTTCGGAGATTCCTCACTGAAATTGTTTGCTAACGCTGGCCGCTATTATCTTGCTATGCCGAATAATGTGGCCATCCGCGGCGCGTCGGCTTCAACCTATACCCGTGAATATTTTACTTATACCGGTGTAGATCCGGAAACCGGAGCGCCGACAGGTCTGACGGCATTGGGCCCGGGGCCGGTTTCCTCTAACGGCGAATACGGTGAACCTGTCGATCCGCTCGCATTCGCACCGGCCGACCTGGAAAGCATGTACCAGGACGAGTACATCATGGGCTTTGAGAAGACTTTTCTCGAAGACTGGACCTACGGAGCCAAGTTCACCTTCCGGGATCTAAAATCCGGTATCGATGATGTGTGTGATCCATACAGTATGTTAGATAAATTATCCGAAATGGGGGTAGATCCCGATACGGTAGACTGGCAATACTGTTACATGTTTAACCCCGGCGACACGAACACCTTTAGCTTGGCAAACCTCGACGCGAGCGGCAATCCTACAGGTACTCGCACAGAGGTGACGATGAGTGCCGACGATTGGGGTATGCCAAAGCTGAAGCGTGAGTACAAGGCCATCGACTTGTTTGTTGAGCGTCCATTTGACGGTAAGTGGGAGCTCCGTGTCGATTACACCTACAGTAAGCTACAGGGCAATACCGAAGGGCAGGTTAAGTCCGAGTTTGGGCAGGACAATATCTCCAAGACCCAGGACTGGGATGTAGCCGAATTGATGATGTTCTCAGATGGTTATTTGGCCAATGACCGTCGTCACCAGTTGAAAGTCCGTGGTAGTTATGCGCTGACCGATGAGGTCTTGCTCAGTGCCAATGCGAGTATTAAATCTGGCATGCCGATTAGCTGCCTGGGTTACTACAATCCGGACGGCAGTATTGATGAATCCTCACCCGCAGGAGATCCAGTGAGCTATGGATCGAGCTACCACACATGCTTCGGCAGTGTGGCTGAGCCTGGCAAAGAGCGAACCCCTTGGACACGCAATCTGGACCTGGCGGTAACCTACACTCCGGCAATGTTTGAGGACAAACTGAGCCTGAGTCTGCAGGTGTTTAACGTTCTGGACGAGCAAGAACCATTGCAGGTGGATGTGACTTCGGAAGAAGGTCCGTACACTGTAAGCAACACTTACCGGGTTCCAATTGCTTATCAGACACCGCGTTATGCGATGCTGACAGCGACATTGAACTTCTGATCAGTGGTTCATCACTAATTTGACGTAAGCGATTCCGGCCCCAGTAATGGGGCCGTTTGAGGTGCCTCTTATTTGGTATACCCAAAAGTAGAAAAGCCCGTATAAATACGGGCTTTTCTGTATCCGGGTATCAGGTTTTGAGTTTCTTATACTGCATCCGATGCGGTGTCGCATCCTCACCTTTGCGCTTGATAAAGTCCTCGTGGTACTCAGTGTAGTTGCCCTCGAAGAAGACCACTTCACTCTCCCCTTCATAAGCGAGGATATGGGTGGCGACCCGGTCCAGGAACCAGCGGTCGTGCGAGATTACCAGGGCGCAGCCGGGGAAGTTCAGCAGGGCTTCTTCCAGAGCGCGCAGGGTTTCGATATCCAGGTCGTTGGAAGGTTCGTCCAGCAGAAGTACGTTGGCACCCTGTTTCAGGGTGTAGGCCAGGTGTAGGCGGCCGCGTTCACCGCCGGAAAGCTCGCCAACACGCTTCTGTTGATCTGAACCTTTGAAGTTGAAGCGACCGACGTAGTTGCGTGAACCGACCTCGTAGTTGCCGATCTTCAGTATGTCGTGACCGTCTGAGATAGCTTCCCAAACAGTTTTGTTGTCATCCAGGTTTTCGCGGCCCTGCTCTACGTAGGCGATTTTTACTGTCTCCCCGATCTTGATCTCGCCGGAATCCGGTTTTTCGGTGCCGGTGATCATGCGGAAGAGGGTGGATTTACCCGCGCCGTTACCGCCGACGATGCCGACAATGGCCCCCTTGGGAACACGGAAGGACAGGTTGTCGATCAGCAGGCGCTCGCCGAAGCCCTTGCTCACACCCACGAACTCGATGACGTTGTCACCCAGGCGCTCGCCCGGCGGAATATAGATTTCGTTGGTTTCGTTGCGGGCCTGGAATTCCTGCGATTGCATTTCCTCTAAGCGCGCCAGGCGGGCCTTACTTTTCGACTGGCGGCCTTTGGGGTTTTGACGCGCCCATTCCAGTTCTCGCTGCATGGACTTCATGCGCGCTTGTTCCGCGCGCTGCTCCAGCTCCAGACGCTTCTCTTTCTGTTCGAGCCAAGTGGTGTAGTTGCCTTCCCAGGGAATGCCGTGGCCGCGGTCGAGTTCCAGTATCCAGCCAGCCACGTTGTCGAGGAAGTAGCGGTCGTGGGTAATGGCCACCACTGTGCCGCTGAAATCGTGCAGGAAGCGCTCCAGCCAGTACACGGATTCTGCGTCCAGGTGGTTGGTGGGTTCGTCCAGCAGCAGCATGTCCGGGCGCGACAGCAGCAGGCGGCACAGGGCCACACGGCGTTTTTCGCCGCCGGATAGGGTGTTTACGTCGGCATCCCAGGGGGGCAGGCGCAGGGCGTCGGCGGCCACTTCCAGGCGGTGTTCCAGGTTGTGGGCGTCCCAGGCCTGAATGATGTCCTCGTACTGCTGTTGTTTCTTGGCCAGGGCATCGAAATCCGCGTCTGGCTCGGCGTAGTCGGCGTAGACCTGTTCCAGGCCTTTGAGGGCGTCGATCGCCTCGCGCACACCGTCTTCGACGTTGCCGCGCACATTCTTAGCCGGGTCCAGCTGTGGCTCTTGGGGCAGGTAGCCCACTTTGATACCCGGCATGGCGCGGGCTTCACCGTTGTAGTCCTGGTCCACGCCGGCCATGATGCGCAGCAGGGTGGATTTGCCGGCACCGTTCAGTCCCAACACGCCGATTTTGGCGCCGGGAAAGAAGGACAGGGAGATATCCTTGAGGATTTCGCGTTTGGGTGGCACTACCTTGCCCACCCGGTTCATGGTGTATACGTATTCGGCCATTTGGAATTCCGTTGCAGGGGTTGGACAGAAATTGCGCGCAAGTTAGCCAAAAGCCCGCCAACAATCAACCACCGCGGCGCGGCTGACTCCAGCTCGCTTCTGTGCTTAACTGCAGCGCAATCTGTACCGAAAAGCGCAATGAGAGATGGATCAGGATTCGCCAATATTATTTTCTCGCCGCGGTGCCCTGGCGACCGCAACCCTCAACCTGCCCCGGGTGCTCAATGCACTCAACCTGGAGATGATTAACCGGTTATCGCAGAAGCTCGATGAGTGGGCTGTCGATGACAGTGTGGCCGCTGTATGGATCGATGGCAGTGGCGGCAAGGCGCTCTGTGCCGGCGGTGATGTGGTGACTTTGTTCCGCGAGTCCACCGCCTACGGTGAGTCTCCGGATTACCGCTTCACTACTGAATTCTTTTCCCGCGAATACCGCCTCGATTACAAGATTCATACCTATAAAAAGCCGATAGTGGTCTGGGGTGGCGGCATAGTGATGGGCGGAGGTATCGGCATTATGGCCGGGGCCAGCCACCGTATAGTCACCGAAACCACGCGCATGGCAATGCCGGAGGTGACCATCGGTTTGTTCCCGGATGTCGGCGGCAGCTGGTTCCTGAGCCGTATGCCGGGGCGGTTGGGATTGTTTCTCGGCTTGACCGGGGCACAGTTCAATGGAGCCGATGCGCTTTTCGCGGGTATGGCGGATCGCATGCTGCCAGACGATTCGCGCGAAAAGGTACTGGAGGAATTGGCCGGGCTGCCATATGCCACAGACAGCGAGGACAACCGGCGCCAGATCAGCGATTGCCTGAAGCGGTTGCAGCTGCCACCGGAAGCGCAGCCGGCGTCAAACCTGCGCGCCCATTTTGATCAGGTTCAGCAGCTGACCGATTTCGCCTCCCTGCCGGAGGTGTGCCGCTCAATCACGGGTTACCGGGGCGGGGATGAATGGCTGCAAAAAGCCGCTGCCACACTGGCCGCTGGTTCTCCACTGACGCCCTGGATTGTTTGGGAACAACTGCGCCGCGGCCGCCATTTGTCTCTGGCCGGGGTGTTCAGAATGGAGTTGGTGCTGGCGGTCAACTTGTGTGCCAGCGGCCATTTCCGGGAGGGTGTGCGGGCACTGTTAATCGATAAGGACCGCCAGCCCAAGTGGCGCCCGGCGACTCTGGAGGAAGTATCCGCGCAGGAGGTGCAGGCCAGTTTCCAGGCCCCCTGGACAGAAAACCCCTTGGCCGACCTGTAGCTGCGTTCCTGGCCGCTCAGTCTGAACAATAACCATAATTAAGGAACCGTCAAAGTGTTGGTGCGAGCGCCCAGGTTGCTAGCGGGCGCGCGGACAATGGGGTGGCGATATTTTCGAGGCATAGGAGTGTTGCCCTATAGCACTCTTGCCGGCAGGCGACGACCGCCAAATGCCTATCCCAGCGCCGGTTTTTCCCTCTGGTGGCGAAGTCGGCTTACCGCCAGGAGGCGATGCAATCAGAGGTTCCCCAGGACCTATAAAAAGGAGTGGCACAATGGAAAACATAGCTTTTTTCGGACTCGGCAATATGGGGGCGCCCATGTCTGCCAATCTGGTTCGGGCAGGTTATCGGGTAACCGCCTTTGATCCTTCCGATGCGGCGTTGCGGCGGGCGGTGGACAAGGGCTGTGTGCGCGCTGAGAGTGCGCTGCAGGCCGTGCAGGGCGCGAGTGCGGTGATATCGATGCTGCCGGGAGGCGATGCGGTGAAATCGCTTTACCTGGGGCAAGACGGGCTGCTGCGTGCGTTGGCGGGAAATACCCTGGTGATCGATTGCTCGACCATAGCCGCTGAGGATGCGCGCCAACTGATCACTGCGGCGGGGGAGCTGGGGCTGCGCGCGATCGATGCTCCGGTTTCCGGTGGCACGGCGGCGGCCGCTGCCGGCACTTTATCGTTTATGTGTGGCGGCGATAAAGAAGCAGTGGATGCGGCGCGGCCCTATTTGCAGGCGATGGGTGCCAAGCTGTTTCACGCGGGCCCGGCGGGCGCCGGTCAAGTGGCCAAGATTTGCAACAATATGCTGCTCGCGATTCATATGATCGGTACCGCGGAAGCACTGCAGCTTGGCGTGGACAACGGTTTGGACCCGGTGGTCCTGTCGGAGATTATGAAAGCCAGTTCCGGCGGCAACTGGTCGTTGGAGAAATACAATCCCTATCCCGGGGTAATGGAAAAGGTGCCTGCCGCCAATGGTTACGCCGGTGGCTTTTCGGTGGCGTTGATGTTGAAGGATTTGGGGCTGGCCATGGACACTGCCGCAGCCAGTGCCTCTTCCACACCGCTGGGCGCACTGGCGAAAAATTTATATCAGCTGCATGGCAGTTGTGAGGAAAACCGGCGCTTGGACTTTTCCAGTATCCAAAACCTGTTCCGCCGCCCGGCGGGTGGGTGACCGGGAACCGCTGATGAATTCACAAAAACGCTGTCGTTGATTCCGAGGCGCTCAGGCGACGGAATGAACAATTCGAAGGTGCAAACTGCATCGCTGTAACTCCGTCGGATACATTCTTGTATCCGGCGGTTTCGCACAGTCCATCCTATCAATCGAGTTTCTGATCTGGCTGCAGTACCTATGTCGTCGGAGAGCGAAACAGGCAGAAACTCCCATTCGCCCACTTGCGCTCTTCTCCAGGCGCGAATGACACTGACATTTTCCAGAAAATAATTTTTCCACATAAATCGCCGACGTCGCGGCTGTTTGATTTGGATCAAGAGGCACTAACCGAGGCTTGTTTAACCTGCCCTGGTCCCGCGGGGATGAATAAAGACCGCTGCGGGAACAACGCCCAACACACACATCATGGAGATGTCGATGAAACTGTTAGTAGCCCTCGCCGCTGCCGCTCTGTCTGTGCCCGCTATGGCCTATGAGTCCGGGACCTTTATTCTGCGCACAGGGATTGCCACCGTGAGTCCGGATGTGGACTCCGATGCGCTCGCACTGTCGGGAACTGAGTTGACTGGTACTGCTGCCGATGTGGATGACGCCTCGGCTCTTGGGCTGACCGGTGTTTATATGCTGAATGATCACTGGGGGGTGGAACTGGTGGCGGCCACTCCGTTTACGCACGATCTAGAAGTTAAAGGCCTGGGGGCCACCTTCGATCTGGGGGAAACCAAACACCTGCCCCCCACGGTGCTGCTTCAGTGGTACCCCATGGATGCCAATTCCAATATTCAGCCCTACGTCGGCCTGGGCTTGAATTACACCGTTTTCTTTGATGAGGAAATCGATAGCCAGGCCAATGAAGTTTTCGCCGGCCTGGGCGCCACCGGCAATGCGGATTTGTCGCTGGACAATTCCTTTGGCATGGCCGCTGAGGCCGGTGTGGATTTTGCCTTTGGTCAGGACCAGCGCTGGTTGTTCAACCTGTCCGTATGGTGGATGGATATCGATACAGAGGCGGAAGTAAAAGTACCGGGAGTCGGTACGATTAAAGCCGATGTGGAGCTGGATCCGCTGGTCTATATGGCGGGGCTGGGTTACCGCTTCTAAACGGGCCCACCACTTTTGGTCGGTAAGGGTGCGGGGCGGCGTTAGAGCGCGTCGCCCTGTACCCGTTTATGTTGTTGCAGAGGTTTTTTTAAGATGAGACAAGCGCAGAACGCTGCAGAGCCGGCTTTATCCGAGGAATTACTCTCCCGCTATGCCGGGCCCTGTCCGCGCTATACTTCCTATCCCACAGCGGATCGTTTTGGCCCCCTGGGTGACGGAGAACCTTGGCGCGCACTGGCGGATATTCGCAGCCTGTCACTCTACGTGCATATTCCTTTCTGCCATTCGCTCTGTTACTTCTGTGCCTGCAACAAAGTCATTACCCGGCAATACGGGCTTGCGTCCAGTTATCTGGAGCAACTGCTGCGGGAAATGCGCTGGTATCGCGACAAGGTGGCCAGAGTGCCCGTGACTCAGTTGCACCTGGGGGGAGGAACACCCACCTATCTGAACGACGATGATATGCGTCGCCTCATCGATGGACTGGCACAGATCTTCGATCTGCGCACGGGGGAAGACGTTGAATACAGTATCGAGGCGGACCCGCGCACTCTTGAGCTGGATACCCTCGCCACACTGCGCCAACTGGGTTTTAACCGCCTGAGCCTCGGCATTCAGGATTTCAATCCGGTGGTGCAGCAGTCGATCAACCGCATTTGCAGCTCCGACCAAGTGGCGCAGCTGACTGACGCTGCGCGCGAACAGGGGTTTCGCTCCATTTCCTATGATCTCATCTATGGTCTTCCCGGGCAGAGTGTAGATAGCCTGCAACGCACTTTGGACAGAGTGCTGGAGCTGGCACCGGACCGTATCGCGCTCTACCACTACGCCCATCTGCCGCACCGGTTCAAGGCGCAGCGGCTGATTGATTCCAACCTGATCCCCACGCCGACGGAAAAAATCGCCATGCAGTTGGCGGCGGTATCCCGCCTTACCCAGGCCGGTTATGAGTTTTTGGGCATGGATCATTTTGCGCTGCCCGGCGACGAGTTGGCGGCAGCCGCTCGCGAGGGACGGCTGGCGCGCAACTTTCAGGGATACACACTGATGCCCGCGGATGCACTGGTAGGGCTGGGGGCTTCGGCGATCAGTTACAGCGCTGATGGCTACTGGCAGAATCTGCACCGGTTGAAGGAATATGCCCAGGCAGTCACCGACCGGGGGATCGCCACTTGCCGTGGATGGCTGCTTGACGGCGATGATCGCCTGCGCCAATGGGTGATCGGAGAGTTGATGTGCCGTCTGCAGTTGGACAAAAAAGAGGCCGCAGAGCGCGCTGGAGCGCCTTTTGAGACCTATTTTGCGGCCGATTTGGCGAGATTGCAGCCAATGTTCGACGACGGCCTGCTGCAGCAGGACGAAAACTGTTTGCGCGTCACGAACCGAGGCCGCTGGTTTGTGCGTAATGCCGCCGCCGCTTTCGACCGCTATCTCCATTCAGCGGAAACCGATGCCCGCTATTCCCGTGTTCTGTAACCGTGTAATATCCGGACTGCTCCGTAACCGATAACTGATGTGCTACGAAAGGTCCGGATATCCATGACTGATACTCAGAGAGCGGTAAGCTGCGGGAACTGTTCGGTCAGGCGGCTGTGCCTGCCGGCCGGCCTTTCCCAGGGTGATATCGACAAGCTCGAACAAATCACGCGCAAAAAGAAAATCGTCAAGTCCGGCGAGTCCCTTTTCCGCACCGGTGATCCCTTTGCAAACCTGTACGCGATTCGCTCAGGTAGCTTCAAGTCGGCGGTAATTGCCGCAGATGGCGATACTCAGGTGACCCATTTTGCCCTGCCGGGAGAACTGCTGGGCCTGGACGCCTACAGTGGCCGGGTGCACCCGAGCTATGCGGAAGCGCTGGAGGATAGCAGCGTCTGTGTACTGCCGTTCTCGCAGCTGGAGACACTGGCACAGCAAGTGCCGGCACTGCAGCAGCAGATCTACAGCATTTTCTCGGAAGAGCTGAAACAGGAAAACGATATCCTGATGCTGCTGGGCAAGCGTTCTGCGGATACACGTTTGGCGGCGCTGCTGATCAATATCTCCAGTCGTTATGCGCGCCGCGGTTATTCTGCCAGCCGCTTTGTGTTATCCATGCCGCGCACCGATATTGCCAACTATCTCGGGTTGACCGCGGAAACCGTAAGCCGCCTGTTTTCCCGTTTTCAAAAGGAAAAGCTGATACGGGCCAGCGGGCGCGATGTGGAAATACTGGATCTGATCGGACTCAGTGAAGTGGCCGGTACTCACTGCGGCTACGAGGGCGAGGGCTGATGTGCCAGCGCCTGATTTTGGCTTGATTCAGATCAATAACTGCCACACGGTTGCGGCTTAACCTTAAAGCGTAAATCAACCGCTGAAAGGAGTCGCAACCATGCAAATTATTCCGAGAAAATCTCCGTTTGATTTCGATCATATTTTTCACGGCTGGTGGGGTGGTGTACCCAGCACCGACACCACAACTCCGGTAACTTTTGCTCCCAAAGTGGATATCTTTGAAGAAAAGGGAAAATACCGTATTGTCGCCGATCTGCCGGGTGTCGAACGGGAAAATATCAAGCTCACTCTGGATGAAGGTGTGCTCACTCTGGAGGCGGTGCTTGAGCGAGAAAGCAAAAAAGAAGAAAAAGGAAAGGTGATTCGCCGAGAACGTTTTAGCGGCAGTTATCTGCGCCGCTTTGATCTCGGCGACAATATTGCCGAAGATGATGTTCAAGCAGAGTTTAACAACGGTGTGCTCACCTTGGAAATCCCTTTTCTGGAGCCGCGTGAGCGTGCGGCAAAGCGCATTCAAATCCGTTAAGTAGTAGTCTTTTGCTTGGGCGTCTTTATTGATACAGGGGCGTTCAGGCTGTGGGATGGATGCTATGAAAGCACACAGGAGCTTTCCTGTGACTGACGGCTTTTAGGTGTCTGTCCCATCATTTGACCATCTTTTTAAGATGGAAATTTTGAGCACGAGAGTTTTTTATTTGCGGTTCCCAGTCAAAACCGCAGTGGCCAGCTTCTCCGCTGGCCTTTTTTATTAAAAAAAAGACCGGCTATGCCGGTCAAAAAAGCAACCCGGTTGTCCGCTTCCGGGTGAGCTAGCGATGAATTCCTATATTGCCTGAATGAATCGAAACCAATCTCAGCGCTTGTGACAGTTTTACTGTTTCCTAGTGGGCGGGAAATACTGGCGTACTATGGTGGTTGTCTCGACTAGATTTCTCGGTATTATCCGGTTGCGCCAGCCAGTGCAGTGCGTCGTCATGTTCTTCGAAATATTGTACGTCTCCACTCAAAAACCAGGAGGCGATACGTGCGGCAACTTTTTGCCATTTTTCTTCGCCCACCACGGCGATTCTGGAAAACTCATTGCCGTGTTTCAGCGCCAGTTTAAAGTCATCCCAGGCGGCGCGCAGTTCCCAACCCTCGAAATCTTCCACATCTACCAATGCTTTCACTTTCGGATCTTTTATACCTTGTAATGCGTAGTCGAGAAGTGGTGTTATCCTTTCATAATCTTCATGGGTAAGCCGACCGATAGCTTTGACGTAGAGAAAAAAATCAGAGTCGATTCTTTCAAGCCCGATGGATATGCCGTGGCACTTGATGTCTCTCATTGGATGCTCCTTTCTCTGGTTTCCTGATCGAGAGATTGCGATGCATTGAAAAATGATGTCTGTTGCTACAGTGCAATCGCCCGCTTTTTATCTCGCGGGTTCAGGTCAATGCGGCTGCGGGTTGATCTGATGTTGTTAGATACTGGTGCAGCATGTCGTATGTTTTTTTGATTCCGGCGTGAAATACCGGATTGCTGTTTTGCTTCAGGTTCGCGTGTATTTCCTGCCAGTCAGCCTCGGTGAGGTATTGTTCGATCAGGGGATAGACAATCTCGTTTTCCCATCGCATGTGGTCGCGCTGCAGATTCAGGTAATCCAGGGCCGTATTGATTAGCTTGCTGCGCTCTACGGCAGAATCATTGGCGATGGCGTAGAACAGGCTGGACATTTGCCGCGTGCAGGCGGCGATATGTTGGTGCTCCTGTGATGTGGCGATAACCGCCTCCCGGCAGGGGATGGGTTTGGTCAATAGCTGCTGAAATACCACATCTTCAACGGGGTGGTGCCACTTGTCCGGGTAAACGGAAATATAGTCTAAAGCGTCGAGAATCAGCCCCAGGGTCGCCGGGTCCCGCTCCCTGTCGTCCAGGCTGTGGAGAAGGGACTCAAAAGTATCGAGGAGCTGCTGGAGGTGTTTATGATCCAGGCACAGCTGCCGATAGATAGTGTTCATGTCCGCCTCCATTGATTGACCGGTGTCCCCATTGTTGTCTGTCTGACAGCGGGAGGCTTGACCTGGATCAAGCCTCGGCACGGTTGCGTGGTGGCAGGCGGCAATCTGCGCGCTTGGACACGGGGCGGGCCTTGGAACCATGCGTTGCCATCGCGGTCACAGGGGCTCCGTGTGCGCTTCTGTGATTGGGGAACTGTTAGGTGGAAATCAAGGTGAGTAGAATCCGTGCCCACCTTATCGTGTGAATTGATCAATAACCAGTTAGGGAATTTGTATGCGTAATATTGCAAAAGGTGTCGCTGTATTAGCGCTGGTATCTTCTTCCGCGGCTTTTGCTGAGGGGGGCTATTGGGGGGCTGTTGGCGGGATCATGGATATAGACCTGCCCAACGCAGACAGCCCATTAAATCTGGGATTGCGTGGAGGTTATATATTGCCCTCAGGATGGGGATTCGAGCTTGAGTACACCAATTCGCTGATCAGTGGTCAGGCCGATGTTTTTGCCAATGATGTCGATGTGGACGTTCAGACCATGGCAGGCTACGCCACCTATCGCTCCTATGGCGATGTTTACTTTAAAGGCCGCCTGGGCGTGCTGTATGAGGACGTCTCCGTGGGCGCCTCCAGCAGCGACGACACCGGCGTTTCCCTGGGGGCGGGCATCGGCTTCAACTACGGCCCCAACACCAATATCGAGCTTGAATACACAGTGATTGAGGAAGATATTGCCTTCTGGTCCGGTACCATGACCCTGCACTTCTAAACCCTTCCCAGCGCGCGGCCCGAAGCCGCGCCGCTATACGTGCGCGCCAACGATTTCCTTGGTGTACAATGCGCGCCTTCGATAGTTTCACCCTGTCTGATCCAGCCCGCATTACCGAGGGAATACCATGTTTGATTCATCAGTCACACTCGCCTCCTATGACCCGGATATCTGGGAAGCCATTCAGGAGGAAGATCGCCGCCAGGAGGAGCACATTGAGCTGATCGCCTCCGAGAACTACACCAGCCCACTGGTGATGGCAGCCCAGGGCAGCAGCCTGACCAACAAGTACGCGGAAGGCTACCCGGGTAAGCGCTACTACGGCGGTTGTGAGTATGTCGATAAAGTGGAAACCCTGGCGATAGAGCGGGCCAAGCAGCTGTTCGGCGCCGACTATGCCAACGTGCAGCCGCACTCCGGCTCCCAGGCAAACGCCGCGGTTTATCAGGCACTGTGTGCGCCGGGGGACACCGTATTGGGGATGAGCCTGGCCCACGGTGGCCACCTGACCCACGGAGCACGGGTGAACTTCTCCGGCAAGATATACAACGCGGTGCAGTACGGCCTCAACCCCGAGACCGGTGAGGTGGATTATGAAGAGGTGGAACGCCTCGCTCTGGAGCACAAGCCGAAGATGATCGTTGCCGGTTTCTCCGCTTATTCACGCATTATGGATTGGGGCCGCTTCCGCGAGATCGCCGACAAAGTGGGCGCTTACCTGTTTGTGGATATGGCCCATGTTGCCGGTCTGGTGGCTGCGGGTGTCTACCCCTCGCCGATTCCCCATGCGGACGTGGTGACCTCCACTACCCACAAAACCCTGCGCGGTCCCCGTGGCGGTATCATTCTGGCCAAGGCCAACGAAGAGATCGAGAAAAAGCTCAACAGCGCGGTATTCCCCGGGGGGCAGGGCGGCCCTCTGATGCATGTGATCGCGGCCAAGGCCGTGTCCTTCAAGGAAGCCATGAGTCCGGAGTACAAGGAATACCAGAAGAAAGTGGTGGAAAATGCCCGAGCCATGGCCGAGACCTTCCTCGATCGCGGCATCAACATTGTCTCTGGCGGTACCGACGATCACCTGATGCTGGTGGATCTGATTGGCAAAGAGTACACGGGCAAAGATGCCGATGAAGCGCTGGGCCGGGCCAATATTACCGTGAACAAAAACGCGGTCCCCAACGATCCGCGCTCCCCATTTATCACCAGTGGTCTGCGCGTCGGTACGCCCGCGATTACCACCCGTGGCTTCGGTGTCAAGGAAACCCAGGAGTTGACGCATTGGATCTGCGACGTGCTGGATGCCCTGGAGAAAGGCGACGCCGAGGCGACCATCGCCGAGGTGAAGCAAAAAGTGCTGGATATCTGCGCGCGCTTCCCTGTCTACAAAGGCTGAAAACCTACAGCGTGGCGGCGGCTGATCAAGCCGTCCTGCGGCCGCGGGCCCTCCCCCGGGCGAGAAGCCCGGGAGGTGGGTGGAAACTTTGAGATCGCTGAATACGGGCCTCACCCGGCTGCTGAGTGCCCTGTACAGTCGAAACATTCATCCCATTTAGACCTGCCCTATGGATCAGCGGTTGCTCTGATACAGGGGAATCATGGGGCCATAGTGCGGCGGGACCGCTCAAGGGCCGGAGTGTCTGTGGTAAACTGCGGCCCGTTTTTCAATCCCCTAGAGACAATCCCTCATGCACTGTCCATTCTGCAGCGCAGAAGAAACCAAGGTTGTCGATTCCCGCTTGGTGGCTGACGGTGACCAGGTGCGCCGCCGGCGCGAGTGCCTACAGTGCCGCGAGCGCTTCACTACCTTTGAGACCGCGGAGCTCTTATTGCCGCGGGTAGTCAAGCAGAACGGCCATCGCGAGCCCTTCAATGAAGACAAGCTGCGTGCGGGCATACAGCGCGCGGTGGAGAAGCGGCCAGTGAGCACCGAGCGCGTGGAGTCCGCGGTTTCACAAATCAAACACGCCCTGCGGGCAACCGGAGAGCGAGAACTGCCGGCGCGGGTCATCGGTGAACTGGTGATGGAACAGCTGCGCGAGCTGGACCAGGTCGCCTATGTCCGCTTCGCCTCGGTTTACCGCCGTTTCGAGGATGTCAGCGAATTCAGTGAGGAAATCGAGCGGCTCACCAGCAGGCACACGGAGAAGAAATGACCCCACGGGAACTGATGGCGCGGGCGATTCAGCTGGCGGAGCGGGGCCTCTACACCACTATGCCCAACCCCCGTGTCGGCTGCGTGATTGCCGACAGCGAAGGCAATATCGTCGCTGAAGGCTGGCACCAGCGCGCCGGTTTGCCACACGCGGAGATTGAAGCACTCAGTGTTGCCGGGGATGGCGCCCGCGGTGCGACTGTCTATGTGACCTTGGAGCCCTGCAGCCATACTGGCCGCACTGGCCCCTGTGCTGACGCATTGATCCAGAGTGGTGTGGCCAGAGTGGTTTACGGCATGCAGGACCCCAACCCCGCGGTCAGCGGTCGGGGGCTGCAAAAGCTCAAGGACGCGGGTATCGAGGTGGAGGGCCCACTGCTGGAGGAGCAGTGTCGTGCGCTCAACCCCGGGTTTATCAAGCGTATGACTTTGGGCCTGCCGTTTGTGCGTTGTAAGTCGGCGATGAGCCTGGACGGTCGCACTGCCATGGCCAGCGGTGAATCCAAGTGGGTTACCGGACCCGCCGCCCGCGCCGATGTACAGCGGCTGCGCGCGCGCAGCTGCGCGATAGTCACCGGCGTGGAAACCGTGCGTTTTGACAATCCCAACCTGAATGTGCGCGCCGACGAAATGGCCCTGGAACTGCTGGCCGCGGAGCAAGCGGCGGAAGTGCAGCCGCTGCGGGTTATTGTTGACAGTAAACTGCGCACCCCGCCCAAAGCCTTTATATTGCAGGGCGACGCCCCCACATTGGTGGCCACAACCGCAGGCGCGGACATATCGCGCCGCGACCGGCTGGAACAGGCGGGCGCCGAGGTGTTGGTACTGCCGGCGGACGGAAAGGGACGCGTGGATCTGTCGGCGCTGCTCAAGGAGTTGGCGCGGCGCCAGTGCAACGAGATACTGGTGGAGAGCGGCGCTACCCTTTCAGGTGAATTCCTCTACCGAGGCCATGTAGATGAGCTGATTGTCTATATGGCGCCGAAGCTGCTCGGCAGCACGGCCAGGCCGCTGTTCGAACTACCCATCGCGCGGATGGGTTCGGTGTTGCCGGTTACCATTACTGATATGCGTGCGGTCGGGCACGACTGGCGCATCACGGCCACAACTGACATAGAGCGTTAAAGGCTCTTATATGATGGAGCGGAGATGTTTACCGGTATTATCGAAGCTGTAGGTGAAATTTCTGAACTGCAGCCAAAGGGCGGCGACCTGCGTTTGCGGGTCAAGACCGGCAAGCTCGATTTGTCCGACGTGCAGCTGGGGGACAGTATCGCCACCAACGGTGTTTGTCTGACGGTGGTGGACCTCCCCGGTGATGGCTATTGGGCCGATGTCTCCGCCGAAACCCTCAAAGTGGCCACCGTCGGTGACTGGAAGATCGGTGATAAGGTCAACCTCGAAAAGGCTCTGACCCCGCAGACCCGGCTCGGTGGTCACATTGTCAGCGGCCATGTGGACGGTATCGGCGAAGTGGTTTGGCGCAAATCCGAAGCCCGCGCCGAGCGCTTTCGTCTGCGGGCCCCGGACAACCTGGCCAAATACATCGCTCACAAGGGCTCCATCACCGTCGACGGCACCAGCCTCACTGTTAACGCGGTAGATGGCGCTGAGTTTGAATTGACCATAGTGCCGCACACGCTTCAAGAGACGGTGATGGACGTTTACCGGGCCGGCACCCGCGTCAATTTGGAGGTGGATCTGATTGCCCGCTACCTGGAGCGGCTGCTGCTCGGCGACAGGGCTGCCGAACCGGAAAGCGGTGGATTGACGATGGAATTTCTGGCCAGGCACGGCTTTTACAGGGCTTAGTGGGCTGTTGGTATTCAACAGCCTGTTCGCCGGCGCCGATCGATCGGATGCTTCTGCACTACCGGGCGCCCCGGCCTCAAATTGAGGTCGCCAACCAAAGAGTTAGAGAGCTTTATGGAACTCAATACCGTTGAAGAACTGATCGACGATATCCGTCAGGGCAAAATGGTGATCCTGATGGATGACGAGGATCGGGAAAACGAGGGCGACTTGGTGATGGCCGCCGAGCAGGTGCGCGCGGAGGACATCAACTTTATGGCCACCCACGCCCGCGGTCTCATCTGTTTGCCCATGAGCAGGGAGCGCTGCGAGCAGCTGGATCTGCCGCTGATGTCGCGGGAAAACGGCGCTCAGTTCAATACCAACTTCACCGTGTCCATTGAGGCCGCCGAAGGCGTCACCACTGGTATCTCCGCCGCTGACCGCGCGCGTACCATTCGCGCTGCGGTCGCGCGCAATGCCAAACCCTCAGACTTGGTTCAGCCCGGTCATATTTTCCCGATTATGGCCCAGCCCGGTGGCGTACTGAGCCGGGCCGGTCACACTGAAGCGGGCTGCGACCTGGCGCGCCTGGCGGGTTTCGAGGCGGCCGCAGTTATCTGTGAGGTCATGAATGAAGATGGCACCATGGCGCGCCGCCCGGATCTGGAAAAATTTGCCCAGACCCACAACCTCAAGATTGGTACTATCGCCGACCTGATTAATTATCGCGCCTTGAACGAAAAGACCGTAGAGTGCATCAACGAGCGTTCGGTGCAGACCGAGTTCGGCGAATTCAAGCTGCGCACATATCTGGATAAGGCCCGTCGCGAACGCCACTTCGCGTTTGTCAAAGGGGAGCCGACGCCGGAAGAACCGACTCTGGTGCGGGTGCATGTGGGCAATACATTGCGGGATGTGCTCGGTATCCGCCGAGGCGACGAAAAGTTCACTCCCTGGACCTTCCGCCGCGCGATGCAGCGCATCGCCGCAGAGGGCAAGGGAGTGGCGGTACTGATCTGCCACAACGAAACCACCGAGGAAATCGAAGAGAGCATCGACTGGCTGATCAGCGGTAAACAACAGCGTCCCAGTCAGGATCTGGTTTACAAGCAGGTTGGAACCGGTTCGCAGATACTGCGCGATTTGAAGGTGCGCAAAATGCGCCTTATGAGCGCCCCGTTTAAATTCAGTGCCATTTCCGGTTTTGATCTGGAAGTGGAAGAGTATCTGAACGCGGACGACGGCGCTCGGGACTGAAGCGCCGGCCGGACCGAAGAACACCAGAACCCGTCTGCGGGGACAATGGAAAACAATTATGAGCAATATCAAGGTTATCGAAGGCGATTTCACCAACTGTCAGGGCAAATACGCGCTGCTGGTAAGCCGCTGGAACAGTTTTGTGGTGGAGAGCCTGAAGGAAGGCGCTCTGGATACACTGCGCCGCAAGGGAATCAAGGATGAGGACATCACCGTCTACTACGCGCCGGGGGCCTTTGAGTTTCCGCTGGCCGCGCAAAAGCTGGCCGGAAGCGGTAAGTTCGATGCCATTATCGCGCTGGGTGCGGTGATTCGCGGCGGCACACCGCATTTCGAATATGTCGCCGGTGAGTGCACCAAAGGTCTGGCCCAGGTATCCCTGAACAGCGGTATTCCGGTGACTTTTGGCGTGCTGACCGTAGACAGTATCGAGCAGGCAATTGAACGCGCCGGTACCAAGGCTGGCAACAAAGGCTGTGAAGCGGCGGAAACTGCGTTGGAAATGGTCTCCCTGCTGGGCAAGATCTAAGGAATTTCTGATTAATCCGCTTCACGGCGGTGTAGATTCTTCGGCGTCAAATGAGTGCTCTGGAATCAACGACAGCGTCCGTGTGCATTAGTCAGGGGTTTTTCTAAGACCTGTCAGACTAGTCCCAATTGCCGCTTCACTTCCTCGCGGGCCCTGGCCGGGGAAGCCAATAAAAGATTGATTGAACCATGACTGTAACTGCATCCGCGCGCCGCAAGGCGCGCCATTATGCCATGCAGGCCCTTTATCAGTGGCACATGGCCGGCGCCAGCCTGAATACCATCGAGGCTGAGTTTCACGCCGATAACGATATGAGCAAGGCAGACGTGCCTTACTTTCGCGATCTGCTGCACGGTGTCGCGAAAAATCTCGATCGGGTGGAGGGCGCTTTCGCTCCCCATTTGGATCGCAGCGTCGATGAGCTGGATCCGGTTTCCCGGGCACTGCTGCGCATGTCCACCTATGAGTTGCTGCATCGCGTCGATGTGCCCTATAAGGTGGTGATCAATGAAGCGATCGCGTTGGCGAAAAAGTTCGGTCCCACCGACGCCTACAAATTTATCAACGGCATTCTGGACAAGACCGCTGCGGACCTGCGCGCGGCCGAAGTAGCCGCGGATAAAAAGGCCTGAGGCGCAAAGAGACATGCCGGCCGCTTCTGGCGAATTTGACATCATTCGCGATTTTTTTGCCGGGGCAAAAAAAAACAGCGAGGGCGTCGTACTGGGCATCGGCGATGACTGCGCCCTGCTGCGGCCGCCGGCGGAGGGGATGCTCGCCACCTCGGTGGACACTCTGGTTGCGGACAGGCATTTTCCTGCCGGCGCGGACCCTGTTGCCGTTGCCGCCCGTGCACTGCGGGTTAACCTCAGTGATCTGGCGGCAATGAACGCGCGGCCGCTCTGGTTCACCCTGGCACTGACGCTGCCCCACAGCGATGTCGATTGGCTGCGGGCTTTCTCCCGTGGCCTGCTGGAGACCGCGGCGCGCTATGGGATCTCTCTGGTGGGTGGCGATACCACCCGCGGTCCGCTGTCGATCACGATTCAGGTCACCGGTATCAGCGAGTGCCCCCTGCGCCGGGACGGCGCATCGGCGGGCGACGCAGTTTACGTGAGTGGCTCCCTGGGGGCCGCGGCGGCGGCTCTTCCGGTCATATTGGGGCAGCAGCCGGCCGCTGAAAGCACTCGGCGGGAGGCTGAGCACCTCTTCTATTTTCCCGAGCCGCAATTGTCCCTCTCCGAGTCCATCGGTGGTCTGGCCAGCAGCGCGCTGGATATCTCCGACGGTCTGCTCGCCGATCTCGGGCATATTTGCGCCGCCAGCGGCGTGAGTGCGGATATCGATATGCAAGCCCTGCCGGTGGCGCCGCTGGCGCAGCAGCTGGCAGGCGAGGGCGCTGCGGCGTTGGCCGCGGGCGGTGGAGACGACTATCAGTTGTGCTTTACCGTACCGCCGGAAAATATTCCGCAGCTGGAACTGCTCGGTCTGGATGTGACGCGGATCGGTCGCATTGTCGAAGGTGCGGGCGAAGTCCGGGCCTGGCGGGACGGTGAGCGCTGGATTCCCCAGGCATGCGGCTATCAACACTTTTGATCGGACTATGAAAAAAACCAGTTTCCGCCAGCTGTTGCGCGACCCGGTAATGTTGCTGGCTTTTGGCTTCGGCTCCGGACTGGCGCCCAGAGCGCCGGGTACTTTTGGAACCCTTGCGGCCATTCCCTTCTGGTGGCTGCTCGCCGGGCTGTCCCCCGCCTGGTATCTGGCGCTGGTCACCGCCGCCGCCTTGCTTGGTTGCTACCTGTGCGGCGCCGCATCGGAAAAGCTCGGTGTACATGACCACGGGGGCATCGTCTGGGATGAGATGGTGGGCTACTGGCTGACCATGTTTATGGCCCCCGCAGGCTGGGCATGGGCGCTGTATGGATTCGCGCTCTTTCGCCTGTTCGACATCGTCAAACCGCCGCCCATCCGCTGGATTGACCGCCGCGTACACGGTGGTGTCGGAATTATGCTGGACGATATACTGGCGGGCATCTTTGCAGCGTTATTGCTGCAATTGACCGCCCTGGTGATCGGATAGGGAAGCGCCCATGCGTCTTATGCTTGTCTGGCTGTGCCTGCTTTCGCCTGAGGTCGCATTTGCTCAGCAGGTACAACTGAAAGGACTGTTTGGCACTAGCGCCATGCTGGAAATCGACGGACATCAGCGATTGTTGAAATCCGGGCAGAAATCCCCGGAAGGTGTGCAGTTGATCGAGGCGAATACCCGCTATGCGCGCGTGAAAATTGACGGGCGAGAGCAGAAGCTGACCCTGGATGCGCCTGTGGCCAGCAGCTACGCGGAAACTCGGCGGGCTGAGGTGCGTTTGATGCCGGACAGTCGCGGCCACTACAACACCAGCGCCTGGATTAACGGTCGCAGTGTGCCGGTTCTGGTGGATACCGGCGCCACCAATATCTCGCTCAACTACCCCACCGCGCGCCGCCTGGGATTGAATCTGGAGCGGGCGCGTCCGGTACAGGTGGCGACCGCTAATGGTATGGTCCGCGCTTACAAGCTGCGCCTGGACAGTGTCACTATCGGCGGTATTGCGCTGACCAATGTGGACGCCACGGTACACGCGGACGACTTCCCCCGCATAACCCTGCTCGGCAACAGTTTTCTGAGCCGGGTGGATATGGAGCAGCAGGGCGGCGTCCTGATACTGCGGGCCCGCAACTGAAAATGTGGGCCGTACCACGGCGCTAGCGCACCGGAACCCGTGAACCGGAAGCGACGCCATTCGATATTGAGAGGTACGAATTTGACCATTCGCTATGTGGAGTCATCCAAACTGCCCACTTCATGGGGCATGTTTGAAATGCATGGCTTTGAAGATGTAGAGGCAGGCAAAGAGCACGTGGTGCTCACTATGGGAGATATAGGAACAGGCGAGGCGCTGCTGGCTCGCATCCATTCAGAATGCCTGACGGGAGACGCGCTTTTCTCCCTGCGCTGTGACTGCGGTGCGCAGTTGCAGCACGCTATGCACCGGATCGCGATGGAGGGCCGCGGCGCCATCTTTTATCTGCGCCAGGAGGGGCGCGGCATCGGTCTTTTGAACAAGATCCGCGCCTATCACCTACAGGACTGTGGTGCCGACACCGTGGAAGCCAACGAACAGCTGGGTTTTGGCGCCGATATGCGCGATTACTCGATTTTGAAGGCCATGTGCGAGCATTTGGGGATTCAGTCTGTACGCCTGATGACCAACAACCCGCGCAAGGTAAAGGCCTTGCAGGATCTGGGTATAGAGGTTGTAGAGCGCCTGCCCCATCAGAGTGGTCGCAATCCGCACAATGTTAAATATCTGTCCACTAAAAAGGGCAAGCTGGGGCACCTGTTCGACGATAATGGCGAAGAGCAGGAGTAATTCGCCAATCACCTCTCGTGATTGATGGGGCGAAGCCCCCGGGGGCGTGTAAAAACGGCCTCGGAGGATTCGCCCTAGCGGCGGGATCAGTCGCGGATTAATCCCACCACCATACGTGTTTCCGCGGGCCGTGACGCTTCTCCACAAACACGACAGTGCTGCGCCCAGGCAGGGTGAAGGTACCGCTGTCTCGGTCGAAATCCACTGTGCGCAGGCGTCGATCCACCGAGAATTTCTGCAACGGGTGCAATTTCAGGTTCAGGCCGCGCAGGCTGTCTTTGCTGAATTGCACGGTTTCGTCGTCGCCGTTAAATAGTACCAGTATTCGCGCATAGCGGCGGTCTACTTCCCCTTTCCTGTCTCTGAGTTGCATGGCGATCAGCCCGGGAACCTGTTCTGGCCCTGTGTTGAGAAAACTCAGGTGCTTTTCTACCGCTTCGGCCGTCGGCAGGCGGAACAGCGGTGAGCTGTTGCGTATTGCCAGCTGTTCTCGGAAGAGGGCTGTGCTCCACAGTCGGTGTATTTTCCGCGGTGAAAGGTTTGGATTGGCCAACAGTGGCTGCATGATTTGCCAGTTGTCCTGATTTTTTTCGGCGATAGGCAGGCCCGCTCCCCATTTGCTGGTTTCTAAACTGAAGTCCAGTGCATTGAACCAGTCGCCGGAGTTGTAGCTGTCCCTGTCCATGGATTTGGAGCGCAGGAATTCCTGCCCGGCGTGGATAAACGGAACGCCCTGGGCGAAGAGTACCAGTGAGTTGCTAAACGCCTGCATGCGTACCCGCTCTTCCAACGAAGCGGTGCTGTTGGCCTTGATCTGAATCCCGTCGAACAGGGTTTCATTGTCGTGGGCGGCAATATAGTTGATTGATTCCTGCGGGTCGGCAGTGTAGCCGGTGGGCTGGCCGTTGTAGATCAACTGGCTGCCGGTAATCGCATTGCCGCTGGCATCGATCAGCGGGTAATCGGCCAGGTTACCGGCCAGTGAAATACGCACCTTGTCCGCCAGGGTCAGCAGTGTGGCGCGTTCGTCGCCGCCGGCGAATTTTCCGTTGGAATCGGTATAGAGGCCGTTGCCGAAACCCTGTTCTTCATAGCCGCCGAACGGGTTACCGCCGCGCACCGCATCGCGCAGCCGGTCGTTAAAGGTGCCTACGCCGGTGCCAGCCATATTGCTTTGGCGGGCCTGTACAAAACGGGCATCGTTCGCCACTTCACCGAAATTCCAGCCTTCACCGTAGAGGTAGATGCTGCTGCCATCGACACCGTCTTCTTCCGGTGTCAGGGATTGCAGGAATGCCTGTGCCTTGAGGATATTGTCGCGGCTGTGATGGCCCATCAGGTCGAAGCGGAAACCGTCCACCTTGTAGGCTTTTGCCCAGGTGAGCATGGAATCCAGCATGAGCTTTTCCATCATCGCGTGTTCGCTGGCGGTGTTGGCGCAGCAGCTGCTCATTTCCACACCGCCTTCCAGGTTGCGGCGGTGGTAGTAGCCGGGAACAATTTTATCGAGAACGGAATTGTCGTATTGGCCAAAGGAGCTGGTGTGGTTGTAGACCACATCCATTACCACCCGCAGGCCGATACGGGAAAGCCCCTGCACCATTTCGCGGAATTCGCGGATACGTGCCACACCA
Source organism: Microbulbifer thermotolerans (assembly GCF_001617625.1). Classification (NCBI taxonomy): domain Bacteria; kingdom Pseudomonadati; phylum Pseudomonadota; class Gammaproteobacteria; order Cellvibrionales; family Microbulbiferaceae; genus Microbulbifer; species Microbulbifer thermotolerans. Next base: position 3,030,139 of record NZ_CP014864.1, on the reverse strand, counting down.
TCGGGGTCGGTGCTGTAACTGCCCTCGGGCACGGTGAAATGCAGCGGGTCGTAGCCCCAGTTGAAACCGTCGCTGTCCCGTACGGCACTGACCGCTGCCTGCTGCTCTGCGCTGTCCGGAGCATAGATGGAAAGGTCCGGGGTTTGCGCTTGCCGGCTGCGATCTTCGTTTACCGTGGCGAAATCGAAAGCGGGCAACAGGTGCACATGGGTCAGTCCGGCGCGGGCCAGCCCAGCTAGATGGCGCATACCATCACTGTTGTGCTTGGTAAACGCCTTAAAGGTACCCCGTGCCTCTTCCGGTACGGTTTTATCTTCGATGCTGAAGTCGCGCACATGCAATTCGTAGAGGGAAATATCTTCCGCTTTCTCCAGGCGCGGCTTGCGCAGCCGGTCCCACCCGCGAGGTTTTAAGTCGCGGTCATCCAGGTTGACGATCTGGCTTTTGCCGCTGTTGATGGACAGGCTCAGGGAATAGGGATCGGTGACCAGATTGGTCTCAATACTGCGACTGAAATAGGAATAGACCTCTACTTCGTAGAGATAGAATTTACGATCCCATTGCTTATCTATGTCCGCGGTCCATACTCCAGTGTCCTGGTCGAAGACCATTGGCACAATCATATCGGCGGTGTTGCCAGCCGCGTCGCGGAACAGGTGCAGTTTTACTGAGCGTGCGGTGGGCGCCCAGAGTTTGAAGGCGATGGATGTATGGCCGACGATGGCACCGAGGTCGCCGTCGTAGGCGAAGCGGTCGTCGAGGGCGCCCGCCAGCTGCACACCGGTGGCGTCTCGGACTTGACCTTCGCTGTCGTAAATTGCCAGCGCCAGTTGCTTTGTTACTAAGTCGCTGATCGGTGGGTTTCCAGCGGGCAGCTGCAGTGCGGTGTAGCCGGATAGGTGGGGGAATTTTTGCCGCACGGCATCGGAGAGGCTGCTTGTTTGCAGGGTTATCTCACCGTCGCCGCTGACGCCGTCGGTACCCAGTTTCAGCTTGGCATCTGTGCTGAAGTGCAACTTGACGGTGTCGCCGTCCCGCGGGGAAATGTTCCAGGCGAAGGTATCCGCCGAGACCCAATGGGCCTTGTCCAGGCTCAAGTCGCCGCGGGGAATACCGTTGGTACTCACGCTCACCTGTTTTGTCGCACTGTCGAAGGCGAAGTAGATTTCGTCATTGTCCTCGCTTACAGTGAATGCGAGGTTATTTCCCTGATTGCCGTAGCTTTCGCTCCAGCTTTCATCTAAAGCTACTTTAAATTCGTAGTCTCCTGCGGCAATTTTGTCGGTGACAAAGGTATAGATGCCGTCGCCATCGAGGTCCTGCATCCAGCTCCGCAGACAGTCCGGCTGCCAGTCTCCGGGGCAGCCTAGCTGGGACTGAAAATTGCCCGCCACAGTGGCGATGGTGCTGTTGACGTTGTCTGTGATCCAGTGAGTCTCGTGGTCGTAGATAAATTTGACCTCTCTCCCTGCACCCAGGTGCAGCGGGATATTGGCGCCATCGCGCCAGCCGCCCAGGCCGTAGTTTTCATTCCAGCTACCGTTCAGTGCCGCTTTGTATTCCCAATTGCCGGCGGGAATAAAGAAGCTGCCCTGCCATTTGTCGTCACTGGCGTCGTAGCCGAGCATGCTGGCGGCACATTCCGGCTGCCAGTCTCCGGGACAACCGAGTTGGCCTTGGATGGTACCGGGAATATTGACCGCTGAGGGCTCAGGGGTATCGGATGACTGTGCCGGTAGGCACACAGCGCAAAACAGACTGCTCAGCAACAGTCGCGCCCATGGGGACGTTTGGTGAAAGGTGACGATCGATCGCATCATTTTGCTCCGGGTTGTTTTTATTAAGTAGAGGGAGCCGACGTTTCTCCCTTAGGGAGCCGCTGATAAATTCACCTGAGCTTCTCACCTGAATGCAAAATATCTTTACAGTCAGGAAGGGAATTAACCAGTGGTCCCATAGTAGATTGGAGCGCAGGGAGAGGGCTGCTGCATCCCACCCGGGTATGGAGGAGTTCAGTAAGGAGGGGCGTACACAAGAAAATGGTACGCGCGTCACAAATATTTTATAAATGTGTCACTGTTTCGTCATCCGCGATGGTCATTCTAGAGCGCGAGTAAAAAGTGCTGTGGAACTTTGTACAGCGACTATACTCAAACCATCAGATTGTCAAAGGTCGGGAAAGGTGATGCACCTGGGCAATCGGATGCGAAGGCCGGCGCCATGCCGGCTTTTCTTTTTTCCGCCACGGTGCACAGTTTGGCGCCACCGCAGAGTACAAAGTGGGCCGCTGGTGACTTTTTACTTCGGGCCACTGTTGGCGTGCAATCTGTGAGCTCATTGATCGCTCTGTCGGGGATTGCCAAGCTCCTCTTTTGCCCTTGCGAACCATGCCAGGGTGCGCCGCCTTTGCTCTTCTCCATAGAGTTGAACAAAACGCTTGGTCATATAATCACTATCGTCTTGCAGTGCCCGTAAACGGCTGTCGATAAATACGGGTGTCAGCTTCTGAGCGCAAATTACGGTAATACAGTGCCGCCATTCTCGGTAGCTGTCTGGGATGAGCGCCATTTGGGTCTTCTAGTGCCTCCTTGTTGTAAATGTGATCATTTATTTGACAGTAATGATATGATGTAACATTATATTGGATCGGGCAAGTGGAGAAGGCCTGTATATCCACCTATTGCCTGAGCGCCACGGAACTAGCCAAAGCCTTCACGCGAATTAATCAGAGGTTCCCTGGTTCTGACGAAGCTTTACACCAGGAAGCGAATAAATCTGAGGTCCTTTAAAAAGATGACAGTAAAACGGCCATTGTTTTTCATCCTATTGCTTTTCTTTTCGGTAGAGGTGCGTGCGCATCAGATGGCGCATGTGCATGGAAGGGCGCATATGAGTATCGCCGTTATCGACAATGTATTAGAGGTTGAGTTTGCATCTCCAGCGGAAAATCTGGTCGGGTTTGAGCATACACCCCATACAGCGAAAGAAAAGCAGGCACTGGAAGCGACAAAACATCAGCTCGCCAGCGGGGAAAATTTAATTAGGTTCAATGGTGCCAATTGCCGCCTGGAAGATGCCCGAATAACAGTACCTCAGAGTGAGGGTGATCATGCAGGACTTTACGCCAGCTACCGCTTTCATTGTGACAATCTGGCATCGATCAAGAGTATTTCTGTACCGCTCTTTGCGAGCTTCTCCGGTATTGAAGTGATCGAAGTACAGTGGCTGACATCCAGTGCCCAGGGCGCTGAAACACTTACCCCGCAAAGTAATGAACTACAGCTGCAATAATGGCATCGGCATATCTTAAGTTTTGGAAATGCCGGCTTATGATGAAAAGCGCCAGCAAGTAAAAATATACTGGTGTTATTGCCCGGATACCAACGGGGCGGTGTTTGTCCCTCTATAGGCGATTTTCGAAGTATGAATGCGGTATTGGAGATCGCAATACTATAAGATTTATTGGAGAATGCAATGTTAAAAAAACTACTCATCGCAGCCGCTTTCTCGATAGCTGGTTGCTCTGATTCATCTGACACAGATATGAAAGAATCCGGCATGACAGCAAATCCCACGACTATTCCGGAATCTGGGCAGGCAACAGTTACAGAAAATGAAAATAATCCTCTCCTGATTCCCAGCCCACTGCAATATCAGGCTCCGAACTTTAACAAAATAAAAGACGAGCACTTTCTCCCCGCGTTTGAACAAGGTATGGCGGAACACTTGCAGGAAATCCAGGCAATTATTGATAACCCTGAGCCCGCCAGCTTTAACAATACGATAGTCGCGATGGAAAAATCCGGCAGACTGTTGACCCGGGTATCGAGGATTTTCTTTAATCTGGTGGGTACCGACAGTAATGAAGACCGCCGTAATTTGCAAAGGCAGCTGGCACCGAAGCTTTCCGCTCACTGGGATAACATCTATCTTAATGCAGGGCTTTTTGCCCGTGTGGAAGCACTCTACAACCAGCGGGTAAAACTGGAACTGGATGCTGAATCTGAACGCTTGTTGGAAATATATTACGAAAATTTTGTCAAGGCGGGAGCAAAGCTTCCCGAGGAGCAAAAGGTTACCTTGCGGGCATTGAACGAAGAGCACTCGAAACTTACGACTAAATTCTCACAAAATCTATTGCAGATCGGTGAGGCCAGTGCTGTGTTGGTTGACAATAAGCAGGACTTGGACGGGCTTTCGGAAAGTGAAATCAAAGCAGCCGCGGCGGCGGCTGAAAGTGCAGGAAGTCCAGGAAAATACCTGATAGCTATAACCAATACCACTCGTCAGCCGGTGCTCGCGTCATTGAAAAACCGTGAGTTGCGTCGCCGTATCTGGGAGGCTTCGGCAAACCGCGGTACTTCAGGAGAGCTGGACAATCGCCCCATAGTGCAACGTCTGGTGCAAATCCGGGCACAAAAAGCCAAACTGTTGGGGTATAGCAACTGGGCTGAATATCAGTTGACCGACACCATGGCAGAAAAACCGGAAAATGTGTTTTCCATGCTGAATTCCATGGTTCCAGCGGTAGTGAGTAATACCAAAGCGGAATTGACAGACATTCAGGCCATGGCCAAAAAAGAAGGCGCCGACTTCGATATACAGCCCTGGGACTGGGCTTACTATGCGGAAAAAGTGCGTCAGGAAAAGTACGATCTCAATGAGCAGGAGGTTCGCGAATACTTTGAATTTGAGAAGGTATTAAACGACGGTCTGTTTTACACAATGAAGCGCCTGTTTGGTATCCGGTTTGTGCCGCGACCGGATTTTCCTGTCTACCATCCGGATGTGCGGGTGTTCGAAGTGTTTGATCACGACGGAGAGAGTCTTGCCATCTTTTATGCAGATTACTTCGCCCGGGAAGGAAAGCGCGGTGGTGCATGGATGAGTACTTTTGTAAAACAGACCGGGCTTTTAGGCCAGAAACCGGTTGTAGTGAATGTCATGAATATTCCCAAAGCCCCGGAAGGAGAGCCGACTTTACTGAGTTTCGATCATGTCACAACGATGTTCCACGAATTGGGACACGGCCTCCACGGAATCTTTTCGGACGTCCGTTACCCAAGTCTTTCTGGTACCGATGTGTCACGTGACTTTGTAGAGTTCCCTTCCACATTCGAAGAAGACTGGGCGATCTTTCCTGAGGTGCTGGAAAATTATGCGTACCACTATAAGACCGGTAAACCCATTCCAAAAGAGCTGCTGGATAAGATTCTGAAAGCGAAAAATTTCAATATGGGATTTGACACACTGGAGTATATGTCCGCCGCACTATTGGATATGGAGTGGCATTCGCTGAGTGCGGATAAACCGCTGCAGGATGTAGAGGAGTTTGAAGATGAAGTGCTGAAAAAGCACGGCGTTGATCTGCCAACAGTTCCTCCCCGCTATAAGTCCACTTATTTTTCCCACTCTATGAGTGGGGGCTATTCTGCGGGTTACTATGCCTATATGTGGAGTGAGATTTTGGCGGCGGATGCTTTTGCCTATCTCTTGAAGGAGGGCGGGCTGAGCAGAAAGAGCGGTGATTTATACCGCAAGGCGATTCTAGAAGTTGGGAATTCCCGGCCACCGATGGAGTCCTACATCGAATTCAGAGGAGAAAAGCCGACCACAGAAGCGTTGCTTGCCCGCCGAGGCCTCAAATCCACAACCCACTAAAGTGTTGTTGCGCAGGGAGGCGCAGTGCATTAAGTTGTTGGGAGGTTGCCTTACGTTTTCCACCAATGTTGGAAATTCTTAGATATGGGATGGATATATTAATATCCATCCCTTCCTTGTTTGGCTATGTACGACCGATCAAGCTGAACACAGAAGAATAAGTGGTAATAGACTGTTAAATAATCAGTTTGGACTTTTTTGGTCAATCACTACCGCATTGTGCGCGTGCAGACTTTCTCTGTGTTCAACCTTAAACCAATAGTCTGTAATCCACGTTGACTGCTCCAGCAGGGTTTTAATTTTTCGCGCTGCATCCTCACAGAACATCAGGTTGTCAGCGTTTAATCGTGCAAATTCCTGTTCGTCCGTACGCTTGACCATGGTTTGTACGGGAGTCCCTATTGCTTCCTCGATTTGCGAGATAAAAGATGATAGCGGCAACCAGGAGTTATCGCCCAGCTTCAGATTCAGGTAGGCGTAAGAGCGCTGACTGTGTGGGGTGGCAATAGATTTTTCCTGCAGCCACATCAGCAGTGATTGCTTGTCGATATTCGATGCAGAAAATTCACGGTCTATCGCGGTTGCCAGAAGCTGCCGGGAAAGCGCTGCAGAGCAGGGACAGGTGCTGGAATAGGGGACAGTGAGCCCAATTTCATATCTGGAGTTGCCGCTTATTCGCTCGCCAATAATTTTTACAGGGTAGGATTGAAAGCCGGCTTCTTGACTGAGAAGGGACGACTTTGTAAGTACTAAATCAAAGTTCAGTTCAATTTTGGCACTTTGACTGAGCCCTTCTTGGGATTCGATCATTCTTTCCAGAGCGGTATCGAGAGCGTTTTTATCGCAGTTGGTGCTGGAAAGATGATTGAGGACCGTGTGTAGTCTGGACATATGAATGCCTTTTTCAGCGGCGTTGTCCAGGCTTACATAAGCATTGGCTTTGGCTGCGACGGTTTGGTGCTGATTGTTACCTATTGATATGGAGAGTGGAACAGCGATGCCTTCCATGCCTACCCACTGTAAAGGATAATTCCCAGATTCAGTTTGGCTTTTGGCAATATCTGGAAGCGTGGTTAAAACGTGCATTTAGTCTAGCCTTGGTGTGTTGGATAAGTAATGTGATCTATCAGTAATGGGCTTGATTTTTTGTGGCGCTTCAATCAGCGATTAAAGAAGAGTGGTAATGCCGGTTTGATTGTTGCTGGAATGTCGTCACCAATATAGTAGGGTTGTCCATTCACCCAGGTGTTTATCACTTTTGAGGAGAACGCCTGTCCGTGAAAAGGAGACCATCCACAGCGATATAGAATATTTCTTCGGTTAACAGTTGTGGATTTATGTATATCGATTAGCACTAGATCGGCGTAATACCCCTCACGAATGAATCCCCTGCTGTCAATGGAATAACGAATCGAAGGATTGTGTGCGGTTTTCTCCACAACCTGGGTTAGAGATAAATGTCCATTTTTTACCTGTTCAAGTAAAATCAGTAGCGCATGTTGCACCAGTGGCAGTCCAGCAGGAGCCTGATCGTAATCGAGTTGTTTTTCCTCCCATGTATGGGGAGCGTGGTCGGTTGCAATGATATCGATACGGTTGGTGTGCAAGGCGTGAATTAATGCCGATTGGTCTCGCCGACTCTTTATTGAAGGGTTGCACTTTATCAGGTTGCCAAGACGTGGGTAATCCTGGTCGTTGAACCATAAATGATGTACACAGGCTTCAGCGGTTATATGTTTGTTTTGTATTGGCCCGGGTTCGAAGAGTGTCAGTTCTTTTTCTGAGGTGATGTGTAGCACGTGCAACTGGCTTCTGTACTTGCGGGCTAGTTTGACCGCGTAAGAGGAAGAGGCAAAGCAGGCTTCGGTGTTGCGTATTTTGGGGTGGTCTTCTATTGTGAGTTTAGATTTTTTGCTGAGTATCGACTCTCGGTTTTTATTAATAACAGAACCACTTTCACAGTGTGTCGCAATAAGTACCGGAGATTCCCGGAAAATAGCCTCGAGTGCTGTAGGATTCTCTACGAGAAGATTTCCTGTAGATGCGCCCATAAATACCTTGACGCCACAGTGCTTTTCGGGGTCAAGTAATTTGATTTGTTCAAGATTGTCCTCGGTAGCGCCGAGGTAAAACGCATAATTTGCAGCCGAGTGCCTAGCGGCGATTGCGTATTTCTCCTCCAATGCATCGATTGTCGTAGTGGCTGGGTTTACGTTTGGCATTTCCATGTAGCTGGTAATGCCGCCGGCTACAGCGGCGAGAGAATCGCTGGCAATCGTGCCCTTATAGGTTAATCCAGGCTCACGGAAGTGCACCTGGTCGTCGATCATTCCTGGGAGCAGGTGGCGTCCCTGAGCATCAAAGATCTTGTCTGTGTGCTTCGCGGTAATATGAGTGGCGATTTTATCAACTCTATCGTCAACAATTCTCAGATCAGATTCTGTGATGTTTCCTTCGTTAACGATACGGGCATTTTTTTATCAACGTTGCCTTCATACAGGTGTGGGATCTCCGGTTACAACGACTTTTTGCCCGTCTGTGTCCGCTTGCAAATAAAAACACGATTGCCTGTTGGTATGGCAGGCTGCACCTTGCTGATTCACCTGGCAAAGTACAGCGTCTCCATCGCAGTCGAATGACATAGAAACCAAAGTTTGAACATGCCCGCTTGTTTCACCTTTTACCCACAGTTTCCGGCGGCTGCGGGACCAATAGGTAAGGCGCTTTGTTGCTATTGTTTGCATAAGTGCTTCTTTATTCATCCAGGCGAGCATAAGCATCGTCTTGGTCGTTGCATCCTGTGTGATCACAGGAATGAGCCCCTGCTCATTAAATGCCAGGTTGTCAATGACATCGGATAATGCAAGGGGGCTGTTTTCTGGATGTTGCTCAAGTGCGGTAAAGTATTCGCGTTTCACCCTATAGTGTCCTCTTGTGATGAGGATTTTTGGCTTGGGCAGGGGCAGTTAGAGGGCTTCCTGCAGAGGCGAAAATTCCACAGGTGTCCGAGAGCGACCAGGGCGGAACCTGCCAGTGTCATTGCTTTTTCGCCAATTTCGCCAGTGTGTTCACCCAGTAATACAGCCATAATGAGTAGCGTTAGTCCCGAGCACCCTAAGAGAAGGACACGGTAGCGTTTGTGTTGTTTACAGCCCATGGTCAAGGCGTAGATGCTGGTAGGCAAGACGGCAATAACCATCCAGGTATGAAACGCTTCGTTATCCAGTTGCAACGCCGCCAGGCTGGGGAGAAGTACCAGTATTAATGGTAGTATCAAGCAATGGACGGCACACATTGCGGAAAGTCCGATGGCTATCTTGTCCGTTGCTGATGATATTGGCTTCATTTACTGCTTATCCTCAATTTGTAGATTTACTTTGAGAGATCTCCGCCCCGGGCCTGTCGAAACTGTAATCCTTCACTGTCAGGTCCTGGTACCTGAAATCATCAAAATTCTCCGCGCAGACCGAGGTGAAAGTTTCGCCCGGGAAGTGGTGCGCGGTCTTTCAAGAAGGAGCTGTGTACTCTCGCTTCTTCGTTGGTCAGGTTTTCTCCCTGTAAAAATACGGTCAGATCGCCGAGGTTGTGGCTAAAGGTATAGCGCACTTCTGCGCCGAGCAGGGTGTAGCTGTCGGTGGTGGTTTCCAGTTCTGCGACTTTGTCCTGTTCAAAGTAATGTGACAGGTTGACACCCGTTTCCCAGCCGTTGCTTTCGTACTGCAACTGGAAACCGAGCCGCACCGGCGGAATTCTCGGCAGGTTTCCGCCGTCATCCAGTTTGCCGCGAATGCTATCGCCCCAAAGGGTCAGGGTAAGAGGGGTTGAGAGCCGCCAGGCCAACTGCGTTTCCAGTCCGTATAACGTGGTATCGGCTTGTTCGAAAACGTAGATGGGAAGAGCTCCGTGATCATGGCTGTGTTCATCGCCGACAGTTTCGCTTTCTTGGTGCGTTTCATGGGCGTGATCAGCGAGATCTTCGCTGGTGAAGCCGGTATCGCGCTGGTAATAAAAATTACTAATTTTGTTGTAAAAGAGATTAATCACCCAGCCGATATCTCCGGAGTGTTTGCGCAGAGTCAGATCGAAATTATTGGAAACCTCTTCTTCCACATCGTTACGGTAATGAAAGTGGCGGTTTTCTGACGCATGTATGTCAAACAGTGCGCCTACCTCATAACTGCCGGTGCCAATGTGGGGGCCGTAAGAGAATAGCTCTGCTGCGCTGGGCGCCCGTTGCGCGTAGGTCAGTGAAACACCCGCGTTGTAGTTCTCAGCGAAGTTCCAAACGGTACCAGCGGAAAGACTATAAGGCGTAAATTCAAGCGTATCGAAGTCGAGTAGAGTGTGTTCCTGCTCCGCACTTTCCTCCTCTGCGTCGTGGTGCGTTTCGTGCCATTTAATGGAATCGGCTTCGATGGTGACTTTTTCCACACGTGCCCCCAGTTGCCATAGGAAATCGCCTGTGTGCTTCTCCTGCATCAGGGCAACGGCGAAACTATCGGTCTGATTCGGAGGTGTGAAGGCTTCTTCGCCGATAGCGGAAAAATCCGTGGTTTTTCCTTCAACCGAGAGAGCGCCGCGCCAGCCGGCTATTTCCTGCAGAAGCAGATCGACGCGGGTCTGCAGCGTTTCATTTTGAAATAAGGTTCCTTGCTGGTTGTTTTCGATTTCGATGTGCTCGTAGTCCGTATAGCCAATACGGGTATTGACGCCTCTTAGCAGAGCGGTGTCTAAGGATAATTCGCTGATCAGTTGCCAGCGATCCTGCTTTAGATCTGAGACGGTATCGACTTCTTCGCTGTGCTCATGGGCATCGTCATCCCCCGACGCATGGCTGTGGCCGGGAATGCCATTGAGCCGCTCCAGGCGTCCATAGGCGAGGCCGATATAGCCATTTTCCAGCAGCCAGCTGGCGCCGATATTGAAGCCATTGCTCTCGGCGGCGCTGTTCTCCAGTACCCCCTCTGCCTCGTGTTCCTGTTCTTCCTCGGTATGGGAGTGATCGGCATTGAGCTCCGCCGCCCCGGGAATTTCGTAATCGTCTCCATCGCGGGAAAAACCGTCGAAATGCAGCGCAATCTGTTCAACGCCGCCAGTGTAGGTCAGAGAGACATCATTCTCATTGTTCACTGAGCTGTGCCCCAGCTGAAATGCGCCGGTTGCATCGCTACTGGAGGGCACTCGGTCGTCTACCACGTTGACCACACCACCGATAGCGCCGGAGCCGTAGAAGAGTGTGGCCGGGCCACGCAGTATCTCGATTTGTTCCGCGGTTGATGCCTCCGAGGTCACTACGTGGTCTGGACCTACCCGGGAGGCGTCGCTGGTGTCCAGACTGTTTTGGGTAATCAACACTCTGGGGCCGCTCAGTCCCCGGATAACCGGACTGCTGGCGACTGGGCCGAAGTAGGTGGGGTGCACGCCGACTTCGTTTTTCAGTGTTTCTCCCAGGGTGTCCGCCTGTTTGCGTCGTAGCGTATTTCCCGCTAACACGGTTACCGGTTGCGCTGACTCCATGGTTGAGGTGTGCAGCGGGGTGGCCGTCACATCGATCTGTTCGATCGCTGAGGGACGCAGAGTGATATGCAGTGCGGGGCTTTCGATACTGTCGAGGTGCAGTGTTCGGTGGCTGTAGCCCGGAGCTTTGATATGGAGCTCGGACACTGCATCGCTCTCTAGATCCAGGCTGAAACGCCCGTGACTGTCGGTAAGAACCTGTAAGGTGCGACCGGCGGTTTCTACGGTGGCGCCTTTGATGGGTACTCCAGACTGGTCGGTGACTTGGCCGGATATGCCGTAGGCGAGATCTGAGAGCGCCAGGAGTGTGAGCGTTGCTAGGGTATTTTTCATTGTGAAGATAAAGTCAGAATTCTGCTGTAGGTATCGTGTTGGCATCGGTCCGACAATCACTGCTCGGGGCCATGTATTGCCAGTGTGTGGCGGGCGGAAGCCGTGGGGTTGCCCTGATCATTGCTTCTCCCGGGAGCCCGTTAGATCGCCGGCCAAGAAATGATATAACGTATCATAATGTCGTGGCCAGCCCGCGCCAACCGGCGGGGTGGAAGTCAGCTTTTCCTGTGTATCGAAGGCCGTCTTCCGGTGTCTTACTCCTCGTAGGGATAGACCCGCTCAACCTGCATACTGTAGGCGGCGGTGCCCAGATCGCTGTCTTTGCGCAGCGTGCGCAGTTCACCCTCTACGTAGAAGGGGTCATAGAGAACATCCACCCGCATTCCTTTGGGAAAGCTGGCATAAATCACCTGATTTGGCGGCGGTGGGGGTAAATGCAGGCAGGCGCCGAAGTAAGGCACCAGCAGAAAGCGGAAAATTGTCTGCGTTTCGTCGAATTCCAGAGGGACGACAAAGCCGGGTATGCGGATCTTCTGGCGGTCGAATTCGGGCTTGATGCGGGTTGAGGTCAGTGCCTTCTGGTAGCGGCTCTCGGTTGCCTGGTCTTCGCTGCTGATTGGCTCTTGGGGTAGCTGATCTTCTGCAGAGCCCTCGACAATGGTATCCAGGTAGGCCGGTGGGTTGAGCAGCGCATCCAGGTCATCCTTGGGAATCAGTTCTTCCCACTGTACGTCCCGGTAAACAGTATCCGCTTGCGCTTGCTCCGGCGCCATTGCTTTTTTCTCTGCCGGTGCGCTGATTGTGGCGGAAGCTTCCTTTTCCTGCTTACAGGCTGTTACCAGAACAGCGGCGAGCAAAAGGCAGGTGAGCTTCAGTGGCAGAGCGGGCATGGTTGCAAACCGGGTTGTTACAGTAGAGTTATGATATATCATTTGTTTCTATAGGCAAGCTCATCCCTGAGGAATCCCGATGAAGGACCCGCTTACGTCAGCGGCAGATGCCATTACAGTGCAACAGCTGCGCTTTTCATACTCTGATGGCGATCCGGTGCTGGATATCCGGCACTGGTCTGTACCCTCTGGAGGGCGAGTATTTTTGCGAGGACCTTCCGGCTGCGGTAAATCAACCCTGTTGAAAATTCTCGCCGGTATTTTGGTGGCACCGGCTGAGCGGCTGGAGTTGCTTGGCCAGCCGATGTCCGCGCTCACCGGCCGCCAGCGTGACCGTTTTCGTGCGCGGCATATCGGCGTGGTTTTCCAGCAGTTCAATCTGATTCCCTATCTAAGTGTGCTCGACAATATTCGTCTGGCGGCGTATTTCGGAAATTCCGCCCGCAATCTCGGCCAGCGCGCGGGGGAGCTGCTCGCCCGTCTGCGGTTGAGGGAAGATGTTTTGTCGCGGCGGGTGACTGCGCTCAGTGTGGGGCAGCAACAGCGGGTGGCTATCGCCCGGGCGCTGATTAACGGGCCGCAGGTTCTGCTGGTGGATGAGCCAACTTCTGCAATGGATATCGCAGCCCGTGACGCCTTTATACAGCTGCTGATGGAAATCTGTGAGCGCGATCAGTGCACTTTGGTTTTTGTCAGTCACGACAGCGCTCTGGCGGCGCATTTTCCACTGGTGATGGATATGTGCACATTGAACCGGGCCTGGAATGTGCGCAGCCCCCTTACTACGCAGAGGGAGGCTGCGGCTGATGTTTATTAAGCTTGCCTGGCAGAGCTTGGTGCACCGCAGGGGCGGATTGGCGCTGGCGGTTATTTCGGTGGCAGTAAGCTTGTTTACGTTGCTTGGGGTCGAACAGGTACGGATGCAGGCAAAAGAGAGTTTTAACCGCACTGTATCGTCGGTGGACCTGATTGTGGGGGCGCGCACAGGACAGTTGAACCTGTTACTTTACAGTGTGTTTCGCATCGGCAGTCCCAGCAATAATATTTCCTGGCAAGCGTACCAGGAGGTAGCGCAGCACCCACAGGTGGCCTGGACTATTCCCATTTCCCTCGGCGATTCTCACCGCGGTTACCGGGTGGTGGGTACAAATCAGGGTTTCTTCACCCACTATCGCTATGGGCGGGAGGTATCCTTGGCGTTCTCCAGCGGTCGGCTTTTTGCGCATAGCGATGAGGTGGTACTGGGGGCAACGGTGGCGCGTCAACTGGGCTACCGTGTAGGAGATTCTCTGGTGATGGCCCACGGTATGGGGGCGACCAGCTTTCATTTGCACGATGATCACCCGTTTACCATCAGCGGAATACTAAGTCCTACAGGTACGCCAGTGGACCGCGCCCTCTACGTGAGCCTTGAGGGGATGGAAGCGATACACGGAAGAGATGACGCTGAAACGGTGGCGGCGCACCCATCGAGTATTACAGCCTTTATGCTGGGTCTGAATTCCCGAGTGGCAACTTTTCAGGTGCAGCGCTGGGTCAATGAATACCACGGGGAGCCGCTCCTCGCGATATTGCCGGGGGTCGCGCTGTCGGAGCTTTGGCATTTAATGGGTGTGCTGGAAAAGCTCTTATTGCTCATTTCCGCACTGGTTGTGTTGGCGTCATTACTGGGGTTGAGCATTCTGTTGCTCGCGGCGGTGCGTGAGCGCCGCCGGGAAATCGCCCTATTGCGGGCTATTGGTGCTGGCCCGATGTTCCTGTTCTTGCTGGTCCAGGCGGAAGCCCTGCTGGTATTGCTCGCCGGCGCTGTGCTCGCATTCGCGGGCTTGGCCGCGGGGCTATGGATAGCCGCGCCGCTGTTGGCGGAGCGCTATGGCATATACCTGCAAGGTATGGATGTGGGGGGGCAGACGCTGGCACTGATGGGGGCGATTCTCGCCGGGACTTTTGTGCTGGCGACAATACCGGCGCTGAGAGTGTGCCGCCAGTCGTTGGGCCGTACTTTGCAAAGCGATGGCTGAGGGCCCTGACAAAAGCGTTCCCGGCTTCGCAGCCGCGCCGCCTGGGATGGGCAAGGCATAGGTGCCGGATACTGGCCGCACCCGGCGGTGTTGCAGTTGTTTGTGTGCTGCCTCAGCCGGTGACGGCCGGTGCCGACGCTGCCGGAGCACTGGTGGAAGCGGTGTTCTGTGCCTGTATCCAAGCGTTCATACGCGTTTCCAACACATTTAGCGGCAGTGCTCCAGCGCTCAGAAGCTGATCGTGGAAGGCGCGGATATCGAATTTGTCACCCAGAGTTTTTTCTGCTTTGGTGCGCAGTTCTCTGATTTTCAATTGTCCCAGCTTGTAGGCCAATGCTTGCCCGGGCCAAACCAGGTAGCGGTCGATTTCCACCGTTACGTCGTGCAGTGGTTTGGCGCTGTTTTCCATAAAGTATTCGATGGCCTCTTCCCGGCTCCAGCCCAGCTGGTGCATGCCGGTATCCACCACCAGGCGCACCGCGCGCCACATGTCGTAGGTCAGGGCGCCGAATTTGCTGTAGGGATCCTGGTAGAGCCCCAGGTCGTGGCCGAGGCTTTCAGAATAGAGGCCCCAGCCCTCGACAAAGGCGGTGTAAAACTGGGTGCGGCGCAGCGGGTGTATATCCTTTTGTTCCTGCGCCAGGGCTATCTGCAGGTGATGGCCCGGTACGGCTTCGTGTACTGTCAGTGCCTCCATTTCCCACTTCGGGCGGCTGTCCAGTTTATAGGTGTTGGCAAAGAAGATACCGGCGCGGCCGGCTTCGGGTGAACCCGGCTGGTAGTAGGCGGTAGTCTGGACTTTTTCCGCATAGGCGGGGATGGGTTTTACACCGTAGGGCAGCCGCGGCAGCATGCCAAACAACTTGGGCAATTCGCCGTCGATGCGCTTGGCGATATCCCGGTAGCCGCGTATCAATGCTTCTTTGTCGGTATAGAAGAATTGCGGATCGGTACGCAGGAATTCGGTGAATTCGCGAAAATCCCCTTCGAAGCCCGTCTTTTTAATTATCTTCTCCATTTCGGCGCGAATGCGCCGCACCTCATTCAGGCCGATGCGGTGGATTTCCTCTGGGCTGAGAGCAGTGGTCGTGCTTGTACGCACTTTGTACGCATACCAGCGCAGGCCGTCCGGCAGGCTGGTAAAGGCGGTATTGACCCGGGCACTGGGGATGTATTCGCGCTCCACGAATTCCGCCAGGTTGCGCCAGGCCGGTACCAGTGCTTTGTTATAGAGGGCGTAGGCGCGCTCCCGCAACCGGCGCTGGCGGCTTGCGGGTATGCTCTGGGGCATTTCGCTGAATGCGCTGAGCAGCGGGCTTTGTTGCGGGTCCTCCGGCATCAGGGCGCGAATTTGCGCTGGAAGATCACGCAGGGTGATCTGTGGCGGAGTGATTTTTTGTTTCAGCCCCTCGCGCATCAGCGCCTGAGTTTGCTGAACCAGAGTCGGTAGTTTTTCCAGCCTGGTAAGAATTATTTCGTAGTCGTCCGCGGTACGCCTGGGCATGGCGTTCAGCACTCCGGGTACACTGCGCTGTATGCCACTCATGTGGTTGATGGGGAGCAGGTGTTCCGGAAATTGAAAACCCTTTACTTCGTTTAGCAGGTCCTGGTAGAGCAGCTGGTAATCCAGTTGCTGATCCGCGCTCAGTTGCTCACTGTGGATATGCCGGACGGCGGCGAGCATACGGCGAGTTTGCTCCTGTCGCCGCTGGATACCCGCCTCGGAGGCGTCTGTCCAGCGATCATTGACACCGGGATAGCCCTGGTAGGTGGCCCGTGCGGGAAAGCTTTCCATCAACCAGCGGTAGCGCAGGTCCTGCAGTGCTTGCAGACGCTCGCTGGCGGGCTCGTTTGGCAGTGCCCGGAAGG
Organism: Microbulbifer thermotolerans; assembly: GCF_001617625.1. Taxonomy (NCBI): domain Bacteria; kingdom Pseudomonadati; phylum Pseudomonadota; class Gammaproteobacteria; order Cellvibrionales; family Microbulbiferaceae; genus Microbulbifer; species Microbulbifer thermotolerans. The sequence continues at coordinate 3,013,848 of NZ_CP014864.1, read as the reverse complement.
CGTTGTCGAAGGCCTTTTCATCCATTGCCGCGGCGCCGGCGGCGTTCAGCAGTGCGACGGTAAACAGTAGAAATTTGGTAAATTTGGACATGGTTTCCCCTGCGCCAATATGAAGTCCGAGGAGCGAGTTGTTATCCGGGGCTGCCGGATGGCCATCCGGCGCTTGCAGTGGTTACAGTAGATTTTGGATTTTGTAATCGGGGCTTTGGTTTTCCAGCCGCTGGCGAATCTGCCGTTCTATGCCCGTGGCGTCCAGACCCAATTCCGCAAGTAGCACCTTGTGTTTGCCGTGTTCGATGATTCTGTCGGGCAGGCCGAGCTGCAGCATTGGGATCAGAGTGCCGACTCTGTTGAGATATTCCATAACCGCGCTGCCGGCGCCACCGGCGATGGTGTTTTCCTCGATAGTGACCAGCAGTTGGTGCTCAGCTGCGAGTTCGTCGATCAAACGCTCGTCCAGGGGCTTGACCCAGCGCATGTCGGCGACAGTGGCATTGAGATTTTCCGCCGCTGCCATGGCGGGCGCCAGCAGAGTGCCGAAATTCAGAATGGCCACCCCGGTGCCCTTACGCATCAGGCGGCCCTTGCCGAGGGGCAGTTCGGTCATTTCCTTGCGGATTTCTGCACCGGGCCCGGTGCCCCGGGGGTAGCGCACCGCTGCAGGGCCCTTGTGCCGGTAGGCGGTATAGAGCAGCTGGCGGCATTCGTTTTCGTCGCTGGGGGCGGCGATCGCCACATTCGGCAGGCAGCGCATATAAGTGAGGTCGAAGCTGCCGGCATGGGTGGGGCCGTCTTCGCCCACCAGCCCGGCGCGGTCGATGGCGAAGGTGACGTCCAGGTTCTGGATGGCCACATCGTGCACCAGCTGGTCGTAGCCCCGCTGCAGAAAGGTGGAGTAGATGGCTACCACCGGCTTGGCGCCCTCGCAGGCGAGGCCCGCCGCCAGGGTCACTGCGTGTTGTTCGGCGATGGCCACGTCGTGGAAACGCTCCGGGAAGCGCTCGGCGAAGGTCACCATGCCGGAGCCTTCACACATGGCCGGGGTGATACCGATCAGCTTTTCGTCTCTCTCCGCCATATCGCATAGCCAGCAGCCGAAGACATCCTGATATTTGGGCGTTTTTTTCTCCGCCGGCATGGCCACTTGCACCTTGGGCTCCGGTTCCAGCTTATTCAGCGCGTGGTAGCCCACCGGGTCTTCCTCGGCCGGACCGAATCCCTTGCCCTTGGTGGTGACCACGTGCAACAGCTGTGGCCCGCGCTGGTTGCGCAGGTTGCGCAGTGTGTGTACCAGGTCGTGCAGGTTGTGGCCATCCAGTGGGCCGACATAGTTGAATCCCAGCTCCTCAAACAGGGTGCCGGGCGTGATCATACCCTTGACGTGTTCTTCGGTGCGCCGTGCCAACTGCCAGGCCTTGGGAATGGCGGAAAGTATGCGGCGGCTGCCCTCGCGCATGCTGAGGTACGTTTTGCTGGCGAGAATCTTGGCGAAGTAGGTGGCGAGGCCGCCGACGTTTTTGGAAATGGACATGCGGTTGTCATTCAGCACTACCAGCATGTTTTTGCCGGTGTGGGCCGCGTGGTTCAACGCTTCGAAGGCCAAACCCGCGGTCATGGCGCCATCGCCGATGATCGCCGCCACCCTGCGCTCTTCGGAGGAGGCCAGCGCCATCCCCAGAGCCGCGCTGATAGAGGTGCTGGAGTGCCCTACACCGAAGGTGTCATAGGGGCTTTCCGCGCGCTTGGGAAAGCCGGAAAGGCCACCTTTCTGGCGCATGGTCAACATCTGTTCGCGGCGGCCGGTGAGAATTTTGTGTGGATACGTCTGGTGGCCGACATCCCAAACCAGCCGGTCTTCCGGTGTGTTGTAGATGTAGTGTAGAGCGATCGTCAGCTCCACCACGCCCAGGCCGGCGCCGAAGTGGCCGCCGGTCTGGCCGACGCAGTACAGCAGATATTCTCGCAGCTGATTGGCCAGCTCCGGCAGCTGCCGCTCGTCCAGGGCGCGCAGTTGTGCCGGGTCATCGATGCTGTCGAGCAACGGTGTCTGCGGCCTTGTGCGTGGGATTTCGTTGAACATCAAACGTATCAATTGCAACTGATGGGTAAGGGGGGAATTGTATGCCTGTGACAGGGATATTGCATCCTATCGGGCGCCAGCCCCGTGCGACGGAACCGCCGCAGGCTACGGGTCTCGGAACCCATGCGCGGATACCGTCGGTCGCGGAGACAGGTTGTTTTCAGTGGCTTCGCTGCACTATGTAGTCGGCGAGCTGTCGCAAAAGGCGGGTTTCGCCGTCCAGCTGCGCCAGCGCATCGATAGCCTGACCGTGGAGTCCGTCGAGTTTCTCTCTCGCGCCGTCCAGTCCCAGCAGGGAGACATAGGTGGGCTTGTTGCGGGCTGCGTCGGCGCCCTGGGTTTTGCCGAGGGTGGCGGTGTCGGCGGTAACATCCAGTATGTCGTCCTGCACCTGGAACGCCAGGCCGATTACCTCCGCATAGCGGGTGACGGCTTGCAGCTGCCCGCAATCCGCGCCGCCGAGCAGGGCGCCCATGCGGGCGCTGGCACGGATTAGTGCGCCGGTTTTCAAGCGGTGCATCCGCTCCAAGTGCGCGAGGTCCAAGGTTTTGTCAACGGCGTCGAGATCGATTGCCTGCCCCGCGACCATGCCGCGCCCGCCGGCCGCCACGGCCAGTTCTTGCAACAGGTTTAGCTTCAGTGCGGACTCAGTGCTGCTGGCCAGCAGTAGTTCGAAGGCGGCGGTTTGCAGCGCATCGCCAGCGAGAATGGCACTGGCTTCGTCGAATTGAATGTGGCAGGTGGGCCGGCCGCGACGCAGGTCGTCATCGTCCATAGCTGGCAGGTCATCGTGGACCAGGGAGTAGGCGTGGATGCACTCGAGCGCTGCCGCCGCGGCGTCGCAGCTGGCGGGATCAAATGCCCTGCCGCCCAGTGCTTGCCCACAGGCGTAGACCAGGGCGGGGCGCAGACGCTTGCCGGGCCCCAGGGCGGCGTAGCGCATGGCTGCGAACAATTTTTCCGCACCACTGGTGGGTTGTGCGAGGGCCTGGCTCAGGGTGGTTTCCACGCGCTTGGCGGCCTGGCGCAGAAAGTCTTGCAGTTGGTCTGGCGTTGGAGCGGACACTAGGGGCTTTCCGTGCTGCTGCTGTCATCTTCTGTATCGAAGGGCAGTTCGCGGATACCTCCACTGTCCTCCATCAGCACTTTGACCTTTTGTTCGGCGGTGGCGAGCTTTTGCTGGCACTCGCGGGTGAGTTTGACGCCACGCTCGAAGTCCGCCAGTGCTTCTTCGAGTGGTAGATCGCCGGTTTCCAGGCGCTCCACCAGCTTTTCCAGTTCCTCCAGCGCGTCCTCAAAGGTTGCCGCTTTCTTTTTTGCCGCCATAGTTTCATCTCGCGATTCAAGACACGGAATTTGCCGCCGCCGTGGGCCCGTCCTGTGTCCAGCTGGGTAGTGCCGCGCAACCTTATCCCCTGGAGGCTAAGTGGTCAATTGCGCCGCTTCAGTCCGCTGGCAGTATGCCACTCTCTTCCCTGGACATGAGATAGTGCGCCAGAGCGCGCTTCTGGCGCTTGCTGAAGCCGTAATTGGGCATCGGCGGTGTGGGTGTATCAAAATAATCCGCCAGTGTGCGCAGGTTGTACTTTTTGCTCAAACCGCGCAGCGGTAGTTGCGCGCTGTGACACTCGGCGCAATTGTGCTGTTGGTAGAGCGCTTTTCCACGCCGGGCGGCATCGGAATCGATAGCCTGTGGCTTTTGCGGCGCCGACAGGTGCGCTCTGCGGCCGGCGACAGCCTGTGTGCTGTCCACCGCTCCAGTCCTTACGCGGTAGATGGCGCCGGCGTAGTCGTCGGAGATATAGATGTTGCCGGCGCTGTCTTCCACAATGGCCACCGGCCTGCCGTAAACCGCCTCTCCGTCTTCTGCGAGGAAACCCCAGAGAAAATCTTTTTGGTGAATATTGCCGTGCTCGTCCCAGTGCAGGGAGACCACTTTGTAGCCGTCCTTGGTACTGCGGTTCCAGGAGCCGTGGAGTGCTACCAGGGCTGCGTCGCGGTAGCCCGCAGGTTGCGTGGGGCTGCGCAAAAAGGTGATTCCAAGCGGTGCATTGTGAGCTGCGAATTGGTGTACTGGAGGGCGGGATGCGGCGATTTTTTCTTTGACTTTTTGTGTGCCATTAACGCCAAAATCGGGATCGGGGATACGATCACCGTTTGCGTAGGGCCAGCCGTAGAAGGCGCCTTTTTCAATCAGATTTAATTCGCAGGGAGGGAAGTCGTCGCCGAGCCAGTCGCGGCCGTTGTCGGTGGCGTAGAGTCCACCATCTCTCGGCGACCAGTCGAAGCCGACACTGTTGCGCAGTCCGGTGGCGTAGATTTCAAGGTCGCTCCCATCGGGCTTGAAGCGCATGATGGTGGCGCGCCGGGGATCCTTTTCTTCACAGACGTTGCAGGTGGAGCCGCTGCTGAGATAGATCCAGCCATCCGGCCCCATGGCGATGGTTTTGGTCCAGTGATTGCCCTGGTCTCCGAGGCCGTCGAGGATTTTTTGGTAGCGGCCTGCCAGCCGTCCATCAGAGTGATCGAAGGGTACGCGGCCGACACCATCGCTTTCGGCAATGTAGAGCCAGCCCTCGTGTAGGAAGAGGCCGTGAGGGCGTCGCAGACCATCTATCAGCACCCGCTGGCCGTCAGTGCGACCGTCCCGGTCGGCATCCGCCTGTAGCAGAGTGACTTGGCCGCGCTTTGGTTGCGATACGATCAGATCGCCGCGCCGGGTTACTGCCAGCCAGCGCGCGTTGGGTACCGCTTCGGCGAAGAGCTCTACCCGGTAACCGTCCGCGCTGTGCAATTGATTTTTTACGGTGGCTGTATTTGTTTTGGCCCCGCCGGTGAACTGCCGCCACGGCAGGTTGACGCCGGGGGTAACAACCACTGCAGTTGCCAGCGCGATGACGAGCACGAATAGAAAAATAAGCGTATATTTCAACAGCTTTTTCACGGGGGTGATTGATCTCGTAATGAAGCTAGCTATAGTAGGCGCCTCTTCAATAGGCCTCCGCACCAGTTTTACCACAGGGCGCTACTTTCGGTCTCGTTTGTCGCTTCCTTGTGGGATATTTCTTCCCTCTGTGAGATATCTCGCACAAAAAAATCAGCCGATTGCCCCTACTTTTTTCTCCGCCCCCGTCCATAATGAAAGTGCAGGGACGCATTAAGGGACTGCATTCAGCGGTAAAGGAATAAGGGACTGCACCGCGCGCGCCCCAGGGATTTGGGCACCATCCTGTGAGACGCACCGCTCGGGCTGGATTGCCCGGGCGGTGTTTTATTTGCGCACAATATTGACCCGGGCATCCAGTGCAAGGCCCGCCTTTCCCTCCTCAACCGTTCCTGTCTGGAAATTGCAACAATTATCCGCTTTAATCAGGGCAATCCAGCCATATTTTCAATAGGCTGGCGGAGGGTGACGCATTCAGTAAGTCAGCACCAGAAACGCCCCGTGTCCTTCCACCTGCGTTATTTGCGTGGGCGTTACCCCTCTCACCCCTGAATTTTCCCAAAAGCCCCACTGGTTCGCCGGCGGGGCTTTTTTGTTGCCGTTCGGCAAGGTCCGCCGCTTGTCCGGAGCGGTTGTGCGTTCCTGTAACCGGTTGTAATCCAGCAGACTGTGGGGAGGCGAAGTGATGCAAGCGAGAATTCTGCGTCTGAATCTGGCGGGGCAGCCGCTGGAGTGGTTGAGTTGGCAGGAAGCGGCCTGTCTGTATGTGCGGGAATTGGTGACCTGGTCACTGGGCGGGGTGGTGCAGCGGGTGCACGGCGGCATCAACCGTGACGGCGAACGCTCATGCCTGGATTTGGCGGCGATTATCGCCTGCGGCGGCGAGCGTATGGCACGTCCGCGCAAGCGCCCGCCACTGACCAATCGCGCACTGTTTTATCGCGATGAGCACACCTGCCTTTATTGCGGCAATGTGTTCTGTTCCAGAGAGTTGACCCGAGATCATGTGCACCCGGTTTCCAAAGGGGGACGAGATGAATGGGAAAATGTGGTGACGGCCTGCCGGCGCTGCAACCAACACAAGGGTAACCGCCTGCTGGATGAGCTCGATATGGAGCTGTTGGCGCTGCCTTTTTGTCCCAACGCTGCCGAGTATCTGGCTTTGATCAATAGCGACCGTATTCGCGGGGACCAGATGGAGTTTCTTCGCAGCCAGTTTTCCCGCCGCAGGCAGGAAAGCTGGCTGATTTCTCATTGACGTGGGCCAAAAGGAGGGCTGTTTTGATTATCCGCAGCGGATCCCGGTTCAAAGTTCTGCCCGAACGGGCAATTTTCAGGACTGCCTATTCACTGCCGCACGAATCAAGTTGGCCATATAGCGGCGGAAATCGTGGCCGGCGTGCGCCATCATCTTGGGAAACATGGAGATGGAGGTCATACCGGGGAAGGTATTGACTTCATTTAAATAGATTTCACCGCTTTCGGTCAGGAAGAAGTCAATGCGCGACAGGTCCTTGAGCTGCAGGCCGACAAAGGCGCGCCGCGCCGCTTCGTGAATCCAGCTCACTTGGGCCTCACTTAAACCGGGCGCTTCTACGTGGGTTACGGCGCGGCTGGCGTCCGAGTATTTTTCCTCGTAGCTGTAAAAGCTGCCGGCCGGCGCACACACTTCGCCGGGCGGGGTGATGACTAATTTACCCTCGTAAGGATAGACGGCGACTTCCAGCTCACGTACTTTCAGGCACTTTTCCACCAAAACATAGGGGGATAGGGCGAAGGCTTGTTCCAGTGCCCTGTCCAGTTCTTGTGTGGAACTCACCTTGTAACAACCCACCGAAGATCCCTGGTTCGAGGCTTTGACGAAGACCTGTCCCCACTCTTCTAGTGCCATGCTGGCTTTGGCCAGCTCTTCCGGTTCGCGGCTGGAGAGATATTGATAGGGCGTGTTATCAATCCCCAGTGCGCTGAGCCACAGTTTTGTGGTGACCTTGTTGAAGCAAATCTTGCTCGCCTCGGGGCCGCAACCGTAGTAGGGGATGCCGAATAAGTCCAGCAGTGACTGCAGATCGCCGGTTTCACCGGGGTAGCCGTGTATGGCGGGAATGACATAGTGGACTTCCCAGGCGCCGCCATTTTCATCGCGCAGCATCCGATCCTGGTCCAGCCGCCGCACTTGGCCGTGCCGGTCAGTGAGGCGGCCGTTGCCGTCCATTTCCACGCGCTCAAGAGCCACCTCTTCCAGCTCGCACAGCTGGCGCTCGATAAAGTCTGCGGTGCGCAGGGAGACTTGGTGTTCGCTGCCACCGCCGCCGCAGATAAGCAGGGTGTTGATCATGTGTTTTTTTCCAGTTCGGCGCTCAGGGCGCGTTTAACACCTGTTGGCATTGTTGTGGCATTGGTTTGGGCTTGGGTTTTTCCGGCGTTGGCGCTGTGCCTTTCAGCATTGCGTAAAATTCATCGCTAAACCACCAGTCCAGGTCTGCGCCACAGGGCGCATTGTTAACCGGACGCTGGGGTTTGCACGAACCGTCGCCCTCCGGGCAGGCGAGGCGTACATGGAAATGATAGTTGTGTCCCCACCAGGGGCGTACTTTGCGCAGCCATTGGTTATCGCTGCCGGCAATTGCGCACAGTTTGCGTTTGATGGTGGGGTGTACAAATATCCGTTCAACCCGGTCATCTTCCGCTGCCAGGCGCAATATACGCGGGACCTTGTCGTTCCAGTTTTTCTCGATTAGCTGATGGTTGCGCTCGTCCGCCAGGGGGATGGCGGAGATATTGTCCCGCTCCCAGGGGGTCAACGGGCGTTCGGCCGCGCGCTTGTCCTGGGAGTACCAGATATCCACGTCCAGGCCCGTCTGGTGGCTGCGGTGGCCGCTGCGGAATGGGCCGCCGCGGGCCATGGACATATCGCCAATCTGCAGTCGACCGAGACCGTTGTGTGCCACGCTGCTGGCAAATTCTTTCAGGAAGGCAACCGTGGCGGGATGGGCGTAGTGGCGATTGCGGCCGGTCCGCACCAGCTGGAAGCCCTCGCCGCGCAGTGGCATCTGCTCGGCACCGCTGAGGCAACCGTTGGTATAGGTGCCTATGCTGGCCGGGGCCAGAGGGGCCGGGTGCCCGACTGTTTCCCACGGGTTGGCGCTGGCGTTGCCGGTTAAGAGGAGGAGGCTGCTTATGAGGCTGATGGTCAAAAAAGAATGCATAACCGCTGAATAGCAAAAGTAATTCAAAAATCTGGGATCGCTCCCATTGTCCGGGCAATCCATGCGGATATTAAGTCCTGTGGCGGCTGTGCACTGCGCGTGGAGGCGAGGGCGTACGCGCAGCAGCGCAGTGCGATCATTATAGGGCCCCGGTGCCGCCAGCGTGTTTGCCGGTGATCTCCTTACAGCACTGTACCAGCGCCTGCATTTCCGTCTCTGTGCCAATGGAAATACGCAGATATTCACTGATGCGCGGTTTATTGAAGTAACGAACCAGAATATTCCGCGCGCGCAGCTCCCGGTAAAGGGCTTCGGCACTGATACCCGGTGGCCGGGCCAGAATAAAGTTGGCTTTGGACGGCACCACGTCAAAGCCCAGGGTCCGCAATGCCTCTGTGGTCCAACTGCGACTGGCAATTACCTTGTCGCAGCACGCCTTGAAGTAGGCGCTGTCGCAGATAGCCGCGGCGGCAACGCGCTGGGCTATGGCGTCCACCGGGTAGGAGTTGAACGAATTCTTGGTGCGGCTCAATCCCTCGATCAGGTGCGCTTGTCCCAGGGCGAAGCCCAGGCGCAGGCCGGCCAGGGAGTAAGACTTGGATAGAGTGCGGATCACCAGCAAATTCGGATAGCGGTCGATCAAGGTCACGGCGCTGTCACCGCCAAAGTCGATATAGGCTTCGTCGATGACGACCACCCGCTGCGGTTGCAGCTGCAGCAGCCGCTCGATGTCAGCTAGCGGCAGGCAGCGGCCGCTTGGCGCATTGGGATTGGGGAGTATGACGCCAGCCGCGGCGCCGGAATAGTCCTCTACGTCGATTCGGAAGTCCTCCCGCAACGCGGGTGTGCGCCAGTCAATACCGTACAACTGGCAGTAGACGGGATAGAAGCTGTAAGTGATATCCGGGAAGAGCAGTGGTTCATCCCGCTGAAAGAAGCTGTAGAAGCTATGCGCCAGCACTTCGTCGGAGCCATTGCCGACGAAAACCTGTTCAGACGTAAGGCCGAAGTGCGCGCCGATGACCTCGCGCAGCTCCCCCGACTCCGGGTCCGGGTAGCGGCGCAGGGCATCCGCCAGGTGCGGGTCACTCAGGACTTCCAGCGCGCGGGGGGAGGGGGGATACGGGTTTTCGTTGGTATTCAGTTTGATCAACGATTGGCCTCGGGGCTGCTCGCCGGGCACATAGGGCTCCAGTCGCGCCAGTGCCGGGCTCCAAAAAGCATTGCTCAAGAGTCTGTCTCCGTCGTGCTGCCGATGGATCTGTTCAGGGAATTTTTGTCTTCACTGTCGTCCGGCGCAGCGGTTTCTATCTGCGGGGGATTGTCTCGTTTCTTTTCGATCGGAATATCAAACAGCGCCGGGGAATCGGCGATAAACTCTTCCATCGGAACCGGTGTCCGCAGCAGTAAATCCCGGTATTTGATTTCAGTAGAAATCTCCGGTATTTCGCTAAAGCTGTCCATATCCGCTATCTTTTCTGCCAGACCGAGGCCTAGAAAACTCCAGGGCAGTAGAAGGGCGACGCCCCAGCGCCAAATACGGGGAATATTGGTGGCCAGGTAACAGGCACACCAGAGCATGGCCGGCAACAACAGTGCCAGCACGGCCAAGTCGAGTACCTGGACCAGCCTGCCGAGGGCGAAGTTGTAATTGAGCAGTGAGCTAAACCATTCCCAGCCGGTGTAGATGAGGGCACCCAGTGCGGCTATGGATAGATGTGTGAAGAAGTTGGTTTCGTGGCGCACAACCCGGCCGATAAAGGCCCAGGCGCCAGCGTAGACCAGGAGGCCGACGATGCTGCCGATGAGCAGATTGACCGCAACGGGCCACTCGTAGGTGCGCGCATAGCCGAGGTAGCTGATCAGCAGGGTGAACAGGGCTGCGGCCAGCAGGAGTCCTATGGCGCCTGCTGGCCGGGACAAACGTTCAAAAAAGCTTTCCAAGGAGTGCAGTGGTACCGCCGCAGGTACGGCCGTTTCACTGTGGGTCAGGCGCAGGTGAGTTTTTCCCAATTGCACCAAGTCGCCGGATTCGATGATGCGCTCCGTTACTGCTCCGGGGCCGACGGCTTGATTGCGCCCGTTGCCCAGCAAGCGGGTACCGTTGGTGCTGCCCAGGTCGCGCAGGTAGTAGCGGCCGTCCTCGCCGAGGCGGATTTCCGCGTGGCGGGCATCTGCGTGGATATCTTCCAGAATAACGTCGTTGTCAAATCCGCGGCCGAGGGTAAAGTGTGGCCCGTCCATACGGTAGCGGGCCTGTACCCGATTGGCGCGGTTCAACTCTTCGATAATCAGTGCCATTGGATCTCGCTTGTAAACTTCTCGGTAAAGGCCGCGGCGGATTCCCGGGTGAAGCCGGACAGGGTGAAGTGGCTGACCAGGGCGCGGTTTTTCTGGTCGACGCTGAGGCTTAAAAAGAAGATGTCGTAAAGATCCGGAAAGTCCTTATAGCGGCGCACGCAGTAGCTGGTCCGCGCGATGGTCGGTTCCATTTTGTTGTGAGCGGGCTTGGAGGGTGAGGCTTCTCCGTCGCGCGCCTGGCTGGTGAAGGCCTGTTTGCAGCGGAAGTTGGTGACGTCGTCTTCCCCGGCACTGTTACCCGGATAGAAGCTGCTCATCTGGGCCTCGTATTCGGCGTAAAAGCGTGATGGCAGCAACTTGTCGTCAGCCTCCAGCCAGAAAAACTCATACTCGACACGGCCGGTATTGAAGTCGTCGGCGAGGAAGACCACATCCTGGCCGGTACAGCCCTTGTCGATGCGTTTGACCGGGTTGTCGTCGTCCTCAAGTGTGTTCCCCCAGCACTGGATGGCGGGGACGATTTCGCCGACCACTTTGGCTTCCCCCAGGGAGCGCTTGCTCCATTCTGCCTTTAACACCGCATCAATGATGCGGCGTTGGTTGGCCAACAGTTGCTGATAGGTGACTTGTTTCAGGTCCAGCTTGTTGTTTTGCGTACGGAAGTGTTTCAGCAGCGCGGCCAGTTTTTCCACTGGCACCAGGAAGCTCACTTGGTTGCCGGCAGTGGCCACGTTGATGCCCACCACGCGGCCTCGGGTGTTGATTGCCGGGCCGCCACTCATACCGGGGTTGATGGAGCCCGCAAAGTGAATACGGTCGTAAAAGCTGCCACTGGCGATACCGTTGTAGGTACCCGGGATCAGAGTCATCCCCAGGTCCAGGGGATTACCGAGGGATATGATGGTCTCACCCTTTTTGGGGGTGTCTTCCGCCAGCAGCAGGTGGTCTGGTCCGGGTTTGTCCTGTTGCAATAGCGCCAAATCGTTAATGACGTCGATATCCAGTAGAGTCAGTTTGCCCTTTGTACCGTCCACCGATAAATACTCGAGCTGGTATTTATCCGGGGCGCGTACCGCTTCGGCCACCACGTGGTAGTTGGTGGCGATAAGGCCATCGGGAGATATCTGAAATCCAGATCCGAGCCCGGCCTTCGAGTTGGAAGATTTTTCGATTAGCCGAATCTGGTAAAGACTGTCGCGGTAATCGCTGTAGAGCTTTTCGTAGCTCTGAGCCGAGGCCGGACTGGAAAAGGCGAAACTGCAAAAACAGTACAACAAGACGCCCAGCAGGCGCACGGGTAGGTTCAGCATTTTGTTTGATTAAATTGTGGGCAGAAAAGAACTGATATTACGGGATATATGAGAGTGCAACAAGCGGGCGGATTTCGGGGACTGTGTCGCAATCCGCTACCTCCGCCGCCGGGGATGGCCGCGGCCAACTGCTGGTGCGCGGCCGCGAGCCACTGGCGGCATGGGTCAAAGGTAGTCGGACACTTTGGGGAATGCCGCCGCCACTTTTTTGTGTGACTCGAGATAGAAGCCCGCAAACAGCGCGTCGGCTTCCTCTGGGCCCATAAATTCTTCGCTGAAGCCGGGGCAGACCGGGTCCAGGTGCAGCCGCGCGCAGCTGACCACGTGGGCGGCCAGCTGTGCCACGTTTTCGTCACCGACGGAGATGCGGATAGTCGTGGGATGAATGTCCGCCGCTTCCATTGCCTCCGGCGACAGCTCCGAATGGGAGGTGAGCGCCGGGCAGAGCACCATGGTGTTGGTTTGTCCCAGGCTTACCATCTGGCCGTAGGCCGGTTCCAGGGCGTCGAAGAAACGCTTGAAGGCATCGGTGGGCAACTGCGCAGCTTCCATATCGATACTGAACAGCGGTGTTGGCAATTGATGGCGCATCAGGGCTTGACGCAGACCGCTGTTCGGGTGCTGCTCCAACGCGTGGCTATTGACGCGTATCTTCGGATGGCTGGCAAAAAAGTGGCTCAGACACAGGGTGTTGATGCATTTGGTTAGCATGCGCATTTCCAACGTGCGCATGCCGCTTTGTACCTCCCAGGCTTTATCCGCGTCCAGAAATGCGCCTTTTATGTAGTACACGTTCCAGAACATGCTCTGGTCCCAGTTCAGCCCCTTGGCGCTTTCGCCTTTGGGTATGAACATGCGGTGATTTTCACCGATGACTACTCCAGCCGTGGCCGCGCCGCTTCCGCCAATATCTTTGGTGTAGGAATGCACTACAAAGTCCGGCCTTTCAGCGCGGTTCTTGCGACTGAGCGGCTGATAAAGGAAAGGCGTCGCCAGGGTGGAGTCAAGGCTGACCAGGATGTTTTCCCGGTGGGCGATGCGGCAGATAGCGGGCACATCCAGCATTGTGCCGTGGGGGTTGCAGGGTGACTCAATATATACGTGAATCCGCGCGCCATTTCTCACGGCTTCGGAAAAAGTTTCCTGAGTTTGTGCGAGTGCCTGCTCAAAAGCGTCTCCGGTAGTGCCGTCGAACCAGACCAGGTTGATAGCCAGTTTGTCGTCGCGTGCGTAGAAGTCGTGTAACAGTTGGTACACACCACCGTAAATATGGCGCGATACGATCAGGATATCACCCCTGCTCAGCTGATTGGAAAGCAGCGCGTCGATCGCGGCCATGCCGGAATTGAAGTTCCACGCCATATACTCGTTGGCGGCTGGCCCGCACTCCAAGTCGACGACCGCGTTGGCGAGAGAAATGGAGGTCGGATTCAACAGGCGGGAATAGATATCGTGACTCGGCTCGCGGCCGCGGAAGGCGTCGTCGACCCATTCGGTGCAGGCGTAGATATAGGTGGCGGTGCGCGCGATCACCGGTGTGGCGGAAAAAATCGCCGGGATATTATCGAACAGAGGATAGCCGCCGCGGGTGGTGCTATTGAAATCCTCCCCTTGAAGGCTCTGGAAACTGGCGCGCAAGGGATTTTGCAGCGTGTCCAGCAGTTTTGCCAGCTGGAAGCTCATAAAGCGTTTGGCGTTGAAGTAGGCAACCTTATCCGACCTGTCCAGCCGTCTCAACGTCTCAGCGCTCTGCGTCCAAAGCTGATTCAGGTTGCCTTGCGCCTGGTACAGCAACTCCGCCGTCTCCAGCAACAGTCGGCCGTGCTCGGAGTCGGCATCGATCGAGAAATGTTGCAACTGCTCCCGCGCCAGTGCCGCAATGCTCGCCGCGCGGGTGGTGTTGCGCCGGGGAGAAAGAATTTTTACGTCGGAAAGGTTAATGTCCATTTTATCCTCGCTATATGTCGTTTATTGTTATAGCTCGACTGTAGCAGCTCAGAGGGGATGAAGATACATGCGTATATGCGTAATTGGCAGGGACGCTCATCCAGAAAGACTCTGGAGAGTAGTGTATGCGCCGCGCCTGGCCGGACTACAGCTCCGAACAGGATAAAAAACGACCGGCTGTGTAATAGCGTGTAATGGCGTGTGATCGACCTGTAATCGAGGAATCCGTAGAGTAGCGCACAGGGTTGAGGGGGCGCACTGGAAAGGATTCGGGTGCGATGTCTAGGGACAGCTGACCCCTTCAGCGACCGGATCCGATGGATCGGAGGTCTGCGCCCTGAGTGGCGCAGTATGGTAAGGAAGCCCTGTCAGCGCAAGCTGAGAGGTCGAGTCGGACCCGGCAGGTACAGAGTCTGATCTGCCGCGGTTTAGGGATGGGCTCGACTGGCGGCACGGATGCCACATTTCGCTCTTGATAGTGTTGTTGTAATCGTCGATGGCTGGGACCATCAATTCTGGCCGGTAGTAACCCCCGTTGCTGCCGGCTCTTTTTATTGCGGTTTATTCTGTTTTGGCGCACTTGTTTTTGTGCTCGGAGCAATAGGAGTATGTTCCGGGGTGCGCTGTATTTCATAAATTTTGTGCGACACATAATCCAAAAGGATAGGGGGTGGAATTGTGATAAGTTGCGAAGAGTTACCGGTATTGGAATGTGATGTTCCCAAAGAGGGGCTTAAGCTGGACTTGGTATTACAGCCAAGGGAGCCGGTCGACGGCAAACCTCTGTATTGGCCACTGTATAATGCGGACAATCCGGATGAGCATTTTGGGAATATGCAGTTCAATTTTAAAGGTAAGGGCGTGTTGACTCTAAAGATTACCTTAGATCAGACAGAGGTGCCTGGACGAGATTTAGAATTTGCCCGCTTTCGCCGCAGAAAATTGGACGGGATTATCGCGTTAAGTCCGGATTTTCGGCACCAGTTCAGGTCCAGGGCTAGGTCCGTTGATGGTGACTACACTAAGCTGGTGATCAAGATCAGAGATAAAGCACATATCCCAGATAATTTTTCCTTCTTGTGGATATGTGAAGATGTGGAGACTGGTATGCACTTTGTCTCTGGTGATCCTAAAGTCGCCGTGCGAACGGAAGACTAGTTAACGACAGATTTTGTCAGTGATTTTCCGGGGCGTTTCCTTTTGGGTGCAGAGCTGGGCAAATGTAGGTAAAGAAAACCAGTCTGCACTCATTCCCTGGTCCAAAAGTTGATCTATATATACTGAGGCTGAACGATACTCTCTCGCCAGCAAATATATTTGTGCTGATACATATTTAACGTTTGTATCTTCTGGGTACTCGCGGTTTAATTTGTATATAAGTGTTATCGCATCGGAGATGTTGCCCAAGTATGCGATTGAAAGTGCTCTGTAAATTTTTGCTTCAATGTTAGAGCTTCCCTCTGTTAATTGAAGAATTTTTTCATATTGGTTTTTCTGTAGTTCTTTGTTGTTTGTAATGGTATATATCTCAGCAATATTGGCTAATGTTGTCAGGTTGTCGGGAGCTATTTCTAATGCGTTTTTATAATTGACTAGTGCGGCTTCGTAATTTTTTTGAAGAAGATTTGCAACTCCCAGGTTGGAGTGGTCGTGCCAGCTGAGGGATTCCTGCGGAATTTTTGAAATTGCTGACAATGCTTGTGGGTATTCCCCCATTTCTATTAGTATAGCGCCGAGAAGCCCATAAGAGCTCCAGTGTTCTGGGTATTTCTGTATGATTCTCTCTAGTATTTTTTTGGAGTTTGGGTAATCGCCATTTCCAAAATAGTTTAAAGCAAGCAAATATAAGTTCGATTTCGAGGGATTGATTTCGGCTGCCTTGTTGGCGTAACGTATTCCTGAGTCGTATTTGCCCTGGATATATAGAGATTTTGCGTATTTCGCTATTATTTCAGCTGGCGGGAAATCGAGTGCAAGTAATTGAGGCAACAGGGCATCAAAAGCCTCTCTATTGGTGTCATATGTTCTTAGCCAGAGTTCAAGCTCTAATATTGTTCGCTCTCCAATTCCTTGCGATTTTGCTTTTGATAACGCGTCCACCCCCATTGCTATGAGTTCAGACTTATTTGTGCTTACATAAAGAGATGTAACGGCTTTTATGTATGCTCGATACAAATTTTCATTTTTGGGATATCGTAAAAGGAGGTTGTCTAACAACTTCAAGTCAGACTCGCTGATAAGCCTTTTTTCTGAACGAGCAATTATGTCCAGGTATACTTCATAATCCTCATCGCCCATTAGTTCTGGAGTGGACGCGTGGCGAATATAGTTTGGTGAAAAGAGATAAGTCGCTGTGTTGGAAACCCGATAGCTTGATTCTTGCTTCTTATCCGTTAAGAGCACAAAGCTTGCTTGTTGTTTTATCTGGCCATCTGCCGGCCCAATCCGCTGCAATTCAATCTCGCATCGCACCCGAGCACACTCCAGCCGTGCCAGCAGGGCGTCTGTTACCCCTTTGTCCCTGAGCGCCTGCAACTGCGCATCAAAATCCTGCCCCTCCTTCGGGGTAAAACTGACCAGCGCAGAGGCCTTGAGCCGCGAGGCTGCATTCATCATTGCCTGCCGCACCATAGCTGCGGTTAGCTCTTTGGCGTTTTCTTCGCCGCGCACTTCACCGTTGATCTCCACGGGAAGTACAGCGATATATTGTGGGTCCAGGCGGGTGGCGTACTCCCAGCCGAAGTAACCGGCGATGCCCATTGCGACAAAGCCCGTGGCACCGGTGAGTGCGCGCAGAACCCGGCGGCGCCTGCTGGGAGGCTTGCGCAATAGCTGGGTTACTGTGGCGGAGAACTCCCGGGTATCGGTATCGTCCGTCTGGTGCTGGTAGAGAAAGTCCAGAGCCTCGTACACCTGTTGGGCGGACTGGGGGCGCTGTTGTGGGTCCTTGTGCAGTAGCCTGTCCAGCAGTGCTGCCACTGGCTCGGGGATACCGGGCCAAGCGTGTCCCGGCGGAATATGGGGCTCGTTGACGATGCGGTGCGCCAACGCAAGGGCACCGTTCTCGCCTTGGTCAAAAGGTTTGCGGCCGCACAGTAGCTCATAGGCGATGGTGCCGAGGCTAAAGAGATCGCTGCGCGTATCGAGGGGCTGGCCCTTCAACTGTTCCGGCGACATTGCCTCAACAGTACCCGCAACATGGTCCTCGCGGGTGATATTCTGGGCGTCCTCATTTTGGGACTTGGCGATACCGAAGTCACTGATCTTGGCGGTGCCATCGATGGTGATCAGGATATTATCGGGCTTGAGGTCGCGGTGGATGATGCCGAGTTTGTGGGCAGCGGTAAGACCCTTGCAGATCTGCATCAGCAGGCTGAGCTTGTCCCGCAGCGGGGCGGAGTGTTCGCGCATCCATTCTTTGAGAGAGGTTCCGTCGATGTATTCCATCACCAGGGCGATACCGGCGGGCTCTTCGAGCACGTCGTAGAGCTGCACGATATTGGGATGGTTAAGCCTGGCCAGCAGCTGAGCTTCGCTCTGGATTCTGGCACCAGCGGATGCACTGGTGGCGTCTTTGCGCAACTTTTTGATAGCCACTTGGCGTTGCAGGCGGGTGTCCCTGGCCAGGTAGACAATGCCCATGCCGCCAGCGCCGAGCGTGCGTTCAATCTGGTAGCGCCCCAGTTGTTCTTGTTCCGATTCGGCGATTTCCATGACTTTATTCTTGTTGATGGTTCTCTTATTGGCTGATTCGTTTATATCCTGGTTGCCAGTTGCGCCAGCGGAGTGCCTAGTTTACTGCCAAAGTACAATGTCTACTATTTTCGCGCCAGCTTGGCCGATATTGAATGTGCTCTTCCCTTTGATCGAGGGCGTACTCTTTGGAAGCGGGGCGTTGCTTGTTGGTCTAGGGCTTCCACTTCTTGACAGAATCGCAGAAACATACTGAAAGTGTGACATCGCTCACATAACGCTGGTCTGTCCGCTGGGGGAGATGTGACAGCTGCCGGAGAAGCTATGTCACAGCCCCGCCTGGCTTATTGGCGTATCTAGGAGACTTGGGGAGAGGTAGTAGAAAAGGCCGCTTGAGCGCGCACTCTTTTCTTTGAGAGAGATACCTTCGCCATATTCCATCACCAGGGCGATACCGCGGGCCTTCGAGCACGTCGTAGGGCTGCACGATATTGGGGTGGTTAAGCTTGGCCAGCAGTTGAGCTTCGCTCTGGATTCTGGCACCAGCGGATGCACTGGTGACGTCTTTTCCCAACTTGTTGATAGCCGCTTGGCACTGCAGGTGGGCGTCCCTGGTCAAGTAGACAATGCCCATGCAGCCAGCGCCGAGCGTGCGTTCAATCTGGTGGCGCCCCGGTTGTTCTTGTTCCGATTCGGCGATTTCCATGGATTTAGTGTTGTTGGTGATTATTTACTTCAAAAACTCCAGTTGCCCCGGCGGTTAGTCGCGGTGGCGGAGCGCATAGTTTACTGCTGCTTTGCCAAAACTACGATTTTGGCGCCATCTGAAAACATAGTGGCGGTGGTGATCTAGGGGGTCTCTGATTAATTCACCTCAGCACAGTCGTTGGTTCCGGGGCGCTCAGGTAATGGGATGGGTATTTTGAAAACGCACGAGTACTTCCCTGTAGCTCCGCCGGATACCTCCTTGCATCCGACGGTTTCGAAATATCCATCCCTCCACCTGAGCTTCTCACTTGGGTGATATGTCTCTTTGTCGTGCAGGAGCCAATTAATTAGAGGCTCCCTAAGCGCTGCCACAGCAGTTTGGGGGCAGTAGTGTAGGCGGGTTTACCACGAGCCAGCATCAGCAATGGCCCACAAGGGCTGTGCGAATCGGGACTCGCGGCAATTCCCGGATTGCCCGCCAGCTATAGGCCAAGAGGTGGTGTAGGCTGAAGCGCCCGGAAGGTCCAGTTATCTCTTTTTTATCCGTAAAAAGGTGGGCTTATTCCACTGAGGCGGGTTCTTGATCCATGCTTCAAGTGTGCCGTATTAACGCCTCTTGCAGATTGTTGGCGCTTACTTGCTTAAACAGAGCAGTCGGTGTATCGCAGACAAGAAGCTCACCGGTATACCTGAGCGAGATTCGGTCTTAGCACTCCTCCCATTTCATAAAGTGGGAGGACGTGAAAATGATAATGCCGTACTCGCGGGAGAGGCATATGAGCAGTTGCCTGATGCGATTGTGGGTAGCCGGGCCCACGCCGCAAGTGGGCTTGTCCAGAATCGGCAGGTCCGGGTTGTACGCCCAGTGCGCAACACAATCCCATTTTCTGCTTCATGCCTCCAGACCGCTTGCCGGCTGGTCGCCTTCCGAAAGGCCGCAGTACTGGTCGTTTCCTGTAGACGCCGAGTCTGTCGGTGGCGCTGAGTGCCGGTGAGTCCGCACAGCCCTCTTTGTTTAATCAGGCTGTGCTTTTTCAGGCTGTGCCATGCGGGACTCCAGCTGTGCCCCTTTGTAGATTTCAAAGTGGCTGCAGCCGAGGCGGATCTCCCATGAGCGGCGTTCCACCAGGCTTGAGGTATCTATGGCATCTGGCAGTGTCTCCGCGATTTGTTTGCGAGCGCGAAAGATCTGCGTGTTGAGATGGTTGGCGGTAATACCCAGCTCGCGGGTTACCAGCTGGATGGAGACCCAACCCTGGGCGTCCGGATCGGCGCCCTGCTGCATGTCGCGGATGCGAGCTCGAGCCAAGTACAGTAGCAGGTAATTGTGCGTGCGGGCGGGCAGGTCTTTTTTCATATCTTCCCGGCGCAGCTGCAGCTGTACGTGTTCCTCGTGATGGCTGACTGTGAAGCGCAGTGCAAAGTCAGTGATAGACAGCCGTTGCAGGGATAGTTCCTTGGTTGCTCCCTGATTCTCGGCGAGGAACAGTTGCCAGCTGTGTCGGCCGCAGTCGATGCGTTCGCCGTGCTTGACGACTGTAGCGCTTTCACTGCCGCTGGGTGTGCCGGTGATCTCGTAGAGCCACTGTCCGGTGAGTGGATTGAAATGCAGGCTTGCCAACGGATCGCTCTCGTCCGGAAGCAGGTGGTACTGCTCCAGCGGCAATGCTTCACCAGTGCGCAGATCAATGAGCAGGTTTTCCGGCGCGTCGAGACTTTCGACCACCCACAACGGGTTGCTGGCGCGGCCGAACGCGATTCGGTCACCCTGCTGCAGTGGGTAGTTTTTTGCGGGCACTAACTGTTGGCCGTTGACCCAGGTGCCGTTGCGGCTGAGGTCGCGAATTATCCAGTGGGTTCCCGTCCACTGGATTGCCGCGTGGATACCGGAAATCTCGCTGCTGGTGATACGTGTATCCACGGCGTCCTGACGGCGGCCGATAGTGTGGTGCGCCATCAGGTAGACGGGTTGATCCTTATCTGGATGCTGCAAGCAAGCCATGCTTTTGTCCTTTCCCCCTTATGGCCTTTTAGGGTTTTGCGCTCCAAGGCTCAAACAAGGCAGGTGGCGCAGTGGCGGGATGCTTTGCACGCAGTGGGAAAACCGATGGGGCATATTATGAGGTTTTCATTTCGCCCGGCGCAGCTATTTTGCCGCAGAAAAGCGATGCCGATCTCAATGCTTTCACATTGTGGGCCGAGCCCCTGGGGCCCGTGGCAAAGCCGCTTCTTGCAGCGCTGTTGAAATTGTTATCGCGCCCTGTCTTGAGTAAGCAAGCGCTAACCATGCGGTTGGCGACTACTTTAGTGTTGTTGCACCATTTATACCGAAGTTGCGCTCAATTGCAACGATTGAGTGCTGCGGCAAGCGTATCTTACGGATATTTGTTCTGGCGCATAATTCTTTTATGAGAATTGTACCTGTTTGGCAAGAGGGTGGGGGAGTGATTATTAAATTCATTGCTGGTCCCGGCTGTTGGGGGCCTCTAATTAAGGGGCTCAGTTCACTTCACGCAGTAGCAGTGGTGGGGGCGCTCAGGCCATAGGGTGGTGTTCCGAAAATTCTTGGGTGGACTTTAGTAGCTCCTGTCCCCGCATCCCCAGAAAATTTTTACTGCTGGGAAACGAATTAATCAGGGGCCCCTTAAAATTCTAGGTATGGCGTATCGGGTTTTGGAGAATTTATGCAGTGGGCTGGATGTTTCGAAACACGCGAGTAGGTCTCTGTTGTTCCGCCGATAATTCCATATATTCGACGTTTCGAGGTGCGCAT
The DNA here is from genome assembly GCF_001617625.1 of Microbulbifer thermotolerans. NCBI lineage: Bacteria > Pseudomonadati > Pseudomonadota > Gammaproteobacteria > Cellvibrionales > Microbulbiferaceae > Microbulbifer > Microbulbifer thermotolerans. The sequence continues at coordinate 2,992,886 of NZ_CP014864.1, read as the reverse complement.
TCGATCACCGGAGCTTCTCTCTGCGTCCGATGAACCTTTTAACCATCAGGTAAATAAGCCCGAGATTTCTACATGTCTCCCTCTTCTCCGGGCGGCAGTTGGCGGCTATCTTTGCGATCCAGCTCACCGACATCCAGCACCGGCGATGCATCTATATGTTCCGCATCCATCATCCGTGCTACCCGCTGTAGGGACGAGATAATCATCGACTGCTCCCAGTCGCGCAGGTCGCGAAATTGACGCACGAAGTGCTCCTGCAAAGGGGTGGGGGCGTCGCGCAGTATTTCCATGCCCTTGTCGGTTAAATAGGCGTGTACTTTGCGTTTGTCCTTTGAGGAGCGCTCCCGATACACCAGATTGCGTTTCTCCAGCCGGTCGAGAATGGTGGTCACGGTCGCCTGACTGAGGCTGATCTCCTGTGCAAGGGCACCGATGGTCAGCTGGCCCTTCTCGCGGATTGCCTGCATCAGCAGTAGCTGCGGCGCGGTGAGTCCAGCCGTCTTAACCAATTGCTTTGAGTGCAGGTCGGTGGCGCGGATCAGCCGTCGCAGGGTGATCAGTACCTCTTCGATTTTGTCCATTTTCAGCGCGTCTTGTTGCTTGTCGGGGCTCGTTTGCGGCCGACTTTAGGGCCTGTTCGTGGATTGTCAATCGCCTGTTCTTCGCTGGCGTGTGCCTCTCTCCGGCGGCTGATGCCGCTCCCGTTTGACTGGATGGTGCCCGGTTTCCCAGTAAGCCGTCCTTGCTAGTGGGTATTTATTTAGAGTACTATGGAAAAAATTATTTAGAGTCGTAAATAATTTTGAAACAAATGGGTCAAATTTGATCTGAAATACTGAAAAAATGCGTAAAATCCAGTTTTTGTGTTCAAGTTAACAGTTTGATGACTAAAGGAAATGATTGGGGCGCCACGAGCGATACAACGCCTAGTGGCAATAGCGTGCACAGGCAGGGTGAAAGCCCGCAGGACGAAACCGGCGTGTCACAGGGCGAAAAGATCCGGGCCCAGCAGGGCTCAGTGTCGAAGAAGGTTCTGTTGCGCGAACCGGTCAGTGAGGACGGTGCCGCAGTGCACCGACTGATCAGCCGCTGTCCCCCTCTGGACGAAAACTCCCTCTATTGCAATCTGCTTCAAGCCTCTCACTTCGCGAGTACCAGTGTCGCCGCGGAGGTTGACCGTGAACTGGTTGGTTTTGTCTCCGGCTATCTGATCCCGCAGCGCCCGGACACGCTGTTTGTCTGGCAAGTGGCGGTGGCGGAAGAAGTCCGCGGTCTCGGTCTGGCGGGCCGAATGGTCCGCGAAATACTGGGCCGCCCGGGCTGTGGGCAGGTTAGACATCTGGAAACCACCATTACCCCGGATAACGCTGCCTCTTGGGCTCTGTTTCGGGGGCTCGCGCGCAAGCTCGGCTCGACTTGCACGGAGGCGGTGATGTTCGACCGCGAGCGCCATTTTTTCGGCCTGCACGACAGCGAAATACTGTTGCGCATAGGTCCTTTTTCTCCGGGGGCAGTCGCAGGCTAAAACTGCAGCTTCCCCAACTGAACCGACAATTCCCGAATCCAAGGTTGCCGATATGAAAGTTTTTGATGAGATTGAATCGGAAGTGCAGAGCTATGCGCGCGCCTTTCCGCGTGTGTTCAACAAAGCCCAGGGCGAGTATCTGTACGACGAAGAGGGCAATCGCTACCTGGATTTCCTCGCCGGTGCAGGCACTCTGAACTACGGACACAATAATCCCCTGTTCAAGGAAGCGTTGATTGAGTACATCCAGCGGGACGGAATCACCCACGGGCTGGATTTACACACCAAAGCTAAGCGCGAATTTCTCGAGTCTTTCTACGACAAAATCCTCAAACCCCGCGGTCTGGATTATGTGGTGCAGTTCACTGGCCCCACCGGCACCAATGCAGTGGAAGCGGCGCTGAAAATAGCGCGCAAGTACAAGGGACGGGAAAATATCATCTCTTTCACCAATGGTTTTCATGGCTGCAGTATCGGCGCGCTTTCCGCGACCGGAAATGCTCACCACCGCGGCGCCGCCGGTGTGAGTATGGTCGGCATCACCCGTATGCCCTACGACGGTTACCTCGGTGACAATGTGGATACCACGGCTTATCTGGACAAGGTGCTGTCCGACTCATCCAGCGGTGTCGACCACCCCGCGGCTGTGCTGGTGGAGACAGTGCAAGGTGAGGGGGGCATCAATGCTGCCAGTGCCGGCTGGCTGCGCAATCTGCAAACGGTGTGCCGGAAGCATGATGTACTGCTGATCGTTGATGATATTCAGGCAGGCTGCGGTCGCACCGGCAGTTATTTCAGTTTTGAACAGGCCGGTATAACGCCGGATATTGTCACTCTGTCCAAGTCTCTGTCCGGCTATGGTCTGCCGTTTGCCGTGGTATTGATGCGCCCGGATCTGGATCAGTGGAAACCGGGCGAGCACAACGGCACATTCCGTGGCAACAACCTGGCCTTTGTTACCGCCAAGGCGGCCATCGATCACTACTGGAGTGATGAACGGTTTGCCAGGGAAGTACTGCGCAAGGGTGATTATATCGGCCAGCGTTTGGAGCAAATTGTCGAAAAATATGGTGACGGCAACATGACCACCCGCGGTCGGGGCATGTTCCGCGGGCTCAATTGTGTCAGTGGCAAACTGGCCGGGCGCATTACTCGTGAGGCGTTCAGAAACGGCCTGGTGATCGAAACCAGTGGTGCCGATGATCATGTGGTGAAGACGCTCTGCCCCCTTACCATCTCTGATGAAAACCTGAAAAGCGCTTTGGATATTGTCGAAGCGGCAGTGGGTAAGGTTCTGAAAGGCACCGAGGTGCCGGAAGCATATGACTTTTTCTCCGGCAAGAATGCGTCTGCGGAGAGAAAAGACCAGTTGGCCGGTGCCGCGTAACTTTGCCGGGAACCGGTGGAAGCGGCAGGAAATGACTTTGAGTTTCGCAGCCTATTTTATCGCATAAGCGCTTCCGGTTCCGCAGCTAATGAACTCAAAACCGAGAGGAAAGCAATGATTGTAAGAAGTCTGCAAGAAGCCAGAAAAACGGACCGCCGCGTAGTTTCCGAGGGATGGGAGAGTACGCGCCTGTTGTTGAAAAATGACAATATGGGATTCTCCTTTCATATCACTACGATTTATGAAGGGGCCGAGTTGCATCTACATTACCAGAATCATCTGGAATCTGTTTACTGTGTTTCCGGTGAGGGAGAAGTGGAAAACTTGGATGACGGTGTCGTCTATCCGATCCGACCGGGAACAATCTATATCCTGGATAAAAACGACAAACACATTCTGCGTGCTAAAACTGAAATGGAAATGGCGTGTGTGTTTAACCCACCGCTGCACGGCAAGGAAGTACACAATGCCGACGGTGCTTATGAGCTTGACGGGGAAGAGGTATCCGACAAATAAGAGGAGATTGTCTAGCGGGCTACGGAAAAGCCAGTACAAAGACCACAGGAGCCTCTGATTAATTCATTTCCTGGTGGCAGAGGTTCTTCGGGGGCGGATGTAAAGCTCAGGTGATAGGACGGATGTTTTGAAACCGTCGGATACAAGGCGGTATCCGGTGGAGCTACAGGGAAGTACTCGTGCGTTTTCGAAATATCCGTCCTATTACCTGAGCGCCCCGGAACCTACCATTGTGTTTACGCGAATTAATCAGAGGTTCCCTTACTCTCTTACCTAAAGGAAAACCATGAAAGCACACACGGTGGAAAAAATTGGCGGTACGTCCATGAGTGACTACGCTGCGGTTCGGAATAATATCATTCTTAAAAACCGCGGTTCCGCTGCACAAGGGATTTATCAGCGCATCTTTGTGGTGTCCGCTTACGGCGGTATCACCGATTTACTGTTGGAGCACAAGAAATCGGGAAAGCCCGGCATCTTCGCGCTTTTTGCCGGCTCAGAGGAAGAGCGTAGCTGGGGCGAAGCTGTGGACGGCTTGCGCCAGCGCGTTGAGGAGATCAACGCGGATCTGTTTGAAGATCCGCAAATGCGGATGCGCGCCAACGCTTTTATGGGAGAGCGGATGAAGGACACCGAGCGTTGCCTCAGTGATCTGGAGCGTCTCTGTCAGCACGGGCACTTTGCACTGGAAGTGCATCTGGATACGGTCAGTGAAATGCTGGCCAGCCTCGGAGAGGCTCACAGTGCCTGGAATACAGTGCAGCTGCTGCGGCAGGAGGACATCAATGCACGCTTCGTCGATTTGACCGGCTGGCACGATGGCGGGCAGCTTGATTTGGACGAGCGTATTGTCCGCGCTTTTGCCGACATTGATTTAAGCCGGGAGCTGCCCATAGTAACTGGCTACGCGCACACGCGGGACGGCTTGATGAAAACCTTTGCCCGCGGCTACAGCGAAATGACCTTTAGCCGTATTGCCGTGCTCACTGGTGCCCGGGAGGCCATTATTCACAAGGAATATCACCTGAGCAGCGCTGATCCGCGTCTGGTGGGTGAAATGAAGGCTGTGCCCATTGGCCGCACCAACTACGATGTGGCGGATCAATTGGCCAATCTGGGGATGGAAGCGATACATCCCCGCGCGGCGAAGAGCCTGCGGCAGCGGGAGATTCCGCTGCGGGTTATGAATACCTTTGAGCCGGAGCACTCCGGCACCCTGGTCACGGGCGATTACGTCAGTGAAACGCCCCGTGTGGAGATCATTGCTGGGCGCAAAAATATCTACGCGGTGGAATGCTTCGATCAGGACATGATGGGGCATACCACCAGTTACGATCGCGCGATCAACGATATTATCGCCCGCTTCAAAGGCGGCGTGGTCACCAAGGATATCAACGCCAACACTATCACCCACTTTCTGGCCAACAACCTGAAAACGGTTAAGCGCATTGGCAGGGTCATCAGCGAAACTTTTCCGGATTGCGATATCCAGGTGCGTAAAGTGGCGGTGGTGTCCGCCATTGGCAGTGATATGAAGGTGCCCGGCATGTTATCCAGAGCGGTGTCCGCCCTGGCTCAGTCCGGTATCAGTATTCTCGCCGTTCACCAGTCCATGCGTCAGGTGGATATGCAGTTCGTGATCGATGAATGCGACTACGAACAGGCGGTGAAGTGTCTGCATCAGGCCTTGGTGGAAGTGCACGATCACGGCGAAGCGATATGCGCCGCCTAAGGAACCTCTGATTAATTCGCGTGAACACTATGGTAGGTTCCGGGGCGCTCAGGCAATAGGCTGGCTATTTCGAAAATGCACGAGTACTTCCCTGTAGCTCCGACGGATACCGCCTTGTATCCGACGGTTTCGAAATGGCCAGCCTATCACCTGAGCTTCTCATCTGGCTCCAAAGAGTTTTTACGTCAGGAGGTGAATTAATCAGTTCCCTAAGAACCCTGACGCATTCGCACCAGCGCTGTAGTCGGTTGCGGACTCAGGCAGCGCTGCCCCATTGCCTGAGCTTTTTGTGCTGCCTTGTGATCTCTTTTGTCAGGCGGTGATTTAAGCCGCGGATCATCAGCGCAATCCAACAACAAACAATAAAGGGTGCCGCCCGTGCTCATCAGCTTTTTGTTTTTTCTCGCCGTCTTTGCTGCCATTGGTATCAGTTCCTTTTTGAAAAGCCGCGGCACCAAAAAGGACTACTATCTTGCCAGCCAGGATGTGCCGCCGTTTCTGGTGGGCCTGTCGGCAGTGGCCACTAATAACAGCGGCTATATGTTTATCGGCGTGATCGGTTATACCTACGCCACGGGGCTCGCCTCTGTGTGGCTGATGGTTGGTTGGATACTGGGAGATTTTCTCGGTTCCCTGTGGGTACACAAATCCCTGTGCCGGGCGACGCGAGACACGGGAGAGTCCAGTTACGCGGGCGTACTCAGTCATTGGGGCGGCGCACAGTTCAAGATTTGGCAGCGCCTGGCCGGACTGCTGTCACTGCTGTTTCTGCTCGCCTATGCCAGCGCGCAACTGGTGGCGGGTGGAAAAGCACTATATGTTCTGCTGGATCTTCCGATTTGGAGTGGCGCCGTTGTCGGGGGTGTCATTGTTGCCGCCTATTGCCTCGCTGGCGGTATCCGCGCTTCGATTTGGACCGATGCGGCCCAATCAGTGGTGATGATTGTCGCTATGGGCACACTGCTGGTGGTTGCCACAAACTCTATTGGTGGTGTGGATGCCGCTATTCGTGCCATGGGGCAGGTAGACGGGTTTCTCAATTGGTATCCGAGGGATTTGCTCCTTCCCGGAGTTGCCGGCGGTGTGATCTTTGCTTTCAGTTGGCTGTTCGCGGGCCTGTCGGTGATCGGTCAGCCGCATGTCATGGTGCGATTTATGGCACTGGACTCCCCTGACCGCATGATGCAGGCGCGCCTCTGGTATTACCTATGGTTTACCGCCTTTTACGCCATGGCCACGGGGGTCGGTATGTTGGCGCGCATAATGCTCAGCGATCCTGGCAGTTTCGACGCCGAGTTGGCGTTGCCGATGATGGCGGTGGAGCTGCTGCCGCCGGTGGCGGTGGGATTGATCCTGGCTGGCGTTTTCGCCGCCACAATGTCCACCGCTGATTCCCTTGTGCTGAGTTGTTCCGCGGCCTTGACCCATGATTTGCTGCCGCAGCGTATCGAAAAAAACTGGATGTTGAAGCTCGCCACTATGCTGATTGCCGCCGCCGCGGTAATTTGGGCACTGTTGAACAAGCAGAGTGTGTTCAGCCTGGTGGTATTGTCCTGGTCATCTCTGGCGTCGGCATTTGCGCCGCTCTTGATGGTGTTGGCGCTGGGGGCACGGCCTGGGGAGCGCTTGTGTATTGCAATGAGTATCGCGGGGCTGGCGACAGCGCTGTTATGGCGCTGGCTGGGCTGGCAGGAATATGTCTATGAGGGGATGCCGGGGATTCTCGCCGGGTTGTTGGTTTTCGGTGTGGCCAGGTGGCTGGTACGGGAGCCCGCCCTGAGGGGCGCAAATGCTTGATGCCTCTGCGAGAACAAATAAAAAGCCCGGTGTTTCACCGGGCTTTTTATTTGAGAAAGGTCCAGTCGGACGCAGTGAATAGCCGAACGCTAAACCTTCCTTACATGCGTACGCCTTCCACATCCAGGATCATTTCCACTGTCTGGGAAGCCGGGCCCAGGTTGTAGTCGATACCGAAGTCTTTCAGCGCAAACTCGGTGGTGCCGCTGAAGCCCTGACGGTAGCCGCCCCAGGGATCTTTGCCGCCGCCGATGTGCGTAACGTCAATGGTAATGGGTTTGGTGACGCCGCGCAGGGTCAGCTCGCCGGTCAGTTTCGCTTTGCCGTTCCCCAGGGGCTCAAAGGCGGTGCTTTTAAAGGTGGCTGTGGGGTACTTGGCGACATCGAGGAAATCGGCGCCGCGCAAGTGCTTGTCCCGCTCAGCGTGGTTACTGTTCAGGCTGGCCACATCGATTTTGACTTCCACGGATGATTTTTCCGGTGCGTTTTCATCGTAGGAAAAGGAACCGCTGAAGTCGTCGAAACGTCCGTAGAGCCAGCTGTAGCCCAGGTGCTTGATGCGGAACTGGATAAAGGCGTGAGCGCCTTTGGTATCAATTTGGTACTGAGCGGCCTGGGCGGTCGCGCCCAGCAAGGCCGCAAATAGGAATACGGCGAACTTTTTCATTGGAGATCTCCTTCAGTGTTATTTGTGAGTGAAACTTGTGTTTGTGGCAACGGTTTGCCCGGTTGGGGTGCAAGTCCCAGCATTCGGCGCAGTGTTCCGTCGCGGTCAATAAAATGGTGCTTGAGCGCGGCCAGTGCGTGCAGGGAGACCAGCGCCATCAACGTCCAGGCCAAAATCTTGTGGATTTGCCCGGCGATATCCTCTTGGTTGGGGATGCCCTGGATGGTGGCGGGGACTGAGAACCAGGCGAAAACCTCGATGGCGCGGCCGTCGGCGGTGGAGATCAGATAGCCGGACAGCACGATGGCGAACAAAAGCAGGTAGAGTGCGCCGTGGATCAGGCGCGCCGCGAGCGTTTGCCACGGCGCTGTATTTGCCAGTGGCGCTGGGGTCGGATTAAACAGCTTCCAAAACAGGCGAAACAGTAGCGCGCATGCAAGCAGTATACCGATACTTTTATGTAACTCCGGGCCTTGCCGGTACCAGGGATCATAATAGGACAGCTGGCGCATCCACCAGCCGAGGGCGAAGAGGCCGATTGCGGCTGGAGCCATCAGCCAGTGCAGGGTGATGCTTACCCAGCCGTATTGTGTATCACTGTTTCTGGCCGCCACCGGTAGATCTCCGCTAATCTGAGCGTCCCGCCCCCATTGGGCGGGCGCAATACAGACTGCTCATTATAAAAATTCCGTCACCAGGGAACAGTGAAATAAACCGGATAAACCGATCGAAAAATTTGCGGGGCTGGTCAATTTGCAGGCAGAGCGCTTTGAGGTCGCCGCCTCCCGTCAATGCGATGTGGCACGCGCACCTTCGCGCTCGGCGGCGGCCAGGATCCGCTCCAGGGCGGATTTATCCAGGGCACTAGAGTGCCTGGCCAGCTGCTCCGCCAGCCAGGCGGGGCCGTGGCGGCTGCCGTGCAGTGCCAGTTTTTCCAACTGCCAGATGACGGAAAGCAGAAGTTGTGGTTGAAGCTCTCCTTCCTGTCCCTGTGCTGAAAAAAGGCGCGGCTCGAGGTGTTCCAGGTCGCTGCGTTTCACCCTCAGTTCCGACAGGCTCGGATACCAGCGGCCGCTGAAGGGCTCCGGCCTCTGGCTGTTGTCGAAGGTGATGCGCAGGCGGTGGCCCTCGTCATCTTCCAGCAGAGGGGTGTCGCCCTCATAAGCGGGTAAGGCGGGGCGGTGGCGCAATATGTCGACGATCGCCTTCCAGTCGCTACGATTTTCCGCGCACAGGCGCAGCGGCGTGGTCAGTTCACAGGTTTGGTGTTGATCCAGGTAAGTGAGCATTTGGCGGGCGCGATACCAATATAGATCCAGTTGGCGCTCTTCCGCCAGGTCTGCCAAATCGGCGCTGGTGACAGATTCTTCGGCGATGGCGCTCAAGTGGTTGACCGCTTGCTGTACATTCAGCCATTGCCTGCGGTGGAAGGGTTTACTAGTCATTCGTCGCCCTCCGATACGGTGCAGTCATTCATGGTCATTGCGCGAAACATCGGAAAACCTTCGACTCAATATGCGTGGCGCTGTATTCGCTCCAAAGGCACTCAGAATATGGAGTGGCCATTGCGACATTACGCAAAAATCCAGCCGGGCAAGAATCTGGTTGTATCGCAACGCCCGAGTCATCACCTGAGCATCTCCTGCGGTGGCAAAGGGCTGTCCGTGGAGCGGATTGAGCACAGGCGCCTCAGCTGTGTTCAGGGAATTATCAATTCGTGCTCAGGGCGTGGGAGAGTTCGGCCGGGTACCGGGATAGTCCTTCTGTTCCCGGCAGCGGTGGCCGCGGTGTCGCCCGTAAAAGAGTAGCAGCTGCGATTGCACAGGCGGGAGTAACTGGCGGATGAACGCGCCCTATAACCAGCCTTTTTTCTTGAAGTAGAGGTAGGGCGCCAAACCGGAAAGCACGATCAAGCCCAGAGAGAATGGATAGCCGAGCAGCCACTTCAGTTCGGGAATAAATTCAAAGTTCATCCCGTAGATACTGGCCACTGTGGTCGGCGGCAAAAAGACCACGGCGGCAATGGAAAACATCTTGATGACATTGGTCTGGCGGATATTGATAAACCCCTGGGTCGAGTCCATCAGGAAGTTGATTTTGTTGAACAGGAAACCAGTATGAGCGGTGAGGGTGTCAATATCCCGGATAATATCCAGCAGGCTTTCCCGCTGTTCTCCATCGATATGGATGTGGCGCTGCAAAAAGGCGATCGAGCGGCGCGTATCCATCAGGCACAAAAGCACTTTACCATTGCAGTCCTCCAGGCTGGCCAGTAAGGCGATAGCATCCTCCAGATCTGAGTCTTCGTCCTCCAGTACCCGGAAGCTGGCTTCACTCAGCTTTACGTGTATATCCTCTAGTGTGTCCGCCAAGTCCTCGACTTTTTGTTCGAAAATCTGTACTACCAGATCATGGGCGCTGCGCGCTTCCACCTGGCCGCGGCGAGCGCGCATGCGCAACAGCCGAAAGTCGGCCAACTCGTGCTCCCGCATTGTGATCAGCCGCCGGGGTTGCAGAATAAAAGCCACCGTGGCCGTGTAATGGCGGCCTTCACTCTGAGTCAGAAAAAGCGAGTGAATATGGACACCGGCATCGTCGACGAAATAGCGCGCCGAGGCTTCGATTTCATCTACTTCCTCCGATTCCGGCAGCTCGGTGCGCAGCAAATGTTCAAGCAGGTTCCGTTCTTCTTCCAGTGGCTCCTGAAGATCGACCCAAACCACTTCCGCCAGATCGGGTTCGGTCACCTGGGATGAGAAGGGCCGTTCGACGATTTTGCCCCGCTTGATATCGAAAAGTCTCAGCATCGTCCATTACGTCTGGTTATATCGGGATGGCAAGTTTGTAACCGCGAGGCACAAATCAATGTCCGGCTGACTATTGCAGTTTATAACCAGCGCGGAAGCTGTGCTCGGATTTCTCCCGGCGCCTGGTTGACCAGATTTTTGCCCGTCTCTCCGGCAATGGCCGCGCGTGTGGGTGGTTTCAGCGCCTCGCGCAGGTTGCCCACCATCTGCGGTTCGGCCACGATGTAGAGTTTCTCGTAAAGTCCTTGAGTGCGGCCGCGCTCCAGAGTTTGGGCGAGCTCACGGGCAAATTTTCTGCCGCTGAGACGGTGTAGTTGTTCCGTATTGCCCATGGCGTGACGGCCCTGGCCGCCGCTGTCAAAAGTACGTCCTGGGGCGTCACTGATCAGATCCCGGCCGCTCATGCGGGACTGGGGGTAAATCATTGACTCCAATTCGTGCAGTTCACCAGAACGCTTTTCCGCTTCGAACAGCCGCGCTTCAGACTGATTGGCCACAAGGACCCATGCGTGTGCCATAAACGATACCTCACCAATTGTCATTTCTATGCTAGGGAATTCCGGGCGAATTCTGTAATGCTGTCGGTGAGAAGTATCCAGATTGTGGTAAAAGCGCAGCAGTGGTCGGCAGAGCGCCAAAAGCCCGCTACGGTATCCGCGCGAATTACCAAAGAAGTTCCCCCTACTCAGAGATGTTTGGCGTTTTTCTATAGCAAATCACGTTCAGAAATTTTTTCTATATAAAAAAATCTTTTAAAAAGAACTACCCCTGGTGCCGGAAAAAAATCCGCCTGTCGTCCTAGACTTAGTTGGACGATGTTCGGCGCGCCACTGCGAAGTGGCTCTTTTAATCCATACCTGATGGGAGGTTATTCCATGAGCTTGATTCCAAGAGGATCGTTGTTTGACCTGGACAATATGATTGAGCAGTTGATGTTGCCAAACCGTGTTCTGGGCCAGGGCACCGAGGGATTTTTTCTCCCCGCATTGATGTCTGTGAACACAAAGACAGTTACGAGATCAGTGCCGAACTGCCAGGCGTGAGCAAAGAGCATATCAACGTGACCCTGGAAAATGGCGTGCTGACGCTGGAGGCGGAAACACACAGGGAGAACAAAGAAGAGAAGGAGGGACGTGTGATCCGCGAGGAGCGCCGCTATGGAAAATTTTTGCGCAGTTTCAATCTCGGCGAAGATGTCAGCGAGAAGGAAATTGATGCGAATTTCAAAGACGGCGTTTTGACATTGAAGGTTCCCAAGCGCGAGGAAGTTCAACCTCAGCGCAAACGTATTGAAATTCACTGAGTATCACAGCCAAAGCGCGGTTGTATCTGTTGGTAATCGCAGACGGTTTCCGCCTGTGTCGAGCATTAAACTGGAGTTGAATGATGAAAGTGAAACAGGCAATGCACGAAGGTTGCACTTGGTGTTCCTCGGACACGCCTTTGTCAGAAGTGGCGAAGCTATTGCGCGATGAGGATATCGGTGCAGTCCCCGTGGGTGAGAACGACAAGTTGATCGGTATGATCACAGACCGGGATATCGCCTGCCGAGCTGTCAGCCTGGGAGGAGATATGTCTTCCGTGACTGCCCGGGATGTGATGACAGAAGGTATCCAATGGTGCTGGGAAGATGAGGATCTGGACTCGGTCATACAAAAGATGGAAGAGCATCAGCTGCGCCGGATGCCGGTCATGAACCGCGAGAAGCGCGTAGTGGGCATACTGAGCCTGGGCGACATTTCTCATGCATCCGCTCACAGACAAACCGGTGAGTTTGCCTCGGCGGTATCCGCGCATCACTAAAATTACCGCCCTGTGCCCCGGGCTGGGAAATGGAAACTACGCCAAAAAAACCGGCAGCATCGGCTGCCGGTTTTTTTACTAAGAGGGCTCTGATTAATTCGCGTGAGCACTGTAGTTAGTTCTGGGCGCTCAGGCAATGGAAGGATATTTCGAAAACGCACGAGTAGGTGTCTGTATCCGATGGTTTCGAAGTGTCCTTCCCATCACCTGAGGTTCTCATCTGGACGAGCAGTTTATTTGTCGTTAAGGAGTGAATTAATCAGAGATGCCCTAATGGGTTAACCGTTACAACAGCGACTCCAGCGGTAGCCATCCGCTGAGGCGGGAACCCATCCGTTGCAGCCAGTTTGTGTCCGGTTCTCGATGCAGTTCCGCACCGTCGGAGCGGCGCCATACGATCCGGTTATTGCGCAGCAGTAGCTGATAGGCATTTTTGTGTACGTTTGTAATGAGGTTTTTGCTCACCATCTCCGTCAGCTGCGGAGACTTTATCATCAAGCCCAGCTCCGTGTTCAACAGAATGGAGCGCTGGTCCAAATTGAAAGAGCCCACGTAGAGCCACTGGCCGTCCACCGCGAAGAGTTTAGCGTGCAGTAGGGATCTGGACTCACCATGCCAGCTGTCCAGCTTGTACTTCAGGGCACTGGAAAGCTCATAGAGATGAACGCCGGCCTCCAATAGCGGCCGCCGATATTTACGATAGGCGCCATGGACAAAGATCACGTCACTGGATGCCAGGGAGTTGGTCAGGATATAAACCTCTACTCCGCGTTCCGCGGCGGCGATCAGTTGTTGCAAATAGTGCTCTCCGGGCAGTAGATAGGGAGAGATGATAATGAGTTGCCGGCGGGCGCCTGTGATGCGCCGCATCAGTTCGCTACCGGCGAATCCCCCCTCTGTACCCGGCGGCTGAGCCACTTTCCTCGGGGGATCGAAAAGGGCGTGGGCCGGCCCCCAGTACCACAGATTGGCGTTGTGGCTCAATGTCTTAATCACAGGTGATTTCAGCAGGCTCCTGCCGTAATCACTGGTGAGAAACTTTTCTGCCTTGCGTAAGAGCTCCGCCGAGAATTGCCGCTGCCGCTCCGGGTCGAGCCGCTCGTGGATCACCGACTGTACAGGAAAGCTGTAGTGGCTGTTCCAGTAAATATCGAACTGGCGGGTGATTTCCGGCACGACCGCGCCTATAGCGATCAGATCCAGATCGCCGAAGTGCTCTTTGCTGTCGAACCCAAAATATTTGTTGCTCAGATTGCGCCCACCAATAAAGGTCACCCTGCCGTCTGCGGTAAAAGATTTGTTGTGCATCCGCCGGTGCAGACGTCGGAAGTCCGCGAGCAATTCCAGGGTCCGAGGGCCCCGGTGCGGAAAAGGGTTGAACAGTCGGATCTGGATATTCGGATGCCGCTGGAGAGCGAGCAGCAGTTTTCCGGCGTCGCCAGTGGTGAAATCGTCCAAAAGAAAGCGTACACGTACGCCGCGCTCAGCGGCGCGCAGCAGTTCCCGTGTAAGCAACAGGCCGGTTTCGTCGTGGCGGAAAATAAAGTACTGAATATCGATGGAACTGCGGGCTGCGCGGATGACGGCCAGGCGCACGGCCAGTGCATTGTGCGCAGAGGTCACCGGGTAGACACCGGTCTGGCCGGGATGGCCGCGGGTCAACCGGTCGCTGACGATTACCAGCGGCGCATCGGGAGGCGCCTTTGTTTGCCCGCTAGCAATTCTCTCGGGAGGTTGTGGAAAAGTCACCGGGCCGGAGCAAGCCCACAGGCACAGCAACAGTAGAACCAGGAATGGAGATTGGCGGAGGGCAGCTTCCATGCGGGCAGACTGGATTCCTTGGATGAGCCCGGACTCACAGTATAGACGTAGGCCGGGATGGCGGGGTTTGCACTGCCGAGCGCAGACGGCGGCCCGCTATGGATCGCGGCGCACCGCACTGCCGAGCCGCCACAATTCGCCATAATCCGCCCGCAGTTTGCCTTCCTTTTGTCCACCGATCGCCGGATTGCCCTCTTTTAATGGCCTTCAGAGTGCAACCTGGATGGAGGGAAACGGTGGAAAGAACCATTTTCTGTGGCCAGCGCATACCCCGCGAGCGGGTAGTGTTGCCGACCGAGGAGTATTATCGCCGCCGCAACCGCGCCAGCCGGCGCGGCCGTTGGCTCTTGTTTTTTGTCACCGCGCTGGCGGTATTTGTCGCGGCCCTGGGGACCGGTGCCGCGCGGGCGCAACAGACGGTAGCGCTGGATGATGTGGAAAGCGGTGATCTGCTGTTTACCGGCAATGAGCCGGGGAATTATGTGCCCGCGGTGCACTTGGCTAGCCGCGCGCATATCGCAATACGTGGCTTGATGGCGGAGGTGGTGCTCCAGCAGGTGTTTTCCAACCTCAGTGATGACTGGCAGGAAGCGCTGTATGTGTTGCCATTGCCGGAGCAGGCTGCGGTCAGCGGACTGGAAATCCGCGTGGGTGAACGCCGGATTATTGGTAAAGTGCGTGAACGAGAGGAGGCGGCAAAGATCTATGCGGAAGCCCGCGCCGCTGGCAAACGGGCCGCGCTGCTGGAGCAGCAGCGCCCGAACTTGTTTTCCAATAAGGTGGCGAATATCGCTCCGGGCGAGCGGATACAGGTACAAGTCACTTTCCTGCAGCCGGTTCACTACGATGGGGGCAAATTCAGTCTGCGTATGCCCACGACGCTGACACCGCGATATATCCCCGGCGAGGCTGTCACCAATACGGGAGTCGCGCTGGCGGTAAACAGGCACGGCTGGGCTATGCCAACCGACCAGGTGCCGGATGCGCACAAAATAACGCCGTTTATGTGGCCAGCTTTCGACACTGGCGTACCTTCAGGCGGCGCAACACAGTCGGACCCAGAGTCTGGCGGGTCCGGTGCAGCGCTGGCGGGCAGCCACAAAATCGCTATAGAAGTGGAATTGGACAGTGGCTTACCGCTGGCGGATATCGATAGTCCCTATCACGATATCGATGTGGAAAAAAAAGCGGACGGCAGCTATGGGATAAGGTTGCGCAAGGGTGAAACGGAGATGGACAGGGATTTTGCCCTTTTCTGGAAGCCGCGTCCCTCCGCAATGCCGCGCGCGGCCCTGTTTTCTCAGCCCGCGGTTTCGGACGGAAAAGAAAGCCACTACCTGCAGTTACTGTTGTTGCCGCCCGATACGAAGCAAAGCGCGCGGCGCCTGGCGCGGGAAGTCGTTTATGTGATCGACACCTCCGGTTCCATGAGCGGCGTCTCAATTCGTCAAGCCAAGGAAAGTTTGCAGCTGGCCTTGTCGCGTCTGCGGCCAATAGACCGCTTTAATGTGATTGAATTCAATACCAGCTCCCGCGCTTTCTTCCCACGCCCCGTGGCTGCCGAGGCCGCGAATATCCGATTGGCCAGTGCTCAGATTGAGGGATTGCAGGCGAGTGGCGGTACCGAGATGGCGCAGGCTTTGCGCCTGGCCCTGAGTCAGCAGATGCCGAATGCCGACAACTTGGTGCACCAAGTGGTGTTTATCACTGATGGTGCCGTCGGCAACGAGCGCGCACTCGTCGAGTTGATACAACAGTCACTGGGCGATGCGCGCCTGTTCACCGTTGGTATCGGGTCGGCGCCGAACAACCATTTTATGCGCAAGGCGGCACAGTTCGGTCGCGGTGCTTTCGTCACCATCGGCGACTTGAGCGAGGTCCAGCAGCGGATGGAGGCCCTTTTTACTAAATTGGAGCACCCGCTGGCGACCGACCTGCAGATACAGTGGCCCCGGGGACTGGTGGTGGATGCCTATCCGAAGCGGATTCCCGACCTGTATCGCGGAGAGCCGATGCAACTGGTTGCGAAAATCGAAGGCGCACTCGCAGGAGAGCTGCAGCTGCGCGGCCGCCTTGCCGGTCGGCAATTCGTGCAAAGGCTGGCGTTGGAAGAAAACGAATCCGATGGGAGCGGCGGCCTTGGCAGTCTTTGGGCGCGGGCCAAGATAGAGTCGCTGCGCGACCGGCAGCTGCAGTTGGGGGAGCGGAGTCGGGCGGGCGAGGCGCTGCGGGATGAGATACTGCAGTTGGCCCTGGATCACCAGTTGGTAAGCCCTTACACCAGTTTTGTCGCGGTGGAGGAAAAAATTGCGCGTCCCGCGGCGGACAATTTGTCCACAAGCGCGGTTCCCAATGCGGTGGCTCGCGGCCAGTTGCTGCAGCAGCAGACTTATCCGCGCACCGCTGCCGGCCTCTACGCGCAGCTTCTCGCCGCCATGGGGCTGCTGAGTTTGGCCGCTCTGTTGCGTCGCATGCGCCAAGTGCGCTACAGCTTTTCGCGCTCCTTGCGCCGCTTGTTGAAAAAGCTGGTGCCGGATCCCCGCAGTTGCTAGGCGGGAGAGGGCACTGCTATGTTGCGCACATTGCTTAGCGCTGCCTGTTTGCTGGCCGGTTTGTGGCAACTGAGTGGCGCCGCCTGGTTGCTGATCAAGGCAGAACTGGCACAAGTGTTGATCGGCCGCGCCTGGGAGCAGCAGCTGCTGGCCGGGGAGCCGGCCAGGCCCTGGCCTTGGGCGGACACTTGGCCGGTGGCAAAGCTGCAACTGGACGGCGGGGACCCCCTGATTGTGCTGCACGGAGGCAGCGGTCAGGCGCTGGCCTTTGGGCCAGGTATGCTCGCGGGGTCTGGCGAGCCGGGACAACCGCGCACCACGGTCATCG
This sequence comes from Microbulbifer thermotolerans, assembly GCF_001617625.1. NCBI lineage: Bacteria > Pseudomonadati > Pseudomonadota > Gammaproteobacteria > Cellvibrionales > Microbulbiferaceae > Microbulbifer > Microbulbifer thermotolerans. The sequence goes on along the minus strand of NZ_CP014864.1, from coordinate 2,975,951 downwards.
CCGCGCACCGCGATACCCATTTCGGCGATCTGGGAAAGTTGAAGCCCGGTGCCCCTGTTCGGCTTCAGGACAGTCGCGGGCTTTGGCACAATTTCAGAGTCACTGAGACCCGGGTGGTGAACAGCCGACGGGAACGGCTGCCCATCTTCGCCGAGCCGGGTTTGCTGCTGGTGACCTGCTACCCTTTTCGCGCGGTCAACCCCGGCGGGCCGCTGCGCTATGTGGTCTATGCGGAATATCTCCACGGTGGAGTGGCGTGGGGGCTGTGACCAAAGTGCCAATTTGAGACTCGATTTTGTAATTAAATTTCTGTCATTTCCCGCAATATGTTCCGTTTATATGGCGAATCGGCAAATAATTGTTTTGCAAATTGGTTTTAGTTGTTACTAACCGTCCTATCTGGAAAAACATTTGTAGTAATACTACAATCGCCCCGCTTATAAGACCGGGGTGACTGATCAGCCGCCAGGGCGGCTGCCCGGCCCGGATTGGATTCACAACCCAAATTACCAGATCACGGCAGCAGCAAGGCCCGTTTCCCTCTCTCCGCCGCATTTGCAGATATTGCATTTCCGCCAACGAAGGTGGTGAATTGGCGGAAACATTGAAAAAAGGAAGCAATTTTCTGCCTGCGCTGTAGTTTGCCCGGTTAGCTAAAACTCAACGATAAAACACCGACGCGACGTCGATAATTCGCCGAGGAGCATTGTTTGATGCAAGACGAAACCGATATCCAGGAAACGCAGGAGTGGCTCGATGCACTGCAGGCGGTAATCCGCCACAGCGGTAAGGAACGCGCGGCGTTTCTGCTGAAGCAGTTGGCCAATCGTGCCACCGGCGCGGGTGTGCAATTGCCGGCGGCCATCACCACCCCTTACCGCAATACTATTCCCCCGAGTGCGGAAAAGCGTATGCCCGGTGACCTCTTTATGGAGCGCCGCATCCGCTCGCTGATCCGCTGGAATGCACTGGCGATGGTGGTGCGCGCAAACCAGAGCAGCGACAACCTGGGTGGCCACATCTCCAGCTTCTCCTCTGCGGCCACGCTTTACGATGTGGGCTTCAACTACTTCTTCCGGGGCGACGAGGGCGAGCAGCGCGGCGACCTGATCTTCTTCCAGGGCCACAGCTCCCCGGGCATCTATGCGCGCTCCTACCTCGAGGGCCGCTTCGATGAAGACAAGCTGGATAACTTCCGCCGCGAAGTGCACGGCAACGGTCTTTCATCCTACCCGCACCCCTGGTTGATGCCGGATTACTGGCAGTTCCCCACAGTTTCCATGGGGCTGGGGCCGATCCAGGCGATTTATCAGGCGCACATCATGCGCTACCTGTCCGCCCGCGGCCTCTCCCCCAGGGGCGACCGCAAGGTATGGGCCTTCCTCGGTGACGGCGAGTGCGACGAGCCAGAAACACTGGGCGCTATCTCTCTGGCTGGCCGTGAGCAGCTGGAAAACCTGGTCTTTGTGATCAACTGTAACTTGCAACGTCTGGATGGCCCGGTGCGCGGTAATGGAAAAATCGTGCAGGAGCTGGAAGGCGTTTTCCGCGGCGCCGGCTGGAACGTGATCAAGGTCCTTTGGGGCCGCTTGTGGGACCCGCTGTTCGAAAAGGACGAAAAGGGGTTGCTGCAGAAGGTCATGGACGAGGTGGTCGATGGCGAGATGCAGAACTTCAAAGCCAACGGCGGCGCCTATACCCGCGAGCATTTCTTTGGCCGTTATCCGGAACTGAAGGAAATGGTCAAGGATATGTCCGACGAGGAAATCATGATGCTGAACCGCGGCGGCCACGATCCTTACAAGGTTTACGCCGCCTATGCGGAGGCCATGGCCAGCAAGGGCCGGCCCACCGTCATTTTGGCGCAGACGGTCAAAGGCTATGGTCTGGGCGCTGCTGGCGAAGCGGCGATGGACACCCACTCGGTGAAAAAACTGGACCTGGATGCGCTCAAGCGCTTCCGCGACCGCTTCGGTATTCCCTTGTCCGACAAGGAACTGGAGGAGGTACCTTACTACCGCCCCGCGCCGGACAGCCCGGAAATCAAATACATGACCGAGCGCCGCAAAGCGCTGGGTGGACCGGTGCCGGCGCGTCGCACCGATTGTGAGAAACTCAAAGTGCCCGGTCTGGATGCTTTCAGTGCTCTGACCAAGGGCTCCGGCGACCGCGAGATCTCCACCACCATGGCTTTTGTGCGCGCCATCTCCGCGCTGGTGAAGGACAAGAACATGGGCAAGAACGTGGTGCCCATTGTGCCGGACGAAGCGCGTACCTTCGGCATGGAAGGCCTCTTCCGCCAGCTGGGTATCTATTCTTCCCAGGGGCAGAAATACACCCCGGTGGATCACGGCCAGATCATGTATTACAAGGAAGACAAGAAGGGCCAGATTCTGGAAGAGGGCATCAACGAGGCCGGTGCTATGTCCGCCTGGATGGCGCTGGCCACAGCCTATTCCAACCACGGCGTTGCCATGGTGCCCTTCTATATCTTCTATTCCATGTTCGGCTTCCAGCGCATTGGCGACCTGGCCTGGGCCGCGGGCGATATGCAGGCGCGTGGATTCCTCATCGGCGCTACCGCCGGGCGCACCACCCTGAATGGAGAGGGACTGCAGCACCAGGACGGTCACAGTCACGTGTTGGCCTCTACTATTCCCAACTGCAAGAGCTATGACCCTGCCTTCGGCTACGAGCTGGCGGTGATCCTGCAGCGCGGCTTGGTGGAGATGTACGAGGAACAGAAGAACGTTTACTACTACGTCACGATCGAGAACGAAAACTATGTTCAGCCGGAAATGCCCCAAGGTGTTGAAGAAGGCATTATCCGCGGTATTTACAAACTGAAGTCCAACGCTAAAAAAGGCGCCAAGGGCAAGAGTGCCAAGAAGCATGTGCAGCTGATTGGCGGCGGCACCATATTGCGTGAAGTGATCGCGGCGGCTGACATCCTTGCCAGCGAATTTGGCGTTACCTCCGATATCTGGAGTCTGACTTCAGCGGTGGAAGCTGCGCGCGAAGGGCAGGACGTGGCGCGCTGGAACATGCTGCACCCCGCTGAGAAACCGCGCAAAGCCTGGATTACCGAGCAGTTCGAGGGTAACCAGAGCCCGGTAATCGCTTCCACTGATTACATTCGCTCCTATGTGGAGCCGCTGCGCGAGTTTATCGACGGCGACCTGACAGTGTTGGGTACCGACGGCTTTGGCCGCAGCGACAGCCGCGAGCAGCTGCGCCGCTTCTTCGAGGTGGATCGCAACTATGTGGTGATCGCGGCGCTGAACGGTCTCGCCAAACAAGGCGTGATCAGTGCCGGGGAAGTGTCTGAAGCGATTAAAAAGCTCAACATCGATCCGGAAAAAGTGAACCCGCGCATCAGCTAAGAGAAGGCAAAGACAATATGGCCAAACAAGTCATCAAAGTGCCTGATCTCGGCGGTGCCGATCAGGTAGACGTAATCGAAATTACCGTTGCGGTGGGAGACACTGTCGCCGAGGAAGATTCGCTGATCGTTGTTGAGGGCGATAAGGCCTCCATGGATGTGCCGTCCCCCTGCGCCGGCAAAATCCTCAGTATCAGTGTCAAGGAAGGCGACAAGGTCTCCGAGGGCGATGTTATCGGTGAAATAGAAACCGAAACCGCCGCGGCGGAAGATACCCCGGCACCCGCCGAGCCGGCAGGCGAGGCGGTAGCGGAGCAGCCGGCTGAAGAGCAACCAGCGCAGGCAGCCAGCGCCGCTGCACCTGCCGCGCAGGAAGAGAAAGAAGAAAAGATCGCGGTCCCGGATCTGGGCGGTTCCGACTCCGTGGACGTTATCGAAGTCTGTGTACAGCCTGGAGACGAGGTCGCCGAGGGTGACTCTCTGATCGTTGTGGAAGGTGACAAAGCCTCCATGGATGTCCCCGCGCCCTTCGCCGGCACTGTGGTGTCCATCGCCGTCAGTGAAGGCGACAAGGTTTCCACTGGCGACGACCTGGGCGTTCTGAAAGTGGTCAGTGGCGGTGCCCCCGCGCAGGATAAAGTGGAGGAGGCTCCGGCCAAAGTGGAGACTGCACCGGCCGCACCCGCGTCTCAAGCCCCGGTGGAACCACCTGCGGCGCCGCAGCGAGACCATCAAGTGGAGCGCAATCTGACCGTGTCCGCAGAAGTCTACGCAGGCCCGGCAGTGCGCAAGCTGGCGCGGGAACTGGGCGTGACTCTGAGCAAGGTGAAAGCCACCGGTCCCCGTGGACGCGTTACCAAGGACGATCTGCACGCTTATATCAAAGAGCAGGTACAGAAGGCGGAGAGCGGTGCTGTAGGCGTCGGCGCTGGACTGCCGCCCCTGCCGGAAATTGATTTCAGCCAGTTCGGCCCGGTGAACGTCGAGCCGATGACCAAGATTCACAAGGTCACAGCCGCCAATATGGCGCGCAATTGGCTCAACGTGCCCCATGTCACCCAATTCGATGATGCGGATATCACCGAGTTGGAGGAGTTCCGCAAGTCAATGAAGGCGGAGGCGGAGAAGCGCGGTGTGAAACTCACCCCGGTGCCCTTCCTGCTCAAGGCCGCCGCCGCAGCGCTGCGTGCAGAGCCCAGCTTCAATGTGTCGCTGCACAATGACGGCGAGCACATAGTGCGCAAGGACTATGTGCACATCGGCATGGCCGTGGATACGCCTAAGGGGCTGATGGTGCCGGTGATCCGGGACGTGGACAAGAAAGGCCTTTACGAGCTGGCGCAAGAGGCTACGGAATTGGCCGGTAAAGCCCGCGACGGCAAACTGATGCCGAAGGATATGCAGGGCGCCTGCTTCACTATTTCCAGTCTCGGCGCCATCGGTGGCACAGGCTTTACGCCCATCGTCAACGCGCCGGAAGTGGGTATTCTCGGCGTGTCCAAACTGACGGTGAAACCGGTGTGGAACGGCAAGGAGTTTGTGCCCCGGCAGATGTTGCCTCTGGCTCTGTCCTACGACCACCGCGCCGTCAACGGCGGTGACGCCGGGCGCTTTATGACGTACCTGGTCAGCGTCCTCAGCGACGTGCGCCGTTTGTTGCTGTAAGCGGCGTTTTTAACGCGCATTTGCGAGCGCCCGGAAGCTGTTGGCCAATAGCGGGAAATCCGCAAATTTGGCCGCAGCCTCGGGCGCATTGCTTCCAGCGCGAACCTGCACAATTCTGGCAATTGCGTTTTAAGAAAACTCTGATTAATTCACGCGGACGCTGTATTGGGCTTCGGGGCGTTCGGGTAATGGGATGGGCTTTTCATCTGGCCTAAATCATTTTTCCCGTCACGAAGTAACTGAAACAGAGGTTCCTTAAGTTGAATTTCGCGCTAATTTCCTTTCCCCCGCCGCAAGCCGAATCCTCCGCCAGCTAAACTCAAATTGTACAAATATTGAGCGTGGCGCTGAAGGCGAGAGGTAATTAGAAATGAGGCGCATAGGGATATCCGCTCTACCACTGATCGCGGTACTGACTGTACCGGGATGCGTATTTTTGCCCGTTGAAAAAACAGACCGCAACGACCCCTTTTTTTTCGATCCCGACGATAGCAGTTACAGCGCTGATTTTGCCGAAGTCGGCTATTACCAGCCCAATACTCAACTGCCCTTAACCGCCAGCCGCTACTGTCCGGAGGCCGGTGAAATCCGCAAGGTGGGTTCCGCCTGCTGGTTTTTTCCGGTGATACGGGTTTACTAGTGCTGAGCAGGCAGAAGAGATTCACCCGGAGGCCAATCGATGCTCAGATATTTGGCGCTCGCGCGCACGCTCCTTGCCGTTACACCGCTTGTCGCATGCGGTGTTGCCGATCCCAGGGATGAGGTCGTCTATCCCTACAGCCGGCCCATTCCCCGCGCCGCCGAGTACCGGGTGCCGGAAGTGCCGCGTCCGGTGGTGCAACCCGCGGCGAGCGAGACATACCGCGATGCCTGTCCCGGTGATGCGGAGGAGCTCGCCGAGGGGTCCATTTGTCCACCAAGCGCCCAGTGCTTTGACATAGCTGGCGGACGCCGGTGTATCGTTCATGAAAAGTAAATTTCTGCCCGTTCTTCCCCTGGCACTTTTACTCGGCGGGTGCAGTGGCTTCTGGAATGATTTGTGTGGCACTCCGCAGTTTTATACCCACAGCTCTATCCCCGTCGAGTTGGCGCCAGCCTTTCCCCACGAATGTTTTACCGGTGATATGCCGGCTGCAGGTCCCGCTATGTGTATTGAGGAGGGCGTCCACTGTTACGAGCTGGATAACGGCGACTGGTGCGCTGGTCCATACTCGCCTTTTACCCTGGAGCCTGCGTACGGGATGCGCGCGCAGGATTGGTCCAAATAACTTCCCACCCGAAATTTTTGCACGGTAGGTTTACCTGCGGCGGGAATCCGCTATGCTTGGCCCCCATTGGTTGACGGTCTGGGCAACGAGTGGAGGTGTATATGTTGTCTGCCGCAGAGGCGATACGCCGCTTACGGGAGGGCAATCGCCGTTTTGTGTCCGGGGAGCGGGATATGGGCGTCCGGTTGGATCAACACCGGCGCCGGGAGCTGCTGGAGGGACAGCCCTGCTTCGCAATTATTCTTGGCTGCTCTGACTCCCGAGTGCCGGCAGAATTAATTTTCGATCAGGGGCTGGGCGACCTTTTTGTTATCCGCGTGGCCGGCAACGTGGTGGCGCCATCACAAATTGGCAGTATTGAGTTTGCCGCAGAGCGCTTTGGCACACCGCTGGTGGTAGTGCTGGGGCATTCCCATTGCGGCGCGGTGCAAGCTACGCTGGAGGAATTGGAGCGACCGCAAGAGAGCCGTTCTCCGAACCTGCGTTCTATTGTCGATCGGATACGTCCTTCGGTGGAGCCACTGTTGGAATGTGCCGATGCCCATAATGCGGAAACTTTGGCTGAGCGCGCGGTGCGCGCCAATATTCGAGCTTCCGCCAATCAGCTTCGCCACGGTTCGCAGATACTGGAACAGTTAGTACAGGAAGGGCGGCTGGTAATTGTGGGCGCGGAGTATTCGTTGGAAACCGGCGAGGTGGATTTTTTCGATGGCCTGCCGGAGGAAAGCGATTGAGGAACCTCTGAATAACCCTCTGTCTGGCGGAAAAAAGACACCGCACCCACGCGAACTCATCGACGCTTCTAATAAAGGGAAAAACGATGCGCTGGCTCAAGGGAGTACTGATCGCCATCGACCAGTTGGGTAATGCAATCGCCGGGGGTAACCCCGACGCCACTATTTCCGCGCGCACTGGCTATTTTGCCCGGGTGGAGGAAACACCCTTGCGGCCATACTGGCGGTTGTTGGAGCGGATTATCGACTTCACCTTCCTGCCCATTGATGGCCCGGATCACTGCTATAACGCCTACTTGGCGGACAAGGACGAAAAAAATGAGGAGGGCAGTGATTTGATGCGCGGGTTACTGGGGGTGATAGTGATCCTCGTGTGCCTGCCGCTGTCACTGTTTACCCGCCTGTACGTCCTGATTATCCCCGGTGCGCGCTACAGTGCTTGAGGCGGCCCCGGTCAATGTGCGCGGATGCCGCAATGCGCTTGGGTGCTGTGCGGTTGAGCTATTGTTTTGGTTCTAACAGCCAGATAGTCTCATCTGCCTCGCATTTATTTTTCAGCCGTCCCGGGAAAGGCACGCTCTCGAGTTTGGTCAGCTGATAGCTTTCCCCATAGTGTCCCGCGATTTCCTCGCCGCCGACGGAAAAGGGTGGGCCGGCGACTAGGCGTTGGTCATACTCAAAGGTAATCAGAAGCTGCGGCACGCCCCCAGTGATGGCTTGCAGGTGCGCACTATAGCGGCGGCGCATGGGTTCCGGCAGGGCGACCAGGGCCGCTCTGTCATAGATGGCATCGACGGGGCCGAGCTGCTCGGCGGTCAGGTTGAAGATATCGCCCACAAACAGGTCGACTGCTTCCGCGCTGTAGCGGGTCAAGCCTCCCGCACTGGTTATTTCCGGCTCGACGCCCGCCTCCGCGAACAGCTGTTCCACCGCAATGCGGCTCAATTCTGCCCCAACCACCTGGTAACCGCGGGCGAGAAGCCAGGGGATATCCTGAGTCTTGCCGCACAGGGGAACAAAAAAACGTTTGCCCTGTGCGATCGAGAGGGCGGAAACATGTTTGACCAGAAGGGCATTGGGCCTACCTTCGTGGAAGGCAATCTCATTTTTTGCCCATCTTTTATGCCAAAAACCCGCTTCCATTATTGTTCCTCTTATTTTGGTTTTTACGCCCGGCCTGAGTGGGTGCGGATGCATCCGCACGGGTGTTGTCACTCGCTCCGGAAAGCTCACGGGAATTCATCATAGCTTCCCTGAAGTGGCTGAAACCGGCTGCGGCATGTCTACGGAAGTTTGACGCCCACTTCCGGTCAGTTTGCGCAGCGCCACATAGAATACCGGTGTCAACAGCAATCCAAACAGGGTCACACCGATCATACCAGTAAAGACCGTCACTCCCATCGCGTTGCGCACCTCGGCACCGGCACCAGTGGCCAGCACCAGCGGCACCACGCCCGCGATAAAGGCCACCGAAGTCATGATAATCGGACGCAGGCGCAGGCGGCAGGCCTCGAGCGCAGCACGGACCGGATCAAGCCCCTTTTCAATTTCCAGTTCGCGGGCAAACTCCACGATCAGAATGGCGTTCTTGCAGGCCAACCCCATCAGTACGACAAGTCCCACCTGCACAAACACATTGTTGTCGCCGTCGCTCAGCCAGACACCGAACAGTGCGGCGAGCAGGCACATGGGCACGATCAGTATCACCGCCAGGGGCAGTACCCAGCTTTCATAGAGGGCGGCGAGCACCAGGAACACCAGCAGCAGCGCCAGTGGAAAAACCAGCATGGAGGCGTTGCTGCGGTTGACCTGTTCGAAGCTGAGATCCGTCCAGGCGATATTCATGCCGGCGGGCAGTGTCTGTCCGGCCACCTGCTCCACCGTTTGCAGTGTCTCGCTGGAGGACAGCATCGCTGGATTTGACTGCCCCAGCAGATCCGCGGCCGGATAGCCATTGTAGCGGATCACCGGATCGGGGCCGTAACTTTGCTTGAGCTGCACCATGGTGCTGATAGGGACCATTTCGCCCCGGTTGTTACGGGTATACAAATGGTCGATATCCGCAATTTCGTCGCGGAAGGGGGCATCCGCCTGGGCCATAACGCGGTAAGTGCGGCCGAAGAGGTTGAAGTCATTGATGTACAGGGAGCCGAAATACAATTGCAGTGTCCCGAACAGATCGTCCAGTCGCACGCCCTGGGCCTTGGCCTGCAGGCGGTCTACTTCCGCGTCCAGCTGGGGCACATTGGCCTGGTAAGAACTGAATGGATAGCTGAGTCCCGGTGTTTGGCTGAGGGCGCCGGCCAGTTGATTGGTCGCGGTCTGCAAGGCGCCGTAGCCTGCGCCAGAGCGGTCCTGGATATAGAGCGAATAACCGGAGCCGGCGCCGAGACCAAAGATGGGGGGAGGCATAAAACTGACTGCGAAGCCCTCCTTGATCTGTGCCAGTTTGCCGTTGAGTTCCGCCGCGATTTCTTCGGCGCTGCGATCCCGCTCGTTGAAATCATCGAAGAGCACAAACACGGTACCCACATTGGGGGTGTTGGTGCGTTGCAGCGCGTTGAAGCCGACAAAGCCCGCTGCGTGGGCGATACCTTCAGTCTCCAGCGCCAGCTCGCTCACCCTGCGTGCGACGGCCTCGGTGCGGTCCAGGCTCGCGCCTTCCGGCAGGCGGATACTGCCCACCAGATAGGTTTTGTCCTGAGTGGGGATAAATCCGCCCGGGACCTGATTGAACATAAAGGCGGTGGCTGCCAGTAGAAGTGCGTAAACCGCGAACACCGCCCCGCGGCGCTTCAGGCTGCGGCTCACCAATCCCTGATAGCGCTCGGCATTTTTGCTGAAGAAGCGGTTAAACGGGCGGAACAGCCAACCGAACAGGCGGTCGATAATCCGCGCTGGCATGTCCGGTGCGGCGCCGTGGGGTTTCAGCAGTGTCGCAGCCAGTGCGGGCGACAATGTCAGTGAATTGACCGCTGAGATAACGGTGGCAATCGCGATGGCCATGGCAAACTGGCGGTAGAACTGACCGGTGATGCCGTCCAGAAATGCCATCGGCACAAAGACCGCGCAGAGCACCAGGCTGATGGCGACAATGGGGCCACTCACCTCCCGCATCGCCTGATGTGCCGCCGCCAGCGGCTGCAGGCCTTCCTCAATGTTGCGTTCGACGTTTTCCACCACCACGATCGCATCGTCAACGACAATACCTATAGCCAGCACCATACCGAACAGGGTGAGGGTGTTGATAGAAAAGCCCAGCAACAACAGCACGGCGAAGGTTCCAACGATGGATACCGGTACCGCCAGCAGTGGGATGATGGACGCGCGCCAGGTCTGCAGGAAGAGGATTACCACCAGCACCACCAGCAGTACCGCTTCCATCAGGGTTTTGATCACGGCTTTGATCGACGTGCTGACAAATACGGTTGGATCGTAGGCGATCTCCCAGGTCATGCCCTCGGGGAAGTCATCGTCCAGCTCCGCCATTTTTTCGCGCACAGCCTGGGAAACTTCTAACGAGTTGGAGCCGGGTGCCTGGAATATTGGTAGGGCCACCGCCTGACGGCCGTCCAGCAGCGTGCGCAGCGCGTCTTCTGACGAAGCCAGTTCAATGCGCGCGAGTTCGCGCAGGCGGATGAGCTCGCCGTTGTCGCCGGTTTTCAGCACGATATCTCCGAACTCATCGCTGTTGGCAAGCCGGCCCCTGGCGTTGATGGAGATCAGGAAATCGTTGTCGACGGGCATCGGCTGGGCGCCTATCTGGCCGGCGGACACCTGAATATTCTGTTCTCGCACTGCGTCGACGATATCGGAAGCAGTTACACCCAGGGCGGCGGCCTTCTGCGGGTCTACCCACAGGCGCATGGCGTAGTCGCCGGAACCGAACAGTCCCGCTTGCCCGACGCCGGGGATGCGCGCCAGCTCATCGCGGATATGCAGCACCGCATAGTTGCGAATATAGGTAGCGTCGAAGCGGTCGTCTGGCGACAGGAGGTGTACCGCCATCATCAGGTTTGGAGACTGCTTCTGCGTGGTTACTCCCTGGAGGCGGACTTCTTCCGGTAGCCGCTGTAGCGCCTGGGACACGCGGTTTTGCACCTGCACCTGAGCAAGGTCGGGATCTGTGCCGAGCTTAAAAGTGACTGTCAGTGACAAGGTGCCGTCGCTGCCGGCGACGGATTTCATGTAAATCATGTTTTCCACGCCGTTGATGGCTTCTTCCAGCGGCGTGGCGACAGTTTCGGCAATGGTTTTCGGGTTGGCCCCAGGGTAGCGCGCGGTCACGGCAACGCTCGGCGGCACCACTTCCGGATATTCACTTACCGGTAGTACCGGGATACTGATAAGGCCGACGGTAAAAATGATGATCGATAATACTGAGGCGAAGATCGGCCTGTCGACAAAAAAACGGGAAAAATTCATAGATCAGTCCGCACTGACTTCGGAGATTGCTGTTGTTACTGCCACGGCTAAGCGATGGCAGTGCGCTTGTGGGCCACCCGTCTGGGGTAGCGGTTTAATTCGCGTAAGTGCTATAGCGGATTGCGGGGTGCTTGAGGTGTTGAGCGCGAAGTCTCGTCACCTTCAGCGAGCGCAATTAGCTGAGGTCCCATAATGGCAGCGGGACTTGTTGAGGATCGCCGGACGCGGCTGGCATGGCGCGCGGCCGGAAATCCCGCACCGAGTCAGCGCTTGGCGACTTCCCGCGGGAGCTCACTTCCCCGCATTGCCACTAGCTCCGGTTGCACCGGCATGCCAGGAAAATAAATTTTCTGCAATCCGTTGATTACCACCCGCTCGCCGGGCCGCAGGCCGCTGCGGATCACAGTCAGGCCGTCCTGCTGTGGTCCGACGACAACCTCGCGGCGCTCGGTGAGATTTTTGTCGTTCACAAGATACACATAGCGTCGATCCTGGTCGGTCAGTACTGCGCGGCTATTCACCAGCATGGCGTGCGCCAACTGTTCCGCGGGCATTTTTACGCGCGCGAATTGCCCGGGCTTGAAAGTACCTTGTGGGTTCGGGATCACGGCGCGGAATTGGAGGGTGCCGGTGTGGCTGTTCAACTGGTTGTCGATAAAATCCAGCTCGCCGCTGTGTGGGTAGCCGTCTTCCCCCGCGAGACCGATGCGCACCTGCGGGCGCTGCTCCGGGGTGAAAAAGGTATGGCTGTCGACAAAAGTTCGCTGGTCGCTCTCGAAGTAAACGTACATTGGGTCCACCGACACCAGTGTGGTCAACAGCGTTTGATCGGCATTGGCAAGGTTGCCGCGGGTGACGAACGCCCGTCCGACCCGACCGCTGATCGGTGCCTCGATAACCGTGTACTGCAGATCCAGGCGGGCATTTTCCAGCGCCGCCTCTGCGGCATTGACCGCTGCGCGAGCGGAATCCCGCGCAGCCATCCGTTCGTCGTACTCCTCGCGGGAAATGGCCCGGCTGTTCAGCAGTCGCTCGGCGCGTCCCGCGCGGTTCTCGGCCAGAGTCATTTCGCTGCGCGCGCGGGCCAGATCCGCCTCGGCGGCGCGCAGTTGGGCGCGGTACGGGCGAGGGTCTATCTCGAAGAGCACATCGCCCCGTTGTACCAGTTCACCCTCATTAAATGCGACTTTTTCGATATAACCACTGACCCGGGGCCGCAGCGACACAGTTTCCGGTGCCTCCACCCGCCCGGTGAAGTCCCGCCAGACGGTTGTGGGAGCCGCTACCACTTGGGCGACATCCACCGCCGGTGCCTTCTGTTGACCGTTCTGTTCACCGCTGCCACATGCCGCCAGTGCCAGTGTCGCCAGTCCCAGCAGTGATAATTTCAGTCTTGTCATTGTGTCGTGAGCTCCTTGGATAGGGCAGAATCAAAAACGTCGGAGCGCGAACTCCGGGATGCACACCATAGTTGCGTGGGTTGACCGGACGGTATTCGGGTACTGCCAACTAATTGCCCGATTCTGCTTTACCGGAAAAATCGGAGCGGGAGAGAAACATCAATATTGTTGTCATTTTTGGTGAAAGTCGGCATTTTCGCGGCGTTTTTACCTGCAGTAGGTATCTATTGGAACGCTGCACAAGCGGAGCGGTTGCACATTACTGCAAGGTGTTTGCCTAATACTGTAAAAGTCTAAGTCACTTACCCAAATCTCCGTATACTGGCGGCATTGTTTTGCGATGGCGCCCAGACATTGGGCCGGGAGGGGAGGTATGTCGACAAAGCAAAAACTTTCGGACGTGCACAGTTGGGAACAGGAGCCTGCGCGGCAAAAACTCGCGGCGACAATTTCGCGCTGGATGCCGGCGTCGGGTATGGAAGAGACGACACTGGAAGGGGTCAGTCTGATCCGCGCGGATTCTGCGACCAGCTGTATGTCGTCAGTATACGAGCCCTCTCTCGGTTTTATCGTTCAAGGGAGCAAGACACTGCAATTTGGTGACCGGGAGATCGCCTATGGGCCCCTGAGCTATCTGGCCACCTCTGTACATTTGCCGGTGCTGGGGGAAGTCAAGGAGGCATCCCCGGAGCAACCGTTTTTCGCGGTCAAGCTGATTATCGACCCTCAGGAAGTGACCGACCTGGTGTTGGAGCTGGGGGATAAGGCACCGGAACTGAAGGCGGAGTTCAACTGTCCGGAAATTAATTGCGGTATCTGCGTGGCGCAAATGGATTCTGGCATGCTGGACGCGGTCAGTCGCTTGGTGGGGTTGCTGGACAGTCCTTCGGACGCACCCATATTGGCGCCGCTTGCGCGCAGAGAAATTATCTACCGTGCTCTGATGGGTGAGATGGGGGCACGGATGCGTAAATTTGCCGTGGTTGACAGTCAGGCCAACCGTATCTCAAGGGTTATCGCGGTGCTCAAGGACCGCTTTACCGAGCCGTTGCGCGTGCGCGATCTCGCCGAGCAGGCGAATATGAGCGAGTCTTCTCTATACCACAGTTTCAAGCAGGTCACGCGCATGTCGCCGCTGCAGTTCCAGAAAAAACTGCGCCTGCACGAGGCCCGCCGCCTGATGCTGACGGAGGGGCTGGAAGCGGCCTCTGCCAGCTACCGGGTGGGCTACGAGAGCCCGTCTCATTTCAGCCGCGAATACAGCCGTATGTTCGGCGCGCCGCCGCGCACGGACGTCAACAAGCTGCGCGGCGAGCAGCGGGTGCCCGCCTGAGGCCCACGGCACACCGGTGCTTAGGACGGTTTGGGAGCGAACAGGCTGCACCAGCCGTCCGGACTGATTTTGCCCTCAACCACCTTGCAGGCTTCCGGCGCTTCAAAGAGAATGCAATCGACACACTTTTGCCCGTTTTTCGGCGTGTCCTGATATTGCACCACTTCTTTCTTCGCCTTGGTCTGCGCCACCGCCCGGTCGGTCGCAATCAGGGCCGCCGGCAGCAGTGCCAGTGAACAGCCGGACAGTTTGAGAAACTGCCGCCGCGAAATCTTTTGGTAGCAATTGTTCATGGCTTTGCCTCGCCGCATCGAAATGGCATTGCTGACTTTCAGACTAGCAGCTCATGGAAAAAATACTGTGGTCTTTGAATAACTACAAAAGATATTCTGCAGGCTGTGGAGAATTGCTCTCGCAATCACCAGCAACCCCGCCACATGCACTTTTCATTCCGTTTCGACGTTTTTGGGCGCCTGTGAATTGGGTGGATCACCAGTTCTATGGACGGTGAAAATAGAAACAAGAATCGCTCGTTTTTTGTGTTTGCTTTTACTCTGCGGTTTGTGTTTCGGGCCAGGGTAGCCATAGATTGATCTGGATACCGCCCCCCGCACGATTTTGCAATTGAATACGGCCGCCGTGGGCATCGATGATTTCCCGGCACAGCGTCAGTCCCAGGCCGACCCCCTGGGGCTTGGTTGAGTAGAAGGGCAGCAGAGCCTGTTGCAGAACCTTTTCACTCATGCCGTGGCCCCGGTCGCGGATTACCAGCTCCTGGCCGTGCTGATCGACTTTGATCTGCAGTTCCGTGTTCAGGGCGTCGCTGCCGGCCTCGGCGGCATTTTTAAATAAATTCAGCAGGGCCTGTTCCATCTGCACGGGATCAAAGTAACCGGGCCGATTGGGCAGCTCCCCCTTCAACGTGAAGCCGTGCAGAGGCTTCAGGCGTTCTACTAACTGTTGCCAGCGAACAGGTTCACGACTGGGCGCGGGTAGTTTCGCAAATCGCGCGTAGCCCTGAGTGAATTCCGTCAGGTGTTGGCAGCGGTCGGCGATAATATCGAACACCTTTTCCAGTGCCTCCGATTGCCCAGGTTGCCGGATCAGCAGTTTGCCGCTGTGCGCCATTGAGGAAATAGGAGCCAGGGAGTTGTTGAGTTCGTGGCTGATTAAACGGATGACTTTTTTCCATACTTGCACTTCGGCACGAGTAAGTTCGCGGGTCATTTCGCGGATTACTATCAATTGGTGCTTTTGCGCATTGAGGACAAAAGAACTGTTGCTGAGGTGTAGTGTGCGTGTTTCACCGTTCTCACTGTAACTGAGGAGACCTTCCTTTTTTTTCTCTATGGCGTCAGCGAGCTCCTGGGGGCAGTGTGGCAGTAGTCGTTTCACGGTCAGGCCCTGTATGGGTTTTCCGCGATTTAGTAGGTGGCGAGCACCGCTGTTGGAGTAGATGATATGGTCGCCCTGGTCCACCAGCAGCAGTGCTTGGGGGGAGCTCTGGATCAAAGTATCCAGTAACAATTCCTGCTGGTAGATATGGGCGCGCTCGCGGCGCAGAATTTCCGCCACTTCGTTGTAGAGTTTAGTCAGATATCCCAGTTGATCATTGCGCCGAGTTACCAGGGAAACTGAGAAGTCGCCGTCGCGGAAATTGAGCAGGCCGCCTTCGAGTGCTTTCAGCGAGTGGCTGATTGGACCTATGACGAGACGCAGTAACAACAGCACCGTTGGCAGCGCCAGCAATAGGCCTCCGGTCCAGGCCAGTGGCGTATTGATTCCCTGCTGGATGAGCACAATCGGAATACTTGCACCGATCGCAACTGCCAGTAGGGATATAGCCGCGATGCGGCCTTCGAGGGACAATTTTTTGGGCATAAGACAGTTTTTGATTTCGCCTGCACTCTGCAGTTGATCCAGGGGGTGTGAAGTATCTTGCTCGTCAGGGAGAGAATTACTCAGGGGCTCCTTAATATGGAATACCGTATTTATCCAGGCGGCGATAGAGTGCCTGCCTGCTCATACCGAGTTCGCGCGCGGCCTGGGCAATGACACCGTTGCAGCTGGCCAATGTCTGCTCCAGAAGCTCGCGGCTCGGTTCGAAGCTGACCTCTACTCTGTCGGATCTATCACTGGTTGGCTGGGCGGGTAATCCGAGCGTCTGTTCGTCGATGGTATCGGTATTGCAAAGTACCGCGGCGCGCTGCATGGTGTTCTGCAGCTCGCGCACATTGCCCGGCCACCGGTAGCGCATCAGTGCCGATTGGGCCTGGCGAGACAGCTGCCTGCTTTCGCCGCTGCTTTGATCGAGGAAGCCCCGCGCCAGTGGCAATATATCTTCAGGGCGCTCACACAAAGGCGGCAGCTTCAATTCAATGACATTCAGGCGGTAGAACAGGTCCTGGCGAAAATTGCCCTGGGCTATCTGCTGCGGTAGATCGCTGTTAGTAGCACTGATTACGCGGACTCTTACTTTGCGGGTTTGGCTGCTTCCCAGGCGCTGGAATTCCCCTGTCTGCAATACCCGCAGTAATTTAACTTGGCCGCTGGCGGAAAGTTCGCCGATTTCGTCCAGAAACAGGGTGCCGCCATCGGCGGCCTCGAAGCGCCCCTGGCGGGCGCGGTTTCCGGCACCTGTATAGGCTCCCGCCTCGGCGCCGAAAAGTTCCGCTTCCATCAGCTCTTCCGGCAGGGCACCTACATTGACCTTGATGTAAGGGCCATCCTTGAGAGAAGAGTTGGCTTGCACGATATCGGCAATCTTCTCTTTGCCGGCGCCGTTGGGACCAGTAATCAGAACCGGCACATCGGCTCTGGCTACTTGTGTGGCCATCTCCAGCAGTTTCTGCATGGCTTCGCTGCGGTAGATGATGCCCTGCAGGTCGAAATTCTGCCGCAGATGTTCACGCGCCTGTTGCGCCTGTTGCTGTGCTTTGCGCTGCTGTTCCTGGAGTTCACTCAACTCCAGCAGGTTTTTTACCGAGGAGATCAGTTTGTTGTCGTCCCAGGGTTTGCCGATATAGTCGGCAGCTCCCGCCTTAACCAGTTCCACCGCCATTTCCAGTTGCGTCCAGGCGGTCAATAGTATTACCGGCAGATCTGGGTTTATTTCACGGATTGCGAAAAACAGCTCACGTCCCTCTTCACCGGAGGTGGTGTCCGCGGTGAAATTCATATCCTGTATCACCAGGCCGATATCTTTGTGTTCGCGCAGCAGTTGCAGTCCCGCCGGCGGTGTGGTCGCGCTGACGGTTTCAATCCGGTGCAGGGATAACAACAATTCCAGGGCAGAGATGATGCTCGGGTTGTCGTCGATAATCAGGACTTTATCCATACCTTTTATTTTCTGTATCTGTCATGTAGGTACGGGGCGACCGGAAACTGTGGCCGACTTTCGGGAAAGCCGGCTTCTAGTCGTCTCCGGGTGCGCCCATGGCTTTTGGATGAAGCCGGGGTCAGACATTGCGTGTCGCTGTCGCCGGTGAAATATTGGCTGCCCGGAGGGCGGGTACCAGGGCGGCAGTCAAGCTGACAATAAGCAGTATTAACGCACAGGACAGCATGGTCGGCAATGGCAGCTGCGGTTGGCCGTAGGACTCCACCATCATGCGGTTGGCGATCTGTGCCGCAGCCATACCTAGGGCAATACCGGCACTGGCGATCATGCCATTTTCCAATAGAAAGTAGCGGCCGATAGCGGCGCGAGTTGCGCCGAGGGCGCGGCGGACACCGATTTGCTTGCGCCGCTGGTTGATCCAGAAAGTGGTGAGGCCGACGATGCCCAGGGCAATGATAAAGGTGAGCAGCCCTATCACCACTGACAGTACCTTGATCATGGTGTTGTCGCGGGAGTAGCTTTTGTGCAGAAAGTTTTCAATAGTGTCCATTTCAATAACCCGGTGCGGATCCCGTTGGCTCAGCTTCTCTTCCAGCTGGTTGAATACTGAGTCCCGCTGGCCGGGCTCTGTGCGCACCAGATAGCGCATAAACAGGTTGCCCTCGGCAATCAGCATTTCCGGGAAGAATACGGCGTTGCCGGCTTTAGACCAGTTCACCCAGCCGCCCAGGTTGCGCTCCACTATGCCAATAATTTCGATCGGATGGCTGCTGCGATCGCCGTAGATGTATTTGCCGAGCGCATCGCCTTCCGGGAAGAGCTTTTCCGCAAACTGCTTGGTGACAATAACTACACTGGATTCACGGTTTTCGGTGAGATCTGCGACCTGAATATCTGACGGATCAAAGTTGCGTCCGGCAATCAGTTTCATACCCATAGCCTGGATAAATTCCGCACCCACTTGGTAATAGTTGGCCACTTCGCCGCCGGTTTCCTGACTAGGCTGGTTGTAATAGGCACTGGCAGAACCGCTGCCCGACAGCGGAAAGTGATTGCTGTGAGTGGCCTCTACCACACCGGGGATGGTGCGTATTAGGTCCAGGTCAGCAGCTACCGCTGTCTGCATATCGTAATTCTGCGACACGGGCTGAAAGTTGACTGTGATAATGTCTTCCACCGCTATGCCGGTAGGGCGTGCGGTTTTTTCCTTGCGATCACTGATGATAACGCTTGCGTTGCTGACGATGGCCAAAGTTAATGCCAGCTGCAGTGCGATCAGCAGCGCGGCTATCTTATTGCGCCAGAGCGCGGACAAAATAGGTTTGATTTCCAACATGGCCAGATCCTTATTGGGTTTTCAGGTAAACGGACGGGTTGGTATTACTGATGCGCCAGGCGGGATAGATGCCGGCGAGCAGGCTTGCGAGAATCGCTAGTCCAATGGCCGCCAGCATCATTACCCAGTCCATGGAGGCGATCTGGTCGAGGCGCCCCATCTGTAATGTGCGAATCAGGCTTAGCCCCAGCAGCGTCAGCAGAATACCCATGACGCCGCCGATTAGCCCAATGCAGCCGCTTTCGATCAGGTGTTGACTGAAAATGGCTTTGCGGCTGGCACCCAGTGCGCGCCTGACCCCAGCTTCGGGCGCTTTGCGCAGGAACTTGGCCAGCAGCAGTGCTATCGCATTGACCACGCAGACCAACAGGAACGCCAGGGATAACCATCCCAATATCCGGTTGTCGTCGCTCAACACTTCGTTGACCACCAGCCATTCCGATGGGCGGGTCAGACCGAATTTCAGCGGACGCGGGAAATAGCCCTTGGTCTTTTGGGTCTCGATATAGGCGGCGAGAAAGTTTTCGTAGTCGTGTTTCTTTTTCTCGTTGTCCAACTCCACCCAGTACTGAACCCACACGTAATGACTGTTGAGGAGGTCTTCATAGTTACTTATATCCTCTGACTTCCAGCCATTAAGATTGCCCCAGGAGTAGATCTGTAGCTGGCGGTGTAGGCCGAATGGCATATAGATCTCTTCCGAATTTTTGAACGCACCGTTGTTCAGGTCGTAAACCTTAGGGGTCGGGTTCCAGTGTTCGATTACGCCTACGACAGTGAAGGGTTCTCCGTTCAAGTTAATTGAACGTCCCACGCTATTTTCACCATTGAACAGTTTTTCGTTGGTTTTCTTTGACAAAACCACTTCCCGGGTTGGATTTTGGTCCGAGCTTTTGTGCCAGGTGTTGCCGTAGATAAAGGGAATATCGAACAGCGCGAAGAAGTCGCGGGTGGTTACCCGGATTTGGGCTGTAAAGGGGCGCAATTCACTATTTTCCTGGCTCACGGTGGCGCCCCAGCGGTGCATAGCCACCTGCCGACTGGGAATGTCCGAACGGAGCAGGGCCTGAGCATCTCGATAAGTGAGCTCCCAGGGCATCTGGGTGTCGTTTTGGTAGGCTTTCTCCGGGGCCCAGCTGTCTAACTGTACAGCGTAGAGCCGGTCATCTTTATGTTGCAGGGCATTCTGCGACATCATGTAGTTGAGTGTCAGTGTTGTCATGGACGCGCCCACGCCCACCGCGATGGCGGCGACCATAAGGGCGCTCAACACCGGCGTACCGCGCAAGCTGCGCAGTGCTAGAGAAACGTAGTATCCAAACATAGTTTGTCTCCTCAGGCAGTCGCGGCTTCGTTGCCAAGCGCGTTTTGGTGCAGGTCGGATACCTGTCCGTCGACGATCTGAATATTCCGGTGTGCGCGGCGGGCCAGGTCGGGGTCGTGCGTTACCATAACGATGGTGGTGCCCCACTCGTTGATAAATTCCAGCAGCTCCATCACCTGGCGGGCCATCAGGGAGTCCAGGTTTCCGGTGGGTTCGTCGGCGAGCAGGAAGCGCGGTTCACCGGCCAGGGCGCGGGCTATGGCGACACGCTGTTGCTGTCCACCGGACAGCTGCGCCGGCAGGTGTTTTGCCCGGGCGGCGAGCCCTACCTGTTCGAGGGACTTTTCGATCCGTTTTTTGCGCTCCTTGGCGTTGAATCCGCGGTAGCGCAAGGGGACGTCGATATTGTCGAAAAGATTCAGGTCCGGGATCAGGTTGAAACCCTGGAAAATAAAGCCGATTTTTTCATTGCGCAGGCGTGAGCGCTCGCGATCATTCAGTCCGCTGACATCTTGTCCATCGAGCAGGTACTGCCCGCCGGTGGGGGTCTCCAGCAGACCGGCGATATTCAAAAAGGTGGTTTTGCCGGAGCCGCTGGGGCCGGTTACAGAGACGAATTCCCCCTCTGAAACCTCCAGGTTGAAATCGCGCAGCGCGTGGGTTTCGATGGTGTCGGTGCGGAAGCTTTTGCGGATATTGTGCATTTTCAGCATGGTAGTTTCCCTATAGTTCTGAGTGTTCGGTGCCTTGATACGGTTTCGAATATCTTTAGGCTGTTTTGGGGTGGGCAAAACTCTGCGTGCCCATACTTCGAATCTTTCTTTGCCGGAGCCAGCGGGTGGTCTTCTGCTGTTCTGCCTTTATTCCTTCAGTGCAACCAGTTGTGCGTTTTCCAGTTCATCTGCGGCGGAGATGATGATCCGGTCGCCCACATTGAGGCCGGACACGATTTCCACTTGGTTAAGGCCCAGTGCTCCTATCTGGATCGGTACCCGCTCTGCTTGCTGTTCACCGTTTAGACGGAAGGCGTAGCGGCCACCGCTTTGATCGAGGAAGCTGCCGCGCTTGACCAGCATCACGTCTTCGCGATTTTCCAGTAGGATGCGTGCGGTCAGACGCAGGTTCTGGCGCAGATTCTGGGGCTGTCCGTCGGTGAAGCGCACGCGAGCTTGAACTTGTCCATTGATGACTTCCGGGGAAATCGCGGTGATCTCGCCGGGCAGTTTTTTACCGCCGAGGTTGATTTCCACTGCCATATTCAGGCCCAGGTCATCGGCGTAGTTTTCCGGTACCGCGGCTTCCAGTTCGAAGCTGGTGAGGTCTACTACGGTGATCAGCGGAGCGTTGGCGGTTACGGCACTGCGCTGGGCTACCGCCAGGCTGCCGATGGTGCCGTCCACCGGTGACAGAATTTTCAGGTCGCGCACACGGCGCTCGAGCTCTTTCACTTGCAATTTTTGCTGCGAGACCTGTAGCTCCAGGGTGCGGGTTTCGAAAGTCAGGGCTTCTTTTTCAAGCTCGGCATTTTGTACAGCCTGTTGGTATTCAAGTTCGGCACGCGCCAGCTCATCGCGCGTTTTTTCGAAGTCCAGGCGGGCGATGATCTGCTTTTCCATGGAAATTTCCGCGCGCTTGAGTTCCCGTTCGGCGGCGGTGAGATTTACTTTGGCCAGATCTGCCTTCTGGCGGTTTTCCAGCTGCTGGCGCTTGGCCTGGATTTTTTGCCGCTCCAGCTCCACGCTCAGTTTGTTGAGCAGGGCTTTCTCCTGAGCCAGCTGATTAGACATCTCTGGGCTGTCCACCTCCGCCAGCAGCTGGCCCTGGGTGACGGTGTCGCCGGCCTTAACCGCGAACTTGACGATACCCTGGGCCGGGCTGAACAGGGTGGGGCTGTTGGCGGCGACTACCTTGCCTTGAACAACCAGGTCGCGGACCAGGTCGCCGCGCTCTACCTGGGCGATGTTGATGCGGGATAAGGCCAGGGTGCTGTCTACCGCGCCGGTTGCGAACCAGGCTCTGGCTCCCCAGGCCAGAAAGATAAGCGCGATGCCCGCGGCGGCGGCGGTTTTCAGGACCTTGGGGTTTTTCCACGCCGGGACGGTGGCGATTTGTACGTCCTGTCCGGAGGTGTCTCTGATCATTGTGGTTTCCCGTTCCTCGGTGTTTTGTGCCGGCGCTGTGCTTTAGGCATGTGATGCGCTGGCGATCGAATTTGGATGCGGGATATCGGCCCCGCTCACAACGTGTAGGGCAAGGGCCGTGCCAGTTTTTATTTGTTTTGTAACTTATTGAAAAATAAGGAGAATTTTATTTCTTTCCGAGGATGGTCCGGCCTGAGGGTGTCCGCTTAAAGTGTCCGCTGTCCGCCAGGACGCGGCCGGACAGCGGGGGGTATTTGTGGTAGAGTGCGCGCCCTTTTTTCGCCAACTCCCTAGCTGTTGTCTATGTTGTTTCCTTCGTTGTTTACTTCGACCAAAGCCGACTGGTTCGGCAATATACGTCGCGATGTACTTGCAGGCCTAGTGGTGGCACTGGCACTCATTCCCGAGGCCATCGCCTTTTCCATTATCGCCGGGGTGGACCCGCGGGTCGGCCTCTACGCCTCATTCTGTATCGCAGTGGTCATCGCTTTCGTCGGCGGGCGCCCGGGCATGATCTCCGCGGCCACCGGCGCCATGGCCCTGCTGATGGTGACCCTGGTGAAAGAGCACGGCCTGCAGTACCTGCTGGCGGCGACACTGTTGACCGGGGTACTACAGATAATCGCCGGCTATCTTAAGCTGGGTAGCCTGATGAGCTTTGTCTCGCGGGCGGTGGTGACCGGTTTTGTGAATGCGCTGGCGATCCTTATTTTTATGGCGCAGTTGCCGGAGCTCACCGATGTAACCTGGCATGTTTACGCGATGACTGCCGCCGGCCTCGCCGTTATTTATCTGTTCCCGCGAGTTCCGGTAGTCGGCAAGATTCTGCCATCGCCGCTGGTGTGTATATTGCTGTTGACGGCGGTCTCGGTAAGCCTGGGACTGGATATTCGTACGGTCGGCGATATGGGGGAACTGCCCGATACACTGCCGGTCTTCCTCTGGCCGGATGTGCCATTGAACCTTGAGACCTTGCAGATCATCTTCCCTTATTCCGCTGGCCTGGCGGTGGTGGGACTGCTGGAATCTCTGATGACGGCCACTATTGTCGATGACCTGACTGACACCCCCAGCGATAAAAACCGCGAATGTAAGGGGCAGGGCATCGCTAATATCGCCTCCGGCTTGCTGGGCGGTATGGCAGGCTGTGCGATGATCGGACAGTCGGTAATCAATGTAAAATCCGGCGGGCGTGGGCGTTTATCCACTCTGGTGGCTGGCGTTGGCCTGTTGACACTGGTGGTTTTCCTCAGTGATTGGGTGGCGGTGATCCCCATGGCCGCGCTGGTGGCGGTCATGATCATGGTATCCATCGGTACCTTTAACTGGGAGTCCATCCGCAATTTGCAGCGCCATCCGCTGTCCACCAACCTGGTTATGCTGGCGACAGTGGCTGTTGTAGTCTGGACCCATAACCTGGCCTATGGTGTATTTGTCGGCGTGCTGCTGGCTTCGCTATTCTTCGCCAACAAGGTGAGCCACTTTATGTATGTGGATAGTGAGCTGGACGAAGCGGAGAGCTGTCGCACCTACCGAGTGGTGGGGCAGGTGTTCTTCAACTCAGCCGATAAGTTTGTTGCCGCCTTTGATTTCAAAGAGGTGGTGGATAAAGTGGTGATCGACCTGAGCCGCGCGCATTTTTGGGATATCTCTGCGGTGCATGCGCTGGACAAGGTGGTGGTGAAGTTCCGCCGCGAGGGCGCCCTGGTGGAGGCTGTGGGGCTGAACGAAGCCAGCGAAACCATTGTCGACCGCTTCGGTGTACACGATAAGCCGGAAGAAATTGAACGGGTCCTGGGAGGCCACTGATGACCGTCAAATCAAACGACAATAACAATACCGAGGTCAACGGCAGTAGCCGGTCGGCCCGGGACGAGGCGGTAGTGCTCGCCTGTATCGATGGTTCCCACTACACGGGAGCGGTTTGCGACTACGCGGCTTGGATCTCGGTGGCGACCGGCGCGCCGCTGAAATTGTTGCACAATATTGAGCGCGGCAATGTACCTGCGGTGGCGGATCTCACCGGCAGCATCGGTCTCGGCAGCCAGGAGGAGCTGCTGGAAGAACTGACCGCGCTGGAGCAGCAGCGCGCGCGACTGATGGTGCAGCAGGGTAAATTGATGTTACAGGCGGCCAGCGAACGCGCCGGTCAGTATGGCGTGCAGGAGGTCACCAGCTGTCAGCGCCACGACAGCCTGAGCGAATCCCTGATTGAACTGGAAGATCACATCCGTGTACTGGTACTGGGGATTCGCGGCGAGGAGCACAGCGGCACGGAGCAGGGGCTGGGGACGCACCTGGAAACTGTAGTGCGTTCACTGCACAAGCCGATTCTGGTGGTGAATAAAGAGTTCCGCAGCCCCCGCCGCATTATGCTTGCCTACGACGGCAGCGAAGGCGCGCGCAAGGCGCTGGCGATGGTGTGCGAAAGCCCGCTATTCCGCGGGCTGTCCTGCCATTTGGTGCATGTGGGCCCGGCTGAGACCGCCGAAGGGCTTTTGGCGGAGGCCAGTATGCAGTTGGATCAGGCGGGGCTGGAGGTGAACGCCAGTCGCCTCGACGGTAGAACAGTGGCCGCGCTGACCGCATACCAGGCCGAGCACAAAATCGATCTGACGGTGATGGGTGCCTTCAGCCACAACCGGTTGCGGGATCTCCTGCTGGGCAGTATCACCGCCAAAATGCTGCTCAGCACTCAACAGCCGCTCCTTCTGCTGAGGTAATCCGTACGGAGTAATACCCAGAATCGCTGATTACGTCTTTAAGCGTGCTGTAGTTGGTTGCGGGGGTGCTCAGGCAATGGGGAGGACATTTCGAAAACGCACGAGTAGGTCCCTATAGCTCCGCCGGATACTTCCCTGTATCTGGCGGTTTCGAAATGTTCATTCCATTAACTGAGCATCTCATTTGGCCTCGCAACCTCGCCATCACCAGGAAGCGAATGAATCCGCGGCGCCCTGGCCCCATCCTAAAGGGCGATTTCCTGGGGCAGTACAAACCAGCGTAATTTCTCCACTTCCTCGGGCAGCTTCAGGGCGTACCGTTCGCCCTGCCGGTGTTCCCGGCGAAGCTCTTCTTCTGCTTCTGCGAGACAGGCCGCCAGTGCGTGTTCCACCTTGTCGCTACTGCCTTCGTCCGGGCCGAGATTAAGAAAATCCAGCTGGGAGAGGCTCGTTGTATTCGGTTGTGTATCCTGAAAACGCCAGATGCCGCGCTCGGTGTCGAAACGGTAGTAAGGCAGCAGACGCCAACCGTATTCCGCCACCAGTTCCACCGCCCGAACCAGGTACTCGAAGGTGTCCTCGTCGATAAAATAATTGAAATTCAAGCGTACCCAGCCCGGCCGTAACACCATATGACCTTGCACTAGCTGCGCTTCCAGTGCCTTGCTGTAGGCCATGTCCATGCGCAACAGATGGTGCCCGTAGGGACCCGCGCAGGAGCAGCCGCCGCGGGCCTGGATACCAAAGAGGTCGTTGAGCAGCGCCGTCACAAATCCGTAGTGCAGGTCTTTGCCCCGATGCTTGAAACGCAGCGAGGCGATGGCGAGTCGGGGAGCGGTTGGATTACCCAGAATTTCGATATTGTCGCAGTGGGACCAGCGCGCCAGGGCGCGGCGGATAAAGTCTGTTTCGCGTTTTTCGATTTCGCCGGTGCCCACTTGCCGCTGCAGCTTGAAAACCAGCCCGGCGCGGATCGATTCGATAATGGCCGGGGTGCCGCCCTCCTCGCGGCGCTCGCTATCGTCCAGATAGCGGTGGTCCTGCGGCGTCACATAGAGCACTGTGCCGCCGCCGGGTAGCGCGGGAATAGCGTTTTTTAACAGCTTGTCGCGGACAATCAACAGGCCCGGCGTGCCCGGGCCGCCGATAAATTTATGCGGCGAAATAAATACCGCGTCCTTGCCGCTATCGCCAGCGACATCCTGCTCACCGGTCATATCAATCGCCGTGTAGGGCGCCGCTGCGGCGTAGTCCCAGAAGGCGAGTGCGCCGTGGCGGTGCAGCAGCCGCGTCACCCTGTCCACATCCGTCTTTATGCCAGTGACATTGGAAGCGGCGGAGAAACTGCCGATCTTCAACGGGCGGTCGGTGTGGGCACGGAGCTCGGATTCCAGTGCGTCGAGATCGAGGGTGTCGTCCGGGTTCAGGGGGATGCGCACTACCTCGGCGATGCTCTCCCGCCACGGGAGCTCGTTTGAATGGTGTTCATAGGCGCCGACAAAGACCACAGGGCGCTCGCGGGGCGGTATTTGCTCGTGCAGTTTGTACTTCCGCATTAGGTCTGCCGGCAGGCGCAGGTTGAGTATATCGATCAGCTTGTGCACGGCGGCGGTAGCGCCGGCACCACAGAAGATTACCTTGTGCTCTGGTCCCGCATTGACCGCGCGCTTGATTTCCCTGCGCGCCTCTTCCCGAAGCCTTGTGGTATGTGCGCCGGTAAAGGAGGTCTCCGTGTGTGTATTGGCATAGAAGGGAAGCACCTGTGCGCGGATAAAATCCTCGATAAACCCCAGTGCGCGCCCGGAGGCGGTGTAGTCGGCATAGACAAGTGGTTTCAGGCCGAAAGGGGTCCGGATAGATGCCCGGCCGCCGATGATGGATTCACGGATGCGTTTTATTAGATGGTTCATGTTTCACTTTTCCGATTTGCGGTGCATGCGGACTCTACTCTGAAAAGGGAGGAACAATGTTTCCATCTGGTTTCATCAATGCCCTGTTTGCGATATTCCGTTTCATCTAAAATAAAAAAACGAAACGTTGGACCGATTTGTGGCCAACTTTGTGAACCTTAAGTGGAAATGGGCTATGGCGGGGCATAAATTGACCAGCTGCGATCGGCAGATTCTGGATTTGCTGCAGCGGAACGCGACGCTATCTGTCGGCGATATTGCCGAGCGGGTGGGGATTTCCAAATCCGCCTGCTGGCGGCGCATCCACAGGCTGGAAGAGGAGGGGGTGATCCGCGAGCGGGTGACGTTGCTGAACCAGGACAAAGTGAACCTGCCGTTGACGGTCTATATCGTAATCCGCACCAATCGGCACAACGATCAGTGGGCGGCGCAGTTCAATGAGGTGGTGCAGGGTATTGCGGAAATATTGGAAGTGCACCGTATGAGTGGCGATGTAGATTATCTGATTAAAGCGGTGGTGACAGACATGCCCGGTTACGACCGCCTTTATAAAGAATTGATCAAGGCGGATTTATTTGATGTGAGTTCCAGCTTTGTGATGGAAACCATGAAGCAGACCACCCGCTTGCCGCTGAACTATATCGCTTAGGGAACCTCTGATTAATTCGCGTGAACACTATGGTAGGTTCCGGGGCACTCAGGCAATAAGCTGGCCATTTCGAAAATGCACGAGTACTTCTCTGTAGCTCCGACGGATACATCCTTGTATCCGACGGTTTCGAAATGGCCAGCCTATCTCCTGAGCTTCTCATCTGGCTCCAAAGAGTTTATACGTCAGGAAGTGAATTAATCAGAGGTTCCTTAGGGGCTTCTTTTATGTGCGCTAGTGCGGCTTTGGAATCCATTACTTGTCAGTGATCGCGCTTGTTACGTAACCATTGGGCCAGTACCGCCTCGCCCAGTATGCGGTCGGATCCGGGTATCCGCAGACTGTTACGTATTTCGCTCCAGGCCCGGGAGTTTAGCCAGAGATTCAGTGCCAATACGATCAGCATGGCGATAATCGCTCCCATTCCCGCCAATAACATATCTTTCTGCGCGTCCCAGATATCCCCCTGGGAGCCGAGAAAAGCCAGGCCCAATTCTGGCGACACAGTATCGGCGGCCAGCCACTCAATAATTTCGTAGATGGAGGACAGCGCAAAGGTGACATCCACCGGGAAGAAATAGGCCCAGAAGCCCCGCAACCCGGCGAGGCGGATCAGTACTTCCCGCACCGGATAGGCGAGTAGAAGCCCGAAGCAGAAATGCACCAGGCGGTCGTACATATTGCGTTCCGCGCCGCTCCAGGCCCGCAGTGTCTCGCCAAAGGGCACTTCGGCATAGGTGTAGTGGGAGCCGATGACGTGCAGGCACATAAACAGCGTGATCAGGGTGTAGGAGACCTTGGACAGGCGGAAGGCGCGGGCGCTAATCAGAATTATCGGAACAAAAATAAAGACCAGATAATTTTCCAGCAGCCAGTCGTCCGGGTGTAAAGGCTCCCAGGCGGCCCAGCACCAAGTGAGCGCGAACAAACCCAAAAGAAACAGGTGGTAGCCGTTATAGCGGGGTTTTGTCATGGCCATCTCTCTTAGTGCAGTGCGGCGCGGTGTGGCAGAGCGGCGGTGATTTCCGCCTCGGCGTCGAGCAGTTGGTCGAGCCGTGAATCAACCTCGCTGCGCGGGAAATACTGCAGCGCCAGTTCTACAAACAATTCGTGATGACGGGCCTCACTCTCTGTAATGGTGCGGTAGAAAGTTTTCAATTGGCCCGAGGGGAGGGCATCCGCGACCAGACCGAAGCGTTCACATCCCCGGGCTTCGATAATACCGCCGGTCAAGAGCCGGTCCAGCAGGTAATGTTCGGGGCCGCGCCGGATGAGTTTGCGCAGGTTGTTGATATAGGGATCTTTTTCGTCCGGCGCCTGGTATATGCCGCGCTCGTGCATGATCTTGATCACCTGGCGGAAGTGGTTCATTTCCTCCAGGGCAAGATTGACCATCGACTCCACCAGCAGCGGCTTATCCGGGTAGTGGGAGAACATGGATACCGCCATGCCCGAGGCTTTTTTCTCGGCGGCGGCGTGATCCTGTAAAAAGCGGTCGAAGTCGGCCAGTACCGGCTCTGTCCAGGTGGTGGGCGTTGTGAACCTGAGTTGAAACATGGTTGGCGGCGGTTGCTTATAGAGAGATGATTATACCGCCGCCGCAATGAAGCCCAAGACATTATTATCCGAGCGCCCCGAAGCAACAGGAGCGCTTGTGCGGGGAATTCAGTGGGCGCTCAACTGGCCATCCGCTGTTCCCGCAGTTCCAGTTCGCGCTGTGTTGCCTGGTGTGCCTCTTCTAGTGTCATTCCCGCCTTCTTGTGTGGGGTGGGGTTTCCCTCTGCGTCCAGGGCTACGAAAACGATGCGTTCCACTTGCAGTATCAGGGCGCGGGTCTGTTTGTTGCGCACCTCGCAGCGTATGGTCAGAGAGGTGCGGCCTATATCCACCACTTCGAAGCCAAATTCCACCACGTCACCACAGAAGGCGGAGCTGACAAAGTCAATTTCCGACATCAGTTTGGTAACTACTATGGGGGTGCCCATCTGGCATCCGGCGAAGATGGCTGCCTCCTCATCTATCCACGCCAGTAACTGCCCGCCAAACAGTCTTTGTGCCGGGTTGAGATCACCGGGTTTTACGAAGTGACGTGAGTAGTATTTCATTGCGAACCTCGCTGTTGCCATTGGTTCCGGATTACGCCGCTTGTCCAAGCGGCCTCAACTTACAATTTGCATACATCCAATCTGCATACAGCGTGCCAAGACGGAGTGGCCCGGCAGTGCCAATTTGGCGCCCATCGCTCCTTCCGTGCTGTACCGGGAGACCGCACTGGCCAAACCGCGCCCCCGAATAGGGCGGGGCGGAGGATCTGGCCGAGGAAATGGAGATTCTGGACAGCGCCGAGGGCCACCCGGGTGCTCGGCTATGGGACTCAACGCGCGATGCCATTAGAATGAGCGGCCAGTGTGACCGAACAACCACGATTCCCAGATCAGAGGGGGAACAGAAAGGCATGATCATTCAGCCGAAAGTACGCGGATTTATCTGTACCAACGCCCATCCGCAGGGCTGTGCCGCCAATGTGCGCGAGCAGATCGAGTATATTCAATCTCAACCGGCCATCTCCGGTGGCCCCAAGAATGTGCTGGTGGTGGGTGCCTCCACCGGTTACGGCCTGGCCTCCCGCATCACCGCGGCTTTCGGCTGCGGGGCCAAGACGCTAGGGGTTTTCTTCGAAAAACCGCCGACGGAAAAGCGCACGGCATCCGCGGGCTACTACAATGCCGCCGCTTTCGAGCAAGAGGCACACAAGGCGGGCCTCTACGCCAAGAGTATCAATGGCGACGCCTTCTCCGATGAGGTCAAGGCTCAGGCTATAGAGATGATCAAGGCCGATATGGGCCAGGTGGATCTGGTGATTTACAGTCTGGCTTCACCCCGCCGCAAGGACCCGAAAACCGGCGAGCTCTACAGCTCTGTGCTCAAGCCGATCGGCAAGCCCTACACGGCCAAGAACCTCAATACCGACAAGCTGGAAATCTCCGATATCACCTTGGAGCCCGCCAGTGAGGAAGAAACCGAGGCAACGGTTAAGGTCATGGGGGGCGAGGACTGGGAGTTGTGGATGAACGCTCTCAGCGAGGCCGGGGTGCTGGCGGATGGCTGCAAGACCGTCGCCTACACCTATATTGGCGAAAAGCTTACCTGGCCCATTTACGGTCACGCCACTATCGGCAAAGCAAAGGAAGATCTGGACCGCGCCGCCGGCGCCATTACCGCGAGCGGTGTTGCCGATGCCCATGTGGCCGTATTGAAGGCGCTGGTGACCCAATCCAGCTCCGCAATCCCCGTAATGCCCCTGTATATCTCTCTGGTATACAAGGTGATGAAGGAAGAGGGAACCCACGAGGGCTGTATTGAGCAGCTGTACCGCCTCTATACAGAAGGCCTCTACACCGACAGCCCGCGCCTGGATGAGGCAAACCGATACCGCATGGACGACAGGGAGTTGCGCCCGGAAACCCAGGCTGAGATCGAGAGGCTGTGGCCGGAGGTGACGGCGGAAAACCTGTTCGAGCTGACTGACTTCAAGGGCTACCAGGAAGACTTCCTGAAACTCTTTGGTTTCGGTATCGACGGTATTGATTACGACGCGGATATCAGCCCGATCGTCGAGGCGGATTTCCAGTAATTGAGCCGGTAAGTCCCGAGGCCCGGCGCGCAGGCCCCGCGGTTACAGGCCGCGGGGTGAAGCTGCGGGCGGGCCCGCTCAATGAGTATACTTTCCAGGAGCCTGCCAGCTTGCATGCGGTTCAGGGAGAGGGCCGCATTATCTATCCTTTGATATGCAGGAGCCTTCCATGAAGTACCGCCGGCTGGGCCAAACCGACCTCAAAGTCAGTCAGATTTGCCTGGGCACCATGACCTATGGTGAGCAGAACACCGAGGCCGAGGCATTTGAGCAACTGGATTACGCCCTGGATCAAGGGGTCAACTTTATAGACTGCGCCGAGATGTACCCGGTGCCTCCGCGTCCGGAGACCCAGGGGCGCACAGAGGAATACATCGGGAACTGGCTGGCGGCGCGGGGTAACCGCGACAAAGTCATACTGGCCACAAAAGTGGCCGGGCGGGGCGAAATCAATTCCGGTGTAAACCATATCCGGGGCGGTCCGCGTCTCAGCCGGGAACAGGTCCTCGAAGCTTGTGACGGCTCCCTAAAGCGCCTGCGCACCGATTACATCGACCTCTACCAGATACACTGGCCCGAGCGCCGCACAAATATTTTCGGCCGCCGCAGTTACGAGCACAGTTGTGACTATGGCATCGCCATTGCCGAAACCCTGGATGCCTTGGAAGCGCTGATCAAGGCGGGCAAGGTGCGCCATATCGGTATCTCCAATGAGACGCCCTGGGGGATACACCACTACCTGTGGCTTGCTGCACATGATGGCAAGCCGCGCATTGCCTCCATACAGAACCCGTATAATCTGCTCAACCGCATTTTTGAAATCGGCTGCGCGGAAATGGCAATACGCGAGCAGTGCGGCCTGCTCGCCTACTCACCCTTGGCGTTTGGTGTCCTCTCCGGTAAATACCTGGGCCGACGTTGGCCCGAGGACGCGCGTTTGACGCTATTTCCGCGCTTCCAGCGCTATACCAACGAGCGCGCGCTGCAGGCTACCGAAACATATGTCAAGATAGCGCGGCAACACGGTCTGGACCCGGCCCAGATGGCTCTGGCTTTCGTTAATCAGCAGCCTTTTGTCACATCCAATATTATCGGCGCCACCACTATGGAGCAGCTGAAAAACAACATCGCCAGTATTGACGTGCGGCTGAGTGATGATCTGCTGATGGCGATCGAGTCCGTCTATGCGATGAACCCCAACCCCGCGCCCTGACAGCGGTGACAGGTGGAGGGTATGGCTGTAATGATATTTATTGCCGCCCAAGGCGGCCCGATCAATTACAGGGAGTGAATATGGAAACCACTGGCTATCACAATCTAAAGGATCTTTTCGCTCAATTGGGCATGGACTCCGAGGACGCTGCCATTGAGGCTTTCCTGGAGCGCCACCGGTTGCGCGACCAGGAGCAGCTTTCCGATGCACATTTCTGGTCGGAAGAGCAGCGACGCTTCCTGAAGGAGGCGATACTTGCTGATGCCGATTGGTGTGAGGCGGTGGACGAACTGGACACCCGCTTGCGCCGCTGAACGGCTGTTGATACCTACTCGTTGAGTCGCCCCGGCTCAAGCTTGCCTCAGATCCGGGGGTAGCGCTGCTCTGCCCGCCTATCCATAACAAGCCCCCTGCCGCTATAATGCGCCGCTTTCGACCTGCGGCGGACAGCCGCGCTCCAGAATAATCGTTCCGATGGAAAAACCCCGATTCCGCGCGGCGTTGCTGTATCCGCGCTACTGGCCCACTTGGCTATTGTTCGGCTTCTGGTTCCTCGTCGCCCAGTTACCCTACCGCTGGCAACTCGGGCTGGGGCGGGTGCTGGGGCGGCTGATGCTGCGCCTTGCCCCCGCACGCCGCACTATCGCCGAACGCAACCTGGTGCTCTGTTTGCCCGAATTGTCCGCCGCTGAGCGGGCGGACTTGTTGCGGCGCAACTTCGAGTCCAATGGTATTGCCCTGATGGAAACCGGTATGGCCTGGTTCCGCTCATCCAGGTGGCTGCGCAAGCGTTTCACTATCGAGGGATTGGAATATCTGCGCGAGCCCCAGTCCCGCGGCCAGGGAGTGGTGCTGATGGCGATGCATTTCACCACGCTGGAATTGGGAGCTGCGTTTATGGCCATGTGCCATAAAGTGGACGGTATGTACCGACCGCACAAGAACCCGGTCTACGATTATATGCAGCGCAAGGGGCGCGAGCGCCACGGAGAGGATTCCGAGGTCTATCAGCGCAAGGATGTACGCGGCATGCTGCGCGCGCTCAAACGCGGTCGCGCGGTATGGTACGCGCCGGATCAGGATTACGGTATTAAACAAGGCGTTTTCGCACCGCTGTTCGGGATTCCCGCAGCAACGGTGACGGGGACTTCGCGCTTTGCCCGTGTCGGCCGCGCCCTGGTGGTGCCCTATACGACCACACGGGTCGATGACGGCTGCGGGTACCGGGTCAAAATCTACCCGCCGATCGAGGAAATCCCCTCCGGCGACGAACTGAAGGATGCAATTCTGGTCAATCAGTTTGTCGAGGCGCGTATCCGGGAGAACCCGGCGCAGTACATGTGGGTGCACCGGCGCTTCAAAACCCGCCCGGAGGGCGAGCCGAATGTTTATGAGGGTGTCCGCAAGAAGAAAAAAAAGCGCAGAAAGAATCGCCGCTGACAGGGGCTTTACCCCATCGGCGACGCTGATCGCGGGGCGCGAATTGCCCCGCTCGAGCCAATTGAAGGGCGCTAGTGGCCGGGTGGCGAGGGCTGGTATCCACGGGGCGCCCTCAGTAACATACCGGTGTCATTTTTGGGCAGCCATCTCCCTAGGGGATGGGGATGTGAAATAAGGAGTTAGGATGTTTTCCGGCAGTATGGTGGCGTTGGCTACCCCAATGTATGCAGACGGCAGCCTGGACTGGGACAGCCTGCACAACCTGGTGGAATGGCATATTGAACAGGGCACCCGAGCCCTGGTTGCCGTGGGTACCACGGGAGAATCCGCGACCCTCGATGTGGGCGAGCACATAGAGGTGATCCGGCGCGTGGTGGATCAGGTGGCGGGACGCATCCCGGTAATTGCCGGCACCGGCGCCAACTCTACATCCGAAGCCATTGAACTCACGGAGGCGGCCGCCAAGTGCGGTGCCGATGCGTGCCTGCTGGTCACCCCCTACTACAACAAGCCCACGCAGGAGGGGCTTTTCCAACACTACAAAGCCATCGCCAAGGCGGTATCCATACCGCAAATTCTCTACAACGTGCCCGGACGCACCGCAGTGGATCTGCTGCCGGACACGGTCAGGCGCCTGGCGCCGATTGCCAATATCGTCGGCGTCAAGGAGGCGACCGGTGACCTCGAGCGGGCCCGCGAGCTACTGGATACACTGCCGAAGGAATTTGCCGTCTATTCGGGGGACGATGCGACCGCGATGGAGCTGATGTTGATGGGCGGCCACGGCAATATCAGTGTTACCGCCAATGTTGCACCGGCGGCGGTGGCGCAGATGTGCGAGGCGGCAATGGCTGGCGACGCCGATACGGCCCGCGCCATCGATCAGCGTATCCGCATACTGCACGAAGTGCTGTTTTTGGAGTCCAACCCGATACCCGTGAAATGGGCGCTGCGGGAAATGGGACGAATCGATGGCGGTATCCGCCTGCCGCTTACCAGCCTCTCCCCGGAGCACCACGCGACAGTGCGCGAGGCGCTGCGCAGCGCGGGTGTTCTCTAGCCCGCGACACACAAAATCAGTTAGGAAACAGATAATGACAAGATTGACCGCCGGAGCCGTTCTCTGTATCGCCGGTTTCGCACTGACTGGCTGTGGCCTGTTCGGCAGCGAAGGGTATTTCCGCGACCGCAGTGACGACTATCAGCGCGCCGCCAGCCTGCCGCCGCTCCAACTGCCCGAGGGGGTCACAGCCAAACACCAGGAAGAGCTGTACGAGATACCACACATCGCCAGTGCCGAGCCCCTGCAGGGTGAATTCGAGGTGCCGCGTCCGCAACCCCTGTCATCCAATGTCGGCCTGGACCGGGTCAAGATACAGAAACTCGGTAACCGGCGCTGGGTACTGGTCTCGCTGCCACCTGCCGAGGTCTGGCCACAATTGCACTATTTCCTGCGCTCATCCGGCCTGCAACTTGAAGTGTCCGATGCCAGTGCCGGTATTCTGGAGACGGCCTGGCTGCAGTTCGAGAACAGTCCAGATACCAAGGACAAGTACCGTTTGCAGGTGGAGTCCGGGGTACAGCCGGATACCACCGAGGTTCATGTACGCCACCTGTCGGTGCCTGCCGATGCTCCGGTTGGAGGCAGTGTCAACTGGCCTGAGCGCTCCACCAGTCCCGAGCGCGAAGGTTGGATGATCGATGAAATGTCTACCGCGCTGGCGACTGAGTCCACCGGTGCGGCCGCTTCCCTGGTGGCCCAGGCCATCGGTGGCACCACCGTCAAGGTTCAGCTCCAGGAGCCCGCCGGGCGCGAACCCTATATTTCCATGAACCTGGCCATGGACCGCGCCTGGGCGACTGTGGCCCACGCCCTCAGCTCCGGCGCCTACCGCTTGCACCAGGAGGACGCCGCCGTCGGTATCTTCTACGTTACCTACGACGAGGACCGCGAATTGTCCGATGAGGATGAAGGCGGCTGGTTTTCCTGGGGCAGCAAGGGCGAGGACAAACAGGCTGAAGCCGCAGAACAGGTGAGCCTGCAGCAGGTGCTGGCCAATATCGATCCGAACAGCGATGCCGAACCCGCACTGTTCGAGGGAATTGAAGGCCTCGGTGGCGCGCCGGCTGCCGAGTACCCCGGGTATCTTGTCGTGCTGCGGGGCGCTAATGAACAGATAGAGGTCCGGGTCCGCAATACCCGGGGGCAGCAGCTGTCCCGCGCCAAGGCGGCACAGCTGCTGATGGCCATCCGCCAGAACCTGATTTAATGAGCCTGCGTTTCGCTTCACTGGGAAGCGGCAGCAAGGGCAACGGCACCCTGGTCGCCAGTGGCGGCCACTGTCTGCTGGTGGACTGCGGCTTTACCATCAAGGAAACCGAGCGGCGCATGGCGCGGCTCGGGGTTTCTCCCGCGGACCTGTCCGCAATACTGGTGACCCACGAGCACAGCGATCATCTGTCCGGTGTGGCGCCGCTGGCGCGCAAGTATAAGTTACCCGTCTATTTGACCCCAGGAACCCTGCGCGCCCGCGATATCGGGGTGTTGCCCGAAGTACATTTGATTGAGGGCCACCAGCCGTTTGCCGTGGCAGATATCCAGGTCACTCCCGTGGCCGTTCCCCACGATGCCCGCGAGGCGGCGCAGTTTGTCTTCCGCTGCCGCGGCAGCAGTCTCGGGCTGTTGACGGACCTCGGCACTGTGACACCTCACGTCGAATCGCACTTTGGCGCCTGTGATGCCCTGGTGCTGGAAGCCAATCACGATCCCCGGATGTTGGCTCAAGGTCCCTATCCTCCATCTCTGAAGCGGCGTGTGGGCGGCGCCTATGGCCACCTGAGCAACCAACAGGCCGCCGGATTTCTTGAGCGCGTCGGCGCTGAGCAGCTGCAGCATCTGGTGGTGGCACATATCAGTGAAAAGAACAACACCTTGGAGCTGGCCCGAGAAGCCTTGGCCGAGGCTGCCGATAGCGTTGCCAACTGTCTCTTTGCTTGCCAGCAAAGGGGATTTGACTGGCTGCAGGTAGAACCGGACTGACCGGCGGCGTGGCCACCCCCTTTAATGCCCATCCGCTGCGCTTTATTACCGGGAGCCCGGTCTGGGCAACAGA
Organism: Microbulbifer thermotolerans; assembly: GCF_001617625.1. NCBI lineage: Bacteria > Pseudomonadati > Pseudomonadota > Gammaproteobacteria > Cellvibrionales > Microbulbiferaceae > Microbulbifer > Microbulbifer thermotolerans. The sequence goes on along the minus strand of NZ_CP014864.1, from coordinate 2,938,921 downwards.
AAGGAGCCCACAATGGAAACTCTATTGATCTACCTGATCGTTGGCGCCGTTGCCGGTACTATTGCCGGGCTTTTCGGCGTCGGCGGCGGTTTGATCATCGTGCCGGCACTGGTGCTCGTCTATACCGCCCTGGGAATCCCTGCTGAAATTCTCACTCATATGGCGGTGGCGACTTCACTGGCCACCATTGTTATCACCTCCCTCAGCTCCATTCGAACCCATCACCTCAAAGGCGCGGTGGACTGGCGTGTCTTTCTATCCATGACCCCGGGTATTCTCCTTGGCTCTTGGTTGGGCGGGGTGACTGCTCACTTGCTTCCAGGGGCTTGGCTTCAGCTGCTGATCGGCATTTTCGCGCTGGTGATTGCCGTCAGAATGTGGCGCGCTGGGCGGCGCCCCGCGACGCTGTTGGCAGATGGTGAAAAACTGCCGGGAGGCCCATTTCTGGCCGGTGTCGGTGGCGTGATCGGCTGGGCGTCCGCAATATTTGGTATTGGCGGCGGCTCCCTGACCGTGCCGTTCCTGACCCGCTGCCGTGTGCAGATGCAACGCGCTGTAGCCACTTCCGCCGCCTGTGGATTACCCATTGCTGTGGCCGGTGCCATCAGCTTTGCCGTACAGGGCTGGGGAGAGCCGCAACTGCCGGCCTGGAGCAGTGGCTATATCTACTGGCCCGCTTTTTTCGGCATAGTCGTTGCCAGCACTCCCTTTGCCCGCATTGGCGCTAATCTGGCGCACAGGATGTCGCCGCAACTGTTGAAGAACTGCTTCGCGGGGCTCTTGTGTGTGATTGGGGCTCGGTTTATTTGGTTGAATGCGGGCTTGGTACTCGGACATTGATCTTGTCGTCGATGGCGATGGAAAGAGGTGTGCCCGCGGTCAGGGATGGACTTGCCATTGGGGTGGGTTGCGCCGATGAGGCCTTCTATTGCTCGTTTTCCATCATCGACTTCGGACCCGTCTTCAGCACCCTATATCGTTAGGGAACCTCTGATTAAGTCACTTTCTGGTGGCAGAGGCGCTTCGGGGGCGGATGTGAAGCTCAGGTGATAGGACGTACATTTCGAAACCGTCGGATACAGGGATGTATCCGTCGGAGCTACAGGGATGTACTCGTGCGTTTTCGAAATGTACGTCCTATTGCCTGAGCGCCCCGGAAGCTACCAAAGTGTCCACGCGAATTAATCAGAGGTCCCTTAGTTTGATTCAAGTGTCTGCAAAGGGTAGCGCTAGAGATCAATTTCCACTTTTTTAGCCACACCGATAATACGGCAGTTATCGCTAATAGGAATTGGGGTATAGGCGGGATTCAAGGATTTTAAGTATTTGTTAGGGCCGTCGATGATCAGCTTCTTGAGCGTGGCTTCCACGGCATCGGCCAACTTGGCGACAACGATGGAGCCGTTACTATAGGAAGCGTCCGGGTCCACAATTACCACTGAGCCTTCAGGGATAGACAGGCCCGTCAGTGAGGTCATCGAGTCGCCCTGGACACACAACGCGAATGCGTGCGGGCCCACACGGGCGGTAGTGTCACGCCATTTCTCGGCATCGCCTAGCTGGAAGGTATCGGCGATCTCTTCCCATTCTCCCGCTTGGACCCAGTTGATCAGCGGCACTGAAGTGGAGATGCGAGGGCTGGATTCCAGGCGGTTATTGAAACCTTCCATTACTTGCCAGGTGTGATGTGCCGAGGGCTTGAATGGACGCATATTCCCTTTGCCGAGGCTGAGCCATTCAGGGTTCAAGTCAAGAGCCCGGCAAGCGCGGACCAGACTGGCATGCGAAAGTCCTTTTGATATGCCTAGTTCGACTTGGCTAATCGCAGACTTTGTCACCCCCATATGTTGGGCTAGTTGCTGCTGGGTCAGCTTCGCCTCTTTTCTCGCCAGTCTCAGGCGCTCACCAATCGTTTTCATGTTTAGGAATCTAAACTCTTTGGGGTAAACAATGCTTGATTTAAGGAGGTTTAGATTGCTAAACTCTCTGCATGGGGTTTTTCGCGAAACATCATTAAAAAAGAACCCTTGGATAGTCGTATGGAGCTCGCACCTCCTTTGTAAAGTCGCAAGAGACCCACTTTGCAGCCGTCTGATAGTGGTTCGTAAAACCGCGTAGGCATGTTTTGGAATACCAGCGTGCGCGAAATCCTTCCAGGCAAGGGCGGGTCTGGGCAGTGTGGGTGGAAAGCGGGACGCGGAGTCTGAGAAGGTTTTGGCAACAGGGGCTATGCCGGAAGAGTCATTTATCAATTCTAGTAGGGCGAGTTGGGATCGTCCGGGCCTATCCATGAATACACAATGCGGGTGCTAGATAAGCGGTACAAGCGCGTGCATTAGACACATATCTTCTCACAGGGTGATTAATGATGGCGCGCCAGTATGGGCGCCTCACTTTTTTTAGGGAACCTCTGATTAATTCGCGTGAACGCTTTGGTTAGTTCCGTGGCGCTCAGGCAATAGGAGGGCCATTTCGAAAACGCACGAGTACTTCCCTGTAGCTCCAACGGATACATCCCTGTATCCGACGGTTTCGAAATGGCCATCCTATCACCTGAGCTTCTCATCTAGCTCCAAAGAATTTTTACCGTCAGGAAGCGAATTAATCAGAGGTTCCTTAGGCCTGGGAAACAGGTCACCATTTGGCAGAGGTGAGAGCGAAGGGTGCTGTCCGCGGCCGGGAACGGCCTGGGAATGGCGCCCCTGTTGAGCCCTAAACAAAAAGGCCGCTGTTTTCACAGCGGCCTTTGCGTTATGTATTCGCTGTAATCAGCGGATACCGCACATGCCTTTTTTCAGCAGCGGTGACAGGAGGATCATCAGCGCGCCGACCCCAAGTCCCCACCACATCAGATACTCATACAGATTGGTGTAGGTGGCCAGAGTAGAGGCCAGGTCGCCGGTGCCATCCTGGTCGAGAGCCGCCATTTTGCCGATCCGGGTGGCCACGGTTTCCGACAGGGCGGTGGCCAGGAACCAGGTGCCCATGCTCACGCTGACCACCTTGCCGATTGACAGTTTGGTCACCGCGGACAGGCCCACCGGTGACAGACAAAGTTCCCCGGTAGTGTGCAGTAGATAGGCCAGCACCAGCCAGATCATGGCGACTTTGCCCGCCTCGGTGGGGAAGGCCGCACCGAGAACCAGAGCGCCGAAGCCCAGGCCCGCCTGGATAATACCTAGGCCGAATTTGACCGGTGTGCTGGGCTCCCAGCCGCGCTTGCCCAGCCATACCCACAAAGTGGCGAAGGGAATCGCCAGCAGCATGATAAAGCCCGCGTTGAGAGAACCGAACATGGATGCGCGGATTTCGCTATTGCCCACAGAGCGGTCCAGGACCCTGTCTGCATAAAGGGTCATGGAGCCGGCAGATTGTTCAAACAGCGCCCAGAAGACGATAGTGGAAGTAATCAGCACCATTAGCACCACAGTGCGGGAAAATTCTTCGCTGTAGTGGCGCCTGAAACCGTAGACGATAAAGGCCACCAGCCCCAGCAGCATGGCGCCCAGCCAGATGTCGACATCGGTAAACGCCCATACCAGTCCCAGCGCCGCCGTGAGTACCGCGAGGCCGATGGCGAGCATGTCTTTACCCTTGCTGTCGTTGTACAGCATGGAGTACAGGATCAGGCCAACGATCGCGACAATCAGCAGGCTGTTTTGCGCCAAGTGAACCACCGGCTCACTCTGCACCAGGAACCATACCAGTGCCAGGGAGGCAATACCGCCCAGGTAGACGGCCCACTCCTTGTTGATCGGCCCCAGGGCTTTTTGTTTCAGCACTTCCGGACGGCTCGGCTCCGCCAGGCCATTCAGATATTTCTGGCCCCAGATAAAAGTAATCAGCCCGAAAAGCATGCCGATACCCGCGAGCCCAAAGCCGTATCCCCAGCCGTAAGTCTCGCCCAGCCAACCACACAGCAGAGTAGCGACAAAGGAGCCGATATTAATGCCCATATAGAAAATGGTGAAACCCGCATCGCGGCGTGGGTCATTTTTCGCATAAAGCTGACCGACGATGGTGGAGATATTCGGCTTCAGGAAACCCACGCCTACGGTGATTAGCGCCAAAGCCATAAAGAACACTTTCAGCGCCACGACATCCTGAATGATCACATCCTCGGCGAGCGTGGTGCCAGCGGCGATGACTGTACCGTCATTCAAGGTAATGGCCTCGCTGAGTACGGTACCGGCTGCGTAAGAGACCGCTTCATTCCCCTCAAAAGCCATCAGTAAGTGGCCAAGGCACAGCAGTATGCCGCCGAAAAGCACCGCTTTGCGCATGCCCAGGTAGCGGTCTGCCAATAGGCCGCCGATTAGCGGCAGGGCGTAGACCAGCCCAGCGTAGGCACCGAGTACATCGTAACCGGCACTGTCTGTGAACAGGTGGTATTTGGTGAGGTAGAGGAGGAGCAGGTACTTCATGCCGTAGAAGGAGAAGCGCTCCCACAGTTCAGTGGCAAAGCAGATATAGAGCCCTTTGGGGTGGCCGAGCAGTTCGCCCGAACCGGCAGTAGTGGGCGCCGTAGTGGCGTCCGCGACATTAGAAGACATTAGCAGACCCTCTGTCTGTAATTGTTATATGAACCTCTGGAGCAGAGTTTTCACCACAAAGCTAGCGAGTGTAACAGTTGGTCGCTAAACGTGCGAATGGTTACAGGTGAAACAGGGATAGGGGCGGGGGTGACTGCTTGCTTAACTCGGGTACCGAGAGGAGATGGCTCTGCTCGTATATTTCCTCCCTCGGTCTGCGGACGTCGCTTATTTGCGGGATGCTTTCGTATGCACGTTGTAATTGATCCCGGCGCGCTCGGCGACGGATACGGTTTACAGGGCACAGTGATCGCGGTAAAAAAGTGCTTATAAAGTAAGCAGCAGGGGAGAATAATCATGAAAGCCCTGTCTTTGTTGGCGTTGGTACTACTTCTGGCCGCTTGCGCTGCCGCTCCCAGCCGTCAGCATGACCCAATCGACACCCGCGCGGCTCTGAGTGGCACAGCGATTCTCGGTGAGCCTGTGGACATCGCACAATTGCCCGAGCATGACCTATTGACGCTGGCCCCTGAGATACGCGAATACCTGGCCACCATAGCGCCCGGTGCCAGTCCGCGGCAGCGGCTCCTCGCACTGATCCAAGCCTTCGAATCTCGTGAATTTCGCGTGGAATACGATGCGGACAGTACGCTCAGTGCTACAGAGACCTATCGTCAGCAGCGCGGCAACTGCCTGGCTTTCACGCTTATGATGGTGGCCATGGCGCGGGAGCTGGGAGCAGAAGCCTACTTCAATCAGGTGGATGTGCCGCCAGTGTGGAGCCACGATGAGGCACAGACGTTCGTCGTATACCGCCATATCAATATGGTTTCGGAGAGTGCCCGCGGCCGAAGGGTGGTGGATTTCAATTTGGATGCCTACGACCCTCTCTACGACCAGCGCAAGCTGTCGGATACCGATGCCTTTGCTCAGTTTTACAGCAACCGCGGCATAGAATTGATGAAGCGGAATGAGCGCGAAGAGGCCTTCCGCTATTTGCGCAAGGCACTGCAGCTGCGCCCGGAGGACAGCAGCTTGTGGTCCAACCTGGGGGCTCTATACAGTCGTTATGGTTATTATGATGAAGCGGAACAGAGCTACCGCCAAGCGCTGGCGTTGCGCCCGAACAACCTGGTTGCCATCAGCAACCTAGAGCGCCTATACCGCCACAACGGCCGCAAGGAACTGGCTGACTATTATGCCCAGCGCGCTCGCTACCACCGTGAACACAATCCCTATTACCTTTTCTATCAGGCGAGAAATGCCTACGAACATGGAGAGTACCGTCGGGCCAAGCAACAGCTGCGTCGCGCCTTGTGGCAGTACGAAGACGACCACCGGTTTCATTTTTTGCTGGGGTTGACGAACTACCGGCTGGGTGCACTTGAAGCGTCAAAAGAGAGCTTCAGGGAGGCTTTTTCTCTGGCAAATAACCCGGCAACCGTCAACGCATATGCGCGGAAGCTGGATTATCTGAGGCGTGTACAGCAGTGAAAATTGCTAATGCTTATATATGAAAAAGCAGGGGCGCTGAGGCGCCCCTGCTTATTAGTGACTTCTTACGTTAGAACTGGTAGCTGATACCAGCCCAGGCGTAGCGGCCCATGAAGTCGTAGGCACTGTTCCAGTAGGAAGTGCTTGTAGTTGTGGCCGGCTCGCGATCCGTCAGATTGTCCACGCCCGCGGTGAGGCTCACTGCATCGTTCAGATCCCAACCCGCCCGGAGGTTCAGGTATGTGTGAGAGGGGATCGGGCGGTAGGAGCTTTCACCTTTGCCCAGGTATTGCGCTTCGAGGCCCAGACTCCAGTCGGAACCATACCAAGTAGCGCTGGCGAGGCCCCGCCACTTGACGTACAACCCACTGTTTGTGCCGACGTAGCCAACCCAATCGCTGGTCTGTCCACTTTGCTCGTTGTACTCATCGTACTCGAGCAAGCGTGAAGCCTGCAGGCGCAGAGCCAGCTGGCCAGCATCGTAGTGCAGGTTGTTGATAATATCCAGATCGATGCCGCGGGTGTTGATTTCACCAATATTCATCTTGGCGCCTTCCAGGGCGATGATCTGGCCGCCGGCACCGCGGGTAATGGCGCTACAGGCACTGGTGATACCCGAGCGGAAACACTCGTCCAGAATGAGTTGAAGGTCTGGAGACGTGATCGCGTTTTCAACCTGGATATCGTAGTAGTCCAAGGTAATGGACAGGTCTTCGATGAAGGCCGGAGTCCATACGATACCAAAGGTATAAGACTCGGCCTCTTCAGGTTCCAGTTCATCGTTGCCGCCAATATTCGTGGGAACTTGGCTACTGTCTTGAGTGAAACCAGGGGCAACGGTCAAGTCGCTACCGATAACGGCGGCATTTCTACAGAATTCGCCCTGCCCTTTCGTGTTTTTAGCGCTGGTGTCACAGGGGTCGATCAAATACTCCTGGCTCTGTGCGACGCCGCTAAAGAGTTCGTAGATACCTGGGGCGCGGAAAGAGGTGGAAGCACTGGCGCGGAAACGCAGATCTTCCACTGGCGCGTAAACAAAGCCGACCTTACCGGTGGTCTCACCGCCGAAGGTGTCGAAATCGGAGTAACGTACGGCTAAGTCTACGCTCAGTTCTTCTGCGTATTTGACACTAGACAAAATCGGCAGATTGAATTCGGCAAACAGTTCAGTGGCGGAGTACTCGCCCTCTGTTGCGTCCTGCGGGTTGCCGAAGGTAGTGCCGGCCTGGGTTTCAACGCTGGGGTTAAACTCACCGGACTCTTCCCGGTACTCGATACCTGTGGCAAATCCGAGCGCACCACCCTGGAACTGGATAGCTTCGATATCGCCAGTCAAGGAGAGGGCTGCGTTCAACAGCTCATACTCGTTGTCTTCGCGATCGTCGTAGCGCATGTAATTAATAACTTCGTCACTCCAACCGCCGGCGAATACCGGGTCGATTCCCGCTGAACCATCCAGGATTTGCTCTAGCTTGGACTTGCTATAGTAGTTGGTGACGACGTTTTCACCTTCGTTTTTGCTGTAGCTTACGAAGCTGTCCCAGCTCCAGCCGTTTGCCAGGTCCCCGCGCAGGCCGCCTAGAAAACGATAGGTATCGGTTTCCTGTTCATATTCACGGTTGCCGCCCGCCACTGGGCGGATATTCAGGCTGCTGAAGCCTTCAGTCCAGCTTGCTCCGGGGTAAGGGTTGACTTCGTCATCCATATTAGAACCTGCGGCGACCCAGGCATCATATGCGTCTTGCCAGGCTTGCTGCAGTTGGGATTGGATTTCCGGCTGGAGGTGCTGTGCCGGATCGAGGGTGAAGCCGATGCCAGCATATAATGGTTGTGCCGCCAGCTGTTGGTTCGTAGTTTTGTTGGTATAGGCTGCTTCGCCATAGATCTCTAAGGCATCGGTGATAGAGTAATTGCCTGACAAAGTAAGGCTGGTGCGCTCCATAGCACCCGCAAGCCACATGTACTGGCCAATATCATGGCTAGTTGCGCCTTCAGTCAGGGTGAGATCTTCACCGACTGTAAAGTCTCCGTAGGCAGTGCTGATGTTGCCGTTGGGAGTATAGGAACTGGTGAGGTGTGCCCAGTCGCGATCATTGTAAGTAATTTCATCCCGAACGCTGTGGCTGATATTGCCCACAAAGCTGCCGCGCTCGCCTTCATTGCCGAAAGTAATAGACAGCTCGCCGTTTTCACCACCGCCCTCTTCTGTTGCGCCGCCGCGAGCACTGATCTTCACGCCGTCGAAGGAATCCTTCATTACGACATTGATAACGCCGGCAACAGCGTCGGAGCCGTAAACTGCAGAGGCGCCATCGGTGAGTACTTCGATACGGTCAATCATGTCGACAGGGATATTGTTCATATCCACAGCGGAGCTGACGCCTGAGCTGGAAGACACAAAGCGTCGGCCGTTGACCAGAACCAAAGTACGTGCGGAACCCAGGTTGCGCAGGTCTACGAACGCCAGGCCGTTACCGCCATTGTTGTCGTTGGCGTTAATACCCGCGTTACCCATGGAAGGCAGTTGAAGAAGCAGTTCATCGATGGTGCCCACGCCGGAGCGTTGAATTGCCTCGGAGTCAACAATAGTGATAGGTCCTGTAGTGGACAGAGGGTCCCGGGCAATGCGAGAGCCTGTGACAATCACCTCTTCAACATCCGGCCCGGGCATAAAGTCCTGGCCCACAACACCAGAGCTGGCAATGGTGCCGAGAGCTGCGATAGCTACGCTCAATTTAGTTTTGATCATAGTGCATCCTTTTACGTACTCAAGGTACTTATCATTGGATTATTTGCTTATAGCAATTCATGCGCGAGCTGACTTTAATGTATTAAATAAAATTATGGAACTATTGTGACAATACGAAAATTATGCTCAGTTTGAGATCTGTTTAAGAAGTGGACTTTATGTAGATTTTTTGATCTTTGGTGGGTTTTTATATCTTAATAAAAAGGTTTTTTATGAAATTATTTTGCTATTTTTTAATTTTTTTTGGGATAACTTGGCAAAATGTGAGATATGTGATTGAGTCGACTAGATCGGAAATTGTTCGGTAGGTAAGGGAGCGGGATTTATCTCCTGCTCGAGATCAGCCGCTAAGCCGTTGACGGTTTGCGTATGTCCACCTGGTCTCAGTAGAGATAAGCTCTGGAGTAGTGCTTTGAGGGCCGGATCGCAATGTCGCCTTCAGAGCTAGGGGCAGACAGCAATGCGTGGCTGGCCGCCGGAATCCGCAGGGGGCCGTTGGGCCGCATAATTTCGCAGGTGTAGTCGTAACAGCCGTCCCGACAGACTCAATACGGATAAAGCGTAGACATCACTCCCGGAATCAGGCCTCGCGTGCGCAGCAGACATCCCAGCTGCGGAAGCGCTTGGCGCCCTGTTGGTGCTCGCGTGCATAGGTGCCAAAAGGCTTGCCATAGGATTTTGCGGTTTTGTAGTGATCCAGCCAGTATTTTTTGCTTTTCGGTGATTTGGCATTACTGATCCTACGTTTTACGGGATTGAAGGCGGGATGATGGGGGATTGGGGAGGTGTGGTGTTAAGCTGTGGAAGAATTACCGCTTACAATTAATCAGAGTTTCCTTAGTGTGAGCAGTTCCTAATTCGAATCGCATTTTTTGAAGTCAAAAAGCCAGCCAATAAGGTTTTCGTTTTCAAGGAAAGGTCTGCTAGATATTTTTTTTAATTTATTTCTCATAAATAAAGATTCAATTTTCTGCACTGATCCTTTTGTTAGGGTGGCCTTCAGCTGATCTTCAGTTCGCTGCATTGCACATATTAACTCTTTTGCAAACGTTATCGCAAAGTGGTTTTTCTGATCCATTCCAGACACAAGACTGTTTGCAAAGAAGTAATTTATGGATTTGCTGATAAATTCTGCAGGGGATGATTGTGGAAATTTTTCTAAAAGTTTATTGGTGCTCTCAATTAGAATTTTGAGTTTGTTGAGAGCGCTTTTTTGATTTAGTTTGAGTTCAAGTTCTGCTATGGATGTTATGGATCCGATTTCTTTGAGTGTAGATTTTACAAGGGTAGTAATGTGTAATTGATATTCAGCAAATTTATATGCTTCGAGATCTTCTTTACATTTAAGGTGCGTTTCAGACTCTGAAAAGTGGCAAATAGCTTTAAAATGCCCACCCTTTTTCAGGGATGAGGAAATTGATGTAATCGATTTCTCTATATTTGAGTATTCAAATCCGAATTGTGATGAGATTAGTTCAAAGCTATTTTTTTTGAACGGTAGTTGTTCTATTTCAACATTAGGATGAAAGGTTATTTCTGATAATATTTGGGTTAATTTTGGGTTTTTATTTGTCTTTTGGGGCGATATGCTGGCTAGATCTGCTGCGTGCACATCTACTTGTTTTTCTTGTTTTCTTGCTTCATCAGCGATGATAATTGCTATGGCGCCATTACCTGAAGCTATATCTAGTACCCTAGAATTGTCATCTAGTGATTTTGCTGTTTCTCTCCAAAATTCTTCTATAGCGCCCTTATAGCTATTAGGGAGCTCTTTGGCGAATGAAGTCGGGAAACCTTGCTGCCAAAATTGAGACCATGAGGTGTTGGAATTCATAGAAAAGGCCTCCATATAGGAGGCCTTATCGTGCCAAGTAAAAGTTGAATAATCAACCTAGTTTGACAGCTTATAGGTCGACAGAGTACTCGGCAAAGTAGACTCGACCAAAGTTGTTGTACAAGTCATAGTGATCGCGAGAGAACTCCCCATTCTTATCGAGTACGGGGTCTTCATCAAGCAGGTTGCGTACACCTACCCGGAAATTATGGTCATTATTGAAGGTATAGTTATACGCAACATTGTGCACCAGCCAGCTATCGAGCTCGCCTTCCGGCTTTAATGGCGGCAGTAGAGAGCCATCTTCATCAATAAGATTCTCTGCTGCATGAGAGCCTGTGTAGGACATATACCAGTCGACACGGTGATTGCCCTGAGTCCAATTTAGCCCCAAGGTTCCTTTCCACTCTGGGTACAGGTTCCAGCCCGCATGGTCTTGTACTTCTGCACCAAAGTAGGCTTGCTGACTGTATTCTATTAGATGGCTGAATAAAACATTGAAGCCAAATTCGCCAAACTCAGTCGCATAGGAGCCTTTCGCGCTAAAGTCGAGAGTTTGCAGCTCAAAACCTGGACCATTTACCGTGCCTGCACGGATCTCATCGATTTGACCGTTACCAAGACGTGTGACGGTATGCGACAAACCGGCCAGCTCTGCAAAAATCATGTCTTGAGCGCCGACTGTTTGGATCACGTTATCGACAGACAGATTAAAGTACTCAATGCCTAGGGTGATCATGTCATTTACGTCGTAGATCACGCCGGCAGTGTATGCCTCGGATTCCTCTGCGTCTAAGTCTGGGTTAGACCCAAAGTAGGTATCGAATTGTTCCTCAATGCAGCTATCAGAGGGGATACCGTTGGCCGCACAGTAGACGTAGTCGGTGGCGTCCTCTGCGGAGAAGGAGGTCACACCATACAAATCAGATAGAGCGGGCGCTTTGAAGCCTTGTCCCCAGGATGCCTTTAATGTCAGGTTATCCAGTGGGCGATAGTTGATTCCTACTTTAGGCGATGTTGCGCTGCCGAAATCGGAATAATCGTCGTAGCGTACAGCCAAGTTAACTTCAATGCTATCGGTTACAGGCAGCAAGAATTCAGTAAAGATAGCATCCAAGTCGCGACTGCCTTGGGCGCTATTGCCTGCGCTGCCACCAATCCAGCCTGCTTCTGATTGTGCGTCCACTAAGGAAGAGTACTCAATTTCCATATGCTCCAGGCCGATATAAGCCGAAGCTGTACCCCCAGGCATTTCCATAAAGTCGATTTGCGATCCCGCAAAAAGTTTGCGAGTGTCCATCTGCTCATCTGTTACAGTGGTCGCACGCAGGTTGGCGATAGCCTCTTCGCTATCCATGATCAGGTCACCATACCACTCATTGTTAATGGCGAGACCGCCATAGCTGAGATAGTTGCTGCCGATGCCTGTTGAAACGTATTTTCCGTACTGAGCGTAAACCTCGAGAGAAACAGCGTCGTTGATTTGACCCGTGATACCGACGGTACCATCCATCATCAGGTCTTCAATTGTGTTATCTCGCGGTCCTAAGGTATCCCAACGCCATGTTGCGTATGTATCTTCACCTGTGGGGTTGTCGGGGTGGTTTGCTGGCATTGGGTCAAAGACAGCAGCAGGTGGTGCGTAGCGGCCGAAGGACTCTACGCGAGAGAAGAGAACATCTGTATAGGCTTTCCAGTTGTCATCGATATTGAATTCTGCACTGGTAAAGCTGTTTGCGCGTTTGAGAGATGCGCGGTTGGCAGAGATGAGGGCGTGTGCATAGCCGCAGACGTTGCCGCCTTTGTATTGCGCATTAATAAAGCCTTCACCAATGCTCTCACAGTCGGCGCCTTCCCATAATTCTGTAGTAGGATTCCAAGTGCTACCCGGGGCTGCCCAGGTGTTGTGTACCGGGTCCCAGATAGCGCGAGCGTAACGGCTTACACCTACAGTTTCGGTATCGATATCAATATAACCGTCACCATTCTCATCTGCCCAGCGGGCGGCAGTGTAGTCACGGTCTGCATCGTAAATTTCGTCACGTGAGTTAAACTCTAGCGCAGATGTTACGGAAACGCGATCGCCGGTGGCTCCGAAAACAAAACTAACGCTTTCTTCATCCCCACCTTCTTGGGATGGACGTCCAACGCGGGACTTGAATGAAACCCCTTCGAAGTTCTTGCGCATAATCAGGTTAACAACACCTGCAATAGCGTCAGAACCGTAAGTAGATGAAGCTCCATCTGCAAGGATTTCGATTCGCTCGACGGCATCCATCGGAATCATGTTTAAGTTGACGGAACCACCGCCCCCCAGGGATGGAGAGCCTGTCACACGGCGTCCATTAATGAGTACCAAGGTACGATCTGAGCCTGCACCACGCAAGTTTACGGTTGCGTTCGATTGGGCTGAGCTACCCGAGCGCTCGCTAAATGAGCCTAGAGCATTTAAGGATGTTTCACGAAGCACGTCCGCGACAGACATGTTTCCAGAAATATCGATATCTGAGCGGTCAATGGTGACTGTTTGGCCTGCAGTGTTCAGTGTTTCACGTTTAATGCGTGAGCCGGTTACAACCACCTCTTCTACAAGCGCCGCATCGTCTTGTGCAAATGCAGGTGTAGTCGGAACCATTATTGCAGCCGCAGTCAGGCCCAAAGCCCCTTTTACAGCTACGGACAGGAGGTTCTTTTTCATTGTAAATCCTCTCTTGATCGTTGGATTTAAGTCTTTGCCTTGAATGGCGATAGTTGAAAGCGGCTACCCCCAAGTGGCCGCTTCCCTCCCAACACAGATAATGACGACTGGGCGCGGAAGTCCCTCAAAAAAAACACGATTTTTTCTGTTTCTTCGTAATGTCAGGTTTGGGAGGGGTGGTGTGGTCAAAAAATAATCTGATTTTGGTTATAAATTGAACGATCTGTCACCTCACACCTATTGATGCTTTGACTTTTACTTGAGGCCTTAGTGTCTCGTGTTGCCAGTCGGATTGCCTGGCTCTCAATTAAAGAGGTGTCACCTTCGTTCAGGTGCCGGGTTTGCAGGTTTCGCCGAGCAAACAAAAATGGGGCCCTTAAGGCCCCATCCCTAGCATGTGCTAGTAAGTTTTAGAAGGTGACGGTAAAGCCTGTAAATACACGACGACCGATCACGTCATACATGCCCGGCTCGGTATTGGCGTTAAAGGCGCTATGGAATCGCGGGGCGTCTTCATCAGTAACGTTGTTGATCCCAAGAGAAAAGTTGATGTTCTGCCATGTGTAACTACCAATAAGGTCGTGATAGATAATATCTTCGGCAACAGCGTCGTCGGTGATAGAGGCAGGGCGCAGTGCATCAACAGTTTCGTCAATGTAGCGCATATCCCAATCCAGGGTCCAATTATCACCAAAGATACCTACGTTAGTGCTCCAGCGCCACTCAGGGAAAACTTCGAAGCCGTTTGCAGTACCAACCAGCTCACGGCTACCCGCCAGCGGGAACTCGCGTTCATAGCTTTCTACCAAAGTGCCAGTCCAGCTGAGCGTGTAGCCTTGAATGGGTCCTACACTCAGTTCTCCCTGGTACTTGGCTGCAAAATCGAAGCCGTCGGTGCGTAGGGTGCCCAAGTTACCAAAGGCACCAGATGCATCGTTGGGATACGGCATATAGCCCAGGGATGGATCGCTACTGTCTACTGGCACATCCAGGTATGGGTTTCCGCCAATGAACGCAGTGCAGGCGATAGAACTCAAATCTACGGAGTTCATGCACGCCGCATGTAGGTCGTTGATATCCTCAGCACCGATAACATTGTCGATTTCAATGTTCCAGTAGTCCACACTGAATGACAGGTTTTCCATAAAGGAGGGCGTGTATACAAAGCCCAAGTTGAAGGACTCAGATTCTTCTGGCTCCAGCGGTTTTTCTGGTGCCGAAGTTTCGTAATAGGATTGCCACGCGAAACCAAGTTCACCCGCATCCGTAGTGTTGATACCCAAAGCCTTACAGTTATCGTAAGCAACTTGTGAGATATCTCCGGCGGCGAGTCGGCGGTCGGCAAATTCACAGATAGGCTCTACAATTGGGAATCCACCAGATGCCCCTTGGTTTAGCTCGGAAATATTCGGTGCGCGAAAGCCTGTAGAAATGCCTGCCCTTACCCGCAGGTCATTGATAGGCTGATAGTCCATTCCCACTTTGAATGTGGTGGCTGATCCTGCGGATGTGTCGTAATCAGAGTAGCGTGTAGAGGCGTTAAAGCTCAGGTTGTCGAGAACTGGTAGAAAGATTTCTCCGTACACTTCTGAGACGGAAAAATCACCTTCTTGCGGGTCCCCGGCACCACCGGTTGTGAGACCACCAGATATGAATTCATCAGGAACATAGGATCCCTGTTCGTGACGGTGTTCTAAGCCCAATGCCCAGCCGGCGGTACCGCCAGGCATGCTGAACATATCACCACTGAAGTTAAGGGCTGCCATTTCCAGGCGGCCTTTATATACATCCTTCAAAGAGCCTGCAGTTAGATAATCCATTTGCTCTTGAGTGATACTGCGATAGTCACCAAATGGGTTTAGAACCCCGGCTTCCGCACACACAGGATCAGCTGCACATGCGTCTGGGTCTACTGCGATAGCCCAGCGATCAAAGCGACCATAATTGGTGGTTTCATCTGTAGTTTGGTTTTCAGCGAATGTATAGCTAAAATCCCAGTCAACGATGCCACCAAAATCACCTCTGATACCTGCTACCATCCTGTATGTATCCGCAGTCTGAGTAAACAGGCGACCACCGGACTCTTCGAAGCGGCGATTAACCCTCACGTCTTGTCCAGATATTCCTAAATCATTTGCAGGGTTATCGCCAAAAGGATTGTATGGGTTGCTTGCAGGTACGAAATCGTTCATTTGCTCTCCATTGTTAGGAGTTTGAACTGTCGTTACTGCAAAGGAAGCATCAGGAGCCAACCGCTGATGCGAAGTTCGACGAGTATATAAAGCTTCGAAATACCCCTCTGTTTCATCAGTTATTTCGACATTGCCAATAGCGCCAAACTGCCAGCGTTTGTTCGGAGTGATCAGGGCATTAACAGGCGCATAATTGTATACATCCTCAGTTGTGAATGGGCGTGCTTTACCAAGCTCTTCGTCGTAAATAAAGGTACCTACACCCGGTACTGTGATTTTACGGCTATTCGAAGAACCAGAACCTACCGCTTTAAATGTGCCGTCTTCTTGCAGTTGCGGATATAGAGCCTCTGTAGCCCAGGGACGCTCTGCTTGGTACATCTCATCTTGCTGAGAGTAACTTAATGACATCAGCATGTGGCCCCGGTCACTTCCCAGGCCGGCCAGCATAGAGAAGCCACTATTTTGTGCTTGGCCGTCTTCGGTGCCTTGCCCAAAGTTGCCTTTTAGCTCAAAGCCTTCGAAATCATCTTTTAATACAAAGTTGACAACGCCAGCCAGTGCATCGGATCCGTAAATGGTGGAGGCGCCATCTTTCAACACTTCTACGCGCTCTATCATGGCTTCCGGTACAGTATTGATGTCTACAGCACCATCGCCATTTACGTCGCCAATGGTACGCCGGCCATTAATCAGTACCAGGGTTCGGTTAAAACCCAGTCCGCGCATATCGATTTTTTTTTGACCTTGGCCGCTCCCATTGTTTGTGGATGTGCCCATTTGGTAGCCGGTGAAGGCCGGGTCTTCTTTCAGGAATTCATCAATACTGGCTAAACCAGCTTTATCCAAATCTTCTGAGCCATAAGTGGAAATGGGACTAGAGGAACTAAAGTCGTCTCGGGCTATGCGAGAGCCAGTAACAATAACTTCTTCTACTGTTGTCGCATTTTCTTGTGCAATGGTAGGCATAGCGGGAATCAAGACTGCAGCCGCAGTCAGGCCCAAAGCCCCTTTTACAGCTACGGACAGGAGGTTCTTTTTCATTGTAAATCCTCTTTTGATCGTTGGATTTAAGTCTTTGTCATGAATGGCAATAGTTGAAAGCGGCTACCCCCCAAGTGGCCGCTTCTCTCCCAACAAAGACGAAGACGAATAGGCGAGTATTTCCCTCAAAAGAAGCGCAATTTATTATGTTTTTTCGTATTGTCAGGTTTTGAATGTTGTTCAGGTAAAAACTAATTTTTCAATTAATAAAAAATGATTGATTTTTTGTGAATGACCTTATATATGGGAGTTATATTATGTATGAGAGTTTTGTTATATATGGGTGGTTGTTTGTAAAATATATTTTGCCAATTGGTCGCTTCGTGACTGAATTTTTTAACAGTAAGACCTTGGATCTTGTTTTTTGTATGTTGTTGCGTGACTGCTAAGGAACCTATGATTAATTCATTTCCTGGTGGCAGATGTTCTTCGGGGGCGGATGTGAAGCTCAGGTGATAGAGCGGATATTTCGAAACCGTCGGATACAAGGAGGTATCCGGCGGAGCTACAGGGAAGTACTCGTGCGTTTTCTAAATATCCGCCCTATTGCCTGAGTGCCCCGATAGCTAACATTGTGTTCACGCGAATTAATCAGAGGTTCCCTAATTTCACTGGGGAAACTAAAACGATTAGCTTTTAGTGCAGACCTATTTGCTATTACCTTGATCTGCATTGAGGGTTTCCTGTGCCATCTTAGATCTTATTTTGCTTCGTTTTTTCTAATCCGTATCAAGCTTCCTTATGAGGCATGTCCCAGACATCTCTCCCTTGGGTGCCAGCCAATAGCGGAGACGAAAAACTAACATCTTATCCGGCCCCGCTGTCGCCAGCAGGGCCGGACTCCAGCTAGCTTAGAGCCGTATTTTGTCGCGATTTTTGTCCAGAGTGGCCTGGCCGATTCCTTTGATTTCCAGCAATTGCTCCAGCGAGGTGAAAGGGCCGTGCTGGTCGCGGAACTGGATGATCAGTTCCGCTTTGCTTTGGCCGATGCCGTCCAGTTTTTCAGCGAGTTCCTCTGCCGTGGCGGTATTGATGTTGACGGAGACGACATCATGTTCATCGGCGGCGAGGGTGGCGGCGGGGGCGCAGAGCAGGTATAGGGCTGCGAAGATGGCGGTGCAGTAGGCACGGATGGTTTTCATTGTATTTCCTCCCTGTTGGTTGTTTTGCTTCCGGAACAGTCCCATTTCTCCGGAAGTGAAAACTCTACCAGCTCACCGAGATCTTGAAAGCAGTTTCCGATTACACGTTATTACACGGAGGAGAGGGCCCCACCCGGAAGGGTGGGGCTGAAGGTCAGAAGGATAGGGTGATGCTGCCGTAGAAGAAACGGCCGATAGTGTCGTAGTTCAGTGGCAGGGTATTCATATCATCGTAGTTGGTGACGTAGGGTGGCTGTTGGTTCCAGACATTGCGGATGCCGCCGGAGATTTTCACGTCTTCCCAGCAGAAGTAGGCGGCGCGGATGTCCTGGTACCAGGTGGCGTCCACCTGGGTGGCTAGGTCTGCGGTATTGGGAGATATGTCATCGACGCTTCCTTCCATTCGGACAGTGGTGCCCACGCTCCAGTAATCCGCCTCGTAGTCCGCGCTCATATAGAGCTTCCAGCGCGGGAAAGCGGCGATACGGGTGGTCACCGGGTCTGCGCCAAATTTGCCGGCGAGGTTGATTTCAGGGTCGAACGCACTGGCTTGGAACTTGTAATCGTGCAGGTAGGTGGCGAGGCCTTGCACGGCGATATTACCTTCCCAGAAATCCCAGTTGTAAAAGGCCCCCAGATCCACGCCATCTGTTTCAAAAGTGGAGATGTTTTGAGTAATGAGTGCTTGCCCGGCGATAGTGGCGTTGGCGGCGCGCCGGGGGCCAAACGCACCTGTTTGCTGGCCTACGGCTGTCGGGCCGAGGATCAGGTTGCAGAAGTCGTTGTTGGGGAAGCTGGCACTTGCGTAACAGTTGTCCACTATCTGGTCGGTGGTGAAGGTGCCAATAGCGTCTTCAACATCGATGCGCCAGTAGTCCAAGGTAAAGCTGAGGTCCTCTACAAAGGTGGGTGTCCAGACAGCGCCCAGTGTCCAACTTTCAGACGTTTCCTTGTCGAGGTCGGGGTTACCGGCGAAGAATCCGGTGGCCTGCGGGCCGCCGGAGATCTGCGGTGAATTGATGAGGGAAGGACTGTCGGCGTTGCAGTTGGCAATAACCGTTGGATCTGTCGCCTCGAAGCAGGGGTCGGAGTAGCGTTCGGCGGAGAGTTCTGCGGGGCTGAACAAGTCGTCTAGGCCGGGTGCGCGGAAGCCCTCGTTATAGCTGCCTCGGAACCGCAGTTCTTCGAAGGGGGCGTATTCGACAATTGCGGCGAAGGTGGTGTCGTCGCCGATGGTATCGTAGTCGGAGTAGCGCGCGGAGACTTCGAAAGCAAGCAGATCAGCCCAGCGCTGCCCTTCCAATACCGGGGCGCGAACTTCCACGTAGCCCTCGTCCACACTGTAGCTGCCGCTCCAGGGAGTTCCCTGGACGAAGTAAATTTGCCCCAGCTGGGCGGCGCCGTCCACAGTGACTTCGACGGACTCTGAGCGGTGCTCATACCCAGCCGCCCAGGCCCAGGCTTCACTGGTGAGTGCGAAGCCGCCGAAGTCGCCGGTTACGTTGATCTGGAAGCTGCGCAGGGTTTCCTTTTCCACCGGTGAGTTGGTGACAAGCCCGAACTCGATCATATCTTCGGTCAAGGTGTCGGGATCGAAGGGGTTCCAAATACCGCAGTTGGGGTCTTCCGGGCAGTCTGCTGAGGCGAACTCTTCACCGATGATGTTGCCTTCGTCATCGCGGATAAAGTTGACTGAAGCGAGGAGCGTGTCCATATTCGTCTGATTAGCTCTGCCCCTGTCTATCTGGGGGTCTACCCAGCGGGCATAAGTGTAGGAAATATCCCAGAGCCAGTCGTTGCACCACTCTCCGTTGAAACCGATCACACCTCGCCAGGTGCTGAGATCTTGAGTGAAGGAGCGGCCTCCCGCTTCCGTTAGGCGCCGGGTGACGAACACCGGTTCGCCGATGGGATTGAAGGGGTTGTCCGCCGCAATTCCCGGTCCCCAGAAGGTGCCCTCGGGGGCGAGTAGTTGATCGGACTGCCGGTTGGTATATAGCAGTTCCGAAAAGGCGTTGATGGTGGTCAGGTTTTTGATATCCCAAAGTTCATGTTCGCCGTAGCCGTAAATACTGAACACTTCCTGCGGAGTGATCAGGTAGCTGAACTCGGCGAAATTGAAGCCGTCCGACGCTTGGAAGGGGCGCACTTGTCCGGTGGTCGGGTCCACGATAAAACCGGGGTCGTCCGGGTTGTCAGTGAAAAATTGTGCGGGTGTCGTGGTGCCACTGCCGAAGCAGAAAACCTGTCCTCCACCTTCAGCCAGCGGGCACTGTGAAAATTTGCGATCGCCCTGAAAAATGTCGTCGCGTTTGGTGTATTCAACATTCAGCATGACATGACCTTTTTCGGTTTCGGCGCCAAAGGTCATGGAGGCGAGCCACTGTTCGCCATCGCTTTCGTCGGTAATGCCATAGTCGGCGCGGATCTGGGCACCTTCAAAATCTTTTTTGGTGATGATGTTGACGACCCCGGCGATGGCGTCGGAACCATAAATAGAGGATGCGCCGCTTTTTAAAATCTCCACTCGATCAATGATGGAGATGGGGATGGTGTTCAAATCGACAGTTCCCGTCAGAGTTCCGGCGGATACCAGTCTGCGGCCATTGAGCAGTACCAGGCTGCGCGAAGAGCCCAGGCCGCGCAGGGATACCGTCGCCAAGCCAGGGTTGCCGTTATTGACGGATGAGCCGAACTGGCCGCCCGTCATGGAGGGTAGTTCCTGTAGGAAATCTTCGAGCGTGGTTTCACCGGAGTTTTCCAGAGCCGCGGCATCGAATACGGTGATGGGAACAGTGCTGGTGGCGTCAGTTGCGCGTTGGATACGCGTACCGGTAACGACGACTTCTTCCACTTCCTGAGCAAAGGACAAAGTGGCAAAACTGGCGGATACGGTGGCGGTTGCGATAGCGCCCTTAATTGCCCGGGATAGATGGGATCTGTCCATGGTATACCTCTCCTGATACCGGATCTAAACGCCGAATATGGCAGTGCCCTCCATGACAACTGCAAACTTCTATCAACAGAGGCTTGCTAAAACACTAGAACATTTTTGTTGTAGGGGGAGTTTCCACCGAGCATTAATGCGCCGTTGGCGACTATTGTCGGTTTTTTTAGGTGTCAATGGTTTTTTTGGCTGTCAAAAAACGGAAAGTGGAGGAAAAAAGCGAGGCGTTTGATCGAAGGTTGTCCGAGTGGACTGCGGCTGCTGGCTATTGCTGGAGGAATGCCGCAACTAAAGAGAATACGCCAAAGTGGTGTACCAATAGCGGCCGCTCAGGTCGTAGGTACGTCCGTCAAAGTTATCGTTGAAGGCTGTGGCGGCGAAAGGTGGTTCCCGGTCGAACAGGTTGTCGATACCGACGGCAATGCGCAGGCCGCCGGGCAGTGCGTAGGCAACTTGCAGATCGTGTGTCGTCCAGCTGTCTATTTCGCGGGTGATACGGGTGTTGTCGAGTGTGAAAGACTCCTCCAATGCACTGACAAAATGCACGGTATAGCCACCTTCCCAGGGGCCTTTTTTCCAGTAGATTCCGGTGTTGGCCTTCCATTTTGGCAGGGAACCGGCGCCGCCACTGGCGGCATCCACGAAGGTTCCCACCAAGTCTTCGGTTGCTTCACCGGGTGCCGCCTGATTTAGGTAGCGCTGGATGTGGCTCGCGTTAAACGACCAGCGCAGCTGCCCCAGCATGTCTGAATTGTGCTCGTAGCGCATGGCTAGGTCTGCACCTCGTACTTCTCGGGCTCCGATATTGAGGCGCGTGGCGAGGATGGTAATGATTTCGCCCTGTTCATCCCGCTGCACACGGTCGGAGAAGAGGGCGTAAGAGGCGTTTTGGTCGATAAGGTATTGTGGGCTGGTATCGATGACATCGTTCTGGCGAATTTCGAAGAGGTCCAAGGTGGCGCTGAAGCCCTTTAATTTTGCCGGGGTCCACACGATCCCCAGGGACCTGTTATCAGAGGTTTCCGGCTGCAGATCCGGATTGCCGCCATACTCTGTCAAATATTGGATGCGAGCACCGTCCGCCTGGCCGCGGCAACCGGGCAGGGTGATGGCATCTCTACCGGTGCAAGGATCGAACAGGTATTCCTGGCTTTGATAACCACTCTGATTCATGTCGATTAGAGTCGGTGCTTTGAAGCCTGTGGCGTAGCTGGCGCGCAGCATCAGAGACGGAAGAGCCCGGAACCGCAGGGCGACTTTGGGGTTGGCGGTGCTGCCGAAATCGCTGTAATTGGAGTAACGCAACGCGCCGTCCAGCCAAAAACGGTCCGCAACCAAGGGGAGTGAAATCTCGCCGAAAGTTTCGCTAATTATGCGATGACCTTGTGCCGACCCGGCGGTGACCCCGCCAATATAGGAGAGGCCCATGGCGTCGTTGGAGCGAAAGTCGATGGCTTCGCGGCGGATTTCCATTCCGAATGCGGCGAGGATATCGCCGGCACCACTGGTGCCAAGTGTGCCATTGGCGATATAAGTTAAAGATGTCATTCGGGTGATTCCGTCCACCAAACTTTCGGCGCGAATGTAATCGAGCTGTTCTGCATCGATACTGCCGCTGGGTCCCAGTAAATTAATGGGGATGCAGTCGCTCTCGGAATTGCAGATATCCGGGCCTTTGAGCCCGAGCGACAGGGCAAGGGGATCAATCAGGCTGCTGAGGCTTTCCGACGCGTGCGTATAGTGTTGCGCCGCGGTCAGCTCCCACTGCCAGCTGTTCAACATTCCAGTGAGCCCCAAATTGAGGCGCCAAGTCTCTGTGTCGTTGTTTTGTACACGCGGCCCCAATTCCAATACCCGCTTGCGGACATCGGTGATTTCCTGCCCGAAAGGGTTGTAAATATTGTCCGCGGAAATTGTCAGGTCACCGTTGTCAAATCGCGTAAATACTGGTGTCGGTGCCAAAGTAGTCTCGGCCGAGGTCCTGATTCCCATAAGTTCTATAAACAGTTGGGAGTTGTCTCCCAGGTCCAGGTTACCTTCCAGGTAGGCCGATTGCCGCTCGGATGGTACCAGTGCGGTTGTGTATTCGCTGTAGTCGTAGCGGTCCTCTTGGGTCCAGGGGCGGTAGCTGCCGTCAGCGTTGGCGGTCAGGACGATGTCATCGCTCAAGGCGATATAGCTGGAAGGCGATGCGGAGGAGCGATTGTCCGTGCCTCCGCGGCTGCGGTTGTCCGCAGTGGCAGAGATTTCCCTGTCGCGGCTCATCAGCGCATCCTGGCGGTAATGGGCAAGGCTCAGCATCAAATGGCCGCGTTCGCCGTTCTTGCCCCAAGTCAGGTGATGGGATCCTGTCTGTTGATCGCCGCGCTGCGCTTCGCCGTAGTAACTGTTGACTGATAGGCCCTCGAAGTCCCGGCGCAGGATGATGTTGACCACTCCGGCAATGGCGTCGGAGCCGTAGACTGCCGATGCGCCGTCTTTGAGTATCTCTATACGGTCCACAGCGGACAGTGGAATGGTATTCAAGTCCGCCGCCTCGCCGCCGAAGCCATTATTGACGATACGCCGGCCGTTGATTAATACCAGTGTGTTGCTGGCGGGAAGGCCGCGCAAGGTGACAGTTGCAGTGCCATCGCCCCCATTAGTGACTGAGGTACTGGTGGAATTGCCGGAGACGGCGGGCAGGAATTTGAGCAGCTCGGAAACAGTCTGAGCACCTGTGATCTCCAGCTCCGGCTGGGCCAGAATGTCGATGGGCGCATAACTGTCCAACTGAGGGTGACGCAGGTGGCTACCTGTCAGCATGCGGCCGGTAACGCTGATCTCTTCGGTATGTCCCTGCGAGAGCGCGCCCTGTTCTTCCGGCTCGGGCTTCCGGGGAACTACGGCTACCGCGCTCGGGCCAAGGAGCTCGTAGGTAAAAGGCAAATCTTGCAGCAGCTGACGCAATATCGGCTCAATATCGCCGTCATTAGTATTGAGTTGCTGCTTGGGCAGGGCGTAACTGGCCGCGGATGAGGCCTGTACAAGAACGGAGACTTGGCACTGACGACCGAGGGATATCAGAGCGCGGGACAGATTGCCCGCCGGGAGAGTGACACCGGATGTAGGGCAGGCGGCGATTGCCCCTTCGCAGAGCAACAACAGGATCGCCAGCGACAGTGTGGCCCGGTGCCGTAGATTCAATGAGGTGCCCGCCTAGGTTTTGGTAGTGCTGCCCTGGCGCTGGGCCGGGCAACTTATTTTGTGGTTTTCGAGTGCTTGTGGGCGGGTGAGACCGAGTTTATGCAATAAACAACCGCCCAGCGGGGTTTTATAACCTAGATATGTTGAGGGGACAAGAGAGTCAGTTTAGGGTCGCTGTCATCCTGATACAGGTCCAGTGCCGCGGCGATGGCCTTCAGCGTGTTGTCCGGGTCAGACAGCTCGAAGGTGCCGGATACCAAGCGGTCGCGCACGCGCGGATCCGCGGCAGCGGGAACTTTCAAGTAGCGGTTTAATTCTTCCAGTACCTCGGCAAGGGGGGTGTGTTCAAATACCAGCACACCGCGGGTCCAGTCCAGAGCTTCCTCCGCGGAGGTGCGGCCCACTTCGCTCAGTCCCCCGCTGGAAACGCTGATTTTCTGGTTTTTGGTCAATTTGACGGATTCGGGGTGGAGGCCTGAGCTACTTTCCGCTTCACTGACTGCCACCACGCCATCGGTTACGGATACGCGCGTATTTTCCGGGTTGCGCTCCACATTGAACTCGGTGCCGAGTACCCGGATGTTGGCCTTGCCCGCGGCCACTGTGAAGGGGCGTGCGGTCTGACGGACCACGTCGAAATAGGCCTCGCCGCGCAACAGGCGAGTGTGCCGCTCTTCCCGGCTGTAGGCTACGCGCAACTCAGTATTGGTATTGAGTTGTACCAGGGTGCCGTCGGCCAGGGTGACGGTGCGGGTCTCGCCAACCTGAGTGACATAAGTTTGTTCACGCAGGCCGCCGAAACTCCAGGGGTTGCCCAGCCAAAGTGCAATCGCCAGACAGGCTGCGACCAGCCCTCCACTAATCGTCCACCGGGAAATAAAGCGTCGGCTGTCGGTGGCCGCGGTGCGGGCGTTCTTTTGCTGTTCAGAGGCGGGTTTTGGCGACGGTCGGCTTTCGGGGAACAGCTGGTCGATTGGCAGGTGGGCCAGGGCGCCCAGATCACCCCACAGCTCCGCCATCTGGTCGAAAGCACGGCGGTTTGCCGCGGACACAGAGAGCCATTTCGCGAATTCTCGGCGGTCGGTACTACTGACTTTATCGGAGCGCAGACGTGCGATCCAGGCGCATGCCTGGTCCAGCTGCTCGTCGTTTGGTGCTTCTTGTACGCTCGCTGTAGTCACCGCTCTATACCCTGTTTAGTCCGTGGTTGTCCTGTCTATTCTGTCTCTCGGTTAAATCCGTACTTCGCTCGTTTGTGGTGCATTTTATTCAAAGCTGCCGTTATGACGCGATTTTTTTCGTGCACATGACTTGCTGCGCAATTACTTTTTCTTTTTGTGCGTCAAGTTGAACTTTTATATTTTCTTTCGCCAGTTTTTTGCGCTTGGATGTCTCACCCTGATGTTAAGACGACCGGCAGTCCAAGTCCCTCAAGTAAATTTGTCGAAATATCAAAGTTGGCTTGCACAAAGCTTGTGCGCTGGCTCTCAATTCTGCAAATCCTTTGCGATAGAGCGGGGGAAAAATACGCCCAAGCAGCCAGCGTTTCACGCTGTTTGATTAGCTAGTGACCAATCCGTTCCCCGGATGCCTGTCAGTTCATATCGACACGGCGGCGGCACACCTTGAGAGCCTGCAGTATGTACTTCTCCACACTGCTTACCGAGGTGTTCATTTCCTGGGCGATTTCACTGTAGGACAGGCCTCGGGTGCGGTGTAAAAGAAAGGCTTGGCGGCATTTGAGGGGGAGACTGTCCATGGCGTCGTAGATGGATTGCAATTGCTGCCGGGCCGCCAGTACCCGTTCCGGGGACTGGTGGTCGGCTTGGTCGTCGCCGGGCAGTGCTTCCTCCTCGGCGGGCAGCTGCTGGTTGATGTACTCCATATGTAGCTTGCCGCGGCGCAGCTGATCCACGGCGAGATTGTTGGCGATCTGGTAGAGGTAGGCGCGCGGATTCTCCAGTTCCTTCTCGTCACTGAGCTTCTGCAGGCGAAGGTAAGCGTGCTGGGCTATGTCTTCGGCATCGTCGGTGTTGCGGACAATGCGGACCACGAAGCGCACCAGTGCCTGGCCGTGTTCGGCAAACAGCTTTTCCAGAAGCGTTTTCCGCGCTTTATTCATTGATTGGAGGTGCCCCCTACTACGTGCGGCTTCGGCGATTATCACTTGTTGTTTTGATCGCGAGCTGGCGCACAGTTATAACACAGGCGCCGTGCGCCCGACGAGAGGTGGATGAGGCGGAGTGAATGTCCGCTGTGACTTGGCGCCTATGCCGGTATAATGGCGCCCGCGCCACCGGCGCTCGGATTGAATACAGAGAATGGCGCCGTCGGGCGCTGGAGAGTGGATGAGCTATCAAGTACTGGCGCGCAAGTGGCGGCCGCGGCTGTTTCGGGAGATGGTGGGGCAGGAGCATGTACTCCAGGCGCTGATCAATGCTCTGGACAACGGTCGCCTGCACCACGCTTACCTGTTTGCCGGTACCCGCGGCGTAGGTAAGACCACGATCGCGCGCATCCTGGCCAAATGCCTGAACTGTGAGAGTGGTGTCAGCTCCGAGCCCTGTGGCCAGTGTCTGGCCTGTACGGAGATCGCCGAGGGGCGCTTTGTTGACCTGATCGAAGTGGACGCCGCCTCCCGCACCAAGGTGGAGGACACGCGTGAACTGCTGGAAAATGTCCAGTATGCGCCGACCAAGGGGCGCTATAAGGTCTACCTGATCGACGAAGTCCATATGCTCTCCAACAGCTCCTTCAACGCGCTGTTGAAGACCCTTGAAGAGCCGCCACCCCACGTCAAATTCCTGCTCGCCACCACGGACCCGCAAAAGCTGCCGGTCACGGTGCTTTCCCGTTGTCTTCAGTTCAATCTGAAAAACATGAGCCCGGAACGGGTGGTGGAGCACCTGCGTTTTGTGCTGGAGCAGGAAATGGTTCCCTTCGAGGAGGGAGCCCTGTGGCTCCTGGGACGGGCCGCCGACGGCAGTATGCGCGATGCCATGAGCCTCACCGACCAGGCGATCGCCTTTGGCGGAGGCAAAATCAGCGAGTCGGAAGTGCGGGCCATGCTCGGCAGCATCGATACCGGATTGGTGTGGAAGCTGTTGCAGGCCTTGGCGGAGGAAAGCGCACCGGCCCTGTTTGCCGCCGTTGAGGAATTGGCGCAGCAGGCACCGGATTACAGTGCCGCACTGGCAGAACTGGCCAACAATCTGCACCGTATCGCCGTGGCTCAAGTGCTGCCGCAGTCTGCGGACAATGCTCTGGGCGACGGAGAGCGGCTTCGCGATCTGGCCGGGCGCCTGGCCCCGGAAAACGTTCAACTCTACTACCAAATGGCGCTGCTCGCGCGCCGAGACCTGCCCCTGGCGCCGGATCCGCGCAGCGGCTTTGAGATGGCGCTTCTGCGCATGCTCGCCTTCCGCCCCCAGGGGGTGGCGGATGTGCCGCGAGCGCGCCTGCAGGCAGACAGCGGGGGCGAGGTGGCAGCGCGGGAAAGCGCCGCTCAGGAGATGAACTCCACAAGAGCGGAGAGTCCTGAAGGAAAAAAGCCGCAACCTGATTTGACACCGGCTGAGCCGACAGCCGAGCCTATTCCTTCTCCGGCACTGGCACCCGCACCGGTAGCGCCGCTGGAACAAGCCCCCGCGAGTGCTTCGGGACCCGCCGAGCCGCCGCAGCCAACGGGCAGCCAGCCCCCGGCCCCTGGCAGCGAAGATCGACCGGCTGATCCTGTACACACTGCGCCAGAGCCTGAGCCCCCCGCCCAGGCGGCGGGAGACAAGGCCGCTTTACGCGAACAGCTGCGCCGACAGGTTGCCGAGGTTGAGGCGGGTCCGGCGCCAGCGCCAGAGGCTTCGCAGCCCGACAAGAGCACCCCGTCAGCCGAGAAACCGAAGGCGCGCCTCGACGCGCTGACACCCGGCAGCTGGCCCGCGCTTTACAGCCAGCTGGGTGTCAGCGGCATACTCCATTCCATCGCCTTCCATCTGGAGCTGGTGGGAAGGCGGGACAATATACTGTCCTTTATCCTGGATGAGTCCTATAGCAGCTTGTATGACGAGGTGCACCAGCGCCGTTTGGCAGATCTGCTCGGTGACTTTTTTCAGCAACCGGTTACTGTTCATATCCAGGTGGGCCAAGTACAGGGGCAGACGCCTGCGCACTTGGCCGCGGCCACCAGGGAAGAACGCCTGGCCGCCGCGCGGGAAGCTTTGTCCAGCGACCCGCTGGTGCGGGAACTGCAGCAGGAGCTGGGTGCCGAACTGCTGCCGGATTCCGTGGAGTCCTTGGTGGAAACCGAATAACTAGCTATGCGGGAGCATTCGCCAAAGATTGCCGCCGCGCCGCAATTGAGACGGCAGGCGCCCGCAGCGAATCAATAGAAGAGGTTCATCATGAAAGGTTTGGGCGATTTGATGCAGCAGGCCCAGAAGATGCAGGCCGAGATGCAGGAGAAAATGCAGAAGATACAGCAGGAGCTCGACGCTCTGCGTGTCTGCGGGGAATCCGGTGCCGGAATGGTCAAGGTCACCATGAACGGTCGCCACGATGTTACATCGGTGGAAATCGATCCGGACCTGCTCGGTGAAGACAAGGAAATGCTCGAGGACCTGCTGGCCGCCGCAGTGAATGACGCGGTGCGCCGTGTTGAAGAAAAGACACAGGCGCTGCAGAAACAGCGGCTGGGTGATCTTGCCTCCGGTATCAGCCTGCCCGAAGGCTTTAAATTCCCTTTTTGAGCCGACTGTGACGCTGAATCCCAGAATCTATGTTTAGTCCCCTGATTGAAGATCTCATCCGCGCCTTGCGCTGTCTGCCGGGCGTGGGGCCAAAGTCCGCTCAGCGCATGGCGATGTACCTGTTGGAAAAGGACAGGGACGCGGCGGACTCACTGGTGCGAGCCCTGGAGCAGGCGGTGGAAAAAGTCGGGCGTTGCAGCCAGTGCCGTACCCTGACGGAACAAGAGGTCTGCGCTCTGTGTAACAACCGTCATCGCGATCAGAAACTGCTGTGCGTTGTGGAGACTCCGGCGGATATTCTGGCGATAGAACAGGCGGGCAACTATCACGGCCGCTACTTTGTCCTGCACGGCCACCTGTCGCCGATCGACGGTGTGGGCCCGGCAAATCTGGGTATCGATCTGCTGGAGCAGCGCCTGGCCAGTGAACCGCTGGAGGAGCTGATTATCGCCACTAACCCCACGGTCGAGGGTGAGGCCACGGCGCAATTTATCGCCGAGCGCGCCAGGGCCCGCGGCATTGCCGTGAGCCGTATCGCCCACGGCGTTCCCATTGGCGGCGAGTTGGAATATATCGACGGGGGCACCCTGGCACACGCCTTTAACAGCCGAACCGCATTTTAAGAAAACGCATGGTGAAAGTAGATACCACCCCCATCTGGATTGACAGCGGTGAACAGCTGGCCGAACTCTGTCAGCGCTGGCGTCGTCAGCAGGCGTTGGCACTGGATACAGAGTTTATGCGCAGCCGCACCTTCTATCCCCGGCCCGCCCTGGTGCAGGTGGGCGACGGTGAGCGCTGCTATCTGATCGACAACCTGGCCATTGACAATCTCGATCCCTTGCGTGAACTGCTGCTGGACACCCGCGTTACCAAGATCATGCACAGCTGCAGTGAAGATCTGGAAACACTGGAGCGGCTGTTGGGGGCCATCCCCGAGCCGGTCTTCGATACCCAGATCGCTGCCGCCCTGACCGGTATGGGTGCGGGTCTCGGATATGCCGCAGCGGTGAAGGAGCTGCTCAATATAGAGCTGCCAAAGAGCGAGACCCGCTCCGACTGGTTGCAGCGCCCGCTTTCCGAAGCGCAGAAAAAATACGCCGCGCTGGACGTGGCTTGGTTACCGCTGATGTACGGTGTGCTGATCAAACGCCTGCGCGAGCGCGGGCGCCTGGAATGGCTGCAGGAAGACTGTGCGGCGTTGGTGTCCGCGGCCCGCAATCCGCAACCACCGGAACTTTACTACCGCAAGGTAAAAGGCGCCTGGCGCTTGCGCGGCGCGCAGCTGGCGGCGTTGCAGGACCTGTGTGCCTGGCGCGAACGGGAGGCGCGCCTGCGCGACCTGCCCCGCAACCACCTGCTGAAGGAAAATGTTTGTATGAATCTTGCCCAGCGGCTGCCAAAGCACGTGGCTGCGCTGGCACAGCCGGGATTTGAAGGGCGAGCGTTGCGTGAATACGGCGAGACACTGCTACAGATTATCCGGCGCGCGGCCGAACGCCAGGACCCGCCGCCGCCTCTGCCCCAGCCCCTCAATCGCCGCGAGGGAGAATGGCTGAAACTACTGCGCCAGTGCGTCAGCACCGTCGCCGAGCAGGAAGGGCTGCCTGCGGAAATACTGGTGCGCAAGAAGGAGTTGGAGACATTGATACAGTCGCCCCGCCCCGAGTTGCAGGGGCGCCTGCGCGGCTGGCGTGCTCCAGTCATTGGCGAGCGGCTACTCAAAGTATTGAATGAGCTGCGTAAAGAGGAACCGAAGTGAAAAGCCTGTGCGATATTTACCGCAGTCCGCGCAAGGACGAAATGTATCTCTACGTGGACAAACGCGAAGGCACAGCCAAGGTGCCTGAAAAACTATTGCAACTGTTCGGCAAGCCGCAGCATGTAACCACACTGCTGCTGACGCCGGATAAGCGCCTGGCCCGCGCGGATGCGAACAAAGTCCTGAATGAAATCCGCGAGCACGGCTACTATTTGCAGATGCCTCCGGCAGTCGATTCAGAGATGAGCGCCATCGCCGCTAAAAACTGCAAGCTGCAGCGCTGAGCGGGCGGCCGTGATGGAAAAAAATTTCTGGCAGAGCAAATCCCTTGGGCAGATGAGTGACGCAGAGTGGGAAGCGCTCTGCGACCGCTGTGGCCGCTGCTGTCTACACCGGCTGGAGGATGAGGAAAGCGGTGAGATCTACAGCACCAACGTCGCCTGCCGGCTGCTGGACACTCACTCCTGCCGCTGTCGCGATTACGCCCAGCGCAAAAGAGAAGTGCCGGACTGCATTCAGTTGCGTGCGGTAAGCGGCGGGGGCTTCAGCTGGCTGCCGGCGACATGCGCCTACCGCACCCTGGCCGAGGGGCGCCAGCTGGCGGCGTGGCATCCATTGGTTTCGGGCCGCGCGGAATCAGTGCACGAGGCGGGCATCTCGGTGCGCGGCCGTGTGATTAGTGAAGAACTGGTGCATCCGGACGACTTTGAGGAGCATATCGTCCGCTGGGTAAGTGGCGAATGCTAAATCTGTTTACAGGGCGGGTACTATGTCCGTCCTTGTTGGAAGTAAAGAAATACCATGGCTGAAGAATACCGCATTGCCTGGACCATCTACACCGCTGCCACCCTGGTGCTGTTACTGGCTGGCTGGTGGTTCACGCGCACCTGGAGCTGGGCTTGGCTGCGCCGTCTGCTGCTGATCACCTTTGCCGCGGTGCTGCTGATGCCCGCGCGCCCTATGGCGCCCGATGCGGTGGCGGTCCCCGTGTTGCCCTTGTTTGTTTACCAGATGCTGTTTGAGGAGGAGGGCGCAGCGCCGGAAGTGACCGCCAACTTGGTGTTTGCCGCTGGCGGCGCCTTGACGCTGATGGCCCTGTGGGGGCTCGCCGTCCTCTACCTGGGCTACCGCCGCGAAAAGCGCCAGCGCTTCCAGGAAGATCCCTATTTCGACGAGCAGTGACGGAGCATCCGATCAAAGGCGCCTTTTTCTCCCTCCTCCTCCACCGCAGGGGGCCGCAACTGCTATATCTATAAGGCTGGCCCTGCCATCGACGTGGATTCAAACAGAAAAATACCGGCGCTTCCTTGCCGGCAGAGGGACAGGGATGCTCGACCATCTACTAATCCTGACGGCCGTAATGCTGGTCTCGGGTATTCTCGGCGGCCTGGTGAACTACTACCAGATGCTGTTTACCGAGGAGGACCCGGCGGGTCTGGCGCGTTGCCTGATTATGGGGCTGTGCGGCGCGCTGATGGTGCCGATTTTCCTCAAATTCACCCAGAGCGATCTGTTGATAGAGATTCAGGGGGACCCCTCGCGTCTGCTGATCTTCACCGGCTATTGCCTGCTCGCCGCCATCGCCTCGCGCATGTTCGTATTCAACGCCGCACGCCGGCAACTGCGCGACGCCAGCATCGCCCGCGCCCGGGTGGAGCACCTGGAGCAAGAGCTGCGCGCAATGCAGTTAGAGATGCTGCCCTTGCTGGAGCACGAGATAGAGGGCGACCCGGAACAGGGGCCGACGCTGGACTTCAACCAGATCCGCAAGCTGGACGACAATGCACTGCAGGTGCTCAAACTGCTCAACAACAGCGACTGTGTCTTCCGAGCTCTGTCAGGCATGGTGCAGGAGGCGGGAATGGAAACCAACTCTGTCGCTCGCGCGCTGAACAACCTGCTGGTACTGGAGATGGTGGGCAAGATCCACAGCCATCTGGGCATCCGCTGGTATATCACCGACAAGGGCCGCCAAGTGGTCCACCGCCGGAGCACTCAGGCCGCCTGAGCCGGTTCGCCGGTCGGGTACGCCTGTAGCTCACAAGTCGTCAATGACATTGAGCACTCCCGTCTTCCATCCCTTTTGGCCGATCAATTAATATGCGCTTCTCACAGTAACCTGCGCGGAACCTGAGTGGAGCGACAATGAAATTTACCGGCACTGAAAGCTATGTAGCCAGCGAAGACCTGCAGATGGCGGTGAACGCGGCGGTCACCCTGCAGCGGCCGTTGCTGATCAAGGGTGAGCCGGGCACAGGCAAGACACTGCTGGCCGAAGAGGTGGCCCGCAGCCTGGGTCTCCGCTTGATACAGTGGCATATCAAATCCACCACCAAGGCGCAGCAGGGGCTGTACGAATACGATGCCGTATCCCGCCTGCGGGATTCCCAGTTGGGGGTGGACAAGGTCCACGATATCCGCAATTACATCAAGCGGGGTAAGCTGTGGGAGGCTTTTGAGTCCGAGGAGCGGGTGGTGCTCCTGATTGATGAAATCGACAAGGCGGATATCGAGTTTCCCAACGATTTGCTGGTAGAGCTCGACCGCATGGAATTCTTCGTCTACGAAACTGGCGAGACGGTCAAGGCCAAACAGCGCCCCATTGTTATCATCACTTCCAACAATGAGAAGGAGCTGCCGGACGCTTTTTTGCGCCGCTGTTTCTTCCACTACATCAGTTTTCCGGATCGGGAGACGATGCACAAAATCGTCGAAGTGCACTTCCCCGGTATCAAGCGCCAATTAGTGGCGGAGGCAATGGATATTTTCTTCCAGCTGCGCGAAGTGCCGGGTTTGAAGAAAAAGCCTTCCACTTCCGAATTAATCGATTGGTTGAAACTCCTGCTGGCGGACAATATTCCCGAGGAGGTACTGAGAAGCCGTGACAGCAGCAGTGCGATTCCGCCTTTGTACGGCGCTCTGCTGAAAAACGAGCAGGACGTGCATATGCTCGAGCGGTTGGCCTTTATGGCTCGCCGGGAAAAGCGTTAGCCACTGTCGGCGACCCGGCTTTCACCCCGCGATAGAGGCGCAATATGCTGATCGGTTTTTTCCTGAATCTGCGCCGGCATAAACTGCCGGTTTCCATTACTGAGCTGTTGTCTCTGCTGGAAGCCCTGCAGCAGCACTTGGTTTTTGCAGATATGGAAGCCTTTTATTTTCTTGCCCGCACCTGCCTGGTCAAGGATGAAAAGCATTTCGACAAGTTCGACCGGGCATTCGAGGCTTATTTTAAAGATTTGCAAACACTGGACGACATTCTCGAACAGTTGATTCCCGAGGACTGGCTGCGCTCTGAATTCATCAGGCAGCTCTCGGAAGAGGAAAAAGCCAAAATCGACAGCCTCGGCGGCCTTGAAAAGCTGCTGGAAGAATTCCAAAAGCGCCTGCAGGAGCAGAAAAAGCGCCACAGCGGCGGCAATCGCTGGATAGGCACCGGCGGCACAAGTCCCTTTGGCAACAGCGGCTATCACCCGGAAGGCATCCGCGTGGGGGGGAGCAGCCGCAACCGTTCTGCGGTCAAGGTGTGGCAGAAGCGGCAGTTCCGCAACCTGGACGACAGTGTCGCACTGGGCACACGCAATATTCAGATGGCGCTGCGCAAACTGCGCAAATTCGCCCGCGCCGGCGCTGCCGAGGAACTGGACTTGGACGGCACCATTGCATCGACAGCGCGCAACGCCGGCCTGCTGGATATCAAAATGGTGCCGGAGCGACACAATGCAGTAAAAGTGCTGATTTTCTTCGATGTGGGCGGTTCCATGGACATGCATGTGCGTGTGTGTGAAGAACTCTTCTCCGCCTGCCGTTCGGAGTTTAAGCACCTGGAATATTTTTATTTCCACAACTGCGTTTACGAACATGTGTGGAAGGACAACCAGCGCCGCTATGGGGAAACCACTCCCTTGCTGGAAGTGCTGCGCACCTATGGCAAAGACTACAAAATCATATTCGTAGGCGATGCCTCCATGGCGCCTTACGAGATCACCAGCCGCTACGGTAGTGTCGAGCATATGAACGAAGAGCCGGGGGCAATGTGGTTGCAGCGGGTAGTGGATAACTACGACAGCCTGGTGTGGCTGAACCCGGTCGACGAAGCTCACTGGCAATACACATCCAGCATCGGCCTGATTGAACGCCTGGTTGGTGGGCATATGTATCCCATGACCTTGGAGGGACTGGACCGGGCCATTGCCTACCTGGTGAAGGGGCGCTGACCGAGTATCCGGCGGTTTCGAAATATCCATCCCATCGTCTGAGCGCCTCATCCAGCTTCGAGGAAGCTTTACCGTCAAGAGGTGAATGCATCAGTGGTGCCCTAGTTGCCACGAAGCAAGCTCATCCGAGTTTCCTCGAGCACAGATTCCCAAGTGCTTTTACTGCGGTGCCGCTGACTGTGCCGATGCGGAGAGACGGGTATAATTGCCGGTTTGCAGTGGCAAAGCGAACCCATGAAACACCCTGAGACCGCAACCTCCCTCACCGCTGTGGAAAGCCGCATCGCCCAGTGTATGGGGCGCGATCGCTACCGCCTGCGTAAGTCTCTCAGTAACGCGCGCAGGCGAATCAAGGCGGGCAAACCGGCCGACCGCATACTTGCGCAAATCAAGGAACAGCTCGAGACGTCTCTGGCACTGGTGGAGGCGCGCCGGCAGAAAGTGCCGGAAATACGCTGGCCGGAAGGGCTTCCAGTGGTGGCCCGGCGCGATGAAATCGCCGAGCTGATCGCCAAACACCAAGTGGTTGTTGTCGCCGGGGAAACCGGATCGGGAAAAACTACCCAGTTGCCGAAAATCTGCCTGCAACTTGGCCGCGGTATCACCGGCCAGATCGGCCATACCCAGCCGCGCCGTATCGCCGCGCGCACCGTTGCCAATCGCATTGCCGAGGAGTTGGGGCAGCCGTTGGGGGAATCCGTCGGCTACCAGGTGCGCTTTACCGACCACAGCAGCGAGCACACCCATATCAAGTTGATGACCGACGGCATACTGCTGGCGGAAATCCAGCGCGATCCGTTGCTGAATCAATACGACACTCTGATTGTGGACGAAGCCCATGAGCGCAGTCTGAATATCGATTTCCTGCTGGGCTATTTGAAAACCCTGCTGCCGAAGCGTCCGGATCTTAAACTGATCATCACATCAGCTACCATCGACCTGGAAAAATTTTCCCAGCACTTCGACGGTGCACCGATCATTGAGGTCTCCGGGCGCACCTACCCGGTAGAGATCCGCTATCGCCCGCCGCTCGACAGTGACCAGGATTTGAACGAGCAGGTTGTCGCCGCGGTGGAGGAGCTTCTGGAGGGGGAAAAATCCAGCGGCAGGCGCGGCGGCGATATCCTGGTATTTATGAGTGGTGAGCGCGAAATCCGCGAATGTCACAAAGCGCTGCGCGATGCGCAGTTGGCGAATATTGAGATACTCCCGCTCTATGCGCGCCTCAGTCTGGCGGAGCAGGCCAAGGTTTTTCACGGTCACAAGGGCCGCAGGATAGTTCTCGCCACTAACGTGGCGGAGACCTCGATTACCGTGCCCGGGATTCGCTATGTGATCGATCCCGGCACAGCGCGAATCAGCCGCTACAGTTACCGCAGCAAAATTCAACGGCTGCCGGTGGAACCCATTTCCCAGGCCAGCGCCAATCAGCGCGCCGGCCGCTGTGGCCGAGTCAGTGCCGGTATCTGTGTGCGGCTCTACGACGAAAAGGACTTCGAGCAGCGGGCACAATTTACCGATGCGGAGATACTGCGCACCAATCTGGCCGCGGTTATTCTGCAAATGTTGCAGCTCAGAATTGGTGATATCCGCGACTTTCCGTTTGTTGATCCGCCGGACCAGCGCCTGATTAACGACGGTTACAAGTTGTTACAGGAATTGCAGGCGCTGGACGCGCGCGGCAAGGTGACACCGCTCGGGCGCACTCTGTCGCGCCTGCCACTGGACCCGCGTCTCGGTCGTATGCTGGCGGCCGCCGCGGCGCGCGGCAGCCTGCGGGAAATACTGATTATTGTCAGTGCGCTTGCGGTGCAAGACCCACGCGAGCGCCCGGCGGAAAAGCGGCAGGCAGCGGATGAAAAGCACAGGCAGTGGCAGCACCAGGAATCGGATTTTCTCTCCTATGTGCAGCTGTGGGAGGCTTTTGAAGCACAGCGCCAGGCCCTGAGCCAGAACCAGCTGCGCAAATGGTGTCAGAGAAACTTTCTGTCCTGGCTGCGTATGCGCGAGTGGCGGGATATACACCACCAACTGCGCCTGGCCTGTCGTGAGTTGGAACTGAAGGAAAATGCTGAGGCGGCGGATTACGCCGCGGTGCACGCGGCCATTGTGCCCGGCTTGCTGGGCAATATCGGTGTGCGGGATGAAAATAAAGAATTTCTCGGTTGTCGCAACCGGCGTTTCCATATTTTTCCCGGATCAGGCCAATTCAAAAAACCTCCGCGTTGGGTTGTCGCCGCGCAGTTGCTGGAAACCAGCCGGCTATTCGCGCACACCGTGGCAAAAATCGAGCCGGACTGGGTGCTTGCGGCGGCGGAGCACCTCGTCAAGCGCAACTATTCCGAACCCCACTACGATACCCGTTCCGGCCGGGTGATGGCGTTTGAAAAAATCTCCCTCTACGGTCTGGTGCTGGTGGAAAAACGCCGCGTCCACTTTGGAAAACTGGACCCGAAAATATCCCGTGAGGTCTTTATTCGCCAGGCACTGGTGGAGCAGCGCTACCGGGGCAAGGGCGGATTTTTCGAACACTACCGGGAGCTGCTGGCGGAATTGGAGGATTTGGAGGCCAAGTCCCGCCGCCGCGATATCCTGGTAGATGACGAAGTGATTTTCCGCTTTTTCGACGAGCGAGTGCCTGGGGACATCATAAACCTGGCCGGTTTTGAGCACTGGCGCAAGCGGGCGGAGGAAAAGGAGCCGCATCTGCTCTACGTCCCCCGTGAACTTTTGATGCAGCACACCGCATCCAATATCGGTGAGGCTCAATTCCCCGATGAACTGTCCACCGGCGGCATGGTGTTTCCGCTCGCCTACCACTTCGAGCCTGGAGCGGAAGATGACGGTGTCAGTGTTCAGGTGCCCGTGGGCGCACTGCACCAAGTCCCTGCGGCGCGGCTTACCTGGCTGGTGCCAGGGCTGTTGCGCGACAAATGCATAGCGCTGATCAAGGCACTGCCCAAACAATGGCGCAAATATTTTGTGCCTGTGCCCGCGGCGGTGGACAAGGCGTTGCCCCGCCTACAGCCGGACCAGTTGCCCTTGTGGCAGGCGTTGGCGCAGGAACTCAAACGTCAAACCGCGCAGGAAGTGCCGGATTCCGCCTGGGAAGCGGCGGAAGCATCTCTCGAAGATTTTTACCGTTTCAATATCCAGGTGCTGGACGAGGAGGGTGAACTGCTCGATCAGGGGCGGAATCTGCCTGAGTTGCAGGCGCGCTACAAGGACCGGGTACAAAAGGAACTGGCCACTGCCGGCGATGACTTCGAGCGCGAAGGGATCACCCACTGGGATTTCGGCGATCTGCCCGAAACCCACATATTGCAACAGGGTGCCTTGAAAGTACGCGCCTATCCAACCTTGATAGAGGCGCAAGACAGCGTTTCCCTCAAGCTGTTGGATAACCCCTATGAAGCGCAGCGGCAGAGTCGCGCGGGTATCTGTCGTCTGGCGCTACTCCACCTGCCCGAGCCGGTCAAATATCTGCGCAAAGAGTTGTTGCGCGGCAAGGAATTGGGGCTTTCCGCTGCGGACCTGGGCAAGCGGGAAGACGTGGCGGACGACATTCTGCTGGCCGCCGCACGCGAGCTTTTCTGGCCGGACGAACAATGGCCGCGCACTGAGGCGGATTTTCTCTCCGCATTGGAAAAGAGTGGGGAACTGGTATCGGTGGCTCAGGAGATCGCCGACCTGCTGGTAAAAGCGCTGGCTCAGTTGGTACCACTGCGCAAGCTGATCAAACAGCAGAAAAATCTGGCCCTGGCCATGGCGGTGGGGGATATCCAGCAGCAACTGGCGGGACTCTTTTACCGCGGCTTTTTGTTCGATACTCCACTGGAGTGGCTGCGCCAATACAGCCGCTACCTTAAAGGGATCTCTCTGCGTCTGGAAAAGGCTGCTCTGGACCCAAACCGCGACCGCCGTTTGCAGGCAGAGCTTCACGGGACCGCAGAACCTTATCTCGCCTTGGCGGAGCGCCATACCCCGAGATCGCTGGCCGCGGATACTCAGCTGGCACAGTACCGTTGGATGTTGGAAGAATTCCGCGTCTCACTCTTTGCCCAGACTTTAAAAACTCTGAGGCCGGTATCCGCCAAGCGCCTGCGCAAGCTGTGGGAGGAAATAGAACCCGCCGTTTGCCGTTTCTGAAAAAATCCCGCCGTAGGTGTAATAAACCCCGCCAAACAGCGACCAACCATTCGAGAACGGGGTCACGGTTTGGACATTATTCCGCTGGAGAGTGGAAATTTCGTTCTTCGATCCTGTCTCAGTGCGCGACTGTTTTGCAGTTGGTGGCACTATACTCCTCCTGGAAAACTGTCGCGCTGTGGCGTTTGTTTTCCATTACTCAGGATTTTTATCAGGAGATCCGTTATGTCCAAGAAGAATCTTTCCCCGGTAGCAGCTGCGGTCGGCGCGGCTTTTCTGGCCTCTGCGGCGATAAATGTTTCCGCGTCTGTCGGCAATGCCAATCCCTTTGCCGCCGAGGAGCTCTCCTCCGGCTATAACCTTGCCATGCAGCAGGGAGAGGACAAGAAAAAGGAAGGCAAATGCGGCGAGGGTAAATGCGGCGAAGGCAAGAAGAAAGAAGGCAAGTGCGGCGAGGGTAAATGCGGAGAAGGTAAGAAAAAGGAAGGTAAATGCGGCGAGGGTAAATGCGGCGGATAATTCGCTATTTCCCTCGCGGGAATCGGCCCTGTCGTTTTTGCATGGAACCGCTGCCAGGGCCGATATCCGCAAAAGTCAAGAAGCCGTGGGGACACGGATGCATTCCCCCTGAGCGCAGAAAGGTTCCAGGTGCGCTCGAGATCCGTCATCCGCTGGTTTCGAAAATCCTTCAGCTCATCAATTGCGCTTCCCGTCTATAGTGGCACATTTCTATAAGCCCGGGAGCGGGTGATACAGAGGTTTCTCACAGAATGCAGGAAGATACCTTTTATCCGGTTAACGGTGCCGGCCTGGGGTTACGGCGCTCTATGATGGGGGAGGAACTTCCCGATGAGTCTGTGGATTTTCTCGAAGTGGCGCCGGAAAACTGGATAGGTGTTGGCGGGCGCTTCGGGCGTTGGTTCCGCAGCTATACTGAAAGGTTTCCCTTCGTTACCCACGGCCTGTCCCTGTCGATCGGTTCGCCCGCTCCCCTGGATCTGGAACTGGTCAAATCCATCAAAAAGTTTATTCGCGATCACGAAATCCGCTGTTATAGCGAGCATCTGAGCTACTGTTCCGACCACGGCCACCTCTACGACCTGTTGCCGATCCCCTTCACCGCTGAAGCGGTCACCTACGTGGCGGGGCGGATACGCACAGTGCAGGATATTCTCGAACAGCGAATCGCCATGGAAAATGTGTCTTACTATGCCGCGCCGGGCCAGGAGATGACGGAGCTGGAATTCCTCAATGCGGTGCTCGAAGAGGCGGACTGTGACCTGCTGCTGGACGTGAACAACGTCTACGTCAATTCCGTAAACCACAATTACGATCCGCTGCACTTTCTGCAGGGGCTGCCCAGCACACGCATCCGCTACGTCCATGTGGCCGGGCACTACGATGAGGCCGAGGACTTAAAAGTGGATACGCACGGCGCGCCGGTAATCGACCCCGTATGGCAGTTGCTGGAACGGGCTTATGAAATTCACGGCAGAATGCCGACCTTACTGGAGCGGGACTTCAATATACCGCCGCTGCCCGAATTGTTGTGCGAGGTGGCGCGGATCAGATCCATCCAGGCCGCTTACACAGCGGGGGAGGTGCATCATGCCTTCAGTCACGGGTAACCCTAGGCACTTTCAAAGTCTGCAGCGGGCATTTGCCGCACATTTGCGCGCGCCAGACGCCTGTGTGGCGCCCGAAGGGATTGAAGATCGCCGTATGGGCATATACCGGGATCTGATTTACAACAATATCGAGTCTTTTATTGCCGATGGCTTTCCGGTGTTGCGCAGTGTATACCGCGAAGGTGGCGGCGCTGTGGGAGACGAGCACTGGCACGCCATGGTGCGCGATTTTGTCCGGCATCACGCGTCCCGCAGCCCGTACTTTTTACAAATCAGCGAGGAGTTTTTGCACTATCTGCAGCACGAGCGGGGACTGCGCGCCGACGATCCGCCTTTCCTGCTGGAGCTGGCCCACTATGAATGGGTGGAATTGGCCTTGGACGTCAATGAGGCGGAGTTTCCGCAGGCGTTGATGCAAACAGGGGATGTGCTGGTGCAGGTGCCGGTGGTTTCTCCCCTGGTGTGGTCCCTCAATTACCGCTATCCGGTGCATCGGATCGGACCGGCCTACCAGCCGCAGGAGCCGCCGCCGGAACCGACGTTCCTTCTGGTCTATCGCGACCGCAGTGACCGGGTTCGCTTTATGGAAATCAATGCAGTGACTGCGCGCTTGCTACAGTTGCTACAAGAGGGAGAGCGGAACGGGGGGCAGGTGTTGGAAATTCTGGCAGAGGAAATTGGGCAGGTGGACCAGAAGTCAATGTTGGTATTCGGGCGCGAGCTGTTGGAAAAACTGCTGCGCATCGGTGTCATCGCCGGGCTAAAGCCCTGACACTTGCCGGAATCTCTTCAATTCTTGACTAAAACCGCCCAGTCCCCAGCTGCTATGCTGCCCAGGGTGGTTTACCTACTGTGGGGGCGTTAAAATCCTCGCAATTGTAACTATGACGAAGAGGAGCAGGGTTTTGCTGGGACGCAGTTTCATTTCCCCCTGGATGTTTGCAACCATGCTTTGCGCCGCTTCTGCGCTGGCACAGGAGCCTTTTGCAGAGCCGGAACAAGAGGTCGTTGCGCCCCAGACAACATCCAGCGAGCAAGACATACAGCCTTCTGCAGAGAGCGAAGACCCCTTTGCCGCAGATGGAAACGATGCTGAAAGCGAGGCTGAGGCCTCGACGCTGGAAGATGAATACGGTTTCGATCCGGCGGAGGAGTTCGCCAGCGAGGAGGAACCGGCTCAGCGTGACCCCTGGGAGGGCTTCAACCGCGCCGTATTCCGCTTTAACGATACCGCTGACCGATGGGTGCTGAAGCCGGTTGCCACCAGTTACCGCCAGATCACCCCAATATTTATGCAAACCGGTATCAGCAACTTTTTCGGGAACTTGCGCGAGATCACAAACTCCTTCAACAGCCTTTTGCAGGGAAAGTGGGGGCAGGCGGGTAACGACGCAGGGCGCTTCCTGGTTAATAGTACCGTAGGCGTGGCAGGCCTTTTTGATGTGGCCAAGCACGTGGGCCTGGAATCCGGTGAAGGGGAAGACTTCGGCCAGACGCTGGCGGTTTGGGGCATGCCCTCCGGGCCCTATGTGGTGCTGCCCTTTATGGGACCCTCCACCCTGCGGGATGCCCCCGGAGGGGTGGTAGACTGGTATACCAACCCGCTTACCTACATCAATCACGATCAGACCAGCTATGCATTTAAGTTCACCGATTTGGTTCAGACACGTGCCGGTCTGCTGCAGGCGGAAACCCTGTTGCACGGTGACCGCTATATCCTACTGCGGGATGCCTATCTGCAGCGGCGCGACTATCTGATTCGAGACGGTGAACTGGAGGATGATTTCGGCAGCGATTCCGATGAAGAGTTTGACTTCTGATTGTTCCCCAGCCGCCGCCGGGTGTCGGCGAGTCGCGCCATGGCTGACCGCAGAAATGTACTGCTGATCGAAAGTGAGCTGCGTTCCCGCGACTATGTGCGCGGCGCATTGTCGCGTCTCGGCTACGAGGTCGTGGTGGCGGAGAGTGGCGTCGAGGGCATCGGTCGCTTCACCCCGCGGATTTTCCATTTGGTGATTGTCGACCTCAATTTGCCGGACATGGATGGCCTGGAGGTGCTGCGCAAGATCAAGCGCTTGTCCTCGGAAACCGCAGTGATTGTGCTCTCGTCTAATAGCGACGTCGGCGACGCAGTGAAGGCGCTGCGCCTCGGTGCTGCAGACTACCTGCTCAAACCCCTCGAAGATACGGCGGTCATTGACCACGCCATCTGCCGCATTGCCAATGCCGAAACTCTGGAGACCCAAAACCGCGAGTACCGCGAAGAACTGGAGCGGCGCAACCGCGAATTGCGCGATCACGTGGAACTCTTGCAGCAGGACCACCAGGCCGGGCGCCTGTTGCAGCAGCACCTGTTGCCCCGTACCCCCTATCGCTACCCCGGCGGTATAGAAGCCGCTTACCGCCTGGTTCCCTCCCTTTACCTCAGTGGCGACTTTGTCGACTATGGCCTATTCGGAGGGCGCTTTGTCGCCTTCTATCTGACGGATGTGTCCGGGCACGGTGTCTCCTCGGCGCTGGTGACGGCGCTGATCAAGAACAGCATCATGCACGAATTGCGCGAGCGGTCGCTGTTTGTGCAGCAGGAGAGGCTGGGCACTGATCTGCTCGATATTCTCAGCATGATCAATCGGGAGCTGCTTTCCACACGCCTGGAAAAGCATGCCAGTATGTTCGTCGGGGTGGTGGATACCAAAACGGACCAGCTGCACTATGCCGTTGCGGGGCAGGTGCCCATGCCGGCACTGCTGACTGACGAGGGCGCCGAATGGCTGCCCGGTAAGGGACGGCCTCTGGGGCTCTTTGAGCAGGGGGACTGGTCGGTGCTGTGTGCCAAATTGCCGGCTAAATGGTGTCTGGTCACTTGCTCCGACGGTGTGCTGGAGCTTTTGCGGGGAGACCTGTTGAAGCGGGAAGAGCAGCTACTGCAGGCAATCCAACGCAGCTGCGGTGACCTGGATGCCCTCTGTGCCGAGCTGCATGTGGACACGTCCGACGCGTTGCCGGACGACGTCACTATACTCACATTGAGGCAGGGCTGATATAACCGGCATAGCGGTTTGCCGGTAGCTCGGCGCTAGGCGTGGGTGGCGGTTGCCGGCCTGACCCAACAAAGGTGGATACCGGTCTGGGATGGACTTTTCGCCGCTTGGCATACTGGAATAATGCCAGCAATGACCGGAGAGTCCATTCGATCGATTTTGGTACCCTTGCCACTGCCGGTGCGCAGGAGTAAGCTCCGCCCACTTTACGCACAAACCGCTTGATCTGCGCTATCTGACAATCAACGGTTGTGCTCTCTGTAAGTGAACTATCGCCATCTGCCCGCGCGCAATAGCTGCCGCAGCGTGGATGTGCCAGGGGTTGTTATGCAGTCCGGGCAAATTATGGTTGGAGCCCACGAGGGTGTG
Organism: Microbulbifer thermotolerans; assembly: GCF_001617625.1. NCBI lineage: Bacteria > Pseudomonadati > Pseudomonadota > Gammaproteobacteria > Cellvibrionales > Microbulbiferaceae > Microbulbifer > Microbulbifer thermotolerans. The sequence goes on along the minus strand of NZ_CP014864.1, from coordinate 2,895,195 downwards.
TACGTCATCAAAATGGTGGGTGATGTGCGCCTCAATTTGTGTGCTTCCTTCGATGACTTTATCGACAGCATGTTTAAGCGCGATGATTTCACCGACGTAGTATTCGACCTGCACGGCGCTGAATGTGTGGACAGTACCACTTTGGGGTTGATGGCTAAGATTGCCATTCGCGCCCTGGAGCGGGGCCGCCCAAAACCGCTCGCCCTGTCCGCTGATGAGGGTATCCGCCACTTGCTGGATGCGATGGGTTTTGAGTCGCTCATCGAAGTCAGCGATGAGCGCCGCGACTTGGCCGAGACCGAGGCCCTCAAGTGCGAGTCTCCGGATGAATACGCGGCGCGGGAGAAGGTGCTGGAAGCCCACCGCGTGTTAATGAGCATGAATGCGCGCAACGAGGAGGCCTTCCGCGATCTGGTTCACTCCCTGGAGCTGGAGTGCGATCCAATTGGCAAGCCTTCCGCGCGGATGCACTGATGATGCATACGCGCTTTGCGGTTTTGCCGTGTTAGCCGGCAAGGCTATCTTTCCTTTCCCATTCCTTTGGGGTCATCCCTTTGCTCCCGTTGGCGCAGCTCTCTCGCCTCTGCCCGAGCTCGCGTAAAGCGTCCGTGGGGCAGGTGGATCAGCTCCGCCACCCGACGGATCAGGTGCTCTTCGAAGGGTTCTATGACATTGTCGGAAAAAGCCACCTGCCACATCTGTAACACCAGCGCGTATTTTTCCCTGTCGCTGAACTGTGCATTCACCGTCTGGGTGAATTCGTACAGGGATGTGGCCCGGTCGCGGTGAGCCAGGGCTTCAGTGACCAGCGTCTCTGCGGCGCTGGAATCCAGCTGGTAGTGGCTTTGCAGCAGGCGGGTCAGGGTGGCTCGCTCGCGCTGGTCCAGCTTCTGATCGACGGTGGCGACTTCCGCCAGCAAAGCGGCACTGATCATACGCACGTCTTTGTCAACGCTGACTTCGACATCGGCGCCGCGGCCTATTTGCTCGAACAGCTTACGGATTTGTTGCAGCATTTGTTTCCGTGCGCCCTATCAAATGTGTCTGCAGAAGAAGCTCCAGCCGCTCCTGATCCTGTACAAAATTGCGGATACCCTCGGCCAGCTTTTCAGTGGCCATAGCATCACTGTTAAGTTGGTAACGGAACTCGGCTTCGCCCAGAGCTCGGTTTGGGCGCGCCAGGGGTTCCGTTTGCTCGGGCAGCCCCCCGGTCAGGTTGCCGTCATCCTCCTCCAGGGCTTGCAATAGCTGTGGGCTGATGGTCAGGCGGTCACAGCCGGCCAGGGCTTCAATTTCACCAGTGTTGCGAAAACTGGCGGCCATAACCACCGTGTCGTAACCGCGGGACTTGTAGTAATGGTAGATGTTGCGCACCGACAGTACGCCGGGATCCTCCTCGGCGGTAAAATCTTCGCGGCCGCTGTGTGCTTTATGCCAGTCGAGAATGCGGCCCACAAAAGGGGAAATCAGCGTAACGCCCGCTTCGGCGCAGGCCACTGCCTGGCAGAAGCTGAACAGCAGCGTCAGATTGCAGTGGATGCCCTCCCGCTCGAGGACCGATGCCGCCGTTATCCCTTCCCAGGTGGAAGCGATCTTGATCAGCACCCGTTCCCGCGGCACGCCAGCCTGTTCGTAGAGCGAGATCAGACGGCGCGCGTAGTCGATGGTGGCGCGGGTGTCGAAGGAGAGGCGCGCGTCCACCTCGGTAGAGACCACGCCCGGTACCAACTGCAGTATCTCCGCACCTATGGCCACGGCCAGTTTGATCGCCGCCTGCCCGGGGATGGACGCATCGTCGTGGCAATGGCGCTTAGCCCAATCCAGGGACTCGCCGATCAGTGCCTGGTACTGAGGCAACTGCGCGGCCTTGAACAGTAGTGACGGGTTGGTGGTGGCGTCCTGGGGGTGATAGCGTTGAATCGCCGCTATGTCTCCGGTGTCCGCAACCACCTGGCTGCGCGCCTTTAATTGTTCGAGCTTGTTCATTTCAGTCCCTCGATTTACTGAATTGGTTCTTGAGTAGCGCATGCCCGCCCCAGTAGCCGAGCGCTCTTGGATCGGAATCGCGCCCGGGAGGCTGCACCCCTAGGCGGCTTGAGTCACTTGCGCCAAGGCTTGCTCAACCACTTCCGGACCGGCCCCATCGCGGTGCGCATTTTCGCTCAAGTGGCGGCGGAAGCGGCGCGCACCCGGAAGCCCTTGAAAGAGCCCCAGCATATGGCGGGTAATATGGTTCAGGCGTGCCCCCAGTGCCAGCTGGCGCTCGATGTAGGGCAGCATCTGTTCAACCACCCGGGCGGCGCCGGGTCCCGGTTCACCGCTGAACAGTTCACTGTCCACTTGCGCGAGCAGCGCCGGGGTCTGGTAGGCGGCGCGACCGAGCATAACGCCGTCCACATGGCGCAGATGTCGCCGACAGGCCTCGATGGAGTCGATACCACCGTTGATGACAATCTCCAGCTGCGGATAGTCCCTTTTCAACTGGTAGACCATATCGTAGTTGAGTGGTGGAATTTCGCGGTTTTCCTTCGGACTGAGTCCCTTTAGCCAGGCCTTGCGCGCGTGCACGATAAAGGTGCTGACACCCGCGGCGGCCTGGTGTTCCACAAAGCGGGTGAGGCCGGGATAGTCTTCCATATCGTCGATGCCGATGCGGTGCTTGACGGTGACCGGGATGGAAACGGCCGCACGCATGGCCGCCAACCCCTCAGCCACCAATTCCGGCTCCGCCATCAGACAGGCGCCGAAGCGGCCCGATTGCACTCGGTCACTGGGACAGCCGCAGTTCAGGTTGATTTCATCGTAGCCCCAGTCTTCGGCGATACGGGCGCACTCAGCCAGCTCGCGCGGGTCGCTGCCCCCGATCTGCAGCGCAACGGGGTGCTCAGCGGCGTCGAACTGTAAGTATCGCTTTCTGTCACCGTGCAAAATCGCACCGGTTGTCACCATCTCTGAGTAGAGCATTGCGCGCTTACTCAGCAGGCGCCACATATAGCGGCAGTGCCTGTCGCTCCAGTCCAGCAGGGGGGCAGTACAGAATCGGTGTGGGGAGTGATTGGGCATGTCTCAACTATCGGTTGTGGCGGCCGCGGGGCGCGCAGGTCCACCATTGCGAACGGGGGACATATTATCCCGATCGGGCTGGCGAAAGCACTATGGCGCTTTGGATTAATTTACTAGGGAACCTCTGATTAATTCACTTCCTGACGTAAAAACGCTTTGGAGCCAGATGAGAAGCTCAGGTGATAGGAGGGGTATTTCGAAACCGTCGGATACAGGGATGTATCCGTCGGAGCTACAGGGAAGTACTCGTGCGTTTTCGAAATGGCCAGCCTATTGCCTGAGCGCCCCGGAAGCGACCATAGTGTTGACGCGAACTAATCAGAGGTCCCCTAGTACTTCCCTGTCGCTTTCCTCGCTCTAGAAATACCCACCGCTGCACCTGGGCTCCTTATCTGGAGCCGGGTGCATTGCGCTGCATGGAGCGGGTAGCGCAATGAGCGAAGCAGGATTTTAGCGCCGAATTTGTGAACGGTTGATTGTTTTAAATAAACGCAGCTTTTTACACTGTTTTCCTTCTGGATTTCCATGGAAAAGGACTATGAAGACTCAGATGAAATTGACCGGATCGGTCGGCTTTCGGGCCCAAAACTTCCGCGATGACGTGCGGCTGGTGCAGGAGCTGCTGAACAGAGCTACCCGCGTTCCCTGGACATTGCTTGCCGTGGATGGCTTGGCTGGCCCGAATACCATCAACCGCATCAAGGATTTTCAGAGAAATGTGGTCGGTTTCTCCAAGCCCGATGGCCGGGTGGATGTGGGCGGCAGAACCTGGCGCAGTCTGGCGCGCTATGCGGAGGAAACGCCGGTATATTTCCGCGGTACCTTCTCGGTGCACCCGACGGAAACCGGTGTGCGCGCTGCGGAACCTGCCGCCCGCCCGGCGACCGACGCGATTGCCTGGGGCGCCAAGGTATCTCCCGCGTTCAAGCGCCGGGTCAGGGAGGTCGCCGCTAACCTCGGTATATCACCAGACTTCCTCATGTCCTGCATGGCTTTTGAAACTGGCGAAACCTTCAGTCCTTCAATTAAGAATGCCGCTGGCAGTGGCGCCACGGGGTTGATCCAGTTTATGCCGCGGACTGCCAAGGGACTGGGTACAACCACCGAAGCCCTGGCCAAAATGACCGCAGAAAAACAGCTGGATTACGTCGAAAAATATTTCCTGCCCTACAAAGGCAAGTTGAAGACATTGGAGGATATCTATATGGCGATTCTGTATCCGGCTGCGATCGGTATGGACCCCGCCGCCGCATTGTTCCGCCAGGGGAGTAAAACCTACGAGCAGAACTCGGGCTTTGACAAGAATAGGGACGGCGTCATTACGCCAGCCGAGATTTCGGTCAAAGTGCGGCAGAAATACGAAAAGGGACTGCAAAAGGGGTATCTGGGATGAGCACTACAATGGCTATGATAAAAAAGTTCTCGATCACGGCGTTTTGCGCCTTACTGTTCGCCCTCGCCGCTTGCCAGTCCCGTGCGGACTGGGAGGGGGTCTATCTGTTCAGCGAATCCCTGGGAGAGGACCCCGGCGGGGCGTCTATGCTGGTGGAGTATCGTTTGGAGCTCGGAGCTGACCGCTGCCTGTTGGCAATCAGCGGCTACCAGTCAGACTCCCGTATTCGCTGTACGCTCGATGCCGGTGCTGAATCGGCGATAGTGCGCTTTCGCTCCTACGGCAATGGCGAAGTGAAAAATATCTACGGGGTGCAGGTCTATCAAGTGGACGAGCCGTTGTTCACGCTGCGTCATGCCCGCGATACCGGAGCACTGATTACCGAATGGGGCGCCCTGGCGCCGGACTCGGTAGAGGAAAAAACGGGTAACTATTTCGTCCGTCAGTGATTGTGATGCCACGGGGGTATTAAAGGTTGCGCTCCTTTTCCGATAGGCCGGTGGGAGAGGTATGCGCCGCCTTCCCGCCGTCCCCGGTATCGTCCTCCTCCAGCGTTAGACGCAATTTTTTCACAACCTTGCGCGCCGTTGCCCGGTAGCTGGTGAGCTTTCCGCCAGCCACCGCCACTACCCGGGGCCGTTTTTCATTGTCGCTACAGATAAGTGTTTCCCGCGGCCGGGAAAAGGGGTTTTTTTCCATTTTCGGCAGTACCCGCAACCCGGTAAAACTATTGCAAATATCTTGTGTCTGCAGCGCGCGGGTCTGGGGAAAGTAGCGTTGCACCGTGCTCAGCAGGTAGCGTTCCTCCTCAATGGTGGGGGCCACGTCCCGCGGATCCCCGGAATAGTTGCGCTCAGTGGTGCCCACCAGCGTTCCGCCCCGCCAGGGCATAACGAACACCGCGCGTCCGTCCTCGGCTTCCACATAGAAGATCTGTTCACCCAGGGATAGGGGGAGCTCTATATGGGTGCCGGCCACCAGCTCGATTGCCGGCAGTCGTGCCTCCGGCGAGCAGAGCGCGTTGGTGCTTTCCACCCAGGGGCCGGAGCAGTTGACCAGAGCGCGGGTGCGCAGTGTGTTGAGCTGACCTTCAGAAAAGTAATCGACGCGCAAGCCGTTGCCGGACAGTTCGGCGCCGATCAGGCTGCCGGGGCAGATAAGCCGGGCGCCGAGTGCGACTGCTGAGTCCACCACATTGCGTGTGAGGGCAGCGTCATCGGTTTGCGCGTCGTAGTAGCTGAAGACCGCAACCAGTCCCTCGCGGTCGAGACCGGCGAGCCCATCCCATTCAGATTGCGGCACGGTGCGGAAGCGGGAATAGGCACCGGTCGCGCCGGTCAGCAGAGAGTAGAGGGTTAATCCCAGGCGCAGCACCCACGCAGACCTTTTACTGTGGCGGTACACGGGAATATAGAAGGGCACCATGCGCACCAGCTGCGGTTTGTGGTCGAGCAACCAGCGCCGCTCGCGCAGACATTCATAGACCAACTGGAACTGACCGCTTTCCAGATAGCGCAGACCGCCGTGGATGAGTTTGGAGGAACGGGAAGAGGTGGCCGCGGCTACGCCTACCTGCTCGAGGATCGCTACCCGATAACCGGCCTTTGCCAGCGCTTCTGCGGCACCGGCGCCCTGTATGCCCGCCCCCACCACCAGGACATCAAAATTCATAGACATCGCTGGCTTCCCGGGATCGCATCAGCAACGGCAGGTTGCCGGTGAGAATATGGTGGGCGCCGCGGGTGCGCCAGTGCACGGCTTCCTCGGCGGAGTTGATCTCATAGACCACCCACTGCCAGGGGCCCGGTGGCAACTCAGCCGTTTCTACACGCTTGTCGCGGATCAAAAGGTAGTCCGGCGCCAGAGTGACCACCTCGGGAGACAGGCAGCGTGCCACACGGTCCACTTTCAGTGCCACCTGGTGCCAGTTGCGGCTGCGCGCCAAGCGCAGGCAGTGGTGGTTTCCGGTTAGCAGAGCAAAGGAGTCTCTCTCGGCCCGCAGCAGTTCCATCAGTGTCTCCACGACCCGCGCAGTACCTAATCGCGTAAGGCAAGTGGCGCTCACTTCGATAAACCAGTCCAGGTGCCGGTGGCAGCTGGCCCAGTCGACCACTTGAATAAGGGGATTTAACGGTAGCTGGCGCAATTCCCGGTCGTGCAGCTGATGAAAGGCGCGCGTGCTGCTGTGGCCGGGCAGCTGAACTTGGTCGTCGTGGAAGCACCAGGGCGTTCCATCGGCACTGAAGCGGACATCTATTTGAATGGCGCAGGTGCCCAGGCCGTGAGCGGCCTCGAAGGCGGCGATGGTGTTTGCCGGTTGGCGGACTTTGTCGCCTCGGTGCGCAATCAGCATAAACGTCAGGTCCGGATAGCGGGTGTTATTGTCTTCTCGGCGCGAGTGGCAGAGAAATCGCAGGTCCATCTAGGGAAGCTCTGATTCGGTCGCCTCGCGATGGTAAAGATACTTTGAGGCTGGATGAGACACCCATCCTGTTGCCTGAGTGCCCCGAAGCCCATGACAGCTCCTGTGGGAATAAATCAGAGGTTCCCCAAAACGGCTTGGCGGTGGCCGCCGGCCTTACTGGAAAAATAGCTGGTGGTGGTGATGTTGCAAGCAGGGGTGGGCCCCGTTTGCAACGCCTGGACAGTCTGTGCCGCCGCGCAGCGAGCATGCGCGCGACTTTTTCTGCCGCCGACCCTCAAGCCCGCCGCCCGTCCGCCGATAGACAGGCTAAAGGCAGTGTATGCAGTCAGCGGAGGGATGCCGGTTGTGTTGATAGTTCTCGGATTTCTTATTGTCGCCCTCTCGGTATTCGGGGGCTTTTCTCTGTCCGGCGGGCACCTTGGGCCGCTGTATCAACCGATGGAAATTCTGATCATCGTTGGTGCGGCGCTGGGGTCCTTTATTGCGGGCAACAATGGCAAAGCCATCAAGGCCACTTTGCGTACCCTTTCGCGCATGAGGCGTACAGGCAAGTACGACAAAGACACTTATATGGACCTGATGGCGTTGCAGTACAAACTGCTCACCAAGATGCGCCGCGACGGTGTTATCGGTATCGAAAACGATATCGAAAACCCGCGAGACAGTGCGCTGTTTGCTGAGCACCCGCGCATTCTGAATGATCCTCTGATCATGGGATTTATTACCGATTATCTGCGCTTGATGGTGAGCGGCAGCATGGATCCTCTGGAGCTCGACGAATTGATGATGCACGAAATAGAGGCTTTCGAGCACGAAGCGCGGATTCCCGCCGATGCGCTGTTTAAAGTGGGTGATGGTCTGCCCGCCTTTGGCATTATCGCCGCGGTCCTGGGGGTGGTGAATGCTCTGGGGGCGGCGGATTCCGGCGTCGCCCAGATCGGGGTCATGGTGGCCCACGCTCTGGTGGGTACCTTTATGGGGATTTTGCTCGCCTATGGCTTTGTCAATCCCACGGCCAGCCGTATCGAGCGTCAGACGCGGGAGCTGGTGAAAATGCTGCAGTGCATTCGCGTCACGCTGCTGGCCAGCCTCAATGGCTATGCGCCGCAGCTGGCTGTGGAATTCGGTCGTAAAACTTTGGATACCGCCGAGAGACCTACCTTCGATGAGTTGGAGGGGTATGTGCGGTCCGGTCTGGTCAGTGCGTGATTGCCGTGGACAAGGTGGAACGCCGCATCGTTATCCGCCGCCCGCGCAAAGGGGAAGAGGCGTATCACGGTGGGAGCTGGAAAATCGCGCTCGCGGATCTGATGACGGCATTAATGTCGCTCTTCCTGGTGCTGTGGATTATCTCCGCTGCTTCTCCTCAGCAACTTGCGGGGCTGGCGGAATATTTCCGTACCCCCCTGGCGGTCGCGCTCAGCAAAGGTGATCGCGACAGCGCCAGCACCAGTGTAATCCCCGGAGGCGGTACGGATCCGGCCCATGTGGACGGTGAACGGGCGCGTGTGGATATGCGTACCCAACGACTGCCCACGGATGTGCGTCGCAGTCTGCTCGAACTGCGCCACCGCATAGAAACGGTGATGGAGGCCAAGGCAGAGCTGCGCGATTTACGCGAACAGACCCGCTTCGAAATGACCCCCGAGGGCATGCGTATCCAGCTGCTGGATACCGAGAGTCGCCCCATGTTCCGCCTCGGCAGTGATCGGGTGGAGCCCTATATGCGGGACTTGCTGCGCACCATGGCGCCGCTGCTCAATGAGCTGCCCAACCAATTGGCGATCAGTGGCCATACCGACAGTCTCACCTATGCCGCGGGCGATATTGGGTACAGCAACTGGGAATTGTCCGCAGACAGGGCCAACGCCTCGCGCAGGGAGCTGGTGGCTGGCGGTCTGGACAGCGCCAAATTGTTGCGTGTCACCGGTATGGGCGACCGTGTGCCCATACCGGGCAGTGCTCCCGGCGATCCTGTAAACCGGCGTATCAGCATCATGGTACTCAGCGATCAGGCAGCGGCGCGGATATTGGCCGGGCACTGGTCCGCTCCCCTCCAAGTGCGTAAGTAAAGATGGATATAACAGAATTTTACGACACCTTTTTCGAGGAGGCCGGTGAACTCCTGGCGGAGATGGAAACCCATCTGCTGGAGCTGGATGTGGACGCTCCCGACCCGGAACAGCTGAATGCCATCTTCCGCGCTGCCCATTCGATCAAGGGCGGTGCGGGCACCTTCGGTTTCGAGGCGCTGCAACGCACCACACACCTGCTGGAGAACCTGCTCGACTACACCCGCCGCGGCGAGCTGGCCCTGCGCCGCGACATAGTGGATACCTTTTTGGAAGCCAAAGACATGCTGAACGACCAACTGGAAGCCTATCGCAGCGGCTCCGAGCCGGACCCGGAGGCGTTGGAGCGGATATGTCAGACGCTGCAGCAGCTGGCTCTGGAGGAAATCGGTGAAGTTGCGGATGTGAACGGTGCTGCGCCGAAGCCTGCAGCTGTAGAAGCAGTGCCGAAGCCCGCAGCTGGAGAAGCTGGGCAGCCGCAGTCCGACGGTGCCGGTGGAGGCTACCGAGTGGTGTTCCTCAATGTGGCCGAAAAGGACCGTCAGCTGCTGATCGAAGAGTTGGGCAACCTGGGGGATATCAAGGGTCAGTCCGGCGGCGCCGAGCGCTACGAGGTGACCCTGTCCACCTCTCTGAGTGCGGATGATATTGAAGCGGTAATGTGTTTTATCGCCGAGCCGGAGCAGTTGGAGATCAGCCCCTTGGCGCAGGCCGGAGCCGCCGCGGATACCGGTAACGCCGGGCAAGCGACTGCGGGCACCGCCGAGGAAAAATCCTCTGAGAAAGTTGAAGAGAAAAAGGCGGCGTCCCCAAAGACATCGAAGCCGGGGCGGAGCGCTGCGGCGAAGGGCGCCGGAGGCGGCGAGTCCACCTCCATCCGCGTGCCGGTAACCAAAGTGGACCAGATCATCAACTTGGTGGGCGAGCTGATCATTACCCAGTCGATGCTCAACCAGGTGGCGTCGGAAGCCGGCGATCAGGTCCACGGGAAGCTGGAACACGGCCTCAATCTGCTAGCCCGCACTGCCCGCGACCTGCAGGAGGCGGTGATGTCGGTGCGCATGGTCCCCATGGACTATGTGTTCAGCCGCTTTCCGCGCCTGGTGCGCGATCTGGCCGGCAAGCTCGACAAAGAAGTGGAGCTGGTCACCGAGGGAAGATCCACCGAACTCGACAAGGGGCTCACCGAGCGCATTATCGACCCGCTCACGCACCTGGTGCGCAACAGCCTGGACCACGGCATCGAGTCGCCGGAGCGCCGCGAAGCCGCCGGCAAACCGCGTTGTGGCCGCCTGACCCTGTCCGCCACCCACCAGGGCGGCAACATTTTGATCGAAGTGAGCGACGACGGCGCAGGGTTGAACCGCGACAAAATACTCGCCAAAGCGCGCAGCAACGGTCTTCCGGTAACCGACAATATGCCCGACGACGAAGTGTGGCAGCTGATTTTCGCCCCCGGGTTCTCCACCGCCGAGGAGGTCAGCGATGTGTCGGGACGGGGCGTGGGCATGGACGTGGTCAAGCGCAATATCCAGTCCATGGGCGGTCACGTGGATATCCTCTCCCAGCCGGGGCAGGGCACCACCATCCGTATTGTGTTGCCGCTGACCCTGGCGATCCTCGACGGCATGTTGATCCGTGTGGGCGATGAAACCTTCATTCTGCCGATCAGCGGTGTCATTGAATCCCTGCAGCCACAAAAGGAAGACCTCTACCCCAGAACCGGTGGCGACCTGCTGCTCAAGGTGCGGGAAGACTACCTGCCGGTGGTGGCGGTGCACCGGGTTATGGATGTGCGCGGCGCCGTCGAAGACCCCACCGCCGCCATCGCGGTAATCGTGCAGGGCAAAGGGCGTCGCTACGCCCTGCAGGTGGATGAGCTGGTCGGCCAGCAGCAGGTAGTGGTCAAGAACCTGGAAACCAATTACCGCCGGGTCCCTGGCGTGTCCGCCGCGACCATTCTCGGCGACGGCAGCGTGGCTCTGATTCTCGACATCGCCGATCTGCACCGCCTCAGCCAGAGCATAAAAGAAAATCCCATCTTCGGGGCGCACGAAGCGGCCCGGAGCCGACAGGAGGCAGAAACAGTATGACCAACACCAGCGCACAGGAGATCGCCGCCGCTGAGAGCGGCAACCGGGAGTTTCTGGTTTTCTCCCTAGGGGATGAGGAATACGCCATCGATATCCTCAAGGTGCAGGAAATCCGCGGCTACGACAACGTCACCCGCATTGCCAATGCCCCGGACTTTATCAAGGGTGTGGCCAATCTGCGCGGTGTGATCGTTCCGATTGTGGATTTGCGCATCAAGTTCCGCCTGTCCAGCGCCGAGTATGACGCGCAGACCGTGGTGATCGTCGTCAACATCGCCGAGCGGGTGGTGGGCATGGTGGTGGACCGTGTCTCCGACGTGATGACGCTGAGTGGCGAGCAAATCAAGGCGGCGCCGGAATTCGGTGTCGGCCTGCCATTGGCTTATATCGAGGGGCTGGGCAATCTGGGTGAGCGCATGCTGGTGCTGGTGGATATAGAAAAGTTGCTCACCAGCGAGGAAATGGCGCTGGTGGATAAGGCCGAGGAGAATCAACAATGAGAAACAATCAGCCGGTCACCCAGCGAGAATACCTACTCAGGGATGACGACATTCTGATTTCCCGCACCGACTTGCGCGGCAAGATCACATACGCCAACCCCGCCTTCGTGGAAGTCAGCGGATACAGTCGCGAAGAGCTGATCGGTGCTCCTCACAATCTGATCCGCCATCCGGATATGCCACCGGAGGCATTCAAGAACTTGTGGGAGACCATCGAGCGTGGGGAGCCGTGGATCGGTCTGGTTAAAAACCGGCGCAAAAACGGCGACCACTACTGGGTCCGGGCCCACGTTACTCCGGTGATCGAAGAGGGGCGCATTGTGAGCTATGTGTCAGTGCGCACCAAGATCGACCGCGACACCTCCGCGCGGGCGGAGGAGCAGTACCGCGCATTGCGCGAAGGCCGCGGCGGCCATCTGGCACTGGACCGGGGGAAGGTGGTACCGCGCGGTCCGCGCGGTTGGTTGCGCCATCTCAGCCTTGCTTCCTTAAAGGTCCGCGTGGCGGCGTTGATAGCGGCGGCGGTATTGCTGCTAGGTGGCAGCGTCGTCCTCGGATGGCACGCGCTGGGGGCGACAGCCGAAGAGACCGCCAAGCTGATATTCGGCGGCCAGCTGGCGCTGTTGCTCCTCGGGGTGCCTCTGCTGGGATTGCAGGCGTTCTTTATCGGGCGCGGCGTGTTGCAGCCGATGCAGGAGGCGGAGACCTTCGCCTTTCATATCGCCGCTGGCAACCTGGACATGTGCCCGCCCAAGGCCGCTCGCGGCGAAGTGGGCCGTCTGGTGAGTGCGCAGGACATTATGCGGCGCAGCCTTGCCAATATCGTAAAAGAGGTCAACAAGAGTGTCGCCGTGGTATCTCCGGCCGCGCGGGATATCGCCATGAGTAATGAAGACCTGTCCCACCGCTCCGAACAACAGGCGGCCTCTCTACAGCAGACCGCATCGAGTATGGAGGAAATGACCGCCACTGTGGGCCAGAACGCGGACAATGCGCGCCAGGCCAGTGACCTGGCTGTGGATGCGTCACAGATGGTACGGGAGAGTGGCACCGCCATGGGCCAGGTTGTGGAGACCATGGGGCGGATCACTGCCAGTTCGGAAAAAATGGCGGCCATTATTGAGACCATCGACAGCATCGCCTTCCAGACCAATATCCTCGCTCTGAACGCCTCGGTGGAGGCGGCCCGGGCCGGCGAGCATGGGCGCGGTTTTGCGGTGGTGGCCCAGGAAGTGCGCAGCCTGGCCGGCCGTTCTGCCGACGCGGCGCAGGAAATCCGCAGCCTGATCGACAGCTCCGCACGGGAGATCGACAGTGGTGCCAGCCTGGTGCGGCGCGCGGAATCCTCAATCGCGGCGGTGGTGGAGTCCGTCACCCGGGTGAGCGATATCATGCAGGAAATTTCCACCGCCTCCTCCGAACAGAGTACCGGAATTAACCAGATCAACCAGGCGGTGGCGCAGATGGATGACATGACTCAGAAGAACGCCGAGCACGTCCAGTCCTCGGCGCGCACAGCCACCGCTCTGCAGTCCCGTGTCGAACAGCTCGCCCAGGCCATATCCGTCTTCCGCATGCCGGAGTTCAATGCAGCGGCAGCACCGCGGCGCGACTTTCCGGCCGATCGTTTGTCGGAGCAGACTGCCACGGAGTAATCGCGTTGACTGCCATTTTATCCGCAACCGCCCCACAGCTTGGGGCGGATGTTCCTGTTGAGCGGGACCTGATACTCACTGACACAGACTTTGCCCGCATTCGCGATCTGATCGCTCAGCGCGCAGGTATTGTGCTCACAGAGCATAAGCGTGACATGGTGTACAGCCGCATTGGGCGGAGAGTGCGTCAGCGTGGTCTGACGCACTTTGCCGACTATTTGGCAGAGCTGGAGCGGTACCCTGATGGCCCGGAGTGGGAATCCTTTGTCAACGCGCTTACCACCAACCTGACCGGATTCTTCCGCGAGGCGCACCATTTCCACCTACTGGCGGAGCACTTCCGCGGCCGCCGCGGACCTGTGCGGGTATGGAGCGCCGGTGCTTCCACCGGAGAGGAGCCCTATTCCATCGCCATGACGCTGGTAGAGACACTGGGGGATAGCGCCGATATCCGCATCCTGGGAACGGATATTGATACCGATGCGCTCGCCCGGGCGCGGGCAGCCGTCTACCCGGAAAAGCAGGTGCGCATGCAGGTGTCCAGCGCGCGGATACAGCGTTTTTTTCTCAAGGGAACAGGGGATCGCGCCGGCTTGGTGCGGGTGCGCCCACAGTTGGCCGGGCGGGTGCGCTTCGAAAAGCTCAATTTGGTTCAGGGCAGCTGGCCGATCAAGGGCAGTCTGGACGCTATTTTCTGCCGCAACGTGATGATTTATTTCGATAAGGCTGCCCAGGCGCGGATGCTGGAGCGTTTTGCCCCTTTGCTCAAACCTGACGGCCTGTTGTTTGTCGGGCACTCGGAGAATTTTACTCAGCTCAGCAAACACTTTCGTCTACGAGGGCAGACGGTATACACCCTGGCGTGAAGATGATCATCTGTGAGGCGGTTGAAGCGAGTTATTGAAAAGCCGGCTAAAGAGGTACGCCACACGGCCGATGAATAACAACGTGGTGCAGTGCCGATAAGGGCCGCGAGGAGAGAATTGATTTGCCCAAGGAAAAAATCAAGGTCCTGTGTGTGGACGATTCGGCACTGATCCGTGGCTTGATGAGCGAAATCATCAACAGCCAGCCGGATATGGAGGTAGTGGCGGTGGCGCCGGACCCCTTGGTGGCACGGGATCTGATCAAGCGCCATAACCCGGATGTACTGACGCTGGACGTGGAAATGCCGCGCATGGACGGCCTGGATTTTCTGGAGCGCTTGATGCGGCTGCGGCCAATGCCGGTACTGATGGTGTCCTCACTGACCCGGTCCGGGTCCGAAATCACTCTGAGAGCGCTCGAACTGGGCGCGGTGGATTTTGTGCAGAAGCCGGAAATGGGCATCCGCAGCGGCATGCTGGAGTACAGCGAACTGATCGCCGACAAGCTGCGCGCCGCCGCCCGTGTACAGCCGCGCCGTGTCGAGGCCCGGCGCCCAGCGCCGGAAGCGCTCAAACCGGTGATGGTATCGAGCGAGAAACTGGTGATTCTGGGGGCTTCCACCGGCGGTCCGGAAGCGATTCGGCGGGTGCTGGAACCGCTGCCAGCCAACTGTCCGGCAATTTTGATTGCCCAGCATATGCCGCCCGGTTTTACGCGCTCATTCGCGGAGCGGCTCAACCGGCTCTGTCGCGTGGGCGTCAAGGAGGCCGAAGACGGAGAGCGGGTGCTGCCGGGACATGTGTATATCGCCCCGGGCGACCACCATCTGCTGCTGGACCGCAGTGGTGCCAATTACCAGGTACGGCTGGATTCGGGGCCGCCGGTCAACCGTCACCGCCCGTCTGTGGATGTGCTCTTTCACTCCGCAGCGGAACTGGCGGGCCGCAACGCCATCGGTGTGCTCTTGACCGGAATGGGCAAGGACGGCGCCGCGGGATTGTTGGCAATGCGCGACGCCGGTGCCCCGACCTTGGCCCAGGACGAAGAAACATCACTGGTTTACGGCATGCCGCGCGAGGCCGCAGCCCTGGGCGCCGCTTCGGAAATCGTCTCCCTGGAGACAGTGGCCCCGCGCATTCTGACACTGGCCGCGGCCTCCGGGCGCGCGCAACGGGTATAGAGAACGAGAACTCTGGAGGACGGACGAGGAGGATACGCCGCCCATGAAGAACCTGATCCGCAATCTCAATATCAACGCGATAGTGGCGGGGGTGCTGGTGTGTTGCACTCTGCTGATGGCGGCCCAGGCCGCACTCCGCGTCGCCACCAATCAAATTGGCGAGGAATCCATTCGCTCCCTGCACCGGATCAACGTGGAGGAACTTCACGAAATATTCCGCGCTATTACGCAGCTTAATCAGGGCCGAATAGAGATGAACCTGGGCGCCGATGAGCTGTCTGCCGGGCGCAAGTTGAGCGCCGGGACCTATCTGGAAGAGGCCGGCCCCCTGCTCAATAGCGCCGGTGAGAAGTTTGCCGCTGTCAGCAAAGCGCACACAGAAAAAGGGACGTCGGATGAATTTGAGCAACTGGCCGCTGCCTTCCCGGAACTGCTCGGCGAGGTGCAGGCCCAGTACGACATGCTGAGTCAGGACAAGCCGGATTTGGACGGCTTCCGGGAAGTGCAGGAGGATGTGAGCTTCCTATACGACGATCTCAACTCGGCGCTAATCGACTATCTGGAAAAGGCGGGAGAGAACAGCGCCGCCATTATGGCGGTCTATCAGGATACGAGCGAAAGCTACGGCATCATCGGCACCGCAGTACTGGCTGCGGTGGTTGTGATTTTGGCACTTATCTACCTGCTGCTGCGCAACGCTGTGGTCAAGCCCCTGGATGAAGCAGTGGATAACCTGCAGTGCATCGCCCAGGCAGACTTGTCTCATCCTATCAGTGACCACGGTCGCAACGAGATCGGCAAGTTGTTCAATGCCATGCGCGAGGTGCAGGACAGCCTTGGCGACATCGTCGTGCAGGTGCGCGCGGGCAGCAACTCCATCTACACCGGCTCCGGGGAAATCGCCCGCGGCAACGCCGACTTGTCCGTGCGCACCGAGCAGCAGGCGGCTTCTCTGGAAGAAACTGCCGCCAGCATGGAGCAACTCACCGCCACGGTGAAGCAGAATGCCGACAATGCGCGTCAGGCCAGCGGTTTGGCCAATGACGCCTCCGGCACCGCGAGTCGCGGTGGCGAGGTGATGCAGCAGGTCTCCAGCAAAATGCAGGGTATCACCGAGAGTTCGCGCAAGGTGGCGGAGATCACCGGCATGATCGACTCCATTGCCTTCCAGACCAATATTCTCGCTCTCAATGCCTCTGTTGAGGCGGCTCGTGCGGGCGAACAGGGCCGCGGTTTTGCCGTGGTGGCGGGGGAAGTCCGCAATCTGGCAGGCAACAGCGCCGACGCCGCGCGGCAAATCAAGGCGCTGATCGAGCGCTCCGTCAGTGAAGTCGAAGAGGGGTCTTTCCTGGTGGCGCAGGCCGGTGAAACCATGCAGGAAGTGGTGGCCGCGGTGAAAAGGGTCACCGACATAATGGACGAGATTTCCGCCGCCTCTCAGGAACAGAGCAGTGGTATCGAGCAGGTCAGTCGCGCTGTCAGCCAGATGGAAGAAACCACTCAGCAGAACTCGGCACTGGTGGAAGAAGCGTCTGCCGCTGCGGCCTCTTTGGAGGAGCAGGCGCGGCGTTTGGAAGAGGCAGTTGCTGTGTTCCGTCTGTCCGCCGAGCATGAGTTCAGTGCTCCGGCCCGAAATGATACCGACGAACCGCAACTGTCGGTGAGCCGTGATGCCGGCCAGGCGCTTGCGGAAAGTAACGGTCAGGATACTGCGGTGCGCCGTGAATCCAAGGCCGCCACACCGGTGGAGAGTTCGCGGCGGGAAACCGTAGCCGCGACGGATGACGAATGGGAAGAGTTTTAATCGACGACCGAGTGAGAAGTACAAATGGATAAGGGTATGAGAATTTTGGTGGTGGACGACTTCCCCACCATGCGCCGGATCATCCGCAGCCTCTTGAAGGAATTGGGCTTTACCAATGTGGAGGAGGCAGAGGATGGCCAAGAGGCATTGTCCAAACTCGCCGCTGGCGGCTTCGAGTTTGTGGTATCGGACTGGAACATGCCCAACCTCAACGGCCTCGATATGCTCAAGCAGATCCGCGCTGATGAGGCCACCAAATCGCTGCCGGTACTGATGGTTACCGCCGAGGCGAAGAAAGACAACATAGTGGCGGCCGCCCAGGCCGGTGCCAACGGTTACATTGTCAAGCCGTTCACCGCCGCCACCCTGGAAGAGAAACTCAGCAAGATTTTTGAGAAGTTGGGAAAATAGCGCCCACCTTACCCTGAGGAGACGTGATTATGAGTGGTGAGGCTCGGCAACCGGCGGCCCCTGAAAACGCGCAGAGCGACGACCTGGTCCAGCGTATTGGCCAACTTACCCGTATGCTGCGGGACAGCATGCGCGAGCTGGGCTTGGATAAGGAAGTGGAAAAGGCCGCCCAGGCCATCCCCGATGCCCGCGACCGGCTCAATTATGTGGCCGCGATGACAGAGCAGGCGGCGGACCGGGCCCTCAATGCGGTGGACCGGGCGCAGCCGCTGCAAAACGAAATCGAATCCCGCGCCGAGGCCCTGGACAAGCGGTGGCAGGACTGGTTTGAAAACCCGAAAGAGTTGGATGAAGCCCGGGAACTGGTCAAGGAGACCCGCGCCTATCTGCAAGCGGTGCCGGCCATGGCTCGCGAGACCAGTAAGGAACTGCTGGAAATCATGATGGCCCAGGACTTTCAGGATCTGACCGGCCAGGTAATCAAAAAAATGATGGAAGTCATCCAGGAAGTGGAGCGCCAGTTGCTGCAGGTGCTGCTGGAAAGCGTGCCCGAGGGTGAGGAGCGAGAGGCTCTGAGGCAACGCCTGGAGAAAAATGCCGCAGAGAGCCGCAAGCGCGAGGAGGATACACTGGTGAACGGCCCTCAGATCCACAGCGATGGCGAGGACATTGTCAGTAACCAGAATCAGGTGGATGATCTGCTCAATGAACTGGGCTTCTAGGGAACCTCTGCTTAATTCGCGTGAACACAATGGTAGGTTCTGGGGTGCTCAGGCAGTAGGACGGATATTTCGAAAGCGCACGAGTACTTCCCTGTAGCTGCGCCGGATACCGCCTTGTATCCGACGGTTTCGAAATATCCGTCCTATCATTTGAGCTTCACATCCGCCCCGAAGAACCTCTGCCACCAGGAAATGAATTAATCAGAGGCTCCCTAGTAATGCACTGATGCATGCTCAGGTGTGTTTTGCGTGTCTCCGGGGGCGAGACAGCGGGAAAGTCGGTCGAAAACGTACAAATTTCTCTCTGTAGTGCACGCCCCCGGACTCAACGGATTATTCCCGTTATTTACCCTTATCCATACGATGTTGTACTTCTAAACCGCGACGCCAACGCACCCTCCCTTCCCGAATAAGCGCCGGCAAACCCCGCTTATCGTGCCTTTGCCTGCGGCTGCCATGCCCGACAATGGCCGTCACCCGAGCAATCCCCCCGATGCCCAATGGCCGACGAGACGGAAGACCAGGAAAAAACAGAAGCGGCCACGCCCCGACGCCTGCAAAAAGCCCGCGAGGAAGGGCAGGTGGCCCGCTCGCGTGAATTGGCCACGGTGATGCTGCTGGGCGCCGGTGTCGGGGGACTCTGGGCCCTTGGGCCTCACCTGTTTAGCCGGGTGGGCCTGGTTATGGAACAGTCGTTTCTATTCGAGCGCCGGGAAGCTTTCGACAGTACCGCTATGATCGCCAGCGCCGCCGATTTGGGGGCGCGCATGCTCACCGGACTGTTGCCCTTGTTCGTGTTGCTGGCTGCCGTCGCCTTGGCGGCTCCCAACCTGCTGGGTGGATTTCTCATTTCCGCAAAATCCCTAAAGCCGCAGTTTTCGAAACTGAATCCGATCAAAGGTCTCAAGCGGCAGTTCTCCTCCCAGGCGCTGGCGGAACTGGCCAAGGCAATCGCCAAGTCGCTCTTGGTGGGCAGTGTGGTCGCCGCCTTTCTGATGACCCGCCGCGGCGAGTTTATGGCGCTTATGGACATGCCGAGGGAGCAGGCCTTGGCTGCCGCGCTGCGGCTTGCGGCCCAGGCCTGCGGCCTGATGGTGTTGTCGCTGATCGTGGTGATACTGATCGACGTGCCCTACCAACTGTGGAGCCACGCCAAAAAACTGCGTATGAGCAAGGAGGAAATCCGCCGGGAGCACAAGGAAACCGAGGGGGACCCGCAGCTCAAGGCCCGCATCCGCCAGCAACAGCAGGCCATGGCCCGCAGCCGAATGATGAGCAAGGTGCCGGAAGCGGATGTGATTGTCACCAACCCGACCCACTACGCCGTCGCGCTGCGTTACGACGAAACCCGCATGGCGGCACCGCGGGTGGTGGCCAAGGGGGTGGACGCGGTGGCCGCGCGCATTCGCGAACTGGGGGCGGAACACGACGTGCCCTTGCTCGAGGCTCCGCCACTGGCGCGTGCCCTTTACCGCCATGTGGACCTGGACCGGGAAATTCCCGGTCAGCTCTATACCGCTGTCGCGGAAGTATTGGTGTGGGCTATACGCCTGCGCCGCGCCCGCAACGGTGATGGTGAATTCCCCGAGACGCCGGCCGATTTGCCGGTTCCTGAAGAGATGGAGGTTACCCCGTGAATCCGATGAGCCGGTATCTGGGTATGGAGGGGCTCGGCAGCCCCGGCGGCAAACTGCTGGCGGGGCCGGTGCTGATCCTGTTGATCATGGCAATGCTGATACTGCCGTTGCCACCCTTTGCCCTGGACCTGTTCTTCACTTTCAATATCGCGCTGTCACTGATGGTGCTGCTGGTGAGCATGTTTACACTGCGGGCGCTGGACTTTGCCGCCTTCCCGGCAGTGCTGCTGTTTACCACCCTGTTGCGTCTGGCCCTGAACGTCGCCTCCACCCGTGTCGTTTTGATGGAAGGACACCAGGGGGGCGCCGCTGCGGGCAAGGTGATCGAAGCCTTCGGCCAGTTCCTTGTGGGGGGCAACTTCGCCGTGGGGCTGGTGGTCTTCCTGATTCTGGTGGTCATCAATTTCATGGTGATTACCAAGGGGGCCGGCCGCATCGCCGAGGTGGGGGCGCGCTTTATGCTCGACGCCATGCCCGGTAAGCAGATGGCGATAGACGCCGACCTCAACGCGGGTCTGATCGGTGAGGAAGAAGCCCGCGCGCGCCGCGCCGAGGTGGCGCGGGAAGCGGATTTCTACGGTTCCATGGACGGCGCCAGTAAATTCGTGCGCGGCGACGCTGTCGCGGGTCTGGTGATCATGGCCGTGAACATTATCGGTGGCTTGCTGATCGGCACCATGCAGCACGATATGTCCTTTGCCGATGCCGCGCGCACCTATACCCTGCTGACGATCGGCGACGGTCTGGTGGCACAGATTCCGGCCCTGGTGATCTCCACCGCCGCTGGTGTCACCGTGTCCCGCGTCAATACCGACCAGGACGTGGGGCAGCAGATGATCGACCAGCTGCTCACCAATCCCAAAGTACTTTTTCTTGCCGCTGGCGTCATGGGGCTGTTGGGGCTGGTGCCGGGCATGCCGAATTTTGTTTTCCTGCTGTTCACCGTCTTGCTTGCCGGCATGGCATGGATGATTGGCCGCAGGCGGGACGACCGCCTGGCGGAAGAGCAGATGCAGGCGGAAGCGCCGCAGCAGCAGGAGCCTCCCGAGGCGAGCTGGGACGACGTGGAACTGATCGATACCCTGGGCCTGGAAGTGGGGCACCGCCTGATTCCCCTGGTGGACCAGCGCCAGAAAGGCGAGCTGCTGGGACGGATTAAAAGCGTGCGCAAGAAATTCGCCCGCGAGGTGGGCTTCCTGCCGCCGGTTGTGCATATCCGCGACAACCTGGAACTGGGACCCAACACCTATGTGGTTACCCTCAAGGGGGCCGAAGTGGGCCGCGGGGAGTCTTTCCCCGGGAAGTGGCTAGCCATCAACCCCGGCCAGGTTACCGGCGAGCTGGCGGGCACCCCTACCGAAGACCCGGCGTTTGGCCTGCCGGCGGTGTGGATCGACGACGATCAGCGCGAGCACGCCCAGGTATATGGCTACACAGTGGTGGACGCCGGCACCGTGGTGGCGACCCATTTCAATCACTTGCTGCACCGCCACGCTGCCGAGATGCTCGGCCGACAGGAGGTGCAGCAACTGCTCGACAAGCTCGCGGGCGAAAACAAGAGTCTGGTGGAGGAAGTGGTGCCCAAGGTGGTGTCCCTGACAGTTCTGCAGCGCATCTTGCAGAACTTGTTGGACGAGGATGTCCCCATCCGCGATCTGCGCAGCATCCTCGATACCTTGGCGGATTGCGAGGGGCAGCAGCAGGACCCCATGGGTCTCACCGCACGGGTCCGCCTGGCCTTGGGGCGGGCCATTATCCACCACTGGTTCCCGGGGCGGGATGAGCTGCGGGTGATCGGCCTGGACAGTCGCCTGGAGCAGGTACTGACCCAGGCACTAGAAGGAGGCGGTGCCCTGGAACCGGGACTGGCGGATACCCTGATGGCACAGGCCGCGGCGGCGCTGGAGCGCCAGGAGACCGCCGGCGAGCCGCCGGTGTTGGTGGTGCCCCACGGGCTGCGCCCGCTGCTGGCGCATTTCCTGCGCCGGCGCCTGCGCCACCTGACGGTGATATCCCAGGCGGAGATCCCCGACGACCGCCACCTGCGCGTGACCAACCTGATTGGCGGCGCGGCCTAAGATGCCGCGCCCTCCCGCGCTTCGCCCCGCGGCAAGGTTGAGATCTCCACTGTGGGCGAGAGTGACCGCCAGCGGGTGAACTTTCAAATAGCCAGCAACAATTCCCTCTATTCCCCGCATAGAAATTGTCACCGACTGCAAATAATGGTTCCTCTCCCGCCTGTTTCAGCCGGGCGCAGAGGCAGTTAGAGGAGACAGTAGCACAAGCCGGGGAATCGCATGTATACGGCACAGGGAAAAATAAAACGAGACACATTGCTGGAAGAACACCTGCCCATGATCCGGCGCCAGGCGTTGGCTTTGCAGGTAAAACTGCCCTCGGGGATAGATCTGGATGACCTGATCCAGGCTGGTACCCTGGGCTTGCTCGACGCGCTGCAGCGTTTCGATCCCAGTGCCGGGGCCAGCTTCTCCACTTTCGCCAGCCAGCGCGTCCGCGGCGCGATGATCGACGAACTCCGTACCCGAGACTGGTTGCCGCGCAGTGTGCGCCGCAATGCTCGGGCAGTCGAGCAACAGTTGTACAAACTCGAGCAGCGTCTTGGCCGCCCCGCCAGCGAGCGGGAGATTGCCGCGGAAATGGGTATGAGCCTGCAGGAGTATCGCCAGTTGCTCAGCGATACCAACAACGGTCATTTGCTCCCCTATGAGGAGTTGGTGGCGGAGAATGGTGAACCGGAAGCCGGTCCGGAAGGGCCCATGTCTCCCTTTGCCGCTCTGCTGGACAGGGAGCAGCGCGAGCTTCTGATAACTGCGATAGATGCGCTGCCTGAGCGGGAAAAGCTGCTGATGGCCCTCTACTACCAGGAAGAATTGAATTTGAAGGAAATTGGCGCCATTCTCGGTGTCACTGAATCCCGTGTCTGCCAGTTGCACAGTCAGGCAATCAAACGTTTGCGCGCTCGGCTGGCAGCCTTGTAGGGCGGTGACGGGCGGTCTGCCCGTCCCGGCTAGATCCTCTCACAGGATGGAAGGAGGAAGGACGGCCGCTGCGCGGGTCATGCTCTACCGCGCAGCGACCGCTCCAATCCCCTGTTTTTGATTACAGATCCACCCCGAACTCCAGTGCCGCACCCAGGGTATCGTCCGAAGACTTGATTGCGGCCAGATGCAGATGTAGCACGTCGAAGGGGGAAAAGCCGATGCCGGCGCTGATGGTATCGTCGACTGTACCCTCCAGGTCGTGGCGATAGCCCAGGCGCAGTTGCGCCCAGTCCGCCATATCCAGTTCGACCCCCGCTCGAGCGAACCGGGCCTCCTCGCCTCCGGGCAGTCGGCTGGCGGTGAAGTCCAGATCAAACAGAGCGGTCAGGATGTCGCCGTTGTAACCGATGCCGCCGCTGACCAGGGTTTCCAGCGGGACAGGATTGCCGCCGACAGTTTCGTAGTCCTTCTCCACCAGATTGCGCGCTGAGAGGCCGAAGCGTGTTTTGTGCCAGGTCAGGGTAGCGCCCAGGTCCAGGTTTAAGTCACTGTCCTCGGTGGTATAGGTGTCCGCATCCAGCTCATCGATATCGTAGTCCGCGGCCGTGGCCGTGTACTCGATAGTCTCTATTGTCTGGTGCTTGGGGGTTATTCCCAGGGACAACTGCCAGTCGGGGTTGCCGATGGGAATGGTGCGCGCCAGGACAAGCCCCAGTTCGCGAACCGCATAGCCGCTGGCGGTGGCGGATGATGTCAGGTTGTCCTCCAGAAAGGGCTCAAGCTGCAGGTTATCCAGGTAATTGCGGTCCTCGTCGCTGTAGTCAAAAGTGGCGGAGAGCAGCAGGTTCTGCCGCGCGTAGAGCACGGCGCTGACCAGCTCGTTGGGGATCGCCACACTGAATTGCGCGCCGAATTCGCCGCTGAGCGCGCCTTCTGACAATTCGGAGAGCAGCGCTGAAACACCCTGTGCGTCTTCGACAGTCACCAAAGCGCCATCCAACTGATCGAGACGCTCCTGCAGTTCATCGCCCACATCCAGAAAGTCATTGCGCTCGTCGGCGATGGCGCCAAAGTTCAGAAAAGTGCCGAAGTCGTCGCCGTCGCGGAAATGGATCGCGTTGGCCGGATTGAGGATAGCGCTGGTAGTGTAGTCACCCCCAGCTACGCCGGCACCACCCATGGCGCTGGCGCGGCCGCTGAAGATCTCGGCACTGGCGGTGCCCGATACAAGAAACAGGGCACCGGACAGTGTGGCCAGTTTTTTTGTCATCATTTCCTCGCTCCGATCAGCTGGAAAGTTTGAAGTTGATGGGTACGACAAACTCATAGCTGTCGATTCCCAGCTCAGCCGGGATGGCAGGGTAAGGGTTGGCGCTCTCAACACTGCGCAAGGCCGCCCGGTTCAGGCTGGAGTAGTTGGATTCTTTTAGTACCTGGATGTTTTGCACCTGACCTTGGGCGTCGATAGTGACCTGCAGCTGTACCACGCCCTCCCATTTGCGCTCCTGCGCGCGCCGGGGATAACGGACGTGCTGGGCGGTGTGCTTCTTCAATTGGGTTGCGTATTGGTTGAGCGCGTCGTTGGCGCTTGCAGTGTTCGATGCCGCGGCGGTTACTGCCAGGACAAATAGGAGTTTGAGCAGTTTCATGGCTTGATTCCCCGGTGAAAGTGTTTCGGACTTGAGTCTTAGGAGATGTGAAATTGCGGCGCCAAGCGACGCCGGTGGGCCGAAACGGTCCACACTTTCACTATCGGCGGAATAAAAGCGGGCTTTAGTAGAGAATTGGGGCGCAGCCGATAATTCGCTTAGGGAACCTCTGATTAATTCGCGCGAACACTATGGTAGCTTCCGGGGCGCTCAGGCAATAGGATAGCCATTTCGAGAACGCATGAGTACTTTCCTGAGGCTCCGACGGATACATCCCTGTATCCGACGGTTTCGAAATGGCCAGCCTACACCTGAGCTTCTCTTCTGGCTTCAAAGAGTTTTTACCGTCAGGAAGTGAATTAATCAGAGGTTCTTTAGGGAAGTCAAAACACTGCGCCCTGAACCTGTCTGGAACCGTCAGAGCGCTCGTGGGCTCCGCAGTGGCTGCTCACCGGGGCGGAGCCGGGAGGCTATGTGTCAGTCCGCGGAGCTCATCGCTTTCTGAACCTGTTGCGCCCAGCCAATGGCGTGGCGGTAGGCGGCCTCGTAGAACCGGGTATCTTTCAGCAGGGTGAGTTCATCGAAGAGGCCCTGCTCGTAGCGTTCCACCTCACCGAGGACTTCACCCAAGCTGCCGCCGCGCGCCAACAGGGCGCTTTTGACTTCTTTGCTCAGGGGTACCTGCTCCATCAGTTCCGGCATGGAAATATCCATCAGTGCATCCAGCTGCGACAGCAGGCCGACAATAAAATAGTTAACAGTGTCGCTGTGCCCGGCAATTTCCGCCAGAACCTCGCACATGCGGCCGCGCACCAGCATACTGCGGGTGAGTGCTTCCGGCTTGTTGTGCTCACCGGATACCAGGAATAAGTTGGCCCAGCGCTTGATCTCTTCAAGGCCTACAAGTGCGATGGCATGGGATAAGGAGCGTACTTCACGGCGCAGACCCATGGCGGCGGAGTTGACGACCTTCAATATGCGGTAGGTGAGGTTGGCGTCCTTGAGCGCAATTTGCTCCAGACGCATTGGCGATGCTTCCGGGCTGTGTAGCTCTGACAACAGTTGCAGTAGCAGTACCTTGTTACCGCTGATCTTCTTGCCCTTGATTGGGGTGGGGGCGCTGAGAAAATTGCCTTGGTAGTAGTCGAACCCCAGATCCGCACAGCGCTCGAACTGCTCGCGGTTGTCGACCTTGTCCGCCAGAATCTTTACGCCATTTGCCCGCAGTTTGCGTACCGCCCGGTCGAGGGCAGCGTCGTTTAATTGCCGGGTGTCCACCTTGACGATATGCACTAGCTCCACCAGTACATCCAGTTCGACGTCGTCGGGGTCGTAACCCGCCATTGCGAGGCGGTAACCGCGCTGAGCCAGGAGTTTAAGCTGTTCTACACGCTCGGAAGTGAGCAGCATACCTTCCGGCACTTCCAGAATATATTGATCCTTGGGCAGGTCCGGAAGCTCGGGGGCCAGGATCACTTCATCGGTGACTTTGAGGAAGCCGGGTACCCGTTGCATGCGGCCGTCCTGGAACAGCTGGGTATAGGTGCCGAGAATGACTGCACTGCTGGCTTCTATATCCGATAGCGTCGCCCCGAGGGATGGCTGCTCTCCCTGCACCAGCAGGTCAAGGGCGACAACCTCCTGGCCGCGGTTATACACGGGCCGGCAGGCCAGACTCACTTCCAGCAGATCATCATCAATAACATCTGGTAATCGTGTCACGCTGTCGACTCTCCTGGCGCTGACATAAAGAGTAAATCGGGGAAGGGGGCCAAGCCGGCCTTATGCCCGCGAGTTGATGCGCCCGGATTGGGCCTGGGCCCGGCCGTCCGGGCCGTAGAGATCTTTACCCGCTGCTGCCTGAAGGAAATCCAGCAGGCGGCGGTTGTGTTCCGCTCGAAGATCGATCAGGGCGCCGTTGCCCCGGTTGAGTTCCGCCACCTCGGCGGCGCATTCGCAAATGGCGCGCCATAGCGGCAGGCAGCCGGCGTCGTTGGCGGCGCGCTCGTCCCCCTCGCGATTGTCGCTGTAACCCAGGCGGAGCAGAGCCTGGCGGCGATGGCGTTCAAAATCTTCCACTGCCCCGAGCTGCGCCTGCTTTCGCTCCGCCAGCTGTGACAGCCTAGTGCCGTCCACTCGGCCTTCCAGCAGCACGCCGCGCTCTTCCCGCAACAGTTCCAACAGCTGTTGCAAGCGGGTCATCTGTTGTTCCAGGTGGTCCGCCAGTGCCATGGCGTCACGTTTCCACCAGTTCGCGAAGGCTTTGAATCAGGCCGTCGGCAATCTTGTCCGCGCGGATTTCCAGGCGTCCTTCGGCAATGGCCTGGCGCAACTCTTCCACCCGCACGGTGTCGATATCTTGACTGTTGTCGGCGCTCGCCTGACGCAGGCGGCTGACATCGGCGGAGGCTTCCGCCGCTTCGGTTTTGGGCGCCGGTGCTGTTTCGTTGCGTCCGCCCTCGTGCGGAGCCTTGGCGGCGGTCAACTGGGCGATATTGTCGATTTTCAAGGGGGAATCTCCATCATGTTTCGTTGGCTATATCGGCCCGTTTTAACGCTTCTTTAACTGACAGCTGTGGCGTTTGTCGCAAATCCGGCGTGATCTGGCGCTAAAAATTGACCTGTGCCTGCCCCGGGCCACTTACCACTGCAAATATTTGTCTTCTGTCCGCCAGACGCACCCGTATTTTTTCACCGAGTGCACCCTCCTCCAGGGCGATCCCTTCGCGGGCGATGCGGAATCCCTGGCCGCGCGCCTCGACGGTTACCGGTTGGCGCCGCAGCACCAGGGGAACAGGCTTTAGCTGCTGTTCTTGCAGCACCGTACCGGCATTCAATGGACGGCTCGCGATTTGCCCGACTATCTGCTCCCGCTCCAGCACTGCGCCCCGGGGCAGGTTGCTCAGATCACCTCTGGTTCTGCGCAGCATGTCCGCGTCGATCCGGGTGCCGGCCTCTATCCGCCGGGCGCTCACCCAGTAGTCACCGATGATCGATATCTTTGCCTGCAGGTAGCGGACTCTGCCGTCGGCGCCGCAGCGCACGCCGACGGTGACCAGGCCGCGTAGCTGTTGCCCCTTGCCAGGCAGGAAAGGCCTTGGATTTTCACAGTGCGGCAGTCGCGCGGGTGCCGGTTGTACTTCAATCTGCACTTCCCGGCCCGGTTGTGTGGCCTGCCGGCTGAGAAATTTGCGCACGGCATCTGTCGCCGGGTCCGTTGTCGCGGCGGCACAGAGGGACTGCGCGAACAATAGCAGTGCGATCAGCGGACCGCGGAGTTCGTTCATCTAATTGGCTGCTTATCAGTTTGGGCAGATTGTAAGTGGCGGAGGCTGGGATGAAGAGCGGAAATGGGGGCAAAACCCCGGCTTGTTTTTCCCTTTGGCTTTGCTTTCTCGGCGGTAGCCTCGAATGTGACCAAGTAAGACTCTGGGAGTTACGGCATGATCGATCGACTCGCCGCCACCCTGAATTTCGATCGGGAGGCGCTCAATCTGCGCCACGAGCGCCAGAAGGTGCTGGCCGGCAATATCGCCAATGCGGATACGCCCACCTACAAGGCCCGGGATTTTGATTTTTCCCGGGAGCTGGCGCGCGCTGTAGAGCGGGGAGGCGCGGAAGGGGGCCTGACGGCGCGTACCACCTCGCCGCGACATCTGTCCGCAAGCTCATCATCGACGACATCCCTGGATTTGCTGTACCGGGTTCCCGATCAACCGAGCCTCGATGGCAACACGGTCAATATGGATGTGGAGCGGAGCTACTTTGCGGACAACTCGGTCCGTTATCAGGCCGCGCTGACCATCCTCAACGGCCGTATCCAGGGGCTGAAGTCCGCCATGCAGTCGGAATAAAAGGGGTAGGAGAGGCCAATGTCAATGTTTTCGATTTTTGAGATTTCCGGTTCGGCCATGACCGCCCAGGCCCAACGCATGAATGTGACCGCCAGTAACCTGGCCAATGCGGACAGCGTGGCCGGTCCGGATGGCCAGCCCTACCGCGCCAAACAATTGATATTTGAAGCGCGCGGCCGCGAAGGTATGGGTGGCGTGTCGGTGCGTGGCCTGGTTGAGGATCCGTCGCCGCTGCGGCTCGAATACCGCCCGGATCACCCGTTGGCAGACGACGATGGCTATGTGCAGATGCCGAATGTGGATCCGGTTGGCGAGATGGTCAACATGATTTCCGCTTCCCGTTCATACCAGGCCAATGTGGAGGTAATGAACACCAGTAAGCAATTGATGCTGAAAACCCTGACCCTGGGAGAAAACTGATGGCTGTCACTAATGTGATCGACAGCGCGGTGCGCGACGCGCTCAACACCACCGCAGGCGCTTCGACCCAAAACGCCGGGCTGGAGCTGCAGGAGAGTTTTATGACGTTGCTGGTGGCCCAGCTGCAAAACCAGGATCCGATGAATCCGATGGAAAACGCGGAGATGACCTCCCAGCTGGCACAGATCAATACCGTCACTGGTATCCAGAATTTGAACGACACGCTGGAGGGCATCACCGGGCAGCTGGATGCCAGCCAGTTGATGCAGGCCACCAGCCTGATCGGCAAAGGCGTACTGGTACCCGGTGACCGGGTGTTGGTGGGAGAGGAGGGTGTTACCACGCCCTTCGGTATAGAGCTGCCGGCAGGCGCCGATGATGTGCGTATCACCATCCGCGACGGCAACGGGGAGGTGGTGCGCAGTTTCGAACCCTTCTCCCTTTCTGCCGGTACCGAATCCTTTACCTGGGATGGTACTACCGATGAGGGCACCCTTGTCGCGGAGGGCGCCTATACGGTTTCCGTGCAAGCCTACGCCAATGGTGAGCCGGTGGATGCAACTGTACTCAACTATGCCCTGGTCAATGGCGTCAGCCTGGACGACCAGGGCGCGCCGCTGCTGGATCTGGGCGGTGTTTCCGAACCTGTCGATCTGAGCGACATACGTCAAATTCTCTGATAAACATTTCAAGGAGCAAACCATGGGATTTTCGCAGGCGCTGAGCGGCCTTAACGCCGCCGCCACCAACCTGGATGTGGTGGGAAACAATATCGCCAACTCGGCAACGGTCGGCTTTAAGAGCTCCAGTGTGCAATTCGCCGATGTCTACACCGGCGCCCTTGCCGGGCAGGGCACCCGGGTTTCCGCGGTGTTGCAGGACTTCTCTAACGGCACCTTGGAATCCACGGGTCGTAACCTGGATCTGGGGATCAACGGTAGTGGCTTCTTCCGCTTCACTCAGGGTGGAGAGGTGCTCTATTCGCGCAACGGCCAGCTGATTCTGACCAGCGACGGTTATCTGGAAAATGCCCAGGGGGCGCGCCTGACCGGCTTCCCCGCAGGCGTTGGCACTGGCGGCCAGCCGGAAGAGCTGCAAGTCCCCGCGGGGGCAATGCCGGCTTCAGCCACAACGGAGGTGGAGGCATCGTTTAACCTCGACGCGACCGTCAGCATTATCGATCGCGCAATCACCCCATTTAGTGTGGCGGACGCTGACAGTTACTCCTACGCCAACACCGGGACCGCCTATGACTCACTGGGTGTGCAACACACCATGACAACCTATTTCACCAAGACGGCGGACAATACCTGGGAAGTGCGCGTGGCGGTGGACGGTGTCGATGATACCGTCAACGTGGGGCAGCTGATTTTCACCAGTAACGGTACCCTGGATGTCGCTTCGAGCACCTTCCCCACATACAGCTTCACCCCGGCTGGTGGCGCTGATCCACTTAATTTCACCATCGCCTTCGATGGCACCACGCAGTTTGGCAACGATTTCTCCCTGGATTCCCTGAGTCAGAACGGCTACACGTCCGGCGCTCTGGTGGGCATCAGCTTCGATGAAGACGGCAATATCATCGGTAACTACGCCAACGAGCAGAGTCAGGTGCTGGGTACCGTGGCGCTGGCCAATTTCCGCAACGAAGAGGGGTTGACCCCGGCAGGCGACAACGTCTGGGTGGAATCCGGCAGCTCCGGTCAGCCGCTCTTGGGGCTGGCCGGAACCGGGCAGTTCGGCACCCTGGAGCCGGGAACGGTGGAAGTGTCCAACGTGGACCTCACCCGGGAGTTGGTGGACCTGATCGTGGCCCAGCGCAATTACCAGGCCAATACCCAGACCATCAAGATACAGGACGAGGTGCTGCAGAGCGCGGTGAACCTGCGCTAACGGCAGTTCGTTCTGGTGCCCGGGCCGATGCAGTAACGCGAATCGGCCCGGGCGCAATTGCCTGAAAGAACGAGAGCACAGTTATGGATCGCATTCTCTACACCGCCATGAGCGGCGCCCGTCAGAGCATGGAACAACAGGCGGTGGTCAGCAACAACCTGGCCAATGTTTCCACCTCGGGCTTTCGCGCCCAGCTGCACGCGCTGCGCGCCGTACCGGTGCAGGGGGATGGCCAACTGCCCACGCGAGTTTCGGTTATGGCCTCCACTCCCGGCGCCGACTTCAGCGCCGGACCGGTGAACGCCACTGGCCGCGACCTGGACGTTGCCCTGCAGGGCAATGCCTGGCTGGCGGTGCAGGCTGCCGACGGCAGTGAGGCCTATACCCGCCGCGGCGACCTGCAAGTGGACGCCAACGGCATGCTCACCACTGCCGGCCGCCCGGTGATCGGGCAGGGCGGGCCCATCGTAGTGCCCTTGGGTGCGTCTCTGTCCATGGGTGCGGACGGCACCCTGAGCGCGATTGGCGCCGGTGAGGACCCCGAGGCTCTGGCGCAAGTGGGCCGCCTCAAGTTGGTCGATCCGGGCGAGACGCGCCTAGTGCGCGGCGAGGACGGCCTCTTCCGCGCTCCCCCGGATGCCGCCGGCAACAGTGCTCCGCTGCCCGCGGATGAAAACGCGCGCCTGATCAGCGGCGCGCTCGAGGGCAGTAACGTCAACGCGGTGGAATCTATGGTCGCCATGATCGACAACGCCCGGCGCTACGAAATGCAAATCAAAGTGATCGAGAGCGCTGACGAAAATGCCCGGCGGGCGGACAACCTTTTATCCATTGAATAAACAACCAAGGGGAAGGCTGCCCGGCCAAAGCCTGTGGCCGCCTGCTGCCGGTGGGTGCCTTGCGGACACGCCGTGAATATGTCCATGTCGGCTTGCCTGCGAGCCCCCTCTCGCAGACAGTCCCGCAAGGCAACCACCGGCAGCATTCTTCGCATCGTTTTGTGGCGCCAACCCGCCCTGAGAGGAAAAGAAAATGATCAAATCACTGTGGACAGCCAAGACCGGCCTCGAGTCACAGCAAGTAAAAATGGATGTGATTGCCAACAACCTGGCCAACGTCAGCACCAACGGCTTCAAGAAATCCCGCGCTGTATTCGAGGACCTTCTTTACCAGAACCTGCGCCAGCCCGGTGCGCAAAACGATATGCAGAACACCCTGCCATCGGGCATGCAGGTGGGCAGTGGTGTGCGCCCGGTGGCCACCGAGCGGCTCCACACCCAGGGCGGCCTGGAGCAAACCGGCAACTCCCGCGACCTGGCCATCAACGGCAAGGGATTCTTTCAGGTACTTCTGCCTGACGGCACCACCGCCTATACCCGTGACGGCAGCTTCCAGCTGGACGAGAACGGCCAGATGGTGACTTCCAGCGGTTACCCCCTGGAACCGGCGGTGATTATTCCGGAAAACGCCCTGTCAGTGACCATCGGCAAGGATGGCGTGGTATCGGTAACCGAGCCGGGTTCCAGTGAGAGTGTGGAAGTGGGCCAGATTACTCTATCCACTTTCGTCAATCCGGGGGGCCTGCAAAGCATCGGTGAAAACCTCTACCTGGAAACTTCCGCCTCCGGTATGCGCACCGAAAGCATGCCCGGCTTGAACGGCGCTGGCAGCCTCTACCAGTCCTACGTGGAGACCTCCAACGTCAACGTGGTGGAAGAGATGGTCAGTATGATCCAGACCCAGCGCGCCTACGAGATCAACAGCAAGGCGGTGCAGGCATCCGATGAAATGCTCTCCCGCCTGGCCCAGTTATAAGCGGATCGGGACCATGCTGTCTGTAGTTAAGAAGATCACCGTCGCGGCCCTGATCATGCTCAACGCTGGTTGTGCGTATCTGCCGCGTTCCTCGGTGGTGAGTCAGGAAGAGTGGGTGTCGGTGCCCGTGCCGCCACCGGCGAAACCCAACGGTGCGATTTATCAGGCGGACCGGGGCTACCGGCCGCTGTTCGAGGACCGCCGCCCGCGCATGGCGGGAGACCTGCTTACCGTGGTGTTCAACGAACAAGTGAGTGCCTCCAAGAGCGCGGAGAGCAACGCCAACCGGTCCGGCACTGGATCGCTCACTTCGACGGTGGTTCCGGATGGCCTCGAAAGCCTGACGGATTACGGCTTTGATATCGAGGGCAGCAACGACTTTGAAGGCGGTGGTGGCGCAAGCGCGGAAAACACCTTCACCGGCACCATGGCGGTGACCGTGCTGGAGGTGCTTCCCAACGGCAACCTGCGCGTACGCGGTGAAAAGCAGATAGTGATCAACCAGGGCACTGAGTACATCCGGTTTTCCGGCATTATCGATCCGCGTGAGATTTCCAGCGCCAACACCGTGCTCTCCACCCAGGTGGCCGAAGCGCGCATTGAATACGTCGGCGACGGCTATATCGACGAAGCGCAGCACATGGGCTGGCTGCAGCGTCTGTTCCTGAACCTCTCCCCCTTCTGACGGCAGCGACGATGAGATTCCCATTCCCGAACTGGATACTGTTGTCACTGGCGCTCGCCGCTGTCGCGGCGCGCGCTGAACCTTTGCGTGAACTGGCGGATTTCGCCGGTGTGCGCGACAACCACTTGGTGGGCTACGGCCTGGTAGTGGGGCTGGACGGCACCGGCGACCAGACGATGCAGACGCCCTTTACCACACAGAGCCTGATCAACATGTTCTCGCAGCTGGGAATTACCATTCCCGAGGGCACCAATATGCAGTTGCGCAATGTGGCCGGGGTGATGGTCACCGCGGAGCTGCCGCCATTCGCGCGGCCCGGCCAGCGCGTCGATGTGGTGGTGTCATCCATCGGTAATGCCCGCAGCCTACGCGGGGGAACGCTGCTGATGACCCCTCTGAAGGGGGTGGACGGCCTCACCTATGCCGTTGCCCAGGGCAACCTTCTGGTGGGCGGGGCCGGTGCCGAGTCCGGTGGTTCCAGCGTACAGATCAACCAGCAGGCGGGCGGCCGTATCGCAGGTGGTGCCCTGGTGGAGCGCGAAGTGTCCCTGGATCTGGGGGCCAGCGCGTTGGAGCTGCATCTGCGCGAGGCGGACTTCGGCACGGCGCAGCGCGCGGTGCGCGCCATCAACGCCGAATTCGGTCGCCCGGTGGCGGAGGCGGTGGATGCCCGCGTTATCCGCCTGCAAGGCCCCGGGCGCCCCAATGAGCGGGTCAACTTTATGGCGCGGGTAGAAAGTGTCCAAGTTATGCCGGTGGAGCCGCCAGCGCGGGTGGTGCTCAATGCCCGCAGTGGCTCGGTGGTATTGAACGGCCGCGTCACCCTGGGCCCCGCCGCCGTGGCCCACGGCAACCTGTCGGTGGTAATCAACACCGATTTCGGCGTCAGTCAGCCAGCGCCCTTCGGAGAGGGGCAGACGACGGTCGTGCCGAGCAGCGATATCACTGTCCGCCAGCAGATGGGCTCCCTGCAGTTTGTCGAGGGCGCGGATCTGATGGAAGTGGTGGATGCGCTCAATGCCCTCGGCGCCACGCCCCAGGATCTGATGTCGATTTTGGAAGCCCTCAAGGCGGCGGGTTCGCTGCGCGCGGAACTGGAGATTATCTGATGGATAACGCGTTGGTGAGCGGACACTTCGCTCTGGATGTACAGGGGCTGGAACGGCTGAAAAACGAAGCGGCGGAGGACCCGCAGAAAAACCTGCGGGCGGCCGCGGAACAGTTCGAGGCGCTCTTCCTGCAGCAGTTGATGAAGAGCATGCGCGAGGCCACCCCCCGCTCCGGGCTGATCGACAACACCGGCATCCGGTTTTACGAATCCCTGTACGACCAGCAGCTGTCCCAGCACTTGGCCGGACGGGGCCTTGGATTGGCCGAGCAGCTGGTCGAGCAGTTGTCCAGCCGCACAGGCAGCGGTGGCAAATAAAAGTAGTGGCCAAGACTCAAGCCGGGGCGCTTACCGGCCGATAACTGATATAGGTCTTGTGATTATTAAAGCCGGCACGGGCGTATGCCCCAGCTGCTGCTTTCCCCTCTCCGCGGCAGCTGTGCCTTCGCGGAGCAGCTGAAAAGGAAAGACTAACAATGAGTATGTTTTCGATTGGCTTGAGCGGCCTCAACGCCGCCCAGATCGCACTCAACACCACCAGCAACAACATCAGCAATGTCTATACCGAGGGCTACAACCGGGAACTCACTCTGCTCGGCGAGCGCAGTGGCGGCCTCGGTGTGCAGGTCAACGACGTGCAGCGCCAGTTCGACGACTTCGTGGCCAACCAGCTCAATGGAGTTAGCAGTACGGCAAGTGCGCTGGCCAGTTACGAAGTGCAAGTGTCCCAGATCGACGATCTACTCGCCGATAGCGATGCGGGCCTGGCCCCTCTGATACAGAATTTCTTCTCCTCAATCGAAGATCTTACAGCCGCCCCCTCCGACCCGGCTGCACGCCAGGGAGTAATCGGAGCGGCGGATACGCTGAGCGCCCAGTTCCGCGCCTTTGACGACTACCTGCAGGATATGCGCGAGGGCGTCAACGATCAGATTGCCGATGAGATCACCCAGATCAACAACACTGCCGAGCAGATTGCCAGCCTCAACCGCGAGATAGCTCTGGCCAAGGCCAAACACGGAGAGGCGCCCAACAGCCTGCTCAACCAGCGCGATCAGCTGGTGGCGGATCTTAGCGAACGCATTGATGTGCAGCTGACGGTGCAGGAAAGCGGCACCTACAACCTGTCCATCGGCAATGGGCAGCCCATAGTGGCGGGGTCCCAGACCTTTAGCCTGGAGGCGATAGACTCCGCCGCTGACCCCAGCCGTACAGTGGTCGGCTACCACGACTCCGCCGGCAACCTGATCGAACTCAAGGAAGGCATGATTTCCGGCGGTTCCCTGGGCGGATTGTTGACCTTCCGCAGCGAAACGCTGGACAAAACCCAGAATCAGCTCGGTCAGCTGGCTGTCTCCCTCGCACTGGGCGTGAACCAGCAACACAACGCTGGGGTGGACCAGTACGGCAATCCGGGCACGGATATGTTCGCTATCGGCCAGCCGCGCACTTTCAGCAATGCGGACAACAGCGGCACCGCCACGATCAGTGCGGTTTTTGACGATATTACACAGCTCACCGCCAGCGATTTTGAACTCACGGTGACCGATGCCGCCACCGGTCAGTTCGAGATCACCCGCCTGGATACTGGTGACACCTTCACCGCCACCCTCGATGCCAGCGACCAGCTGACCTTCGGTGGCGTAGTCGTCACTGTCACTGGCGCAGCGAGCCTGGTGGACGGCGACAGTTTCCAATTACAGCCGGTGCGCAATGTCGCCAGCGGTATGGAAAATCTGATCCAGGACGGGGCGGAAATTGCCGCGGGGCTCGGCGGCGGCAGTGGTGACAACGAAAACGCACTCGCACTACAACAGCTGCAGAACGCACAGTTGGTTGGCGGCTCGGCCACCCTGAACGGCGCTTATGCGGCCATGGTCAGTGATGTGGGTAACCGCACCAATATCGTCCAGGTAAACCTGGAGGCACAGGAGGGGCTCACTGAGCAGTTGCGCGCGCTGCAGTTATCGGACTCCGGCGTGAATCTGGATGAAGAGGCCGCCAACCTGATTCGTTATCAGCAGTATTACCAGGCCAATGCCCAAGTGATCCAGACGGCTGCGACCGTGATGGACGCCATCCTGG
Source organism: Microbulbifer thermotolerans (assembly GCF_001617625.1). Lineage (NCBI taxonomy): Bacteria > Pseudomonadati > Pseudomonadota > Gammaproteobacteria > Cellvibrionales > Microbulbiferaceae > Microbulbifer > Microbulbifer thermotolerans. The sequence goes on along the minus strand of NZ_CP014864.1, from coordinate 2,858,862 downwards.
GCCTGAGATAAGGAGATTCGGACGCCATGCGTATCAGCACTGTTACCGTTTATGAACAGAGTATGAGCTCCATGAACCGCCAGCAGGGCGAGTTCCTCAAGGTGGGGCAGCAGATCGCCTCGGGCCGCCGTGTGGTCAACCCTTCCGACGACCCCCAGGCCGCCTCGCAAGCCGTACAGGTGTCCCAGTCCCTGGCGATCACCGAGCAGTACACCGACGCCCGTGTCAGCGCCCGCAATGCACTTTCCCAGGAAGAGAGCATTCTCAATGGCGTCAGCGATGCCATCGCCAGTGCCAAGACCCTGATCGTGCAGGCGGCCAGCGACACTTTGAGTGACGAGGACCGCGTTTCGGTAGCGAGCGAACTGCGGGGTATCTACGAGACACTGATCGGCCAGGCCAACGCCACCGACGGCAATGGCCGCTACCTTTTTGGCGGCTATCAGGATGACAGCGCGCCTTTTGTCCGCAGTGGCACGGGGAACGTAATTTACGTCGCCGATAACAATAGCCGCGAAGTACGCATCGACGCCTCCCGTTTAATGCCGGTGGCGGACAATGGTATCGAGGTATTCCAAAGTGTAACCGCCAGCGCCGGCTATGTGGCCGAGGCGGATTCCGCCAATACCGGCAGTGTCACCTTCAAAGGGCCCAATGTGGTGGACGAGACGGACCCCGGCTACGGCGGTGCCTTCGATATCACCTTCTCTGTGGTGTCCGGAACCGCTACCTACTCCATTAACGGCGGTGCGCCGCAACCCTACGCGTCGGGGCAGGCACTCAGCTTTGGCGGCCTGACCATGATTCTTGAAGGCGAGCCCGCCGACGGTGACCGAATTACTGTCGACCTGGCGCAAAACATGAACACGGATCTGTTCGCCACTTTCGAAAAGGCTCTGTCAATTCTGGAACAGCCGGCCAGCACAGACAGCGAAAAGGCCGCGCGCGCGAATACCTTGAACACCGTGATGCGGGAGTTCGACAACAGCCTCGATAATGTGCTCACCGTCCGCGCCTCTGTTGGGGCCCGCTTGAATGAGCTGGATGTAGTGGACTCGGTGGCAGCAAACCGGACCCTCAACTACCAGCAGGAATTGTCGGATCTGGTGGACCTGGACTACGTGGAGGCCATTGCTGAATACAGTCTGCGCCAGGTCGGCCTGCAGGCAGCACAACAGGCTTTTGTCGATATCAAAAGTTTGAGCCTGTTCGACCGTCTCTGATTGCCTTCCGCTCGCTGGGCGGCGGGAAGCCGCCCAGATCAACCTCGCCACCTCCTTAACAAACCACCTGGGAATTGACTTCTGGACTGTGAAAAGACTCTGGAAGCCAGGCCCGCTACAGCGGTGCCAGCGTCTCCACCAGCTGCTGCAGAAAAAGCAGTCCGCCACCAAACAACTGTTGTAGAAAGCGGCCGAAGTCGGTCATCAATACGGTCAGTAACAAGAGTCCCAGTGTCAGAGAGGTGGGGAAACCCACGGAAAAGACCGTCAGCTGTGGCGCCGAGCGGTTGAGAATACCGAGGGACAGGTTAATGATCAGCAGCGCGGCCACTAGGGGCAGTGCCAGCAGCAGGCCAGAGGCAAAGATAGTGCCGCCGTAGCGCACCAGAAGTTCCATACCGCCGGGATTGAGGCCGGTATAGCCGATGGGCAGGGTGTGGAAGCTGGAGGCGAGGATGTCGATAACAATCAGGTGGCCGTTTACCGCCAAAAACATCATCAAGGTGATGGTGTTGAAAATGCGCGACAGCACCACTGTGTTGACCCCATCTGGAGTGAGGAAGGTGGCGAACGCCAACCCCATCTGCAGGCCGATATATTCCCCCGCCGCTTGCACCACGCTGAACATGACCCGCAGTGCGAGTCCCATGGCCGCGCCTATCAGCGTTTGTTCAACAATGATGCCGAGCCCCGCCCAGGACCACACCGGCGCCTCGGGCATGGGGGGGAGACCGGGTGCCACGGCCGCGGCGAGCAAGGCCGACAACCCAACTTTCACCCGCGCAGGCACCGCCGAGTGGCCGAGCAGCGGCGCGGCCATCAGGAATGCGGAAATACGCATAAATGGCCACAGAAAGGCCACCAGCCAGGCGTGCAGTTGCGCGTAGGTGAGCTCAACCACTCAGGAGACCAGAAAAGGGATACTTTGGAAAAGTGTGCGGGTGTAGTCGGTAATCAACGAGAGCAGCCAGGGGCCGGCGATTACCAGCACCGCGAACACCGCCAGAATTTTTGGAATGAATGACAGGGTCATTTCGTTAATCTGAGTCGCCGCCTGGAAAAGGCTGACCAGCAGCCCCACTAGCAGGGCGGTAAGCAGCATGGGCGCGCCCATATAGAGCGTGGTCATCATCGCCTTGTAGGCGATGCTCATAACAGTTTCCGGACTCATACGAAGAAGCTCTGCGCCAGTGAGCCAATCAATAGTTGCCAGCCGTCCACCAATACAAACAGCATCAGCTTGAAGGGTAGGGAGATGGTGGCGGGGGGCACCATCATCATCCCCAGGGACATCAGCACGCTGGCCACCACCAGGTCGATAATCAAAAAGGGAATAAATATCGTAAAGCCGATTTGGAAGGCGGTTTTCAGTTCGCTGGTGACAAACGCCGGGAGCAGTACCCGCAGTGGGGTATCTTCCGGGCTCTGCAGCGGCCCGGCTTCGGCCAGGCGCGCGAACAGGGCGATATCCGGTTCGCGGGTCTGGGCCAGCATAAACTGTCGCAGTGGCTGAATGCCGCGCTCCAGTGCCTGTTCGAAACTGATTTCATCGGCGCTGAGCGGCTGCCAGGCCACGGTGTAGATTTCCTGCAGCACCGGCGACATCACGAAGAAAGTCAGAAAGAGCGCCAGACCCAGAAGCACCTGGTTGGGCGGAGTTGCCTGGGTACCCATGGCGGTACGCAACAGTCCCAGCACGATGATGATGCGGGTAAAGCAGGTCATCATCAGCAACACCGCCGGGATAAAGGCCAGACTGGTGAGCAGCAGCAGTGTTTGCAGTTTGATGGACCACTGCTGACCGCCGTCCGCTGTGGGTTGACTGGTAATGCCGGGCAGGCCGGTCTGCGCCCAGGCGCCGTCGGCGAAGGCGAGACTGGCCAGCAATGGCAGCGCCAGCAAAAACACTTTCAGTACCGGCTTCACGGTTTGCTCCTCCGCCCGTTGAGGTTTTGGCCCAGGGCACGGGCGAAGCGCTGGGCAAAGCCCTCGCCGTCTTCCTGTGTGCCCCGAGGGACTTGCGGCGGTGCCGGTAGCTGGTGCAGTTTGCTGACGCTGCCGCCACCGACGCCCAGTACGAGCCAGGTGTCCTCTATTTCCACTACTACAACCCGCTCGCGCGGGCCTACCGGGCGGCTGGCGATAATGTTAAGGGCTGGATTGGCGCCGCTTTGGCCTGTGGTTCCGAGTCGTCGCAACAGCCAGCCGCACAGAACGATCAGACCGATCAGCGCGACCAGCACCAGGGCGGTTTTGCCCAAGAGGGCCATACCGCTGACGGCCTCGCTGGCGTTGGCGCTCGCGGGGTTCATCGGTTCAGTTTCTGCACGCGTTCCTGTGGGGTAATGATCTCGGTGATTCGGATACCGTATTTGTCATCCACTACCACCACTTCGCCCTGGGCGATCAGGTAGCCATTGATCAGTATGTCCATGGGTTCGCCCGCCAGGCCGTCTAACTCGATGACCGAACCCTGGGCCAGTTCCAGCAGTTGTTTGATGGTGATGCGGGTGCGGCCCAGTTCCACGCTGAGTTTCACCGGTATGTCCATCACCATTTCCAGATCGCGGGCAGCGGTGCTGCCATCGCCCTGTTCCAGCGGCTTGAAAATCTGCTCGCCCACACTGCGCGCGGCGGTGTCGGCGCTCGCTGCGGAGGCCCCCTGTTCGGCCAGGGCTTCAGACCAGGGGTCGGCATCGCTCAGCTGTTCAGTCATGGCTGCAGCCCAGCTGTCTTCGGTGGTGTTTTCTTTTACGGTTATTTCTTCAGCGTTGTTCTCTGCGGTTTTTTCGGCGTCGCTCATTGCTCGCTCTCCTCGCTCTTGGGCATTGCCCCTTCAATGAAATTGCCGGCACCGAGCAGCGTTCGTCCGCCGCTGCGCTCTATCAGCCGGGTGACGCGCAGGGCACGCTGGCCGTTACGGCAGCCGTATTCACATTCCAGTACAGGTACACCGTCCACCCGCGCGGTCACGGTTTCCGGCAGCTCCAGTGGCAGGATGTCACCCTGCTGCAGTTTCATCACCGCGCCGATACGGCTCGGCAGGCTGGCGAATTCCGCCACCAGTTCAATTTTTGACTGGCGTATTTCACCTGCCATGCGCTGGTTCCAGCTTTTATCGCGCGCGCTGCGCGCATCCAAAACGGGATTAGTCAGCAGATCGCGCAGTGGCTCGATCATCGAATAGGGCATACAGATCTGGAAACGGTCGGACAGATTGCCCACATCCAGATTAAAGGTGGTGTTGACGATGACTTCGTTGGGTGAATTGGTGATATTGGCGAAGCGCGCCTGCAACTCCGAACGCAGGTAGCTGATATCCAGTTCGTACACGGACTGCCAGGAGTCTTGATAGGCGCCGATGGCAAGGCGCAGTATGCGCTGGATTACCCGCTGTTCCGTATTGGTGAATTCGCGACCCTCCAGGCGGGTTAGGAAACGTCCGTCACCACCGAACAGACTGTCCACCACCATAAACACCATGCTGGGCGGAAAGACCATCAGGCCGGTGCCGCGCAGGGGCTTCATGGAAATCAGGTTCAGATTGGTGGGCACCGGCAGGTTGCGGGCGAAGTCCTTGAAGCTCTGGTAACGGACCGATTCCACGGTGATATCGGCGCTGCGCCGTATCAGGTTAAACAGGCTGACGCGGAAATGCCGCGCGAAGCGCTCATTGATGATGTCCATCCCGTGCAGCCGCTCCCGGATCACCCGCTGCTGGGTGGCGGGATCGTAGGGTCGCATATGGGGGACATCGCTGTTGCTGTCGGCACTGTCGGTATCGCCGGGGCCGTGCAGCAGGGCGTCGATTTCTTCCTGGGAGAGTAGGTCGTCCTGAGCCATGGTCCGACCTCCGTTATTGCACGATGAATTCGGTGAAAAGTACGTCGTCGATGTGCAGCTGCGGCTGGGACTCGGCCATAGGCTCGGCCAGCGCGGCGAGAATAGCGGCGGTTAATTCGCGCTTGCCCTCGGCCGTGGCCAGTTTCTGTGGGTTCTGGGCTGAATGCAAAACCAGCAGGCGGCTGCGCACCTGGGGCATGTGTTTGAGGAGGAACTCCTCGGTATCTTTATCAGCCACTTGCAATGACAGGCCCACATACAGCAGGCGACCGTAGAAATCGTCCTGCAGGTTTACAGTGAAGGGGTCTATTTTGACGAAAATCGGGTCGGATGGACGCTTGGCTTTCGTAAGCGTTACAGCGGAGGTGGGTTTGCCGCCGCTCTCGATTTTCATCAGCAGTACCACGTTTATCGCTACTACCGCGGCGAGCAGTACTGCTGCTATTACCGCCAGCCACACCAAACCGCGGGATTTGCCAGATGTATCAGCCATTCACTTGCGCCTTATAACGAAAACTTCCCAATGGATGCCAAAGGAGTATGCCGGTGGCACAGATTTGGGAATTTGAAGAAAAGGGCGGCGTATTGGGCTTATCTCGGCGTTTAGGGAATTTCTGATTCATTCACTGCCTGCCCGTGCGGATACTGCGCGCCCAGGTAATGGAATTGATATATCGACACCGCCGGACACAGGGAGGTAACCGGCGGGACGAAAGGGAAAGTTTTTGCGTCTGCGAAGGGGCGCTCCCATTATCTGCGGGCCCTGAGGTCACGCATATAAATCCACGCCTCCGGTGCGGCTGGTGGGTACCTTGATGTCTGCAGCCGCGGACGCGATTTCGGGTGCAGTTTCACTGCCGCCAATGTCACCTTCCCGGTAATTGCGTTCCGGGGATTGCTGTTGGTTCTGTTGTTGTTCGCCCACCGTGGCTTCTCCCAGTGCGATGCCCTGTTGCGCCAGGGCATCCCGCAGTTGCGGAATCGCCTGTTCCACCGCAGTGCGCACCGAAGCCTGGGCGGCGAGGAACTGCACCTTGGCACCTTGGTCGTCCAGGGTCAGGTTGACCGACAGCGGGCCCAACTCGCGCGGGTTCAACTGCAGCTCAATCGTCTTGTCGCCCCGCTGAGCGATTCCTACGAGCTGCTGTTCCAGCTCGCGCCCCCAGGCATCGCTCGCCAGGGGGGATTGCAAAGTCAGGGGTGCACTGCTTGGACCGACTTGTGCCGCAGCCGGTGAATTGGTGGTTAAGGCCGGGGCTGCGGCTGGATGAGTGGCATTGCCCGCGTCCGCCGCGGACATCAGCCCCGACACCGCACTCTCCGAGGATGCCAGCACGGATGGAACCGCTCTTTCCTGTACTGTATCGGCGCCGGCAGTGGTTACTTGCGCAGGGGGGGCATTTGTGGGTTGTGTGCCGGCGCTGACTGCAGCCATAGCCGCGGCTGTATCTGACGGGCCAGCCGCGGAGGAAATTTGGGCGGAGACTTCTTGTATTGCCGCACTTGTGGCTGGATGCTGGCCGGGTTGCAGACCACTTATAGTCGGCGTTGCGGCGGCGTTCTGCATGATTGCCGAGGGGGCCTTCCCGGTGTCTGTGGCCGGGGCAGTGGAGGCCGTCTTCGCGTCGGGCGCCGCAGTGGAGGACACAGTGAGGGGCGCGGCCAGCGCGGAAGCCAGGAGTTCGTCATCTGCGACCTCTTGTGCGACTGTTTCCGCATCAGTTTTCAGCGCGGCGGTTGCCGTTGCGGAATCCAGTGTGAGCGCCGTGAATTTTTCCCGCGCCGGGGCTGGAAGGATTTCGGACAATAGTTCTGCGCTTACGCCTTCCGGTTCGCGGACAGCTGCCGCAAGTGCCTGGGCGAAGGAAGCACCATCTTCGCCGCCAGCGGTATTCGCAAAACCCTTGTCGGTATTGGCGGACAGCGCGGTGAGTAGTGCGGTGATATCCATTTTCTCTCTCCTAGACGAGGCTGGGCTCTTCCGCGGACTGGCGCCGCGCGAGGATATTCTGGGTGATTTCGTCGGACTGCAGGCGTTCGCGCCGCTGCTCCTGTTGGCGCTCCCGCTCGGTGCGGCGCGCTACCAGTGTGTTGTAGGACGACAACTGCCGCTGGCGTTGGCGCCAGTGATCGCGGCTGGCGGCAATCCTTTCCTGCTGCTGATCCAGGGCCGCCTGGGCGCGGGCGATGGCGCCGTCGAGCGAGCGGATAAAGCGGTTGTAATCGTCCAGGGCGGCGGAGCTGATACCGCGCGCCATCGCCTCCTGTAAACGCTGGCAGTATTCCCGGCGGTACTCTTGCAGAGTCTTCAGCTGGGCAGCGGTGGTTTCGCCGCCGCGCTGCTCTTCTGCCAGCAGGCGCCCTGCGGCGTCGCGGGCCTTGCGGCTCTGATCGATCAGTGTGTTCAGTGGATCGGATGCCTTCATGGTTCACCCCCTATTGAGTGTCACCGAGTAAAGCGGTCATGGCCTGCCGGGCGTCGTCGATATTCGCGCGCTCGCCGATGCTTTGGCGCAGGAAAGATTCCATACGCGGATATAACTGCACGGCCTCATCCAACAGGGGATCCTGACCGGGGCTGTAGGCGCCGACACTGATCAGGTCCCGGTTGCGCTGGTAACAGGAGAACAGCTGCTTGAAGCGCTGTGCATTGCGCTGCTGGCCGGTGTCGGTAATCGCGGTCATGGCGCGGCTGATAGAAGCCTCGATATCGATGGCCGGGTAGTGGCCGGCTTCCGCCAGGGTGCGCGACAGCACGATATGGCCGTCGAGGATGGCGCGCGCTGCGTCGGCGATGGGATCCTGCTGGTCGTCACCTTCCGTCAGCACCGTGTAAAAAGCGGTGATAGAGCCGCCGTTCTCGCCGTTACCGGCCCGTTCCACCAGTCCGGGCAGCTTGGCGAATACCGAAGGTGGATAGCCCTTGGTGGCCGGTGGCTCGCCGATGGCGAGGGCGATTTCGCGCTGGGCCATGGCGTAGCGGGTCAGTGAATCCATGATCAGTAGTACGCTCTTGCCCTGGTCGCGGAAGTACTCCGCCACGCGGGTGGCATAGGCGGCACCCTGCAGACGTTGCAGCGCCGTGGTGTCCGCCGGGGCTGCCACCACGACCGAGCGGCGCAGGCCCTCTTCACCGAGGATATTGTCGATAAAGTCTTTGACCTCGCGGCCGCGCTCGCCGATCAAACCCACCACGATGACGTCGGCGCGGGTGTATCGGGCCATCATGCCGAGCAGCACGGATTTACCCACGCCGGAGCCGGCGAAGAGCCCCAGGCGCTGGCCCCGGCCCACGCACAGGAGGCTGTTGATCGCGCGTATGCCCACATCGATCTGTTCGTGGATGGGCGTGCGCGCCAGGGGGTTCAGGGGCGCGGCGGCGAGGGTATCGAGTTGGTCTTCCGGCAGCGGAAGGCCACCGTCGAGGGGGTGGCCGCTGCCGTCCACAATCCGGCCCAGCAGGGCATCGCCCAGGGGAAAACGGCGCGCGCCACTGCCACCCAAAGTAAACACACGGGCACCGGGAGTGAGGCCGCCAATCTCTTCCAGCGGCATTAAAAACACTCTGTCACCGGCGAAGCCCACCACTTCCGCTTCGGCGAAAGCGGCTTCCGCCCCAGCCGCCCGCGGGCACAGTTCGATGCGGCAACCACTGCCCAGGGGGACCTGCAGCCCCACGGCTTCCAGCACCAATCCCGTTGCGCGCACGATCCGGCCACTGGCCCGGTAGGTGGAAAACTGCTCCACCCGCTCGGTGCAGTCGCCTAGGGCGCGGCGCCAGCGCTCGCTGTGGGGATTGGCGACGGCGGTCATTGCGGTGTTTCTCCGCGATCGGCGGTGCCGCGCAGGCGCTTGTATACCCCTTCCTGCAGCTGTTGCCAGCGGGTTTCGAGGCTGGCGTCCAGCTCACCGGAGGGGCCAGTCACCCGGCAGCCGCCACGGCTCAGGCGCGGGTCGGGCCGCGTTTGCCAGCCACTGGCGGCGAGTTCGCGTTCCAGCTCCGCCTCCACCAACGGCAGGTCTTGCGGATGTAGCCACAGGCGTGAGCCGCCGTTGAACAGCGGTTCCTCGCGCATCAGATGGCGCACCACTTCGACCACTTGCTGCGGGCGGGCCTCCAGTGCTTCGCTGGCCAGCTGCCGTCCCACGGCAAGGGCCATTGCCGCCAGATCAGCCGCAATCTCCTCGTCGTGGCGGGCCAGGGCATCGCTAAACGCCTGCGCCAGTCCGGCGAGAGGTTGCAGTAGTTCCCTGCGCTGGCGTTCGCTCTCCGCTTCGCCGGCGCGGCGGCCTTCCTCCAGCCCTTTGGCCAGCCCTTCCTTGTGCCCGGCGTCGAATCCGGCCTGCCAGCCTTCGCGGCGGGCCTGCTCGCGCGCCGTCTCCAGCCGTGCACGCAGTTCGGCGCGGCGCTCGGCGGCACGGCGCCGCTCGGCCTCGCCGTCGAGTTCGCCCATGCGCCAGGCGCGCCAGGAGAGGGCATCAGACATAGACTTCGTCCCCGCTGGTCAAAACAATTTCGCCGCTGTCGGCGAGGCGTCGCACCACCTGCAAAATAGTTTTCTGCTCCCGCTCCACCTGGGAGCGGCGCATGGGGCCTGCGGTCTCCATTTCTTCGCGCAGCAATGTGCCGGCGCGGCTGGACATATTGCGCAGGAATTTCTCCAGCAGGTCGTCGTCGGCGCCCTTAAGGGCGACAACCAAGGATTTGGTGTCGATTTCCTTGAGCAGCAGTTGTATCGAGCGGTCGTCGAGTTCGATAAGGTTTTCGAACAGGAACATCTCGTCGATGATCTTCTGCGCCAGGTCCTCGCTGTGGGCGCGTACACGCTCTATGACGGTTTCCTCGGCGCTGGAGCTCATCAGGTTGAGGATTTCCGCAGCAGTGCGCACGCCGCCCATCTTGGCGCGTTTGAGATTCTGTCCATCGAGCATACTGGTCAGCACTTCGGTGAGCTCTTGCAGTGCCGCCGGTTGCACGCCATTGAAAGTGGCGATACGCAGTACCACGTCATTGCGCAGCCGGTCGTCGAACTGTTCCAGGACGGCGGCGGCCTGACGTCGCTCCAGATGCACCAGAATGGTGGCGATAATCTGTGGGTGCTCGTCGCGGATCATTTCCGCCACCGTGTTGGCCTCCATCAGATTCAGCGCGTCTATACCGGTTTCGGCAGCGTGCTGCTCGAAGATATCCTCAAGCAGGCTGGAGGCGCGCTCATCCCCCAGAGCCTTGGTCAGCACCGCGCGGATGCGGTCGCTGGAATAGAGGTTCAGGGCGCTGTACTCTTCGGTCTCGTCGTAAAAGTCCTGCAACACCTGGCGCATTTCCTCGTGGGAAACGGTGGTCAGGGAGGCCATTTCCTGGCTGAGTTCTTGCACTTCACGCGTGGAGAGGTGTTTGAACACCTCGGCGGCGCTATCTTCGTCCAGGGCCAGCAGCAATATGGCACTGCGGCGCAGGTTGCTCATTGTGCTTTGATCAGTCATTCCGGTTCATCCAGCTGCGCACGATCATGGCTACCATCGCGGGGTCTTCTTTGGCCATTTCCTGCAGCTCTTTCAGGTTCTGCTCGTAGGCTGAGGAGCGGCGCTTGCGGCGCGGCGGTGGGATCTCTTCCTCAGCTTCAGCTTCTTCAGGTCGTTCAGCGTTATTGGTGTTCTGCACGGTGGCGCTCTGGGGTACAGCCGTCGGAGCGGGTGGTGCAATTGCTTCGGCGTTCAGTCGTGCGTACCTGTCTACCAAGGGACGCAGCACCAAGCGGTACACCATCAGGACTGCCAGTGCCGCAAGCAGATAGCGGGCCAGGCTGAGCAGTGCTCTTTGCCAGAAGGGATCCTTGTACCAGGGAATATCCTCCGGCAGCGCTTCTCCAACTGGTGCGAAGGGACTGTTGACGATCTGCAGACTGTCGCCGCGGTCTTCGGAGTAGCCCATGGCTTGGCGCACCAGGTTTTCCACGCGCTCCAATTCGGCATCGGAAAGTGGAACCTGCTCAGTAGCGCCCTCTTCTGTGACAGCCTCGCGATAATTGACAACGACTGCCGCTGACAAGCGCAGTATCCGTCCTCGCTGTCGTTGAATATGGGTGATATTGCGGTCCAGCTCGTAGTTGACCAGCTGCTCTCTGCGCAGGCGGCCTCTGTTGTTTTCTTCGCTGTCTGTCTGTTCGGCTTCGTCGTTATTGTTGTCTCCGTTTAAATCAATCGGAGACGCGGCGGCCCCGGGCGGGGTGTTGGTGAGTGCGCCGGGAATACCGCCGATGGCTTCCGGGTCGCCGTCGAAGTCTGTATTGCGGTGTTCACTGCGCACGGCCGCGGGGAGGCCGTCCTGGTTGGGGGTGTAGCGTTCGCTGGTTTCCTCGCGCTGGTCAAAATCGATTTCCGCCGCCACCTGCGCGCGGATATTGCCATTGCCGAATATAGGAGCGAGGATATTTTCGATTCGTTGGCGGTAGTGTTGTTCTATATCGCGCACGTATTCCAGTCGGCTGCCATCCAGGCCGAGGTTGCCGCCGGGACGGGACAACAGGCGGCCGTTCTGATCCACCACGGTGACATTTTCCATCGTGAGGTCCGGCACGCTGCTGGACACCAGGTGCACTATGGCATTGACCTGCCCGTCGCCGAGACTGCGACCCGGTGCCAGAGTGAGTACTACCGAGGCTTTGGCTGGTTCGCGTTCGCGGATAAATACCGAGGGCTTGGCCATGGACAGGTGCACCCGCGCCCGGGATACAGGGCCCAGGGATTCGATGGAACTGGCCAGCTCACCTTGCAGACCGCGCTGGAAATTCACCTGCTCGGCAAACTGGCTGACACCGAAGGCCTGGTTGTCCATGATTTCGAAGCCGGCGTTGGCCCCTTGGGGTAGCCCCTGCTCGGCCAGCTGCAGGCGCAGCTTGTAAACTTGGTCGCCGGGTACCAGCAGGGTGCGGCCGCCCTGTGTGAATTCATAGGGGACAGCACGGCTCTCCAGTTCGCTGATAATGCGGCCGCCGTCCTCTTCACTGAGATTGCTGTAGAGCACCCGGTATTCCGGTGCGCCTGCCCACATCCACAGCGCGACCAACAGGGCCACGGCAGCGCTGCCTGCAACGAGCAGCGGTATCAGGGGATTGGTAAAGAGCCGGGCGGACAACTGGCTGAGTGCCGGTGTCGCGGAACCGGGGTTGGTTTGGATTGCGCCGCTCATACCACTTCCCTCCGGGGCTGGATACGGCTGGGCGCGGGGTTTAATGGTGACAAAATAGAAGGCATTGCTGCTCTAGTCGATCCTGGCGGCTAATAACTCCTCGCTGATTATGGCGGGGGGCATCGCGGACAAAGGAAAGAAAAGCCCGTTTTTTTGCCCCTAATTGGCCGCTTGGTACCGGGCGGCACGCTGTTACCTTTGCCCTGAAAGGTAAATGAGATAGCCATAATGACCAGCCCAGTAATCGACGGCGTATTGGAGCAGATGCGTGGCCTCGCTGCAGAGGCCCGGGGTGGCAGCGAACGAATCGACCTCAAAGTGGGCGGCGGCTTCGCCGATGCTCTGCACGACAGTTTGAAGAAAATCAACCGGTTGCAGAACGCCAGCGGTGAGATAAGTCGCGCCTTTCAGTCCGGTGAACCCGGTGTGGCTCTGCATGACGTAATGATTGCCAGCCAGAAAGCGAGTATCGCCTTTGAAATGGGGGTGCAAGTGCGAAATCGGCTGGTGACTGCATACAAAGACATCATGAATATGCAAATCTGACCGGCTGGTGCGGTTGTAGCGGATTTACCCTCAAGCGTGCCGGCAGTCTATCTTGGCCAGCGTACCGTATCAGACTTGAAGGCTCAGTAGGCGCCCTCGCACTTCCTCTAAACGCTGGGCGGCATTGAGCGCCTCTTCCGTTGGAATCTGCCGAATTACTTCCCCGCTTTCCCGGTCCACCAAACGGATAATGATGCGGTCACTGTCCTCGCTGGCCTCGAATTCCACACCATAGCTTCTTAATACTTCGTTAACTTGTTGCACCGCTTTGACTAACTCTTGCTCTGAAACCGCGTAAGAGTCCGATGTGCTTTTCTCTCCATCCGGCGCCGCAGAAAATTGTGCGAGAACCTTTTCCACCCGCTGGCGGGCGGCCAGATAGGAAAGTTGAGCGGGAGTATTATTGTCTACAGGAGAGGGCATGGTAATAATCCTTCCGTTTTACTGATGATACTTTGTACAGGTTATCGACAGAAGGATAAGAAACTTTATTTAGCGCTGGTGTTCACAGCAGGTAAAAAAAAGCCCCCGGGAGGGGGCGAAGCACGGTCCGAATTTGGGGGAGTATGGAGAGGGAACCGCGCAGTGAAAGAAGGCCCAGGGTTAGCCAACTTTCAGTATCTTGACTTCCTGCTAACAAGTATCGGCAGTGATCGCGGTAACTTTAGAGGGGTGGTGATAAATTTTATTGGGGAACCTCTGATTAATTCGCGAGAACACTACGGTAGCTTCCGGGGCGTTCAGGCAATAGGACGGATATTCGAAAACGCACGAATACATCCCTGTATCCGACGGTTTCGAATATCCGTCCTATCACCTGAGTTTCACATCCGCTCCCGAAGAACCTCTGCCACCAGAAAGTGAATTAATCAGGGGTTACTTAGTATTTTAGATTGATCAGAGCGTGGGCAAGAGAAAAAATCTGCGTAAATGGGTGCTTACACATCCGTGTGCTGCAGTTCGAAACTTCCGCCTATTCGACTGAGTGCTTTTTTAGGGCTGGATCAGTACCTTTCAAGAGCGAATTGGAAAGTCGTTCTTCATCCCTGGAACGAATTAATCAGGAATGTGAGTTCCATGAAGTGAATTCAGTTTTTTGTCGATCAGGATTGTCAGATAAATGCGTTTTTAGTTTCTTCCTCGATAAAGGGTGATGCGATGGCTCTGTCAACAAATAAGGGGTCAAAAAATGCCACCCTATTTAGGACGTCGGCTTCTTCATCCTGGAATGCAATGGATTCGCTATTGCGCACCCGAGATTTGTTCGGGTTATGATGCACGGAAATAATTTCATGATGTTGTTTTATGGCGCGATCTTTGTCGGAAATATTCAGGCCAAAGAAATTGCCAATATCAACAACTTTATCGAAATCTTGAAAGTCTTTGGTTGTCACCCAATAGAATTTCCCGTTTTCATTTTTATAGATGCTTTCCGCTTGCATCTGCCTGGCGTAGGAGTCCAGGACGCCCCAATAACAAAGTTGGTAGTCCGTCAAACTCTCAGGCTCGTGGATCGGTAGGCTGCCAGGGACGCGGGGATCGGCGGAATAGTGAATGCCTCTCTGTGTTCGCATTGGGGTGCTTCCCCGTTCGTAAAGGCTCGATGCGGTTTTTCTGAAGTTTCTATTCAAAAACAGTAGTCCAGGCATTACTCCCAGTCGAAGCAGTGGAATTAAAAATCCTTTGCCAAAAACATTGCTCGTTTCCACATAATTCTTTTCCGGGTATTCGTTGATAACGGCGATTTTGCTTTGCAGGAAAGCAATGGCCTTCTCCGGTGTTTGTTTGACGGTAGGAAATAGATTGGCGTAGTTCGGTTCCGGCTCGTGCAGAGACCGTATGTCATCGAATATCTTAAATACTTCTGTCAAAAAGGTGGTGCCAGTTCTTCCATGAGTTACAGTGAAAATCAGATTTTTGTTAGTTGAAATCATAGCGGCTCCCCGGTGATTTTCTTAACGGGTTTGGCCGGGTGGCCGGCGACAATCGTATTGGCAGGGACATCGCCGATAACCAAGCTTCCTGCTGCAATAACGGCGTTTTCACCGATGACGGCCGGTCCCAAAACGGTGACGCCAGATCCCATCCATACTCCCTTTTTGACATGGATATCACGGCCGCTATCTGGCACTGCCGTGAGGCGTTCATGGCCTGTCTTTTTGTAGTCATGAGTTCCGGTAAGCAACATGCACCGGTGGCCAAAAAAACAATCCTCCTCGATGGTCACCTGTCCGGAGCGGGTGTTGATTAATAAGTCGTTGACGGAAATTGTCGCTCTATTCAGGTTAACCCTGTTCTTGTCGCCCCAGACCCGTATTTGTCTCAATTCGTAGTCCGCAATATAGGGCATCAAGAGTTGCGCAAGAACAGCAAGCTCTTTCTTCTTTACTGTTCTGAGAAGTTTGAGAAACTCACTGTCTTCACTGCTCGATGTATTGGTGTTGTTTTTCGGTGGCAGGCTGCGTTTGACCTTTTCGGTTTTGGTGTCGATGACAGGTATCATGATCCGTGCTCAAAGTCTGTTATTAGTGAATACTCATCAACCGGTCGATATCCTGGCTGATTGTGTCTTCCGTGTTATCTGCCGGTGGAGCCAGATTGTGAGGGGTTTGTTTTTCCAATGATTCGCCCATTGAGGCCTTGGTTGGAACCATACCTTCGGCGATCAGATATAGTTCCGCTTTTTCGGGGTCCACATCTGCCAATAGGGAATAAGTGAGGTCTTGCACGCCGTAAACGGTGTGCAGTAGAAATGCCAGCTTTATTTTTTGCCCGGCACTCAGCTGCGCCATGCGTTTGTGACTGGGCAGGAAAAGCGCGTCGGCACTTTCCAGCTCAGTTGCCTGGTGTTGCAGCCAGTCATCCCTGTCTGGCAGGTGGCTCTTGTGGTGAAAATCGTTTAAGCGGTAGAAGCGGAAGCCGTTCCGGCACATCCAGTGGCTGATCTCGCTGAGATTGGGCTGCCGTTCGTGGGTTGGATGGAAAGCAACCCGCACCTGCACCATCAGTGTATCCCGCAGCGCTTTTTCACCGTGTTCCAGAATTTTGGTGGCATCGCTGAGATCGTCCAGAATCAGCCAGTCCAGACTTTGCAGTCCTTGGATGCTGTCGAGCGCAATGGTATTGATGGGGAGCGAGGTCAGCACTTGTGCCCCCTGACGTCTTTCCGCAGGGAGTTGCTCCGGTGGTAATGGTTTCAGGGTGCTGCTCATCTCCGGAGCCAGGCATGCGTGGAGGGTTGCTGGTTGGCCATCGCCAAGCAGGGCGTGGGGGAAAAGCTGCAAGTTTTCGTGGTCTTTGAATTGATCCGGATTTTTCACACGGCTGCCGGGATCAAAGGCGATGACAGCAAAGGTGTTGAGATCCAGCAGTTTTTCGAAACCGGTTTCCCGCACGAGCTTGGTGGTGTTGTCGATGGCAATAATTTTCCCCTGGAGTTGCCAGTCGAAGTCAACGGCGGCTTTGGCGGCGGCGGATTGCGGCTGTGATTCGGTGGATGCAATTTTCGGAATCTTGACATTGACAGGCTCGCTTTCCCCTTCGAACCAAGCCCGCCCGTCTTTGTTAAATGTCAGTGCCGCAGGCATTTTGTCTTCACAATACCTCTGCCAGATGGCGCGTAGGGCGATGCCAAGATGCTTGGCAAATCGCTTGTAGTCACACACGGGCGAACGCTTGATTTGCCTGCGCAGGCTGCGCCGGATAGTGGTCAGGCTGGCGGGATCGGAAGCCAGTTCTACGGCCAGTGCCTCATAGCGCTCCCAGCTGTCGACGACCAGCTCGGGCAGACCGGCGTTGGTCAGGTGGGTGGCGGAATGGCGCCCGGCAAAGCTGGGGCCCGGCAGTGTAATCACCGGCACTCCCATCAGCAGTGCCTCGCAAGTGGTGAGACCGCCGGAGTAGGGCCAGGGGTCCAGTGCGATATCTACCCGATTATAGGCTTGCAACAACTCGCGGTGTTTCGAGTGGCCCTCCAGAATCAGGCGGTGGCGTTCTATACCCAGCCGCTCCATCGTTTGACAAGTCCGCTCGGCAAACTCATCGCTGTCAAATTGCATTCCCTTGAGGAACAGACGGCTGTCCGGAACCCGGTGCAGTATCGATGCCCATTTGCCGAGGATAACTTCGTTCAATTTGGATGGATTATTAAAACAGCCAAAGGTGACGTAGCCGTTATCCAGAGCAGGCAGCGCCGACGGTTCAGGTGCATCCCCGCGGGGCATATAACAGATATAGTCGTCCGGAAGGCGGATCAGTTTTTCCGTATACAGGTGATCCACGCCGGGAGGCGTCTCCACCGCATCGGATATCAGGTAGTCCATGGCCTGCAGGCCGGTGGTATTGATCAGCCCACCCACCCATTTCACCTGTAATGGCGCGGGTTCGAGGGCTACGGCCCGGAGCCGGTTTCCCTCCGTGTGGCCACAGAGATCCAGCAAGATATCGATACGGTCGCTGCGTAGTTTGTCGGCTAGTTGAGGTTCAGTGAGATGAGTGACAGACATCCAGTGATCCGCCCGCTGTTGCATGCGCTTAGTCAGGGGATCGACCATGTCGTTCATGGTATAAGCGAATATTTCAAAGTCTTCCCGCGGTAATGCCTCGAGCGCGGAGGTGATCATTTGCCCCACTGGATGAATGCGGAAGCCCGCTGAAATCATGCCGATGCGCAGGCGGCGGTCACTGGACAGATCGGCCGGGCGGGGTCGGGGCTTGCGTTCTTTCGGTTGGAAGCGGGTATCCCACTCGAGGTGCGCTTTAAACAGGTCCTCCGCGGAATATGCTGGGTTGTAATGCATCGACATCAGGAGATTGGAAAAGGTTTTGTCCTGATCGGGCGCCAGTTCCAGGGCTTTGCGATAGTAGGCTTCCGCTTCTTCAAAGCGCCCGACATTGCGGTAGGCACTGGCCAGATTGGACAGGTGGGCGGGATCGTCGGGATATTTGGCCACAATTGTTTCGTGGATGCGGATTCCCTCGCCAAAGCGGGTCAGCTGGATCAAGGCATGTGCTTTGCGGGAAAGTAGGGTGTCATCGTCGGCAAAATCGCGCTCTGCAATTGCGATGTGCTCCAACGCTTTTTCAAATTCCCCGGCGTCGTTGTGCAATTTGATCAACATCAATCTCGCCTGTTTGAAGGCGGGCTTGATCTCCAGCGCTTTTTCAAGGTGGGCGACAGCCTCGCTGGCATGCCCCAGACGGTACATGGCCTGGGCCATGGTGTTGTGAAGTTCCGGGTCATCCGGGGCCAGAGTCAATGCCTTTTCCAAGACGTCGAGGGAAGAATGCCGCTGTCCCGATTCCAGCAGTACCGAGCCCAGGGATTTCCAGGCGAAAGGATCGAAGGGGTGCTTGCTGGTCATTTCACGGGCCAGTGCTTCTGCCTTATCCCATTGCCTTGCCTGGTAGAGCGCGATGAGTTTTTGTTGCTGTTTTGGTGCCACGGCATGACGGGTTTGATGCCGTGTCTGGCTGATGCGTGCGTGCTGGCGAATTTTGCTCATGGGCGAGATTGTCCGACTGCTAGAGAGTGCTAGAGAATCTGGGTAAAGGACAGGATGCCCGAAGCAAAACAGGCAATAACCAAAGAAAAGGGGGCCCGAAGGCCCCCTTTTCTCTGTATCGGACCGGAGGAATTCCGGTCACTCTGTTGGCAATTAGCCCAGCAGGGACAGCACGTTCTGCGGTACCTGGTTGGCTTGAGCCAGAACGGAAGTGCCGGCTTGCTGCAGGATCTGCGCGCGGGTCATGTTGGAGACTTCGACAGCGTAGTCGGCGTCTTCAATACGTGAGCGGGCAGCGGAGAGGTTAGTCTCGTTGGTCTGCAGGTTAGTGATGGCGGACTCGAAGCGGTTCTGGATAGCACCCAGGTCAGAGCGCAGCTCGTCGACGGTTTCCAGGGCGCTGTCCAGGGCAGCCAGACCGTTGGAAGTGCGGCCGGTGGTCAGGTCGGACAGGCTGATGCTGGCGGTGTCGATGCTGAACGCGGCAGTTGTCGGGCTGGTGGTAACGTCGGCGTCGCTCGGTTCCAGCGCAATGTAGAAAGTTCCGCTGGCACCGTTGTCCAGGTCGAAGCCCAGTGCTTTCAGGGAGTTGGACTCGGCAGTTGAGTTGGCAGTGATGGTGACTTCGGCGTACCAGTTGCCGGCTTCATCGGTCTGTGCAGTGCCAGTGAATACAACGCTACCGGCAGTGACACCCAGGCGAGCGGCCAGGTCGCCGGCATTGCTTTCGCTAATGCTGGAGTCGGCGATCATGGTGGTGGTGCCAAAGGCATCCTTCATCGCAGCGGTGGTGCCGCCAGATTGAGCAGTCATTGCGCCTTGCGGGCCGTTGACGTTGAAGCTTGCGAGCCCCAGGGTGCTGGCGGTGATTTCCTTCAAGCTGATGCTGATGGTCTCGCCGTCGTTGGCGCCAACTTGGATGGAGAGAGTTTGGTCGTCGGCCAGTACTTTAACGCCGTTGAAGTCGGTCTGTTCAGAGATGCGGTTGATCTCGGTCAGGCGCTGATCGATTTCCGCTTGGATAGATTTCAGGTCGTCGGGAGAGTTGGTGCCGTTTTGAGATTGAACGGTCAGCTCGCGGATGCGCTGCAGGTTTTCGTTTACCTGGTTCAATGCACCTTCCGCAGTCTGGGCCACGGAGATGCCGTCGTTGGCATTGCGCTGAGCCTGGGACAGGCCAGTGATCTGAGCGCTCATACGGTTGGCGATGGCTTGGCCGGCGGCGTCGTCTTTGGCGCTGTTGATGCGCAGACCGGAAGACAGGCGCTCCATAGAAGTTTGCAGGGCGCTTTGAGATTTGGAGAGGTTTTGTTGGCCAATCAAAGCCGTAATGTTTGTATTGATTACTGACATATCGATGTCCTTTGGTGTTTCACCGTTTGGTTTTCTAAAGCAACGGCGCAGGCCGTTACTCCGTTTTTCGGCAGCAGCGCGTCACGCTTTAGGGTGAGATGAAAAAAACTCCGCGCTTATTAAGGAAGAGGGTAAGGGTTCTGGCCGCTTCGAGTGGTTAAAGTCCCTGTTGCCGGTGCCGATATTGAACGGTAGCGGAAAAGCACAGAGGAATAATGATGGCCACTATTTCATCTTTGGGTATAGGTTCGGGGCTCGATTTGAACGGGCTGCTTGAGCAACTCGAATCCGCGGAGCGGCAGCAGCTGACTCCGATCGTGGCACAACAGCAGAGTTACCAGGCGAAGATTTCTGCGTTTGGTCAGCTGGAAAGTGCTCTGGATAGCTTGCGTCAGGCCGCCACGGAATTGAGCGAGGTGGACGGTTTCGCCGACGTAAAAAGCAGTCTGAGTGGGGATGGGCTCTCGGCAACTGTCGGTGATGAGGCCGTGGTGGGCAGCTACGAGATAGACATCACTCAACGAGCCAGAAGTTACAGCATCGCTACATTGGGCGTAGCCGACAAGGAGGGGACCCTCGGAGCGGGAACCATCTCTTTTACCCTCGGCAACGGCGACAGCTTTAGTGTCGCGGTGACGGAGAACGAAAGCTCCCTGGAAGGCATTCGTGATGCAATCAATGCGGCCGATAACGGCGTGGTGGCTTCCATCGTCAACGACGGCAGCGCTCAGCCCTACCGGCTGGTATTGTCCTCGGCGGAGACGGGAACTGAGGCGGCGATCGCGTCTGTGGATTTCGGTACGGGCGGCCTGGGGGATCACCTTTCACTCGATGCGGCTACTGAAGTTTCGGCCCAAAACGCCCAGTTGACTGTCAACGGTATTGATATCACGAGCCAGGGCAATCGTGTGGAGGATGCGATCCAAGGGGTAACCCTGGATCTGGAGGAAACCGGAAGCGTATCGCTGGAAATCACCCGCGATACCTCCGCCATCGAGGGGAAAATCAAAGGCTTTGTTTCCGCCTACAACAACTTGCAGAACACCATATCCAGTCTGACCAGCTACGACCAGGAGAGCGGCACTGCGG
Organism: Microbulbifer thermotolerans; assembly: GCF_001617625.1. NCBI lineage: Bacteria > Pseudomonadati > Pseudomonadota > Gammaproteobacteria > Cellvibrionales > Microbulbiferaceae > Microbulbifer > Microbulbifer thermotolerans. The sequence continues at coordinate 2,838,115 of NZ_CP014864.1, read as the reverse complement.
GGGTGTTAATTGGCAATTACACAGTGCAAAGCGTGGAGTCGCGTCTGCGGAGTACCTTGACGGATGTGCTGACCAGCAGCGGTGCTTTCAAGTCCCTTTCCGACCTGGGGATTACCCTGGAAGTGGAGGGCACCTTGTCGCTGGACGAAGACGCGCTTGGTGATCTGGTGGCGGAACAGCTGGACGATTTGACGGATTTCTTCGCTGGGGTTGCCGATGAGGACGGTTTGGCGGACCGTCTCGATACAGTGCTTGGCGCTATGCTCGATGACGACGGTACCTTGGATAGCGTCACCTCCGGGCTGGAGAGCAGCATCGAAATGTTGCAGGAACGCTATGAAGATACAGAAGCGCGGATCGACAGCACTATCGAGCGCTACCGCACCCAGTTTGCCGAGCTCGACAGTTTGATCGCGCAGATGAATTCAACCAGTACTTATTTGACACAACAGTTCGAGGCACTCAGCGCGCAGCTAGGCCAGTCGGACTAGAAGAGGAGGGGGTCTATGTATCCTAACCGCGCCGGCGGCGCCGCCGCCTATGCCCGGGTCGGAGTGGAAAGCGATGTGCTCTCCGCCAGCCCTCACCGCCTGATCACACTCCTGTTCGAGGGGGCGGACAAGGCTATCCGGTCAGCCGGGGTACATATGCGCGATGGTAACAAAGCGGAAAAAGGCAAGGCGATTTCCAAGGCGCTGGATATTGTCAACCGGGGCCTTCTGGCCGCGCTGGATCGCGAGCGCGGAGGCGAGTTGGCCGAACGCATGGCATTGCTCTATGACTATATCGCCCGCCTGTTGCTCAAAGCCAACCTCCACGATGATGCTGCAGCGCTGGAAGAGGCCCGGCATTTGCTCGGCGAGTTGGGCTCCGCGTGGCGTGAAATCGACACCGATGGTAAATAGGAGGTGTGATGACGGCGCTCAAACCCTTTGCGGGAAGCTCCCTGAATTCTCCTCAGCGGCTGTTGGCTGCCTATGAGAGCTTGTTGGCACGCTCCACCCGCATGCTCGCCTGCGTGCGTGAGCACAATTGGTTTGAATTGGTGGAGGAGCAGTCCTGTTATGTTGTCGAGGTGGAACTTATCTCCAAGGCAGAGAGCGCAATAAAGCTCAGCGAGGCGGAAAAGGAACACAAGGCCAAGTTGCTGGAAAAAATACTAGAGCAGGATATGGAAATCCGCCAAAGGCTGATTGAGCGACGGAACCAGCTTCAGAAGCAGATGGGCACGGCGCAGCGACGCCGCGATCTCGCACGTTCTTACGGTGTTCGCAAAGGTTTTGATCAAGGGGCTTCGTGAGCGGCATCACCTCGATACTGGATACTCTTTTGCACCAGGTTCTGGGCAAACGGGTGGATACGGCAACGCCGCGGCCGCTGACCGAACCGGTGCGGCCGGCTGTTCCTGCGCAGGCGGTGCAGGCGCTGCGCAGTGAATCCGATCCGCAATCCCGGGCGCCATTGACGGAGCAAGCGCAAGCTGCCGGGCGGAGCCGGGAGAAAGCCAGTGCTTTGCCGGTAAAGGCGAACACCGCTGCGAGTACCTCCGCGCGCACCAGTTTTAGTGTTGCAGCCCGGACCATTGCCGATCTGCTGATGCGTTACCCAGCCCCCCCGTCCGCGATTCGCCCGCCGGCGCCACTACTTCCAGTGAGTAAAGGCGGAGAACCGGAGCCGCTGGCGACACAGCTGCGCGCCAGCGTCGAGCGCAGCGGGCTTTTTTACGAATCGCACCTGGGGCGCTGGTTCCGAGGCGGGGAAAGCGGTGAGCAGCTATCTAGGGAGCCGCAGATGCGCCTTACCCGAGTCTTACCGCAGGTTGCGTCCAGATCGGCGGGCGCCACGCCGCAAGGCACTGTCTCTGCCAATACTTCACTGGGGGCTTCCACACCCGCCGGTGCTGGGGTTGTTACCGCTTCTTCCGTTGGCCTTCCACCCCTGGGGGCTTCAGTGGTGGACGCTACTTCAGATCCCGCGGCCCCTGCGCCTGCAAAAGCCCCCGTGGCGAATTCAGCGGGCAATACCGGCAAGGTGGAAGAGGGTGCTTCAAGTGTCCGGATGCCCGTGGACCGGGCCGCTGCGGACGCCCTACAGGGCTTGCTGCGCCACCAATTGGAAATGCTGGCCGCTCCGGTGCTGCGCTGGGAAGGGGAAGTGTGGCCGGGTGTGGCAATGGCATTTGTATTGCTGCCACCGGAACAGGTGCTGCAAGAGGACGGCGATGACGGCAGAGATGGCGATCAAGGCGATGACGAAGACGCTTGGCAGTCCCGTCTGACATTGAGACTGCCGGAGCTCGGGGAAATTGACGTGCGCCTGGCGCTCTGCGGTGAGCGGCTCAAGTTGGCACTGAGTTCCGCTTCGGAGAAGGCGGCGAAACGTCTCAGGAGCGCCAGTGAGGCGTTGCGCGAGCGGTTCGTCGCGCTCGGCTTCGAAGACATTGTGTTAACGGTGGAATTGCTGCGTGAAGGAAAGTGAAGAGCGCCGCCGTGCGGTGGCTCTGGCCTACCGGGACGGCGATGTATCACCCAGGGTGGTGGCGCGAGGGTACGGTGAATTGGCGGAGCGCATCGTGGCCGAAGCCCGCCGCCAGGGAATCTATGTGCACGACGCTCCGGAGTTGGTGGCACTGCTGATGCAGCTGGATATCGATGAGCGCATCCCTCCGCGTCTCTACCAAGTGATCGCGGAATTGTTGGTATGGGTACGCGGATTGTCCTCGGAGGAATTGCAACGAGAATCATAATTTGTGATTTTGATCACAAATCTGTATTTTGACATAAATCACACGCACAGAATGCCAAAAAAGTTCCAGATTCTTGTGGTAGATTGTGCCAAAAAAGGTGATGCAGATCACTGAAGTTATTTTTTAAAAGTGGTATGGCCTTGGGTTCCGGATCGCAATGCCGGGGCAACGGGAAATATGAGGCGCTGCGCTTTTTGTTGGCTCATTGCGTGATAGGCGGAGATGTTTCGCTGCGCGAGGGCGCGCTTGAGAGGTGCGGCTCGCGGTTGTATTGCGATCGGCTTTGTTTTTTGGGGCGCTAGCGGGATTGCAGCGAAGTGGAATGCGCAGGAATTTTTGCTGTAGGGGGCACTGCTTTTTTTGCAGGTATGGATGGGCGTCACTTTGTGCAAGGTGCAGAGGCAAAAATTTTTCGCAGCATCCCTGGGTGGTAGTTTGTTATACCACCAAAAAACTCGCCATATCATAAATTATTCGCTATGTCTGTGTAGTAGTTGTATAAATTATCTGATACGTTTTGTTTATGACGACAACTATCAAGGCGATTTAATCGCACCACAAAATATGCGGGAAAGGAAATCCGGCAGGCGCAATTGCCAATTTCTGCGCTAAGGAGGTAGGGGAAGGGAATCTCTGAATAACAACAATATATAAGGCACGATGTGACTCCGGGAGCACCTGGTGAGCCCGACTTAGACCGCAGGCAGTTTTGCGGCAGGGTTTCAGGTAATTAGGGCGCGCCCGGCGGCAGCGCCGCTGGGCCTTTGGATACGTTTCGAGTTAGTACGCGGGTCGAGTGATCGACCAGTGTGAAGTACGGGCGTTATTTCTAAATGGGGGGGTGCCCCCAGGGTAAGGTCACCGAAGGAGAAACATAAAATGAAGTTGGATAGTGCCATCGACGAGATTCAGGAAATCAACCTTAGCTACCTGCTGTTGGCCCAGCGTCTACTCAAGGAGGATTACGCTACAGCCCTTTTCAGGCTGAAAATCAAGGAATCGCTGGCCCAGGTTTTGGTTTCTCTGACTGCGAAGCAGCTGACACAGCTTGCGCGGACCAATCAACTGTTGTTTCGGTTGCATTTTGACGACGCGGAGCAGCTCGTCAAGCTTACCAGCAACAAGCGCGCCCAAGGGTTGGGCCATATTCATGCCGCTCTGTTGATGTCCTCCAGCGCGAATTAAGGGCTGAGCCATGTCGGAGAAAAGCTTGGTCAATGAAATGCAGCAGGTACAGCTCGCCATAGAGCTGATCGAGCTGAATGCTCGGCTGCAGGTGCTGGAGTCTGAGACCGATCTCAGCCGGGGGCGTTTGATCCGGCTTTACAAAGAAGTGCGGGGCATGTCCCCGCCCAAGGGGATGCTGCCCTTTTCCACGGACTGGTTTACCACTTGGTTACCCAATATCCACTCGTCACTCTTTTACGGGATTTACCGACGCCTGACTGAGGAGCAGGGGTGTGAGCGCATGGAGGGTTTGGTTAAAGCCTACCGGCTTTATCTCGAGCAGGTGGATCTGGATGGTGAAGAGCCGGTTCTCGGCCTGACCCGGGCATGGACCCTGGTGCGCTTTTTCGAGAGTGGGATGTTCGAGCTCTTCGAGTGCACCAGTTGCCACGGTCAGTTTGTCAATCACGCGCATACACCCTGTCACGATTTTGTCTGTGGTATCTGCCAGCCTCCATCCCGCGCAGGCAAAACCCGCAAGCGAAAATCCGCGCCCGTGGATACTGGCCGGGAGCCGATTAAAGTCAAGGCCTGAGAAATCAACCCGGCAACGGACGAGGTTGCCGGGTTGATGACACTTTTCTTTCATTACCACTCTAAATCCCCCTGTTTGCCCGCCGATAACCAATATGTAAGCACGAGAGGTGTGGGCTATTCGCGACCGCAACGGAAACATCCCGCGCCAATAATTCACGAGGGCCATCAAAAAACCACCGCATTGATAGACTGAAAGAAAGCGGGTGGAAAACCATGGAAGGGTGGTGGCTGAGAGGGAATCAGGGAGCATGCGCCATGAGATTCGGGAAGCTTTCAGTCGGTGTGCTGCTTGCGCTGCTTGCCACCTTTCCTGTTACTACCGGTGGTGCCGATAACGGTGCCACTGCGACGGCATCGGCACGAATTACCCTCCATATCCTTCCCCGGGTGCAGCTGCGCCAGATGGGTGTTCTCGGTACCGACCAACTGTGTCTCAATCGCGTGCCCGCCAATCGTTACTATTTATCCATTCGCGATCTGGGAAGTGAGGCTCGGGAAGAGATGCGCTTGGCTGGTAGGCCGGGCAACTACTGCGTCCCGATGGCTGCCTCTGTTGAGGGGAAAATGGTGGTGATTGTTGCCGAATAGCGGTTTTCCGACCCCGTCGGCAAGGCTAGAATGTGGCTTTCGACGATAAGCCACAGCTGTTTGCCATGAAAAACCTATTCGCCGTCATCCTCCTGTTTTTGTCCCAGCAGGCGCTGGCCGCAATGTCTCTGGACAAGATTATTGTTTACCTGGATGACTCCCCCAATGCCCGCGACGATATCGTGGTGGCCAACCCGGATAAAGAGACGCTTTACCTGCAGACGGAGATCTACCGGGTTGACAACCCCGGGTTGCCCGACGAAAAGCGCGTGCGCGTTGTCGACCCAAAAGATTTCAAGTTATTGGTGAGCCCCTCGAAGGCGGTGCTGGCCCCCGGTGAGCAAAAGCGCTTCCGTATTATGTCCCTGGAGAGAAAGCTGGCGCAGGAAAAAGTTTATAGGGTGACATTTAAGCCGGTGGTGGGGGAAATCAAAGCTGACCGCACGGCCCTCAAGATTCTTGTAGCCTACCAGGCGCTGATTTTTGTGCAGCCGCAGGAGGGGAGCTACAAGCTGACCGTTGGAAAACAGGGTGGAAAGTGGGTGCTGAAAAACAGTGGCAATATAAATGTCGAAATTGCAGAAGTGCAGCATTGTCTGAGTGAGCTGGACTGCCGCCCGCTGGCGCTCAAGGGGCGCCTCTATGCCGGCACCAGTTTGTCGATCGAAGAAAATATCGCAGGAGGTAGTCTGGTTGTGCTGGCCAGGGGGCGAGGGACAGAGAGAGTTCAGCTGCCACTGCTGTAGTGCCTCGAAACAAGCGCCCGCTCACCAAACCGGGGCATCAGCAGGAAACTCATTCAATCTCCACCGTAAGTGTCAAGGTGTCGCTGTACTGACTGTCAGCGGGGTCTACCAGTCCATTGGCGGGAATATGCACATTCAGTAACATATTCTCCCCGTCGGCGCAGTTTTCCCGATTGCTGCCATGCCATAGCCCTCCAGTAGCTGTAACCCCTTCCTGAAGCCAGGTGGTTGCTAGGGGTGGGCTCAGACTTTGCACCTGTAATTCATAGTTGATTGTATCGATGCCTGCTTGTCCACGCAGAACGAAATTTCCGTTTCCGTGCGCGCTTTCCGCGCGAAGATTGAAGCCAACACCACCGGACGTATAGACGCAGAAGCTTTGCTCGGCGTCTATGTCACTGCTGGTGTTGGAGGTGATTATCATATCTTCAAGCCCGCTAATTTGGATCTGCGCCTCTGCACCTATTTGAATGGTAAAAGAAATCGGCGGGTACAGCTCAGTTCTCTCGCTGGTATTATTGCTATCTTTGCATTGAATTGGGTTCCATGGATTGTTCGGATCGCCCCACGGATTGCACTGGTAGAGATAAAAATCAAAAGTTCCCTGATATGTCCCGGCCTGTAGCTGGATGTCTTCGGGGATGGTCACCAGAAATTCTACAGGTGTTTGAACGCCGTTGGCTGCTCCTTCAAAGCGTGTGCTCTCGGTATTGGGACGTAGAGGAGCTGCGCCGCTGGTCGGGTGGCGGAAACTAAATTGCACCGGAATATTTCCGCCAGGGCCAGACAGAAAAAAATAGTCCCCGCTGCCGCTCCCGCGGACTTCTATTGTGTAGCTGCGCGTGTGACGGCAGTATGCTGTAACCCATTCGTTTCCCGTCCAATCTGCCCAGCAGCTGCGTATGCTAAAAGGGATGATTTTGCCCGCATCTGCGGGCAGGCTGTGTACCTGGGTATCGAGATTGCAGATCCCGATGGCTTTTTCGTGTACCGGCATTATGCCGGAGCCGTCCCCACAGGGATGGCTGTTGCTGGATTGCGCATATGCGTTGTTTAGGAAGATAAGCAGCGTCAGATACTTCAGAAGCTTCACTTTGTCACCACTAATGTGGAGGGGGTTGTTGGGGAAACAGCATTGGCAAGTTTGGGGTCACTCGAGTTCCACTGTTAGGGTCAAAGTATCGGTATAGCTGTTGCCTATGGCGCTCTCGAGTTGTTCTTGAGGTACACGAATGGTGATGCGCATATTCTCGTCACTGTAGTTTGCACAGCTTAAATCCCCATGCCCACGCCAACGCGTATTGGACGGCGTGCCTTCCCGTAGATTTTCTGAGAACCCGTCGTCCACGCTGGCTATTTCAATTTCATATTCAAGATCGTTTATTCCGCGCAGGATAAAAGAGCCGTTGCCATTTTGGCTATCGGCGGTCACGCGGAATAGAGATGAGTCATATGTCCAGGTCCACCACAGGAAGGTTTCAAGTGGTGTTCCGTAGACGCAGAACTCCTGGCTTGCCTCTACCGTTCCAAGGCTGCTAGTAGTGGCATCCAGCAGCATATCCTCCAGGCCGGATATTCGTATTTCTGCCTCTTGCCATATTTCTATAGAGAAGTGAATTTCGGCAAGGGTTGTTACAGGGTAATTGCCGTTGCATGGGGGTGGACCACTGTTGTCATTTGAACCGCACTGATCGATAGATAAGGCAAATTCACCGGAATAATACTGCCCGGAGTATGATGCCCCCGGTGCGAGCGAAATCTCGATTGCAGCCGGAGCCAGTTGTCCATTTGCAGAGCTTGGAAATAGATGTGAGCTGCTGCTGAATTGCCCGGGGAGTAGCTCTTCACTCACGCCCAAACTGGTGTATCTAAGGCTAATGGGGAGCCGCTGAGTGCCGAACCAGCTTGATCTTTCCAGTACGAACTGGTTATTTTGGCTGGGTCCAGAGACTCGTACAGAGTAGGGGGCAGCGTGGTCACAGGTTGCGCTGCCAGCGTTTGGTGAGCAGCTTCTAACCCCAAAAGTAATTACCCCTTGTTCAATTGTACTGGGTTTATATTCGATGCGGTTTGATGTGTCGTCCAAATGACAGACGCCGATTAATCGCTCGTCATATCCTGGAGCGGTAGCGCTGTCTGGTGGTCCGGCACCGGTATCACAAGGGCGTGCGTTTGTGGAATTTGCGGAAGCCTGTATCGCTGTACTCAGAATTAAGAATCCTAAGCCAGCGGCCAACATCTTTTTAATACTGTATGTAATGCTTGTGCTCATCGGGGCAAATCCCGTTAGCAAGTTCAATGTCTCCCAAGTTGACCCAATGCTGCCCTGCACTTTGCTCCGGTAGAGGAACCTTACAATCTCCCCAGATTACCGGAGGTACCTGCAGTTTGCGTGGGTTTCCGTACATCTCCAGTTGGAATACCCCGAATTCATCAGTAATCGCAGCGTATTCGCCGATGGTGATTTTTTTATGGGGCACGGGCTTTCCATTATGCATCAAGCGTCCCAACACCAGTATCAGCTGCTTAATTTGATAGCTGGCGCTGGCGACATTGCCCGGGTAAAGGGTGATCTTATCTTGCAGCTCGCGGTAATCGTAAAAGCCTTCGGCCAATGGCCGCAGGGAGATTTCATAGGTCTGGAAGGCCGGAAGGCTGATGGCGGAGCGCTCTCCACCTTTTGCATAGCCCCGCCGTGCACCATTTACCAAAATTTCAAAATCCTGATCTGGACTGCCTTCAATATCTACCAACAGGGCGCTGTCCGCGGTTTTTTCCCCTCCCCAGGCAAAGTGATTGCCATCTGTCATCAGGGTGGTGTTGAAGTTGCCCAGATAGTTGAAGGCGCGTTGGCCGGTTGTGTCTTGCACTCGGTAGTCCAGGGTGGAGCTGATCGCTCCCCGACGTCCGGCCAAGCGGGTGTTGCTGGCCAGGTAGTGGTTGCTCTCCGACACTTCTCCTGAAAATTGTTGTGACAGGTCAAGCGGCAGGCGGTCGCCATCCTGCCAGCTGGAGTTGAAGCCGAGGCGTGTGCCGCCGTATTCCGAGGGATTGCTGTCACCGCGCAGAGTGGCGCTGTGGCTCCAGTTGTCGCCTCGGTAGTAAAAGCGGAAGCTGGCGGCGGTAAGCCGTTCACCGTCCGCATCACTGTGGGAAAGTGTCATCTCCCCCAGCCAGCGGCGGCTACGGAATAAGTCGCGGCGGAATTCAAGTGTCGTCAGACGGGTAGCGGCGGAAATCTCCGGCGCGGTGGGGAGGTCCAACGATGAGACATAGATGCCGCTATCCTGTTTTGAGTAGCGGAGCGAAACCTGTCCGCCGAACAGTGCAGTATTTAGGCTTGCGTCGCGGCTGGAATAGCCTGTTCCAAGTAGTGCGTAATTGTCCGAGTCTCCGTTGGTGGCGTTTTTCGGTGTCAGTTGGGTGTCGCTGGCACTGAGGGTGAAGTATGGCGTCTTAAGCAGCGCGTGTATTCGATGCCCATTGGTGCCGTCACGGGATTTGAGCACAGAAGGGGATAGTTCCAGGTATTCGCTAATCCAGCGGGCGCCCAGTTCAAGCACTAGCTCTTTTTGACTTGTCGCGGTGGTGACAAATAGGCCGGTATCTTCAAAGAGTCGGCGAGAGACGCCCGCTTGTAGGAAGTAGTCGTCCCCTTGCTCCGGCAGCAGATCGGCCTCCACCAGCTGCGCAGGCTGACCTGCCTGCAATGTCCAGCGCCACTCCCCGGGAGCCGGCAGTAATGAGTCTTTGACGAAGAAGCGCCGTTGTTCCGCCAGGGATCTGCCGTTTTCGTCAAAGGTGCGGATTTCCAGTTCATAGGCGCCGCCGGGCAGAGTAGAGGTGTCCAGAAGCTGGTTGCCGGCTTCGAGCATCTGACTGAACAGCAGGCGCCCATCCCGGTGAATTTCAACCCGGCCCCGTACCGGCATATTGATCTCAAGCGATGTGCCCTGCTGGTAACGATTGTCTGTGCGGCTGTTGTTAGAGCTGCGGTACTCCAGTCCGTAAAGGTAGGGGGAGGCCAGAAAATTACTGAAACTGCCTTGGGGTTGTATCAGTCCGACAGACCAGGCGTGGCCGCGATAGTCGCGTGTCCAATTCAGCTGATAGATTTTCCCATTACTCTCGTCGTTGGCCGACCACTGGCTGTGTAAACCGCTCTCGCCGAAGCTGAGCATAGAGATGCCGTACAGAGAAGCACTGTTGCTGTCCGGGCCATTATTCGACTCGACGCCGGACCAGCTTCCGCTAAGGCTCTGCATAAAGGAAACGTCACTGCTGGATTCCGGCAGGTAAGGGTCGTTAATCGCTGCTTGTTGTAACAAAAGGTCCGCGGCAAAAAACAGATCAATGCGGAAGCGGCTTTCATCGTAGATCAGTGCGAAGTCTTCCGGCAGCAGGTAGCCGCAGTTCCGCTGCTGTCTGCTGCGGCAGAGCCTGTGGCTGTTGCGGGGCTGGGGCTTGCGCAGCAGCGCGAGTACCGCCTCCGCGTCTACCGCGGGCGGCAACAGTTCGAGCACTGCCTCGGGATTTTCGAAGCGTACACTCGTGGGGTCGACGGTTACCTGCGCGGCGCCGAGCGGACGGCTGCCGTAGTAGATATCCGCAACTATTTGTTGTGGCTCTGTGAGTTCGGCAAAACCGTCCGGCGCCCCGGTATGGAGTGTGAATGCCGCACTGGCGGCGAGTCCACTGGTAACCGGAGCGCACAGTATCAGCGCGAGCGTGGCCCTCGCTACTATGCGATTCATGAAGGAAAAGCCGGGCCGGGGGCCCGGTTACCGATCGATCAGATCGCTTTCACCATCACAGTCAATGTGTCGGTGAACGCAGTACCTTCGACATCCTGCCAGTCAGCGGCATTAATGCCCACGAACAGAGTGGCGTTCTCAGCACTGCTCAGGCAGCTGGCTGCGGTGGCACCTGCCGCGCGTGCAAAGTTTGTGCTGAGAGAGCCGTCGGTGCTGGTTTCATCCGCGGTACCGGCTGAGGCGGTGTTGGCAAAGCCGACGGAGTAGGGGATGGTTTCAGAAGTGGAGGAGTCCAGTAGCAAAAAAGGATTGCTGGAGTTGGGAGTGTTCACGTCAGCATTGCCATTCAAGCTGCCGAAGGAAACATTGAAGCTGGAAAAGCCGAAGCCGCCAATGCAGATATTGTCTGTCTGCGTTACGTCAGCAGCGGAGGCATTAATGGTCATATCCTCAAGGCCGGTGACGATAATGTGCGGTGTCAGATTGAGAGTGATTGTCAAATCCCCCTGTGACGAGCTGGCACTGGCTGCAGAGGGGTTGGTGGCTGCGGCTGCACTCAAGGAAGCGGCAGCCAGGGATGTGGCGATCAGACTGCGAAAAGCTGTCATTCTCATTGTAAATATTCCGTGGACCGTAGAAAGTGTTGTTTATTTGTAATTAGTAGGTGTGCAGGGACAGCAACCCCTTTAAAACTTGCTTGGGGCTCCATGCAGGGTCGCAAATTATATCTTTTTTCATGATGTGCGTCACAATTTTTTTGTGACTTCTGATGATATTTGGGGAAGATATACCAAAAAGTCAGGTTGTGGCCTCTTGCTGTGCCCGGCGCTCCGCCAGCGCTATAATCCCGCGCCTCAAAGCCTTCATCATTTATTAATCTTCAATCAGGTTTGTCATGACCGTAAGAACCCGAATCGCACCGTCCCCCACCGGTGATCCCCATGTGGGCACAGCCTATATCGCCCTCTTTAACCTGTGCTTTGCCCGAGCCCAGGGCGGACAATTTGTGCTGCGTATTGAGGACACCGACCGGACCCGCAGTACCCCCGAATCCGAAAAGGCCATCCTCGACAGCCTGCGCTGGCTGGGGCTGGATTGGGACGAAGGCCCGGACGTGGGCGGTCCCCACGGCCCCTACCGCCAGAGCGAGCGCGGCGACATCTATAAGAAGTACTGTGACGAATTGGTGGAGAAGGGCTATGCCTTCCATTGCTACCGCACCGCGGAAGAACTGGAGCAGCTGCGGGAACAGTTGCGCGAGGCGGGTCGCACTGCGCTGAAACCCAGTGACCTGGCACTGCCGGAAGACGAAGTGGAGCGCCGCCGCAACGCGGGTCAGCCCTACGTGGTGCGTATGAAGGTGCCGGAGAGCGGAACCTGCGTGGTGGACGACCTGTTGCGCGGCCCCATCGAGATCGACTGGGCCCAAGTGGACGCACAAATACTGCTCAAGTCCGACGGCATGCCCACCTACCACCTGGCCAATGTGGTGGACGACCACCTGATGCAGATCACCCATGTTCTGCGCGGCGAGGAATGGATTAACTCAGCGCCCAAGCACAAGCTGCTGTACGAGTACTTCGGCTGGGAAATACCAGTGCTCTGTCACCTGCCGCTGCTGCGCAACCCGGACAAAACCAAGCTGTCCAAGCGCAAGAACCCTACCTCCATCCTTTATTACCAGCGCGCCGGCTTTATGCCCGAAGCGCTGCTGAACTACCTGGGCCGCATGGGCTGGTCCATGCCTGACGAGCGAGAGAAGTTCTCCCTGGAGGAAATGCTGGAGCACTTCGATATCAAGCGGGTATCCCTCGGTGGCCCCGTGTTTGACGTAGAGAAGCTGTCCTGGCTGAACGGCCTGTGGATTCGCGAGCTGGACAATGAGTCGCTGGCGGACCGCCTGGTTGATTGGCTGTTTAATCGGGAGAATTTGCTCAAAGTCTTACCCCACGCCCGCGAGCGCATGGAAACCTTCGGCGATTTTGCTCCCCTGGTGGGCTTTCTGGCCGCTGGCAAGCTGCCGCTCACGGAGGCGAGCTTCGGCGCCAACAAGCTGGACCTGGATACGCAGAAAAAGGTACTGCAGTTTACTCTGTGGCGCCTGGAAACCCTGCGCAGCTGGGAACGCGACAATATCTTCCAGGCAGTCAAAGCCGTGTCTACCGCTATGGAGATCAAGCTGAAGGACTTCAACGCTCCGCTGTTTGTCGCCATCAGCGGCACTACCGCGTCATTCTCGGTAATGGACGCCATGGTCTTGCTGGGTTCGGATCTCAGCCGCGCCCGCCTGCGCCAGGCCATCGAAGTACTCGGTGGCGCCGGAAAGAAGGTGCTGAAGCGTTGGGAGAAGGAGTACGCGGCTCTGGGTCAGTGAGCCCCGCAGAAACCTGGGCAAGCCGCTCTGTTGTCCGGCTTGCCCGGGCGGTGGACCAAGTTGGACGCCCCAGTCGCTAACTAATTGATTAAAAAGTTATTTTTCTTGTTGACAGACGCCGGGGCGCTGTTAAAATGCGCCCCGCTTCCGACAGAAAGCACTCCAATTTGGGGCTATAGCTCAGCTGGGAGAGCGCGACACTGGCAGTGTCGAGGTCAGCGGTTCGATCCCGCTTAGCTCCACCAATTTCCGAGAGGGCCGTGTTCACGTGAACACGGCCCTTTTTTGTACCGATAGATGAATCATTCTGGGCCCGCGTTCATGGGTTCATGTAATAGCGTGTAATCGTAAATAGGTGAATGTGTCGCCCGCCTTGGATAGAGCCCACTCACTTTGCGCATATACCAGAATGGGCTATCTGTCAAGAATTTACCGGCACGTAATGTAAAATGTAACGCAGTTGGTATAAGTGTCATTTTAATTTGCGGGTCTATGGTTGAGCTTGGATGTTTGCCGAAAGACTTGGCAATCCCAGCCACGCTAAATTTAGCAAGTGCTCAAATGTACATGGAAGTGAAAAGCGGGATTGGCATGGACGTTTCGATTCAACGCACAGCCTAGCAGATGCAGCGGGACGTGATTCATGCACTGCTGGTGTGTGAACTGAAAACCCGCTTCGGCAAGTGGCAGCTGAGCTACGGCTGGATGCTACTGGAGCCGGGATGTATATCCTACAGCTAGAGCTTGTTCACACTAATTATTGTGTAATCGCGTAGTGGAACTCACAGCGCAATAATTCAAAACTATCGAACATTTGCTGCTGGTCCCTCGTGGTAATGTGAAAATATCTAACCTGCGGGTCATAAGTGTCATTCTCTACGTGGCTGAGTATGGCTGTAAGTGGCTAAACAGTTCGGTCGCTGGCATAGTATCTACGTGCGAGAGAATTGATGGCTGAGCAGGATGCACTAAGGCAATAAATAGAGCGTAAACTCAATACGCTTCATCGCAAGATAAAAACTAAGAGCGGGTCTTAAAGTAATAAAAATATTTTCGCTAAGACTTTCGATAATCCCTTTAATGTTTAAATATCCAAATCGTAAAAAGCAAAAAACAATTACTATACCGAAGCAAAAAAATTTGATAGTTTAAAAATCTTGGTTTCAAGTAATAAGTGCAACTTTTTATGCAGCGAGCAAATCGTCTCGCTGCCCCATAAATAACTCATTCGGCGACCGGCCGCCTCTACTTGCTCTTGGTCTACCGTTTAAGCGCTCCATAACAAATTGAACCTCCTCATCTGTCACCCTGGTAAAATCTGTATCTTTCGGAAAGTACTGCCGAATGAGGCCGTTGGTATTTTCGTTGATCCCCCTCTCCCAGGATGCATAGGGGTGAGCAAAATAGATGTCCGCATCTAATCCTTTCGCTATCACACCGTGCTCAGCAAACTCTAGTCCATTGTCAAACGTGATCGTTTTGATCTTATCTTTCAGGTGTATCATGTGATCAACTGCGGCACTGGCTAACAGATCAGCTCTTTTCCCTGTTAAGCGAACAATAACTGTGTAAAGTGTCTTTCTCTCAACCATGGTCAGCAGCGCCCCCTTGCGCCCTTTGCCGATAATGGTATCGCCTTCCCAGTCGCCTACTCTGCCACAGCGCTCTACAATAGAGGGCCGCTCTTCTATGCTTACACGGTTCTTAATCCTTCCACGCCGGTTCCTGCTGCCATAACGCTTACGATAGGGCTTTGAGGCGATTCGCAAGTGAGTGTATAAATCTCCGCCACTGATTTTGTCGGCATAGATCAGCTGATAGATCGTCTCGTGATGCAGAGACACCCCGGTGTGTCTTTCCAGGTAACTCACCACTTGCTGTGGACTCAATTCCTGGCGAATTAACACTTCTATCTGATCCCGCACCTCATCGGTTATCTTTCGAACCTTGCACGCTTCATGCCGCCTGGTTTCGGAAAACCTTTGTGCCTGCCCCGGACGGTATCCTCTCTGCCCAGCGTTACGGCGTAGCTCACGGCTGATTGTGGAAGGATGTCGCCCCAGGTTTTTGGCAATCTCAACTTGAGAGTGCCCGGCTGTTTTCAGGCTGTAGATCTGGTATCGTTCATTCTCGGTCAGCTGGTTGTAGTTCATCAGTGCTTTTCTCTTGGCGGGGAAAGGCGCAACTCTACCAGCTGGCCGTCCTTTTACCAATTGCACTTATTATCCGAAACCGCGAATGATCGATACGCGCCAATCTTAATAAATTTATCAAAAGTATTTTGTACTGCCGTACCGATCATACATCGTTAAGCTTCACTTGCAATCTCAAATCTGTACAAATATGAGGAATGACATGAAGGGAAATATATTGTCACGTACATTTTTGGCGGCCATTTTATTTTTCATCTTTTCCAAAAGTGCTATTTCGGCAGAAATTTATTTTTCAGAAAATAGCGAAACCGATAAATATGTCGTAGTACTAAAGGATAAAAAAAATGGCAATCGTGAGCTAATATCAAAATATGCTGGTCTGAAGCATTCAGAGAAGGCTGCCTTGATGGCATATGAAAATAGGCTCAACATAAGAAGGGTCTACAATGAAGTTATTAACGGATTTGTTGTTGAAGGAGATTTAGATTCAGTTAAGGAATTGAGCAAAAATCCAGAAGTTGAATATATAGAGCAAGTTGGAAAGGTCTCAATCTCTGCTACGCAATATGAAGCGGTATGGAATCTTGATAGAATAGATCAGAGAAATAAAAATTATGATGGAAAATATACCTATGATAGAACCGGTAGTGGCGTAAATGCATACATCATCGATACTGGAATCCGCATCAGTCATAGTGAATTTGAGGGAAGAGCTAAAGCCGGATGGGACTTTGTTCTCAATCAAGTGGGTGACGGCACCGACTGTCATGGCCATGGTACTCATGTAGCGGGTATTGTCGGTGGGAAAACTTACGGCGTGGCCAAAGCTGTAACTCTAACCGCCCTTCGCGTCTTGGCTTGCGATGGGTATGGAAGTAATGACGATGTTATTGCAGCGCTCGAATGGGTTATACAGAATGGCAAAAAGCCGGGCGTGATCAACATGAGCCTAGGAAGTGGCGCCTCATTAGCTGTAGATACTGCTGTTAAAAATGCAATTAATGCAGGCTTTGCTGTAGTCGCGGCCGCAGGAAATGAAGCCCAAGACGCTTGTAACCGGAGTCCTGCAAGAGCGAAGGAAGTCATCACGGTTGGAGCAACGGATCGAAATGACCGCGTTGCCTGGTTCTCAAATTATGGGCAATGTCTCGATGTGTGGGCACCTGGTGTAGATATCATCTCCGCCGATTCCTCC
Organism: Microbulbifer thermotolerans; assembly: GCF_001617625.1. Lineage (NCBI taxonomy): Bacteria > Pseudomonadati > Pseudomonadota > Gammaproteobacteria > Cellvibrionales > Microbulbiferaceae > Microbulbifer > Microbulbifer thermotolerans. The sequence continues at coordinate 2,821,795 of NZ_CP014864.1, read as the reverse complement.
AGTGATAAGGCCTCTATACTCCGAGATGGAACTTCCATGGCCGCTCCACATGTTACCGGTATTGCCGCCTTATATCTTCAAGGCTCACCCAATGCGTCGGCCAATTCTGTTATTAATAATATCATGGGTAAGGTAACTTACGGAAAGCTAGTAAATATTCCTCCTGAGCGTGAGTGCCCAAACCTGCTCGCCTACTCTAAAGGCACATCAAATACCTATACTGCCATTCACAGATACTATAACGGCGAAGTTAAAAATCACTTCTATACAAAAAACTGGTCTGAGTTACAATCTGCTCCGACTCCGACATGGAGATATGAAGGCGTTATCGGCTACGCGTATAGAAAAAATACTGAAAATACCAAGCCTTTCTACCGTTACTATCATTCAGGTGTGAAAGATCATTTTTACACTACAAATTATGGTGAATTAGGCTCAGGACATTCCGGTTGGGTCTACGAAGGTATTGCCGCATACCTACCAACAAGTGGTAACACAAAAGATATTTACCGATATTACAACAGTATGGTAAAAGACCATTTTTACACTACAAGTTGGGGTGAACTTGAAGGTGGAAATTCGAATTGGAAGTATGAGGGTATAGCTGGAAAGATTTTTGCCGGCCCCCAAGACTAAATGGAACTATAGAGATTTTTATAGGAAAAACCCAAAATAGCGCCCATCCTTCATAGATGGTCGTTCGAGCCAGTCTTAAATAAGACTGGCTTTTTACTAGGGGATGTTCACGCCTATTGCGTGTGATCGCGTAATGAGACTACGGTGTAACTAAGCTAGTTTTCAATGCTGCTGTCGGTATCTTTTTAAATTGATCGCGCCAGACATGTAACACCGTGTCAAGACCACGGGAGAAGGCATGTTGGCGCAGGGGGAGCTCAAGGCATGTGAAGGCCGAGGTTGTATTGGCTTAATAAAGGTAGCTTCAGTCCATTCAGGACAATTCCAGGCTTGACAGGAGGTCAACTTTCCCAAAATATATGCACGAATGCGCATATGTGCATGTATTGAGGTTAAACAGGAGATGACTTAATGCAAACGGAGCTCTGGGCGCAGGCCCTGCAGGAATTTATTCATATTGGCGGCTGGTTGTTGCTGATCATTGCGGTGGTGTCGGTACTGACCGGTGTGGTGCGGCACTATATTCCACAGGAAAAGCTGCAAACCAAATTGCAGCAGCACGAGAGCCGGGGGCCGATCATTGGTGGTTTTATGGGCATACTGACGCCTTTCTGCAGTGCCGCCATGATTCCGGTCATGATCGGTATGGTGCAGATGGGTGTGGCGACCGGAACCGTATTCAGCTTTCTGATTTCCGCCCCTCTGACCAACTTTGTCGTGGTTGGGTTGATTATGGCGACCTTCGGCTTCAAAGTTGCGGCAATCTACTTTGTGCTGACGCTGGGCGGCGCCATTGCTGCGGGCTACATCATTGGAGGAACCAGCCTTCGCCACGCGGTCAAACGTGACCTGATTAAATCCGAAACTCCCTCTGCCTGCGCAGGGGCTGCCGCAAACCCGGCCCAGAACCACGAAGTGCAATACATCATGGAGGAGGAAGATCGGGAGCTGGGTGTGGAGACTTCAGGCTGTTCCGCTGCAGCAACAGCCACCGCAACCTGTAGCGGTCCCGCCCTGGCAGCGGTCTCAGTATCTCATCAGGAGCGCCTGCAACGGGCTCTTCAGTTTGCCTGGGCCTTATTCAAAAAGATCACCCCTTATGTGTTAATCGGTGCCGCTATCAGCGCCGTATCCGCCATCTTTCTGCCCGCTGATATCGTGGAAAAATATGTGGGCAATGACAATTGGTTCGCGATCCCCGTGGCTGCGGTAATCAGCGTCCCGCTCTATCTGCGTATCGAAATGGCCTTGCCATTGTTGGATGTGCTGATCTCCAAGGGGATGGGTATGGGCGCTGCTATGTCACTGCTCATCGGCGGTACTGGGGCGAGCTTGCCGGAGATTGCGATTGTATCTACGGTGCTGAAGCCCAGGGCGGTTGTGGCTTTTGTTTCCATAGTGCTTTGTATGGCCATCGCTGGGGGCGTAATATTTAGCTTCGTATTCTGAAGCATGACAGCCGTGATCGGCCCGGAGCAGGTCGCGGCTGCCTCCCCGACTATCGGAACAATAGGAAAGCGATGCTGACAACCTATGTTGATACCCTCAAGGCCCTGGCGGACCCCAACCGACTGCGATTGTTCTGGCTGCTGACGCAGATTGACCAGCGTGTCTGCGTGGCCGAGGCTATGGACGTTCTGGGCGATTCTCATTACAACGTGTCGCGCAATCTGAAGACGCTACTGAAAGCAAATCTCCTAACGGCGAGCCGGGAGGGAAAGTGGGTGTTTTACACGCTCAACAATGACGGCTCCGCGTTCAACCAACAGATACTGGCCGCAGTGCGAGAGATCCCGGCGGAGCGTTTCCAAAAGGAAATCAAACGCTGTCAGCTCCGCCTTGCCATGCGGAAAAACGGCCAATGTGTGGTTGGGCCTAACAGTGAGGAGTGGGAAGCCGCGCTGGCTGCGAGCGATTAGTGCCCCAAGACACGAATTTCACCTTTTGTCTTTAATTCTTTGATGCAAAGGGTTCATGAGCCGCAGGATAACGGCGGGGAATCTTCTTTCCGACACCTTAGGATGTTGACGTCCCGCAATACTGCGAAATGGTAATTTAATGCTTGCGGTAGTGCTTCCTGTGGCCTTTCGTATCTGCCTCTCGACCTTCTGTCTTTCGTCACTATAGTGGTGAGGGCGAGCAGGGCGATTTGGCCTTAGCGGGGGGCTGCTTTTGATTCGCCGGTTTGTTTTATCGGTATCCTGAAATGTCGAGCATCCGCTTGTTCGTTATTCTGCCGATGGTATCCTCGAGTTAAGATGCTGGGCATGACCAGTATCATTATTGAATTGATATTCTCAGAACTTGACCACTGACTAATGAACCCCAAGATTAATCATTCATGGAATCTCACAGAGCTGCAAGCACGCCACTTACAACAAGAACTGGCTGCTAAAGTAACAAGAGAAGATCAGTTCGAGGAGATACAACGTGTCGCAGGTGTCGATGTGGCTTATGACAAGCACAGCGATCAACTAGTGGCAGCAGTGGTTGTTCTGGATGCGAATACGTTAGAGATTGTCGAAACGGTAACTGCCGATGACCATGCCCAGTTTCCCTACATTCCTGGTTTGTTTTCCTTTCGTGAACTACCTCCTCTTATCAAAGCGTTTGCCAAACTCAATCATTCACCGGATTTAATTGTATGCGACGGACAGGGCTATGCGCACCCGCGCCGGTTTGGTTTGGCCTGCCATTTAGGCGTGGTATTTGATATCCCGACAATCGGCTGTGGTAAGACAAAATTGCTTGGTGAGTATCAGGCGCCGGATACAAAAAGAGGCGCAACAGCACCTCTTATCGACAACGGTGAAGTGATTGGTAATGCACTGAGAACACAAACCGGCATTAATCCGATTTATGTCTCTATCGGCCATCGCATTTCATTGGAAACTGCGTGTAAATGGATTTTGAATCTCTCGCCTAAATACCGCTTGCCGGAGACAACGCGGCTGACCTGCTCCCCACTTTCTAGTCCACTTCAATCCTAGTAATGTTCATCACCAATGAGGACGATGAACATGAAGAAACGTTTTACTGAAGAACAGATTATCCCAATCTTGAAGGAAGCTGAGGCCGGTATCCCGGTGAAAGAGCTTTGCCGCAAGTACAGTATTTCGGATGCCACTTTTTACACCTGGCGTAAGAAGTATGGAGGTCTGGAGGTATCTGAGGCCCGGCGGCTCAAGGCCTTGGAACAGGAGAATGCCCGCCTTAAGAAGCTGCTGGCGGAGTCTCTATTGGATCAGGAAGCATTGAAGGCTGCCCTTAAGGGAAAGTACTAACCGTCGGCAACAAGCGCGAGGCCGTACAAATCATGCGGTCGGAAACGACTATCTCAGAACGTAGGGCCTGTTCGCTCGTCGGGTTATCTCGCGCGTCCATGCGATACCAGTCCAAAAAGGCTACAGAGTCTGAACTGGCTGAACGTATCAAGGAAATAGCACTCGAGCGACGGCGATTCGGCTACCGGCGAGTGCACCAGATGCTGCGTCGGGAAGGGCTGAAAGTGAACCATAAGAAGGTCTATCGGTTATATCACGAGGCGGGACTAGCCGTCCGCAAACGTAGGCGTCGCAAGGGCGTTATGGTTGAGCGACAGCCTCTATCGCTACCGGAAACCCCGAACCATACGTGGTCGATGGACTTCGTGATGGATGCTCTGGCCAATGGCCGTCGTATCAAGTGTCTGACCATTGTCGATGATTTCACCAAGGAGTGTCTCGATATTCAGGTAGCCAGCGGGATATCTGGAGAGCAGGTGGTGAGGAGTTTGGATGCCATAGCGGCCTTCCGTGGTTATCCCAAAGCCATCAGGACAGATCAAGGGCCGGAGTTTACCGGCAAAGCGCTTGATCAGTGGGCCTATCGCAACGGGGTTGAGCTAAAGTTGATCCAGCCAGGGAGGCCGACACAAAACGGATATATCGAGAGTTTCAACGGCAAATTTCGGGATGAATGTCTCAATGAGCACTGGTTTCGGGACTTGGCTCATGCTCGGGGGCTGATCAGCCAGTGGCGGCAAGACTACAACGAGCAGCGGCCACACTCATCGCTGGGCTATCAGACACCGGCGGAATTTGCAGCAGCGTTCAGGTCGCACAAAAAAGAATCTATCAACACGAACATTACTAACACGAGGTTGGATTAAAAATTGGGGGCAGGTCACTGCTCTTCTACTTCATCCGGAGCTAACCAAACAGAGTTACACTCATCACACATTATGACTACTTTCTTTCCGTCACTACACCTGAGGAAACCAAGTATTCCATCACCACATATAGGGCAATTTTTTTTAAGGTAATACATACGTTCTCCTATGGTATAACCGGGAAGGGACTAACAACATTGTTACCATTATCTATAACAAGTCTCAGGTGCGTAGCCCGTGGCGGACCATGTGCATTGCGCCACTGCCCACCTACATAACTAACCCTTTGATTTATGGGGAAAAATAAACGTCACTTGCCAGAGCTCTTCCTCTGTCTGGATTGACCTTGTGTATGACACTTGAGTCTCCACTGAGAGATTTCGTCCAAGCCTCATCGGTTAATTGCAGAGCTCCTGTCGACCATCAAATTACACCATCCTCGGCCTAAACATGGAAGGAAAGAAAGAGCTATTGGGATCAAATTGTCTGACCAGGAATGTGCACCCCACTGGCTAAGCGGCCTATATCAATGCTGACTGCGAGCATATTTATGTTTAGACTTCTATCTATCAAATTTGTCGATGTGCATGAAACTAGAATCCCATGAAATTATTCATGAAGCTTTTAGTAAAATTATTAACAAAATTAAATCATTTTAATGGGGCCTGGGTTCAGGTCATGTTTGGCCAAGGGCTGATGTTGGGAACTTATCACCCAATTATAGATGTTATGAGTGAGCACGAACTTACAAGGATTTATCACCAGTATTCTCCGTCTGGTATGCGATACAGTGGCGAATTTTTATCGCCATATGGAATTTATTGAGCACTACCGCAGCTCAAAATCGGAGACAATGTGACGAGGTAGACGATTTCGGTTTCTTGTTTTGCACCATGTTTGAAGGTCCCCCAAAGTGGGACGACATCGGCCGCCCGACTGCCTAGCTTCAAACTCGAGGTGAACTGATACGAGCGTGACGCGCTCGCGCTCAAATATTAACAATTGTGCTGAAGCGAGACTCGACCATGCGTCTATTCACGAAAATACGTGACACTATTCCCGTTTCCGAAATTTCTTTGCTAACTTGTGCTGCCGTTGCTGTGGCTCTCGTGCTGCCCCAGAGCGTTCTGGCGCAGCAAACCAACTTGGCAACGGGGGCAAGTGTTTCTGCCAGTACTGAAGCTCTCCCCGCGAGTAACGCCATTGATGGAGATACCGGGACACGCTGGGCGTCCTTCGGGCAGACAGACCCTTCCTGGATTGCACTGGACCTAGGCCAGCCCTATGACCTCGACCGGGTCGAAATATTCTGGGAGGCTGCCAACCCGGAAACTTATGAAATCTGGGGTTCCAATAACGGCGTGGACTGGGACACATTAAGCGTACAGACAGGTGGTGAGTTTGGACATCGAACCGACATTGTCGATGTCGATGGTGTGTACCAACATGTACGTATTCAGGGGATTAGCCGCAGTGTCGGAAATTATTGGGGTTACTCCATCTGGGAGCTCGGTGTATTTGGCAGCTCGACGAATTGCGATTCAGGCTGTGTGGTAGAGCTGAATGAGAGCACCTTTCAAGCGCGGGTGACTGGTGGTGATATTGTAGATATACACTATTCAATAAACGGCGGCGGGCAGAGAAATGTGCGCATGACCGAAGAAGACGGTCTTTGGACCTACAATATTACCGGGTTGAGCACCGGGGATGTGGTAAATATTTCCTTTACAAAAATTACCGGTGGCGTGGGTGAAAATATCCCAGCCAAACAGTATATATTTTCCGGTCAAGGTGACTCATCTTCATCCTCTTCTTCGTCCTCATCTTCATCTTCTTCGTCTGGCGGCAGCTCCGGTAGCTCTGGTAGCAGCAGCTCCAGCAGCTCTTCGGGAAGCTCGTCTTCCGGCAGCTCTTCTTCCAGTGGCTCCTCCTCTGGTGGCTCCTCCCCTGGTGTAGATCTAGGAACTATCGTTCCGCTCTACGACAGTAACACTGTATTGGAGCCGGCCATTACTTTTGAAACACCGACGGCGCTGGTTACCCGTTTTTCGGATCGCGCGCGGGATCGCCATGCTAGGGAGGATATGTTTCAGGCTTACGATCATTATCTGAGTTTTTACTGGGAGCATCGTACTATATCCGTCGAAATTATTGATGAGGTCGCCAAGGGCGGTGATTCGGTACGTATGAACGTGCGCACCCAGTTCAAACTGAGTGATACCGAAGCAGAAAACCGTTGGTTTTATCGCGGTGTTGGAACGGTTGCTGAGTACTGCGACAACGGTGTGATGGTGGTGGTCGATCAGTACAACTATTACAAAGAGCGGACGTATAACTGCCGTGAGGGCCGCAATATTCAGGTAGGAGACAAACTGGAATTTGAAATCAGTCAGTTCCTGGACCCCAGCGTACCCAACGGACGCGCCAATTATTACGGGACTACCTTTTTATACATTGTGGGTGAAGGATTAGTGCCTTGGGATGTGGGTGGCACAACTCCATTGGGCGGAATCAAAGACTCAGTCAAGATCCCTGAAAGTGCCTGGCTCGGTGGTGACACCACGATACACGCAATGACATCAGGGGAGACAGATAACCACTATATGCAGATGGCCACCAATATCGGCTATGACAATGCGCAGCCGTTTATGCGAGGGCGTCGTATTGTGCACAGTTCCGCCGTAGATGGTGTGCACGATGAAAACCCGGTGGCTAACCCGCCCTTTACGCCGATGATGGGTCTCGCCGGTCCGCACTATATCAACGATAGTTGCGCCAGCTGTCACGAACGCAACGGTCGAGCGGTACCGGCCGCCGTGGGCGAGCCACTGGATAAATGGACATTCAAGGTGGCCGCTGCCGATGGCAGTCCCGATCCGTATCTCGGCTCCACTTTACAGCCAGAAGCCATTAATGGTGCAGCCAGTGAGGGGCAGGTATCAATTGCCAGCTGGAGTGAAGAGAATGGGCTCCGCTCACCGAATTTTGCGTTCACCGGAGTGGTACCGGAGCGATTTTCTGCGCGCATTGCACCGGCGATCGTAGGTATGGGATTGCTGGAGGCTATTGATGAAAGCACAGTAGTTGCGCTGGCGGATCCTGATGATAGTAATGGTGATGGCATTTCCGGGCGCGTAAATCGCGTAATTGACCCGGAAACTGGAGAGACAAGATTGGGTCGCTTCGGCTGGAAGGCCGGTGTGGCCAGTATCCGCCACCAGATAGCTCGTGCACTTAACACCGACATGGGGGTAATGACGTCAGTATACCCTCAGCCTGATTGCGGCAGCAGCCAGACTGACTGCGGTGCGACAGGCGCGGAACTTGATGATAGCCACTTGCAGGATCTGACCAAATACATTGCGCTACTGGGCGTGCGCCCGCAACGGAATTATGATGATCCGTCGGTATTGAATGGCCAACAACTGTTTACTGATATCGGTTGCGCCAGTTGCCATACCCCGACACATCAAACCGGTGAATACCACCCGTTTGCAGAATTGCGCAACCAGACCATCCACCCCTATACAGATCTTTTGTTACACGATATGGGACCGGGTCTTGCGGATAATCTGGGTGAAGGAGAGGCCAGCGGTGCCGAATGGCGGACAGCTCCACTTTGGGGGCTGGGGCTGTCGGCCTGTGTTACCGGTGGGGTGATAAACCCTGAGGGTGGACAGGGCAATGAAGTGTGCTCGCCACAACACGGGTATCTGCATGACGGTCGTGCGCGTACTATCGAAGAAGCGATTCTCTGGCACGGCGGTGAGGGTCAGGCAGCCAACGATGCTTATCAGAGCTTGAATAGCTCACAAAAGCAGGACCTCCTGAACTTTCTGACATCGCTCTAACTTTTTTCGTCGTCCACGAAAATTCAATTCAAAGCGCGGAATTTATTCCGCGCTTTTTTGTTGCTGGGTTTCTGTTTTGCTGTGTCCAGGTTGGGGCTCTGCGAAATGTGAGCAACGGATTTTAATTTTTGCGTTAAAAAGGTGGCGCTTCTTACGGAGTGCAAGTGATAAGAATAAACACATTATGATGAGTCAGCGATGTCTAGATCTCTATTTCTCTGCACCGGGCTTGTAGTGGTCATGGCTGCAACGCAGCCTTGAACGGAACGCTGCGGAACTGTTTAAGCCGGAAGACGAAATTGCCGGGTGTCCAGTTTTTAGCACAATTTTGTTCGTTCGGATGGTTTCGCGCAGCAGTATATTGCCGTCCAAAAAATGTCGATGCGTTTATTACCATCGATTTTGTGTTGAATAGCCAGTCTGATGAGAACGCACGAGGGGCAAGCCTTATTCTATGCGTATCTGTGTGATTGTTTTTCTGGTGCAAATTTTTTAGACGCATTTTAAACATTTAATTAAATAAAAAGTGTATTAGGCTGCAAATTGTATTGAAATAACTTACAGTTCGATTTCCTCGCTTTTACCATGCTCTGGTCTTGTTTTTATAAAATTCATCCAAGAGATAAGAGCGATTCTAAGCTGTTCTAATGTAATTTCTTCAAAATAATCCTCTTCAAATAAAGAATAGATTTTTGCACCATTAATAGTTATCAATGCTCCCCAAGCCTCCCTGTCCCAACTAGCAGATTTAGCCTTACCATTAACGACTGAGTCTATTTTTTCAATACCCTTCTGAATCCAAGGAATAGATTGGATATAAGGGATTCCTCCGTCGTCCATTAGAAGGCAAGATAAAATACTTATATCATCTTTATTAAGATTGTCCGATGTACAATATGGAAAAACAAACTCTTCCGATATTTTCCATGAAAACATAATCTTCATGTTTTAATCCTAAAAATCAGTTTATGGACGCCCATAAAACAAAAAAGCTTTAGATGCCAGCCATATTGCAACATTTTTTTATTTACAGAAATACTGTTTATCCATACAGAAAATTGAATGGCCAAAATAGGAGGCCTGCACAAATCCCTGATTTCTCGCGAAGCTAATCCTTACTACCATTGCGTATCCCGCTGCGTGCGCCACGCTTTCCTGTGTGACCGAGGTGAGCGACTGCCGCCGATTCTCGAACGGCTGCAGATCGACCCCAGGCACTGGCTCTACCTGAACCGTAACGTCGAAAGCCGTTTCAAGCCTCTGATTGGTGCTACTTACTCAGTGCGCAACGTCTGCAAGCGATTTGGAAAGCTCTGGGTTCACGGTATCCGTGATTGCACACGCTATTTCTCTTCTCCACTTATTACTTGAAACCAAGACTATTTCTAAATAAGGATATTCAGTGTAGTTGTTATATTCCCTTATTGGGGGCGGTGACGGCGTGGCTGTAAGCGTAGCGGGTGGTGGGGACTTTTCGATTACAGTTTTATGGGGGTCCCGAAATGTACACCTTTACCGTCCTGGTCCCAGTCGAATTGGTAGCTGTAGGTGGGCTGGCTGTCGATGGGGGCGCCCCATTGGCGCAGGCAGCGGGCGCTGGGGCTTTTCGATTACATTTTATGGGTGTCCCGAAATGCGTTCAGTTGCCGAAGGCGTCGTAGTGGTGGGCGATTTTGGCCTGGCCTTGCCGGTCGGCGATGAGGCTAAGGAGGATATTCTATTTTATGGGTGTCCAGAAATACTGCAGCTGGCGATCCACTTCCCCGAGCGCTTGGAGAAATACATCAGTCTGTGAGGCTATTGGTAGTGTTCAGAATTCTGTGTCATTTCTTTACCATTAACAAAAAAGAGATGACCTATGACCAAACCTACCTTCGATATGGATGCCGCCATCAAGGCACTGCGTGAGGGCAAAGACCTCAGTGGCAAAGACGGTATCCTGACCCCACTGATCAAACAGCTTACCGAAGCGGCCATGCGGGCGGAGCTGGAGGAGCACCTCGCAAGCGAGGACAAGCCCAACCGCAAGAATGGCCATACATCTAAGACCATGAAGAGCTCCGCTGGCAGCTTTGAACTGGATACGCCGCGGGACCGTGCCGGCACCTTCGAACCGCAGATCGTCAAAAAGCATCAGACGCAGCTTACCGACGAACTGGAGCGCAAAGTGATTGCCCTGTTTGCCCTCGGTAACAGCTACCAGGACATCCGCACACACATTGCCGACATCTACGGTATGGAACTCTCCAACGGCACCATTAATGCCGTTACAGACAAGCTGCTGCCCGAGCTTCAGGCCTGGCGTGAGCGCGACCTGGAGCCTATCTACCCTATCATCTGGCTCGACGCTATCCACTATAAAATCAAGGAAAACGGCCGCTATATCAGCAAGGCCATTTACACCATCCTCGGCCTGAACATCGAAGGCAAGAAAGAGCTGCTGGGACTCTACTTGTCCGACCAGGAAGGCGCACACCACTGGCTGAGCGTTCTGACCGACCTATACAACCGCGGGGTCAAAGATATCCTGATCGCCTGTGTGGATGGCCTCCAGGGCTTCCCCGAAGCCATCGAGAGCATCTACCCCCAAACGGAGATCCAGCACTGCGTGATCCACCAGATCCGCAATTCGATGAAGTACGTGGCTTCGAAGAACCAGAAGGCCTTTATGGCAGATCTCAAATGTGTCTACAAGGCGGCAACACTCAATGCTGCCGAGAGCGCACTGGACGAGCTGGAAGCCAAGTGGGGCGACAAATACCCGATGGTGATCAAGTCCTGGCGCAGCAAGTGGCTCACACTATCGGCCTACTTCAAATATCCGGAATACGTACGCAAGCCAATTTACACCACAAACGCCGTTGAAGCCGTGCACAGGCAGTTTCGAAAACTGACCAAAACCAAGGGTGGCTTCGCCAATGAGAACAGCTTACTCAAGCTGCTGTACGCCGGTATACTGAAGGCCTCCGAGCGCTGGACGCACCCAATCCAGAACTGGAACCTGACGCTGTCACAGCTGGCGATCCACTTCCCGGAACGCTTGGAGAAATACATCAGTCTGTGACTATTTGGCTGACACAGAATTTTGAACACCCTCAGGCTATTTGGCTGACACAGAATTTTGAACACCCTCTCCCTCCCAGCCAAAATGTGTAGAGCCACTAGTTACATAGGTTTAGCATTGATGCTCTTACCTATTGCTTGAAGAACAGGAATATCATTCCATGCGGACTTAAATACAAAAACGTTAGTCTTTAAATTTTCCTCTTCAGGCATTAGCTTGAGAATCTTATTCTTGTATTCATTTTGCTCTTCAATTATAAAACTGCCGAGAGTTTCTCCTTCTGCTCCTATCGACTCAAATGCAATAAGCTCATCAATAGAAAGGATCCATTTGTCTTCCCTCCAGTCTTTAAATATGATTTCTAAATATCCAGCAGCGGAAGATATTTTTTCTATTTCTCCATCATTAATAACTAGATCTTTCATTGATTACATTCCTGGATAAGATTCGCCAGGCAAAAAGCCTGTACCGTGGCCGGGCTGGTAATTCTCTGGTTTGATTTTCTGTATCTCACCCCGACGCTTCGCTTGCCCCCAAGTCAAATGACTTGGTTTAGTCTCAACATGGTAATGTTCACCATGATGCCTTGGGTTGAATGGGCCTGAATCACCTGGGTGGCTTTCATAACGGATTCGAGTATTGCTATTGGGTTCCCAAATCATACGAGTTGTGCCGTGTTGAGTTGTGGATACTCTTGGGGCAACCCCTAATTCTTTGGTTAGATCGTTCGGGTTTTCAGGAAAATGGGATTTCGCACTCTTGGTGGCATAAGAGTCCAACGCCTCCTCTTTACACGTCAACCCATACGGATCAACCCAACCCACCGGATTCGGCACATACCGGTAGTTATTAACCCCACCTAAAAGCCCAATCGGATCCTGCTGCGTAAACGCCCCAACCTCCGGATCATAATACCTGAACCGGTTGTAGTGCAGCCCAGTTTCTTCATCGTAGTACTGTCCCTGGAACCGGATCGGTTGTTCGATGCGGTTGCAGTGTTTGATGGCTAGGTTGCCATAGGCTGTGTAGCTGACGCTCCAGGCAATTTCGCCCTGGCTGTCGGTCAGGGTATCTGGGGTGCCCAGGTGGTCCAGGTGGTAGTGGTAGAGTTCGCCGTTTTCGTCCAGGGCGATGGGTTTGAAGGTGCCCGGTTCGAAGTAGTAGGTGCGGGTTTTGGCGGTTTCTCCGCTGTTTGTTTTTTGTACGGTTTCGCGCAGCAGGACGTCGCCGTCCCAGAGGAAGTCGGTGTGTTGGTCGTCGCTGATTTTGGCGATGCGGCGGCCGAGGGGGTCGTATTTGTAGTGGGTTTGGCGTTGTAGTTGTTCCTGGCCGTTGTCGTCGATTTTGAGTTGTTCGACGCGGGTCAGCTGCTGGCGGCTGTTGTAGTGGTAGCGGGTTTGCAGCTTTTGGTTTTTGCCTCTGAGGGCGGCGATGCGGTTGCCGTGGGTGTCGTAGCGGTAGTGGGTGTCGCCGCGGAAGGCGAGGCGGTTGCCAGCGGCGTCGTAGTGGTGGGTGATTTTGGCCTGGCCTTGCCAGTCGGCGATGAAGCTAAGGAGGGGTTTCTATTTTTATGGGTGTCTCGAAATGACCCCGAAATGCTCGTGTCTATGCCTTTGCCAGTGTCGGTGACTGTGCGGTTTTAGGTGTAGCGGGTGGTGGGGACTTTTCAATTACAGTTTTATGGGTATCCCGAAATGTTGTAACCGCTCCCTTACCAATTGCACTTATTATCCGAAACCGCGTTTGATAAAAGCTTACTCAATGAAAGGTAGCCGCTTTTCAATTTGAATGTTTCTCTATATGTAGCCATTTCAGAATCATTTGCGTAATAAATGCGGGGCTTGGGGATACCATGGTGGGCTTATTTCACCATTTTTGTGGGGGTATAAAATCATGGTCTTTGAGACTATTTGGCTGGCATGGAAATTTTAGCCCCTTTAATTTTGTAGAGAGCCAATTTATACACCTGGCTCTCGGGTAAAGCTTTTATTTTAAGATATTAACAAGGGATCTTCATAAGCATTTCTTTTAATTGCTTTATGCCTTCCTCAGATTCTATACATTCGACTGGTTTTTTTCCATTGAGAGCATCGATGTTTGAATGCAGCCACTCTTTGTAATGACTGCCTATGTGGAATTTTATTACGGCTGCAATTTTTTTGTCGCCAACTATATTTTCTAGCTCTTTATTTTCTTCAGAATCCTCGAAATCATCTAGAAATATATTTGCATAGTCTTCCCATTTTTTTTGTATGCTCATTATTAATACCCCTTGAAAGAAATTAAATTTGCACCTGCTGGATTTCTAGCAGATGGGGCTAGTATTCCGTCGAACCCGTTCTCTTTTGCAAATTTACCAATGGCATGAGTGGTGTCATAGCTGTCTCCTGTTATTTCTTCAAGAGTTACGCCTAATTGATCTCTTACTTTTGGATCTGTGATATCAAGTATATTATTCATTTTTACTTCTTTTGAGACTAGCTCGCGACCTGTTAGCGCACCATAGTGAGCTATTTCCGCTTCTGCGGTTTTAGCTGTTGTTCCGCCATAAACACCACTTATTCCAGGTTCTGTATATCTATGGTTTGCTGCTTGATTCCATTTGTGTGCATGCCAAGTGGTGGAGATACGATCTGGCTGTTCATATCGATAAATGGTTCCCTCAAATATTTTTCCTTTAGGTATTGTTTTTGGCTTTATTTCTTTACAAGTCAACCCATACGGATCAACCCAACCCACCGGATTCGGCACATACTGGTAGTTATTAATCCCTCCCAGCAACCCAACCGGATCCTGAGTCGTAAACGCCCCAACCTCCGGATCATAATACCTGAACCGGTTGTAGTGCAGCCCAGTTTCTTCATCGTAGTACTGTCCCTGGAACCGGATCGGTTGTTCGATGCGGTTGCAGTGTTTGATGGCTAGGTTGCCATAGGCTGTGTAGCTGACGCTCCAGGCGATTTCGCCCTGGCTGTCGGTCAGGGTGTCGGGGGTGCCCAGGTGGTCCAGGTGGTAGTGGTAGAGTTCGCCGTTTTCGTCCAGGGCGATGGGTTTGAAGGTGCCCGGTTCGAAGTAGTAGGTGCGGGTTTTGGCGGTTTCTCCACTGTTTGTTTTCTGTACGGTTTCGCGCAGGAGTAGGTCGCCGTCCCAGAGGAAGTCGGTGTGTTGGTCTCTGTCGGTTTTGGCGATGCGGCGGCCTAAGGGGTCGTATTGGTAGTGGGTTTGTTGTTGTAGTTGTTCCTGGCCGTTGTCGTCGATTTTGAGTTGTTCGGCGCGGATCAGCTGCTGGCGGCTGTTGTAGTGGTAGCGGGTTTGCAGCTTTTGGTTTTTGCCTCTGAGGGCGGCGATGCGGTTGCCGTGGGTGTCGTAGCGGTAGTGGGTGTCGCCGCGGAAGGCGAGGCGGTTGCCGCGGATTTGGGTGTTGTCGGCTTGTTGTTTGGCTTCTTCCACGGAGCCGGCGGCGGCGAGGATGTTGTGGGCCGGGTCGTGGATGAAGTGTTCGGGGTTGGGGCCTTCGACCTGGGTGAGGCGGTCGAGGGGGTCGTAGTGGTAGTTGCGGGTGCCGCGCAGGCTGTCTTCGATCTGTGCCAGTTGGCCTGCGGTGTTGTAGCGGTAGCGGCGTTGGTGCAGGGGGTTCTGCACGGGTTTTTCGGTGGTGCCTTGGGCTTTGCCAAGGCGCATTTGTTGCAGCCGGCCCTGGGGGTCGTATTGGTGTTCGGTGGCAAGGCCGTTGCCGTGCTGGCGCTGGATTTCGCGGCCGAGGTCGTCGTGGGCTATCGCGGCGAGTAGTTGTTCCGCTTCGGCGCCGGCGAGTCGGCGGTGGAGGCTTTGGAACTGGCCGGCGGCGTTGTAGGCAAATTTCAGTTGTTCGCCGTCGGGCAGTGTGGTGGCGATGCGGTTGCCGGCGGCGTCGTAGTGGTGGGTGATTTTGGCCTGGCCTTGCCAGTCGGCGGTCACGCGGCCGCAGGGGTCGTATTCCCAGCGCAGTTTGCGGTGGGGGTTTTGGGCTTCGATGAGTTGTCCGAGGCGGTTGTAGCGGAAGCTGGTGGTGCCGTCGGGGGTGATTTCTTGCAGCAGGCGGCCGAAGGGGTCCCGCTCGAAGAGGGTGTCTATGCCTTTGCCGGTGTCGGGGTCGGTGACGGCGCGGCTGCTGATGAGGTGGCCGGCGCGGTTGTAGGCGTAGCGGGTGGTGGGGACTTTTCGATTATAGTTTTATGGGTGTCCCTTAATGTACTGATCGATCCACTACACTGGCTCTACTTGAGCCGCAATTTCGAAAGCTGCTTCAAGTCTCTGGTCGGAGCTACTCACTCGGTGCGCAACGCCTGTGAGCGGCTCGGAAAGCGCTGGGTTCACGGTATCCGTGATTGCACACGCTATTTCTCTCCTCCGCTTAGCACATAAGGCTCTTCCATTTATCAGACAGCATCTTCACGGACTTTCCGTGGGAGCAGCTCTATCTCAAATGGAAAGATTATTAGCCTTGCTCACACTCTATTCTGCGGTAACGAGAATATCTGCGTATTAACGCTGGTTGGAAGCATATTTATGGCTAATTTTCTCTATCTTTCCAATTTATGGATGTCCATGAAATTGCATTATTTATGTGGCAATTTATGGGTGTCCCAAAAATAATTATCCACGATTCCGGAATGGAGAGGCGATAACTGATCAATCAGACGGGGTAGCCGCCTGATCGCATACACCAGATTTGACGATAACTCCGGTCAAATACAGCCCGAGTTGGCCTACCGGGGGCTTTGCTTCATTAAATGAGGCCAGGCAGTGGGTAGAGGGGTTTATGCATTGGTACAACCACGAGCACCTGCATAGCGGCATCAAGTATGTTACTCCTGCGGACAGACATGAGGGAAAGGACGTAGCCATACTATCCGCGCGGGATAAAGTTCAGAAGCAGGCGCGGGAGAGAAATCCAGAGCGCTGGTCCGGAGCGACCAGGGACTGGACGCCAGTTGGCCCAGTGGCGCTGAACCCACAGAAAGAAAAATTGGCAAACAGCGTTGCCGCGTAATGAAAAAAGGCGACAACTATCTTGAAAAACACCGCCACTGGCGCAGGCAGCGGGCGGTGGGCTTTTCGATTACATTTTATGGGTGTCCCGAAATGCTTTCCGAAATGCTTTTGGCTGACACAGAATTTTGAACAGCCTCGCCAGCTTAGTGACGTGTTCTTTGAGTTGTTGTTCGAGGTCTTGATTGTTCATGGTTCTGCTCATGTTATCTTCCGGTTAGGGTATGGGAGCATGAGCAGTTACACAATTTAATTTACAGCCTCTGTGTTATTTATTTCCTTAATTAAGTAGCGCCTACATAAATACTCCCACCCGGAAGTGTAAAAGCCCATGGCTCTACCGTTTCTGTAGAGAACACTTCCAGTCGTCGGCCATCAGACAATTGAAAAGCAGGATCAACATGAATACTTGATCCTTGTGGTTGTACTGCTACAAGACTTAACCCTTTCAATTTATCAACCCTTGTATCAATGTTGTTGTCCCAACAAGCAAAATCTATAGAGGACTCTTTGATTATCCGCCAAGCGCTGGTCGTGGAAAAGCTCCATTCATCTCCTGCAATAATGAATGTATCTCCATCCCATGAAATTTCCTTGATCACTAAAGGTAATAAATCGTTTAAAACATTAATCAAATTCGTAATCATAATTATGGCCCCTGAACTATATGGGATCTTTCACGGACAAATTGTTTGCGCCCTGCCCTAGTCAGTCCGGACGGAGGTTGAGGCGGTTTACCTGTAAATGGGTCAATGGGTCCTCCATTAGCATTTGTAAAAGAAGCTCTTCTTGGGTTGCGCCCGTCGGCAGCCATTGTGCGTACGATATTTCCATTAGGAAGAGTATGGGCTCGGCCTACAACATTGCCACTAGTAGGCGATATTACATCCTGCGAAGGAAATCCCGCATTATCAAATCCCTGACGCATTCTGCTTTGGCTAGTGGACACTGTCGTACCATTAGAGCCAACAATGAAATCAGGTCTGCTTCCCTTCTTAACGGAAGAATTCAGTGTCTCCTCTTTACAAGTCAACCCATACGGATCAACCCATGAAACAGGATTAGGCACATACTGGTAGTTATTAACCCCACCTAAAAGCCCAATCGGATCCTGCTGCGTAAACGCCCCAACCTCCGGATCATAATACCTGAACCGGTTGTAGTGCAGCCCCGTTTCTTCGTCGTAGTACTGTCCCTGGAACCGGATCGGTTGTTCGATGCGGTTGCAGTGTTTGATGGCTAGGTTGCCATAGGCTGTGTAGCTGACGCTCCAGGCGATTTCGCCCTGGCTGTCGGTCAGGGTATCTGGGGTGCCCAGGTGGTCTAGGTGGTAGTGGTAGAGTTCGCCGTTTTCGTCCAGGGCGATGGGTTTGAAGGTGCCCGGTTCGAAGTAGTAGGTGCGGGTTTTGGCGGTTTCTTTGCTGTTTGTTTTCTGTACGGTTTCGCGCAGGAGTAGGTCGCCGTCCCAGAGGAAGTCGGTGTGTTGGTCGTCGTTGATTTTGGCGATGCGGCGGCCTAAGGGGTCGTATTGGTAGTGGGTTTGTTGTTGTAGTTGTTCCTGGCCGTTGTCGTCGATTTTGAGTTGTTCGACGCGGGTCAGCTGCTGGCGGCTGTTGTAGTGGTAGCGGGTTTGCAGCTTTTGGTTTTTGCCTCTGAGGGCGGCGATGCGGTTGCCGTGGGTGTCGTAGCGGTAGTGGGTGTCGCCGCGGAAGGCGAGGCGGTTGCCGCGGATTTGGGTGTTGGCGGCTTGTTGTTTGGCTTCTTCCACGGAGCCGGCGGCGGCGAGGATGTTGTGGGCCGGGTCGTGGATGAAGTGTTCGGGGTTGGGGCCTTCGACCTGGGTGAGGCGGTCGAGGGGGTCGTAGTGGTAGTTGCGGGTGCCGCGCAGGCTGTCTTCGATCTGTGCCAGTTGGCCTGCGGTGTTGTAGCGGTAGCGGCGTTGGTGCAGGGGGTTCTGCACGGGTTTTTCGGTGGTGCCTTGGGCTTTGCCAAGGCGCATTTGTTGCAGCCGGCCCTGGGGGTCGTATTGGTGTTCGGTGGCAAGGCCGTTGCCGTGCTGGCGCTGGATTTCGCGGCCGAGGTCGTCGTGGGCTATCGCGGCGAGTAGCTGTTCCGCTTGGGCGCCGGCGGGTCGGCGGTGGAGGCTTTGGAATTGGTCGGCGGCGTTGTAGGCAAATTTCAGTTGTTCGCCGTCGGGCAGTGTGGTGGCGATGCGGTTGCCGGCGGCGTCGTAGTGGTGGGTGATTTTGGCCTGGCCTTGCCAGTCGGCGGTCACGCGGCCGCAGGGGTCGTATTCCCAGCGCAGTTTGCGGTGAGGGTTTTGGGCTTCGATGAGTTGTCCGAGGCGGTTGTAGCGGAAGCTGGTGGTGCCGTCGGGGGTGATTTCTTGCAGCAGGCGGCCGAAGGGGTCCCGTTCGAAGAGGGTGTCTATGCCTTTGCCGGTGTCGGGGTCGGTGACGGCGCGGCTGCTGATGAGGTGGCCGGCGCGGTTGTAGGCGTAGCGGGTGATGCGGCCGTCGAAGCCGGTTTCTTCGATCAGGCGTTCGGCCAGGTCGTATTTGAGGGTGTAGCGTTCGCCCTTTTCGTTGGTGAGGCCGATGAGGTTGCGCTCGCCGTCGTAGTGGTATTGGAGGCGGCTGCCGTCGGGGTTGGTACGGGCTTTGACTTGGCTTAAGCCGTCGTATTCGTAGCGGGTGCTGCGGCCTTCGGCGTCGATGATTTCCGCTACCAGGCCATGAGGGGTGTAGCGGTATTCGGTGCGGGTACCGTCCGGCGCGATAACGGCGCTGATGCGGTCTTGGGCGTCGTATTCGTAGCGGGTGCTCTGATTGGGTCCGTGTTGTACTTCGATCAGGCGTTGGGCGTTGTCGTAGCGGTAGTGCTGCGAGCGGCCCATGGGGTCGTGCACGGCGGTGAGTTTGCCCTGGGGGTTCCAGAGGTAGCGGGTGGTGTGGCCGAGGGGGTCGGTGACGGCACCCACGAGGCCCAGGGGGTTGTAGCTGTATTGGGTGGCGTTGCCGAGGGGGTCGATGGTTTCGGTGATCTGGCCGCTTTGGTTGTAGCGGCGTTGCCAGCGGTGGCCGGCGGGGTCGGTAATTTTTTCCGGTAGACCTTCGGCGTTGTATTCGATGCGGTGTTCGCCGCCGGTGGCGTCGATTTTTTTGATCAGGCGGTTGTGGCTGTCGTATTCGTAGTGACACCACAAACGCCGTTGAAGCCGTGCACCGGCAGTCTCAAAAACTGACCAAAACCAAGGGTGGCTTAGCCAATGAGAACAGCTTACTCAAGCTGCTGTACGCCGGTATACTGAAAGCCTCTGAGCGCTGGACGCACCCAATCCAGAACTGGAATCTGACGCTGTCACAGCTGGCGGTTCACTTCCCAGAACGCTTGGAGAAATACATCAGTCTGTGAGACTATTTGGTTGACACAGAATTTTGAACACCCTCTATTTGAGAGGATGCTACGCCCTTAGTTAAGTATTAGGTAAGTTATTAAAGAGCTAGAATTGTTTAGTTAAGTGTATAGGGTTATTTTGCTATATCTTTGAAAAGATTTAATAGTCCTCCCTCTAATAACATTTCGTCTGTTAGTTGCTTTTCCTGGTATCCAAATGCACTGTAATCTGGTACTCTGCTTAGGTTTTTCCAGGAGATACCTTTTTGATACTTTTCGCCACAATTCATATCTCTAGATATTTTTAATTGTTCGCCGTCTATTGTATTGGTGATGCTATACTGACCTGAGGGTAGACCTCCATCCTTAGATGAGCGCCATATCTTATTTTCGACCGTATCAATGAACCAAGGAATGGATTTAATTGGATACTCGGTTTGATAAACATCTAGGCCAGGCTCATCTTCTTGATCTGGGGATAATGACGGTGCTTTGGTTATCAAATAAAGGAGCTTGTCAGAGATAACTACAAATAATTCTTGATTGGCGAAACCTAAATTTTGATTTCTATAAATCAATCTGTGATTGTTAGGAAGGTTATCGGTGTTTAGTAGCATTTACTTGCCTTTTATCGGTTTTGCAGGGATTATTTTTGCGGCACCATTTTTTTCCAGCTCTGCTAAGCTTAATGGATCTCTTTCAAATGTAAATGTTTCTACAACTCCATATTCTTGCCCAATTTCTTTGGCATACCTTGATTCTGGAGTGACTTTAGTTAACCCGTTTCCAGAAAATATTGGGTTTGCCCCGAATTCTATTTGAACAATATGTCTAGCTTGCAGGTTTTTTTGCAGGGCCTCATCTGATGTATATTTTTTTGAATATTTGTATACTGACGATTTGTCATAGATGTTGCCTCCCGCGTCAGTATATGATTTGACAAATCTTCTATATTTTTCAGACATTTCTTCGCTCATTAGGTCGTTCATGTCTGCCCCTAAAATTTGTAATTCCTCATGGAGCTCTCTATTTCCAAAGCTTGCCATGTTTTCGTACGTTGGAATAAAGCTCTCCCTCTCTGTTTGGGGTGGCATTTTTTCCATATCTATAATGGCGATACTAAATGGCTGATCGGGATCAAAATCTTTAATGCCAAATAGTCCAGCCAATAACTCGGGGTCAGAATCGGCGTTTTCTGCCATGTCGAATGTAGTTGCCCAATAGGGCGCTCTGCCGGACGGGCGCGTAAACCCAAGTGAGTTGTTTCCTATAGTATCTGCGCTTCCAAAAATGAGCCGAAAGTAAAAGCGATCATTAAGTTCGCCTTTATTCACTATGTCTATAAGGTCAGAATCTGTATATTTCCCACTGTAACCGTTTTTCTTAATGTTTTCTCTAGCTTTTTTTAGCCTGTCTACTGCTTCAGTAAGTGATACGGGTGGGGCGTTTTTTTTCTTGATGTTGTTGGCGCTATCGGTGTTCACTTTGTGCACGGGGGGAGGCACGGGTGCTTGGGGCGCCGGGGCGTCGACGGTTTCCAAGTCGTCGAAGCTGGCACCTTTACCTCGGGCGCCGCGGGTTTTGGCGCGGATCAACTGTTGTTTGCGGCCCTTGGCAAAGTCCATCATCAGTTCGCCCACTACCTTGAAGCGGCTGAGCAGGCGGGTGTTTTTGGCCATATTGGCCACAGCGCCGACACCGCCGGTAAAGGCCGCCAGTAGGATTGTGAGGATGATTTCAAATACGCCGGCACCGGCCAGTTCGGTGATTTCCAGGCTGTGCTGGGCCTTGACATAATCTTTGGCGAACTGGGTGACGGCGCCGCGCAGGGAGGGTTCGTCGTACAGTAGCTGGGCGACCTCGAAGGCCTGTTCCAGCTGTTCGCGGGAAATCTTGCTGGGGTCAAAGCCCAGTACATCGACGATTTCTTTGTGTACCTGGGACAGGTGTTCGCTAATGGACTGGTCCAGGGGTTTGTCGTACAGGAGGTAGTCGTATGAGGCGGTTACCGTTGTAATACTCTGGCGGACGGGGTGAACCAGGGCCACCACTTCCATCACGTCCTTGGCCCATACCGCCAGGTCCCAGGCAGCATTGCCAAGGCCGGTGGCGCCGCGCTCGATATAGGCGCCGACTTTTTCCAGTGTGCTGCGCTTCTCGTGGACTTTCTGAATCCGCGCCGCCTCGGCGCGCTCCTCGGCGATAATCCGCTGCAGGCCGCGACGGATTTGCTCCAGCAGCTGGGATTGCTGTTCCGCCAACTGGTTTTCACCCAGAGGGTTTTCCTCGATGATCAGGCGGTTTTCCCGCAGGGCCAGATACACCTGCCGGTGCCTGTCGCTCAGATGGCTCGGCGCCTCTGCGTGGAGGGTGATGGAAGTGTGGCTTTCTGCGGTATGCAGGCTGCGCGCAGAGGGGTCGGGATATTTTTTGTCGAAGGCGAGGAATTGCTCGTAAATCTGATCGAGTACGTCCGTGTCAAAAGTCTCCAGCAGGAGGTGGACGTCGAGGTTTTGGGGCATCCCGGTGTGGTAAGTCCATCCCGCTCTCACCCGATAGCGAATTCCCCGGCGGTTTTCGACGCTCAAGTACATAGACAATCCCTTGGCCTGTTGTAAAAGCCAAATTTTAAATTAATGGAAAATTTTGGCAAAGGAGGGGGACTGTGATGAGTTACTAAAAATTAGTGAATAAGAGAATGCTTTTTATCAATTTAGCTACATTATTCGATATGTTTTAATTAATGCATGGCTACGACATCCTCTCTGATGGTGGGGGGTGACGGGGCTCTGCCGTTCAATTGTGCGAGACAAGGGCTCTAATTGATTCGCGAGGGAGATGTAGAGGGCTTCGCGGCGCTCCGGCAATGGGATAGGTTTTTCGAAAGGGCATGAATAAATCCTTACAACCCCTGCCACTCTACTATTCGGTGGTTTCGAAATAGTCATCTCTCCACCCGTACTTTTGATCTGGGTGAGGAGTATCTTAGTTAGCAAGGGGAATCAGAGGCCTCTTTGCGCTCCACAGCGGATGTGTAGCGTTGGAAGGTGGGGATTTCAATGAGGCCTCAATTTTCTCATGGCGGTGTGCTGAGTATCGCAATTGCGTTGGGAACTGGCGCGGGGTTTGGCATAATCTGCACTGCTTTTAGATGTGTTTAAAAAATATACTATGCGCCGCTGACCCTGGCACCCAACTCTATGACGCTTTCCCAATTCTTTGTCGCCGCTATTTTCATTCTGGTCATCGGCACCCTGATCTTTACCCGTTTCCGCCCTTCACTCATCTTCGCGTCCGCCGCCGGGGCCTGCTTTCTAACGGGTGTGGTGCCGGTAGAGCTGGCGCTGCAGAAAGGGGCCAACCCAGGGCTGGTGACGCTGGTTGTGTTGCTGCTGGTGTCGGTGGGGCTGGAAAAGGCGCGCTGGCTGAGAACGATATCCGACGGCCTGATCAATGGGTCTCTCAAGGCCAGCTTGGTGCGCCTTACCACGGCGACCGCACTGAGCTCCGCTTTCCTCAACAACACCGCGGTGGTGGCGGCTCTGGCATCCAGCGTCAAGGCGCAGCGGCGCCACCCGGCGGCCA
This sequence comes from Microbulbifer thermotolerans, assembly GCF_001617625.1. Lineage (NCBI taxonomy): Bacteria > Pseudomonadati > Pseudomonadota > Gammaproteobacteria > Cellvibrionales > Microbulbiferaceae > Microbulbifer > Microbulbifer thermotolerans. The sequence goes on along the minus strand of NZ_CP014864.1, from coordinate 2,798,082 downwards.
AGCTGCTGCTGCCGCTGTCTTACGCGGCTATTCTCGGCGGCACCCTGACGCTGATCGGTACTTCCACCAACTTGATCGTGAACAGCTTCGTGGTGGACCGCGGGGTGCCGGGGCTGGATTTCTTTGCCTTTCTTCCGGTGGGTGTGGCGGCGGCGCTGGTGGGGCTGTTGGTATTGTTGCTGTGTAACCGCCTGTTGCCGGCGGGGCCGGTCACGGATGAGCCGGTGACAGAGTATTTGCTGGAGGCGGAAGTGGTGGGCGATGCGCCCCTCGACGGCAAAACTGTGGAGCAGAACGGATTGCGGCGCCTGGAGACCCTCTATTTGGTGGAGATTGTGCGCGACGGGCATGTGATCAGCCCGGTGGCGCCCACGGAGGTGATCAAGTCCGGCGACAAGCTCATATTCAGTGGTGATGTGCGCGACCTGGGGCGGTTGCAGGATATCCAGGGGTTGCGGGTGTTCGCCCTGGAGGACAAGGCGCTCGACATCGATTTGACCGAGGTGGTGATTTCGCCCAGCTCCAGCATACTCGGACAGACCCTAAAAAGCTGCCAGTTCCGCACCCGCTTTGATGCCGCCGTGGTGGCCATGCGGCGCGGCGGTGAGCGGTTGTCTGGCAAGCTGGGAGAAATCGAGTTGCGAGCCGGGGATGCCTTGCTGCTGGCAGTGGGGCCGGATTTCAAACACCATCTGAACATCGACAAGAACTTCTATGTGATCAGTGGAAGGGAGGTGCGCCGCGAGCTGTCCCGGCGCGACAACTGGCTGCTGGGGCTGGGTTTTGGCGCTGTAGTGGCAGGTGCGGCGCTGGGCTGGTTTTCTCTGTTAAAGGGGTTGGTGTTACTTCTCGGTGGTATGCTCTGTCTGGGCATTGTTTCCACTGCCGAGTTGCAGCGGCGGTTCCCCTTCCAGATCTGGCTGATTATCGCCTGTGCACTGGTGCTGGCGGAGGCCTTTGCCGGCAGCGGGCTGGCGGATGTACTGGCCGGGGGATTGCGCGATCTGCTGCAGGGCTGGGGTCCGCTGGCAGGCCTGGTGGGGATTTTCCTGCTGACGCTGGCGCTGACCGAGCTGATGACCAACAATGCCGCCGCCGCGCTGGCTTTCCCCCTGGGGTGGAGCCTGGCGGAGAGTTTCGGCGTGAGTTGGATGCCTTTTGCGATGGCGGTGGCCTACGGGGCCAGCGCCAGTTTCCTGACCCCTTTTGGTTATCAGACCAACCTGATGGTGCAGAACCTCGGCGGCTATCACCTGCGCGACTTTATACGGGCGGGATTGCCGCTGACGGTGGCTTATTCCGTGACGGTGCTGGCTTTGTTGCCGCTGGTATTTCCCTTTTGAGAAATAAAAAAGCCGAGCCTGGGCGCCGAAAAGTGTAAAAACTGGCGGTCGGGAGCAGTGCGGGGTTGATGCCAGAAAATGAACGGAGGAGCAGTCTTTTTGCCGGTCGCCAAGCGCTTATTTGTAGTGGAGGAACATAAAAACCCCTCCACCGATTACTTCATCGCGCCTTACCTGCGAGAACTGGGCGTATCCCCCGTGTACTGCGCTTTTTCGCAGGTGCCCCCGCCGGAGCAGCTGCAAGGTGCCGGGGTGATTTTTGTGCGCTATGTACCTGCCAACTGGAGCGCCCTGGTGGAACGCTGCCGGGACAGAATCGCCAGCGTGTACTTCTTTATGGATGATGACCTCTTTGACTGGCGGGCCTTCGCAGCTATGCCGCTGCGCTACCAAATGAAAATCTTGCGGCTCAGCTGGTCGGGTCGCAAGTGGCTGGCGTCGGTTTCTGGCGTTTTTGCAACAAGTGTTTGAAAAAATAATCGCGGTGCGGGAACAGTGGCAGAAGGCGATTCGGGGAATTCCCCGCAGCTATAAATGCAGTGTTTTATATCTATAGTTGGGGGAAGTCAGAGTGCTGGAAACAGTGAGACGGATTATCCGCTTATTTTGACAGTGCCCCTGTGGCTGCTGGAGCTGTTGTCTTGGTGCAAGAGTTTTAAAAACAATTCGATGAACGGCAATTACTGACTGAACCTGTGCAGTTTGTATGCGGCATGGGTTGTGCTGGCGCAAGTGTTGTTTTGTTTCCGCTTACTGTTGTTGGTGTCTTTTGTATTGGCCACGGGCTGGCGGGTAGCGATTATTTCGCCGAGGCTTTAGCCGCGAAATAGATCGGAGCGGGTTGATTTATTGGCAGTCGTATAGGTAGTTACAGGCGATTACACGCAGGGAAAACACGGGATCACCGCTGTGCTTGTGTATGGGGATTGCCGCCTCTACCACCGCCTGGCGCGGCAGGTGTGTAAAGAACTGGGGGTGTTCTTCGGGGTTTTCGAAGAGGGCTATTTGCGCCCGGATTTCGTCACCTTGGAGTGGGGCGGTGTCAACGCTTATTCCGGCACCGACTGGTCTCGCCCGGCTATCGACAGTTATCGTTCGGTTGGGCGCTGCGGCCCCTCCCGCAAAATCGGGCTCACCTTTTGGCAGCGGGCTTGGTTCGTGACTGCCTATTACCTGAGTGCGCGCTTCCATCGCGCCCGTTTTCCCCACTACCAACACCATCGCAACCGGGACTGGAAAGCGGAAACCGGTTGCTGGTTGCTGAGTTTCTGGCGCAAGGGGCTGTACAAAGTGACTCAGCGGCGGATACTGCCGCGGTTAGTCAGTGAATTTTCCGGACGCTTTTTCCTGTTTCCGCTACAGACATGCGACGATTTCCAGATCCGCACTCATTCGGACCTGCTGTCGATCGAGCATTCGATCGATGTGGTTATCACCTCTTTTGCCGCCAATGCGCCACAGGGTGAGTTGCTGGTGATCAAGCACCACCCCATGGACAGAGGCTTCCGCCACTACGGAAAGCTGATTGATACCCTGGCGCGGCAGCGGGGAGTGGGAGACCGCGTTGTCTACTGTCACGATCTGCACCTGCCCAGCCTGTTGAAGCACGCGAGGGGTGTGGTGACTATCAACAGTACCGTGGGCATTTCCGCCCTGTTGCACGGGGTGCCGACCAAAGTGCTGGGCCGCGCCCTTTACGATATGCCCGGCCTCACTCACCAGGGGGACCTGCACGGCTTCTGGCGGCATCCCGATCCCGTGGACCAGGCTCTCTTCCGCCGTTTCCGCACTTATCTGTACGAGCGGACCCAACTGGACGGCAGCTTCTTTAAATACATCGACATCACGGTAGAAGCGGCCTGTCACCAACTGCTGCCGGTAATTGCCGCCAAGCCTGCGGCCGAGGCGATAGTTTCTGAGGCCGCTTACTGACAGAGGCCGGCCGCTATATGGCTGCGGGTGGTTTTGCCCGTTAAGCTGTTGCGGCGTGCCTCCTGTCTATGGAACCACTGGCGCTTGGTCTACCATTATCTGAGCCGGCTAAAATATATGCTGCCGGTTCCGTTAGAACCTGTTAGACTGCGCGGCCTTTTACCCCCGCCGTACCGGCGCCCGGCAGGGCGCACTGGCTCCAAGTGAACTCCGAAATGACCGATACCCCCAACGCTCCCAGCTTTGACCAGTTGGGTCTGCCGACGCAAATACTCAGCGCCCTTGAGAAGCTGGGCTATGAAAGTCCCTCGCCGATTCAGGCTCAGACCATTCCTTCTCTGCTGGAAGGCCGTGATGTGCTGGGGCAGGCGCAGACCGGCACTGGCAAAACCGCCGCTTTTGCGCTGCCCTTGCTGGCACAGCTCGACCTCAGCGAGCGCCGCGTACAGGCGCTGGTGCTGGCGCCGACCCGCGAATTGGCAATCCAGGTGGCGGAGGCCTGCCAGTCCTACGCCGCCAACTTGAAGGGCTTTCATGTGGCGCCGATTTACGGCGGCGCCGACTACCGTGGCCAGATGCAGCAACTGAAACGCGGTGTGCAGCTGGTGGTGGGTACTCCCGGGCGGGTGATGGACCATATGCGCCGCGGTTCCCTGGATCTCTCCGGTTTGAAGACACTGGTTCTGGATGAAGCCGATGAGATGTTGCGCATGGGATTTATCGACGATGTGCAGTGGGTGCTGGAGCAAATCCCGGAAGAGCGCCAGGTGGCGCTTTTCTCCGCCACCATGCCGAAGGAAATTGCGCGCATTGCTCGCGAGCACCTGCGAGAGCCGGTGGAAGTGAAAATCCGCGTAAAGACGGAGACCGCCGAGACCATTCGCCAGCGCTACTGGCCGGTGGGTGGTCTGCACAAGCTGGATGCGCTGACCCGGATTCTCGAGGCGGAACCGGTGGACGGCACCATTATCTTCGTGCGTACCAAAAACAGTACCGTGGAGCTGGCCGATAAGCTCACTGCACGGGGCTTTGCCGTCGCTGCCTTGAATGGCGATATGGCACAGAACCTGCGCGAGGCGGTGATCGACAAGCTGAAAAAAGGTGTACTGGATATTGTGGTGGCCACCGATGTGGCTGCCCGCGGCCTGGATGTGGCGCGTATCAGCCATGTAATCAACTACGACATCCCCTACGATGCCGAGGCCTATATCCACCGTATTGGCCGCACCGGCCGCGCCGGGCGCGAGGGGGATGCGATTCTGTTCGTCGCCCCGCGGGAGCGGCGCATGCTGCGCATTATCGAAAAGGCCACCAAGAAACCGATCGAGCGGTTGGAACTGCCCAGCGCCGCGGCGGTGAATAATGCGCGTATGGAGCGCTTCCGCGGACGCATTACCGAAACCCTTGAAGGGCAGACAGACCTCGCACCCTACCGCCAACTGGTGGAGGAGTACTTGGCCCACAACGAACGGGACCCTTTGGATGTCGCTGCGGCTCTTGCCGCTATGGTTCAGGGTGACCAGCCGCTGTTAATCAAGGAAGAGGAACGCAAGCCGCGCAAGAAAAGAGAGCGTGGCGACGACAACTTCGAGAGCCGCAAAATGGCCCGAAGGGCGGATTCCAAAGACAGGTTCAACAAGGGCGAGTACGAGAAAGATAAGAAGATGCCGCCGCCCGATGAAGGGCTGGAGCGTTTCCGTATCGAAGTGGGACGCGAGCACGGCGTACGCCCGGGCAATATCGTCGGAGCCATCGCCAACGAAGTGGATCTGGACAGCTCCTATATCGGCCGAATTGAGATTTACTCCGAGTACACCACGGTGGACTTGCCGGAAGGTATGCCGAAGGAGGTGTTTCTGCACTTAAAGCAGGTGCGGGTAGCCGGCCGACCGATGAAGATTTCCCGCCTCGGGGAGCGGTCTGGAAGGTCCAAGGCAAAGCCCCGCGGGGGACGCAGGGCAAAGCGCCAGTAAGATCGGGTAGTCGCGGCCTGAGGCCGCGATCAGTGCTTTACCGCTGCGGCAACATGCGGGTCAGTGTGTTGTCCTTCTGCACAAAGTGGTGCCACAGGGCCGCCGCGATATGCAGTCCCACCAGAATCAACAGGGCTGGCCAAAAAACCTCTTTGTGTAAAAAGGCAATTTGTTTACCCAGGTCCGGGTTTTTCTCCAGCAGGCGCGGCAGTGCAAACAAACCGAAGAATTCGGTATCGCGTCCAAATAGCTGGCGCATTGAAATACCGGAAAGCGGCATCACCAGCAGCACCAGATACAGCGCCCCGTGAAGCAGTGAGGACAGGGCGCGCTGCCAGCCCGGCCCTTCGACCTGGGGGCGTTTATGGCGGGCCCGCCAGTACAGGCGCAGCACTAGCAACAGCAGTACAGTGATACCCAGGGAGAAATGCAGCCGTACCAGCCAGCCGCGCATGGGGTCTTCGCGGTCGTAAAATTCGTGCAGCTCTACTGCGCCCCAGACGCACAGCAGCAGTATCACGAACAGCCAGTGCAGGCCCTTAGTTACCGGGTGCCATCCCGAATTCTGATTAGTCATCGACAGTCTCCTCTTAAGCTATTGCAGTCATTCTAACCACATATTGAATACCGCCAAGGGGTAAGTGTTTGGTTTAAATTTCTTTACAGTTTGCCGTTATCCCCTTCAGAGCGTTCAGTAACCCACTACAGGCCAGCTTAATCTGTTACACAGCACGGATATCATTGAGGGTGGCGAAGCAGGTATCCCGCGCGGTTTGCAAAAAGTCTTCAATGAATGCCTGCGTCAGCATTTCTTCCCGCACCGCTGCGTAGAGGGTGCTCCACAAACCCTGCTCCCCCAGGCGGAGCTGGTTGACAAACCCTTTTTGCAGATACTCGTGCAGCGCCCAGTTCGGCAGCGCGCAAACGCCGCGACCACTGGCCGCGAGCTGTACCATCATCACCGTCAGTTCCGCCGTGCGCACATCGGCGGGTTCCACCCCGGCGGGGTCGAGAAAATGTTGGAAGATGTCCAGCCGCTCCCGTTCCACCGGGTAGGTGATTTGTATTTCCCCGGCCAAGTCCTCCGGTGATACCCAGCGCTTTTCCGCCAACGGATGCCTGCGGCTCAGTGCCAGCACCATTTCAAAGCGGAACAGCGGCTGGTAGTGAATCCCCTTCAAGTCCGGGTCTGGATTTGAGGTAACCACCAAATCCAGGTCGCCGCGGACTAGTGCCGGCAGAGGGGCGAAGTGGAAGCCACTGGACAGATCCAGTTCTACCTCCGGCCAGTTGTCCCGGTATTTGTCCAAAGTTGGCATCAGCCACTGGTAGCAACTGTGGCACTCAATGGCGATATTCAGCCGCCCGGCCTGGCCACTGGCCAGCCGGGCCAGATCCCGCTGTGCCAGCGCCACTTGCGGCAGTATTTCGTCCGCCAGTTGCAGCAGGCGCAACCCGGCGCTGGTAAAGCGCAGTGGCCGCGACTTGCGCACAAACAGCGCTTGGCCGTGGCGGTCCTCCAGTTCGCGGAACAGGTGAGACAGGGCTGACTGGGTGAGATGTAAGCGCTCGGAGGCGCGCACCATACTGCCGGTTTCCCGCAAAGTCGTGAGGGCGCGCAAATGCCGCAGTTCAATCATCTTTAGAAATATTCATGTTTCAGGCAAAAAATATGAAATTGATTGAACACCTTTGCACCCGCAGAATCAATCCCGAATTCGCCCCCTCGCTCCCCTTGTTGGAGAGGGATCGCTCCTAATGAACATTGAAAAGACCTGGGAAATTACCGATGGCACTGACACATATCCTCGGCTATCCGCGCATTGGCGCTGGCCGCGAACTGAAAAAGGCACTGGAGGCCTACTGGCGCGGGGATCTCCCGCAGAGAGAACTGCTGGCAGTTGGGGCGGAGATACGCCGCGGCAATTGGCAGGCGCAGAGGGAAGCGGGCCTGGAGCTGGTAACCGTTGGTGATTTCGCCTGGTACGACCAGGTGCTCAATCACACGCTGATGTTCGGCGCTGTGCCGCCGCGCTTTGACGAGGGCGCTGCAGACAACAAACTGGATCAGTATTTCCGCATCGCCCGCGGCCGCGCTCCCTCGGGCAGTCCCGTGGCCGCCAGTGCCATGACCAAGTGGTTTGATACCAATTATCACTACCTGGTACCAGAGTTCAGCGCCGACCAGAATTTCGCCTTGGACAGTGACTGGTTGCTGACCGAGGTGCAGGAAGCCCGGTCACAGGGCCACAACACCAAGGCGGTGGTTATTGGTCCTCTGACTTATCTGTGGCTCGGCCGCGCCGAGGGCGACGCCCTGGCACTGCTGCCGAAGTTGTTGCCCTGTTACACGCAGCTGTTGCGGGAGCTGGCAGAGGCCGGTGTCGAGTGGGTACAGCTGGACGAGCCGATACTCGGGCTGGACTTGCCGGGCGCGTGGCGCGATGCCTTTGCCCCTGCCTACCGGGAACTGAATGCGGCAGTACCTGCGCTGAAACTGCTGCTGGCTACGTATTTCTCCTCTTTACAGGAAAACTTGCCGCTGGCGTTTGCCCTGCCAGTGGACGGGGTGCATATCGATTGTGTGCGCGCGCCCGAGGAACTGTCCACTGCGGTGGAGGCTCTGGGCCCGAATCAAGTGCTGTCCGCTGGCGTTCTGAACGGTCGCAATGTCTGGCGCGGCGACTTGGCCAGCTGGCAGAGCCGCTTAAAGCCAATCGCCGAACAGTTGGGCGATCGCTTGTGGCTGTCTGCCAGTTGCTCTCTTTTGCACTGCCCAGTAGACCTGGAAACAGAAACTGGCCTGCCGGCGGAGCAGAGACAGAAACTCGCCTACAGTCGCCAGAAACTGGAAGAACTGAAGCAGCTGCAAAGCCTGTTGCAACAGGATGCGGCTACGGATGCGTCCGCGAGTGTTGCGGCGGTGTCTTCGAGTACTGCGCTGGAGGAGCTGCAAGATACCTGGCGCCCGCAGTCCTACGCCGAGCGTGCGCCACTGCAGGCCAAACGCTGGCAGCTGCCTTTGTTGCCCACTACCACCATTGGTTCTTTCCCACAGACGGATCTGCTGCGCAAAGTGCGCAAACAGTTCCGCAGCGGAGAAATCAGCGAACAGGATTACCGCGATCATTTGCGCGCAGAAATTGCCGAGGCCATACGCCGCCAGGAAATTCTCGGTCTGGATGTGCTGGTGCACGGCGAGGCGGAGCGCAACGATATGGTGGAGTATTTTGGCGAGCAGCTGGAAGGTTTCGTGCACACCGGCAACGGCTGGGTGCAGAGTTACGGCTCCCGCTGTGTGAAGCCGCCGATTATCTTTGGCGATATTTCGCGGCCGAAACCCATGACGGTGGAGTGGATCAGCTACGCACAGAGCCTGACGAAAAAACCGGTCAAGGGCATGCTCACCGGTCCGGTGACAATATTGAACTGGTCTTTCCCGCGCGAGGATATTCCCCGCGCCGAGAGCTGTCTGCAAATTGCCAAGGCGCTGCGCCAGGAGGTGCTGGATCTGGAAGAAGCCGGTATCGGCATTATCCAGATCGACGAACCGGCCCTGCGCGAAGGGGTGCCTTTGCGGGAGTCGGAACACAAAGCCTACTTCGACTGGGCAGTGGCCTGTTTCCGCTATACCTGCAGTCAAGTAAAGCCGGAAACCCAGATTCACACCCATATGTGCTACAGCAACTTCAACGCGATTATGGATGCGATTGTGGCCCTGGATGCGGATGTAATTACCATTGAGTCCTCCCGTTCGGACCTGCAGTTGCTGCATGCATTCTCTGGCGAGAAAGGCGGTTACCCGAACGAGATTGGCCCGGGCGTCTACGATATCCACTCGCCCAATGTGCCGCAGCGGGAAGAACTGGTGGCACGGCTGAAGAAAATCGCTGAGGTTATTCCCCTGGAAAAACTCTGGGTGAATCCGGACTGCGGCCTTAAGACCCGCAGTTGGGCCGAAGTGGGGTCATCGCTGTTGAATATGGTGGAGGCAGCGCGGACGCTGAGGGCGGAGCTGGCCTGATTCGCGCCCATGCCACTCTTGGGGCATTACTCCTGAACGAATTGCTCAGGCGATGGGGGACATTTCGAAACCACCGGCTGCAGGGAGGTATCCGGTCGAGCTACAGGGAAGTGCTCACGGGTTTTCGAAATGCCCCATTGCTTGAGCACCTAAGGTGCTCAAAGCGAACAAATCTGCGGTTTCTCAGTCCTCCGCGTAGCAATTCCGAGTGATATTCTCGACACCGTCTGCACGTACAATGGCGTTATCCTCGATACGCACACCGCCGAAGGGGCGCAGCGCATCGACCTTGCTCCAATTCACTTCTTTTGCCAGTTCAGAATCTTTCAGTTCCGCCAACAGGCTGTCGATAAAATAGAGACCGGGTTCGATGGTGAAAACCTGGTTTTCTTCAATAGTGCGCGTTGTGCGCAGGAAGGGGTATTGGGCCGGCGGGGGGGTGACGCCGCCTTCCGGACCGGCCTGATGGCCGCCCACATCGTGTACCTGCAGGCCGAGAAAGTGGCCCAGTCCGTGGGGCATAAAAGTGCCGGTAAGGCCGGATTCCACCGCATTGTCGGCGGAGGTTTTGATCACGCCGAAGCGATTCAGTAACTCGCCCACCTTTTGGTGACATTCCCGATGCAGGTCAGGGTAGGGGAGGCCCGGCTTCAGGCCGGCAACCAGCTCTTGTTGTTTTTCGTCCATCGCCGCCACAAGGTCCGCGAATTCGCCGTCGCGGTAAGCGTAAGTGCGGGTGATGTCCGCACAGTAGCCGTTGCAGTCGGCACCCGCGTCGATGAGGAAGGTCCTCCGTTCTGATTCCGGCAGGCGCTGTTCGGAGAGGTGGGTGTAGTGCAGTATGGCCGCGTGCTCGTTCAGGGCAATGATATTGCCGTAGGGCATGCGGTTTTCGCCCTGAGCCGCGGCTTGCAGATAGGCGAGGTTGATCTCAAATTCGCTGGCACCTTCGCGGAAGGCAGCTTCCGCAGCTCTGTGGGCTTTTACCGCTATGCGGTTGGCCTGGCGCAGGCAGGCGAGTTCATAGGGGGTCTTGTAGGCGCGCGCCCAGTGCAGCCGCGCCAGCAGTGCTTCTGGATTGGGGGTGCCGAGCGGCCAGCCATCCAGACCGTCGGCCTCGCCGAGAAAGGCGGCCCCTTCTGCGCTCAGGAATTGTTTGGCATCTGCCGGGCTTGCGATCAGCTCGATATCGTAAAAGTCGCTCCAGTAGGTCTGCGGCGCTGGCGGCACATAGTGCCAAAAGTCCACCGGGCGGTAGAACAGCAGCTTGGGCTTCTGCCCGCGGCGGTAGATCACCCAACTGTGGGGATTGTCGGTTACCGGTACCAGCGCTTTGAACTGGGGATTTACCTTGAAGGGGTAGTAGTTGTCGTCCAGGAACTGCACCTTGGGTGCGCCGCTGAACACGTTGAGTGTGTCGAAGCCGCAGGCTTCGAGAATGTCATCGTAGCGGCGTTGCAGGGTGGCGATATGTTCAGCGTAGAGATTCTTATCCATATTGTTCCCCGGATAGGTGAGCGGGTTTGTGAATCAGTCAATCGGCATAGTGTATAGTCTGGGCCTTGGATATTTGGCCTGAATTTCGAACATGGAAAAGAAGATACTGCTGACCGACTGCCCCGATGCCAAGGGGCTGATCGCGAAGATCACCAATATTTGCTACAAGCACCAGCTCAATATCATCAAGAACGATGAATTCGTCGACCGCGAGCAGGGCCGCTTTTTTATGCGTACCGCACTGGAGGGGATCTTCAACGACCAGACCTTTCTGGAGGATCTGGATCTCACTTTACCGCAGGGGGCAAAGCGGCGTCTGGTGGCCAGTGGGCGCAAACGCCTGGTGCTGATGGTGACCCGCGAATCCCATTGTCTCGGCGATATTCTGATGAAGTGCTACGCCGGTGCCCTGGATGTGGAAATCGCAGCGGTGATCGGCAACCATCCGGACCTGGGCTCGCTGGTGGAGAAATTCGATATCCCCTTCCACCACCTGCCGGCGGATGGTCTGGAGCGGGCGCAACACGAGCAGCAGGTGATGGCTCTGGTCGATGACTACTGTCCGGATTACCTGGTGTTGGCCAAATACATGCGGGTGCTGACACCGGACTTTGTGGCCCACTACCGGGACCGCATTATCAATATCCACCACTCATTCCTGCCCGCATTTATCGGTGCCAGGCCTTACCAGCAGGCCTATGAGCGAGGTGTGAAGTTGATTGGGGCAACGGCGCACTTCGTCACTGATGACTTGGATGAGGGGCCGATTATCGAGCAGGACATTATCCATGTGGATCACGCCTATTCCGCCGCAGCCATGGCTGCGGCCGGGCGGGATGTGGAAAAGCTGGTGTTGACTCGCGCGTTACAGCTGGTGCTGGAGGAGCGGGTGTTTATCCACGGCAACAAGACGGTGGTGTTTAAATAGTTTTTACACTCTGAATTTAGGGAACCTTTGATTAATTCGCGTGAACACTATGGTAGCTTCCGGGGCGCTCAGGCTACAGCATCTATTCAGAATGGCGCTCGAGCCGAGTGGCAAAAGAAAAGGCCGGGAAAATTCCCGGCCTTTTTTGCACACTCTCTTTCCGTGTATCGGTGAGAGGGGTTATTCCGCGTAGCTCTCTACCGGCGGGCAGGAGCAGATGAGGTTGCGGTCGCCGTAGACATTGTCGATGCGGTTGGAGGCCGGCCACACTTTGTGTGACTTCAGCCAGGACGCCGGGCGGCCGGCCACATCGCGGGAGTAGCTGTGTTGCCATTGGTCGGCCATCACGTCATCCAGGGTGTGCGGCGCATTGTGCAGCGGGTTGTCCTCGGCGCTGTACTCACCGTTGATCACCTGCTCGACCTCTTTGCGGATAATTGTCATGGCTTCGATAAAGCGGTCCAGCTCTTCCTTGGATTCGCTCTCGGTGGGTTCGATCATCAGGGTGCCGGCCACCGGGAAGGACATGGTGGGGGCGTGGAAACCGAAGTCCATCAGGCGCTTGGCGATATCTTCCTCGGAGATGCCGCTGGCCTCTTTCAGCGGGCGTAGGTCCACCAGACACTCGTGCGCGACGAAGCCGTTGCTGCCCGTGTAGAGCAGGGTGTAGTGCTCGGACAGGCGCTTGGCTACATAGTTGGCGTTCAGAATCGCCATCTCGGTGGCGCGCTTCATACCCTGTTTACCCATCATGCGGATATACATCCAGCTGATCGGCAGAATACTGGCGGAACCCCAGGGCGCCGCGGAGATGGTGCCGTTGGCGGTGTCGGTGCCCGGTATTTCGGTCACAGGGTGGCCGGCCAGATAGGGCTTGAGGTGCTCGCCGACGGCGATGGGGCCCATGCCCGGGCCGCCGCCGCCGTGGGGAATACAGAAGGTTTTGTGCAGGTTCAGGTGCGAGACGTCGCCGCCGAACTGACCCGGTGCGGCGACGCCGATCAGGGCGTTCATATTGGCGCCGTCGATATACACCTGGCCACCGGCAGCGTGGATCAGATCGCAGATCTCGCGGATGCCTTCCTCAAACACGCCGTGAGTGGACGGGTAGGTGACCATCAGCGCGGCGATGCGCTCACCGTGTTCCTCTACTTTGGCCTTGAGGTTGTCGATGTCCACGTTGCCCTTGCTGTCGCAGGCGACCACAACCACTTTCATGCCCGCCATCATCGCGGAGGCCGGGTTGGTGCCGTGGGCGGAGGCGGGAATCAGGCAGATATCGCGCTGGGTTTCGCCCTTGGCTTCGAAGTATTTTTTGATTGCTACCAGGCCCGCGTACTCGCCCTGGGAGCCGGCGTTGGGCTGCAGGCTCACGGCGTCGTAGCCGGTGCAGGCGGCCAGCATCTGTTGCAGCTGTTCGAACAGCGCCGCGTAGCCCTGGGCCTGATCGGCGGGGACGAAGGGATGCAGTTTGCCGAACTCCGGCCAGGTTACTGGGATCATCTCCGCGGTGGCGTTCAGCTTCATGGTGCAGGAGCCCAGCGGGATCATAGAGTGGTTCAGCGCTATGTCCTTGGACTCCAGGGTCTTCAGGTAACGCAGCATCTCGGTCTCTGAGTGGTAGCTGTTGAAGACCGGATGGGTGAGGAATTCGCTCTCGCGCGCCAGTGCAGCGGGTAGCCCCTGGGGTCCTTTGGCCGCTATCTCGCTGTCCAGTGCGGACAGATCCAGGCCGTGGGCGGCGCCGCAGAAGGCGTCGAGTATGTCGGATACATCCTGCAGGGTCGCGGTTTCGTGCAGGCTGACACCCAGGGCGTCGCCAGCCACTTTGCGCAGGTTGATTTCCGCATCCAGGGCGCGCTGGTAGATCTCGCCCTGCTTGTCGCCGGTGTTGACGGTGAGGGTGTCGAACCAGCTGTCATGGGCCAGCTCGAAGCCCTTCGCCTTGAGGCCTGCGGCGAGGATATCGGTCAGGCGCTGAATGCGCGCGGCGATTGTTTTCAGCCCTTCGGGGCCATGGTAGATGGCGTAGAAGGCACTCATCACCGCCAGCAGTACCTGGGAGGTGCAGATATTGGAGTTGGCCTTTTCGCGGCGGATATGCTGTTCGCGGGTCTGCATGGCCATGCGCAGGGCGCGCTTGCCTTTGCTGTCTACGGACACGCCGATGATGCGGCCGGGTGCTGAGCGCTTGTAGGCCTCGCGGAAGGCGAAGAAGGCGGCGTGGGGGCCACCGTAGCCCATGGGAATCCCGAAGCGCTGGTTGCTGCCAACCACCACATCGGCACCCATTTCACCCGGTGCCTTCAGGGCCACCAGGCTCATCAGATCGGCGGCAACGGTTACCAGAGCGCCCGCTTCGTGGACTCCGGCGATGATATCAGTCAGATCGCGTACCCGGCCGGTGGAGCCGGGGTATTGCAGCAGCGCGCCGAAGAGTTCCGCGGGAATATCTTTTTCCACATCTCCAACGATCACTTCAAAACCGAAGTGCTCGGCGCGGGTTTTGACTACGGCGATGGTTTGCGGGTGGCAGTCGGCGTCTACGAAAAAGACGTTGGACTTGTTGCGCTTCACCTGGCGTTTGCACATGGCCATGGCTTCAGCGGCGGCGGTGCCTTCGTCGAGCATGGAGGCGTTGGCCATTTCCATGCCGGTCAGGTCCATGATCATTTGCTGGAAGTTCAGCAACCCTTCCAGACGGCCCTGGGCGATTTCCGGCTGATAGGGCGTGTAGGCGGTGTACCAGCCGGGATTTTCCAGCACGTTGCGCAGGATGACGTTGGGCGTAATCGTGTCGTGGTAGCCCATGCCGATAAAGGTACGGTAGATCTTGTTGCGGCTCGCCAGCGCCTTCAGTTCTGCCAGGGCCTCTGCTTCGTCCACTGCATCTGACAGGTTCAGTTCGTCAGTTTTGCGGATGGCGGCGGGCACTGTTTTCTCTATCAGCTCGTCCAGACTGGAAACACCGAGGGTGTTCAACATTTCCCGGGTCTGCGCGTCGTCGGGGCCGATATGGCGCTGGATAAAGGCGTCGTGTTGTTCCAACTGCTGAAGAGATGGCTGAGTCATAAACTTCATTCCTGTAATCGCAGGGAAGTGCGGTTAAACATAGCCCCTGTTTCGATCCCGCGGTTCTGGCATTGGTGCCCTGTTGTTTTTTTGCGGGTAAACGTGGGAGAAGCGGGCGCAGCTGCCAGACAGGCGGATTGCGGGGTCTGGGGGCCGGCGAGCCGGCGCGCATCTTAGCAACCGCGGGCAGTGCCGGCAATCTGGTAGTTTTTGGCGGTAAATGTGCTAAATTGTGTCAAAAAATGTGAGATATATCCTGTTATAACGCAGTCGGCGTAATTTTATTCTGCTGGCGCTCAGAACCCTTCCTTGGTTGTCCGGGCTATCAACCATACTCCCTGGAGATTCTGGGCAGGCGATGGAGCCAAGCCGGCTGGCGCCGACTGTTGTGCTTTTGGGATAGGAGTTGATCCCAGTCTTTTCTGTGGGGTAGCAAAGGAAATGCAGTTACACAGTTTGCGGGTAAAGGCCTGCGTCTTTTCACTCTTGCTAATTGTGGCGATGTGCCTGTTCTTTATTCTGCTGGGCAACAGCAGTCTGCAATCGCTGCTGGAAAAGAGTCGCAACGACCGTTACCTCACTTACCAGTACCAGGTGTCCTGGTTGTTGCAGCAGTCGCGGAAGGATCTTCTTCAGCTCGCAGATCTTGTGGCAGTGGGGCGGGAAGGAGATTCCGGCGACGTGGAAACCATGCAGCGGCTGTTCGATCGCCGCTGGGAATATCTGCGAGCCAGCTGGGGCCTGGAATCCCTGAAATTGTACGCGAATGACCGGCGCCCGCCGATGGTTTGGGGAGAGTCCGCCCGCCAATTGGCACCGGAACAGGTCCGCGAAGTGATCATCAGCGGCCAGTCCCTGGAAAGCATCCACTGCGCGCGCATTTGTGTGCAAAGTCTGGCGGTACCGGTGGCAGTGGGGGGCGGCAGGGAATATGTGTTGCAGTTGGACCGCTCGCTTGCCGGGCTGCTGCTCGCTTTCCGGGAGATCACTGGATCGGACATCGGCATTGTTGCCGAAGTCCGCGGCGCTCCCGCTCAGCATCCCGGCGACTATCTGGAAAACTGGGAGCGGGAGGTGATCGCACTTACTTCCCAGGAAATCCTTCTGCCGCTATTGCACCGGGTAGCCGCAGAGCAGGAGGAATTGCCCGGGCTGCAGTACTCAAAAAGCCACCCCTTCGAAGGGCGTCATTTCGATGTGAAAACCATGCCTGTTCCGGGGGACGGCGATCGCGGGGCCCGCTTTGTCATTGTCGATGACGTTTCGGACCAGGTTGAACATATCGGCAATTCCCTCAGGGTGCTGATAGTGTTCTCGGCGCTTGGTGCCGCTATGTTCACGATTGTGGTTACCAGTGTCTTGTGGCGGCCGATACTGCGGCTGCGGCGCCTGGCGGAGGCGCTGCCCTTGCTGAGCGAGGGCAAGTTTGACGCCGCCCGCAGTTTGATACGGCCTGTGGCCAAACACAGTTCCCGGTTTGACGAAATCGATGTGCTGGATTCCACCGGTCTTGCGGTGTGCGACCAGTTGGAAGTGATGAAAGAAATCGTGTCGCAGAATACGGCGGAGCTGGAGCGGATCGCCATGTACGACACTCTGACGGGGCTGGCCAACCGCCACAATATCAGCGAGGAGCTGAATAAATATCTGCACTGTGGCGACTTCATCGAGGGCACCGCCTACCTGTTTTTCGTCGACCTGGACAACTTCAAGCAGGTGAACGATTCCCTCGGCCACCAGGGCGGCGATGACTTGCTGCGGGTGGTGGCCCAGCGGCTGGTGAGTGTGATGCGCTTTGGCGATATTGTCGCGCGTCTGGGTGGGGATGAGTTTTGCGTCTTCGTGCGCTCTCTGCCAGCGGATGGCACCTATCGCACGCTGGCGGAGAAAATGTTGAAAGTGGTTGCCGAGCCGGTGCGCATTGGCGACGAAATGGTACGGGTTACATTGAGTATTGGCGTTGTCGCCATTCCGGAGCACGGCACGACATTGGAGACCATTCTCGAGAAAGCCGATATCGCCATGTATCACGCCAAGTACCGCGGCAAGAACAAATACCAGCTCTACACGGCGGATCTACCGGGCATCGAGCAGTTGGCGGAAGCCTGCGCGGAGCGGCCGATAGGAGAGGTTGTCGCCGCCGACTCCGGCGACTGACCCCGGGAGGTGCGGCTGTACGGGAGTGCCAGGTACAGCCGCGGGGGGATTACATTTGCTCCATCACCTCGATGCCCAGCAGGTCCAGTCCGGTGGCGATGGTGCGCGCTACCAGATTGCACAGCTGCAGGCGGCTCTGTTTCTGTGCTTCACTCACACCTTCTTTCAGTACCGGACAAGCTTCGTAGAAGGCCATATAGGCGCTGGCCAGGTCGTAGAGGTAGGTGCAGAGCACGTGTGGAAAGGTGTCTTTGGCCACCTGATCCAGCACTTCGCCAAACTGGCACAGTTTGATCGCCAGAGTGCGTTCTTCGGCGGTCTCAAGATGTATTTCGCCCTTCAGCTCGCTAGGCTCCACACCGGCGCGGCGGAAGATGCTGCGCACGCGGGTGTAGGCGTACTGCAGGTAGGGAGCCGTGTTGCCCTCGAAGCTGAGCATGGCTTCCCAGCTGAAAACGTAGTCGTTAGTACGGGTCTTGCTCAGATCGGCGTATTTGACCGCGCCTATGCCCACCTTGCGGGCAATTTCCGCACGGGTGGCCGGGTCCAGGTCGGGGTTTTTCTCCGCCACCAGGTTCGATGCGCGCTCTACGGCTTCGTCCAGCAGGGCGGCCAGTTTGACGGTGCCGCCGGTGCGGGTTTTGAAGGGTTTGCCATCGTCGCCCATCATGGTGCCGAAGGCACAGTGCTCCAGAGTGACGTTTTCCGGCAGGAAGGCGGCTTTGCGGGAGGCGGTAAAGGCCTGCTGCAAGTGCAGGGACTGACGTGCGTCAACCACATAGAGGATGCGATCCGCCTGGAGCTTGTTGGCCCGGTAACGGATTGCGGCCAGGTCGGTGGTAGCGTAAAGGTAGCCGCCGCCTTTTTTCTGGATAATCATCGGGCTGGGGTTGCCCTCTTTGTCAGCCATCTCCTCCAGGAAAACGACAATCGCCCCCTGGTCTTCGACTGCGATGCCGCGGTCGAGCAGCTCTTTGACCAGTACCGGCAGGTCGTCGTTGTACTGGCTCTCGCCGTAGACATCGCTGCGCTTTAGAGTAACGTTCAGCTTTTCGTAGATCTCCTCGCTGTGGCTGATGGAGATATCGATAAATTGCTGCCACAGCTTCAGGCATTCGGGGTCGCCGCCCTGCAGTTTCACCACATATTCGCGCGCGCGGTCGGCAAAGCCTTCCTCGTCGTCGAAGCGCACTTTGGCCTCGCGGTAAAAGGCTTCCAGGTCGGCCAGGGCCACTTCTGCGTCGCTGTTCTCCAGCTTGTCAGACAGGTGTGCCAGCAGCATCCCGAACTGGGTTCCCCAGTCGCCCATATGATTCTGACGAATTACCTTGTGGCCTTGGAATTCCAGCAGCCGCGCCAGGGCGTCGCCGATAATGGTGGAGCGCAGGTGGCCGACGTGCATCTCCTTGGCCAGGTTGGGGTGGGAGTAATCAATTACCACCGTCTGAGGTTCCGCCGCTGGGGCGATATTCAGGCGCGGGTCTTTTTCCGCTGCAGCCAGCTGCTCCGCCAGCCACGCTTGGCTCAAATGAATATTGAGAAAACCGGGGCCGGCGATCTCGACCTTTTCGATCATCTCACCTTTGTCCAGGTGCTCGAGGATTTTGCCCGCCAGCTCTCGCGGATTGGTGCCCATACGCTTGGCTGCGGCCATGGCGCCGTTCGCCTGGTAGTCGCCGAAACCCGCCTTTTTTGCAGGGGCCACTACGGGGCCACAGTCTTCGGGGATACCGGCGGAGATCATAGCGGCCTGGAACTTGTCGGAGAGAAGTTGGCGAATATTCATAGATAGGAGCTGCTGCTGTAATTCGTGGAATCGCGGGATTTTAATGGAGGGCGGCGGCTTTGCAACCGGCCGGGGGGCGTGCTCCTCCGGTACTCTTTCCCCACACCGATGCTATGATGCGGCACAAACAGGGGGGAATGTGAGTAATAACACACTTTACTGGCACGATTACGAAACTTGGGGTACGGATCCCGGTGCGGATAAGCCCGCCCAATTCGCCGGTATTCGTACCGACGAGGACCTGAATATTGTCGGCGACCCGCTGATGCTCTATTGCCGCCCGTCCAGCGATTGCCTGCCGCAACCGATGGCCAGCCTTGTCACCGGCATCAGTCCGCAGAAGGCGCTGGCTGAAGGGGTCCCGGAAATTGAATTTATCCAGCGTATCCTCGCCGAATTGGGTGCGCCAGGTACCTGCGGCGTCGGCTACAACAGCCTGCGCTTCGACGACGAGGTGACCCGCCACACCCTCTACCGCAATCTTCTCGATCCCTATGAGCGGGAGTGGCGCTCCGGCAACAGCCGCTGGGATATTATCGATATGGTGCGCCTGACCTATGCCCTGCGCCCCGAAGGTATTGAGTGGCCGCAGCGGGAGCCGGGTGTGCCGTCGTTCCGTTTGGAGGAGCTGACCGCTGCCAACGGTATTGCCCACGAGGGGGCCCACGACGCCCTGTCCGATGTGCGCGCCACCATCGAAATGGCGAAGTTGGTGCGGGCCAAACAGCCGAAGCTCTATGACTATGTATACCGGCTACGGCGCAAGCAGGAGGCGGCGAAACTGATCGACCTTCGCAGCCGCAAGCCGCTGCTGCATATCTCCGGCAGGGTGCCCGCATCTCAGGGCCACCTGACTTACATAGTCCCTCTGACGATGCACCCGGTAAACCGCAACGCGGTCATTGTCGCCAACCTGGCTATGGACCCCGAGCCGTTGTTTAGTCTGGATGCAGAGGCATTGCGCGAACGCCTCTATACCCCCCGCGACCAGCTGGGAGAGGGCGAGCTGCCGGTAGGACTGAAGCTAGTGCATCTGAATAAGTGCCCGGTACTGGCGCCGGCCAATATGCTCGGCGATGGGCGTGCGGGGGAACTCGGTATCGACAAGGCCGCCAGCGAGGCCAACTGGCAGCGACTGCGGACGGCAGATCTCACGGACAAATTACACCGGGTTTTCCTGGATGGCGAATTTCCACCGCGCGACGTAGAAGCCCGGCTCTACGACGGCTTCTTCAGCGACGCCGACCGGGATCTCTGCCGCGAGCTGCACCGGGGCCTTGCCGAGCGCGGCCCCCAAGCTTTGGCGGCAGAGGTGCCATTTGCCGATCAGCGTCTACCGGAATTACTGTTCCGCCTGCGAGCGCGCAACTTTCCCGAGACACTGTCTGCGGAGGAGCAAAGCCGCTGGCAGGAGTGGCGTTACCGCCGCCTTACCGACCCCGCCGCGGGAGCCAGTATCACTTTGGAATCCTATTTCGAACAGATTGCCGAACTGCGCGAGCAGTTTCCCGACAAGGTAGCGCTGTTGGACCAACTGGAGGCCTGGGGCGACAGTCTGCTGGCATAAGTGAAGTGGGGCGTTACCGGTTTAGTGGAGGCTGCGGGATGTGTTCGCGTCTTTTGACACCGTAACTCCGGTGCCGGGCGCGCCAAAATCAGTGACAGCGCTTATGTGAATTCATCAGAGGTTCCCTAGGGAACCTCTGAATAATTCGTGTGAACACAATGGTAGGTTCCGGGGCGCTCAGGTAATAGGACGGATATTTCGAAAACGCACGAGTACTTCCCTGTAGCTCCGACGGATACCTCCCTGTATCCGACGGTTTCGAAATATCCGTCCTATCACCTGGGCTTCATATCCGCCCCAAATGAATTAATCAGAGGTTCCCTAGGCGCTTTACCTGGGGGCGAGTAAAATGCCTGCGCTAAAAACTCGCGCCCCAGGGCGCAACCAACGGAGTAACAATGGACTTTATCGGAGCCAATATCCTATCCGTCAGCCAGTTTGAACGCGGCGATATTGACCGTGTCTTCCAGGTAGCAGACAAAATGACCCCTTATGCACGCCGGGAAAGGGTCACCCGGGTACTGGAGGGGGCTATTCTTGGCAATATGTTTCTGGAGCCGAGTACCCGGACCCGTCTCAGTTTCGGTGCGGCCTTCAACTTGCTCGGCGGCACTGTGCGCGAAACCGTGGGCATCAAGGCCAGCGCCATGGCCAAGGGAGAATCCCTCTACGATACGGCGCGGGTGCTGTCCGGCTATAGTGACGTTATCTGTATGCGCCACCCACAAGAGGGCTCAGTGGCGGAATTCGCCGCCGCCAGCCGTGTGCCCGTAATTAATGGCGGTGACGGTGCCAATGAGCATCCCACTCAGGCGCTGCTGGATCTCTACACCATCCGCAAGGAATTGGAGGCCAACGGCCGCTCCCTTGATGCCTTCCGCATCGCCATGATCGGCGACCTCAAGTACGGGCGCACGGTGCATTCTCTGTGCAAGCTGCTTTGCCTGTTCAGTAATGTGCAGATCATACTGGTGTCGCCGCCGGAGCTGGCAATGCCAGAAGCAGTGGTGGAAAAGCTGCGCAGTGCGGGCCACCAGGTGAAGATTTCCGATCAGCTGGAAAGCGCGATATCTCAGGTAGATATTGTCTACTCCACCCGCATACAGGAAGAGCGCTTCGCCTCCCAGGAAGAGGCCAACCTCTACCGCGGTCGCTTCCGCCTGAACCGGGAAATCTTTACCCGCTACGCGCAGCCGAACACCGTGATTATGCATCCGCTGCCGAGAGATTCCCGCGCGGAGGCCAATGAACTGGACACCGATCTCAACGAGCATCCCAGCCTCGCTATCTTCCGCCAGACGGACAACGGCCTGCTGGTGCGTATGGCGCTCTTCGCCCTGCTGCTGGGGGTGGAGGGCAAGGTCGATCACTACGCTCGCGAAGTGCGCTGGCACAGTCGCCGCAACCCGGAGAGCCTCTGAGCACCAGGGAACCTCTGATTATGAACACAATGGTAGGTTCCGGGGCGCTCAGGCAATAGGGCGGATATTTCGAAAACGCACGAGTACTTCCCTGTAGCTCCGCCGGATACCTTCTTGTATCCGACGGTTTCGAAATATCCGTCCTATCACCTGAGCTTCACATCCGCCCCGGAAGAACCTCTGCCGCCAGGAAATGAATTAATCATAGGTTCCCTAGGTTCGGGTGAGTGCTCCCTGTCAGCTCGCGCGGGCTGGCTAGCTCGCGCCTGCGCTCCCCCGGCGGGGTGGCGTATGTGAAACCGGTTGCGGGGTTTTCTGTTACGCTGTAGCTGTTGCCACTCTCGTATCCGGGAGGGATGCCATGTCGAAATGGATTTCGAAATTGAGTCTCAGTGTCGCCGTGCTGCTGCTTGTGGCTTTTATCGCCGCTGGCGCCGGCGGCCAGCAGCAAGTCCGCCCCCATATTGCTCTGCTTTCCATTGAAGGGCCAATAGGTCCCGCCACTACCGACTATCTGGTGCGGGCAACGGAGGAAGCGGCAGAAGCGGGTGCACAATTGATCGTGATCCAGATGGACACGCCCGGTGGCCTGGACGCCGCCAGCCGCGACATTATTCAGCATATTCTCGCTTCCCCGGTGCCTGTCGCCACCTATGTGCATCCGGCAGGTGCCCGGGCTGCCAGCGCCGGCACCTATATTCTCTATGCCAGTCAAATCGCTGCCATGACACCGGCCACCACCCTGGGCGCCGCCACTCCAGTGCAGATGGGCGGTATGCCCGGGCAGCCCGCTCCCGGCGAGCAGCCCGGCGACCAGTCAGCCGGGAAAGAAGACAAGGAGCGCGAAGAGGGCGCGGCCAGCAACGGGAAAAAGGCGGTACCGGATTCCGGAACCGCCATGCAGCGCAAGATCGTCAATGACTCGGTGGCCTTTATCCGCGGCCTGGCCAAACGCCACGGGCGCAACGCAGACTGGGCGGAAAAAGCGGTGCGGGACGCCGCGACTCTCACCGCGAGCGAGGCCCTGGAAGAGAATGTCATCGATATTGTGGCCAACAATACACAAGACTTGATCAAACAGTCCGCCGGGCGCGAGGTAATTTTGGATGAGGGCTCACTCACCCTGTCTTCGGATCTCGCCGATCTGCCACTGGAGTCTTACCGGCCGGACTGGCGCAACGAATTGCTGGCGCTGATCACCAATCCGCAGATTGCCTATATTTTGTTGCTGATCGGTATCTATGGGTTGATTTTCGAGGGCTATAACCCCGGCGCCCTGGTGCCCGGCATCATCGGCATTATCTGTCTGTTGTTGGCG
Source organism: Microbulbifer thermotolerans (assembly GCF_001617625.1). NCBI lineage: Bacteria > Pseudomonadati > Pseudomonadota > Gammaproteobacteria > Cellvibrionales > Microbulbiferaceae > Microbulbifer > Microbulbifer thermotolerans. The sequence continues at coordinate 2,775,064 of NZ_CP014864.1, read as the reverse complement.
TTCTATGCATTGCAGGTACTGCCAATCAACTACGCCGGTCTAGCGCTGATTGTCGTCGGTGTGGCGTTGATTGTCGCGGAGGTCTTTGTGCCCAGCTTCGGCGCACTGGGCATAGGCGGCATTATCGCGCTGGTGATCGGCTCGGTGATGCTGATCGACACCGACGTCCCCGGCATGCAAGTATCGCGCGGATTGATTGGCGCTATCGCCGGCGTCAGTGGCCTGGCGATGTTGGGCATATTGTTGGCTGTGGGCAAGAGTCTGCGCAAGCCGCGCCCGGCCATGGATCAGGCGCTGGTGGGAAGCGCCGCGGTGGTCAGCAATATCGAGGACGGCGACGTACTGGTGCACCTCAACGGCGAAATCTGGCGGGCTAGTTGCGCGCAGCCTTTGCGGCAGGGGCAGCGGGTGCGGGTTGTGGCGCAAAAGGGGCTATTGCTGCAGGTCGAACCCGAAGAAAGCGGCTGAGGGGGCCACTGGAACCTCGACAGTGAATGGATCGGAGGTTCTCTAAAGGAGCCTCTGATTAATTCATTTGGGGCGGATATGAAGCTCAGGTGATAGGACGGATATTTCGAAACCGTCGGATACAGGGAGGTATCCGTCGGAGCTACAGGGAAGTACTCGTGCGTTTTTGAAATATCCGTCCTATTACCTGAGCGCCCCGGAACCTACCATTGTGTCCACACGAATTATTCAGAGGTTCCCTAAAGCAAGGAAGGAGAAAAAGGATGTTCAGTTATTTTTTGGGGCTGTTGATTGCAGCGGTAGTGCTGCTGGTGATGTATGCCGTGCGCATCATGCGCGAATACGAGCGGGCGGTGGTGTTTTTTCTCGGGCGCTTTCAGGCGGTCAAAGGGCCGGGGCTGATCATCATTATCCCGGTTATCCAAACAATGGAGCGAGTGGATCTGCGGGTAGTGGTGATGGATGTACCCACTCAGGATGTCATCAGCCGCGACAATGTCTCGGTCAAGGTCAATGCGGTGGTTTACTACCGGGTGGTCGATCCGGAGAGGGCGATTATTAATGTGGAGAATTTCCACGAAGCGGTGAGCCAATTGTCACAGACCACTCTGCGTTCGGTGCTGGGCAAACACGAGTTGGACGAAATGCTTTCCGAGCGGGACAAGCTTAACGTGGATATTCAGAAGATCCTCGATGAGCAGACCGATATTTGGGGAGTGAAGGTCACTAACGTGGAGATCAAGCACATTGATTTGGACGAGAGTATGATCCGAGCCATCGCCCGACAGGCGGAAGCGGAGCGTATGCGTCGATCCAAAGTGATCCACGCGGAAGGTGAGTATCAGGCCGCGCAGAAACTCACCTTGGCTGCGGAGCAGCTGGCAAAAAGTCCCAATGCAATCACTCTGCGCTACATGCAGACACTGATTGATATTGCCGGAGAGCAGAACTCTACTATCGTCTTCCCCCTACCACTGGATCTGGTGCAACCGCTGGTGAAACTGGCAGAGAAAAATTCCTGACAGCGGCAGCGCTGCTCTGGGATTTAGCACCATCAAATCCGCTGGAGAATCCCTAAGGAGCCTCTGATTAATTCATTTCCTGGTGGCAGAGGCTCTTCGCGGGCGGATGTGAAGCTCAGGTGATAGGACGGATATTTCGAAACCGTCGGATACAGGGATGTATCCGTCGGAGCTACAGGGAAGTACTCGTGCGTTTTCGAAATTTCCGCCCTATTGCCTGAGCGCCCCAAAACCAGCTACAGCACGCACATGAATTCATCAGGGTTCTCTGGGTCAATTCAGGCGATAGTTGTGACTCGCCACGGGGGGAGGCAGGGGGTGTTCTCCAAGGGTTTGCAGGCATTCTCTTTCCAGAGTACGGGTCAGCGCATTCAAGGCAAGGCCGTTGTCGTTAATGGCAAAGGGTTGCTCCAGATCGCAGCTGAGCTCGTCCAGACCAAAAAACGCGTAGGCCACGATTGCTGTAAGCAGTGGTGTCGCCAGACCGCTGTCGGCCACCAATCCGAACGGGAGTAGAAAACAGTAGATATAGCAGACCCTGTGTACCAGCAACATGTAAGCAAAGGGTATTGGTGTATTGAAGATGCGTTCACAGCCGGCCTGAACCGCACTTAGCGCCACCAGCCGTTGCTCGAAATTGCGCGCAGTGACCGAGTCTATGGCACCTTTGCTGACTTCTAGCGCAATTTGCTCGCCAATTAGCTGGAGAATTCGATCAGGGCGATTAACCGCTTGATCGACTGTTGCGCAGTCAGCCGCGGATAGCCATCGACGGACTTTCGGCATAGGGTCCTGATTGCGCAATTGATCGCGCAGGCAATCGGTAAACGCCATCAGACACTGGACTATGTGGCGATGGAGTGCGGATTGCCCCCCTCCATAACTGAGACCGAGGCGAAGTAAGCTGCGACCTTCGAAAAGTAACTGCCCCCAGAGCCTACGCCCTTCCCACCAGCGGTCGTAGCAGGCGTTGTTGCGAAACCCCAGGTACAGAGACAAAGCGATACCAATAAATCCGAACGAAGCCGTGTTTAGTTGCGGAAACAGGGAAGGAAATTTTAGATGCACCCAGACCACTACCGACGACAGTAACGCTACCAGCAGAATTTGCGGTATCACACGGGGAATGATCGAGCCGTGGTAGACAAAGAAAAGTGCCAGGAAACCCGGCTTGCCGCGCACAATCACAGATGACCTCGAGCAGTGAATTACGTGGAGAGAAGGGGGGCTCTAAATCCTGTAGCCCTCTACAGAAACGGCCCGGCATTATCGGCCGTCGATGGTGTAGGGTATTTATGATTAATTCGTGCGAGCGCGGTAGCTAACTCTGGGCGTCCAGAAATTAACTACAGCGCTCACATGAATTAATCAGAGGTTCCTTAGAAAAGTTTTTCCAACAGGGTTTGCGTCGAGCTGTCCCAGTCTTCCGGTGCTGTTTTGCCGATCGCTTCGTGGATACGTGCCCCGAGCAGTTTGCCCAGTTCGACACCCCACTGATCGAAGGGATTGATGCCCAGCAGACAGCCGTGCGTGAATACTTTGTGCTCGTAGAGCGCCAGCAGTGCGCCCAGGTGGTGTGGGTCCAGGCGCTCGATAATCAGGGTGTTGCTCGGGCGATTACCTGGTACCACTTTATGCGGCGCCAAGGCCTGGGCCTCGCGATGGGTGTGGCCCTGTTCTTCCAGTTCCTGTCGGGCTTCGTGCAGGCTTTTGCCGCGCAGCAGTGCCTGGCTCTGGCTGATACAGCAGGACAGTAGCCATTGGTGTTGTTCGCGCAGCTCCGAAGTGGGTTCCTTGACTGCGATAAAGTCCGCCGGAATCAGATCGGTGCCCTGGTGCAGCAGCTGGTGGAAAGAGTGCTGGCCGTTGCTGCCTTCAGTGCCCCAGATAACACTGCCACTCGGGTAGGACAGAAACTGTCCCTCTCGGGTGACTCCCTTGCCCAGGCTCTCCATATCCAACTGCTGCATCCAGGCGGGAAATTGTGCCAGTCGGCGGGCGTAGGGGAGTATCACCTGACTGCCGGCACCCCAGCACTGGCGATACCAGAAGTGGATCAGTGCGAGTAGTACCGGCAGGTTTTCGCCCAGGGGCGCACTGGCAAAATGCGTATCCATTGCGTGGGCGCCGGTCAACAGCGCCTCAAAAGTTTCGTAGCCGCAGGCCAGTGCGATCGGGAGTCCAATAGCGGACCACAGGGAGTAGCGGCCGCCCACCCAATCCCACATGGGGAAGATATTTTCCGCGGCTATGCCGAAGTCCTGGGCGGCGACAATATTGCTGCTCACCGCGACAAAATGCTTTGCCAGGTCGCTCTCGGGGCAGCCGGCATCTAGTATCCACCGGCGTGCGGACAGGGCATTTTGGCGGGTTTCCAGGGTGGAGAAGGACTTGGAGGCAACGATAAACAGAGTGTTTTCCGCTGGCAGTTTGGCAATGGTGTCACTCAGATCGGCGCCGTCGATATTGGCCACGAAGTGTACGGAGATATCGTCTTTCTGCCAGGGGCGCAGTGCTTCAACTACCATGCGCGGCCCCAGATCGGAGCCGCCAATGCCGATATTGACAATGTGCTCAATGCGCTTGCCCGTGAAGCCGCGCCAGTTGCCACTGTGAATCTGTTCAGTGAATTTCCGCATCTGCTCGCGGCAATCCGCCACTGCTTGTTCGTGCTCTGTCTGGGGCTCTCCTTGAAAGCGCAGGGCACTGTGTAGGGCGGGCCGGTGTTCCGTGTTGTTGATCGCGGCTCCGCTGAGCAGGGCCTGGATTTGTTCCGGTAAATCTATCTGCTCGGCGTAATTCAGCAGTAGCTGGAGGGTGTCGTCGCGCAGGTGGTTTTTGCTGTAGTCCAGATAGATGCCGGCTGCCTCGGCGCTGAAGCGTTGGGCCCGCTGGTTGTCGCTGGCGAACAGGTCCCGCAGAGACCATTTGTGCTGTTGCTGGTGGGAATTGAGGTGCGCAATGGCAGTGGTGTGACTAGAGGTTAGGGCTTCGCTTGTCATGGTGTTTTTGAGGTTACTACATCTAGGAGGCGGTTGTCCGTCACGGACGAAGGGGCCAATCCTAACGGGATTTTATGCGGTGGGCCAGATGTGATGCGGGGCTGTTGAGGAGGGTTTAGAGTGCAAATATCGCTTCTAAAAGTGGTGATTTGTGTGGTGATTCATACGAAATGAGGCTTGCGATCCTTTTAGGCAAGCCTCATTTAGTATGAATCACCACACTGGTCCTGCTCGAAAATAGTCTTATTTGACCACTTTCATGCAGCGCACGGTGTCGGAAGCCATCCAACAATCCGCGTCCGCGGGGCAGGCCATGGACATTGGAATTTGCTCAGAGCCCGGAGGGCAGGCTGCCGGTGGCACAGGCGCCGCACAGCAGCCCGCCAGAATCAGTGCACTGATAATTCCCATTAAGTACTTGGCTGGAGTGAAATTCATCCCCTAACTCCTTTCCGTTGATGATTAGCTATTAGCATAGCCAACAAAACGTCACCTGTTTGGTCTGCTTTGTAAAAGTCTTTTCTACAAAGGTACCGCCCAATGGAGTGTAATAGGCGCACGGTTTAAATAGCTGCCAGTGGTGAAGTCTGGATAAATCTTGTGCCAGTTTGTCGCACGGCATTACCTAGATTTAGCGACTCTTCTGCCAATTCAATCGCAGGGCTATTGCGGGGCAGCAGATTTTTTTCGCGGCAAAATAAAAATATCCGGCCGCGGTTGAAGGGACTGCGCCGATTGCCCAGGGTGGCCTCTGATTAATTCGTCTTGAAGCCTATGGAGCCTCCGATTAATTCGCTTCCCGGTGGTAAAGATACTTCGAGGCCAGATGAGAAGCTCAGATGATAGGCTGAGCGGCTCGGAACTAATTGCAGCACTTCCATGAATTAATCAGAGGTTCCTTATCGGGAACTCTAAAGCTGGGTGGAAAGCTCCAGAAAGCGGGTGGGCCAGTCTAAATATAAGGTGCGGGGGCTTTCTTCATCGCTATGCCATTTGCGACAAGGTTACACGTGTAACTTTTCTTGTGCTTGGTGGGCTTATCGAGTTTGCACGATAGTACTTTTGTTTGCTGGCCCTTTAGGGATGGAATAAAATGCTCGATTTAGTCGAATTTACTCCAATATAAGGCTGGCGATTTATGGCTTTTGAATACGGGGCTCAGAAACTCAACATCCGCAATCCCTTCCGCTTTGAGGGGATGATTCGATCTGCGCGGGGGCTTGTGCTAGTTGGCGTTGGTGTCTACCTGCTGTTGGGCATTCAGTCTGTGCTTTCTGAAAATAAGTTGCATGCTTGGGTGAACCTGGTGATCGGTGCACTCTTTGTCGCAGGTGGCTTGAAGGCGCTGGGTGGTGGTTTGTTTCAAGTCATGCGTTTCTTCGTTGGCCGGGCGGCGCCAGCTTCACTGGCCCGCAATGTGGCCCGGGAAGCGGTCAATGAAAATGAACCGACACTCTATTCTGCTCGCTCTCTGCACAATATGTTGATGAGCAAAAGCAATCCCACTTTCGTAGAACCTGTGGGCTGGTTCGGTCGGGCCGTTCATTCTATTTTCCCAAACCTGATTGTTACTCCTTGGCCGATGCGCAACATGGCTCAGAATCTGGCCCTGAAAGTCGCCAAGAGCCTGGTGGCCTTGGTCGCCTTCGCGGTAGCCAGCTTAGTACTCACCATGGTCTTCAGCAGTCAGGAAACGGGAGAGACAGGTAGTGTCGTAGTTTCCCTGATGCTGCAGTTTGTGTTGTTGGTGTATCTCGGTTTGGTGTGGGCAAGGCTCGGCAATCCGCTGGCGCCAGAGAATCTGGGGAAGCTGCACGGCACCAATAGAAAAGGGCTGACGATGATGGTTATCGGTGCCATCGTGGTGCCTATCTTGCTGGCTCAGCTTTGGAACGGCGTATCTTGGGGGGTTAAGGCTGAACTCGCGCAATTCTTGCCACAGCTGGAGGCGATGTTTCATACCGGTTCACTGCTGGTGTTGACAGTGATAGGGGCTCTCGCCGTCGCAGTTATTACCGTTTTATTGATCCGGGCCCGGATTGGAATGGTTGCCATCGATACCGCCAGCTCGGAGCGCAATGCGAGCTGGCGCTACGATCTGCATCCGCGCCAGATTTTCACGACCCTGAGAGACTTGGTGCTGATGGACAAGCGCCAGCAGGAGCTTCCAAATCGCATTTATCAGGACAGCAACGACACCGGCCAGGCAAACCGGGAGAACGAGCAGTTCAATGGAGACCTGTTGGTGGAAATCCAGCCGGTGGCGGAAGAATTGAAAGAGCCGGGTTCTCTGCGCTGGGCCCGGATTACTGGCACTGTGCTGGCGCAGGTGTTTCTGTTGATCGGGGCGTTGATCTTCTTGTGGGTAGCGAACCGGGGGCTGGACCACGCCGCGCTTCTGGGGATGGAAAACAGCCCTCTTACGAATCCGCAAGCGCACATTGAGCTGTTTTTGATCCCAGTGGGCGGCACTGTGGCTCTGCTGCTTGCCAGTTTGCTGTTGTTGGGTTTCGGCCGCACTCTGGCCCGCATCTGTCACTTGTTCTGGGCGGAGGTATTCTTTAAGTCCAACCTGATCGACTTCCATTGTGAAGGAACCGTGATGCACACCACGCATTTCCGGGGTGCAGACCGACACAGTGCTTCCAGTGAGCAGGATGTATTCAGTTTCGATGCCACCTATTTTGCGCTGGCCGCTGAGGCCGTGAGCTCGACCTTTGCGGTGTCGGGTCAAAATAATCTGGAACAGCCCCGTTACTTGCTGTCCCTCAATGCCTGTGATGGTTTTATTAATAGCGTGATAGGCGATCTGGAAAATGCCTTCCGCCAGCGCCACGAGGAGATTCAGAGTGACAAGCAGATAGATCAGGAGCAGCGGCTGGATTACATCCGCCGGGAGCAGGAAGCGCGCCGCGCCGGCGATATGGCGGCGCAGGGGCTGGTCGCGCCCCAGCAGCCGACCGCATTGGAGGCCGACCCGGTTCAGGATCCAAAGCGGGAGCAAATCAGCCGCTGGGAGGGCGAGTCCAACGAGTGAGGTAGGGCAGTCTGGCAGTACACACAATGAGGGCCGCGTCGCGGCCTTCATTATTTTAAGGGTCACCTGGAGCAGTGCCGATAGAGGAGCTTCGATTCCTATGTCTCCGGCGGCTCAGGCTTTTCCCCAATCTCTTTTCACCGTTGTGAAGTTGCTGGAGAGAGCGGCATCTGCTTGAAATGGAACCAGCCGTAGGTGATCGCCAACAGCGGGCAGATTAGATTGAACAGGGCGTAGGGCGCATAGGCAAAGGTGGCCACACCCAGTGTCGCGCTCATATAGGCGCCGCAGGTGTTCCAGGGGATCAGCACGGAAGTGATGGTGCCCGAGTCTTCCAACGTGCGCGACAGGTTCAGTCCGTGCAGCCCCTTGTCGGCGAAAGCATCGCGGAACATGCGCCCGGGAATAATGATGGCCATGTATTGGTCTCCCGCAGCGGCGTTCATGCCGAAGCAGGTAAATACTGTCGCAGTCACCAGACCGCCGACGGTTTTTACCCGTGACAGAGTCCAGTCGACGATCACCTGCAGGAAGCCGGCGCGCTCCATGGCGCCGCCAAAGGCCATGGCGGAGATGATCAGCCATACCGTGTTGAGCATGCTGCTCATCCCCCCCTTGGAGAGCAGTTCAGCGACGTTTTCGTTGCTTGAGGTGGATTTGTAACCGTCGAAAAGGCTGTACCAGGCGCCCTTGATGGCTGCGAGGAAGCTGTCCCCACCGCCTAGGCGGCGCGCGGTTTCCGGCTCAAAGATCAGTCCGATGGCGCAGCCCACCAGGGAGCCGATGATCAGTGTCGGGTAGGCGGGAATCTTGCGCCAGGCCATTATCAGCAGCAGCGCCAGCGGAATTAGGCTGACAAGGGATATATTGAACTCCTCCCGCAGCGCCGCCAGCAGCTGTTCAATGTCGGTCGCTGATACGCTGCCGGTATCGGCGGTGAAGCCGAAAACGGAGAAGATAATCAGGGCGGCGAGAAATGCCGGCATGGTGGTCCACAGCATGTGGCGGATGTGCAGGAACAGGTCGTTGGAAGTGACCGCCGCGGCCACATTGGTAGTGTCGGACAGGGGCGACATCTTGTCGCCGAAGTAGGCGCCGGAGATCACTGCACCTGCGGTAATGGCCGGGTTCAGGCCGAGGGCGCCGGAGATACCCATGAGCGCCACGCCGAGGGTGCCGGCGGTGGTCCAGCTGGAACCGATGCTGAGGCCGACGATGGCGCAGATAAGGCAGCTGGCGGCGTAAAACCACTGCGGCGAGAGAATCTGCACTCCGAAGTAGATCATCGAAGGCACAGTGCCCGCCAGGATCCAACTGCCGATCAGCGCGCCCACGGCGAGCAGTATCAGGATGGCGCCGAACACCAGTCCGATGCCGTGCAACATGCCCCCTTCCATATCACTCCAGCTGTGGCCGTTTTTCATGCCCATCAGTGCCACCACGCCGGCACTGAGCAACAGGGCGATCTGATTGGGGCCGTAGGAGGAGTCGGCACCGTAGAAGTACACCGACAGAGAAAGTAGGGCGATCAGCAGGCCCAGGGGAACCAGGGCATCAGTGAGGCTGGCTTTGCGAATGTCGGGGTTGGAACTGGTCTGACTCAAGGTGAACTCCAGGTCTACAGCTGTTCATTATCGTTCTTGTTGCCGTCGGCGACGGGGGAAAGCGGTCTATTCTCCCGGCTGATGTGCCGCGTGTCTACACCGGCTGGTCGAGCGCGGCGCTGGCAGTTCGCCCGCGCTTCCGGTATGTTCTGCGCCGGCCGAGCCCGACCGGGCAAGAGGTCATGTCCACAATAAGCAAGAATGAGTCCGGGCCCCGCGCTGCGGTCCGGCGGGTAGTGATTTCATGAGAGCAAGCGAGTTGGATCCCGCTCAATTCGAAGATATTCGTCCTTACCGGGACGATGAGGTGCGCCAGGTGCTGGACCGGCTGATCGCCGACCCGGAGATGTCCCACGCAGTAGCCCACCTGCTGCTGCCCAAACTGGCCAGGCTGGAAGGTCCCGTGGCCTGGCTGGTGCGCCAGTTTTTGCGTTTCGAGTTCCGCAAGGCACGGGATGTGCGCGGCGTGCAGGAAGTGGTGGAAAAATACATGGATTTGGTGGTGCGCCGCACCACCTCCGAATTCACTATTTCCGGCCTGCATAATCTGCCGCGCGACCGCGCCTGTCTGTTTGTGAGCAACCACCGGGACATCGCCATGGATCCGGCGCTATCCATTGTCGCCATGTTCAAGGAGGGGCATGAAACGGCGCGTATCGCCATTGGCGACAACCTGCTCACCAAGCAGTTTGCCACCGACATCATGAAGCTGAACAAGTGCTTCACCGTCAAGCGCAAGGCAGGCACACGCCGTGAGAAGCTGCAGGCCGCCACCCAGCTGTCCAATTACATTTACCACTCCATCGTCAATGACAACGAGCACGTGTGGATCGCACAGCGCTCCGGGCGTGCCAAGGACGGTCTGGACCGCACCAATCCGGCACTGGCGGCCATGTTTGCCATGTCCAAGGACAAGCAGACCTCCTTTGCGGACTTCTGGCGCCAGCTGCATATCGTGCCTCTGACCATTTCCTATGAGTGGGACCCCTGTGACGCGCAGAAAGCGAGGGAGCTTTATTTCACTGAGCGCAAGGAAGAATACCGCAAGGGCAAGCACGAGGACCTGGGCTCCATCGCCAAGGGCGTGGTGGGGCAGAAGGGGCATGTGCACGCCGCATTCGGCACACCGATTGAAGATGATTTTCACGATGTCACCGCGCTGGCGGAGGAGATAGACCGGCAGATTATCGGCAACTACGTGTTGCACCCGACCAATCTCATCGCTTATCAGATGGTTTACGGTGAAGCGCCGGACTTGCCGGTGGGCTATCCGGCCACCCCCTGGAATCCCCGCGAGCACGAAGAGACGCGGCGCAAGTTTGAAGAGCGCATGGAAAACATCGACGAGCGCTGGCGCGACAAGGCGATCCAGGGCTATGCGAATCCAGTGGTTTCCCGCCTCGCATACGAATAGTGTGGAGAATAGGCGCCAACGGGAGAGTAGCCGGCGCGTTTTCGGTTACAATCCCGCGCCTATTACTTCGCACTCAGTCAGATTTCCCCTTTGCTAAGCGACCAACACAAAAAAGCCATTCAATCCGCCTACAGTCAGTTTCTCGCCAGCCGCGGCCTCAGGGCCCGCTACGGGCAGAAGCTGATGGTGGCGGCGATCGCGCGTACCCTGGGCGCAATCCGCCAGAATGCGAGCGGCGAGCGGGACAGTGGCCAGAGCGACGGCGATCATATCTGTGTGGTCGAAGCGGGCACTGGCACCGGCAAGACGGTGGCGTATTTGCTGGCTTCCATTCCCCTGGCCCAGGCGCGGGGTAAAACTCTGGTGGTATCCACCGCAACGGTGGCGCTCCAGGAGCAGATCATCAACAAAGATTTGCCCGAGGTGGCGCGCCACAGCGGCCTGGAGTTCGATTTCATTCTGGCCAAGGGGCGCGGGCGGTACTTGTGTCTGTCCAAACTGGACCAACTGCTTTCCGGTTTCAGTGCCAGTGGCACAGGTGTGACTCTCAGCCTCTACGGTGACGAGCAGCCGCTGTTGGGAGAAGACACTGTGCTTCTCTACCGGGAAATGGCCGACAAACTCGCCACTGGTACCTGGGACGGCGACCGCGATAACTGGCCCGAGACCCTGGATGCGGAAGATTGGAGCCGCATCACCACCGATCATCGCCAATGCAGCGGCCGCCGCTGCCCCCACGTGGGCAATTGCAGTTTCTTCCGCGCCCGCGACAGCCTTGGCAAGGCGCAGGTGATCGTGGCTAACCACGACCTGTTGCTGGCGGATCTGGCTTTGGGCGGCGGCGCCATACTGCCGCCTCCGGAAGAGACGATTTATGTGCTTGACGAGGCCCACCACCTGCCGGACAAGGCGTTAAACCACTTCTCCCACCACAGTCGCGTCGGCGCCTCCAGTGGCTGGCTGGAACAGGCCAACAAAAGCCTGGGACAGATGCTCGGTGAGATAGGTGATGGCGGTGATATAGACCGCTGTGGTGAGCAGCTGCCGGCGGTGCTTACGTCCGCCAAGCAGGGGCTGGAGCAGATGTGGCCGCTGATCGAGGACTTGTGCGAGTTTGAAGCCGATGGCGGCAGCAGTTATTCCGGCGCCAGTGCCCGGCACCGTTTCGAGGGTGGTGTGGTGCCGGAACCCATGATGCAGCTGGCGGAAAAGCTGCGTGAAGATTTCGATGAACTGGAATCCCTGTTGGGCAAAATGTTGCAGGCGGCGCAAAAACTGCTGGAGGATCCGCACTCGCCAGTGCCCGCGGTTGACCTGGAGCGCTGGTATCCGCAGCTGGGCAGTTGGTACGGGCGGGCGGAGGCCAACCTGCAATTGTGGGCCAACTACGCGAGGCCGGACGCGGATGGCGCACTGCCCCAGGCGCGCTGGGTGACCCTGGTGGATTGGGGCGGGTCGCACGATTTTGAAGTGTGTAGCTCCCCCATACTGGCCGCGCGCACACTGGAGTACAGTTTGTGGCGGCGCTGCTATGGCGCCGTGCTGACCTCTGCGACCCTGACAGCGCTCGGTAAGTTCGACCGCCTGAAGTTGCGCGCCGGTACGCCGGACAATGCCAGCTACCAAGTGGTGCCCAGCCCCTTTGATTTTTCCCGCGCGGTGCTGAGGGTGCCCGCTTGCGCGGTGGATGCCGGCGATGCTGACGCGCATACAAACGCGGTGATCGACACCCTGCCGGATCTGCTGCAGGGAGACGGCGGCGCGCTGGTGCTTTTTTCCTCTCGGCGGCAGATGGAGACCGTCTATGAGGCGCTGCCCGGTACCTGGCGCAACCGCATTCTCATGCAGGGGCAGAGATCGCGCCAACAGCTGTTGGAAACACACAGGGACATTGTCGACGGTGGCGGCAGCAGCGTGCTTTTCGGTCTGGCCAGCTTCGCCGAGGGGCTGGATCTGCCCGGGGACTACTGCCGCCACGTGGTGATTGCCAAGTTGCCCTTCGCGGTGCCCGACGACCCCATTGAGGCGGCCCTGGCGGAGTGGATAGAAGCGCGTGGCGGCAATCCGTTTATGCAGATCACCGTGCCGGACGCGGCGCTGAAACTGGTGCAGGCCTGCGGCCGTCTGCTGCGCACAGAGGCCGATAGCGGTACTGTCACATTGCTGGACAGGCGCGTCGTCACCCGCCGTTACGGCCGCGCGATATTGGACTCCCTGCCGCCGTTTACGCGGCGCATAGAGTAATCCAGAGTGCGCGTGGCCGTTTTTCGTTAGTGCGGCTGTCCGCACCTACAATGAACGCACATCGAGTATTGGTTATGGAACGCATTTACAGCGAAGTCGCCGAGCAGCTGTTGCTGATTGAGGCGGAAATGCGCCGTCTGGACCTCTGGGCCGCGCAGCCGCCCTCCGCGGAAGCGCTGGCGAGCACAGAGCCTTTTTGTGTGGATACCCTCACCCTGCCGCAGTGGCTGCAATTCATATTCCTGCCGCGCATGCGGCAGTTGATAGAGCGGGAGCTGCCGCTGCCCCGTCAGTGCGGTATTGCCCCCATGGCTGAAGAGTACTTTCGCGGCGACGCGGGGGGGAAACTGGTCGAGCGACTGGCCGAACTCGACGGCCGGCTGCAGCGGGGCTGAGCGCAATGGAATCAGTTGGCGGTCCGCTCTGTTGAATCGGTCACAGTTTTGTTTCTGTCATGAAGATAAGGTCCCGCCTCCCGTCCACAAGCGGACATCGAGCGGTATCTGGGGCCGTCGCTGTTCAGTGACCGGAGGGATGCGTTAATATCCCGCATTTGCACGCCGCGGGGGCGGGACTCTCCGGGTGACAAAAATACGGACAACCGGAATACCCAGGGGCGGCTGCAAAGCCACAAGGTAGTAACAAGAATGCGGACTTTTTCCCTCTTATGCGTGTTGCTGGCAACCCAGTTGCTGGCCGGTTGCGAGTCGTTGCAGTTTCCGTGGCTGGGTAAGCCGCCGGAGACGGAGCCCGCTGAAGCGGCTGCTGTCCCCGCCGCTGAAGAGGCCCTTCAGTGCCCCGAGCCTGTCGAAGTGGTCTGCGCCGAGCCTGAGGTCAAGGTAGTCGAAAGGGTCATCGAACGGCACTTCGAGAAAGTGGTCGAAGTACCTGTGGCCAAGGACAAGCTGGTACTCGGCACCGTCGAGACGGTTTCCATAGAGCCCGGTGGCCTCTCTTTGGACTCGGTGATTGATACCGGCTCGTCCACCTCCTCCCTGAACGCCAGGGATCTGACCCCTTTCGAGCGCGACGGCAAGGAGTGGGTGCGGTTTAAGCTGATCCCCTCCGACAGCGCTGAAGGCGATGCGCCGGTGACCATAGAGCTGCCGGTCAAGCGCTATATGCGCGTGGCGCGCCCCGGCTTCGAGAGTCAGCGGCGCCCGGTCGTGGAAATGAATCTGACCATCGGCGATGTCACGCACATGGTCGAAGTCAATTTGACCGATAGGGGCAATTCCGATTTCCTTCTGCTGATCGGTCGCAATTTCCTCAAAGATGCAGCGGTGGTGGATGTGAGCAGACGCAATGTCCAAGGGGCGCCGAAAGTTCCGGTCGGCAAGTAGCCTTGAATGAAGAACGCCCGGTGCCGCATTAGTGCGGCACCCGCAACACTATGGGGAATGGCGGATGTCGCCACGCGCTCAGGTTTATATTCTCGCAGTACTTCTCGCCCTGATGGGCATCGGTCTTACTATCTACAAAAATCGCGAACTGGGTTTTCCCCTGTTGCCCGGTGAATACCGCACCGTCTGGACCATCGAGGCCAAGGTGAGCTTCGACGCCGACGGCGGCCCGGTCAAAGCGGCGCTCACCCTCCCGCGGGAACAGCGCAATATGGAGGTGCTGGGGGAGTCCTTCAGTTCCTCCGGCTACGGTTTCAATATCATCCAGCAGGATGATGAATACCGCGCTATCTGGTCCCGCCGCACCGCCGCGGGGCGCCAGTCTCTCTTCTATCAGTTGGACGTCCATCAAACGCCTGGGGCGCCGCTGGAACAGCCGTTGGATCTCTCCACCGAGGTGCAGAAGCCCTTCCTCGGCGCCCGCGAGCAAGAGGCCGTGCGCCTGGCCATCTATTCGCTGGTGGACTTTGCCCGCGAGCGCTCCTCGGATACTGAGACTTTTACCACCCAGTTGCTCACGGCCCTCGGCGACACCGGAAATCAGGATCGCAACCTGATCTTTGGTTATTACAAAGACAAGTCCCTGGTGGACGTGGCCCTGCTGGTACTGGCGGTGGCGGAAATCCCCGCGCACCGCATCCGCGGCCTCTACCTGGAGGATGACCGCCGTCGCCTGGCCCCCGAGGATCTACTGGAAATCTACGATGGCAAACGCTGGGTGGTTTTTGAGCCCGTCAGTGGCTCGCCGGGCGTGCCGAAGAACTTCTTTATCTGGCAGCGCGGTGGAAAGAGCCTGCTGGATGTGGAGGGTGGGCGCAACTCCCAGGTGACCTTCTCCGTCATCGCCAACGACGTACCGGCGCGGGATGTGTCCATGCTTAAAACCAGCAAGGAAAAAGAGGCGCTGGTGGACTTTTCCATTTACACCCTGCCGATTGAACAGCAGAGTATCTTCAAGCTGATACTGCTGGTGCCGGTGGGGGCGTTGGTGGTGGTCGTTCTGCGTGTTTTCGTCGGCCTGCGCACTTCGGGCACTTTTATGCCGGTGTTGCTCGCCATTGCCTTTATCGAAACGCAACTCTTTACCGGGCTGGCAATTTTCGTACTGATTTTGGTGCTTGGCCTCTGGGTGCGCTTTTACCTGAGCCGCCTCAATCTGTTGCTGGTGGCGAGAATCGCCGCCGTGGTGGTTACGGTGGTGATACTGATGGGGGCCATCAGTGTTGTCAGCTATAAGCTGGGAATCGAGCAGGCGCTGACGGTGACTTTCTTCCCAATGGTTATTCTCGCCTGGACTATCGAGCGCATGTCCATCGTCTGGGAGGAGGACGGCCCCTACGAAGTGGTGGTGCAAGCGGGCGGCAGCCTGTTGGTGGCGGTGTTGGCGTGGTGGGTGATGACCAACCGCTATATCGAGCACTGGACGTTCAATTTCCCGGAATTGCTGTTGGTACTGCTGGCGCTAATTCTGGTGATCGGCAACTATACCGGCTATCGGCTCGGCGAGCTGATGCGCTTCCGCCAATTGGTGAGGTGAGTCACCGATGCAGGGTTTTTCCGCAAAGCACCTGATTGCCAAACTGCGCGGCGGCATTGTGTCTCCACTGGCGCTGCGCCGCATGGGGGTGTTGGGTATGAATGCGCGCAATGTGCACTATATCGCCCGCTACAACGACAGAAGCAAATACCCCATCGTCGATGACAAGCTGAACACCAAACGCGCAGCCAAGCGCTGTGGTATTCCATCGCCGGAACTGATCGCCGCCTTTGAGACCCAGCCGAGCCGTGCGCGGGTTATGGAGGTAATCGAGCCACTGTGGCAATTTGTGATCAAGCCAGCGCGTGGCTCCGGTGGTAAAGGCATTCTGGTGATTACTGGCCGCAATGGTGACCAATATGTGAAACCATCCGGCGCAGAGGTGACGGCACTCGACATACTGCGTCATGTCAGCAATATCCACAGCGGTCTTTATAGCCTTGGCGGCAAGCCAGACCGGGTGATGATCGAGGCGTTGGTGGATTTTGATCCGGTGTTCGACAACTACTCCTTCGAAGGTGTACCGGATATCCGTGTGATCGTTTTCCGCGGCTTTCCAGTGATGGCAATGCTGCGCTGCTCCACACACGACTCCGACGGCAAGGCCAATCTGCACCAGGGGGCTGTCGGGGTGGGGATAGATCTCGCCACCGGGCGCAGTTGCCACGCAGTTCAGCGTGGCCTGCGTATCGACAAGCATCCGGACACCTTAATGCCTTTCGATAAGTTGGAGGTGCCCGGCTGGCGGGATCTGGTGCGGCTGGCTGCCAGTTGCTACGAAATGACGGGGTTGGGCTATCTCGGTTGCGACATAGTGTTGGACCGTAACCGCGGACCGCTTCTGTTGGAAGCTAACGCCCGCCCAGGGTTGGCGATACAGGTCGCTAACGGTGTAGGTCTGGGTAAGCGGCTGCGCCACATCGAGGACTTTGATCTGGAACAACTGGAAAAAAATGTGGACGAACGGGTGGATTACGCCATGCGCCAGTTCGCTGCGGGCAGTGGCTGGTAGGGAATTCCACCAGGAGGCAAAAAATAAAAAAGGGCGAACAAATGTTCGCCCTTTTTTATTTGGTTCAACCGGCGATCATTGGGTTGCGCTGACTGGGCAGAGATGGAACTGCTCCATCATGATTTGCAGGCGCTTGCGCTGCATGTTTAGGCTGTACTCCAGCTCTTTGACCCGGGTGCGGATGGCCGCGGACTCCCATTTTGCCAGCAGCCGCTCGCGCGCGTTTTCATAGCGGCGGGATTGCAGCTCTTTCCATTCGGCCAGGGCCGCGGCAAAGTCCTGTGCCTCCTTTTCCAGCACCCTGCGCCACCGCTCTTTATGGCTGGATTGTTGTAGCTTCTGCTCTGCGCGCTTGAACTGCATGGTCAGAATTGCCCGCTGGATGCGTATTGTGGGCACCGTTTTCAGATTGCGCGCCAACCCGAGCCAGCTCGCGGTTTTGATCAGCCATTTGGTGGGATCCCACTGATACCAGCGGATGCCGTTGCGGTAGTCGGTCTGGAATATGTGGTGGTAGTTGTGGTAGCCCTCCCCGAAAGTAAAGAAGGCCAACAGATCGTTATCCCGCGCGGTATTTTCGTCGGTATAGGGACGGCGGCCCCACATATGCGCCAGGGAGTTGATAAAGAAAGTGGTGTGGTGGTTGACCACGATCCGCAGTACGCCGGCGAGCAGCAACATGCCGATGATGTCACCGGTGAGCCAGCCGGCGAGGAGTGGCAGGCCCAGGTTCATGGCCAGAGTAATCGGAATGTAGTGGTTGTGCTGCCACATCACGATCTTGTCCCGCTGCAGATCCTTGGCATTGCTGAAATCCACCTTGCCGCTTGGGTAATCCCGCAGCATCCAGCCGATATGGGAGAACCAGAAGCCGCGCTTGGCGGAGTAGGGATCTCGGTCGTTGTCGTCCACGTGGCGGTGATGACGGCGGTGTCCGGATGCCCAGATCAGGATGCTGTTTTGTAGTGTTGCGGCGCCGAAGAGGGCGAATATTAGGCGCAGGGACCAGTGCGCCTCATAGGTGCGGTGTGACCAGAGGCGGTGATAGCCGGCGGTAATAGAAAAGCCACAGAGCGCGCCGTAGACGGCAAAGGCCAGCCACTGGTACCAGTGATAGCCGTGGAAGATACCGTACAGGGGAACCAGGATCAGCGCTGCCAGCGCGGTGCTGGAAAACAGCAAAGTGGTGACCCACAGTCGTGGAGGGGTCTTGGAAACTGCATTCATAGTACGACCTTTGTTGAACGCTACTGTGAAGTTGTCAGGTGGGACATTGTAGGTTGAGACCGATTGGTCGGGTATTTGGGTTTTTATCATCAGGGGGGAATGCTAACCCATCGGCAGGTGCCAGGCACCTTTGAAGGGGTGGTTTTGGGAAGTGAGTCCGCCTATGCCAATTTATGGTGCGTTGGCGCCATATATCGAACCTTGTTGGTTCAAGCTTCGCCAAATTTCCGCCACTGGCGTCCACAGAACTACGAATTCGTGGGGAAACCAAAGTTGGCACGGGGCTTGCAATATTACTGGCGTGGGCCAAGAGGCCTGCGCTCCGGGAATCCATCACGGGGTTATAGCATACGAAGACTGCGTGACTTCCCGTTTTCTCTCATCATCGCTGATTCTGGCCCCGCTTTGCGGGGCTTTTTTTTAATCTTTCCTGTATATAGCAATTGAGCGTATAGGTCAATACTTAATCAGCCCTTACGCAAATTTTTTCAGTGGTATTGCGAAAACCGGCGCAGCTGCTGGCTGCGGTCTTTTCACGGCAAGCTATTAATGCTTCACTAAGCAGCCTCCGATAAATTCGACCGAAAGCTCCTCGTTGGTCCCGGCGTTGCGCTTCTCACGCCCACGCGGAGGGTTTTCATTGTCGGGAGCGAATGGACCAGAGCTTCGCTAACCGAGATAGAAGCGTATAAAAGAGAAATACGTGTCAGAGCAACAGCCTCCCAAGGGTTCCCCGCCGCTGCAACTGGCCTCCCCCGATGAGCTGCGCGGGCTGGAGCCTGAGCAGCTTGCCCGGCAGGCTGTCTATCTGCAGAGCCTGCTACTGGATGTCGACTGTGGTCTCTGGGAGTGGCATCCGCACAGTGGCCGCCAGCGCGCTCAAGGACCGGTCTGGTCGATTTTTTCCAAAACCCTGGACTCGGCCCTGTGCGGGCTCTGGACTAGCGAGGACTTGCCGCTGGTACATTCGGACGACCGCGAAAAACTGCTGGCGCTGCGCCAGCGCCTGGCCGGACAGGGGGGCTGTATCGATGCCGCTTTTCGCGCCTATGATGGTGCCGGCCAGTTATATTGGCTGCGCCTCTGGGGGCGTGCCTTTAAGTCCGATACCGGCGAACTCTTCGCTATCGGTGGCTGCGCTGATTACAGCGAGGCACTGTCGGTACCCTATCTTTCCAATCTCCCCGGTGAGTGGCCTTTGCAGGCTCTTGCGGGGATCGGTGACGGTCTCTGGGAGTGGGATTTACGCGCTGAAGAAATTGTGCTGGACAGAGCCTGCTGGGCGATGTTGGGTTACGAGCGGGGACAGGTGGATGCCAATGCGCGCACAGCTCTGTCCCTGTGGAAGTCGCGTGTGCTGCCCGAGGACTTGCCGCGCCTCGAACAAGCTTTTACGGACCACTTGGCCGAACAGCTTCCACTGGATGTGGAATTCCGTCTGTGGCACCGGGACGGCGGTATTGTGTGGATGCGCTGTCGGGGGCAGGTACAGCGCAATAGTTGGGGCGAGCCGCTGCGTGTACTTGGCGTGATGCAGGATATCACCGCCAGCCGCGAGGCGTTGGCCCGCGCCGAGTGCGAACTCACACAGTTGCAACGCGAAAATAAAAATCGCGCCAATCTGCTTTTCGGTCTCAGTCATGAATTGCGCACTCCGCTAAATGCGATACTCGGTTACAGCCAGATGATCGAACTGGACCAGAGTCTCAATCCCGATCAGCGCCAGCGGCTCGGGGAAATCCGCCGCGCGGGTCAGCACTTGTTGCATCTGGTAGGGGATGTGTTGGAACTGGCGCGTATTGACAGCTTTCGACTGGCGCCGTCGATGGAGCCAATTCAGCCAGCGTCACTGGTGGCGGAGTGCAAACGTCTGCTGGAACCCCTGGCGGAAACCCGTCGTGTCAGTTTGATTTTTGAACCCCTGGGTTGGGAATCCGCCTATATCAGTGCCGACCCGGTGCGCTTCAAACAGGTTGTATTGAACCTTGCCGGCAACGCGGTCAAGTACAACCGGGAAAACGGCCGTGTGGTTATCAATTTTGCCCCCCAGGCCGAGGGCTGGCTGCGGCTTAGCATTCTGGATACCGGCCGGGGAATTCCTGAGGACAGACGGGCGGAAGTGTTCGAGCCCTTCAACCGCCTGGGAGCGGAAAAGGGGCATATCGAAGGTACTGGCGTCGGCTTGGCGATTGCCAAGCGGCTCACCGAAGCCATGGGCGGGCGCATAGATTTCGATAGTCATGAGGGGCAGGGTTCTATTTTCTGGATAGAGTTCCCCCTGATTGACCCGCCGGCCGAGGTGATGCAACTGACGGCGGGGCCGAGTGACCCGGTTGAGCTCCCCTCCTGCCACATTCTGCACGTGGACAGCCGGCCTTCCAGTGTCGCCCGGCTGAAAGCCATGCTGGCAGGCTTCCCCCAGGTTCGGCTTTTGGTTGCGGCCGACGCTGTGGAGGCCATATTCACCGCTCGTACTCAGTGTCCGGATATCATGCTCTTCGATGCCTCGGTGCCGGGGATATCCGCCGCGGATACGGCGCGGATTCTAAAGGCGGATCCGGTGACAGCGTCTATTCGCTTCGTGGTTGTGGGCGAATACAGCGGTGAAAGTTGCGACGCAGGCCTGCCCGATTCCTATGACTTGGCGCAGTTATCCCGGGTGCTGAGCAAGTGTCTGGCGGATGCGATGAAAACCGCGCCATAAATACATAGGGTTCCGGCAATGGTGGCGAATTTTTCGCACCGGGTTACACTTGCCCGGCTCTGCAAAAGCGCCGTGTCCGGCAGGTGCCCATTCAGGCGAATACACGGGAAGACAACAATAAACTGAGGAGGGAAATGTCTGCCACTCTACCGGATGCCCGCCCCGCGGGACGGGAATTCCGACAACGTCTGTGGGTTTCGGCTCTGTTATTGGCTGTATTGGCCGGCATCTTTGTAGCGGTTTGCAAACAGCTGCTCAGTGTCAACGGCGGGGCGGCGATTCTCTGGTTTCCCGACGCCATCGCTATTGCGTTTTTGTATCGACATCCACCGCGTGACTGGCCCCCGTTGCTGTGTGCTCTGGTGTGCGCCAATGTCGCCGTGGATCTGGCGATGGGGTTTGAAGCCGGAGCGGCGGCCATATACGGGTTGGCGGGATTGGCGGAAGTCCTGCCCGCCGCACTGCTGTTGCGGCGATTTTTCCCCAATGAGACGTATTTCGACAGTCTCGGGCAATGGGCGCGCTTCACCCTGATTACCGCGGTGTTGCCGCCACTGGCCAGCGCCACCATTGGCTCCGCCATAGCAGCGCTGCGCACCGGCATCGATTACTGGACCTTGTTTTCCGCTTGGTATCTGGCGGATGCTGTGGGGATACTGGTACTGCTTCCCCTGGCGCTCCACTGCAACGCGGAATCTTTGCGGGCGCTGCTGGACCGGGTACAACTGAGCCGTCTGCTTACCGTGACCGGAGCAGTGATCGCGGTGATATTTCTGATTTTGGAAATCGCTCTGCAGTCTTTTGTTTTTGTCTCTCTTCCCCTGATCTGGGCTGCCACTCGGCTGCCCATTTTCCAGACGCTGATCGTGATCTTCGTCGCTATTTTGTCCCTAGCGCTGAAATATGTCGGCGTGGACGCGCATCCCAATCCCAGCCTGTCCCCGATTGCAGGCGAGAGAACCGGGCTGCACTTGGTGCTCTCCATATTTGCTGCCGTGATTCCAGCTTACGTCATGGCGGTTTATACCAATATTGAGCGCCATCGCAACGCGCGCATTATCGCCATGGAGAGCAGCTTCCGCGAGGCGGTGGAGCAGTCGCATATCGGCATGCTCCTAGTGTCTCTCGACGGGGTGGTCCGGCGGGTCAATCGCAGCTTTTGCACCTTCCTGGGTTACGAGGAAAGCGAACTGATCGGCCGCAGTGTCTTCGACCTCACTTACGCCGGTGACGAGGCCGAGAGTCGCACTTTCTGGCGGGAATATGTGCGTGGAGAGTGCGATGTGCCGCAGATGGAAAAGCGCTATGTGCGCAAAGACGGCGCGGTGGTCTGGGGCCATCTTTCATGCTCTCTCGCCCGCGGGGCCGATGGTAGAGCGCTTTACTCCATTGCCCAGGTTGAGGATATCGACAGCCGCAAACGCAGTGAGGCAAAACTACTGGAATCCCGTGAGCGGCTGCAGGTCACACTATCCTCCATTGCCGATGCGGTCATTTCCACCGACGTTGATCAGAAGGTCAATTTTATGAACCCGGTGGCCGAGCAGATGACCGGCGTCACAATGGAGGAAGCGCGAGGGCTGCCCCTGGATCGCATTTTCCATAGCACAATGGGGGTCGATGGCGAACCCTTGGACAACCCGGTCTCGGAGTGTCTGCAGTTGGGAGCGGCGGTGCGCGGTGCCGAAGGTGCCGTTCTGCACAGCCGCGACGGGCGTACCTATGAAATCAAGAATTCAGCTGCCCCACTGAAGACGGAGAGGGATAAGCTGTTGGGTGCGGTGATGGTATTTCAGGATGTCAGCGAGTCGCGCCAGCTGATACGCCAACTCACTTATAAAGCCTCTCACGACGATCTTACTGGCCTCCTCAATCGCGACGCTTTCAAACGCGAATTGCTGAAAGCCATTGACAGTGCGCGTTGTGGCGATGAGTGCCACGCGCTGGCATTTGTCGATCTGGATCGCTTCAAAGTGATTAACGACAGTGCCGGCCATTTGGCTGGCGATGCTTTGTTGAAAAAGATCGGCAGCTATCTGCGCGCCCTGTTGCGCACCAGCGACTGTGTTGCGCGACTGGGTGGAGACGAGTTCGGGGTACTCTTCCGCAACTGCAACAAGATGCAGGCAAAGCTGCGCTGTGAGCAGTTGATTCGGCAGGTTGTCTCCCTGCGCTTCCCGTGGAACGAACGCGTCTATGATGTCGGCGCGAGTATTGGTATCACGGAAATCAACTGCGACAACCACCGCCTGGGCGATTTGTTGAGCCAGGCGGACGTGGCTTGCTACTCCGCCAAGCACGCCAGCCGCGGTACCGTGATGATTTACGAGATGGAGCAGAGCGCCGCGGCTTTACGCCACCGGGAAATTATTATGGCCTCGACTATCCGCGAGGCGCTGGACGGTGGACGGCTGACACTTTATGCACAGGCGGTGGCGGAAACCGCCGATACCGGAGTAGTCAGTCATTGCGAGATTCTGGTACGCATGGTGGATCACCGCGGCGCGCTGATTATGCCGGCGGCTTTTATTCCCGCCGCTGAGCGGTACGGGTTGATGCTGCAGATAGACCGCTGGGTGGTGGATGAGGTGCTCGCGCGGCGCGCGGCCCAGATTTGCGCCGCGGGAATCCGCTTTTCCCTCAATCTTTCCGCCGATGCACTGGGCGATGCCGAATTCCAGACCCACCTGATCCGGCTGTTGGAGGAGACGCCGGTACCGCTGTCACGAATCGGCTTTGAAATCACTGAAACGGCGATCATCAATCAGATGGAAAGCGCCAGCCACTTTGTCGCAACCCTGCGCAAGATGGGGTGTGAGGTGGCGCTGGACGACTTCGGTAACGGACTCAGTTCGTTCGGTTATTTAAAAGCCTTCTCCATTGATTACATCAAGATCGACGGCAGCTTCGTGCGCCAGGTGGAATCCAACTTCGTCGATCTGATTATTGTCGAGTCCATCCATCAGGTGGCGCATCGCCTTGGTGCCAGGACTATTGCGGAATATGTGGAAGACGCCTCCACCGCTGAGCGATTGCGCCGTATCGGTGTGGATCTGATGCAGGGCTATTATGTCGGTCAGCCCCAACCGCTGGCGCAGCTGCTGGATGCGGCTGCGCCAACTGTCGCACAGCCGGCGGCGCTGACCGAGCGCTAGGTGGGGCGGGGTCTTAGCGAAGGTGACCCAAATGCCTGCCGACGGTTTGCAGCAGTGGTTTGAAGACTTTGGGGGTCCCGCAGACCAAGTGCCCTGAATCCAGGTAGCTCTCCCCACCCCGGAAGTCACTGATCAGGCCGCCGGCCTCTTTCACTAACAAGGATCCCGCCGCGATATCCCAGGTGTTCAGGTACATTTCCCAGAAGCCGTCGAAACGTCCGGCGGCCACATAGGCCAGGTCCAGGGAGGCGGCGCCGGGGCGGCGGATGCCCGCAGTCTGGCCAGCGATTTCCTTAAATGCCGCCAGGTAAGGGTCTATGGCATCCAGAGCGGGACCATTGAAGGGCACGCCGGTGCCGATCAGGGCGCCGCGCATATTCTGCCGGGGCGATACGCGGATGCGGCGCCCATTCAGGGCCGCGCCGCGGCCGCGACTGGCGGTAAACTCTTCGCGCTTGATGGGGTCCAGTACCACGGCGTGCTCGATGCGCCCGCGGTAACGGCAGGCGATGGAGATCGCAAACTGGGGAATACCGTGAATAAAGTTGGTGGTACCGTCGAGAGGGTCGATAATCCACTCATAGTCTGGCTCCGCGCCCTCCAGTAGGCCACTTTCTTCGGCGCGGATACTGTGCTTGGGGTAGACCTTGCGCAGGTGGTAAATAATTTCCTGCTCGCTGGCTTTATCTACCTCAGTGACGAAATCGTTGCGGGCTTTTTCCTCGAACTTGGTGACGTCGCCTCGCTCCCAGGCTCGTTCAATCAATTCACCGGCCTTGCGCGCCGCGCGCAGGGCAATATTCAGCATGGGTTCCATAACAATTCCGCACTTGTTGTTGAAAAAAACTGGCCACGGGCTCGCCGCGGCGGAGCGATTGTAGGGATTCCGGCGCATATTTGCTACACTCGCGCGCCCGCGTCATCCCGACAAACTGAAATATCCGCAGAGTATGGCCAAGTCCCCTCTCGACAGCAATCCACTCGCTGTCCTCGACAATATCCGTGTGGTGTTGGTGAACACCGCTCATCCCGGCAATATCGGCGGCGCCGCGCGCGCGCTGAAAAATATGGGGCTCAGCCAGCTCTACCTAGTGGCGCCGCGGGAATTCCCTGCCGCCAATGCCGTCTGGCGCGCCGCTGGCGCTGCCGATTTGCTGGACAGCGCCGTAGTGGTGGAGACGCTGGAGGAGGCCGTGGCTGACTGCGGTCTGGTGGTGGCCACCAGCGCCCGCGAACGCCGCATACCCTGGCCGCTTTTGACGCCGCGCCAATGTGGCGCCAGAGCCGTGGCTGAGGCAGCTACTCATCCGGTGGCACTGGTGTTCGGACGCGAGGACCGAGGGCTGACTAACGAGGAGTTGCAGGCCTGCAATTTTCACGTGCATATTCCGGCCAATCCAGAGTACAGCTCCCTGAACTTGGCCACTGCGGTACAGGTGCTCGCCTATGAGGTTCGCGTGGCGGCGCTGGAGGCGGAAAAAGGTGAGGCTCTGAATTACGCCGATTGGGACAGGCCGCCTGCCAAAGCCGGTGATATGGAACTTTATTTCGAGCACTTGCAGCAGGCCCTGGGAGAGCTCGGCTTTATAGATCCGGAAAACCCGCGTCAGACTATGACCCGTCTGCGCAGACTGTTCAGTCGCGTACGCCCGGACGATATGGAGCTGGGTATACTGCGCGGCTGGCTGACAGCGATACAGAATTACATCTACGGGACCGGTGGCAAGGGACGCCCGGAATAGATGAACCAGGTGACGCCCGTGGGCGGCGAGTGGGATATAATTCCTGACACAAGAGCTGGGTTATATACTTGACTAACTTGGTGGGTTATTCCATACTCGCGGCCCGATCGAAAGAGGGTTGTAGATCAGTCGGGAGCTGATATGCGTTTGACAACCAAAGGTCGCTACGCGGTCACGGCGATGCTGGATTTGGCGTTGCACGCCGATCGTGGTCCTATCAGCCTGGCGGACATTTCCAAACGCCAGGGCATTTCCCTGTCTTATCTGGAACAGCTGTTCTCCCGTCTGCGTCAGTCCGGCCTGGTCTCCAGTGTGCGCGGTCCGGGTGGTGGTTACCGCCTGGCGCGGGATGGTGCCGATATTTTCGTGGCGCAGATCGTTGACGCGGTGAATGAGTCTGTGGACGCCACTAATTGCGGCGGCAATGCGGACTGTGCCAACGGTGAACAATGTCTGACCCATTATCTGTGGTCCGATTTGAGCGAACAGATTCACAACTTCCTCAGCGGTATCAGCCTCGCCAATCTGGTAGCCCGCTCGGAAGTGCAGGAAGTGGCGCGCCGGCAGGATATACGCGAGGCCCCGGAAGAGCGGGTCGCGGTGGTCGGCGGCCTGTAACCGGGCCCTTCCCGCGAGATGTACAAAGAGTTACTGAGCGAAACGGTATGACTATGAAGCTTCCCATCTATCTGGATTACTCGGCCACCTGCCCGGTGGATCCGCGCGTTGCCGCCAAAATGGCGGACTACTTGACGATGGAGGGCAACTTTGGCAACCCGGCCTCGCGTTCGCACCTGTATGGCTGGAAGGCGGAAGAGGCAGTGGAAGAGGCGCGTCGTCAAGTGGCGGAACTGGTCAATGCCGATCCGCGTGAGATCGTCTGGACCAGTGGTGCCACTGAGTCCGACAACCTGGCTATCAAAGGGGCAGCCCATTTTTACCAGAGCCGCGGCAAACATATCATCACCTCCAAGATAGAGCACAAGGCGGTGCTGGATACCTGCCGCCAGTTGGAGCGCGAGGGGTTTGAGGTCACCTACCTCGATCCGCGCCCCGACGGCATTGTCTATCCGGAGCAGGTGGAAGAGGCGCTGCGCGATGACACCATTCTCGTCAGCCTGATGCACGTCAACAACGAGATCGGCACGGTCAACGATATTGCGGCCATCGGTGAGCTGTGCCGTGCCCGCAAGGTGATCTTCCATGTGGACGCGGCCCAGAGCGCCGGTAAACTGCCGATCGATCTGGGGGCGCTGAAAGTGGATCTGATGTCCTTTTCCGCGCACAAGGTCTACGGCCCCAAAGGCATTGGCGCTCTGTATGTACGCCGCAAGCCGCGGGTGCGTATCGAGGCGCAAATGCACGGCGGCGGCCACGAGCGCGGCATGCGTTCCGGCACACTGCCGACCCATCAGATTGTCGGCATGGGGGAAGCTTTCCGCATTGCCAAGGAGGAAATGGCGGACGAGTCTGCGCGCATGCTGGCGCTGCGCAATCGCTTCTGGGACCAGATCAAGGATATGGAAGAAGTTCATGTCAACGGTTCCATGGAGCAGCGGGTGCCCGGCAACCTGAATGTGAGCTTCGCCTTTGTGGAGGGTGAGAGCCTGATTATGTCCCTGAAGGATCTGGCGATTTCCTCTGGCTCCGCGTGTACCTCCGCCAGTTTGGAGCCCAGCTACGTACTGCGCGCCCTGGGAGTGAATGACGAACTGGCCCACAGCTCCCTGCGCTTCAGTTTTGGCCGCTTTACCAGCGAACAAGATGTGGATACGGCGGCGGCGGAGGTGCGCAAGGCAGTGGAAAAACTGCGCGAATTGTCGCCGCTGTGGGATATGTACAAAGACGGCATCGACCTCAATACCATTGAATGGGCGGCGCATTAAAGGTTTAGGAGAGATTAGCAATGGCCTATAGCGATAAAGTCATCGACCACTACGAACGCCCCCGCAATGTCGGCCGCCTTGACGAGAAGGCGGACAATGTGGGCACTGGCATGGTGGGCGCACCCGCCTGCGGCGACGTCATGCGTCTGCAGATTCAGGTGAATGACGAAGGTGTCATCGAAGACGCCAAGTTCAAAACCTATGGCTGCGGTTCCGCCATCGCCTCCAGTTCTCTCCTCACTGAGTGGGTAAAGGGAAAAACCCTGGAGGAGGCCGAGCAGATCAAAAACACCGCTATCGCCGAGGAGTTGGCCTTGCCGCCAGTGAAAATCCACTGTTCAGTACTGGCGGAGGACGCCATCAAGGCTGCGGTACGCAATATCCGCGAGAAGCGTGGCCAGCTGGCAGAACAGGAAGTCGACACAAAAGCCGCGGGCTAAAACCCATCGGGCAGTAGGGGTAGAATTGCAATGGCCATTACCATGACGGAAGCCGCGCAGGCGCATATCCGCCGCCAGCTTGAAAAACGCGGCAAGGGCGTGGGTATTCGTGTCGGCGTCAAGACCGCCGGTTGCTCTGGCCTTTCCTATGTGCTGGAGTTTGTCGACGCAGTGTCTGCCGAGGACATGGTTTTCGAGCAGAATGGCGTCAAGCTGGTGGTGGACCCAAAGAGTCTTGTCTACCTGGACGGTACCGAATTGGATTTCGTCAAGGAAGGGCTGAATGAAGGGTTTGCCTTTTCCAATCCGAACGTGAAGAACGAGTGCGGTTGCGGCGAAAGTTTTCACGTGTGATCCCCGCCAGCCGTGGAAAGGCCGGGTGCGTCGTGCATGCCGGCCTTTTTCATATCTCCACCATCTGCGGGGCAGTGTAAACGCAGCCTGCCGGGGTAAATGCCTATGCCACTGAATCAGAATTATTTTGAAATATTCGGCCTCACCCCCGAGTTCGATATTGATCGCGCGGCCCTGGCCGAGCGCTACCGGGAACTACAGCGGGAGTTCCACCCCGATAAGTACGCCGCCAAGTCCGAGCGCGAACAGCGGCTGGCGATGCAGTACGCGGCGAAGATTAACGAAGCCCATACCACTTTGCGCGATCCCGTGGCGCGCGCGGCTTACCTGTTGCGGCTCTCCGGCGTGGAAGTAAGTCCCGAACAGACTACCAGCGACGCGGAATTTCTGATGCAGCAGATGGTACTGCGCGAGCGTTTGGAAGAAGTGCGGGACGCGGCAGAACCGGAAAGGGCGCTGGACCACCTTGGGGATGAAGTGCGCGGCCTTTTTGTTGCTGAGCAAAAACATTTCGCCGGGTACTTAACGGCGGGCGATTTGGAAGCGGCGAAAAACTCCCTCTTTAAATTGCAATTTCTCGCCAAGTTGCAGCGACAAGTGGAAGACCTGGAAGAAGATTTACTGGATTAAAAATGGCATTACTGCAAATCTCCGAACCCGGCCAGACTCCCGAACCCCACCAGCGCAAACGTGCAGTCGGCATCGATCTGGGGACCACCAATTCGCTGGTGGCCACGGTGCGCAGCGGCTCGGCAGAAGCCATAGCGGCGGAAGACGGCAGTGTGATACTGCCGTCGGTCGTGCACTACGGTGAAGCGGGCATCAGTGTGGGCGCCGTTGCCCGCGCCCGCGCCGGAGACGACCCGTACAACACGCTGATCTCGGTCAAGCGCATGATGGGGCGGGGCATTGCCGATGTGCAGAGTTTCGGCGATCAATTGCCATACAGATTTGCCGATACCGATGGCGGAATGCCTTTGATTGAAACCGCTGCCGGGCCGGTGAGTCCCGTTCAGGTATCCGCCGAAATTTTGAAAACACTGGCGCAGCGTGGTCGGGAGGCCCTCGGCGGCGAGCTGGATGGCGCGGTCATTACCGTACCCGCCTATTTTGATGATGCCCAGCGCCAAGCCACCAAAGACGCCGCGCAACTGGCGGGTCTCAAGGTGCTGCGGTTGCTGAACGAGCCCACGGCGGCCGCGGTCGCCTATGGTCTGGATAGAGATGACGCCGACTCCAAGATCATAGCTGTCTACGATTTGGGGGGCGGCACCTTCGATATTTCCATTCTGCGCCTGTCCCGCGGTGTCTTTGAGGTGCTCTCTACCGGCGGTGATACCGCTCTCGGCGGCGACGACTTCGACCGCGCCATCGCCAGCTGGATCGCAGCACAGGCGGGATTGGGCACCGACCTGGACCCGGCCACCCAGCGTGAACTGCTGGATAATGCCTGTGCCGCCAAAGAGGCTTTGGCAAGCAAAGAGCAGGTGGAAGTCGCCTGTGGGGATTGGCGGGGCACTCTGGATCGCGCTGGTATGGCGCGGCTGCTGGACCCCCTGATCGACAAGACACTGCGCGCCTGCCGGCGCGCCCTGCGCGATGCCGGCTTGTCTGTTGAGGATGTGCAGGAGGTGGTACTGGTGGGCGGTTCCACCCGTACCCTGCGCGTGCGCGAGCGGGTAGAGGAATACTTCGGCCGTCCGCCCCATGCGGATATAGACCCCGATCAGGTGGTTGCCATTGGCGCGGCCCTGCAGGCGGACGTGCTGGTAGGCAACAAATCCCGCGACGACCTGCTGCTGCTGGATGTGATACCTCTGTCTCTCGGTATCGAAACTATGGGTGGTTTGACGGAGAAACTGATTCACCGCAACACCACGATTCCCGTAGCCAAGGCCCAGGAGTTCACCACTTTCAAAGACGGCCAGACAGCCATGGCGATCCACGTGGTGCAGGGAGAGCGCGAGTTGGTCAAGGACTGCCGCTCCCTGGCCCGTTTTGAATTGCGCGGTATACCGCCCATGGTGGCTGGTGCCGCCCATATCCGCGTGACTTTCCAGGTGGATGCGGACGGCCTTTTGTCGGTGACAGCGACGGAGAAGAGCAGTGGCGTCAGTGCCGATGTCACTGTCAAACCCTCCTATGGCCTGGAGGATAAGGACATTGCCCGCATGCTCCAGGATTCCTACGCCCACGCCGAGGAAGACAAGGTTGCGCGGGCGCTGCGCGAGGCCCAAGTGGAGGCGGAGCGCACCCTGGAGGCACTGCTGACTGCGTTGCAAGAAAATGGCGCTGAGCTGCTCAGCGAAGAGGAACTGAGCGATCTGGAGCGGGCCATGGAGGCGCTGCGGTTGGCGCACAACGGCGGCGATGCGGACGAAATCCGGCGGCGCATTGACGCGCTCAATCAGGTATCTGAGCCTTTCGCTGCGCGCCGTATGGATGCCTCCATTAAACGCGCCATGCAGGGGCACTCCCTGGACGAATTCGATCAATAAATGCCGGGACCCTGAGGGACCCACTGGATAGAGTTACAAGCCCATGCCAAAAATCGTTTTTTTGCCCCACGCCGAAATTTGCCCCGAGGGCAAGGTGGTGGAAGTGGAACCCGGAATCAGTATCTGTGACGCGGCCCTTGAGAACGGTGTTGAGATAGAGCACGCCTGCGAAAAATCCTGTGCCTGCACCACCTGTCACGTGATCGTGCGCGAGGGTTTTGACTCCCTGGAAGAGCCTGACGAACTGGAAGAGGACATGCTGGATAAGGCCTGGGGGTTGGAGCCGGAATCGCGCCTGTCCTGCCAGGCAATCGTGAGTGACGAAGATCTGGTGGTCGAGATTCCCAAATACACCATCAACCAGGTATCGGAAAAACATTGACCAGTTGGTCTGAATCGCCGCAGGTCTAGTTGCGAGGAGAAGACGCAGATGAAATGGACAGATATCAACGACATCGCTATCGAGTTGGTGGAAGCATACCCGGACGTGGACCCACTCTCGGTCAACTTTGTTGAACTGCGCAACTGGGTGATGGAGCTGCCCGGTTTTGACGATGATCCCGAGCGCTGTGGTGAAAAAATTCTCGAGGCTATACAGGCGGCATGGATCGAAGAGGCCGAGTAAGTCACCAGATAGTACAAACTTCGTGCAACAGCGCGTATAATCCGCCCTCCGCAAAATGGCGGTGATTAAAATCTGAGTGCTCCGCGCGGGCACACAAGAATTCATTGAAGAGCAACTGTTTGAGTTGCTCTTTCTGTATAAGCATTGCAAACACTGAAATTGGAGAACAAGATGGCCCTGGAACGCACTCTTTCCATTATCAAGCCGGACGCGGTAGCCAAGAATGTTATCGGCGAAATCGAAACCCGCTTCGAAAAAGCCGGTTTGCGTATTGTTGCCATGAAAATGCTGCACCTGTCCCGCGAGAAGGCCGAGGGCTTCTATGCCGAACACAAAGAGCGTCCCTTCTTCAAAGATCTGGTGGACTTCATGACTTCCGGTCCGGTCGTGGTACAGGTACTGGAAGGTGAAAATGCTATTCAGGCAAACCGCGATCTGATGGGGGCCACCAACCCGCAGGAAGCAGCTCCCGGCACTATCCGCGCCGACTTCGCCCAGAGCATCGACGCCAATGCGGTACACGGCTCCGACTCCCCTGAGTCTGCAGCGCGTGAGGTGAGCTACTTCTTTGCCGAAGACGAGATTTGCCCGCGCAGCTGATTTCGCGACAAAGGCAGTGTGAAGGGCCCGCCCCGCAGCGGATTGTGGCACTTTGTCAAAGTGCGCAGGCCGCTCACGGAAAGAAGCGGGTCCGCTCCTAAGCCTGAATCCCACGAGGTAATCCCATGACCCAAGCGCAAACCGCCAAAACCAACCTGCTCGGCCTGTCCCCGGACAAGCTGGCCGCCTTCTTTGAATCGCTGGGCGAAAAGCGTTTTCGCGCGGTGCAGGTGCTCAAGTGGATTCACCAAAATGGGGTCGATGACTTCTCGCAGATGACCAATATCTCCAAGGTACTGCGAGAGAAATTGGCTCAGGTGGCAGAGGTGCGGGCGCCCGAGGTACTGGGTCAGTGGGACTCCGCCGACGGCACGCGCAAATGGCTGATCCGCGTCGAGGGCGGCAATGCCATTGAGACCGTCTATATCCCCGATGGTGACCGAGGTACCCTCTGCGTATCCTCCCAGGTTGGCTGCTCTTTGGACTGTAGCTTTTGCGCCACAGGCAAGCAGGGCTTCAATCGCGACCTGAGCGCGGCGGAGATCATCGGTCAGGTGTGGATCGCCTGTAAGTCCTTCGGTCAGTTGCAGCCGAAAGGTCCGCGCAAGGTGACCAACGTCGTTATGATGGGTATGGGCGAACCGCTGTTGAATTTTGACAATGTGGTCGACGCCATGACCCTGATGATGGAAGACAATGCCTACGGCATTTCCAAGCGCCGGGTCACCCTATCTACATCCGGCGTGGTGCCCGCGCTGGACCGCCTCGCGGATGTGACTGATGTCAGTCTGGCCATCTCCCTGCACGCGCCCAACGACGAGCTGCGCAACCAGCTGGTTCCCATCAATAAAAAATATCCGATCGCCATGCTGCTGGATTCCGCCCAGCGCTACATAGAGCGCATGCCGGACAGCCATCGCAAGATCACCATTGAGTACACCCTGATCCGCGAGGTCAACGACCGTCCCGAGCATGCCGAGCAGTTGGCGGAGCTGCTGCGCGATGTGCCAGTCAAGATAAATCTGATACCCTTCAATCCGTTTGAGCTGTCCGACTACGAGCGGGTAAGCAACAATGCTTTGCGACGCTTTCAACAGATTTTGTTGGACAAAGGTTATACGGTAACCGTGCGCACCACCCGCGGCGATGACATTGCCGCGGCCTGCGGTCAGTTGGCTGGCAGCGTTAACGATCGCACGCGCCGCTCTGAACGCTACCGCAATGCCCGGCTCCGAGACGATGGCGCAGACCAAGGCGAGATAGAAAGCCCGGTGCGCTTCGTCGGGTGATGTCGACAGAACATCACCGGAGGCCGGAACAAAACAATGACAGGTGATGTTGTGTTAGCGAAAAAACTCTCCGGACTTCTTTCTGGCTTGATCCTCTCGGTCGCGCTGAGCGGCTGTGTCACAACCGGCCTGCCGCAGCGGCAGGAAGTTGATATTGAAAAAGCGGTTCAGACCCATGTGCAGCTGGGGCTGCGTTACCTGAGAAATGGCGACAACCGCGAGGCGGCCCGCCACCATTTCAACAAGGCCCTGGAACTCGGTAAAAAGGACCCTATGGCCCATCTCGGACTCGCGCTGATGTATCAGACGGACGGCGAGGTAGAGGTGGCTGAATCCCACTTCAAGAAAGCGTTGCGCTACGGAGACAACTTCTCCATGGCGCGGACCAACTACGGTGCCTTTCTCTACCAGCAGGAGCGCTACGAGGAAGCGCTAGTGCAGTTTGAGAAAGCGGCTTCCGATCTCACCTATAACCGCCGCTCCTATGCGCTGACCAACTATGGCCGTACAGCCGCAAAGCTGGGCAAGGTGGAAGAGGCAGAGAAGGCTTACACCCGCGCCCTGGCGCTGGATGACGATTTGCCTCAAGCCTTACTGGAATTGGCCGAACTTAAATTTAATACCGGTGCTTATGTAGAGGCAAAGCACTACCTGGACAGATACAGTGCGAAAAACCGGCAGATACCTCAGTCCCTGTGGCTGGGTATCCGAATTGAGAAAATTTTTGGCAACCGGGACAAGGAACGGAGTTATGCCCTGGCGCTGAAAAATCTCTACCCCTATTCGGCGGAAGCGCTGAAGTACAAACAGACTATGGCCAATGACGGATAACCTTTCCGATATCGCCCGCGAGCAGACGGGTGAATCCCGTGAACAGCTGCTGGATAATTCCCCCGGCAGCCAGCTGCAACGCGCCCGGGAGGCGGCCGGCCTGAGCCGGGAGGAATTGTCCAACCGCCTGTGCATGACCGGGAACAAACTGGAACTGCTGGAGCGCGATCAGTACGACCGCCTGCCGGGCGCCATCTATGTGCGCGGCTATATCCGCAATCTCTGCAAAGAGCTGAATATCGACGAGGGGCCCGTGTTGCAGGCATTCTCCGGCTATTGCAGTGCCGAGGAAGAGAGCCGTGAAATACTTGCCCACGTCAGCCGTGGAGGAGAAGTTTCTCCGGTTCGACACCGCATGCGGGGCCTATTGGTGTTGCCGCTGTTGCTGGTGGGGGTTGTTTTCTGGTGGCTATATGGCCGCGATGTGGCACAGCAGCCGGCTGCGCTCGCCAACGGGGGCTTGTATCCGGAAGCGCCAAGGGATGAGCTGGCCGCCGTGGAGCCTGAGGGCGGTGACGTTGTCGTTGCGGATGGAGCGGCTGCCGCGGATTCAGCGGAGAGCGAGGCCGAACTCAGTGCCATGCCTGCAATTGAGGCGGATCCGATCTCCGCTGTCGGTGAATCGGAACAGGTGCCGGCAATTGCTGAACCGCAGGCCGTCGTGACGCCGGC
Organism: Microbulbifer thermotolerans; assembly: GCF_001617625.1. Lineage (NCBI taxonomy): Bacteria > Pseudomonadati > Pseudomonadota > Gammaproteobacteria > Cellvibrionales > Microbulbiferaceae > Microbulbifer > Microbulbifer thermotolerans. The sequence goes on along the minus strand of NZ_CP014864.1, from coordinate 2,740,298 downwards.
CACCAGTGCTGAAGAGTCTGGCTCCGGGCAGTCAGTGGAACCCTCCGCAGCATCTGTCGACGGCGCACTGCGGCTGACGTTTGTCGAGGAGTCCTGGGTCGAGGTCAAGGACGCCAGCGGCCGCGTACTGCTGGCCAAGTTGCAGCCCGCCGGTACTGAAGTCGAGCTGAGCGGTGAGGCCCCTTATCAGTTAATGCTGGGCAATGCCCGGGGAACACAAGTGCGCTATCGCGGCGAGCTGATTGACAGTGACCCCATCGGTAGCCGCCGCACCCGCCGCCTGACAGTGGGCGAGTAGTTCACTCTTCGCTAGGGCGCGGCCCCTGTAGGTTTGCGCCCAATCTCTCTATAATCCCTCCTTCATATTTTGTATCCGCAAAACTGCCAGGTCACCCTATGCAATTTGAGTCTCCCATCGCCCGTCGCCAGTCGCGTCAGATCATGGTTGGCGATGTGCCCGTCGGCGGCGGTGCTCCCATCTCGGTGCAGAGCATGACCAACACCGACACTTGTGATGTCGCGGCTACTGTGGCTCAGGTGCAGCGCTTGCAGCAGGCGGGTGCGGACATTGTGCGGGTATCCGTCCCGAGTCTGGACGCCGCCGAAGCCTTCGGTGAAATCAAAAAGCAGGTGAGCGTGCCCCTAGTGGCGGATATTCACTTCGATTACCGCATCGCACTCAGAGTTGCCGACTTGGGTGTCGACTGCCTGCGGATCAACCCGGGCAATATCGGTCGGGAAAAGCGTATCCGCGCGGTGGTGGACAAAGCGCGCGATCTGAATATTCCGATCCGCATTGGCGTTAACGCCGGTTCCCTGGAAAAAGACTTGCAAAAAAAATACGGCGAGCCGACACCGGATGCACTGGTGGAGTCCGCCTTGCGCCACGTGGAGATTCTCGACAGCCTGGACTTCCACAATTTCAAGGTGAGCGTCAAGGCATCGGACATTTTCATGGCCACTGCTGCCTACCGAAAACTGGCCCAGCTGATAGAACAGCCCTTGCACCTGGGGATCACCGAAGCCGGCGGCCTGCGTTCCGGCACGGTCAAATCCGCCATCGGTCTCGGAGCATTGCTGTTGGATGGGATTGGCGACACGCTGCGGGTTTCCCTTGCCGCCGACCCGGTGGAAGAGGTCAAGGTGGGTTGGGATCTGCTCAAGAGCCTGCGCCTGCGCACCAAGGGGATTAACTTTATCGCCTGCCCCAGCTGTTCGCGGCAAAACTTCGACGTGGTCAAGACAATGAACGAATTGGAGGCGCGCCTTGAAGATATCACCACCCCGCTGGATGTCGCCGTGATCGGCTGCATTGTCAATGGCCCCGGGGAAGCAAAAGAGGCGGATATCGGGCTCGCCGGCGGTACGCCGAGCCACGCGATTTATGTGGACGGCCAGCCGGACCGCAAATTCAAGAACGACAACCTGGTCGACGACCTGGAAAAACTGATTCGCGAAAAGGCCGCTGCCAAGGCCGAGCGGGAGGCGGATATAATCGCCAAGGCGTAGAGCCAGGGAACTTCTGATGAATTCGCATGAGCGTTGTAGCCTGTGTCGGGGCGCTCAGGTTATGGGCTGGATATTTCGAAAATACACGAGTACATCCCTGTAATTCCGCCGGATATCTCCGTGTTTCCGGTGGTTCCGAGATATCCATCCCGTTATCTGAGCTCCCATCTGGCCTTGCAGTCTTTTTACCGCCAGGAGGCGAATTTATCAGAGGCTCCCTACAGGAGCCCGCAATAAGTGGCAGAAAATCGATGTGCAGGCGCCTAGTCGATATCGGCTCTAGTGGCGCTGAGTTAACCAGTAAGTAAGGAACACCGTTGAAACAACTTCGCGCAATTCGCGGCATGAACGATCTGCTGCCGGATCAGTCTCCGGTCTGGCAGTATGTGGAATCCACACTGAGCGAGCTCTTTGCCCGCTATGGCTACAGCGAGATCCGCACCCCTTACCTGGAGGCGACGGAGCTGTTCAGCCGCGCCGTGGGAGAAGTCACGGACATTGTCGAGAAGGAGATGTATACCTTCGATGACAAGAGCGGTGACAGTGTAACCCTGCGCCCGGAAGGCACCGCCGGCACAGTGCGCGCTGCCATCCAAAACAATTTGCTTAACCAGCCGCAGCGCCTTTGGTATTTCGGACCCATGTTCCGCTACGAACGCCCGCAGAAAGGGCGCCTGCGGCAGTTTCACCAATTTGGTGTCGAGGTTTTCGGAATCCCGGGGCCCGATATCGACGCGGAAATCCTGATTATGACCGCGCGCCTCTGGCGTCAGTTGGGCATTGCCGACAGCGTGAGTCTGCAGCTGAACTCCCTGGGCAATGCTGCCAGCCGCGCCGCTTATCGCGAGGCCCTGGTGGATTACCTGCAGGCCCGCCGCGAGCAGTTGGACGAGGACAGTCAGCGCCGCCTGGAACGCAACCCGCTGCGCATTCTCGACAGTAAAAATCCCCAGACACAGGAACTGCTGGCCGGTGCACCCTGTCTACTGGATTTCCTGGACGAGGAATCCAAAGCCCATTTCGACGGTCTGAAGGCACTGCTGGACGCCGCCGGGGTGAGCTACGAGATCAACCCCAAGCTGGTGCGCGGTCTCGATTACTACGGCAAAACGGTATTTGAGTGGGTCACCGATAGCCTCGGCGCCCAAGGTACCGTATGCGCCGGTGGCCGCTACGATGGCTTGGTGGAACAGATGGGCGGCAAGCCGACGCCGGCGGTAGGCTTCGGCCTCGGCGTTGAGCGCTTGGTTCTGATGCTGGAGACACTGGGCGTACTGCCGGAGTTTCTGAATCGCCAAGTAGATGCCTATCTGGTGGCCGTGGGTGAGGTACAATCAGCGGCTTTAGCTGCGGCGGAGCGGCTGCGTGAAGATCTGCCCTGGCTGCGTCTGCAGGCCCATATGGGCGGCGGCAGCTTTAAGAGCCAGATGAAAAAGGCCGACAAGAGCGGTGCTGACTATGCGCTGATCATTGGCGAGGACGAGGCCGCCTCGGGGCAGGTGACGGTCAAGTACCTGCGCGAGGAACAGCCGCAACAGACTGTGGCGCTGGAGGCTTTGGCGGCGCTGCTGCGGGAGTAGTGCACGGCAACCGGAGCCACCGGTGCCGGAGCATTGAGGTAATGCGAAGACAAGGCGGTCCGCTGTCCTCGCACAGGAAAATGGTAACCCGGCTTTGTGCATCCCGGGCCCTGGAACAAAACAGGAAAGGCAAACAATTACATGGCAGACCATCTGACAGAACAAGAACAGATAGAAACGCTCAAGCGCTGGTGGGCGGAAAATGGTAAGGGAATTGTGACCGGCGTGGTTTTGGCGCTGGCCGGCTATTTCGGGTACCAGTGGTGGCAGAACTCCGAGCGGGCCAAGGCCGAGGAGGCCTCCAATCTGTACCAGAACTTTGTCGAGGCGGTGTCCGCCAATGGTGGCGAGCCGGACAACAAGCAGATGACCACTGCCAAAAGCATTAGTCAGCAGCTGAAGGACGAATTCCCCAAGGGCATCTACGCCAGCCACGCGGCTCTGCGTCTCGCCGCTGAGGCGGCAGAGGAAAACGACCTGGAAAGCGCGGAAAAAGAACTGCAGTGGGTGCTGGACAACACCCAAGAGGAAACCTTGAAACTCTTGGCCAAGCGCCGCCTGGCCGCAGTGATGGCCGCGCGCGGGAAGCCGGACGAAGGACTGAAACTGCTCGAAGGCGCTGTGCCCTCATCCTTCGCCGCGCTGTTTGCCGAGACCCGGGGCGATATTCTGTTACAAAAGGGTGAGGAGGCCGGAGCCCGCGCCGCTTACCAGCAGGCGCTGGCGCAGCTGTTGCCGGAACAGGCGGAGAGCGCCCAGCTACTGCGCCTGAAGGCAGAGAGTCTGTCTGCACAGGATGACGGCGCAGAGGACAAGAGTGAAGTACAAGGCGGTGAAAACGAAGTAGAACCTGCAGACGCAGGGGCCGAGGAGAGCAGCGAACAATGAGTTTTCTTTCCCGAGCGGCCGGCCGCGCCGCCGCCGTGGCGCTGGCAGTGGTGTTGGCCGCCTGTGCTTCCAACGAAGAAAAGGAAGACACAGATCCCGTTGAACTGGTGGATATCACCACATCGGTGGATCTAAAAGAGGTGTGGTCGCGGAACATCGGTGATATCGACGCCACTCGCTACGCCATGCTGCAACCGGCGGTGAGTGCCGGCAAACTGGTGGTGGCCAACAGTGAGGGCGAGGTCATCGCCTTGGAGCGAAACACTGGCCGGCGCTTGTGGGAGACTGATCTGGAGATAGAAATCAGCGGTGGCGTCGGCGTTGGTCTGGGCATGGTGGTGGTCATCGACTACCGCGGTCGCGCTGTGGCCCTGAATCTGGAGGACGGAGCGGAACTCTGGACCTACCAGGTGTCCGGTGAAGTGGTCTCTGTCCCGGCGATAGGTGCCGGAGTGGTTGTATTGCAGACAGTGGATGGCAAGCTGCTGGGGCTGGACGCCACCAGTGGCGGTGAACTCTGGACCCATAATACGGTACTGCCGGTACTGACCCTGCGTGGAACCGCATCGCCGGTGATCGTGGGCGGTACGGTAATTGCCGGTCTCGACAACGGTAAGTTGATCGCATTGGACGCCCGTGACGGTATTCCGCGTTGGGAACAGCGGGTTGCCATTCCTCAGGGCTCTGCGGAGCTGGATCGGGTAGTGGATATTGACGGTGCTCCAGTGGTGCGTGGCGATTTAGTTTTCGCGGCCAGCTACCAGGGCCGTGTGGTAGCCCTTTCCCGTGAAGATGGCCGCGGCCTGTGGGCACGGGATGCCTCCACCCACCAAAGCGTGGCGGTAGGCGCGGGCAATGTATACTTGAGCGATGCCGGGGGTAGTGTCTACGCCTACAATGTGGGCAATGGCCAGATTGTCTGGAACAACAACGAGCTGCTGCGCAGGGAGCTTTCCGCTCCGGCTTACTTCAGCGATGTGCTGGTAGTGGGGGATTTGGAAGGTTATCTTCACGTTCTGGATCCCGCCAACGGCCACTTTATTGGGCGTAAGCGTATAGACGGTGATCCTGTGCGAATCCCGATGCTGGTGGATGGAGATCTGCTCTTCGCTCTGTCCGACGGCGGTGAACTCGTCGCTCTACGTCTCGAACGGCACTGATAGCAGCGGCGCCACAGGTATCTTCGCCAGATATCTTCCGGCAGGGCCGGACAGTGAGGGCGTCTGATTAATTCGCGTGAACGCTGTAATGGATTCCGGGCTGCCCAGGTCCGAAGAATCTCTAGCGGCGGGAAGCAAAATAATCAGAGGCTCCTAATAAATGCCAAGTTGAAAGTAGCCCGCTTCGTGCGGGCATTCGTGTTTTTTGGATAGGCTCAAATCAGATTTATATGCTGCCAGTAATTGCCTTGGTCGGGCGCCCCAATGTGGGCAAATCCACACTCTTCAACCGGCTCACCAAGAGCCGCGACGCCTTGGTGGCCAACTACGCCGGCCTGACCCGCGACCGCAAATACGGTGAAGCGGAGATCGGCGGCCGCAGGGTGATCCTGGTGGACACCGGTGGAATCAGCGGCGGAGAAGAGGGTATAGACGCAGCCATGGCTCAGCAGTCGCTTAGAGCGATTGAAGAGGCCGATGTCGTACTATTTCTGGTGGACTGCCGCGCGGGACTCACCGCAGCGGATGAGATGATCGCCGACCAGTTGCGCTCAAGATCCAAACCCACCTTCCTGGTGGCGAACAAAGTGGATGGCGTCAACCCGGACATCGCCCTGGCCCCCTTTTACGAGCTGGGCATCGGCGAAATATTTCCCACTACGGCGACCCACGGTCGCGGCGTGCGCAGTTTGATGCAACGGGTGGCGGAAGATCTGCCGGAACAGGTGGAGACGCCGCAGTCCGAAGAGGCAACGGGTATTAAAATCGCCATCGTCGGCCGCCCCAACGTGGGCAAATCAACCCTGGTCAACCGCCTGCTGGGGGAAGAGCGGGTGGTTGTTTACGACCAACCCGGCACCACGCGCGACAGTATCTACATTAATTACCAGCGCGACGACAAACCCTACACCATTATCGATACCGCAGGGGTTCGCAGGCGCAAAAATATCAAGGAGTCCGTAGAGAAGTTTTCCATCGTTAAAACTCTGCAGGCGGTGGAAGATGCCAATGTGGTGGTGTTGGTGATTGATGCCCGCGAGGGGCTGGTCGATCAGGACATGCACCTGATGGGCAGCGTCATTCAGGCTGGGCGCGCACTGGTAGTGGCACTGAACAAATGGGACGGCCTGGAAGCGGACCACCGCGAATACGTCAAGGCGGAATTGGAGCGGCGTCTGCGCTTTGTCGATTTCGCCGATATTCACTTTATTTCCGCCTTGCACGGCACAGGGGTTGGCAATCTGTATCAATCGATTGAAGCGGCCTATCAAAGTGCCACCGATAAGCTGAGTACCAACCACCTCACGCGAATCTTGCAATGGGCAGTAAGTGAGCACCAACCACCACTGGTGCGCGGTCACCGAATCAAGCTGCGCTATGCTCATGCCGGTGGGCAGAATCCACCGGTTATTGTGATTCACGGCAACCAGACCGAAGAAGTGCCCGCGCACTATGTACGCTATCTGGAAAAAACCTACCGTAAAGCACTCGATCTGCATGGCACCCCCGTTAAGATCGAATTCCGGACTGGCACTAACCCCTATGCGGGCAGAAAACAAAAGCTGACCGATCGCCAGAAGGCCAAAAAGCGGCGGTTGATGAAATTTGTAAAAAAGAAAAAATAATTTTCTTTTGTAACACGTGTGCACAATCAACACCTCTTTTCCATGTAGGAAAGAGGTGCGGAGGGAGAGAGCAAAGAACGGAGGCGATCATGCTCGAACTCAAAAATACTGCATTGCTGCGTACCCAATCCTACGTCAACGGTCAATGGATAGACGCTGACTCAGGAGAAACCTTTGCGGTCACCAATCCAGCCACCGGTGAAGTCATTACCAGAATAGCCAATCTGGGACCCGCGGAAACCCGCCGAGCCATAGAGGCTGCGGATAAGGCGTGGCCAGCCTGGCGCAAGGCAACCGCCAAAGAGCGTGCCAACGTTCTACGCCGCTGGTTCCATCTGATAGTGGATAATGTCGATGACTTGGCAAAAATCCTTACCGCCGAACAGGGCAAACCACTAACCGAGGCCAAAACCGAAATTCTCTACGGCGCAAACTATATAGAATGGTTTTCCGAAGAGGCTAAGCGCATCTATGGCGATGTGATTGCGCCCCCCTCCAATGACAAGCGCATTGTCGTAATCAAGCAGTCCGTCGGCGTTGCCTGTTCCATCACCCCCTGGAACTTCCCCAGTGCGATGATCGCCCGCAAAATGGCCCCCGCACTTGCCGCTGGCTGTCCTTTTATCGCCAAGCCCGCTTCGGAGACACCGCTATCGGCACTGGCACTGGCAGTGTTAGCGGAAGAGGCCGGTATCCCTGCCGGTATTTTTAATGTAGTGGCCGGTAAAAGTGCACGGGAGATAGGCGCCGAGATGACAAGCAACTCTCTGGTGCGCAAGTTCACCTTTACCGGCTCCACCGCCGTAGGGCGCCTGTTGCAGACCCAATGCGCCGACACCATCAAAAAAACCTCGATGGAACTGGGTGGCAACGCCCCCTTTATTGTGTTCGATGACGCGGATATCGATGAAGCGGTCAAAGGCGCCATTATCTGTAAATACCGCAACGCAGGGCAGACTTGTGTCTGTGCTAATCGCATTTTCGTGCAAGAGGGTGTCTACGACGAATTTGTGGAGAAATTTACTGCTGCGACTAAAGCTTTGAAAGTTGGCAACGGCACTGATCCAGATACCCAGGTCGGCCCTTTGATCACCAGCAAGGCAATAAAAGGTGTGCAGGAATTAGTGGACGACGCACTGCAGAAAGGTGCCAAAGCAACGATTGGCGGTACACCTCATGGACTGGGTGAATGTTTTTATGCCCCCACGGTGCTAACTGAAGTCAACGCGCAGATGCGCCTTTTTAAAGAAGAAATTTTTGGCCCGGTAGCGCCACTGTTCAAATTTTCCTCTGAGGATGAAGTGATCCGCATGGCCAATGACACCGAATTTGGCCTTGCTTCCTATTTCTATTCCCGCGACATCGGTCGTATCTGGCGTGTAGCGGAAGCGCTGGAATATGGAATGGTAGGTATTAATGAGGGCATAATTTCCAATGAGATGGCCCCCTTTGGCGGAATAAAGGAATCCGGACTAGGGCGCGAAGGTTCCAAGTATGGCCTGGATGACTATCTGGAAATCAAATACCTCTGTATGGGCGGCGTGAATTAATAGTTGCCCGACTTCCTGCCCCATAGCGGGCAGGAGACAGCGAGAAGATAGCTTTTGAATATTTCCCCTATTGCAACGGTACACTCCTGTTTTGGAGAAAAATTCGGTGTGCCACGACAGCCTATGCTGGCTGACGCCAGTCGCGCATCTATTGAATTACTGCCTCCAGTAAATAGCCCCGATGCCATTGCAGGCATAGCAGAACACACCCACCTATGGATTATTTTTCAATTTCATCAGACGAACGGGCAGTGGTCCAGCAAGGTGCGCCCACCACGTCTTGGCGGTAACAAAAAACTCGGCGTGTTTGCCACCCGCTCGCCATTCCGCCCCAACAATATCGGCTTATCCGTGGTGCGCTTGATCGAAGTACGTACCTCTCCAAGAGTAGAACTCATCATCGGTGGTGCCGACCTGGTGGACGGAACCCCGGTGCTGGATATAAAACCCTATATTCCTTATGTGGACGCGGTTTCAGAAGCGCGCAGCGCCTTCGCAGATGCCCCACCACCTTCCCTCGCCGTTTATATTCCTGAAGAAATACAAAAAAAAGCCACCGCATACAGTGATGAGTGGGGGACAGACCTTCCTTTACTGATTCGCCAAGTTCTACAACAAGACCCTAAACCCGCATACCAAACACCTGATCCAGAGCGTATCTATGGTATGCGGCTTTGTGGTTTTAACCTGCGTTGGCGTTATACATCTGGCGGTATTGAGGTTGTATCATTGAGTTAACCTGGTAAATAGGTTTTCCGGTCTAACTTGGAAAAAGGATTCAATTGATTGGATGTTCTTTATTGCTTCAGGGAATCCCTGATTAATTTGTATAAGCACTTTGGCTAGTCTTAGGCGTTCAAGTAACAGGGTGTCCGCTTCAAGAATGTCCCTTCAATCTCACTAGTCAGCTACCCTAATTTAAGAATTTTAAATTAGGGTTTTATCGCATAGACTTCATTTTGTTGAAGTGAGGTATTTATCACAAATAAGTTGTGAGCTATATCAATAAGTAGTGCACCCCTGAGATTAGTCTAAAAAATTTCGCTATGTAGCTGTGTAAGTATGTAATAGCTTGTAATGAAATAATATTGACGAAATTATGCTTGTGTCATTACTATTGCCCGCCTTGGGGGTGGTTTTTCTTTTAACCGCAAATAAATAACAAAATGAGTAATTAGGTGTGACGGGAACTTTCACATCTGTAATTCGCGGATTTGGATTGCTCTGCGTTTTTTGGGGATTTTCGTATTGTCTTAGTGCGAAAGCGGCAGAAGCTGAGGCTGATTACTGTTCCGCTGACGCTTCTGGTAATTACTTCACTCCACTTGCGCCCGTGAGGGCGGAAACATCCGAACTCTGCTTTACTCACTCTGAAGAGATTAAGAGTGTCGAGAATTTAGTGCTTGCTGATGTTGCTGTACAGCCTCAATTTCATGATCCCGCACTGAATGTTATACACCTGTCTGGCAGGCAGCTCAAAACAAAGGTGTTTTTGAAGAATAAGCCTTTGCTTATCGTTGCGGAGCCTTATAAAAGGCACTCGATGGCAAAATTATGTAAGGAGCTTATTCAGGGCGGATTTCAAAGCCCAAAGATTCTCATAGGTGGTGATATAGCCGGTAGCGATACTGTCAGCATTGTATCGGTAGAAGATTTTATTGTTGAAGTAAGCAACTTTGGTGCAGTTACAGTTGCGACCAGTCGGCAGGTGGCTAAAGAACTTTCAGTATTGGGAATCGCGTCAGTTGCTGTTGAAGAAAATTTACAGTTGGCACCAGTCGTGCATAAAGCAGCACTGGATTATTCAATAAATGGTTATTTTCCCGTATTCGTGGTTGGACGAAAAAGTGAAGAGGCAAAACTGAAATTACAGCTAGAAGGTGAGCCACTTAGTGATGTCTACTTGGTTTCTGGCGGAATAGAGCAGGTTAAAAGTGCGCTGAAAATGAGCGCACTAAGAGCTGTTAAAAGACAGGGATTGGATGGGGTGTCCAGCTGTGGCGGTTAAAAAAGAGGGTGTGAGGATTTTGGGTAGTGAATCTATAGCTGGAGTCGATAGTAAAGAAATAATGCTTTCACCTTTGTCTCATAGAGTTCGGATAAAACATTTTTTCGGTTATGTTTTTTTGGTTGCTCTTTTGGCGACTGTGTTGGCTGGGATTGGTTGGTTATATATTCACTGGCATAAGCGAGATTCTATTTACGAAATTGAAAAAACAATTCGTTATAGCTTTCTTGTGAAAAATAAAACTGCAGAATACCTTGAAAGTGCATCATTAAAGGTTTTTGCTCCTGTACCGCGGAATTCATATCAATTGATGGAAACTATAACAGCTAATAAACCTTTTGAAATTCAGTTAGATCAATCCGGAAATCAATCGTTGATATTTCATCTAAAAGGTGTTTCTCCCTATGCCAGTGAAGTGATAAGTATTACTGCAGAGATGAGGTTGGCCGGAAACCCGCAGCCATTTACTTTAGAGACTGAACCGCTTTTAGCTGTAGAGCCTAATATCGAAGTGAATGATCCGGATATTCGCGAATTGGCAGGCAAGTTGGGCGGAAATATCGATAGCATAGCTGCGTGGATTTATAAAAATGTAAAAGATGTTGGTTACATAGCGGAAGATCGGGGGGCGCGTTACGCGATCACCAAGTTAAGAGGAGATTGTACGGAGTTTGCCTCTGCATTTGTTGCCTTGGCAAGAGTTTCTGGTATTCCTTCGCGGATGGTTGCAGGGTTTATGATGGAGGATTCAGGAAGGTTGCAGGCGGAAAATTACCATAATTGGTCTGAATATCAGACGGGCAATACGTGGAGTGTTGCTGATGTGCAAAATAACACTATTGATTTCGGGTATGGAAAGTATATCTCTTTTTATAGTTTTGATAGGTATTCTCGGTTAGGAAATAGCCATAGATTCTTAAGTTTCGATGAGCGTTTAGATGTGCAGATGCTCTAAAAGGTCAGAGTTATGACTGCTCGATATGTATTGAATAGAGATTTGTTGTGTTAGCAATTTGAGAATTTTGACTGGTTCTATGTACAGGTATGTTGGGGATATGAATTACTTAGGGACTGAAGTAAAGGGATATTTGTCAGCGTTGCTGGTGCTTCTACTTTTCCTATCAGAGATTCCAGTGTGTGGAGCTGAAGATAGCGGTAAAGTAGATGAATATCGGAGTCTCGTTATAAATGATTCTCCGCTGGCATACTGGCCTCTAGATGACAGTATGAGTGGGGGGAGTGCTGATGTAATGGGGAATGCTCCTGATATTACTAGCGGTGAGGATCTAGAGTTTGTTGAGATGCAACCTAATTTGGGTGGTGCAATAAAACTGGATGGTGAAAAACAATACTTAAAGGTAAACCCAAACATTCCTCGTTTGCCAGATACATTCTCTATAGAGTTATGGATTCAGTTTGATGAAATGGCTGGTGAGGATGAAAGAGGAATATTGTTTGTTCCGTCTACTAATGATCGTAAAGGTTTATTTGTAGCTGATGAAGATAGTGAAGATTTTTCCTTTGGGGCTACAAAAAAAGGGCATGTTGCATTTTCTTATTGGGGGGATTTTTCGTATTCCGTATCAGATCCAGACCCTATAGTGGCTGGTGAACTTTATCACTATGTGGTTACATATGGAGATGAAGTTCTTTCTTTGTATAGGAATGGCACGCTTGTAAATTCTATCGAAGAGTTTGAGAGTATTTATATTTATTCGGATAGCTATTTTATTGGAGGACATCCTTCTTCAAATAATAATGATGTTCAAGTGGAGGAGGTGATAAATGGCTTGGTGAGTGATATTGCTATATATGATTATGCGCTCTCTGGAGATAAGGTAGAACAACATTATAAATCGGGTGTTGGTATTTCAGACTCTGACTATTTGGTGATAACCAATGATACAATAATTTTGGAATCGGATACTAGATTCGAAAATAAACATATCCACGTCGACGGAGCATCCTTGACACTTGATGGAAGTCACAAGTTTTCTAGCATGACTTTATCGAGTGGTGCAGTTTTAAAACATTCGGTTGGCGCAAGTATAGATTTGGAGGTGGAAGGGGTTTTAGAGATTGACTCATCTTCGAAAATCGATGTTTCAGAGCTTGGAAACTTATCTGATCCACAAAACTGCGAAGCTTGTGGCGGTGCACATGCTAGCTATGGCGGCGGCCGGGGACAGATACCTTACGGAAGTTATAAGCAGCCGTTAGAGTTGGGGGCAGGCGGGAAGCACTCAGTAAATGGCGTGGCAGGGGCCCGTGGGGGTGGTAGTCTTCATCTGAAAGCAAAAAAATTGATGTTGAATGGCAATATCCTGGCAAATGGGGGGGCAATAACGAGTTCTTATGAAGGGGGGTATTCTGGTGGCGGTGCTGGAGGTTCCATATTCCTGCAGGTGGATGAGATTGAAGGAGACGGAAGTATCAGTGCTCATGGTGGTGCTGGAAATAATTCATACGCTAATGGTGGTAGTGGTGGGCGAATAGCCGTTTACTATAAACCAGGCAGTGTTTTTAATTTTATTAAGCAGATTTCAGCAAAGGGCGGTAAAGGGAAGTTATACGGTGGCCCTGGGAGTGTGTTTCTCCATGACGGCGCCGTTGAAAAATTAAATGTTAAAAATGCTAATGCTGAATTTGGTAGCCTTAAATACTGGGATGTTGAGGAGGGTGATGCTCAAGTTCATTCTGTAAGCCCATCCCCTAGTTCTACAGATCTTGGTGGCTCCTATTATATTTATGGTGGCAGTAAAACGGAAGAATCCAGGATTTCACAAGAGGTTAGCCTTATAGGTGGTAATATTTCTCAAGCCGAAATTGATGAAGGAAAAATAGCATTATCAGTAAGCTGGATACAGTCGTCATATAGTGGGGATGACGAGGGTCAAATAATTTTGGAGTATCTTGATGCTTATGGAAATAAGATATCTGAAAGCACTAGCGAGCTTACGACGACAGAAGCTCAGGAATGGGAGCAAAGAAACTTAGTTTCAACTGTGCCGGTAGGAACGACTTCCTTTAACTTGGTTATTCGGTCTGTTCGCAGAAGTGGGGTAGATGCGGATAGTTATTACGATAACATCCGGATTACGGCTCATCGTATTGATTATGATCCTGTGAGTGGAGAGGATTTTTCAGGTCTGTTAATTTTGGATAATCAAGCATCAGATTCCAAAGCAGAGCCTTATGTTCTAGAAAACACAGCAAGAGAGGATATCTTGCTAAGAAATGCCGCGTTGCAGATTCCGGAAGGTGTTGATCTGAGAACTCACTCTATTCGAGGAAATAAAAACGCATTAGTAACCTTCAGTGGATCATTTTCGTATGAGGCGGAAGATTTTATAGTGGATGGATACACCCTTGTAATGAGTTCATCCTATGATTTTGATTCATTGTTTGCCGTTGTGAATCGGGGTGGGGTAACTATACCCTCTGCAGAAGAAGATTCCTTTTTATTACAAATTTCAGCTAATGATATATATATCGCTGATAATTCTTCGGTAGATGTTAGTGCAAAGGGAAAAAAACCTATAGAAGGTAGCCATTTTAAATCTGGTGGCAGTTATGGAGGTGTGGGTGGTGCAGATCCAGTGTCAGGAACGGTAGCCGAGACTTTCGGTTCGATTGAGATGCCGACAGACTTTGGCGTAGGAGGTTATGGTTCGGATGTCTCTATGTCAGGAACCCGAGGTGGTGGCGCCATAAAGTTAATTGCCAATAACAAGTTCGAAGTTTATGGCGATATTTTGGCTAATGGAGAAGATGGTCTATCGCAGGTCGGTGCGGGAAGTGGCGGCTCAATATGGATAGAGGCAAAGGAACTGATCGGAAATAGCAATACGCTGATAGAAGCTTCCGGTGGACGTGGTTACTTCGCTGCTTCCGGTGGTGGTGGTCGAGTCGCAATTTATTATGACTCACTGACAGGGTTTGATCCTGCTGCCCGTGTTTTTGCGCGAGCTGGTAATAACTACTCTGGAACGACGGCTTATGGGGGGCCGGGAACAGTTTACCTTTATGATCGTTCTGCAGAATTCAACAATGCTAAGTTGCAGATCGCTAACCATAATGCATCTACATCATATGCGCCCTATACGTTCAGCGGACAGGTAGACGCCCCGATATTTATCAGTAATGCACGCGCGATTATAGAGGAAGGAACCTATCTAAACTCTTCGATTTCTGGTGCAGGATATAGTAGTGCCTATGTGAGTGCAAAGGGAGACTTTACAGTAGCCAATAATAACTTGGTTGTTGACGGTTATACGCTTGAGCTGCCTCAGGATTACAGCTTTGATTCCATTTCGGTTAAGAACAATGGAAAGATCACTACACCGGCGGCGTCAGGCACTTTTACTTCAGGCATTACCCTGACTGCTAATGACTTCTATATCAGCTCCAACTCCTATATTGATGTCAGCAGCAAGGGACGTCTACCGGAGGAAGGTGAACACTGGAAATCTGGCGGTAGCTATGGTGGCTTGGGAGGTGCAGACCCCACTCCGGGAACAGTAGCACCTATTTTTGGTTCTATGGAAGCGCCGGTAGATTTTGGTGTGGGGGGCTATGGAATAGATGCGTCAGTACAAGGTTCCCGAGGTGGCGGTGCTATTAAGCTGGTTGCCACTAATAAATTTGAGGTGTATGGCGATATATTGGCGAATGGGGGATTCCAAAGAGAGGTCGGTGGAGGTAGCGGTGGTTCTATCTGGATAGAAGCCAAGGAACTGATAGGAGGTAATGGTACTTTGATAGAAGCTTCTGGTGGGAGAGGTTATCTTGCAGCAACCGGAGGTGGTGGTCGAATTGCCATTTATTACGATTCTCTGACGGGATTTAATCCTGAAAATAGTGTTTTTGCGAGGGCTGGTTATAATTATTCGTGGGCTACCGGCTATGGCAGTCAGGGAACGGTTTATCTCTACGATCGCTCATTGCCTTCCAATAATGCCAGATTGCAGTTTATTAACCGAGGTACATCCACAGCCTATGCCCCGTATCATTTGAGTGGTGAAGTAGATATTCCGATCTATTTTGAAGATTTGCGAGTAATCCTTGAGGAAGGAGTAACTCTTTCCGCACCACTCACGTTTAAAGAGACCTCAGTTATTGTAAGTGAAAATATAAACCTTTCTGTACCGATAACTTTTATTAATTCTGAAGTTGTTCTAAAAGAAGGCGTGCACCTGGGTTCAACAATATCAGGGAATGGTTATAACTCGGTATATATAAAGGCTGAGGGTGACTTTACGACAGCTGACAATAACTTGGTTGTTGATGGTTACACGCTTGAGCTTCCACAGGATTACAGCTTTGATTCCATTACGATTAAGAATAGTGGAAAGATCACCACACCGGAGGCATCGGATACCTTTACGTCAGATATAACCCTGACGGCCAATAATTTCTATATTAGCTCCAATTCCTATATTGATGTCAGCGACAAGGGACGTCTACCGGAGGAAGGTGAACACTGGAAATCTGGCGGTAGCTATGGTGGCTTGGGAGGTGCAGACCCCACTCCGGGAACAGTAGCACCTACTTTTGGTTCTATGGAAGCGCCGGTAGATTTTGGTGTGGGGGGCTATGGAATAGATGCGTCAGTACAAGGTTCCCGAGGTGGCGGTGCTATTAAGCTGGTTGCCACTAATAAATTTGAGGTGTATGGCGATATATTGGCGAATGGGGGATTCCAAAGAGAGGTCGGTGGAGGTAGCGGTGGTTCTATCTGGATAGAAGCCAAGGAACTGATAGGAGGTAATGGTACTTTGATAGAAGCTTCTGGTGGGCGAGGTTATCTTGCAGCAACCGGAGGTGGTGGTCGAATTGCCATTTATTACGATTCTCTGACGGGATTTAATCCTGAAAATAGTGTTTTTGCGAGGGCTGGTTATAATTATTCGTGGGCTACCGGCTATGGCAGTCAGGGAACTGTTTATCTCTATGATCGTTCTCTGCCATCCAATAATGCCAAGTTGCAGATTATTAATCGCGGTACATCCACAGCCTATGAACCCTATCAATTGAGTGGGCAGGTGGATATCCCGATTTACTTTGAGGATTTGCGAATAATCATTGATGAGAGCGTAAATCTATCAACTCCATTAAGCTTTAAGGATGCAGTTGTTACGCTAAAAGATGGCGTGCACCTGGGCTCAGCAATATCGGGTAATGGTTATGGCTCAGTATATGTGAAAGCCGAGGGTGATTTTACGGTAGCCAACAACAACTTGGTCGTCGACGGCTACACTCTCGAGCTGCCGCAGGATTACAGCTTTGATTCCATTACGGTTAAGAACAGTGGAAAGATCACCACACCGGCGGCGTCAGGCACTTTTACTTCAGGCATTACCCTGACTGCTAATGACTTCTATATCAGCTCCAACTCCTATATTGATGTCAGCAGCAAGGGACGTCTACCGGAGGAAGGTGAACACTGGAAATCCGGCGGTAGCTACGGTGGCTTGGGAGGAGTAGATCCCACCACAGGAACAGTCGCTTCTACTTTTGGATCCGTAGAAGCCCCGGTGGATTTTGGCATGGGGGGTTATGGTGCAGATGCGACTGTACAGGGCAGTCGTGGTGGCGGTGCCATTAAACTTATAGCCAGTAATAAATTTGAAGTGTATGGCGATATATTGGCGAATGGAGAATACCTGCGAGACGTCGGTGCGGGTAGTGGTGGTTCTATCTGGATTGAAGCCAAGGAACTGATCGGAGGTAGCGGTACTTGGATCGAGGCTTCTGGTGGGCGAGGCTATCTCGCAGGGACTGGAGGTGGTGGCCGAATTGCCATCTATTACGATTCACTAACGGGCTTTAACCCTGTTGACTGTATTTTCGCGCGAGCGGGATATAACTATAGCAATGCTACTGCCTATGGCGGCCCGGGAACTGTTTATCTCTATGATCGTTCTCTGCCATCCAATAATGCCAAGTTGCAGATTATTAATCGCGGTACATCCACAGCCTATGAACCCTATCAATTGAGTGGGCAGGTGGATATCCCGATTTACTTTGAGGATTTGCGAATAATCATTGATGAGAGCGTAAATCTATCAACTCCATTAAGCTTTAAGGATGCAGTTGTTACGCTAAAAGATGGCGTGCACCTGGGCTCAGCAATATCGGGTAATGGTTATGGCTCAGTATATGTGAAAGCCGAGGGTGATTTTACGGTAGCCAACAACAACTTGGTCGTCGACGGCTACACTCTCGAGCTGCCGCAGGATTACAGCTTTGATTCCATTACGGTTAAGAACAGTGGAAAGATCACCACACCGGCGGCGTCAGGCACTTTTACTTCAGGCATTACCCTGACTGCTAATGACTTCTATATCAGCTCCAACTCCTATATTGATGTTAGCAGCAAGGGACGTCTACCGGAGGAAGGTGAACATTGGAAATCCGGCGGTAGCTACGGTGGCTTGGGAGGAGTAGATCCCACCACAGGAACAGTCGCTTCTACTTTTGGATCCGTAGAAGCCCCGGTGGATTTTGGCATGGGGGGTTATGGTGCAGATGCGACTGTACAGGGCAGTCGTGGTGGCGGTGCCATTAAGCTTATAGCCAGTAATAAATTTGAAGTGTATGGCGATATATTGGCGAATGGAGAATACCTGCGAGACGTCGGTGCGGGGAGTGGTGGCTCTATCTGGGTCGAAGCAAAGGAACTGATTGGAAGCAGCGGTACATTGATAGAGGCTTCCGGGGGGCGTGGATATTACGCAGGGACCGGTGGTGGTGGTCGTATCGCTATCTACTACGACTCGTTGACGGGCTTTGACCCTGCAGCCCGTGTTTTTGCGCTGGCTGGTAACAATTACGCCGGCGCTACTGCCTATGGCGGCCCGGGAACTGTTTATCTCTATGATCGTTCTCTGCCATCCAATAATGCCAAGTTGCAGATTATTAATCGCGGTACATCCACAGCCTATGAGCCCTATCGATTGAGTGGGGAAGTAGGCATCCCGGTATACTTCAGTTCTGTACAAGCTGTTATAGAAAAAGGCGCGTATCTGGCCGCTCCGATTTCCGGATCGAGTTACAGTAAAGCCTATGTGAAGGCCGAGGGTGACTTTACGGTAGCCAACAACAACTTGGTCGTCGACGGCTACACTCTCGAGCTGCCGCAGGATTACAGCTTTGATTCCATTACGGTTAAGAACAGTGGAAAGATCACCACACCGGCGGCGTCAGACATATTTACTTCTGGTATTACTCTGAGTGCTACTGATTTCTATATCAGCTCGAATTCCTATATCGATGTTAGTGGAAAGGGATATCTACCTTCAGAGGAAGTGAGTTATCAATCTGGTGGTAGCTACGGTGGCCTCGGTGGGGTATTGGCTGATGGTACGACCAATGCAGTTTACGGCAGCGCGGTAGCCCCTATGGATTTTGGAACCGGCGGCAGGTATCAGGATGATAGTCAGCCGGGCTCCCGTGGCGGCGGCGCTATCAAATTAGTGGCAGACAGATTGGAGCACTACGGTTATATCGATGCCAATGGCTATGGTTCTTCCAGCTATAAAGGGGGTGGCAGTGGTGGCTCTATCTGGCTGGATATCGGCGAATTGGTGGTTGGAGGTAACGGTTATATAAGAGCCAACGGTGGCTATGGGATCAATGCCGGTGCCGGCGGTGGCGGCCGCGTTGCTATCTATTATGAATCACTCACCGGTCTCAATACGAGCCGGGTGGAAGCTAATGACGGTGGAAGCAATAGCAGTGGCGTTGATGGCGAGGATGGCAGCGTTCATATCGCTGAAAAGACTGCTGCACCCAGAGTGCGGGCTGTTAGCCCCAGCGGTTACCACAATGCGCCTATTTCCAGTGTGGTTGTACAGTTCAATATTGGAATTGATAACGAATCACTGGATATTAATGACTTTGAATTGACGGATTCTGTAGGAAATTTTATCGCGATTACTTCGGTTACATCTCTAGATGATATCCGCTACCAAATTGACTTTGCTCAACCTCTTGGGGAAGGTGTTTATACCTTTTCTGTAGGGCCGGATATTTTCGGTACTAACGGTCTGGGCATGGATCAGGATCAGGATGGGGTTGAGCAGGAGCCGGAAGACGATAGGTTCTCTGTCCCTATAGTTGTCGATATTACTAAGCCAGCTCCACTGACTCTGGATCAGCCACTGGCACCTGAAATAAACAACTCTAACAGCCGCTGGATTACGCTCTCCGGCAATCGTGAAGACGACACTGCTATCTTGGTTAACGGCAGTGAAATTGTACCTTCGGGATCAGGCCGTTGGTCTGGTCGTTATTATTTGCCGGAAGGTGAGTCCACGATTGAGGTAGTGGCAAGGGATCTGAGTGGTAACTTGTCGGAGCCAGTTTTCCTGATCTTTAATGTAGACAGCAATGCTCCCAATATTACGGCTGCCGATCCGATAGGAAGTCTCAACCTGGCCCCGCCCTATATCACACTGGTGGTAATCGAGGAAGGCAGTGGCATTGACCTGCAAAACAGTGACATTACGGTTAAACGCAATGGCGTAGTACTGGCAGGGGCTCTTGCCCTGTTTGAAGGTCAAATCCAGTTTACTCCGGACGCTCCCTTCCTGGATGGTGACTATGAGATTGTGGCTCAGGTAGCAGATAAACTGGGTAATTTGTCTGCCAAGCGTACTTATCACTTCACGCTCGATTACACACCACCGGCGCCTGCAACACTGAATGATTATCCGCCGGTGACTACCGTGAATGCCCATGTATTCAGCGGCACCAAAGAAGCGGGCAGTGCTGTTCTTGTGAATGGCAGTCTGGCCGTAGTTGCATCAGCTGATACCACATGGAGTACACAGGTTGCATTGTCATCGGGCGATAACACCATCGCCTTTGTCGTGCGCGATGCGGCTGGCAATGAGAGTGAGCCGACCTTGGCGCAGATCCGTTATGACAATAATCCGCCTGGGCCGGTTGCGTTGGTAATCGATCCCAACGGCAGTGGTTCAGATCTGCTGCTGAACTGGAGCAGCTACGATGAGTTTGCCAACGGCAACGATATTGGTGAGTACCGTATCTATCAGAGTGCGAGCAGCTTTACGGATATCGCCGGCAAAACACCGGTAGCGGTTGTACCGCAGGGAACCAAGCAATTCCGTGTGGAAGGATTGCCACGGGATACTCAGGCGCACTTTGCTGTAGTCGCTTACGATACCCAGGGACTATTTAATCCCGCGGTAACTTCCACGGGCGCTGTGCCGGTGGATGTGGCTGCGCCAGATGAGATCAGCAATCTGATTGTAATTCCGGGTACCGACCGCCTGCAGCTCAGCTGGAATCCGTCTGCTAACTCCGCCGGTGATCTGGCTGGTTATAAGGTGGTATTTGCCGGAGACTTAAGCGGCAGGGTGGATGATATTCCACTGGCATCACTCAGTGATTCGCAGGCGCCGGTAGAGCATTTGGTAGAAGATCTCAGCCCTGCTACTTCCTATCCCTTGCGAGTCTATGCGTACGATGAGAGTGGCAATGCGTCTGTCGGTATTGAAGATGCCGGTACCACATTATTGCCGAATCCGACTACTGTGACCGCGGTGCCGAAGAGCAGCAAGATTGAGATCAGTTGGTCCAGTGTCGCGCCCTATGAACTGCTGAAAAACTATGCGGTTTATGTGGAAGATAAGAGTTTCAATTCCATTGTGGGACTGCAACCAAAGGCCGTGCGCAGTAAAGGCGCTGCTGACAGTGAGCACAGTTGGTCTCTTGCGGGCCTGAAAAATGGCACTACCTATTATGTGGCAGTAACTGCTGTAAATATTTCCGGTGGCTCCGATCCAGTGGTAACACCGGTGGCTGTAACACCTGTGGAGGACACAGATGGTCCGGTTATCCATGCTGCGCAATATCAGCAGATAGCAGAATTGCTGGATCTCACTTTGGCTCCGACTTTGTCAGAAGATGGCAGTTTCAAAATCACCGCTGAGGATGAGTCTGGTGTATCCCGGATAGAGTTCTATCTGGACGGCACTTTGCTGGGTACCGCATATACAGCCAGTAGTGGCGCCTTTGGACGCAATATTGTCCTGCTGGATCTGTCGGATGGTGAACATGTCCTTACAGTTAAAGCCTACGATGTTTGGGAAAATGTCACTATTGCCCAGTACAGTTTCACCGTGGCGCTCGCCCCACCACCGGCACCGCAGATTACCAGCCCGAGTGACGGCTGGGTGACCAACAAGCCGTCGGTAATCGTTTACGGTAAAGCGGAAAAACAGACCCAGGTTCAGGTTTATCGCAATGGCGTTGCGGAGGGCAGTGTTGCTGCGGTCGATAGTTATGGCAATTTCCAGGTAGAAATTTCCCTGGAAGAGGGAGAGAACCAGATCAGCGCAGCGGCGGCATATCCGCAGCGTAGTGGTTTTGGCGAGCCGAGTGCCACACGCACTATAGTGCTCAATACATCTATCCCGGATGCTCCGACCAATCTGACTGCTATCGAGAGAGAGCTTGGTCAGATTTCTCTGTCTTGGAATGCGGCGAACAGTGATGATATCGATAACCAGACTGCTGGTTACAATGTCTATCGCTTAGCTTCTCCGTTCACTTCTGTGCAGGAAGCGCAGCAACTGAACAACCAGCTTCTGAATGAAACGAAATTTACTGATCTACCCTCGGTAGATGGTAACTATTTCTATGCCGTTACTACGGTTAATAAAGTGGGCACAGAGAGTAGCCTGTCCAATCTTGTAGAAGCCACTGCGGATAGTGAAGGTCCCCATGCTCTGGAGGTGCGCTACCACTCCAATGGCTTAGTGGATTCGGCTAGCGGCCATTACGCGCCAGGTACAGTGGAAGTTGTGGTGCAGTTTGACGAGCCGCTGCGTAACAAGCCCTATTTCGCCATAGTACCTGAGGGCGGTGTGCCTATCGCCGTTGATCTGAGTAAGGATTACAGCGATGACACCTTGTACACCGGCAGTTTCATTATCGAACCTGACAGCATCTCTGGAACCGCCTATGCGGTAATGTCCGCGCACGATAATGTTGGTAACCGAGGAACAGTTATCGAGCAGGGGGCAACACTGCTAATTGATGCTCAGGGGCCGGAAGTGACCGCGCTGACATTGAACCCGGGCGAGCCTCTGAAGGTCGATGAAGTGAGCGGCCTGCAGGTGGAAGTGGTGCTGCAACTGAATGACGAAGTCAAGCAGGGAGAAATGCCCACTTTAGTGCCGCTGCTCGACAACCTAGAAGTTCCCGGCTACGAGAGCGGCATTACTCTGGTGCGCGATGTTCAGTCTATAGAAGGAAGCTCCTTGTGGGTGGGAAGCTTTGCTCTTCCCACCAGCGCCGGGCGGGATGTAGACGGCAATCCCACGGTGGCAAATCTGAGCTTCAGCTATCAGGCGCTGGATGATCTGGACAATATTGGCAACAAAATCCGTGTACCGAACAGCTTCCAGGTCTACCAGGGCGATCTGCCACCGCTGGATATTCCACAAAACCTCAAGGCCACTGCATTGCCGGGTGGCAAAGTGGCGCTAACCTGGGATGCGGTGGAAGGCGCCCGCTATGTGCTCTATCGCAAGGCGGAGGGCGATGCGGAATTTGTGGAGATCCTGCGCCTTTCGGAAACCGAAACCCAAGACGTTCTGCCTGACGATGGCAACTATTTCTATGCCATCGCCAGTGAACGCCGGAATAACAACCAGGTTGCGGTGAGTGCGATGAGTGAGCCGGTGGCTGTCAGTGCGGACAGTATTCCTCCCGCTGCGCCCTCTGAGCTGGCCCTGGAGCTGAATGGTGCCGGCATAGTGGCCACCTGGCAGGCACCGCTGCAAGATGCCGATGGCAACGATGAGGCAGTGGACAAGCTCACTTATAACCTCTATCGCTTGAATTTGGCTGAGGGCGAGACTGCAACAGCGGAAACCCTGCGAGAGATAGAGCCACTGCAAATCGGTATCCCGGATACCATCGCCCTGGATGCCAAACCCAGCGAGAGCGAGCACGTCTATGTGGTAACTGCTCTGGATGAAGCGGGTAACGAGTCTGTTCCGAGTAACACGGTCTACCTAAACTTTGGCCTATTGCCTGTTTCCGATCTCAGTATTTCGGTCAGTGCCGAGGGCAACCCGCAGCTTCAGTGGAACCATAGTGGTACGGCTATCGCTGGCTATCGTGTCTATGTGGGTGAAAGCGATGATCTGCAGGAAATCACTGATGCGTTGATTCCTCATGGCGGAAATACAACGGTGTTCGTGGATACCGGTTACTCCGCTGGAGCACAGGGTGTAATGACGGAACGCCGCTATACGGTAATCGCCGAGGACGAGAAAGGAGCAACCAGCATAGGGCACAACCTGTTGTTGCCGGCGCTTTCGGTGGAAGTGATTGAGCCGGAAAGCGGCGATGCTGTGGTCAAGCGCGGCGTGATGAATGAAGTGCGCTTCCGCGTACAGAACCGTGGCAGCAGTGACATCTCGGGTATCAAGCTGTTTGCCACTGTCAATGACGGCGGTGTGGCGCGCGAGCACCAATCCGCCAGCTTCTCCGTTGCCGCCGGTGGCCTGGTCGAAGTGCCGATTGTGATTGGCGGTTACGAGAAGCTGGATACTCTCAGCAATATTCAGCTGCGCTTGGAGCAATCGCCATTGCCTGGCGAAACAGTATTTATCCACGCGGAAGATGAAATACTGGTGGGTGACGCAGCTCTGCGTCTCGGGCTGGAGACGGACACCGTTTACCGGGGCGGCCTGGGCAAGGTGCGCTTCACCATGGAAAACACTTCGCTTGTGGAAACAGAAGTGTTGATGGCGCGGCGCAATGGCCGCGATCCGTCGGACGAAGTGCGCATCCGCATCGAAGATGCGGATGGAAACCTGCTCGCCAGTCAGCCTGTACAGCAATTTACCGGTGATGTCATTACCGTCGCCAGTGGTGAGACGGTAGCGCGGCTGCAGCCTGGTGAGACCTTTGTTTCCGACTGGATTGAAGTGCCGATACCTCAGGCGGCACCGGATCAAGTCACTGTGGCACTGGAAATTGATCGTTTCCGCTACCACACCGGCAAGCCCACGCAGGTTTTGATTGAGGGTAACGGTACCCGTATCCAGGCGTCGCTTCAGGAGACCGCCTACTATGGTGAAGTTACCGAAGTTACTCCTGGACTGATCTACAGTGACGGGGAAGTTGTCACTATTAGCGGTCGCGCTATGGATCGCACCAGTGACTCGCCCGTTGGTAATGTGCCACTGACACTGGTGATGGAGTTGCGCGGCTTCGAGCGGCAGGTGTCCGTGATTACTGATGCGGACGGCAACTTCTTTTACGAGTTCGATCCCCAGGGGCAGAGTGGTACCTGGCGGATATCCGTTATCCACCCGGATAGTCTTGCCCGTCCTAACCAGGGGGAGTTTGCGGTGCTGACTTCCGAAGTAAGTCCGCCGCAGATCACCCTTCATATACCGCGTAATTACACCCAGGTTATCCCGATCAATATAAACGCGGGTTACGGCAGTGAGCTGACTGATGTGCGTTTGGTTTCTGTCGCCGAACCCGGAACAGAACAGCTGCAGATACCACAAGGTCTGCACTTGGATCTAGGCTCAGTAATTGCGCTGTCGCCGCAACAGAAGGGGGTAATCAACCTGTCTTTTTCTGGCGACAATCTGGCACCGGAAAGCGGTTCCCTTTATTTCCAGGTACTGGCGAATGTGAATGGTGTGGCGCAAGTGCTGGAAGATATTGCACTGGAATACCGCTTGTCTGAGAGCCAGCCGGTTATCAAGGCGACGCCCGCCTTTATCGATACCGGTGTTGCTCTTGGAGGCAGCACCACAGAGACCTTTACGCTGAAGAACACCGGTTTCGACGTGCTGCGCAATGCCACCCTCTCCCTGGTGGACAGCGCTCAGAACCCGGCGCCGACCTGGGTGCGTCTCGACGGCACCGCGAACCTCGGTGATATGGACATTGGCGCGAGTCGCGATATCAGCGTCACCTTCAGCCCGGATAACACCGTAGAGCAGGGCAATTACGAATTCCGTCTTCTGGTAGAGGGTGACGGAGGCCACAGCTTTACGGTGCAGATGTTTGTGGCCGTGGTCACTTCGGAAATTGGCGATGTCTTTTTCCATATCAGCGACATCTACACCGCCACACTGGGCGAGGACAATCAACTGATCCCTGGTTTGGCCGGAGCCAAAATTGAACTGCAGAACGAACAGGTATTGTCCGAAACCCGTACTATCAGCAGCGATGCTAATGGTGAAGCCTTGCTCAAAGACCTGCCGGCCGGCCGATACGCCTACCGGGTGAGTGCCTTCGATCACGAGAGCGTTTCCGGTCGCCTCTGGATCAGGCCAGGTGCGACTGTCGCCGAAGAAGTGTTCCTTATGAACCGCATTGTCACAGTCGAATGGCAGGTGAACGAAATTAACCTGGAAGACCGCTACGAGATCAAGCTGGAGGCTACTTTTGAAACCAATGTGCCGGTGGCCGTGGTGATGTTGGACCCGATCAGTGTCACTCTGCCGGATATGAAAAAGGGCGACGTATTCACCGGTGAGCTGAGCCTCACCAACTACGGCTTGATCCGTGCAGATGAAGTACAGGGCCTGCTGCCATCCGGCAATGACGTGGTGTCATTCGAGTTTCTCGCCGAGGTGCCGGAAACCCTGGAGGCGGGTGAAGTGGTGTATATCCCATACCGTATCACCGCACTGCGCGACTTTAACCCCAGTGAAGAGGGCGCGGCCAGTGGAGCCGGATGTGGCAGCCACAGCTTTAAATACAAAGTCAGCTATCAGAGCCAGTGTGCCAACGGCCAGGTAGTGCCCGGCGGTACATCTACTTACTGGTCCACGGCCTCCTACGGTTCCTGTGGAGGTGCTGGAGGCGGTAGCGGAGGCGGCTACTACTTCGGTGGAGGGGGCGGCAGCGGCGCCAGCTATGGCAGCGGTTATACACCGATAAGCAAAGACGAAACCCTCCGCTGTGAGCCGGACCCGAGTTGCGATGAGTGCAACAAATACAACACTGCGGCTCAATAAATGCACTGAGAACGCCCTCTCCCCGTGGGAGAGGGCTGGCCCGGGCGTATTCCGGTAGGGTGCACCCGCGATTGGAATTGGAAACAACGAAAAGAACTTTGGGAAAGTATCGATGAAGTTTTCTGTCGGGGAACAAGAAAAAATGCTTCTAGTCGGAGCCAGTGCTCGGGGGCGGCTACTAGTTTATAAACGCTGGATAACGGCAGTCTCCACAGTGGTATCCCTGGCACTTCTGGTGCTGACTTCCGGGACTTATGCAAAGCCCGGTATCTCCAGCGATGGCGCCCAGCCGCGCGCCGTTTCCTCGGAAAATATGGAAGACCTGGAAGATATGCAGGTCAAGGTGCTGGGTGGCTATGTGCGTATGACCCGTCGCTGGACCCGCAACGGCTGGGAGTGGAACAGTCGCTGGAATCCAATTCTCACTTACGATCAGCTCAAGGCGCAGGCCTCGGAGGAAGAGCAGCAGGCATCAGGCCAACAGGCAACGGCTGCCGGTTGTCAGCAACCCTATGAGTTCTACCTGTTCCGCAATGGCCAGTCCTACCGCCCGGAAAAGTTCCGCTCGGATTTGAACAGCTGTATCACACCGGATGGAGACGGCTATCATGCCCTTTTAAATCAGACGCTGACGAAAAGTGGTGAGGATTACACCTGGCGCGATAAAAAGGGCAACCTGATTTTCTACAAAGAGGGAAAACTCTCTTACTACGAAGATAAAAATGGTGTCCGCGTCAGCCTGGAATACGAAGACGACCGCATAGTGCGCGTCAAGGATCACCTGGGTAACACCGTTATTACTTACCACTGGGAGCAGCTGGCAAACCAGGTTAACGGCGAAACAGTTCTATCTTACCGTTTGAAAAGCCTCGAGGACTACAGTGGCCGCAAGGTTATCTACAAATACGGTGAAGATGCCGCTGATCCACTCAGCTATCAGCAGCTGGTGGAAGTGATCGACGTGCGCGGTAAAAGTTGGGTTTACCAGTATCAGTCCCTCAGTAATAACAAACTGGCACTTAAGAGTGTCACCGATCCCAATGGACGGATAACCACCTACTCCACCAATGCCGATGGCCATATTAACGGCTACGAAACTCAGGACGGTACCGGCGTTACCTATAGCCACAGTGCTGAGGATCAGGTTTACAAGGCCACCCAGCGCGACAGGTCAGGCGTGGTCACGGAAACCTGGCACAACGTGATGGGAATGCCGATCAAGCAGTTGATCGGCGGCGAACTGCAGTATGAAATAGAATACCAGTACTCCGGCAATAAGACCGCTAAAGATTTGGCTGAACAATACCGGTACACCGGTAGTACTCAGTTGGCAGCTAACGCCAATGAAGCACCGGTGCGCATTATCAGCAGTGTCACTACCGATGCCCGGGGTCTGAAAACCAAACACTTTTACGATACCTTTCGCAATGTCACCCGCACCGAAAATCCCGACGGTACCTATACCACCACTGAGTGGAATACTGAACTGACTCTGCCGCTGCACGAGCGGGATGAGCGCGGCGTGATCACCGAATATGAATACGATGAGCGCGGCAATCTGATCACTCTGATTGAAGCTGCCGGCACATCCGATCAGCGCATCACCCGCTATACCTACGACCAGTACGGGCAGATGCTCAGCGAGAGTACTGGAGAATCCACAGCCGATAATACAGAAATTGCCATCACCCGCTGGGAGTATGACGATTTTGGCAACGTAACCAAAGTCATAGATCCCGAAGGCAAGGTTACTGAATACCGGGACTACGATGTCAACGGCAACGCCCACACTATTGTCGATGCGCGCGGCAAAACCTGGACCCGAGACTACGATGCAGTGGGCAACCTGCTCTCGGACCTGAACCCCTATGGCCAGGGCTTCCACTACGAGTACGACGCTGCCGGTGACCTGATAAAAGTTACTGATGCCAGCGGCAGCAGCCTGCATATCACCAACAACGCCTCCGGCCTGCCGGTGACAGTGACCGATGACAAGGGCAACAAGCTGGCATTGGCTTATGACAAAGGCAACCGCCTGGTAACTATCACTGATGCGGAAGGTGCCAGTATCCGCCTGGAATACAACAGCCAGAACAAGCTGAGCGCTATTATAGACGGTGAACAAAACCGCACTGAATACAGTTATCAGCAGAACTTGCTTTCAAAGGTTAAGAACCCGACTTACGAGGAAGAGCTGGGCTACGACAAACGCAACCGCTTAGTGCAGAGCAGGCAAAAGGCCAACAATCTAGAATACCTGCGCGCTTATGGCTATGACCTGAGTAACAACCTCATTTCGGATACAGACGCACTGCAAAACACGGAAAAATATGAATACGACCACTTAAACCGCCTGGTCGCTATTATCGATCCCGTCAACGGTGAGACAAAAAAAACCGAATTTACCTACGACGCCCGCGATAATCTGCTGCAAGTCAAGGACCCGGAAGGGCGTCTGACTGTTTACACCTATGACAAAAACGACCGTCTGAAAACGGAAACCAAACACGACTTTATCGGCACTTCTAAACAACGGGTCTACGATTACGACGCCAACGGCAACCTGATTGCGGTTACCAACCCGCAGCAGGAAAAGCGCGTATACAGCTACGACGATGCCAACCGCCTGATCAGGCTGCAGGTCTATGCCCACAAGGACAACCCACAGCCGGTCAAGGTAGTGGATTACCACTATAACGCCAAGGCCCAGTACACCGGTTATACCCAGACTCCGGGGCCGGATACCGCCAACGCCACTGCGGATATAGTTCATCACAGCGAAACTTACACCTACGACAGCCTGAACCGGCTGGCATCGGTCAGGGTGGATTATTACGGCCAGGGGGATCAGGCCGAAGAGATCACTTTCTCCAAAAGCTACAGCTATACCTATTACGGCAACGGACTGAAAAAAACCTATACAAATCCGGAAGGGATTACCTATACCTACTACTACAACAAAAATAACCAGCTGGCGGCGGTGCATATCCCCGGTGAGGGCCAGCTGGCCTGGACTGATTTCCACTGGCTGGCGCCGCAGACACTACTGCTGCCCGGCGGTAACCGGATCACCCTCAGCTACGATGACTTCCTGCGGGTCAAGGAGCGTATTCTTGAAGACAGCGCTGGCAACAACAAAGCCAGAGCCGTCTACGAGTACGACCTGGAAAGTAATATTCGCAAAATCACTTCCGACCACGGTGAATATATATTTTCCTATGACAACCTTTACCGCCTGACCGAAGCGGACTATCCGCTGGAAAACGCTGCCAACGACGAGCGCTTCGGATACGACGGTGTGGGCAACCGCACAGAACACGCCGAGCGGGCGGATTCCGCCACGGAGGCGGATTTCAATCTGTCCGTATCTCAAAGCAGCTACAACAACCAAAACCAGCTGACCGCTATCAGCGGCGACAGCCCAGCCAGTTTCGAATACAACGACAACGGCCACACAAGCAGCAAAGTGCAGGACGGCATTACCTGGGATTATCAATACAACCACGAAGAACGCCTGATCGCCGTTGTTAAAAACGGCGTTACCGTTGGCAGCTACCAGTACAACCCCTACGGGCAACGGATTCGCAAACAGGCTGGCGAAACAACCTACTTTCTCTACAACGAAGAGGGGCTGGCGGCGGAGTACGACACTGTCGGCAACCTGATCCGGGAATACCACTTCAAGCCGGGTATGCCCTGGATGACGGAACCCCTGTTTCAGCGGGCTGCCAGCGGGGAGCTTTACTACTACCAGAACGACCACCTGGGCACGCCGCAGCGGATGCTGGATAAATCCGGGGCAGTGGTTTGGGAAGCTCGCTATTCGGCGTTTGGAAAGGCTGAGATTCTGGTTGAGATTGTTGAGAATAATTTGCGGTTTCCGGGGCAGTATTTTGATGGGGAGAGCGGGCTGCATCAGAATTTCTTGAGGTGCTATGATCCCTTAAGTGGGCGATATTTACAGACCGATCCGATAGGATTGAAAGGTGGTTGGAATGCCTACGTATATGTAATGCAAAACCCTGT
Source organism: Microbulbifer thermotolerans (assembly GCF_001617625.1). Lineage (NCBI taxonomy): Bacteria > Pseudomonadati > Pseudomonadota > Gammaproteobacteria > Cellvibrionales > Microbulbiferaceae > Microbulbifer > Microbulbifer thermotolerans. Next base: position 2,709,921 of record NZ_CP014864.1, on the reverse strand, counting down.
AACAAATATAGATCCTTTCGGCTTGGATATTTTATCATTTTTGGGAGTAGCAGATGGCTCCTCCGGGGAACGTCCTGATCGTGTATGGGAGCATCAAACTTGGAATGAATTTCAGAAGGAAAATCCAAGGTCATCTACCAAGAATAGTAAGCGATGGATAGATCATAAGCTTAGGCAAATGGGTGGAGGTAAGGGCTATTGGGGAAGTCATGGTACAGTTGGAGCAGCCTCTGATGCTTTGGGAGTTATAAACTGGCAGATGGAAAACTCCTGCTTTCAAAGAGGGTTGAAAATTCAGAGTCAGATTAACAAAGAAATAATGGATTATGATGAAGGTTATTGCCCAAAAAATAAAAGTACAAAGGTATATTGGCATGTAGTTATGTATATTGATAGAAATGGATGTATTAATGATTACAGAGTCAATCTTAGTCGTACACCGGTTCCGCCTAGCTACGCATTGCCTCCTGATACAATAATAGGTGGTTGGAGAATTAAAAGTGGAGTTTATGATCAAGCAAAAAATTAGCAATTTTACTTTAGTGGTAGTTTTTATATTAATTTCTTGTGGGAAGTCTCTAACTCAAGATGAATTATATAAGAAATATTTGTCTTGTTATGAGTCTGAGAATTATGATTGTTCCCTTAATTATATTAGTTTAATGATTGAAAAAGATCCAAATAATATATTTCTGAGGAGGGAAAGAGCTGATGTTTATATGAATCTTTCTAATCCAGATATGGCTATTTTAGATGTTAAATATACGATTGACAACGATTTGGCATATTCTGAAGATTATTTGCTCTTGTTTGATATTTATAGATTTTTAGGGCGTGGAAAAGAGGCAGAGAAAATTCTTCTGTCAGGAATAAAAAAGGCGAAAGAAAGAATGCCGTTTACTCCACTACATGTAGATAGCGTTAATCCTGGAGAGGAAGAGTTGTTTTTGAATTTGTATCGGTTCTATATAAATATGGGTGAAGAGGAAAAAGCATGTGAAATTGCAGAAGATGGATTTAGAAGAAATTCTGCATCAATTGATCTCAGGGATGTGACGTCCAATTGTGGGGCAGAAAGAGAACAGTAAAAGGTAAAGAGGATAAAGGGGCGAGAATAAAGGGAACAGGTCTATTTTAGATGCTTAATTAGCAAAGGCTTGAAGTAGCGCCTGACCAAGATCGAGAAACGCTATGCCAAGGCAAGCCAGAATCCTGTTAGCCAATATGCCCCATCGTATAGTCCAGCGGGCCCACAACCAGAAGCCAGTGTTCCTGGTGGATGAGGATTACCAGTACTGCCGTGACAAGCTGTATATCGAATTAAACCCAGTGCGCGCGGGCATGGTGCGCAGGCCGCGGTCGTACAAATGGCCCAGCTACAGGGCGTGAATCGGGGTAGAGAAAGTTTGAACCGGATAGCCACGAGGAGGGGCGGGGCTCGGGCGCAACGGCGAGCAGAATTGATTAAGACCGCAGTGCCGGCAGATGAGCTGGGGTTCTTGAGTAAGGCTTGAGCGAGGAGCCAGCTGATCGAGCACCGTCGGACTGGGGCGCCCCTAGGTGGGCGACAAATAGATAAGAGACCTATTGGACGGTCATCTGGCCGCTAATCGAGGTCGTCAACATAAACAGAATGTGAAATACAAGTCATTGTCGGGAATAGAAAACATGTTGCAACGTTGGGGGATTTTGGCAGCTTTTTGGATTTGTACGCTGGGTGTGCCGGCTACCGTTGCTCAGGAAGAGGCGCTGTGTGCGGAGGTGCGCATAGAGATACTTCAGGAGTTGACACTGGAGCGTCAGGGCTTTGAGGCCATAATGCGCATTACCAACAGCCTGGATACCTATTCCATCGAAGATATCGCGATTACTGTCAATTTTACCGATGCCGACGGCAATGCGGTCACAGCCACCTCCAACACTGCCGCCAGTGATGCGGAGTTTTTTATCCGCGTGGATGATACGCAAAATATTAATTCACTGGTTACCGGCGACGATGGCGCTGTAACCGACGGCGTGATCCAAGCGGGAAAGGTGGGTGAATTTCGCTGGCTGATTGTGCCCACCGCCAATGCGGCCGGGCAGACGGACAACGGTGAACTCTATTTTGTGGGTGCAACGCTTTCCTATTCCTACGGCGGCAAGGAAGAGCTGGTGCAGGTGGCGCCGGACTCCATCGTGGTCAAGCCCCAGCCGCTGCTGACACTGGATTACTTTCTCACCCAGGAAGTGATCGGCGACGATGCCTTTACCACCGAAATTGAGCCGCCGGAGCCCTATACCCTGGGTGTGCGTATCGACAACAGCGGCTACGGTACCGCCAGAAATGTCAAAATAGAATCTGCGCAGCCCCGGATCGTCGATAACGAGCAGGGTTTGGCGATCGACTTTACCATTACCAAGAGTTTTGTTGAGAGCCAGCCTGCGGAACCCACCCTGCTGATCAATTTCGGCGAAATAGCGCCCCAGAGTATGAAAACCGGCCGCTGGGTGATGGAATCCACCCTGTCGGGAAAATTTACTGAATTTTCCGCCAGCTTTACTCACGCCGATGAGCTGGGGGGAGAGTTGACGTCCCTGATTGAAGCTACCAACGCCCACCTGCTGGTGAAGGATGTGCTGGTGGATCTGCCGGGGCGGGACGCTGTGCTTGATTTTCTCGCCTACGGTGCCGGCGGCGATTTATATCTCTACGAGAGTGAAAATACGGGTGCGGATCTCGCCTTGTGTAAGAGCTGTGCCCAGGTGACATCCTTGTCTTATACCCTCGGAAGTGAAAATGGCGGTAGCCGCGTTCTGAGCGGCGCTGTGCAGGAAGGCTTCGGTTTTATCCAGGTGTCCGACCCCTACGCCGGGGCCAAGGTGTTGCACAGGGTAGTGCGCGGAGACGGGAAAACGCTGAATCCGAATAATTACTGGCTGTCAAAAAAGCGCGCTGATGATAAGGTGAGCTTTAACTATTTTATTAATATTTTTGATTACGATAGTAGTCCCGACTATACGCTCTATTTTGTCGACTCCGCTGAGCTGCCGCAGCCTCCGGTGATCCAGGCGATTCTCGACCGCACCAGCCACGAAGGTGGTCAGATCGGATTCCTGGTGCAGGCCTCGGACCCGAACGGCACAGTGCCGCAGTTGTCTTCCAGTAACCTGCCCTCCGGCGCCACCTTTACCGATGGCGGTGACGGTACCGGCATTTTCCGCTGGCAGCCGGCCATCGGTCAGGCGGGCAATTATGTCGTTACCTTTACCGCGACTGACGGTGCTCTCTCCACTCAGCGTTCTGTCAATCTGAAGGTGAACCCGGCCGATGACACCGACGGCGACGGCCTCAGTGATGCCTGGGAGAGAGAGCACTTCGGTAATTTGGACCGGGACGGCACCGGCGACTACGACGGCGATGGCCGCACCGATGCCCAAGAAGAGGAAGTCGGCAGTGATCCCACGGTGCCGGAAGTGGCGCCCGGGGCCCCGCAAATTGCCAGCCCGGTATTTGATGCGGAAATACTCGACGGCGCCGCCGAACTGTTGCCGACACTGGAAGTGACGAACGGACAGCACGATCCGGAGCTGACTGTCGCCTATCAGTTTGAAATCTATTCCGACGAGGCGATGCTCACCAAGGTGGCGGAAGCCACTGTGGATGAAGGCAACGGCAGTACCCGCTGGACTGTTGCCGCCGATGCGCTGCTGCCCGGGCAGTCTTTTGCTGACAACAGTCTCTACTTCTGGCGCGTGCGCGCAATTACCGTGGTGGAAGCAGGCAGTAATGAAGCCCCGGTTGCTTCCAACTGGGAGGCGAGCCGCTTTTTTATTAACACTGCCAATGATGCGCCGTCAGCGCCGGCGATTATCGCCCCGCAAGTCGATGCGATCCTTGCCGACACCCGCCCGGAACTGATCGTAGCTCACGCCTTTGACGCAGACCGAGACGCGCTGACTTACGGCTTTGATCTGTTTCACGAGTCTGATCTGGATACACCGATTGCATCCGTAAACGGACTTCTGCCCGGCGGCAACTTCCAAACCAAATGGCAGGTGCCGAACCCGCTCGATGAAGACAGCGCCTATATATGGAAAGCCTGGGTGGAGGACGAACACGGCGCTCGAACAGAGAGTGCAATCGGCAGTTTTCTGGTCAGTGTGCAGAACAATGCGCCCACGGAACCTTCGATTGTTTCTCCGGTTGGCGGATTGTCAGAGTGGTTGCCGAATAACGGCGTGGAACTGCGTGTGGCCAATGCCTCTGATCCGGAGCAGCAGCCGCTCACGTACTTTTTCGAATTGGATACTGTGGCCAGTTTTGACCGCGGAGCTGTTATTTCGTCCGGTCCGGTGACCGAGGGAGACACAGAGACCGCCTGGATTATCGAGGGACTGCAGGAGGACCTTACCTACTACTGGCGCGCCAAGGTCAGTGACGGTGAGGTGGAGAGTAACTGGGTAAGCGCCAGCTTCCAGGTGGACAGCGATAATTCAGCACCACCGGTGCCCAGCCTGCAGAATCCCGGCGATGGTGCGGTGGTGGAAAGCCTGCGTCCGCTATTTGAGGTCAATCCGGTGATTGACCCGGATGGCGATGCAGTGCAGTACCGCTTTGAAGTGTATTCGGATGCGGAGTTGACGCTGCTGGTGGCAAGCCAGCAGCAAGCGGATACTCAGTGGACGCCCGGTTTCGACTTCAATGACAACAGTCACTACTACTGGCGCGCCCGCGCTGAAGATGCCAAGGGCATGGCCAGTGACTGGAGCCCGGTCAACCGGTTTGCCATCAACGAAAACGCTGTCAATGATCCTCCGCAGATCACGCTGGTTCTGCCGGACAGCGCGGTTACCGTCAGCGGGCCCCAACTGCTGATCCAATGGCAGGACAGCGATCCAGACAGCAATGCCACTGTATCTCTTTACTATCTGTACGAGGGTGGCAGCAGGACATTGATTGTTACCGATATTCCTGAAGATGAAGATGGGGAGGGCGATCAGTATCTGTGGGATGTGTCCGGCCTGTTGCCCGGCAATTACACCCTGGAAGCGGAGATCACCGATGGCGAGACAACGGTGACCGCCAGCGGTTGCTGCACCATTACAGTACCCTCCCAGTCCAAGCGCATTACGGTTACACCCTTGACGCCGCTGGAAACCGATGAAGCGGGCACAGTGATCGCCGCAGTGGAAGTGAGCCTGGACCAGCCGCTGCAGGCGGGTACAAGCCTGACTCTCAATTTGTCCATTACGGATGAAACCGAGGCGGAAATTCTCGGAGATCACTACCTGCAGTTTACCGCGGAAAACTGGGATATTCCGCAGACGATCCGGTTGCGCGGCCTGGATGATTGCAATGTGGATGGAGACAGTCCTTTCAGCCTGGTATTCCAGCCGGCGCAGACTGACGATCCGGCCTACAGCGGCTATCTATTGGACAGCATTGCTTTTGTAAACCGGGACAGTGAGAGCGCGGGGCAGACACTGTTTATCTGTCGCTATCAGCTGGAGGAACAAGTTCCCCTAAGCGGTACCGATGAGGTGGAATCCCATTACCGAGTACAGCTGGATAATCAGGGCGTGGCACTGGTGGATGCCAGTGCGACCCTGACTCTGCTGCCGTCTCCCGATCTCAACTACGCCGCAGAAATTGTCGGCAGTAATCGCTTTACCTTCAGCGATATTCCGTTCGCCGGCAGTGTTTTGAGTAACGAAATACTGGTGATTCGCCATCCTGCCGGTCAGGCACTGGATTTTGCTAAATTCTCCTGGGATATAGAGGCTGGGGAATCTCAGGTCGATGTAGAGGGCAACAGCGGAAACAACACACTCCACGGCAGCGTCGGGGCCGATATTATCGATGGCAAGGCCGGCAACGATACCATCTATGCCGGTGATGGCGACGATGTAATTATCGGTGGTCCCGGTGCCGATCAACTCTACGGTGAGGGAGGTAACGATACTTTTATCGTCGAGGGTAATGATGGCTATGCCGATCGCTTTGAAGGCGGCGAGGGCTTTGACCAGGTGCTCGGAGGCAGCGGCGACGACGCCATCCGCCTCAGTGTGTTCAGCGGCAGTGCTACCGTCGAACGCATTGATGGTGCCGGCGGTTACAACATTATCTACGGTACCAGTGGCAACAATATCCTGGATTTCTCCGATACGGAACTTGTCAATATCGCTTTTATTGACGGCCTGGCTGGCAACGACACTATTTATGGTAGTTCCGCTGACGACAAGATTATCGGCGGCAGCGGTAACGATCAGCTGTACGGCAATGCCGGTGACGATATTTTCTATATCGAAGGAGTGAATTCTGGCACGGATCGGGTGGAAGGCGGCACTGGCCTGGACAAGGTGGTCGGCAGTGATGGCGACGACTGGTTCCGCTTCAGTGTATTCAGTGGAGAAGCTCGAGTAGAAGTTATTGACGGCGGCGAGGGTAACAACCAAATATTGGGCACTTCTGCCAATAACACTCTGGATTTCCGCGATGTCACTCTGTTGAATATCGCGCGCCTGGATGCCGGTGCCGGTAACGATACTGTGTACGGTTCCAGTGCTGCGGACGTTATTGTCGGCGGTCTGGGCAGTGATAATCTCTACGGCGAGGGTGGCGATGATCGCTTCCTGATCACAGCTGGTGATGCCGGATTTGACCGCTATGATGGCGGTGAAGGTGAGGACTGGCTTGTCGGTACACCGAGTGATGATGATTTCCGCCTCAGGGTATTCTCCGGTAACGCGACGGTGGAAGTGATCGACGGCGACGGCGGCTACAACCGTATTCTGGGCAGTAGCGCCAATAACACGCTGGATTTCAGCAATACGCAGCTGATTTCCATCGATTTAATTGACGCCGGTGCCGGCAATGACACCGTCAAGGGGTCTTCTGCGGCGGACGTAATTGAGGGCGGTTTGGGTTCAGACCTGCTTTATGGCAACGGTGGTGCAGATATCTTCCTGCTTACCGCCGGCGATACGGGTTTCGATCAGTACCGCGGTGGAGAAGGTACTGACCGTATTCTTGGCACTGATGGTGATGATGAAATCCGCCTGAGTGTATTTAGTGGTGAAGCGCGGGTGGAAATTATTGACGGCGGTGCCGGCAATAACCGCATTGTCGGTTCCAGCGCTAACAACACTCTGGATTTCAGTGAAACCCAGCTGCTGAATATTGCCGAGATAGATGCGGGTGCAGGCAATGATACCGTTTACGGTTCACAGGGTGCAGATCGCATCCTCGGTGGGCCCGGTTCCGATTACCTTTACGGCGAAGGCGGTGACGATACGTTTGTCGTGATGGAAGGGGATTCGGGCGCGGACCGCATCAATGGAGGCGAAGGTTTCGACACACTGCTGGGCAGCTTCGCAGATGACAATATTGTGTTCTCTGTATTCGGTGGTTCGGCTACTGTGGAGCGTATTGATGGCGGCGCCGGCACTAATAGGATCAGTGGAACCAGTGCCAATAATACACTGGATTTTCGCAATACCGAGCTGGTCAATATCGCACTGATTAACGGTGCCGAGGGCAATGATACTATTTACGGTACCTCGGATGCCGATGTAATCGAAGGCGGCCTGGGCAGCGATACTGTCTACGGTGAGGGCGGTGACGATATTTTCAAATTGACACCTGGGGATACCGGGGCGGATTCCTATCGCGGCGGCGAAGGAAGAGATACGCTGCTGGGGACCAGTGGTGATGACCTTTTCCGGTTCAGTGTTTTTGCCGGCGAGGCGTCTGTGGAAGTGATCGATGGAAATGGTGGGACAGATCGTATCGTCGGTACCACTGCCAACAACACACTGGACTTTTCCGCTACAGAGTTGATCGGTATCGCATCCATTGACGCCGGTAGTGGTAATGACACCATTTATGGATCACCCGAGGCAGACACTATAGCTGGTGGTTTGGGCAGTGATTATCTGGTAGGTGGCGATGGCGATGACACCTTCCTGTTTACTGCCGGCGACACCGGTGCTGACAAGTACAGTGGAGGCAAGGGGGACGATCAGTTGCTGGGGAGTGCGGAAGATGACGATATGATTTTCAGCGTTTTCTCCGGCGCGAATACTGTTGAGCGTATAGACGGTGGCGAAGGGGTGAACCGCCTGTTTGGAACCAGCGCCAACAATACCCTGGATTTCAGAGAGACCCAGCTGGTGAATATTGCTTCAATCCACGGTGCCGCCGGTAACGATACTATTTACGGCTCCTCGGCGGATGATGTGATTGAAGGCGGAATCGGCAGCGATACTCTTTATGGCAGTGCTGGTGACGACACCTTTATCGTTACTCCAGGGGATACCGGCTATGACCGTTATCAGGGGGACGAAGGCAGCGATACTCTGCTCGGTACCGACGGTGACGATGAATTCCGCCTCAGCTTTTTCTCCGGTGATGCCACTGTTGAAACCATCGACGGCAAAGCGGGCACTAACCGGATTGTCGGCAGCAGTGCCAATAATACTCTGGATTTTCGCAATACGGAGTTAATCGCCATAAATCGGATTAATGGCGGTGCCGGTAACGATACCATCTATGGCTCCCAGGGAGACGACTTTATCGAAGGAGGCATTGGCAGTGACAACCTCTACGGTGAAGGTGGAGATGACGTTTTCCTGCTCACTGAGGGCGATACCGGCTATGACCGCTACTCCGGCGGAGCGGGGACGGATGAAGTGCGCGGTTCCAGCGGCAACGATCTGATTCGCCTGGCCTCTTACTCCGGAGCCTATACCGTCGAAGTAATTAACGGTAATGGTGGCGTTGACTATATCCAGGGTACCACTGGTAACAATACTCTGGACTTTTCAACGACGGTGCTGACGGCAATCGCTGAAATCCGTGGCGAAAAGGGCAATGACACTATCTATGGCTCGCAGGGAGCGGATACTATCCGCGGCGGAGCGGGCAACGACACCTTACAAGGCAATGCCGGTGCCGATATCTATGTCTTCGCGCGCGGCGATGGCGTGGATACTATTAACGATAGTGGCTCAAGTGCCGGCGACAAGCTGTTGTTTGAAGGTGCCATAGCGCCGGAAGATATCTGGCTGGTAAAAAATGGCAATCATCTGGATATCTACCTGCTGGCGGGCGCGGAAAAAGTGCAGGTCCGCAACTGGCAGTCTTCAGAGAGTGCGATAGAAGTGATTGCAACGGAGGCTGGTGCTGAATTGCCACTTGCCAATATCGATGCGTTGGCGGAGCTGATGACTGCGATCGGTGTTCCTCAAAATGGCGTCATCAGTCTGAGTGGCGACCAACAGGCACAGGTCGCTGAGGCCAGGAATACCGCATGGCAGTAAAATTCAAGAAAGTCTTCTGGAATCTACTCCAGTTTGCGTTTATCGCTGTACTGGCTGTCGGTGCGGTGGCTTACTATCAGCAGCGGGATATCCCCCGAGAGCAGGCGCCGCCTCTCTCGGGCATGTCTTTGGATGGAAGCCTGCTGGATCTGCACCAGGCTACTTCGCAGGGGCCGGTGCTGATTTATTTCTGGGCTTCCTGGTGCGGTTACTGCCGTGTGGTTTCTCCGGTGGTTTCTGAGCTCTCGCAGGATCATCAGGTGATTACCGTGGCCATGCAGTCCGGCAGTGATGAGGAATTAGCTGAATATCTGGTGCGCCGGGATCTGCAGTTCCCTACCATTAACGACCCCAATGGCGTATTGAGCCATGCCTGGGGAGTCCGGGTAACACCAACCATCGTGATTGTGGGCAGTGACGGCCGGGTGGCCTGGGTGACATCTGGCGCCACTTCCAAATGGGGCCTACAGTTCAGGCTCACGCTGACCGATTAGTATTCCTCCACGCTGCCGCAGCCATTCAGAGACTGGATATGTCACACAAGTTTGCGGATATGGTAATTTCCCCTGCCTTGGTAATTGCGTTCAAATGGCTTTTCCTGAAAATTGAGGGATTGCTGTGTCTGTTCTCGATTCTTTCCGCTACCAGGGATTGGATGGGCTGCGTGTAGGCCGTTTTGACCTGGGAATTAACAGTTCGTTTATTGTCTACCGGCTGGCGGATACGATTATCGACACGGGTCCGAGCAATCAGTGGAAGTTTGTGCGGCCATTTGTCTGCGCTTGTCCCTTCAGTCAACTGTTATTGACTCACCACCACGAGGATCACACTGGCAATGCGGACGCCATTTACCGGTTGACGGGGGTGCAGCCTCTGGCCCCGGCGGGAACTGTGGATATTCTCAAGCGGGGCTTCCGAATTCCGCCGATACAAAAGATCATTTGGGGAAGTGCGGGTAAGGTGAAAGCCAGGCCCTTACCGGACCACGTTCAGATTGGTGGCGAAGCGGTAGAAGCGATTTTTACACCGGGCCACGCAAAGGATATGACCTGCTATCTGTTACCGGAGAGGGGCTGGCTGTTCAGTGCGGATCTGTATCTTGCCAATTATTTAAAATTACTGCGCAGTGATGAAGATATTCCCACACTGCTCGATAGTATCCGCAAAGTGCTCGAGCGGGATTTTGAGGTGATTCTCTGTCCGCACCGCGGGGTGGTGGAAGATGGTAAAAAGCGCTTGCGGGAAAAGTACGATTATTTGCTCAATTTGGCGGACCGTGCGCAATCTCTGGAGCACCAGGGGCTGGATTTGTCCGCTGTGACAAGGCGTCTTTTGGGCAGGGAAAATATGATGAGTGTGCTCAGTCGCTATAACTTCAGTAAGCGCAATCTAATTGCGTCCTGTCTGCAAGTGGATTTATCCCGCTATCGCTAATCCGAAAAAAAGGGGCGCCTTCCCTAGCGCCCAGGTCATGCCTGTGAGAATGACTTTAAGGAGCCTCTGATGTTTTTACTCGGGAGTGGTAGCGGGCTACGGGGTGTTCAGGCACGGTTTTGAAATATCCGTCCTATCACCTGAGCTTCACATCCGCCACCAAAGAACCTCTGCTACCAGGAAATGAATTAATCAGAGGCTCCCTAGAATTTTTTTGCACCAGTCAGAGAATGGTTTAGATGCGGTTTAATTCGCTGAGCAAATGAGTGTCCAGCTGCCGTCACTGCTGCCCGGCTGGGAATTGGTCCACCACTTGGCTTGCCAGACACTGCCGTTGTGTACAATCCGGTCACCGCCGTTGGCGTGATCGCCAGCGGGCCAGTTGGGATAGACGGGATAAACCGAGGGGTCGATACCCATGCCTGCGCAGTTATCATCGCCGCCGTTATCACCGCTGTTACCGTCCCCGCCATTGTTGTGATCACCTGAGAGATCGGCCAGTGGCAGGTCCGGGTATTCGAAGGCCAGGGCATAAGCGGTTCCGTTAATAGTAACGGTGTAGGCCTGGGGGCCGGTGATCGGCAGATAGTAGTTGAGGGTCATGTCCCAGCTTTCGCCGTCGGCCAGGTCTTTCCAGTTCGGCAGAGAAAAGCGCACGCGATGGAATTCGTGTTGCAATCCGCCCACGTTACCACCGCCTGCGTTGGCGCCGCTTTCGATGACCTCCAGCCCGGCACCGCTTTGGTCGCTGATGGTATCTGGGGTAGAGGTTGGCATATCGAATTCGAACACTGTACCGCCTGGAATCGTGGTTCCGGTATTGTTTGTGATGGCGAGCTTGGGGTTGAGTGGATAATTCTGGTCGCCCAGTTTGAAGTCACTCACTGTTATTGTTATATCCACCGCTTGGGTTGGCAGCGGGCGGTTGCTGCGTTTTTCCCGATAGGGAGTGGCGCTTTTAAATTTTTCGTAGGCGACATCGGTCATGGTGGAGCCTATAAAGTATTCGTTTTTGGCGGTATTCCAGGCGTAATCACCCGCCAGCTCCCAGATCATAATGCCGCCCAGTCCCTGGTCGATGACATATTGGGCCTTGGCTTCCATGGAGGCTTCGTCTTCGGTGGAGAGGAATACTTTTTTGGTGTCGTTCCATAGCCAGGCAGCCTGGGACACACTGTCGTAGTGCCGGGTGTAAGTACCGACGAGCCTGTCTGCCGGATCATTGACTGTATCCAGGCCGTAGTACCCGATATAGCTGCCGAGGATCCCTTGCTCCAAATTCTTTGCGTGCCACAAAGGATTGGTCCCGGCTCCGATTTCTTGTCCGTTGCCGTCCGAGTCGTGCCAGATATTGTCTATTCCGATGGCTCCGTAGCCGCATTTGGCTGCGCCGCCGGTACCTGCCGGGCATTCTGACTGGTTGGGTAATGAGGCTGTGCCGCCGAGGCCCCATTCGCCGTTAGCCGAAGTAACATTCTGCCATCCGCGGGTGTAGTAGGGGGTGCCGATATTGATGCGTCCGGGAGACATGGAACCGCGGAAGTATTTTACTGCCCAGTCGATATTCAGATAGCCAATGCCGCCATACTGTGCGGTGTTGTAGATATTCGCCGCCTTGAGTTCCGGGTCATTGCCGTTATCAAAAATTGCAGAGTTGTGGCCCACGTACTCATTCCAGGTACCGTGGAAGTCATAGGTCATGATGTTGACGTAATCCAGGTACTGGGTGATCGGCATGGTTTCCATACCGCGCAGCAGGTAGCCGGAAGATGGGGCGGCAATAGTGAGCAGGTAGTGGGTATTGTCCTCCTCTCCGGCCTGGTCCAGTTTTTCCCGCAGCACACGCATCAGCGCCACATACGAATTCATCAGGTAGGCGCGCAGGGGATTTGCAAAGCCGAAATCCAGAGGGTTGCCGGCATCGTTCATCGATGTGGGATATTCGTAGTCAATGTCCACGCCGTCAAAGCCGTAGGTGCGGATAAAGTCCACCACTGAGTTCGCGAAGGCTTCAATTCCCGCGTAATTGACACTGCCGTCGGCATTGGTGGTCATCGTGTAGAAGCCACCGTCGTTGACGCGATCACCCTGTTCGTTCAAGTGGCCACCGGTCTCGGCCCAGCCACCGACGGAAACGAGGGTTTTCACATCGGGGTGTTGTTTTTTGTATTTAGCCAGTTGGTTGAAGTGTCCCTTGTAATTAAAAGCGGGATCTGTTTCCGCGCCAGACACCCCCGGCCACTCCATACCGGTGGAGGGATTATCCGGGTTTGAAGTGTCACCAATGGAAATAGAATAATCGCTGTCTATATGGGCGAAGGCGTAGTTGATATGGGTAACCTTGTCCCATGGAATATCTTTCACCAGATAGCTGGGTTGGCCATTAGTGCCGTTTCGCCAGCTTGTGAAGTAGCCGATGATGCGCCTCTGGTGATCCGGCCCCAGTTTCTCGCGGCCAGCAGCATCGTAGATATCGCAGTAGTTGGGCGCGGTTCCCGGCGTGGTATAGAGCCCGTCGGGGCGGCAGGGGTGGTCGCCTGTGTGCGCTTCGCCGACGGATATGTAGACGCTATTGGAATTTGTGGAGAGGTGGTCGTCATCGGTCGCAACTGCGTGGATCGTATGGTTGCCTTCGATGGCGGTCCAGTTGAACTGATAGGGTGGTGTGGTATCCACCCCGACGCTTGCGCCGTCGACAAAGAATTCCACGTTGAGCAGACTGCCGTCGGTATCGCTGGCGGTTGCTGTGATTGCGACGCTGGCACCTGTATCGAAAGTGGTGCCATTAGCTGGGGCATCCAGACTAATCTGAGGTGCTTGTGGACCTTCGGGGTTGTTGACGGTGATGGGGATATCGGGGGTTACCGTCTGCTGTCCGGCATCATCGGTGATTCGGGCACTGAGCACAGGATTAGTGCCTGAGGCCGACCAACTGATTTGCCAGGGGGGGGTGATGTCCGTACCGATCGAGGTGCCATCGACAAAAAATTCGACGGACACCACGGCGCTGTTGTCGCTGGCATCAACCGATATGATAACGCTGTCATTTTTATTGAAAACGGTGCCGCTTGCGGGACTGGTGATGGATCCCTGTGGTGGTGTGTCTTGTGCGGCACCACATTCGCCCAAATCTGTCCATGCGTGGGGCCACGCCCAGCCGACACCCGGCGCATAGGGACCACCGATGGTGCACCACCCACCCACTGTGCACTGATAAGCCGTGTTGTTGTTCTGGACCTGATCACCAGTGTTGTAGCTGGTACCGTCCGCGTAGGCGGGCAGCCCGCTGCAATCGTAGGCGTAGCCTTGTGTGCCGGCTAAGCCAAGCGTCAATGCAATTGCGATTCTCCGTTGCATCGTCCCTTCCTGTTGCTCTTGATATTGTCGATGGTGTTTGGCTGCAAGTGGTGGCTTTACGCCGTGCACTTTGCGCTATGCGAAATGACACCGCTGTCAACACTAGCAACCTCTACTTCCTCAGAACAATGAGCAAATGGCGGATTTGTGAAATGTATAGCGTATTCGGCGCCAATTTAGTTTTTTCTAAATGGTTTTGTGCTGGATTCCGGGTATATGGTTGTGGTTTTTCCCGACCAAATTTTTAGCGCCATCCCGTTTCTTGAAATCCGCTGCAGCACTTATGGAAATTTTTCGGAGGCGTAATCTAAGGGGAGCTTTGAGTCTGTGGGGGAATTCCGTTTTCGGTTTGCTATGCCAAGTAATGGTGCAATAGCTGCAAGCCCTTCCCGAATAGGTGCGAACAGGATTGTTGAACCGTAAACGAAGCGGTCGGAGATTTTGTCGTACTGTTTCTTTTTTACGGTAAAGAAATTGAAAAGGATAAATTTGCGCTTTGATTTTGTTAAAAAGTCATAATTTTCATTTTCGGGTGGTTAGGAATTGATATTAAGCTGTTGTGCCAATAAAAGCTGACCGGAATCACATATCTATTCGAAAATATTACCCTATGGGTGTCACAGTATTTGCATAGGCATTACGGGGATTAGAGGAAACTATAACCTCTGATCTGTTTTGCTAAGCTGCAACTGGCGTCCCTCAATTTTTATCGAACTCATTGGGTGCGTCCGGTATAGGAACTGGAAGAGCATTTAACTTCCAGCTTCTGGCAGTTTGGGGTCCTTTATCTTATAGATAAAAATTTCGGGTATCTCTTATGAAAGACAAAAAAATAATTGCGATTCGCTCTGTTTTGGCAACAGCGGTTTCCATAAGTTCGATTTCAGCAGTGTGTCAGGAAAATATGATTGAAGAGATCGTCACTATAGGGACACGTGTTGAAGGGCGATCCGCTACCGATTCCGCCGCTCCGATCGATATCGTCAGCGGTGATCAGTTCGTCAATCAGGGGGATGGTGACCTGAACAATCTGCTGCGCAATGTAGTGCCTTCCTATAATGTGAACACACAGCCGATCAGCGATGCGGCGACTATTGTACGTCCCGCGAACCTGCGCGGTCTGCCGCCGGACAGCACTCTGGTGTTGGTCAACGGCAAGCGTCGACACCGCGCCGCAGTGATCTCTTTTCTGGGAGGTGGGCTTTCCGATGGTGCACAGGGGCCGGATATTTCTGCAATCCCTGCGATTGCGTTGAAGCAGGTGGAAGTACTGCGAGACGGCGCTGCGGCCCAGTACGGCTCGGATGCCATTGCCGGAGTGATCAATTTCCAGTTGAAAGACGCGGCAGAGGGAAGCTCCGCGGAAGTGAAGTATGCAACCACGGCAGAGGGTGATGGCGATCAACAAGTTTTCGCAGCAAATGTGGGTCTGCCTTTGACTGACTCCGGATTCGCCAACGTCAGCTTGGAATTTCGCCAGCAGGATGACACCAGCCGCAGCGTGCAGCGAGATGATGCTGCCGAATTGATTGCCGCGGGCAACACTGAAGTGGCAGACCCCGCGCAGATCTGGGGGCAGCCAGAGGTGGAGGATGACATCAAGTTTTTCATCAACAGTGCTGTTGAGTTAAATAGCGGTGCGGAGCTATATGCATTTGGCAACTATGCCAGCCGGACCGTGGATGGCGGGTTTTATTTCCGCAACCCAGAAACGCGCCCCGGTGTATACGCCTGGGAGGATGATGACGGAAACCTGTATCCGCTGATCGCTGATCTGGACCCAAGTAATGGTGTTGATAGTTGTGTGGGCATGGACCACGCTGATGCACTGGCAAGCGAGGAATGTTTTTCTTTCCAGGAAATTTTTCCGGGCGGATTCACGCCGCGTTTTGGCGGCGACCTGGAAGATTACTCGATGGTTTTTGGTCTGCGTGGAGAAATGGCCAATGGCATCGGCTATGATATCAGCGCGAGCCGCGGCCACAACCGGGTGGATTATTTTATCTACAATACCGTCAATGCCACGCTTGGACCGAATACACCGACTGAATTTTCTCCCGGTTCATATATTCAAGAGGAAACCAATTTCAATATTGACTTGACCAAGAGTATGCAGCTTGGTGAAAAGCCTTTGTTTGTCGCTGCGGGATTTGAATGGCGCGAGGAAGAGTTCGAGGCAAAAATGGGGGATCAGGCTTCATGGGAAGTAGGTCCACTTGTAGATCAGGGTTTTACTGTTGGCTCTAACGGGTTCCCGGGCTTTGGTCCCCAAGTAGCGGGGGTTTTTGACCGCGACAATATTGCTATCTATACCGATACAGAGCTTGAAATGAGCGACAGCTTGCGCTTAGGGGCAGCGCTGCGCTGGGAGGATTTTTCCGATTTTGGCAGTACCTCAAACTTCAAGTTGTCCGGACATTATATCGTTAATGATGTACTGGCTTTGCGCTCTACGGTCAGTACCGGTTTTCGTGCACCCACACCGGGGCAGTCCAATATCACCAATGTATCCACGGTATTTACCGATGGGCAGCTGGTCAACCGAGGTACGATTCCCGCGACCAATCCCATCGCAATGTTAAAAGGTGGCAAGCAACTGCAGCCGGAAGAATCTGAGAGCTATACTTTTGGGGCAATTATCAATCTCGGGGGGTGGGATATTACCCTGGATTACTTCCATATAACGGTCACTGATCGCATCACCCAGTCCGCTGACCAGGAACTGACCGATGCGGAGCGGGCGCAACTGGTGGCTGATGGTATCACTGGTGCTGAGTCACTCAATATCTTCCGGTTCTATACCAACGATTTCGATACAGAAACTCAGGGCATAGATTTGGTTGGTACTTATTCGCTCACAGATTCCACGGAACTCAGTTTGGCTGCGAACTGGACAGAGACCGAAGTGATCGACTATAACCCCGAGACCATGGATGAAACCCGGATTGGCCAGTTGGAGGATGGACTGCCGAATATCCGTGCAAACGCGACGATAACCCATTACGGTGATAGCTGGCGTGGTCTGATGCGGATTAATTATTACGGTAGTTACTGGGAGGCGCATCTGGATGATGGCAGCTTGCCGATTGACGTTGGGGACGAATGGACGCTGGATGTGGAGGCCGCCTATAATTTCAGTGATTCACTTTCCTTGATCGCGGGTGCTGAAAATCTGCTCGATAATTATCCGGACGAAAATCCGTGGGCGGGCGTTGCGGGAGCGGAATACCCTGTGACCTCTCCAATGGGATTTAATGGAGCACTCTATTATTTGCGGGCACGCTACGAGTTCTAGGGTTTTATTTGAATAAAAGAGAATGCCTGCTGACTCACTTACGAGAATGCTTTAGTTGATGTTGGGTATTCGGGCAATGGGATAGCATTGCGAAAATGCACGTATGCGACTATACATGCGTCGCATTTCAAAATGCTTTCCCCATTGTCTGAACCTTTTGTTCAAAGGTGAATTGTCGTTTTCATTAGGAGGTGAATTAATTAGAGATTTGTTAGAGTTCGGCGGAAATGTTGAATTCACATATCCCATAGTGAATTGGTGGCCATAGATAGCGTGATCCTCTCTTTATCTTGAATCTGCTTTAGGTCTTCAAATACTTCCTTTACTTCGGAAGACTCTATCGCCCCGTGTACTGCCTCGTAAAGATTGGAAAAGTAACGGTCTACTTCTCTGCCAATTTTGTTGATTTCTCTAATGGTGGGCGGGTCGCTCAGCTCAAGTTTGTTGATAAAGTCATCAGAAGATTCTTCTTGAGTGTACTGCAGCCAGGTTCGCATCACCTTATGCTTGGCGACTTCACCATAGTTGGAAAGGTTTCTCGCCATGCGCTCTTCGTGCTCCAGCATGTGCTTGAGCAGTAGTTGCGTTCGCCGATCCTGGGCTTTTTTTAATAGTTTTTTATACAGATCCGCCATTTTCAGGTGGAACTTCTCCGCATCTTTGATGACTTCATAAGCCTGCTTGAATGTTTTCATGGCGCTGCCTTTTGATTTTTGTAGCCGCCTGCACGTCAGAATGTGCGGCGCCTCTCCATATGTATTCTTATAGCGTATATATCCAATCGATCAAGATCTGTGGAAACACACCAAAAATCAACAATACGCCAGTCAGTGAGATCAGTAGTAGCCGGCCCGATACGGCTATCCGTACGCTTTCTATGGAATCCAGTGGCGCCTGAGGTTCACGCAGCACCATGGTTAGCAGCAGACGTAAGTAATAGAAAAGGCCTATGGCGCTGCCGATCACGACAGCGGCCAGAAGAAGCCACAGTTGTCCCTGGATGCCGGCGGCAAAGATGTAAAACTTGCCGATAAAACCGATGGTTAGAGGGATGCCTGCCAGCGAGAGAAGCATTGCCGCAAGGCAGCCGGCAAGCCAGGGGGACCGCCATAGGAGTCCGCGGTAAAAGTCGCGTTGAAAAGGGGATGTGGTGGTGTAGACATACTCACCTGCACTGCCTGCTGTTCTCGCCAGGGCGCTGTCTGCGATCAGTCCCACCGCGCCGAAAGCCCCTAGGGTGGTGATCACATAGGCAACCAGGTAGTAGAGAACCGCCTCGTTGCCGAAGGCGCTGTTGCCAATCAGAAATGCGACGAGTAAGTAGCCGATATGTGCGATGGAAGAATAGGCCAATAGTCGTTTGATATTTTTTTGCATAAGCGCCAGTAGATTGCCGACCAACATACTGGCCACGGAAGCTGCGGCCAGCAGCCCGGTCAGCGCTGGAATGGAAAATAGTTCCAGTTCGGTAAACAAGCGCAGTAACAGAGCCACCACGGCACCTTTGCCAACGGTGGCAATCAGGGCGGTGACTGGCGAGGGTGCACCCTGGTAGACGTCTGGGGTCCAGATATGGAAGGGCACCAGAGAAAGTTTGAAAGCGAGTGTAATCAAAAGCAAAGTCAGGCCGCTCAATAACAGCGAAGGGGTGCGCGGTAAATTCGCCACCGCCGCAGCCACTCCACCAAAATCCAGCGCACCGCAAGCAGCGTAGATTAGGGCGATGCCGAACAGTCCCAATGCGGTGGACAAGGCCGACAGCAGCAAGTACTTAACGCCGGACTCAAGAGAGTACATTTGCTCCAGTCTAGGGGAAAGATCGCCAGTGACAGCAAACCCGAGCATTGGATAGAGCGCCAGGCTCATCAGTTCCATGGAGAGGAATACGCTGGCGAAATGATTGGAGAAAACCAGTGCCATTGCTCCCAACATAACCAGTAACAGCAATAGGTAGAAGGCTTCGGGTATGCTTTCCCGTGCAGAATCACATCGCTTTTGCAAATAACTAAACCCCAGAACCGCAATGGCCAGCGCGGCCAGTAAAAACAGCAGGCAGAAAAACAATGCCTGCTGATCGATCAACAGCAGACCGGTGACTTCGATGGGTGCTGCGCTTTGCGACAGAGTGCGGGCAACGTCAAAACAAGCCGCAATTGCCGCGATCAAGGTGATCACCGCTGTGGCCGCTGCAGCCTTGTGGCTGCGTAGAAAGGATACTTGTAGCAAAAGAAACAGGATGCCTCCGCTCAATATAAGCAACGGAAGAATGGCATGGATTTCCCGTGCACTCATGGTGAATTTCCTCTGCGATGATCAGTGTCTGGCCAGGCGGAAAGTCGCAATTTGGGCGAGGATATTTGTGAGGTGGCAGTGGGTGCTTTCTTATGTAGTGTTCCAGTTCTTGCAATGGCGGGTTGAGCGATATCGAAAACTACTTGTGGGCGAAGACCGAGGAGCAATAACCCTGCAGCCAGCGATATGAGCGCCAGAAATTCACGCGCTTTAAGATCCGTCGGAGACCGGGTCTGTGCGTCTTCGGGTGTGCGTAGTCCGCCGAAAAATACCCGTTGCATCATCAGCAGTGCATAGAGCGCCGCGCCGATCAGTCCTGTTGCCGCGATGGCAGTGATCCAGTGATTGCTGTCGAAGCTGCCAAGCAACACCAGGAATTCGGCGATAAAGTTACCCAGCCCCGGCATTCCCAGAGACGCCACCGCAAAAAAAAGTGCTGTTGCGGACAGCTTGGGCAGACTGCTCCAAAGGCCGCCCAGCTGTGCCATGTCGCGGCTGTTGAGCCTTTTTTGAATGGCGCCTACAAGGGAGAATAGTGCGGCGGTGCTGAAGCCGTGGGCGATCATCTGCATTACCGCGCCCTGTGCTGCAACTGTATTCATGGCGTAGAGGCCGAGTAATACAAAACCCATGTGGCTGACACTGGAGTAGGCCACAAGGCGCTTCATGTCCTGCTGTGCGAAGGCGAGCAGAGCACCGTAGATGATATTGGCGGCGCCGATCGACATGGCAACGGGTGCGAAAGCCGCCGAGGCATCGGGAAACAGCGGTAGAGTAAAGCGCAGCAGACCGTAGGCACCGGTTTTCAGCAATATTGCCGCAAGCAGTATGCTGCCCGCTGTGGGTGCCTGGGTATGGGCATCCGGAAGCCAGGTGTGCAGGGGCAATGCGGGCAGTTTTACCGCGAAGGCAATGAAAAAACCGAGCATCAGCCAATAGGCGTTTCCGGGTGTCAGCTGTGCGTTCAACAGCTCACGGTAATTGAAGGTCAGTATTCCACTGGCGCTGTAGTGAAGATAAACGAGGGTGACGATGGCCAGCAACATCAACAGACTGCTGGCCTGGGTGAAAATAAAGAATTTGATTGCTGCGGGAATGCGTTCCTCATAACCCCAGACCGCGATCAAAAACAGCATGGGAAGCAACATGACTTCCCAGAAAAAGAAAAATAAAAAGAGGTCTATCGCGGTGAAAACCCCCACTACTCCGGCCAGAGTCCAGAGATAATTGAAATAGAAAAAGCCGCGCCGGAAGCGGATATCCCGCCAGGTTACCACCAGACCGAAAAGGCCCATTAACACCGTCAGGGCCAGCATCAGAAATCCCAGACCGTCTATAGCCAGAGAGAAGCTGATACCGAAGCGGGGAATCCAGTTAATTTGCACACTGTCCCACCAAACGCCAGTGGGGGAATCCGTTAAGTGAGGCCAGTAGGTGGCAAGCAGGGCGGCGGCCACTGAAAGACTGATAAGCGAAATCTGGCGACTGCCACGGTTGAAATAGCGCTCGGACAGCCAGGCGAGTATGCCGCCACAAAACAGAATCGCGATGATTGCCGGGAGTGTGCTGAAGGGTGTCATAGGACCACCAAAAGCGCGAGAAAGATAATGGCACCACAGGTGAAACTCGCTATATACCCGCGAATTAGTCCGTTTTGCGAAGTGCTGAGCAGGTTGTGAAGCTGCCGGCAGATAAACGCAGTGCCGTTGTAAATACTGTTCAGAATGTCATTGCGGTTAATGCGCGCGAGGGAGGTTAAGGGTTGTACCAGCAGTCTGTGGTAAAGCCAGTCAAAGCCCCAGCCAGAAAACCAGAGCTTTTCCAGGGCGGATTTGTTCCGGGACTCCATGGGACTTGTGTTGTGTCGGAACAGTAGCCATGCCAAGGTCAGCCCCAGGATGGGCGCGGCAATGGCCACGCCTTCAACCCAGAGCGGTGCATGGCCTGCCGGGGCCTGTGTGAAAACCCTTTGCAGTGGCGGGGTCAGTAGGCCTCCGAATAACGCCAGCACCGCCAGGACCGACAAAGGCAGTGTCATTACCCCGTTGTTGGCATCCTTGCACCGGGCGGAGGCCGGACCATCGTTGCCAAAGAACACCAAAAACAGCAGGCGGAAACTGTAAAAGCCGGTTATCAGGGCTCCCAAAATTCCCGTGAACCAGATGCCATTGAAACCGCCTTGGTACTCCCATGCTTTGAGCAGTATCTGGTCTTTGCTATAGAAGCCCGCGGTAAACGGCAGAGCAGCCAAACTGGCGCAACCAATAGCAAAGCAGCCAAAGGTGAAAGGGAGTTTTCTACGCAGGCCGCCCATGGAAAACAGTGATTGCTCGTGGTGCAGGCTGAGAATCACTGACCCGGCGGATAAGAACAGCAGGGCTTTGAAAAAGGCGTGGGTCATCAGGTGAAAGATGGCGCCGGTCCAGGCTCCCACACCCAGTGCCAGGAACATATAGCCGATTTGGCTGATGGTAGAGTAGGCCAGTACCCGTTTGATATCGCTTTGTACCATTGCGCTGAAACCAGCGAGCAGTAGCGTCAGCGCACCGACAATACCCACAGCGCTCATCGCTGTTTCCGAGGCGTTAAAGAGTGGGTGCATCCGCGCGATCAGGTAGACGCCGGCGGTTACCATGGTGGCCGCATGGATCAGTGCGCTGACCGGGGTCGGACCGGCCATGGCATCGGGCAGCCAGGTCTGCAGCGGCAGTTGCGCTGATTTTCCCACCGCGCCGCCGAGCAGTAGCAGGGCGGCGAGCGTAACCGTTAAATTATTTGCGGGCACGCTGGCTGCGGCTGTATTCAATGCGCGGATACTCAGCGTTCCGAACTGGGTAAACAACAGGATCAGGCCGAGGAGCATGGCCGTGTCGCCGATACGGGTGACAATAAAGGCCTTGCGTGCGGCGTCTCCGTTGGCTGGGTTCCGGTACCAGAAACCGATCAGCAGATAACTGCACAGCCCAACACCTTCCCAACCCAGGTAGAGCAAGAGCAGATTATCCGCCATCACCAGTATTAACATGGCGCCGACAAACAGGTTGAGATAGGCGAAGTAGCGTCGGTAGCCATCGTCCCCATGCATGTAACCGGCGGAGTAAAGATGGATCAGAAAGCCTACCCCTGTGACCACCAGTAACATCGCCATGCCCAGCCAGTCCAGATAAAAATCAAATCCCAGCTGCAGTGCGCCGACCTTGAGCCACTGCCATAACGAGACCTGTAAAACCGCCGACGGATTGTTGAGGAACAGCGTCCACATAATTAGCAGCGTAAGCAGTGCGCTCAGGCATACACTGCCAACGCCTACAACAGCACTGACGGCTTCGGGCGGCTCTCGCCGGTGAAACAGTGGCAAGGCGATGAGCACTACAAAGCCGAGCAGCGGCAGTAGCGGGATCCAGGCGAGAAACGGGGCGAAAAAATCCTGCATATCAACCTCTCAATCCGTTCAGTTGGTCGATATCCACGGTGTGCCGGCGGCGAAAGAACTGTAAAACCAAGGCAAGCGCAATAGCCACTTCCGCTGCTGCTAGCGTGATAATGAAAATAAACATCACCTGGCCGTCGCTACTGTCCCAGTGTGCACCGGCGACGACAAACGCCAAGGCTGCCGCGTTGGTGCATATTTCCACGCACATCAACAGATAAATCACATTACGCCGCACCAGTAGACCGATGAGCCCTAAGCAGAAAAGAATGGCGGACAGCGTCAATCCGGTGAGCAGGTCTGGCAGTGTTTCAGTCGGCATCTGGGGCCTCCGGCGTTTCGATGCGTTTGTGCCGGGCCAGGTGAAAAGCGCCAACGAGACCGGCGAGCAGCAGCATTGATGCGAGTTCCACCGCCAGTATGTAGTGGCTGAACAGCGCGATACCCACTTCCGTGGGGCCAATGTAGTGTATTCTCTGTGCGGATTCCTCTGCGCCGCTGAATATCAACAGCAGCAGCTGTACCAGGAGAATTGCAGTCAGTAGCGCCGGGCCGTACCAGTTTTTCGGCGCGAGCCATGCTTTTTCCTGATCGACAGCGGCGTCCCCCTGATTGAGCATCATAATGACAAAAATCATCAATACCATGATTGCGCCGGCATAGACGATGACTTCCAGTGCCGCGGCAAAGGGCGCACCGTAGAGTGTAAAAATAACCGCGATGGCGAGCAGGGACACAATCAGGTGGAGCAGGGCGTGGACGGCGTTACGACTGGAGATAACCATCGCGGTGGCAACCGTGGCGGTGGCTGCGCTGATGTAGAAAATCACTGCTGTCATAGGTTTATTCCTCGCTCCGTAAGAAGGCGCTAAAGAAACGGCGATTTCACCTGGGCGTGTGCTTAGGGATTCCATTATTGTTTTTATAAATTCAGACTCTTGATTTCGACTGGCTTGGACTCTTGCTCCGCCTCACCTTTTTTCTTGCCCGCGACCGCTTTGCCCGCTACGCGGTAAAAACTGTAATCGTGATATTTTCCCGGGCCGCTGATCAGAAGATCTTCCTTTTCGTATACCATGTTCTGGCGATCGTATTCGCACATCTCGAAATCCGGGGTAAGTTGTATCGCGTAAGTGGGGCAGGCGTCTTCGCATAGACCACACATAATGCACCGGGAAAAATTGATGCGGAACCAGGCCGGGCGCCAGCGGCCGTCTTCATCCTCGGTTTTTTGCAAGGCGATACAGTCCGGGGGACAGGCCGCGGCACAGAGGTTGCAGGCCACACAGCGCTCTTCGCCATCCGGGTCTCGAGTGAGCACAATGCGGCCCCGGTAGCGCGGCGCCAGATAGGGTTTTTCTTCCGGGTACTGCACCGTCGCGTTGCGGCGGAACAGGTGCCTGAATACCAGCCACATACTGCGCAGTTGGCTCGCTATCATGGGGTTTCTCCGGCGGTTCTTTGTGTATCTATCCAATCCATAACAGTGCCCCCGCGGTGACCAGCAAATTGAGCAGAGAGAGCGGCAGCATCACTTTCCAGCCGAATTGCATCAGCTGGTCGTAGCGGGGGCGCGGCAGGGCGGCGCGCAGAAGAATAAACAGCAGTACCAGGAACGCGGTTTTCAGGGAAAACCAGACCAGCGGTGGCAGCCAGGGACCCAACCAGCCGCCCAGAAATAGTGTGGTGATCAGGGCGGAAATCAGAATGACAGACAGGTATTCACCGACAAAAAAGATCCCGAACTTCATGCCGGAGTACTCAGTGTGAAAGCCGGCGGTCAGTTCGTGCTCCGCTTCCGGGAGGTCGAAAGGCAGGCGGTGGCTTTCGGCAATTCCGGCGATAAAAAATACAACGAATCCGATAAACTGGGGCAGCAGGTACCAGCCGTCCTGTTGTGCTGAGACAATTTCGCGCAAGTTAAAGCTCCCGGAGAGCATCACCACGCCCATCAGGCTCAGCCCCATAAAAACTTCGTAGGAAACTGTTTGCGCAGCGGCGCGCAGGCCGCCTAACAGTGCGTATTTGTTGTTAGACGCATAGCCGCCGAGGATCACGCTGTAGACTGCCATGGAAGACATGGCGAGGATAAACAGGAGGCCGATATTTAGATCGATGACACCGATGGTGGGGGATATTGGCAGTACTGCGAAGGAAAGCAGCATGGTGGCCATTACCACCGCTGGGGCGAGTATAAATACGGGGACATCGGCGAAACGGGGGACAAAGTCCTCTTTGAAAAACAGTTTGATCATGTCCGCCACCACCTGCAGCAGGCCAAAGGGGCCTACCCGGTTGGGGCCCGGCCTGTCCTGCCACAGGCCCAGCAGGCGCCGCTCACCCCAGGTCAGCAGGGCAGCCAGTAGTACTGCGGCCGCCAGTATGCCGAAGATATTCAGTAGCGTGATCCATATTGGAACTGTCATGGTGTTTCTCCCGGTTCGCGGTCGCTGCGGCGTTCCAGCTGTGCGGGAGCGGGCAACAGTGCTGCCAGGGTTTCCAGGCCCGGCAATCCGGAAGGCACACCCACCGTGCCGGGTGGCTGTGCATCGCTGATGCGGATCTCCACGGTGTGGGATTCACCGCCCAGCTGCAATTGCCCAATGTCCTGCGCTGTGACATCGAGCCTCAGGGCGTCTTCGCGGCTGATCTGTGCAAAGGGAATGTCGGTGACGCTTGCGATGGCTGCGGCGCCCACACTGAGCTCACCGGAGCCGAATAGCCGGTAGAGGGGAACGGCGGTCAGTGTTTTACTGGTTTTTGCGGGCACCGATGCTGCTAATTGCCATTCGGGGAGTGGTTGCGGTTGTCGCCGGATAGGGACGCTGCCCCTGACACCCAGGCGGTGGCCATTGATTTCCTGCTGAAATTTGATAATCGATTGATTTGAGTTCCAGCCTGGCGACCAGATATGGGCGGAGAGCGGTGTCATCGCCGGGCTTTGGATGCCCTCCATACTGAAAGTCATAGGGGCGTCTGGGTCCGGGTGTGGTGGAAGTTCGGCCACCTGCGCTTTGGCGCCCAGCGCGGTGCGCCCGCTGTAGCGGTGGCTTTGCCGCGCAATTTTGAGCCCGTTGAGGCGGTAGTTTTCGTCGGGGCCGATTTTCTCCAAGACTTCGAACTGGTGAAAATTTGCGGCGAGTGCTTCGCTCAGGTCCATGCTGTGCCGCCAGGCGGCGATGGTCGCCAGTTGCGGGGATTTCTGTTTGCAGAAATTCGCTGCATCCACCAGCCAACGCCAGCTTTCCTGAATATAGCTGGCCCCTTCACAAACGGCGTAAAAGCGCTGAGCGGTACCCTGGCTATTAATATAGGTACCCTGACTCTCCGCCGTGGCTGCGGCGGGGAAAATCAAATCCGCGTGTCGCGCGGTGTTATTGAGCAGGGTGTCGATCAGGATGACGGCATCGGCACTGTTGAAAATCCGTTCGACAGTGTGGCGGTCGGCGCGGCGGTAGAGGTCGTTTTCCAGCACGATCAGTGTGCACGGCGTGCCGCTGTGTATTTCTAGGGTGTGTGCCAGCTGTTCCAGATCCCCTTCCCCCGCTGGGAAAAATTGTGTCAGCCCGAGGCTATTGACTTCTGGACAGGCCAGGTACAAGGAGCAGGGGGAGGAAGAGGTATCTGCCAGAGTGGCGGCGATTTTTCCGGCGCAGTGGATAATGTCACTGCTTCTGCTCCCACAGCCGGAGATGATCAGCGGATTTTCCGCCTGCCGAAGGGTGTTCGCCACTTGCTCCACCTGTGCACGGCAGTCTGGGGCAAGTTTCCGTGCACCGGTATCGTCCCCCAGAATCAGTTGCGCGATGCTGTCGGCAAACAGCGCGGTTTGTTCCGGTGTGCCGAGCAGTGTGGCACTGGTGATATCCGCGAGCCGAGGTTTTTCCAACCCGATAAAAAAAATGGGACTGGCTTCGACGCGCAGCTGGCGTACCGAGGCGTCCTGCCAAAGGGGAATCTGCAGTTGCTGTGCCTGCCGCTTTTGTCGGTTGCGTGCTGCCTGGCGCACTGCCAGTGCGACGCGCGGCGCGGTGTTGTCTATGTCTTCACCGAGAATCAATATGGCGTCTGCGCTCTCGATTTCCGGTGTGGTGGGGCAGTGAATGCGCGCGTCCCGCTGCGTTCTGTCCACCAGTTGTAGCAGTTGCAGGTCCCGCGCAGAAAGGCCGCTAAAAAAGTTGTTTTTTCCCACCAGCTCCCGGAGTGCAAAGTTGTTTTCCAGTGAGCTGCGAGGTGATCCTATGCCGATAAGGCGGCGCCGGCCCTGTTGGACTTCTGCGAGGTGCCGGGCCAGATGTTTAACCGCGGGTTCCGGGTGTATTTCGCCGTGGATTCTTTCCCCCGGTGCCGCAGTGGAGCTGATGATATTTTTTTCGCACGCGACCAAAACATTTTTGATGCGCTTTTCGCTGTTGACATAATCGTATCCAAAGCGACCGCGGTCGCAGAGGAAATAGCCGTTGATATCGCGGTTGTAGAGATTGACCACCCGGCGCAGTATCGGATCTTTTCCATTACCGGGGGCGCGCGCGCCGGGTGCGGTATTGCAGCCCACCGCGCAGTGTTCGCAGACCGAGGGCGCCGATTGCAGATCCCACTTGCGCACAAAGTGTTTGCTGAAGGTTTTGTCAGTAAAGACCCCAGTAGGGCAGACTTCCACCAGGTTGCCGCTGAAGCCGTTTTCCAGTAAACCATCTTCATGGCGGCCAAAGTAGACCTGGTTATTTCGCGCCAGAGGCTGTAGATCTGTGCCTCCGGCGTAGTCGCGGTAAAAGCGTGTACAGCGGTAGCAGGCAATACAGCGATTCATTTCGTGGTTGATAAAGGGGCCCAGGTACTGATTGCGGTGGGTGCGTTTACGGCCGCGGAATCGGCGCATGGTATGGCCGCTCATCTCGGTCATATCCTGCAGGTGACACTCGCCGCCCTCTTCACAGACAGGGCAGTCGTGGGGGTGGTTGGTCATCAGGTTTTCGATAATGCCGCCACGGAATTGGCGCGCGCGCGTTGCGTCGACACTGTAAATACCGCCTTCCCTGACCTGGGTCATGCAGCTCATAACCAGACGGCCGTGCTTGTCATCGGTGTTTTTGTATTCGATCACTGCACACTGGCGGCAGGCACCAACAGATCCCATCGCCGGATGCCAGCAGAAGTAGGGCAGGTTTATTCCGGCTGTGAGGCAGACGCTGAGCAGGTTTTCTTGTTCTTCTGCTTGATAGTGTTTGCCGTCGATTGTGATGGTAGGCATAGCTTATCCGTTTTTTTATGGTTCCTTCTGCTCGCACAGATTGCGGGCATGGCTCTCTACCGGTAAGGGCAGCGCCCTTTTCTGATGTGATCGATAAAGTCCTCTTCAAACAGGCGCAGTGCGCTTTGTAGGGGCTCGGCGGCACCGGGGGCCAGAGCGCAGAAGGTATTGCCGGGGCCCATGCGTGCCACCTGTTCCTGCAGCAGATCCAGATCCTCCGGTGTCCCACTGCCGTTTTCGATTCGGGTCAGAATTTCCACCACCCAGGGCAGACCGTCGCGGCAGGGGGTGCACCAGCCGCAGGATTCCCGGGCAAAAAACTGACTCAAATTCAGGACAAGCCCCACCGGGCAGGTGTGGTCGTCCAGTACGATGATGGTGCCGGTCCCCATGCGGCTGCCCGCCTTGGCGATTGCGTCATAGTCCATCGGCAGGTCCAGATCTGTGGGGCCGAGAAAATCCGTGGAACCACCGCCGGGGAGGAAGCCTTTGAGTTTCAGTCCATCGCGCATGCCGCCGGCGTGTTCTTCAATGATTTCCCGGATGGGTGTACCCATGGGCAATTCCCAGGTGCCCGGTTTGTTGACCTTGCCGCTGACTCCGAACAGTTTGCTGCCCGCGTCCTGGCAGCGGCCGAGGCTTTTGTACCATTCGCTGCCAAGTTCGATCAGGTGCGGAATATTGCAAAGTGTTTCCACATTGTTGACGACGGTGGGTTTACCCCAGAGGCCGCTGACCTGGGGAAAAGGCGGTTTTGCCCGTGGGATGGCCCGCCTTCCCTCCAAGGCGTTGAGCAGGGCAGTTTCTTCACCGCAGATATAATTACCTGCGCTGCGGTGCAGATAAATTTCCAAGCTGTAACCACTGTTGAGAATGTCCGGCCCGATAAGGCCGGCCTGTCTGGCTTCGTTTATCGCTTGTTCCAGGCGTACCGCTGCCAGGTGGTATTCGCCGCGGATAAAAATATAGGCGGTGCGCGCTTCTATGGCGTAGGCGGCGATGGCCATGCCCTCGATCAGCAGGTGAGGGTTTTGCTCCATCAGCAGCCGGTCCTTGAAGGTGCCCGGCTCCATTTCGTCTGCATTGCACACCAGATATTTGACCGAGGGGCTGCCCTTTCCCCGGGGGACGAAGCTCCATTTAAGCCCTGTGTTGAAACCGGCACCGCCGCGGCCGCGCAGTCCGCTTTTCTGAACCAGCTCGACAATATCTTCCGGTGCCATGCCCAGGGCTTTTCTCCAGCCGCTGTAGCCGCCGTTATCCTGGTAGCGCTCGATATCCGGTGGTTTATGCTGCGGGCATATGTTTTTGGTCAACGGCTTAGTCAGTGTCTGGTCCGGCATGGCAGGAGCCTTTCGCGCGATGGGTTTTGATTTTGTTGTCGAGAATTTCGTCCACTGTGGCTTCTGTGAGATGGCGGTGCATCTCTCCGTTGATCATCATTACCGGCGCTTTGTCGCAGTCGCCGAGGCAGGGGGTTTCCAATAAGGTGAAAAGCCCGTCTGCCGTGATTTCTCCTGGCTTGATACGCAACTTCTCCTGGATTTTTTTCTGCAGGTGGGCGCACCCCATAATCCAGCAGCTGGCGCTTTTGCACAGAAGAATCACTTCTCGGCCCACTGGCTGGCGAAATATCAGTTGGAAATAGGTGGCGACACTTTCCAGTTGCGCCACTGGAATGTCCAAATAGGCAGAGACCGCCCGCAGACTTTCGTCGGAAACCCAGCCGCGGTGTTTCTGCACTATACGCAGTGCTTCCAGGCCCACAGAGGCCTTGTCCTCGTAGTGGGCGAACTCGCGTTCAATCTCGGCTTTTTCCGCATCACTTAAGCTGGCCTTGTGAATGTCTTCGCCCGCCTTGTTTTGCTCCATTACTGCTATGACTTCCGCTTCAAAAGTACTGGACATAGGTTATTCCCGATAATTGGGGAACCGCTGATAGGTTTGCTTGATTGTCCTGTGCCACAAGCCGTCATCGCGTTCGTGTGCATTCATCAGCGCGCCCTGCTACCGGTCCACATCTGCCATCACAAAATCGATACTGGCGATGATAGCGATCAGATCCGCCACCAATAGGCCGCGCGCCATCAGTGGAATCATCTGTAAGTGGGGGAAAGAGGGCGTGCGGATTCGGGTACGATAGGCGCAATTTCCGCCATCGCTAATAATTTGGTAGCTGTTCACTCCCTTGGTGGCTTCCACCGGATAACAGACTTCACCCGGCGGCATTACCGGCCCCCAGCTGTTGTTGACGAAGTGCTGTATCAACGTCTCTATGTCGTGCATGGTGCGCGACTTGCGCGGCGGCGTGGTAAGGGGATGATCGGATTTATAGGGGCCGGGGGGCATATTGTCGAGGCACTGGCGGATAATCCGCAGACTCTGCCAGATTTCCTCGACACGAACCCGGCAGCGGTCGAAACAGTCGCCGCTGTCGAAACAGGGGATATCAAACTCAAATTGATCGTAGCCACTGTAGGGGCGGCGCTTGCGCAGGTCCCACTCTAGTCCTGTGGCGCGAAGGCCGGGGCCGGTGACGCCCCACTCCAGTGCTTCTTGTGTGTTGTAGACGCCGATGCCACGGGTGCGTTTTTGCAACAGCTTGTTTTTCAGCACCATGCCCTCGTACTCGCGCAGCCGCTTTGGCATATAGTCGAGGAATTCTCGTACCAGCTTGTCCCAGCCGCGGGGCAGATCCTGCGCTACACCGCCGATTCGGAACCAGGCCGGATGCATACGCCCGCCGGTGATCGCTTCGATAATGCCGAAAAGTTTTTCCCGGTCGACGAACATGTAGAAGACGGGTGACATCTGCCCCACGTCTTGGGCAAAGGTGCCGTAGAACACTAGATGGCTGGCAATGCGGAATAGTTCGCACAGCATTACCCGAATCACCTGTGCGCGAGATGGGACCGGAATTCCCGCCAGTTGCTCCAGCGCCAACACGTAGGGCAGATTGTTCATTACGCCGCCCAGATAATCGATACGGTCGGTGTAGGGCATAAAAGTGTGCCAAGCCTGACGCTCGGCCATTTTTTCCGCACCGCGGTGGTGGTAGCCGATGTCTGGCACGGCGTCGATAATGCGCTCGCCGTCCAGTTGCAGTGCGACGCGAAAAACTCCGTGCACACTGGGATGATTGGGCCCCAGATTCAAAAACATGAATTCCGCGCTGTCGCTGGCGCGGGCCATACCCCACTCCTCGGGCTTGAATCGCAGTGCTTCTTGTTCCTGGCGCTGTTTTTCCGCTGTTAGTTTGAAAGGGTCTACTTCAGTGGCGCGGGCGTGGTGGTCTTTGCGCAGCGGGTGTCCCTGCCAGGTCGAAGGCATCAGGATCCGGCGCAGATTCGGATGCCCAATAAACTCGATGCCGAACAGGTCCCAGATTTCCCGCTCGTACCAGTTGGCGCTGGTCCACACGCTGGTGGCGGATGGGGCGGACAAATGCGATGCTGGAAGCGCCAATTTAATGCGGATAAACAGATCCCGCTGCACGGAAAGCAGTTGGTAGACCAGGGTGAAATCACTTTTAGGCTGCTCGGATTCTCCCTTGCCGCGGTTGATCCGCAGCCGTTCGTCGATGGCGGTCAGGTCGTAAAGCATTGCGAACGGGTGGGAAATTTCCGCTTTCAGAAAGCGCAGCAGCGGCAGCAGTGAGCGGCTATCCGTCCACAGCGTCGGCATATCGGGGCAGTCCGGTTGCAGCCAGTATTTGTTATGCCGGTATTGGCTGCGCAGGTCACCGATAAAACTTTTGGCCGCCGCACGGTAGGGTGTCGGGCTGTAAACACTGTTGGCGATGACGCTGTTCATAATTTTTCTCCCCCTTTCGGGAGGGCAAGCGCGGGCTTGCAGTGCTCAGACGGTATCGGGTGACCGCAGTTTGTCTGCCGCCATGCGTTTTTCACGGTTTTCGTCGCGCAGGCTGGGTTTTGGAATCCGGCGCACCCCCTGATCTTCCACCACCCAGCTGATGGGGCGGCGCTCCGTGGCCACCTGTTTTTGCAGTAGGGTCAGCCCCTGCATCAATGCCTCCGGGCGCGGCGGGCAGCCGGGCACGTAGACGTCAACGGGGAGAAAACGGTCTACGCCCTGCACCACACTGTAGATGTCGTACATGCCGCCGGAATTGGCGCAGGAGCCCATGGATATCACCCAGCGCGGCTCCATCATTTGCTCATAGAGTCGCTGGATTACTGGCGCCATTTTGATAAATACGGTGCCGGAAATGACGATAAGATCCGCTTGCCTCGGTGTGGCGCGGATCACTTCTGATCCAAAACGGGCGATGTCGTGACGGCTGGTAAAGGCAGTGGCCATTTCCACATAGCAGCAGGAAAGGCCAAAGTTAAAGGGCCAAAGTGAATTGGCTCTGCCCCAGGCCACCAGTTTTTCCAACTTGGTAAGCAGGATATTTTTTTTGATCTCTTCGGAAAAAATATCGTCCTGTGTCCGCCTGGCATCCACGGCGATCAGATTGTCCGCTTTGGTTAACTGCCAGCGCATAGGCTTTCCCTAAGAGGTTATTGTTGTCCTTTTCGTCGCTCTATGGGAGCCTTTGCCCCATACGCTCCTTGGACGTGAAGACGGTTAAAGGTTAGGGAACCTCTGATTAAGTCACTTTCTGGTGGCAGAGGCGCTTCGGGGGCGCATGTGAAGCTCAGGTGATAGGACGGGCATTTCGAAACCGTCGGATACAGGGATGTATCCGTCGGAGCTACAGGGAAGTACTCGTGCGTTTTCGAAATGTCCTTCCTATTGCCTGAGCGCCCCGGAAGCTACCATAGTGTCCACGCGAATTAATCAGAGGTTCCTTAGATAAATACTCACAATTTCATTGCAGCGTCCACGCGAATTAATTAGAGGTTCCTTTGCTGTTTTCCGCCCCAATCCAGTGCGCCCAGGCGCCATAGATAGATCAGGCCGGCGAGGAGTATTACGATGAAAATAGCTGCTTCGATAAAACCCAGCAAACCGGTTTGCCGGAAAGCGATCGCCCAGCTGAACAGGTAGATAGCTTCCAGGTCGAAGACAATAAAGAGTATGGCCACCAGATAGTAGTTGATAGAAAGACGCACATGCGCGCTGCCCTGGGAGACAATACCGGATTCGAAAGGTTCATCCGTGGCGGCGTCCCGCCGCCGCTGGCCGAGGAAATACGACAGCCCTAACATCAGGGCGATGAGCGCGAGTACGGCAAATCCGTAGACGATCAGTGGCCATAAATGCTGCACTAGAGTGGCCGGGTCGAATTGGGTTGGTCGATTCAACATTTCTCTCCCCGATTTGCTGGAGGGTGCTGACCCTCTTTCGGTCGTACTGCGGCGTATAAAAATCCCTGATCGATTTTGTCTGCGGAATTCAGATCAACCGCGGCAGAGGCTGATTTTTTATTGTTGGCGTAAAAATTTTGATGTGTGACGCAAGTACGGAACACTGCCTGTTTTATAAATCTTTGCCGTGGAGAGTGCCAGTGAGCTAAAGGATCAATTACTTCTTAAGTAATGGGTTTATATGCGCGTTACTTCTGTAATATTGGGCGTCACCGCTTTCAGGTGGGCGTGGGAAGGGGGGGAAGGCATTTGGCAGCTGGTGTCGGGGAAAACAGAGAGTGAAGCGGTGACAACAAAAAAGGGGCCTGCGCCCCTTTTTTGCGAATTGTCACTGTTGAGAACCTCTGAAGCCGGAGAGGGCTTCGGGCGCTCAGTCACAGAATGACTTTTGCCGCCGGGATGTGAACCGATCAGAGGTTTCTCAAAGCTTACTGATTGCCTCCAGCTGTTGCTGCAGGCGCGCCTGGGCACTCAGCACGTCGGCCAGTTTATCCCTTTCTTTGGCGACTACTTCCGCCGGCGCCTTGTCGACGAACTTGGGATTTTCCAGCTTGTTCTCCAGGCGGCTGCGCTCTTTCGCCAGCTTGTCGATTTCCTTCTGCAAGCGTGCCGTTTCTGCCTGTACATCAATCAGCCCGGCCATGGGGACCAGCAGCTCCATGTCGCCAACCAACGCCGTGGCAGAAGCGGGCGCGGATTCTCCGTCGGCGAGCCAGGTGATGGACTCGAGGCTTGCGAGCTTGAGCAGCAGGCTGCGGGCCTGTTCCAGCAGTGCTTCGTCGCGCTGCGAGCCGTTGCGCAGCAGCAGCGGAATTTTCTTCGCTGGGGAGATGTTCATCTCTCCGCGAATATTGCGCACGCCTTCGATCACCTGCTTCAGCCAGGCGATGGCCGCTTCGGCTTCGGTATCGATCTTGTGATCGTTCGGCTCCGGGTAGGGTTGCAGCATAATGGTTTCGCCGCTTGCGCCGGCGAGGTCTTTCACCCTTTGCCAGATTTCCTCGGTGATGAAAGGCATCAGTGGATGCGCCAGCCGCAGTGTTGTTTCCAGTACGCGGATCAGGGTGCGGCGGGTGCCTTTTTTAATGGCGTTTGACGCGTTTTCGTCCCAGAGTATCGGCTTGGAAAGTTCCAGATACCAGCTGCAGTATTCACCCCAGATAAAGTCGTACAGCGCCTGGGAGGCGAGGTCGAAGCGGTAGCTGTCCATAGCTTCGCGCACGGCTTTTTCTGTGCGTTGCAGCTGGGAGATGATCCAGCGGTCGGCGAGGCTGAGTTCGAAATCGCCGCTGCCATCCTGGCCGCAGTCGTGGCCCTCGCAGTTTTGCAGCACGTAGCGGGAGGCGTTCCAGATTTTGTTGCAGAAGTTGCGGAAGCCCTCGATTCGGCCCACGTCGAACTTGATATCGCGGCCGGTGGATGCCAGCGAGTAGTAGGTGTAGCGCAGGGCATCTGTGCCGTAGGCGGCGATGCCTTCGGGGAATTCCTTGCGCGTCTGCTTCTCAATTTTTTCCTTCAGGTGCGGCTGCATCATGCCGGTGGTGCGTTTCTGCACCAGGCTTTCGAGATCGATGCCGTCAATCAGGTCAATGGGGTCTAGCACATTGCCCTTGGATTTGGACATCTTCTGCCCTTGGCTGTCGCGCACCAGTCCGTGCACGTACACGGTGTGGAAGGGCACTTCCTTCTTGAAGTACAGGGTCAGCATCATCATGCGCGCGACCCAGAAGAAGATGATGTCGAAACCGGTCACCAGCACCGAGGTGGGGTGGAAGGTTTTGAGTTCCGGGGTTTCCTCTGGCCAACCGAGGGTGCCGAAGGTCCAGAGGCCGGAGGAGAACCAGGTGTCGAGTACGTCTTCGTCCTGGCGCAGGGTGACTTCACTGCCCAGGTTGTTTTTCTCTCGCACCTCCTGTTCGGAGCGGCCGACGTAGACATTGCCTTCGTCATCGTACCAGGCGGGAATGCGGTGGCCCCACCACAGCTGGCGGGATATGCACCAGTCCTGGATATCGCGCATCCAGGAGAAATACATATTCTCGTAGTTCTTGGGCACAAAATTGACACGGCCGTCTTCCACCGCTTTGATGGCTTCTTCCGCCAGCGGCTGGGTTTTTACGTACCATTGATCGGTAAGCCAGGGCTCGATCACTACGCCGGATCGGTCGCCGCGGGGAACCTTCAGGGTGTGTGGCTCGACCTTTTCCAGAAGGCCCAGGGCGTCTAAGTCGTCTACAACCTGGGAGCGGGCGGCGAAGCGCTCCATGCCGCGGTATTTTTCCGGCACGTTTTCGTTCAGGTGTGCGTCGGCGTCGAGGATGTTGATCATCTCCAACTGGTGGCGCTGGCCCATTTCGTAGTCGTTGAAATCGTGGGCTGGGGTAATTTTCACGCAGCCGGTACCGAATTCGCGGTCTACATAGTCGTCGCCGATGATGGGGATTTCGCGTTCTGTCAGCGGCAGCTTAACCTTCTTGCCGATCAGGTGCTTGTAGCGCTCGTCTTCCGGGTGCACGGCCACTGCGGTGTCGCCGAGCATAGTCTCGGGGCGGGTGGTGGCGACCACCAAGTGGCCGGAGCCATCCGCCAGCGGATAGCGGAAGTGCCACAGGTGGCCTTGTTCTTCCTCGTTCAACACTTCCAGGTCGGAAATGGCGGTGTGCAGTTTCGGGTCCCAGTTCACCAGGCGTTTGCCGCGGTAGATAAGGCCGTCTTCGTACAGGCGGATAAAGACTTCCTGCACCGCCTTGTAAAACCCTTCATCCATGGTGAAGCGTTCGCGGGACCAGTCTGGGCTGGCGCCCAGGCGGCGCAGTTGGCGGGTGATGGTGCCGCCGGACTGTTCCTTCCACTCCCATACTTTTTCGATGAACTTTTCGCGACCCAGTTGATGGCGGTCTTGTCCTTCTGCGGCGAGCAGGCGTTCCACGACCATTTGGGTGGCGATACCGGCGTGGTCGGTGCCCACCTGCCAGAGCGTGTTATCTCCCTGCATGCGGTGGTAGCGGATCAGTGCATCCATGATGGATTCCTGGAAGCCGTGGCCCATGTGCAGGCTGCCGGTGACGTTGGGAGGCGGAATCATGATGCTGTAGGGATTGGCTTCGGTATCGCCGTTGGGCTTGAAGTAGCCGTTTTCTTCCCAGGTTTTGTACCACTGCTGTTCTATGGCGTTGGGCTGATATGTCTTGTCCATGCGGGTGGGAAACCTTGTTCTGCTCGCCGCGGGGGCTGGGAAATCACTCGAGGCCTGTCGCGCCGAATTCGCCGAAGTGACGGGCGAATCCGGTGCGGCCAGGTCCTGTGCCGGAACTGTTGGAAAAGGCGGGGATTATACCGCGCTACTGCTTGGCTTCCAGTTCGTCGAGCATTTTCTCGATGCGCGCGCGGAGCTGGCGCTCCAGTTCGGGTAGCTGTTTTGCCACCAGGCGGTCGACGAGTTGCTTGCGCTGGATTTCCTTATCCGCCGGTTGTGCGTCTTTCCCCGCTTGCGGAAGGAGTGGCGCGGGCTCTTGGGGTTCCGCGGCTGCGTTTGCCTTGGGCCCAGTGCTTTCCGCAGAAACTTCTTCGGCCGGGCTTGTCGCGGTCGCTGGTGCTTCGGGGGTGGGTTCCACGGTTTTGGGGACCCGACCGCCTGTCAGGCGCGCGCGGATATGGGCGGGCAGAAACGGGTTTTCCTTGGACGGGGTCTTGGTTTGAACGAAGAGTTCTCCCTGTCCCTGTTCCTCGGCGCTTTGAGCGGCATCGCCCGCTGCAGATTGCTTCTGTAGATGCGCGGCAGGCGGTGATGGGGGGTCTTCCCGTTCCCGCGGCGCCGCTGCGGCCGGGGCAGTGGAGGACTCCGTCAGAGGTGCTCCGCTTTCCGGGCGCAGGTTTTGTAGCGGGCGCAGCAGTTCGAGTTCTGACTCGTTGAGCTCCGGTTTGCCGTCGTCCGGCAGCTCTTCGTCTACGGGAGAGAAGAGAATCGGCAGGTCAATTTCTTCCAGCGGTCGGCGGGACGCCGGTCGCAGCGGCTGCGGTTTTGGTGTCCGCGCGGCGGACTGTCGGGACGGGACAGGCCCGGCCACCTGATCGAGCAGGGGGATATCGCCGAGTTCGTCACTGCCGAGCAGGTCGCGCAGGGTGTTCAGCTCATCGAGCAGTTCGCTGGAAGGCCCGGGCTGATGTCCGCGCTGTTTGTATTTGTTCTTCCGACGGGACATGGCTGGGTGAGTGCCTGCTTGCCGTGTGGTTAATGTCAGTTGATCTTGTGGGATTGTAACGGA
Source organism: Microbulbifer thermotolerans (assembly GCF_001617625.1). Classification (NCBI taxonomy): domain Bacteria; kingdom Pseudomonadati; phylum Pseudomonadota; class Gammaproteobacteria; order Cellvibrionales; family Microbulbiferaceae; genus Microbulbifer; species Microbulbifer thermotolerans. The sequence goes on along the minus strand of NZ_CP014864.1, from coordinate 2,671,961 downwards.
TATCCGCGATCGCGGAAGTGACAGAATCGCGTTCGGGAACGCGCCAGGGCGTCCGGTTGCTGCACGACGATTTCTGCCAGGCGCTCAAAGCGGCTGAACCAGCCGGGGACGTCGCTGCGCAGGTTGATCAGCAGACCGTGGTGCTGGCCCGGTTCCTCGCCGCAGTTGATTTCCACCGCTGCGTTTTCGCCCGCACTCTGCGGCGCGTGGGGCAGGAAGCTGTCCTCGCGGAAAGTCCACAGCAGTTGGTCCAGTTCGTTAGCCCGGGTTTTGTCGTCGACTGCCAGCAGCACGCGTAAGCCCGCGCGGTAGGCTTTTTCCGCCAAGCGACAGGCGAAAATATCGGCGTCCCGGTGCTGATCACCGGGGAGTACATAGAAGTCTATTCGGGTCATCTTTAATTCCAGCTCGGGCGAATGGGACGCTGTCGCGGAGGCGTCAGGCGCGGCCCCGCCCGCGCCCTTCCCTGGCCGCGGGGTGGGTCAGAGGCCGCGGCCACCGGGGCCGTCACCTCTGGGTTTTGCGGCTCATTTGCCCAGCAGGTACTCCACCAGGAGCGGCACGGGCCGCCCTGTGGCGCCCTTCTTGGCCCCGGAGTGCCAGGCGCTGCCGGCGATGTCCAAATGCGCCCAGGTGTAGTCTTCGGTAAAGCGGGATAGGAAACAGGCGGCGGTGACGGAGCCCGCCTCGCGGCCGCCGATATTCTGGATGTCGGCAAAGTTGGAGTCCAGCGCGGACTGATATTCGTCCCACAGCGGCATCTGCCAGGCGCGGTCGCCAGTGCGTTCGCCAGCGGCGAGTAGTTCCTGTGCCAGACTGTCCCGGTTGGAGTACAAGCCGGTGGCGTGACTACCCAGAGCGATGACACAGGCACCGGTCAGGGTGGCCACGTCGATCACCACTTCCGGCTTGTACTTGGCGGCGTAGGTGAGGGCATCGCAGAGTACCAGGCGGCCTTCCGCGTCGGTATTGAGGATTTCAATGGTTTTGCCGGACATGGAAGTGACGATGTCGCCGGGTTTGCTGGCGCGGCCGCTGGGCATGTTCTCCGCTGCGGCCACCAGGCCCACTACGTTGATTGCCGGTTGCAGTTCCAGCAGTGCGCGCATGACACCGAAGACAGCGGCGGCGCCGCACATATCGAATTTCATTTCATCCATTTGCTGGCCGGGCTTGATGCTGATACCGCCGCTGTCGAAGGTGATTCCCTTGCCCACCAGGACCACCGGTTTGTCTCCGGCCTTGCCGCCTTTGTAGTTCATGGCGATCAGCGCCGGCGGCTGTTCGCTGCCCTTGGCGACGCTCAGGAAGGCGCCCATACCGAGGGACTGCAGTTTTTTCTCGTCCAGTACGGTGGTGGTCAGTTTGGCATTGCCTTTTGCCAGCGCGCGCGCCTCTCCGGCTAGGTAGCTGGGGGTGCAGATGTTGCCCGGCAGGTTGCCCAGTTCGCGTGCCAAGTTGCTGCCGGCGGCCTGGGCGGCGCCTATTTCTACGCCGCGCTTCACTGCCTTGAGTTGTCCCCGCTCCGGCGCGTGCACGGTAAATTTGGCCAGTGGATTGTCTTTGGCATCGCTTCGGCAGCGGGTAAATCTGTAGGTGGCGAGGCCCGCGCAGAGGGCCAGTTGCTGCGCCTGCCAGGCGGTATCGGCATCGGCCACTTCCAGCTCTGTCAGATAGCTGCAGGCATTTTTGAAGTCTTTGGCAACCCCGGCGCTGTTGGCGGCGAGCTTGCGGAAGTCCGCGCGGTTGAGCGCACCGTCTGCGGCGCGCACCAACAGCGCCCGCTCCACCGGCCCTTCCACCAGATTGACGGTCAGGGTGCTGGCGAGTTTGTTGCCGAGGTCGCCGCGTTTCAATATTTTGCCGATGACACCGCCACTGACTTCGTCCAGGGCGCGGCCAGCTGCACCCAGACGGTTTTTGGCATCGACGGCAATGATGGCGCAGGCGCTGCGCTGTTTGCTGATATCGGAGACCTTGGCAGAGAACTGCATAATTCCGTTTCCTTTCATTGAAATCTGGTTCTATGTCCCGCGTTTCGAGACATTGCAAATAAATTTGGCGATAATGCGCCGCACAAGTTTAACTCCTGCGCCATAGGATTGTCGTAATTGGAGTGACTTGTTCATTATTTGATCCACAACTTACCGCATCGCTGTCACCAAGGAATTCATTCGCCCCGTGATTATTTTCCGCTATCTGTGCCGCGAGCTGCTTTTCGCCACGCTAGCAGTCAGCGCCGTGCTTTTACTGATGGTGATGAGTGGCCGTTTTGTGAAGTATCTGGCGGAAGCAGCTGCGGGCGACCTCTCCGCGAATATCCTCTTTGCCTTGATGGGATACCGCCTGCCGGGGTTTCTGGAACTGGTGCTTCCGCTCGGACTCTTTGTCGGTATTCTGCTCGCCTATGGCCGCCTCTATATCGAGAGTGAAATGACAGTGCTGCACGCTTGCGGTTTCAGCGAGCGGCGTCTGCTGATGTACACCCTGGCGCCGGCCTTTATGGTGGCATTGGTGGTGGCGTCCATGAGCCTTTATTTCTCGCCCACCGGCATGGCGCGGTCCTCCAGCCTGCTCACCGCGGATAAATCGCGCAACGAGTTCGATCACCTGGTGCCGAAGAAGTTTGTCGGCACGGAAGGGGAGCGCGCGGTCTACTACGCCGACTCCCTGAGTGAGGACAAGTCCACCATGCGCGATGTTTTCCTCGCCGAGCTGGGCAACTCGCGCGCGGATACAGAAACGGACCACCAGATCGTCACCGTCGCGCGGGAGGGGGTGCAGCGGATAGATCCGGAAACCGGGTTGCGCTATCTGGTGTTGCGCGACGGTTACCGCTATGAAGGCATACCGGGGCAGCGCGACTACCGTCTGATGAAGTTCTCCAGTTACGAAGTGCAGTTGGAGATTCCCGAAGCCCGCAGCCGTTGGCGCGACCGCATAGAGTCCGCATCCACGCTGGATTTGTGGCGTAGCGACAATCCTGTTGAGCGCGCTTATCTGCACTGGCGCTTCAGCTTGCCGGTACTGGTGCTGGTGGTGGCAGTGCTGGCGGTGCCATTGTCCCGCACCAATCCGCGGCAGGGGCGCTACGCCAAGATGGTGCCGGCGGTGCTGCTCTACATTACCTACCTGGTGATATTGCAAGGGGTAAGGGGGGCAATTGAAGATGGCAAGATTGGCAACCCAGCGGCCATTTGGCTGGTGCACCCGCCTTTTCTCATTCTCGGTCTTTTGATGCTGGGCGGACGCGACTGGAGGCGGCGGCCGAAGCGCGCCGCGGTACACGGCGGAGAGGGGCGCAATGCGTAAACTGGATGTCTATATCGGCCGCACTGTGGCCATGGCCGTCGGCGCCGTCCTGCTGGTGTTGATTGGCCTGGATGTGATCTTTGCCATTGTCGATCAGCTGGGCGAACTGGAGGACAATTACCAGTTTGCCGACGCGGTGCTGTATGTGCTCTGGACACTGCCTGAGCGGATCTACGAACAGCTGGGTTTCTCCGCCCTGGTGGGCTGTATGGTTGGCCTGGGCACCCTCGCCGGCACCAGTGAACTCACGGTAATGCGCGCTGCGGGCATCTCTATCGGCCGGATCGCTTGGGCTGTGATGAAACCGGTGATGCTGCTGATTGTGCTGGGGCTGGCGCTGGCGGAATTCGTGATACCGCATACCAATCAGACCGCGGAAAACCGCAAGGCTATGGCCCTTGGAGAACTGGATGACAGCGGCCTGGAGGAGGGGCTGTGGCTCAAGGAGGGCGATGAATTCGTACACTTTAATGCGGCGCTGCCCAGCGGCGAGCTGTACGGTGTTACCCGCTACCGGTTCGGCGACGAGCGCGAGTTGCAGCGGGTGGAATTCGCCGAGCGCGGCTATTTTGCCGGTGACCACTGGATACTGGAGAACAGCCGCACGACGACCTTTACCGCCGACCGGGCCCTCAGCGAGGTGAAGGCGCGGCAAGAGTGGCAGGCGGAAATTTCCCCGGAACTGTTCGCTCTGGTGGTCCCTCTGCCGTCGGATCTGTCACCGCGGAATCTCTGGGCTTACGGCAATTTCCTCGACCGCAAAGGGGAAGACTCCAGCCGTTATTGGCTGCAGTTCTGGAAGAAATTGCTGCAGCCGCTGACAATTGCCAGCCTGGTCATGGTGGCTATTTCTTTTATTTTTGGCCCCTTGCGGGAAGTGACCACCGGCCTGCGCGTCTTTACCGGCGTTATCGTCGGTATCGTCTTCCAGACGCTGCAGGATATGCTCGGGCCTTCATCGGTGGTGTTCGGCTTCCCGCCGTTTATCGCTGTTCTGCTGCCGATACTGCTCTGCTTTGCCCTTGGCTGGCTGTTGTTAAAGCGGGCTAGGTAAATTAAGGAACCTCTGATTAAGTCACTTTCTGGTGGCAGAGGCGCTTCGGGGGCGGATGTGAAGCTCAGGTGATAGGACGGGCATTTCGAAACCGTCGGATACAGGGATGTATCCGTCGGAGCTACAGGGAAGTACTCGTGCGTTTTCGAAATGTCCTTCCTATTGCCTGAGCGCCCCGGAAGCTACCATAGTGTTCACGCGAATTAATCAGAGGTTCCTTAACGGCCCTTCTTGGGTTTCGGCAGCAGACGGACTTCAGAGGCGGAAATCAGATCGTGCCAGCTGGCGCGGTCCGTGCGGGTCCAGGCCCAAAAGTATCCCAGGCCCAGGCAGGCGACCGACAGCGGGGCCATCAATACGCGCAGTGTGCACTGACGCCAGCTCAGTTGTACGCCGCCGGGACTGGCCAACAGGAGGCGCCAGGCGCGCATGCCGATGGTTTGTCCCGCCGCGCGCCAGGACCAGATGAAATAGCTGGCGACCACTGCCGCCATTCCCAGCGGAAAGAGCGTGTGGTACAGCGGTGTGCCCACACAGCGCTGATCCGGCAGGCACTCCAGTAGCCCCAGGGTTGAGGACAGGGGCACCACCAGTAATCCATACACCATCAAAAGCCCAGCCACTATCAAAGCGTCGTAAACCAGGGCCGCCAGTCGCCGGCCAACGCCGGCTCGCGGCAGTTGTGAGAAGGTTTTGGGGGTGGCTGAATTGGTCACTGTTGTCTCCGCCAGAGATAAATGGCGGGGATTCTATCAAATCGATGCCGGGGAAGGAGTTGGATGGAAATTGGGGGCGTTGGAAGATCGCCCCCGTTGGTGATACAGCGGCCCCCCTGGCGCACGATTGCAGCTGGGTGCCGGAATGCGATCTTTGCGCTCAGAATTCGTATTCGAAGGAGAATCTGAACTTTTCGTCTGAAAGGCGCACGTCGTAGTCCAGGGCTTTGCCGATAGTGCCGTGGCCACTGGTGTAGCGCAAAAGACCACTGCTGAAGTTGCGCTTGTTCTGCTCCCGGTAGGTTTTCCAACCCATTTTTAGAATTTCATTGAGGGCCTTGCCACCAGTGGTGGGCTGGAACTTGTCTGGGTTGGTGTGCATCTGCAGCCATTGATAATTGAGACGCCGCTGAACCGAATCCATGGAGTTGTTGCGTAGATTTTCCGCGGCTTCATATAGGGCGGCATTGTCCATGCCAAAGGCGCTGTCGGTAAAAAAAGCGTTGTCCGCCTGCAGATTCAGAGCGCTGGTGGAGTCGGGAATAAACAGTTCGTCGGCGAGGCAGGAACCGGACGTGGGAAGTAAAAGCAGACTAAATACAATTGTCAGGTGTTTGTTTGGACGGAATCGAAAACTGCTGAATTCCTTGGAGACTTCCATTTGATCTACCCCGGGGTGTCTACTTCTTAGCCAAGCGGCCGCAGTCGCCGTTGAATTTATTATGGTTCACCCTTAATGAACTGTTGTATCTCATATCTTTGGCGCCCCATGCAACCGGTATTTGTGGACGGGCTGGAAAAACTGGTCATTGCGCCACAGGCCGCGCCACTGTTGGTTTTTTCCATTCTTGTCGATCTTCTTCCAAAGGTGCGAAGCGGAACGCCAAAGTTTTTTATCCTGGTTCACACAATACGCCTGGTGCTTTAATGAAAACTTGATCTATGTCGCTTATTGAGTTTTCCGCGGAGGCAAAGGCACTTCCGACGTAATAGCGTGGGCGCGGTAAGGGTTCGAGAAGACCGCGCGAGGCCGGTGTGTGGCTTTATGTGAGTTTTCCCCGGTGTATTCGCCTGGCGTGCAGAAGATTGCAAACTGTGTCGCACTACACGCTGTTGACAGCGTTGTCTTTTTCGCTATGGTGACGCCAGCAATAAAAAAGATGAGAAAGCGCCATGATCCGTGTTCCCTTGATATCCGCACTGCTTCTGGCCGCGCTTTTATCTGCCTGCGACCGGTCCGGCGGCTTTCCCGCTCCGACCGGCAGTGAACGACTTTCCTCCGCAGAGCGGATTGCGCGCGATTTTTTGGTAACTCAAGAGGTGCTTACAAACTTCCAGGGGGTGGATGAACGGCTGCGCACTGAGTGCAAACGCGCTGGCGGCAGCGGTGCCATCTGCTCAAGCTATCGCATTTCGCTAATCAATCAGGGCGAGGCAATCCGGCCCGGAGAAGGCGATTGGGCCATTTACTTTCACAGCATCCGCCGCAGTCTGCGTCTGTTGAACCGGGATGACTTCACGCTCGAGCACATCAAGGGTGATCTGCACCGGCTGACGCCCACCGAGGCGTTTACCGGCATCGCCGAGGGTGAGACGCTGGCCTTTGACCTACTGGCGGAATATTGGATGCAGTCTGAATCGGATTTCATGCCGCGCCTGTTCGTGGTTGATGGGGCCGGTAAGGCCCATGTCATTGCTTCTACTGACAGCGATAGTATTGAAGGGTTGGCGCTGCCGATCACCTCTCATCATCCGGAAAATTGGAAACGCACTGCCGACGATGCCAATACACTGGCCACCCCCGCCAGTCGCTATGCTGCTTTCAGCACAAGACAACCGGACGGCGGAGAATCCTGGCGCACGCGCATAATTCCACGGCCGCAATTATTGGAAGTAACGGGAGAACCGGTGCGCCTCCGAACTGGCATCGCGGTGGACGCGGGACCTCTGGAGAGCAGGAGCCTGCACGCTTTTCGCCAGCGGCTTGAGCAGCTGGGGCTGGCACCCTCCGGCCCCGGGGCTTACCCGGTGCGGGTGGACATAGAACCGGAAGCCTTCAGGGAAAAGGTCGCGGGCGCTTACACTCTACAGACGAAAGCGCGCGGTGCGCGGATTATTGGCCGAGATCAGGCCGGCGCTTTTTACGGCCTGCAGTCCCTTTTGGCACTGGTGGATCTGCGCAGCCAGACACTGGCGCGGGTGCGGGTGGAAGATGCGCCACGTTTTCCTCATCGCGGATTTTCTCTCGACGTAGGGCGCAACTTTCACAGTAAGGCGGTGGTGTTGAAGTTGCTGGATCAGATGGCGGCCTACAAGCTCAACCGTTTTCACTTCCACTTGTCTGACGACGAGGGGTGGCGTCTTGAAATACCCGGCCTGTCTGAATTGACGGAAGTGGGGGCCAGGCGCTGTTTCGACCCCGGTGAAACCCGCTGTCTGCTTCCTCAGCTGGGTTCGGGTCCAAAATCCGACAACAGCGGCAGCGGCTTCTTTACTGTCGAAGACTATATCCACATCGTGCGCTATGCCGCTGCACGCCATATTGAAGTGATTCCCGAGTTCGACATGCCCGCTCACGCACGCGCCGCGGTGGTGGCGATGGAAGCGCGCTACAGAAAACTGGCCGATGAATCCGCACAGAGGGCGGCTGAGTACCGATTGATTGATCCACAGGACGATACGCAATACCTGTCGGTACAGTTCTACGACGACAGCTACATCAATCCGTGTATCGACTCTACCTACCACTTTATTGGCAAGTTGATCCGGGAAGTGCAAGCGATGCACCGGGCAGCCGGTGCTCCGCTGGCCAGCTGGCACTTCGGTGGCGATGAAGCGTTGAATATCCTTGCTGGCAATGGCTTCGAGGATGCTCCCGGCAGCGATCCAGACAAGGGCGATGTGGCATCGGTGAAGCGCCAGATGCCGTGGAGCGAGTCGCCAGCCTGTCAGAAACTCGTGCCCAAGGGCGAAGTGGAGGATCTCGGGCAGTTGGGTGCCTTCTTCGCCAAGCGGGTTAGCCGCCTGGTGGCCGAAGCCGGTATTCCCACTCTCGCGGCTTGGAGTGATGGCGTAAAACATATAGAGAATGCCGGTGAGATGCTGGCCACCAAGCGAAATTATGCCAATGCCTGGACACCGCTGTTCTGGGGCGGCGGTGCTGAAAGTGTGCGCTTGGCAGATGCAGGGTTTGGAGTGGTGCAGTCCCACGCGGATTTTCTTTATTTCGACATGCCCTACGAGCTGGATCCCAAAGAGAGCGGCTATTACTGGGCCTCGCGCTCAACAGACACCCGTAAAGCGTTCAGCTATGCGCCGCTGAACACCGCGCAACTGGCGGAAATTTCAACTGATCGCGATGGCAGGGGCTGGTCGGCGATGTCACCGGCGCCAGAGTTTGAGAAGAGTGTGCAGGGTATTCAGGGGCAGCTGTGGAGCGAGGTGGTGCGCACTGATGCCCAGGTGGAGTACATGCTATTTCCGCGCCTTTTGGCTTTGGCGGAACGCGCCTGGCACCGGGCGGAATGGGAGCTGCCGCTGGCGGAAGGACAGAATTTTTCCGCCCGGACCGCAGCTGTCGATAAGGCATCGCTCGACGCTGACTGGAACGGATTCGCTGCGGCGCTGGGGAACAGGGAGTTGCTCAAGCTGGATTTGAGCGGCATCGCTTATCGTATACCGGTGCCCGGTGTAGTGGTGGAAGATGGGGCACTGAAAACCGCGCTGCCTTATCCGGGATTGCCACTGGAGTATTTCGACGGCGAAAGATGGCGGGAACTGGAAACGAGTGTTTCGGCAGATGCGGTATGGGCGGTGCGCGCCCGCAGTGCCGACGGCCGCCGCACTGGGCGCGCGGCGATTTTGCGGGCGCTGCCTGCGGCGAATGCGCAACGTTGATCTCTGCGCGATCGCCCGGTGCTAACCGCTGGTAGTGCCCCGCCGGGGGCTACTCCGATGTATTCGCGGGCGGCGCCGCTAGTCCTGGCTCTCTAAACAGGGGGGAGCGCCCGCGTAGTACAAAAGTGCTTACCTGCGTACCCTACGGGCCACTTCTCAACCCCGCGGTTACCCCCCCCCTCTAAGTGATTACTTCTGCGTCCTTCCCCGGCATGGAACTACTTTTGCTGCCGGTGGCGAAGAATTTACCGATCGATGCCCAGGCCGCTGCTGCAGCTACACTTGCTGCACCACGTTTTGGCCGGACAGAAACACTGCCGAACGCGGTTTTTATCACTGATTTCAAAATTGTGGAGGGGTTTGTTTTGCACAGCCTGTGACAGGTCTATGGTCGCGTGTACCGTCTGGGCAGCAAAGCGATAAAAGAGAAAACCCTATGGCCCGTGAAATGGTATTCGACTATGTGATTGTCGGCGGAGGTTCCGCCGGCTGTGTACTGGCCAACAGGCTCAGTGCCGAGGAGCGGCACAGAGTCTGTCTTCTGGAAGCGGGACCGCCGGACCGCAGTCTTTTGATCAATATGCCCGCGGGCATCGGTTATCTGGTGCCGGGGGAGCGCTATAACCTGCACCATTACACTGAGCCGCAGATGCATTTGGAAGGGCGCCGCCTGTTTTGGCCCCGCGGCCGCACGCTGGGCGGCAGCAGTGCCATCAACGCGATGATCTATATGCGCGGCAACAGTGACGACTACGACGCCTGGGAGGCCGCGGGCAACCCCGGCTGGGGCTGGCGCGACATCTTGCCCTACTTTCTGCGGGCGGAAGGCAATGCCAGGGGTAGCGATGCCTTTCACAGTGGCGCGGGTCCTCTATCGGTGTCTGACCTGCAATGGAAGACAGAGGCCGGGCGCGCTTTTGTGCGCGCGGCCCGTTCCGCCGGCCACCCGTTCAATAACGACTTCAATGGCAGTCATCAGCACGGCGTAGGGTTTTATCAGGTGACGCAGAAACACGGTCGCCGGTGTTCCGCCGCCGCGGCTTATCTGCACCCAATTAAAAACAGGCCCAATTTGAGCGTTTTTACCCGCAGTCAGGTCGCACGCTTGTTGTTCAGAGGGGATCGGGTAAGTGGGGTGGCGCTGATTAACGGCAAGCGCATATTGGCCAACAGGGAAGTACTGCTCTGCGCTGGCGCCATCCAATCGCCGCAATTGCTGTTGCTTTCAGGTATTGGCCCCGGCGAAGCGTTGAAAAAGCACGGGATACGGCTGCAGGCACACTTGCCGGGAGTGGGCAAGAATCTGCAGGACCACCTGGATATCACCCAGGTAGTGCAGGCTTCGGAAGCGGTAACTTTTTCCAATTCTCTGCACTCGAAATTACAGATGGCTCTACGTCTGCCGGAATTTCTTTTGGCACATCGGGGGCCGCTCACCAACAATGTGGCCGAGGCGGGGGGATTCGTCTTTTCCAGTCGTGCTGGCGGACAACCGGACATTCAATTTCACCTTTCCGCGGCGCCGCTATTTGAGCACGGACGGAAAAAGCCCGGAGGCTATGGTTACTCGTTGCACGCCTGTGCACTGAGGCCCAGAAGCCGCGGGGAAATCATATTGGCGGATGGCGACCCCAGGTCGCTGCCGCTGATACAGCCGAATTATTTAAGCGAATCCGAGGATATGGCAGTGATGGTGGAAGCGTTTGAAATGGCGCGCGATATTTTGATGCAAGCGGATATGCAGCGTTACCACAAGCGCTGGTGGAGTCCGGATAAAGCGCTGCGCAGCAAGCTATCCATCAAACGCTTTATCCGGCGCCATGCGGAGACCATCTATCACCCGGTGGGTACCTGCAAGATGGGCCGTGATGAGATGGCCGTGGTGGACGCGGAACTCAAAGTGCATGGCGTGGATGGACTGCGCGTGGTCGATGCCTCCATAATGCCCGCCCTCATCAGCGGCAATACCAATGCACCGGTCATTGCCATCGCGGAAAAAGCGGCGGATTTGATTCTGCAGAAGCGGGCGAGTCCGCCGCAGGTAAACACGGAAACTCTGAAAACCGAATGATCTGGCAATGTCCTGTCTGTCAGCTGCCGTTGCAGTGCGATGATACGCGCTGGCATTGCGCCAACCATCACAGCTATGACTGTGCCCGAGAGGGCTATGTGAACCTGCTGCCGGCCAACCGAAAACGCAGCAAAGACCCCGGTGATTCCGCGGAAATGTTGCGCGCGCGGCGCCGCTTTCTCGACGCGGGTTACTATCGCCCGCTGGTTGAGGCGGTGACGGCGCTACTGCCATACACTCCCGGTCGACAATTACTGGATATTGGCTGTGGCGAGGGGTATTACCTCCGCGCACTCGAGGCCGCAGGCTGGCCGTCGCAGGCACTGGCGGGCGTGGATATTGCCAAGGCCGGCGTGCGTCTGGCAGCCAAGCGCATGCCGGATGTTCAGTTTGTGGTGGCCAGCAGTGTGGAGCTACCTTTGGCGCAGGACAGTGTCGACCACTTGCTGCGAATCTTCGCTCCAGCTGCGGACAGTGAAATGCGCCGGGTGCTGAATCCGGGCGGTTCACTGTTGGATGTATCTCCGGGGCCGGAGCACCTCTGGTCACTGAAGGCGGCCCTCTACGACGAGCCGCGCCTCCATCCACCGCCCGGGCGGGTGGACGGATTTGTACCGGAAATGGAAGTCCGTTGCTGCTTTCCATTTCGGGTTCAGGGGCGTGAGGCGATCGCGGATTTTCTGATGATGACTCCTTTCGCTTGGAAAGGCAGCCGGGATATGCGCCGCCAGCTGGAACAGCAAGACAGTCTGAATCTGGAAGCGGACTTTGTGGTGCGCCGCCTGGTCGCTACGGAACCTTAGGTTGCGTCGCTTAATGGCGGCAAAGATACTTTGCGCCCAGATGAGAAGCGCATGTGGTGGGATGGATATGACGGGCCCGTCGATAGGCTTCGGTATGCGGCGGATTAAATAAGACTATCCCGGCTACACGACGTCGGTATAACAATTTATCTGGGAACTTTATGGCAACCCCGAGAGATTACGGATTTATGCGCCGGGCCCTGGAGCTGGCGGAAATTGCCGGTGCGCGCGGTGAAGTGCCGGTTGGTGCGGTTTTGGTGTTCGAGGGAGAGGTTATCGGCGAGGGCAGCAACCGCCCGATTGGTAACTGTGATCCCAGTGCCCACGCGGAGGTCATCGCCCTGCGCCGCGGGGCTGAGCGGATGCGCAACTACAGACTGCCGCAGACTACCCTCTATGTCACTATCGAGCCCTGCACCATGTGCTTCGGCGCCATGATACACGCGCGTGTCGGCAGGCTGGTGTACGGTGCCTCGGAGCCGCGTGCCGGCGCGGTGGAAAGTCGACTGCAGCTCGGCGCGTCGGATTTTTACAACCACAAAATTTCCGTGGAGGGCGGTGTATTGGCGGAGGAGGCCGCGGCTCTGGTGAGGGAGTTCTTCGCGGACAGGCGCTGAGATGCTGGTTGCTTATCTACTCAACAGTTTTCTTGTGGCGGCGACAGTGCTGATTCACCACGAATCGCTCAACGGGCTGTTCCGGCTGGGGCAGAAGTTGTCGGTGCGGCGGAATTTGGCGGTGTTGATCGGTGTGTTCGGTGCTCTGTTCGCGCACGTTGCGGAAATCTGGCTGTTTGCCCTCGGTTACTACTATATGGTGCGGTCCGAGGATTTCGAAACCCTGGCCGGCAATTTTGATGGCAGTTTAATTGACTGTGTTTACTTTTCCTTTACCACATACACGTCTTTGGGGTTTGGCGATATCGAACCCATGGGCTATTTGCGCTTTACCGCTGGCCTGGAGGCGCTCGCAGGATTGATGATGATTACCTGGAGCGCCTCTTTTATGTTTCTGAAAATGCAGAAATATTGGGAAGTTTAAACTGAGCCCAAAGTCTATTTTATCGTCCGGACACCCTTGAGCTGGAAATAGCGCTTGCGAGAATGCACTGAAGTTTCCGTTAAAACTTGAGCCGCGGGGTGCGTCCCGGACGTTTTGTGGGGTTCTGAGCCGGGTAAAATGCACGCGCGTTCCGCCGCAGATAGTAATGGCGCTCCAGGCTGCGCCAGAGTTTACCCAGCGGGTGCAGCCAATAGAGCCAGGTTGCGACTTTGTCCCGTCCCGCGTTGGACTTCACGATACTGGATTCGTGTTCCGTTTCCCACAGCAGGTGCGGCTCCACGCCGTAGAGTTGCAAATCGAACTGCCAGAAGTGGTCAAACAGCTTGTCGATGGGTTCGAAGATGCGGCTGCCGTGTGCCAGCACCTTTTTCATGCCCGCGCGGTTGATCAGATACCCCTGCGCTCCACACCAGCCGCGCTCTGGCCGCACCAGTGTGTGACTGCCATCGGCGAGCGGCTGTATTTCCTTGCGCTTGCGCACCTTGAGGCCCATCAGGCGCACCATTTCCACATTTGCGGGCAGGCGCTCCAGCTCCGCCAATACCTTGCCGAAGCTCGGTTCCAGGCGTACGTCGTCTTCGAGAATACAGACCCGTTCGAGACCGGACTCATAGGCGCGGCGTATGGCGCGCAGGTGCGCCAGATAGCATCCGACTTCGGAACTTTTCAACTCGCATAAATGGCGCCAGCGAGTGGTGCCTTGGGAGAGGCGTTCGCCACGCTCAAATTCAGGCATACCACTGCGGCCATCGACGCCGGGGATGGCAGTCGTTGGCAGGCGCTGTGCTCGCAGTGATTCCAGTAGCGATTTTACCCGCTCCCCATCCGGGTCCAAGGTGATCACCCAGCAGGGTGCTTTGGTGATGTGCGAAGTTTGTGGGCGTTGCCGTGTAGGGCGCTCGCGCTTATGCGGTTTCTGTGGCCGCGGCTGGTAGGCGGGCGCCGGCTGTGTCGCCACTCGCTGCAACTGAGCGGAGGCGCCATTGGCTACAGCCACCCCCGTGTTGCCGGCCAGTTGTTTCAGAAGCTGGCCGACCATGTCCACAGGGATATTAGCGAAGCGTTTGAGTGCCGCGGTGAAGCGGCGATGATTTTGCTGTTTCATCCGCGCCTCCCACTTACACACTTCAGAGCTGGTGTGAGAGAGGAGAGGAGTCTGTTGAGCATGCGATCACCTTATCTGCAACGCGGTCGCCAGCGGGCGACCAATCCAGCGGTTGCTACTGCGGTCCGTGATCGAGCAAGGTTCGGCGCCTGGGCCGACCATCCCTGTGTCCGAATCTGGATTTTTTGGTTGATTCGTCTGTTGACTTTCAGAAGGTGGCCGGACACCGCTCGGCGCCGACGGGATGGAGACGAGAACCGCCCCCAGGATAGCTACCAACCCCCCAATACCTACCTTCTTGTTATCTTTCTTTGGTTTGTTTGCGGAGTCTAACCTTAACGCGGACGCTCGTACTGTTGAACGTCTGATTTTGGGATCTATCTCACATAGTTTGTCAGGTGCGGAAGAGGAGAAGCGGCTTGCGAATTAATCATAAGGTCAGGTGCTAGCCAAATTACATAGGGTTGTACAATTAAGCAAAGTTTAGCTGTGACTTTGCCGATTGTGTTAAAGCTCTGCCGATGGCGATGGACGGCCTTTCTATCACTTGATAGATAAGATGGGAAATGGCGATAGCGAACAGCGTAGTGATAAAAATATAGAAGCCAAGTGATAGGTTGGCGAGCGGTAGACCCCATTGCTGTTGAATTGACCAGTCGAGCACTTTAATGGCAATCGGATGGAATAGGTAAACAGAGTAACTGATAAGCCCCAAATACAGAAACTGCCGGGGAGGGGTTTTGCGCATCAGCAGTCCTCCCAAAAAAACTACAAGTGCAATTAGGTGAGAGAGCCCGAACCGTGCGGGGTTATTGACCAGATTGTGGCCCAGTAGGCCAAGAGTCAGTACTGCCAGGGGTAAAGAAAAAACAGTAAAAACACCCAGAATAGTGTAGTGGTAATCAGATCGGTTAATGTAAGTGTGACGGATCAGTGCGCCACAAAACATAACTGCCAAGCAAAACGGGGTGTAAGTGATGGGGGAGGGTAGGTTGGTAAGTTGAGGCATAAATTTACCGGCTAATTGCCAAACAACGAATATGAATAGATTGCTCAAGCAGGCTAGAAGCAGAGCTGCGGGCCGGTTGAGTAATTTCATCGCAAATAAGAGGGCAACCAGGCAGTAAAAGATTAGTTCGATTGTGAGAGTCCAGTATAGTCCCTGAATATTCTCATAACCAAACAATCCTTGTAGCATTGTGATGTTAGCTACAATAGTGCCTGTTGAAAGGTGGCTGTTGTCTACGAAAACAGTAAAGACTATCGCGGCGAGTAGTGATATCCAGTAAGGGGGGTAGAGCCGGAAGAATCGTCTTATAGCGAATCTCTTCAGAGAAGACTCTGTTTCGGAGAGACTATAGGGGATCACGAACCCCGAAATCAGGAAAAAGCAAATAACTCCGATTCGGCCGAAGTCAACCGTCGAGGCTATATCAGCCAGCGCTGTTCCATGTTGAGCTATTCTAGGGTTTCTAACAAAGAGCTCGCTGCTGTGTTGCCACACTACTAGTAAGGCAGCAATTCCACGTAGGGCATCTAGGTTGAAAAAACGGCTATTCATTGTCGTTTATTCGCGTTATTCAGCTCGTATCGAGTCGAATGGTCGTCCATGGCGCTTAACCAAGATACGAAAAAGCCCGCACTAAGCGGGCTTTCAAACTTGGTACCAGAGGCCGGACTCGAACCGGCACGGGTTTTACCCCAACGGATTTTGAATCCGTCGTGTCTACCAATTTCACCACTCTGGCACTGGCTCGGGGCCCGAGAATGCACACCGGAACCGCGAGAGGGGCCGATTATAGCGATGCGAGGCTCGCGGTCAACAGGATTTGGCGCGAAGAGCGGTTTCCGTTACTCTTCGCGCCCCTTGGTTCTCCAAACTGCTGATTGCCGGACTGATTCCATGCGCCGCCAGGATTTCCACTTCGAACTTCCCGATGAACTGATCGCCCGCGCGCCGGCAGCAGAGCGCCGGGGCAGCCGCCTGCTGTGCCTGGATGGCCCCAGCGGCGCTGTCCAGCACCGGCACTTTGCGGATCTGGCCGATCTGGTGGATACCGGTGACCTGCTGGTGTTCAACGATACCCGGGTTATTCCGGCGCGCCTGTTCGGGCGCAAGGCCACCGGTGGCCGCTTGGAGATACTGATAGAGCGGGTGCAGGGCGAGCGCGATGCCTTGGCTCATATTCGCTTCAGCAAGTCTCCCAAACCCGGCAGCGAAATATTACTGCAAGACGGTACCGAGCTGCGGATGGTTTCGCGCCGCGGTGCGCTGTTTGAACTTGAGTTTCCCGCAGAAGGCGTGCTGCCGGTGCTGGAGCGGCTGGGGCATATGCCGTTGCCGCCGTACATCGACCGGCCCGATGAGGACGCGGATCGGGAGCGCTACCAGACGGTATACAGCCGGGAAGCCGGCGCAGTGGCGGCGCCGACGGCGGGATTGCATTTTGACGAAGCTATGCTGGAGACCCTGCGCCACAAAGGTGTGGAGACTGCGTTCGTGACTCTGCATGTGGGCGCCGGCACTTTCCAGCCGGTGCGCGTGGACAACATATTCGAGCACGAGATGCACAGTGAGGTGATGAATGTGCCTGAATCCGTCTGCCGCGCGGTGGCGGACTGCCGTGCCCGTGGCGGTAGAGTGATCGCAGTGGGGACCACCAGCGTGCGGGCCCTGGAGAGTGCGGCGGCCGGAGGTGAGCTGAAACCTGTCGTGGGGGAAACGGATATCTTTATCTACCCCGGCTATCAGTTTCGCGTCGTGGATCGCCTGATTACCAATTTCCACCTGCCGGAATCCACACTGCTAATGCTGGTCAGTGCATTTGCCGGTTATGATCAGACAATGAATGCCTATCGGGAGGCGGTGCAGAAGCGCTACCGTTTCTTTAGTTACGGGGATGCGATGCTGATCGATCGCAACCCCCATGTGAGCGGCTGGTGAGTCTTCACATCTCTCAGTCCGCAGCCAAAATTCAGGTCCGTAGCGCGTGGGAGTGCCGCTGCAAGCTGGCATTTGCCGCCCGGGCCGGTACCAGAATCAGGAGTTTCCCTTGAGTCGCCAGTGCTTTATGCAGTTTGAATTGGACACCACCGACGGCAAGGCCCGACGCGGGCGCTTGCGTTTTCCACGCGGGGTGGTGGAGACGCCGGCGTTTATGCCGGTGGGTACCTACGGTACCGTCAAAGGGATGCTGCCGCGGGATATAGAGGCCATTGGGGCACAGATCATCCTCGGTAATACATTTCACCTGATGCTGCGCCCGGGGGCCCAAGTGGTGCAGGAACACGGGGATCTGCACGACTTCATGCAGTGGCAGGGGCCTATTCTGACGGACTCCGGCGGCTTTCAGGTATTCAGCCTTGGAGATCTGCGCAAGATCACCGAGGAGGGCGTGTCTTTCCGATCGCCGGTGGATGGCAGTCCGGTTTTTATGGGGCCGGAAGAGTCCATGCAGGTACAGAGGGCGCTGGGGTCGGATATTGTGATGATCTTCGATGAATGCACGCCTTACCCTGCCACGCCCGAAGAGGCGCGCAAGTCCATGGAGCTGTCCCTACGCTGGGCGGAGCGCTCCAAACGGGCTCACGGAGACAGCCCGTCGGCGCTGTTTGGCATAGTTCAGGGTGGTATGTATCCCGAGCTGCGGGATATTTCCCTGCGCGGTCTGACCGATATAGGTTTCGATGGCTATGCCATTGGCGGCCTGTCGGTGGGTGAGCCCAAGGAGGAGATGATCCGGGTGCTTGATCATTTGGCCCACCGAATGCCGGCGGACAGGCCCCGTTACCTGATGGGCGTGGGCAAGCCGGAGGATATTGTCGAGGCGGTGCGCCGGGGGGTGGATATGTTCGATTGCGTGATGCCCACCCGCAATGCGCGCAATGGCCATCTGTTCACCGCCGAGGGCGTTGTGAAGATCCGCAATGCCAGGCACCGGCACGACACAGGCCCCCTGGAAGCGGATTGCGACTGCTATACCTGCAAGAATTTTTCCCGCGCCTATCTGCACCATCTGGATCGCTGTGGCGAGATGCTCGGTGCCCAGCTCAATACCATTCATAATCTGCGCCATTATCAGCGGCTGATGCAAGGGCTGAGAGAGGCGATTGCCGCCGGGGCACTGGAGACTTTTGTGATCGATTTCTATCGGCGACTCGGGCGTGATGTGCCGCCACTGTCATCGTAATTGCGGGCGCCAGTCCGGGGCTGATTTGTACCCTAATACTATCCCCGTATAATCGGCCTCCATTTGGGGGAAAGGCGCCTTGCAATCCGGCACGGGAGCCCGCATATCCCCCGACATTGCCAAAGTTTACCGGCCGTAACGGCCCCACTAGAACAATGAGAGCAGCATGAATCGCTATCCCCTCTGGAAGTATCTCCTGATTCTCGCGGTTGCGGCCCTCGGCATTTTGTATGCCGCGCCCAACCTCTACGCACCGGATCCCGCCGTGCAGATTTCCGGCCAGTCCAGCGCTATGACCGTGGGGCAGGGTGTGCTCGAGCGGGCACAGAAGGCACTGGATGACGCTGGTATCGCCTATTTTGGCGGCGAAGTGCAAGACAAGGCGGTTTTGCTGCGCCTCAAGTCAATCGAAGAGCAGTTGCCAGCCAAACGAGCCATACAAGAGGCTCTGGGGCACAGTGAATATGTAGTGGCGCTGAACCTGGCCTCCACTACCCCGGATTGGCTCGCCAATATGGGGGCCAGTCCGATGAAGCTGGGCCTGGACCTGGCCGGTGGGGTGCACTTCCTAATGGAAGTGGACACCAACACCATCGTCAAGACCAATATGGAAGGTTACGCGCAGGATGTGAAAGCCAAGCTGCGTGCGGCCAAAGCCCGCTACCGCAGCGTGGAGTTGGTGGATGAGCGGGAAATCGTTGCCCGTTTCCGCAGCGAGGAGTTACGTGATCTGGCGGTCTCCACCATGCGTAAGGAGTTCCCGCAACTGCAGCTGACCGAATCCGGCAGTGGCGACAATCTGATCGTGCGTGCGACATTGTCTGACCAGGAAGTTAAGCAGTTGGAGGATTACGCGGTAACTCAGAACCTCACTACCCTGCGCAACCGCGTTAATGAGCTGGGCGTGGCGGAGCCAATCGTGCAGCGCCAAGGGCGCAACCGCATCGTGGTGGAGCTGCCCGGTGTTCAGGATACCGCCGAAGCCAAGCGCATTATCGGCAAGACCGCCAACCTGGAGTTCCGCATGGAGGCGCGTCCGGACACGCTGGTCACCAACAAGGAATATTTCGAATACCGGGATGAAAGACAGCGCCAGATGTACGGTGGTGCATGGCTGGAGCGCAAGGTGATTATCAAAGGGGACCGGGTAACCGATGCCCGCGTCGGCTACGACGAGAGCGGCTTCCCGCAGGTAAACATCACCCTGGATTCCCGCGGTGGCGAATTAATGCATCGCGCCACTTGGAAAAACGTCGGCCGTCGCATGGGCACTCTGTTTATCGAAAGCCGTTTCGTGCCACAGGCCCGCACGGATGAGCAGGGCAATGAAGTCATTGTGCAGCAGCGCACCGACGACAAGAAAATCATCAGCCTGGCCACGGTACAAAGTGCTTTGGGGCGTCAGTTCCGCATTACCGGCCTGGACAGTCCTGCGGAAGCGCAGGAGTTGGCGTTGCTGTTGCGAGCGGGAGCCCTGGCGGCACCCATGTATTTTGTTGAGGAGCGCGTTATAGGTCCGTCTCTGGGTGCGGACAATATCGAAGTGGGTGTGACTTCGGTGCAGATCGGCCTGCTGGCGGTGGTGATCTGCATGCTGCTTTTCTATCGGGTGTTCGGCCTCGCTGCCAACCTCGCCCTGCTGGTGAACATGATATTGCTGGTAGCCGTGATGTCGATTATCGGGGCAACACTCACTCTGCCCGGTATTGCCGGTATCGTGCTGACGGTGGGTATGGCGGTAGACGCCAATGTGCTTATCTTTTCGCGAATACGGGAGGAACTCAGGAATGGCATGTCGCCACAAATGGCGATCAGTGCCGGCTTCGATAACGCCTACAGCACCATTGTCGATGCCAATATCACCACGCTGATTGTGGCGGTGATCCTGTACGCGATTGGTTCCGGCCCAGTGCAGGGTTTCGCGGTAACCCTGTCCATCGGCATTTTGACCTCCATGTTTAGCGCAATCATGGGGACCCGTGCGTTGATCAATCTTTTCTACGGCGGCCGCCGTGTGCAAAAACTCTGGATCTGAGGAGTCGGCGATGAGCGAGACCAAAGTAGAGAACGGAAAAATTACCGAATATATGGGCAAGCGCGTGTTTGATTTTATGCGGTGGCGTAAATTGGCCGCGGCGCTATCCATCGCCATGGTGGTCGCGTCTATTACTGCCCTTGCAATGAACGGCCTACAGTTCGGCTTGGATTTTACCGGCGGTACGCAAATTGAAGTGGCTTACGAGCAGGCGCCCAATGTAGAGTCGGTCCGCGATCAGTTGGATTTGGCCGGTTTCGAAGGTGCTTCGGCGGTGCGATTTGGCTCCGATAACGAAATCCTGATCAAGCTGCCGCCGGAAGTGGCCGAGGCGCAGACTCAGATCAGCGCCCGCGATGAAAAGGCGTCACAAACCATCGGAGACAAGGTGGTGGAGGTGTTGCGTCAAAACAGCGATGGCGCTGTGGAGTTGCGCCGCGTGGAAATGGTGGGACCGCAGGTCGGTGAGGAGTTGCGGGACGACGGCGGGTTGGGCATGTTGTTCGCACTGGCCGTGGTGATGGCCTATGTGGCGCTGCGCTTTCAATATAAATTTTCCTTTGGTGCCGTGACGGCCCTGGCCCACGATGTGATCATCGTATTGGGTTTTTTCGCCCTCTTTAAACTGGATTTTGACCTGACGGTTCTCGCAGCGGTGTTGGCGGTGATTGGTTACTCCCTTAACGACACCATTGTTGTCGCAGACCGCATTCGCGAAAATTTCCGCAAAGTGCGCAAGGCGAGTACCGAGGAGATAATTAATATTTCCATCAGTCAGACGCTGGGCCGTACCTTTATGACCTCATTCACCACTCTGTTGGTGCTTTGGGCATTGCAATTCTTCGGCGGCGAGCTGATTCACAACTTTTCCCTGGCGCTGATTGTCGGTGTGGTGGTGGGTACTTACTCATCCATATACGTGGCAGCCAACGTGCTGATGTTCCTGAAGATTACCAAGGAAGACATGATGCCGCCGGTCAAGGAAGGGGCGGAATTGGAAGAAATGCCTTAAGAAGCGCGTTGCCCCGGTTAAGCCGGGGCTAACCAAAACAAGGTGGTACAGCGACTGTGCCGCTGGCCGCGGAGAAAGATAAAGGAAGTAATCAGCTGCGGGGTTTTTTGCCCAGGGTGATGTGTCTGGGGCCTGAGGTGTTGGTCTGCCCGCTGACCCCTTTGGGGACCTGCTGGATCTTACCGCCAGCGGCGAGAAATGCCTGAACCTGTTCCTCGATACTTTCGCGGGTTTCGACGGCGGCGGGCTGTTTGCGCTTGGCGGAGGTGGAAGCTTTTTTGGCCACGGTAATTTCCGGTTTTGAGCGTGAACCACGCATTATACATAAAACTGGATGAAATTTCACCCAATCGATTAAGTGGTATTCATACCGCCGTTCCATGAATGATTTTTGGCCTGGATCCATGGAGGCCGGATTTGATAATGCCCGGCGTTTACCGGGCATATTTCCCGTATGTCTCTGTGAGTCGGGTGTTCTATCAGGGGCAGTTACCTGTCCGCCAAATGCTGCCATCGCTGCTGTGCAGTGTGGTCCAACCCCAGGTTGATCCTGGCATGGCATCGCCGCTCCCTTTGGCAAAGTAATCCGGTGTCAGGGGATTGCCGGTACTGTATGCGCGCCCGGCGGCCTTGTGGTAGTAATTGTATGTTGAATAGTCGCTGCAACTGCTGTTGCTTCCGTCGTTACCGCCGCTATTACTGTCATTATTGCTGCAGGCCACTGCTGGGCCGCTGCAGCTGCCGTCACCATCTCGCCACTGGCACCGGTCGCTGGAAATAGGATATTCGTCCAGCCGGAAAGGTGCAGTGCTGTATTCGAGATAGCAGTTGGCATAGTTGGTATAGTCCAGGCGACCTGCAACGATATGATCATCGAGGGTTGCGGTCACACCAGCGTCCACGGTAAAGGTGACACTGGCGGTGGCCTTGAGACCGGTCAAGTCGGTGGCGGTAACAAGGGCAGTCTGCTCGCCCCCTGGCAGGTTACACTGTTCGGCCCTGAAAGCAGTCCCGGTTACCGAGGCGGTGACACTGTCGTTGGCGAAAGCTACCACCAACGAATCCAGGTTCTGGTTTTCATCGATGACAGTGCCCATGACCGATGCGCACTGACCGCTGGTTTCGGCGGAGATATCGCTCAGTTCCGGCGCCATCGGGGGCGGTTCCGGCCCAACCCGCACTGTCTGCGCGTAGGCTTCGCTTTTCGCCCCCTCATTGTCGGTGGCGACTATGGTGACCAAGTAGAGGTTATCAGTCAGTGAGTCGCTGGTAATAAAAAAAAACCGCTGTTATCGACCTGACCGCTGGCGCTGGACGTGATGTTCCCGCTAAATGTGGCGTTTACCTGAGAGATGCTGCCCTCGGCATCGGTCGCGTTGCCGCTGACGAGGATGCGGTCGCCACTGGAGCTGACTTCCACATTACTGAGTACTGGCTGCTGATTCCGGTCAACCCGTTTGTTGTTGTTGGCGAAAAATTGTCCCAGGTAGCGTGCGTAATTAATGCCTGCGCTGCTGATATAGCCTCCCGTAGCGCCCTCGCCGCCAGACCAGGAGTGGTCGACACCGTCCAGCCATAGCATGGAAACGCGACCGTCTTCCCAGAGGGTTTCCTGGGCGCTGCGGCCGTCTTCGGAGATGGTGTTTGTTCCGGAAAGCTGACTGACACCGTAGACACCCGCCATACCGTCCGCATTTTGTCGGTTGTAGCACTGATTGACCGTCGAGTCTTCCGTGCCGTGTGCAATGGATGCAATTTGGGTGGCGAAGTGGTTGGCGTAGCTGCCGGCGTAATTGTTGCAACGGCTAGCCACATCGGCAGCTTCGCAGGGGCCCAGAGCGCCACTGGCGCTAGTGCCAATGCTCGGCCCGGCGCTAACGCCCACGCCGGCGAAAACGTCCGGCGCCAGGCAGGCGGTGGTGTTGGCAAAGCTGGCGCCGGAGGAGAGGCCAGCGATGTAGACTTGGTTCGGATCTATCCCCCGGCTACTGTCGCCGGCCATGGTGTTGGCCAGATTAATCAGATTTTGGTAGTCGCCAGCGGAGCGGGACTTGCTGCCCTGCCAGTAGGACCAGCAGTTATAGCCCGCTTTGTTCATGGCGTCGGGTACGGCAATCACCATGCCGAATTCCTCAGCGGCGTCTTCCAGGTTGGCGGTCAGATAATTGTCGATAGGTTGTACGCATCCGTGCAGGACGATCAGCAGTGCTTTGCCGTTGCCGATCGGCGAACTGTTCTCCGGGGTGTAAATATGCACCTTGTTGAAACCGCCAACGGAGACATTCTCTTGCCAGCTGCCGGCTTGAGCTGTCGCAGTCGCGCACAGTGCCGCGGTGGCAAGCAAGCGCAGGAGGCGCCCTTGCAGGAGCTTGGAAGTCATCATCGCATTCACCTTTTATTGTTATTCGGGCATCGGACAGCCTAGAAGGGCAGGGGGGGGGATGGGAATGCGACCTTGGTTGTAGCGACAGATGTCGGGCTGACAGGTTTTCCCGTGCGCGCGGCCACTGGTGCAGGGGGCGCAAGGGCACCGGGCCTCAGGAGGTCTCCCGGTCTTCCCCCTGGGATATGGTTGCCGAGGATAGTGGCCATCCGCCCAGTGCCTTCCATTTATTCACGATCCCGCAGAAGAGTTCGGCTGTTTTCTCTGCGTCGTATTCGGCGGAGTGGGCACTGCTGTTATCGAATTCTATTCCCGCGACTTGGCAGGCCTTGGCCAGAACCGTCTGGCCGTAGGCGAGGCCGGCGAGAGTGGCGGTATCGAAGCAGGAAAAGGGGTGAAAGGGGTTGCGCTTGATACCGCAGCGCTCCACCGCGGCATTGATAAAACCGAGGTCAAAGTGGGCGTTGTGGGCAACCATGATGGCGCGGGTACAGCTGTGTTTTTTCACCGCGCTGCGGATCTTGCGGAACATTTCCGGCAGGGCCATTTCCTCGGGAATGGCTTCGCGTTCCGGGGACTCCAGGTCTATGCCGATAAAGTCCAGGGCGGATTGCTCTATGTTTGCGCCCTCAAAGGGTTCCAGGTGAAAAGTGTGGGTCTCCTGCGGAAAGAGCTGGCCCTCTTCGTTCATATCCAGGATAACCGCGGAGACTTCCAGCAAGGCATCGGTGCGCGCATTGAAGCCGCCGGTCTCCAGGTCCACCACTACGGGCAGGAAGCCGCGGAATCGTTGGGCGAGTAGGCTTTTGGGTCCTGTGGGTTCTTCCGCGGGGGTCACTCGATGTCCTTCTTTGGTCTGTCGGGGTTAGTTTATTGAAATGCGAAGTCCGCTGCGGCAGCAGGTTTGGTGGATGCTTGCTGAGGTTTCACAAGCAGCTGCCGCTCCAGGGACTTTGCCTTTCAGTTTTTGCACGTGGCTAATGTTCTGTTTTTAAACCAGCTTCCAGTTCAATGTTTCCCCGGCCGCCAGTGGAATCAAGGGTTCTCCACCCATATCCAGGTGTTCGGGCAAAGACCAGGGCTGTTTCACCAGGGTGATGCGATTTTCGTTGCGTCGTAGGCCGTAAAAGTCCGGCCCGAACTCACTGGCGAAGCCTTCCAGTTTGTCCAGCCTGCCGGCGCGGTCAAAGGCCTCGGCGTAGAGTTCTATGGCTGCAATGGCTGTGTAGCAGCCAGCGCAACCGCAGGCGGCCTCTTTTCTGCCCTGGATATGGGGCGCCGAGTCGGTACCGAGAAAGAACCGGGGGCTGCCGCTGGTGGCTGCCTCCATCAGGGCGGCCTGATGGTAGCTGCGCTTTAGAATCGGCAGGCAGTAGTAATGGGGGCGCACGCCGCCTACCAGCATATGGTTGCGATTGTAGAGCAGATGGTGGGCGGTGATAGTGGCGCCCACGCCTTCGCGCGCTTTCTGCACGAACTCGACCGCATGGGCTGTGGTGATGTGTTCCAAAACGAGCTTCAGGTTCGGGAAATCCTCCACCAGTCTGGTCAGCACCTTCTCGATGAACACCTGCTCGCGGTCGAATATGTCGATATCGCTGGTAGTCACCTCGCCGTGCAGCAGCAACTTCATGCCGGATTCCTGCATGGCCTCCAGCGCTGGGTAGATATTGGCCAGATCGGTAACGCCCGAGTCGGAATTGGTGGTGGCGCCCGCTGGATAGAGTTTGGCGGCGACAACGCCGGCTTTGCGGGCCCGTCTGATGACTTCCGCATCCGTCCTATCGGTGAGGTATAGGGTCATCAGGGGCTCAAAATCGGTGCCTTCAGGGATTTGCTCAAGGATGCGTTGTCGGTATGCGCGAGCATCATCCGCATTTGCAACCGGCGGAACCAGGTTCGGCATCACAATGGCGCGGCGGAATTGGCGGGCCGCGTCAGTAACTGTACGCGCGAGGGCGGCGCCGTCACGCAGGTGGATGTGCCAGTCGTCTGGGGCGCGAAGGGTGATCTGCTCCGTCATATTGCTCTGTGTAACCGGGTAAAGATGAGCGGGTTAGGGGCGCGCATGCTACCGGAAGCGCGGATAAATTGCGATGCACGGGCTGTTCATAATATGATCAACTGCTGTGGTGAATCGCTTTCCGCTAGTCGTTCGCCGAACTTGGCGCTACAATCGCGCCCCGAAAGAGGTACCGAGAGTACCACTCCTGGGCACACCTCCAAGAATAATTCCCCAGATCGACACCGATTTCGTGCGCGGAGACCACCGGCCCCGGCGCTTGTGGTGGCGCTTATTTGATTCAAGCGGCAGCAGAGGACAGCAATGAGCAAAATCGACAAGGTGGTATTGGCGTATTCCGGCGGGCTGGATACCTCGGTGATCGTACGCTGGTTGCAGGAGACCTATGACTGCGAAGTGGTGACTTTCACCGCCGATATAGGTCAAGGCGAGGAAGTGGAGCCGGCGCGGGCCAAAGCCGAGGCGCTCGGGGTCAAGGAGATCTACATCGATGACCTGCGCGAGGAGTTCGTGCGCGATTTCGTCTTCCCGATGTTCCGCGCCAACACCATCTACGAGGGGGAATACCTGCTGGGTACCTCCATCGCCCGCCCACTGATCGCCAAGCGCCTGATTGAAATCGCCAACGAGACTTCCGCCTCTGCGATCGCTCACGGCGCCACCGGCAAGGGCAACGATCAGGTGCGCTTCGAACTGGGCGCTTACGCCCTGAAGCCCGGCATTCAGGTGATCGCTCCCTGGCGTGAGTGGGATCTGACTTCCCGCGAAAAGCTGATGCGCTACTGCGAGCAGCACAAGATTCCAGTGGATTTCTCCTCTGGCAAGAAGAAGTCCCCTTATTCAATGGATGCCAACCTGCTGCATATCTCCTATGAGGGCGGCATTCTGGAAGATCCTTGGGCGGAGGCCGAGGAGAGCATGTGGCGCTGGAGCGTCAGCCCCGAAGCGGCCCCCGATCAGCCCACCTATATCACCCTGACCTTCGAGAAGGGTGACGCGGTGGCCATCGATGGCGAACGCATGAGTCCGGCAACCCTGCTGGAGAAGCTGAACAAGCTGGGTGGCGCCAACGGAATCGGCCGCCTGGATATTGTCGAGAATCGCTACGTGGGCATGAAGTCCCGCGGTTGTTATGAAACACCTGGCGGCACCATCCTGTTGAAAGCGCACCGCGCGATAGAGTCCATTACCCTGGATCGCGAAGTGGCGCACTTGAAAGACGAGCTGATGCCGCGTTACGCAAAGCTGATCTACAACGGCTACTGGTGGTCGCCCGAGCGGCGCATGCTGCAGGCGGCAATCGATGAGTCTCAGCAGGTGGTGAATGGAGATGTGCGCCTGAAACTGTACAAGGGTAGCGTAAGCGCCGTGGGGCGCCGGTCTGCGGATAGTCTGTTCGACGAGCGCATCGCCACCTTTGAAGAGGATGCGGGTGCCTACGACCAGAAGGACGCCGAAGGCTTTATCAAGCTGAATGCCCTACGTCTGCGCATTGCCGCAGGTAAAGGAAGAAAATTGATATAGATCAGCCGCGCGGGGCCGATGATGCGTTTAAATCCTCGCCCTGCAACCAGTGCGGACGATTGTGACGCAGAAAGCCGCCGCTTTGGGTGCGGCTTCTGTCGTTCAACGTAAACAAATTTTAAAAAGCAACGGAAGTAACGCAATGACGACATCGGTGGCAAAGACCGGCCCTGTGCCGGGCTATGACTACAAGATCGTGCGCCAGTTCACCATAATGTCCGTGGTCTGGGGTATCGTTGGTATGGGAATGGGGGTGCTGATCGCCGCTCAGCTGGCTTGGCCTGCCCTCAACGACTTCTGGCAGCCGTTTTCCCACTTCGGCCGCCTGCGTCCGCTGCACACCAACGCGGTAATTTTCGCCTTTGGCGGCAGCGTGCTCTTCGCTACTTCTTACTATGTGGTGCAGCGCACCTGTCAGACGCCTCTCTGGGGTGGCTGGCTGGTACCTTTCACCTTTTGGGGTTGGCAAGCGGTCATCGTTGCCGCCGCTATCACCCTGCCGCTGGGTTACACCTCCACCAAGGAGTACGCTGAGCTGGAGTGGCCGATCGATATACTGATCACCCTCGTCTGGATCGCCTACGCCCTGGTTTTCTTCGGCACTATCGCCAAGCGCAAAACTTCACATATCTACGTGGCCAACTGGTTCTTTGGCGCTTACATCATCACCATTGCCGTGTTGCATGTCGTCAACAACCTGGAGATTCCGGTTGCGCCGTTTAAATCCTATTCCATCTACTCCGGCACTAAGGATGCGATGATCCAGTGGTGGTACGGCCACAACGCGGTGGGCTTTTTCCTGACCGCGGCCTTCCTCGGCATCATGTACTACTTCGTGCCCAAGCAGGCCGGACGCCCGGTGTATTCCTACCAGCTGTCCATCGTGCACTTCTGGGCGCTGATCTCGATCTACGTTTGGGCCGGCGGCCACCACCTGCACTACTCGGCGCTGCCGGACTGGACCCAGAGCCTGGCCATGGTGATGTCCGTGATTCTGCTGGCCCCCTCCTGGGGCGGCATGATCAACGGCATCATGACCCTGTCTGGAGCCTGGCACAAACTGCGTACTGACCCGACACTGCGCTTCCTGGTGGTATCCCTGTCTTTCTACGGCATGTCCACCTTTGAAGGGCCGATGATGTCCATCAAGACAGTCAACGCCCTGTCTCACAACACCGACTGGACCGTGGGTCACGTTCACTCCGGCGCTCTGGGCTGGGTGGCCATGATCTCCATCGGCGCCCTGTACCACCTGGTGCCGGTGCTGTGGAAGCGCAAGGAAATGTACAGCGTGAAGCTGATCAATGCGCACTTCTGGCTGGCCACTGTGGGCACCGTGCTCTACATCGCCGCTATGTGGGTGAATGGTATTACCCAGGGCTTGATGTGGCGTGCGTTCAACGCCGACGGCACGCTAACCTACAGCTTCGTGGAAAGTGTGATTGCCAGCCACCCGGGTTATGTCGTGCGCTGGATCGGCGGCTCTCTCTTCCTGCTGGGAATGTTGCTGATGGCTTACAACGTGTTCCGCACCGTGACCGAGACGGAGAATGCCGCTCGTGAAGACAACACTAAGGCACAACCGGTAGCGGCGTAAGGAGGTCAGATCGTGAAAAACCATGACATCGTAGAAAAGAACATCGGTCTGATGATCGCCTTCATCGTCATTGCCATCAGCTTTGGCGCGTTGGTGGAGATAGTTCCGCAGTTCTTTACCAAGGACAACAACGAACCTATTGCCGGCCTCAAACCGCTGGGTCCGATTGAGCTGGAAGGGCGCGATATCTACATCCGCGAAGGCTGTCACGTCTGTCATACGCAGATGATCCGCCCGCTGCGCGCGGAAGTGGAACGGTATGGCCACTACTCCATGGCGCAGGAATACGTTTACGAATTTCCCTTCCTGTGGGGATCCAAGCGCACCGGTCCGGATCTGGCCCGCGTAGGCGGCCGTTACTCCGATGAGTGGCACCGCGCGCACTTGTACAACCCGCGCAGTGTAGTGCCGGAATCCATTATGCCTGCTTACCCCTGGCTGTTCGACAATGTCGTCACCGGTGAGTACACGGCCAGGAAAATGGAAGCGCTGCGCACATTGGGTGTGCCTTATACCGACGAGGACATCGCCAATGCCTCCAAACCCTTCATCGGCGACAAGGTGAAGGAGATAGACGCACTGGTGGCCTATCTGCAACAGCTGGGTACTGTGGTACAGCAGAAACGCTGATCCGCGACGAGGTTTAGCATGATTGACATATTGCGGCAGATCGCCGTCGTTCTCGGAGCACTGGCATTTCTCGCCATCTGTTGGTGGGCCTTTTCTCCGAAGCGCAAAAAGCGCTTTGAGGAGGACGCCAAGCTGCCGTTCGCCGATGAAGAGCCTTCAACCGATGAAGCTCGCGGGGACAAAGATGAATCCGGAGACAAATCCGGCGCGAAACAAAAACAGGGGCAGGATAAGTAATGAGTACATTTTGGAGTCTGTGGGTAATTGTGCTCACCCTCGCGAACCTGGGTCTGATTGCCTGGGTACTGTTTGCCAACCGCAAAGTGGCGGTGGATGACCAGGCGGATCCGGAAAACAAAACCACCGGTCACGTCTACGACGGCATCCAGGAATACGACAACCCGCTGCCCAGATGGTGGTTCATGCTGTTCGTGGGTACCTTGATATTTACCGCTATCTACCTGGCGGTTTATCCGGGGCTGGGTAACTTCAAAGGGCTGCGTGGCTGGACTTCCGTGAATCAGCTGGAGGCCCAGCAGGCGAAGGCGCAGGAGCAGTTCGACGATACTTTCGGCAAGTACCTGGATATGCCTATCGAACAGATTGCCGAAAGCCGCGAGGCTTTGAAAATGGGTGCGCGCATCTTTGCCAACAACTGTGCTGTGTGCCACGGCGCGGATGGTGGCGGCAACTATGGCTTCCCCAACCTCACCGATAACGACTGGCTCTACGGGGGTACGCCGGAGAAAATTCTCGAGACTATTCACGAGGGTCGGCAGGGTGTGATGCCGCCACAGGGTCCGGTAATTGGCGAGGAAGGTGTCAAGAATGCCGCAGAATATGTGCTGGCTATGAACGGCCTCGAGCACAATGCCGAGATGGCCGCCGAGGGCAAGAAGATCTTCGGCACCGTTTGCATGGCATGCCACGGTATGGACGGGAAGGGTAACCAGGCGCTGGGTGCCCCTAATCTGACCGACAATATCTGGCTCTACGGCGGCAGCCGCGAGCAGATACAACACACCATCCGCGGCGGTCGTCAGAACCAGATGCCGAGCCAGAAAGACAAACTGCGCGAAGACAAGATCCGCCTGGTGGCGGCCTATGTCTACAGCCTCTCTCGTCAGGAAGAGGTAGAGCAGTAGTTTTCCAATCTGAACCATCGACCCGGCGCGGCCGGGTCGCAACGGGATCCCGGGCGTCGCACGGACGAATAAGAAAAGCCTCATCGAGTTGAAGAGAGCCCGTTCGCGCCGCGCAGGGGCTAAGAGAGGTATTGTGAGCGACAATCGAATCCCCAGCATCGAAGAGCAGGACGGTGACGGCGAAGTGCGCTACCGCATGCTCTATGAGTCGGCAGACAAGGTTTATATTCGCCATATCCGCGGCGTCTACACCCGGATCCGCAAATACACGGGCCTTCCTCTTCTGGCGGCCTATTTTTTCATCCCCTGGTTTAATATCGAGGGCCGTCAGGCACTTCACTTCGACCTCCCGGAGCGACAGTTCCACATTTTCTGGGCCACCTTCGGCCCCCAGGATGGCTTCCTGCTTGCGTGGCTGCTGATCATTGCCGCTTTTGGCTTGTTTGCGGTTACCACATGGCTGGGCCGGGTCTGGTGCGGATTTACCTGTCCGCAGACGGTGTGGACCATGATGTTTATCTGGGCCGAGCGGGTGTGTGAAGGAGACCGAAACCAGCGCATAAAACTGGATGCGGCGCCCTGGAGTGTGAACAAAGTGCTCCGCAAGGGGGGCACCCACGCCATCTGGGTATTGATCGCCTTTGCCACGGCACTGGCTTTTGTCGGCTACTTTTACGGGATTCGCGATCTGGTGGTGGATCTGGCGAGTTTTGAAGCCCATCCTCAGGCCGTTTTCTGGGTAGCTTTTTTCACCTTTGCCACATACTTCAATGCCGGTTTTATGCGCGAACAGGTGTGCAAGTACATGTGCCCCTATGCGCGCTTCCAGTCGGTGATGTACGACCGGGATACCCTGGCGGTCTACTACGATGCCAAGCGCGGGGAAACCCGTGGCCCCCGCAAAAAAAATATGGATTATCGAGCAGAGGGACTGGGCGATTGCATCGATTGTTCCTGGTGCGTGCAGGTGTGCCCTGTGGATATCGATATCCGTGACGGAATGCAGTACGAATGCATCAACTGCGGTCTGTGTGTGGATGCCTGCAACAGTGTCATGGACAAGATGGGCTATGAGCGTGGCTTGATCCGTTTCACATCGGAAGACGAACTGGAAACGGGTAAAACTAATTACCTGCGCCCGCGCCTGTTCGGTTACGCTTTTGTGCTGACGGCGATGGTTGCCCTCTTTACCCATCAGGTCGTCACCCGCAGCCCCATAGAGGCCGAGGTGTTGCGCGACCGGGGAGCGCGCCTGTTCCGCGAGTACCGCGGGGATATTCAGAACGTGTACACGGTCAAAATCAACAACATGGACCGGGATCCCCATGAGTTTTCTATCGCCGTCGAGGGCGTGGCTGGTTACGATTACTCCCTGCGCCGGCCGCGGGATATTTACCTGGAGGCGGGGGAAATCTTTGCGGTGCCAATTCGCGTAAGTGTGCCCAAGGACCAATTGAAAACCGCCAAGCACAATATCGTTATCGTCGTGCAGGCGGAGGATGATCCCGAACTGATAGACCGGCATCAGACGGTGTTTATCGGACCTAAGCAATAGACGTTGAGGCCCGCGGAAAGCGGGCCTTTAAATAAAGGTTTCACGGTCCGTAATTTTGGATAACACAATGAGTAAACACTCTTCAAAACCTTGGTATCGTGAGTTTTGGGTGTGGCTGGTGCTTTCGCCACTGATTTTGACCGTGGTAGTCAGTTTCGTGATGGTCTCCATCGCTGTGCGTCACGCGGACGACACTGTCAGCGACACCTACTACAAAGACAGCCGCCTGTATCACTTCACCGCAGACCAGGACAAGCGGGCCAAGGCTTTGGGGCTCGCGGGTATGGTGCGCTTCGCGCGCGCGGACAACACCATCACCCTCGAGCTGACAGGCGATCTGGACTACCCTCAGCGGTTGCTGCTGACACTCAGCCACCCGGTGGAGGCGGATCTGGACCGCCATATTCTGCTCGAACAGTTGTCGGTGGGCCGTTATACCGGCTCAGTGACCGGCGAGCTCAAGCACCGTTGGTACTTGCGTTTGATGCCTGAACTGAACCCGCAGGAGCACCAGAAAGCCGAGTGGCGTCTCAAGGGCGAGATCAACTTTGACCTGGGCGACTCCGCGCCGCTGAATCCCGCTATTCAATGAGTTCCACTGCCTGCTATCACTGCGGCCTACCAGTGCCCGCCGGCAGCAACTTTTCTGTGCGCATCGGCGGGGTAGAGCGTCCTATGTGCTGCCCTGGTTGCGAGGCGGTGGCCGGTGCCATCGTCGCCGGCGGTCTCGACAACTTTTACCGCTACCGGGACAGCCGAAACGAACGCCCGGAGGAGGTGCCGCCCGAGGATCGCTGGGCCGCTTACGACCTGGCGGAGGTACAGCGCCAGTATGTGCGCCCCTTCGGCGATGACGATCGCCAACTCGCCAGTCTGCTGATCGGCGGTATCAGTTGTGCCGCCTGTGTTTGGCTGATCGAGAAACATCTGGGCCAGCTCGAAGGGGTGGACAAGGTGTCGGTCAACGCCAATACCCAGCGCGCGCAGGTATGCTTTGATCCATCCGCAATACGACCCAGTCAGCTCTTCGCCGAACTGGCCCGCATCGGTTACCGGCCGGCACCGGCCACTTCGGCAAACAGCGAAGACCTGATCCAGCGCGAACAGCGAGCGGCTTTGCGCCGCCTGGGTGTTGCCGGACTGGGCACCATGCAGGTGATGATGTTTGCTGTAGCACTTTATTTCGGTGCCAGCAGCGGCATAGAGACCGAGCTGCAAAGCTACCTGCGCTGGGTGTCCCTGCTGGTGGCCACGCCGGTGGTGTTTTTCGCCGCGAGACCCTTCTTCTCCGCCGCCTGGCGCAGTTTGCGCGGGCGCAGCCTCAGTATGGACGTGCCGGTCTCACTAGCTATAGGCCTCGCTTATGTGGCCAGTTTTTATGCCACTGTTTTTGAAACCGGCGAAGTCTATTTCGAATCCATCTCCATGTTCACCTTTTTTCTATTGCTTGGCCGCACTGTGGAGATGCGCGCACGCCACCGCGCCGGTCTCGCCAGTGGCGGCCTGGCGCAGCTGTTGCCACTGACAGCGACAAAAGTTGAAAAGGGTGAAGAGAACAGTGTCCCGGTGGCGGCATTGGCCGCCGGCGACATCATACTGTTGCGCCCTGGCGACACCATTCCCGCCGATGGCGAGGTCATCGAGGGTGAGAGCGGCGTGGATGAGTCCCTTCTCAGCGGCGAGTCCGCTCCGCGTCAAAAGTCCCCAGGGAGCACGGTTTATGCTGGCAGCGTCAACAGTGACTCCTCACTTCTTGTGCGTGTGACGGCTGCCGGCCAAGCCACGCGCCTGTCCGCGATAGAGCGTCTGGTGGAGCGGGCTCAGTTGGAAAAGCCACGCCAGGTGGCTCTGGCGGATCGCGTTGCCGGCTGGTTCGTCGGCCTGGTTCTTGTCGCGGCGCTGACGGCGTTCGCCTTCTGGTGGCACCTGGACGCGGAGCGGGCCTTCTGGGTGGCCTTGTCGGTGTTGGTTGTCACTTGTCCATGCGCCCTGTCACTGGCCACTCCGGCGGCGGTCGCGGCGGCGACCTTGCGCCTGCAACAGATAGGTCTGCTGGTGGCCGCGGGCAATCTGTTGGAAACCCTTCCGCGTATTACCCGTGTCGTGTTCGATAAAACGGGCACCCTGACCCGCGGCGAACCTCACATAACGCAGATTGAACTTTTGCGCGACGGCTGGACAGAACAGCGGGTCAAGGACTGCGCTGCGGCGCTGGAATCCCACAGTAACCACCCGCTCGCTCGCGCCTTTCGGGCCTGGCGCGGCAATCTCGGCGCAAGCGAGCTCAGACTGCATACCGGGCAGGGTGTTGAGGGTGTTGTCGATGGCGAGCGGCTGCGCCTGGGGCGGGCGGACTTCGCTGTGCAGCCGACCGGCGCGGCGGCACCGGAAATTCCGGCGGCGGAAGGGCAGTGGCTCTTGCTCGCCGATACCGAGGGCCCTGTCGCCTGGATTGCGCTGGGCGACAGTCTGCGCCCCTCTGCGAGAGGGGCAGTGGCTCGGCTGCAAGCGGAAGGCCTGCACACGGAACTGTTGAGTGGTGATCAATCGGCGGAGGTGGCGCGCCTTGCCGCTGCCGCTGGAATCCGCGATTTCCGCGCGGGGGCTTCACCGGAAGACAAGTTGGCACATCTACAACAGTTGCAACGGCGTGGCGACAAAGTGCTCATGGTGGGGGACGGTCTCAACGACGTGCCGGTGTTGTCCGGTGCGGACGCCTCGGTGGCGATGCTGTCTGCTGCAGATCTCGCCCAGTCGCGGGCGGACGCCATCCTTTTGAACGGCGATTTGATGGTGCTGCCGGACGCCATTGCCCTGGCGCGCAAATGCCGGCGCATTGTGCGTCAGAACCTGACATGGGCCCTGGGATACAATGCTCTGGCTCTGCCTTTGGCAGTGTGCGGTCTGGTACCGCCTTGGGCGGCGGCTATCGGCATGTCGGCCAGCTCACTGATCGTGGTATTGAACGCATTGCGGCTTTCGCGCAGTCGTGTGGGCAAGCGCCCTGTTGGCAGCTCGTTGCCAACAGGGCAGGTTTCCTCGGAATCAACTAGTCGGGGTTAGTTTTGGACAGCCTCTATTTTCTGATCCCCATCGCCATTCTTTTTATTGGTCTCGCGGTGAAACTCTTTTTCTGGGCGGTGAACAGCGGCCAGTACGATGACTTGGAAACCGAAGGGAGGCGTATCCTCTTCGATGACGACGAGTCCGGCGTCGACGTGCCGGAGCAAGATGAGCGGGATGACTAATGGGAGACTGGGGATTTTTGGCTGCTGCGCTGGCCGTCGGATTTTTTGGCAGTAGTCACTGCATTGGCATGTGCGGCGGTGTGGCCTCCGCTCTGGGGATGGCGGTGCCGGGACGGCAGACTGCCTGGACGCCGTTGATCTGTTATTCCGCAGGGCGTCTCAGCAGTTACGCATTCATGGGGGCTCTGGCGGGGGCACTGGGGGCGGCGGCACTGCCGACACTGACGCCACTGCGCCTGCTTGCGGGGTTTATGCTGATCGCTATGGCGCTCTATATCGCGGGGATCTGGCGCGGCCTTGTCTGGCTGGAAAAAGGGGGGGCGCATCTCTGGCGTTACCTGCGCCCGCTGTCGGAAAAACTGCTGCCAGTGAAGTCCGCTCCCCAGGCACTGGCCCTGGGGGCGCTGTGGGGCTGGTTGCCCTGCGGTTTGGTCTACAGTGCGCTCACCTTTGCCTTGGCGCAGGGCAGCGCATTGCGCGCGGCGCTGGCAATGCTGGCGTTTGGCCTTGGCACAGTGCCCGCCATGCTCGCCACTGGCGCCGCCGCGGCACAGGTGCGTAGTTTTATGCAGAAACCGGCGGTGCGGCTGCTGTTTGCCGGCGCGATATTGCTGTTCGGTGGCTGGACTCTCTGGGGGGCGTTGGGGCACGGCGGCCACGCCGGTCATGACCACACGCCGGCGGTGGAAAGCATGGATCACCAACACCAAGAACACCAACATCACCACCATTAACAGCAGACTTTTTTAGCAAAACGTTTTGCTCTGACTGTGTCTCACTTCTTAGGTTGACGCGATTTTTTTCGCCGTTATGTGACCATCTGCACTTATTCGTAATCGCTGTCTGGTGCGAAAAAATAATCAGCGTTATCTTCTCTCGCGCACAGATGACAGCGTTATCATTTTTATTTTTGACAGCGCTGTCTGTGCGTCGGTAAACGGTGCTCAGCAGTCCCCACCGGCGAAACAGGGCGTTGAAGTGCTCGGATGCTAAAGGCGCATATTTGCATCAGTGTGGCTCGCTGGAGTGGTGGGGATGTGCAGCGGGATTGGTGTGCGCTGTTGCATCTTGTGGGGTATCTGCGCGGGCTTTCGCCGTTGGCTTATCGAACTCACTTTAAAAATACGGTGACATGCATGAAAACAATGACGTCTTTACGGTTGGGGGCCCTGGCGCTACTCGGCCTGATTACGGGACAGGCGTACAGCTACGATTGCGGAGGCGTACCTGTCTACGTGGACGGTTCCCCCTACAGCACGAACGATATTGTGCAGAATTACGACGTGGCCTATCGCTGTAAGGTAGGGGGCTGGTGTAGCCAGGGCGGCCCCTACGAGCCGGGTGGTAGCGCCGGATGGGCCTGGCCCGAGGCCTGGGAAGACATTGGGGCCTGTGACGGCGGTAGTGGTTCCTCTTCCGGTGGCACCTCTTCCGGCAGTTCTTCGTCGGGAAGTTCTTCCGGTTCCGGAGGCCCGGTTGACACTGGCAGCTGTGTCAGTCTGCCGCTGTGGTCTGCGACCGAGGTTTACGTTGGCGGAGACCGGGTCCAGTACCAGGGCAAGGAATATGAGGCCAAGTGGTGGACCCAGGGGGAAGACCCGGCCCAGTCTGGTGCGGAGGGTGTATGGCGGCTGATTGGGCAATGTGCCAGCGACTCCGGCAGCTCGTCTTCGTCCAGCAGTTCCGGCAGCAGCTCCGGCTCTGGTAGCGGTTCCGGCTCCGGCAGTGGTTCCAGCAGTGGCGGCGAGCGCCTGGGCGGCTACTTCGTGAACTGGGGCGTCTATGGCCGCAATTATCACGTGAAAAACATTGTCACCAGTGGATCTGCCGAGAAATTGACGCATATCTACTACGCCTTCGGCAATGTGCAGAATGGCAAGTGCACTATCGGTGATTCCTACGCAGACTATGACCGCTTCTACGATGCTTCCGAAAGTGTCGACGGCGTGGCCGATACTTGGGATACGGGCGCACTGCGGGGGTCTTTCAACCAGCTGCGCAAGCTGAAGCAGATGTACCCCCATATCAAGGTACTCTGGTCGTTTGGCGGCTGGACCTGGTCCGGTGGTTTCCCCCAGGCAGTGCAGAATCCTCAGGCCTTCGCCGATTCCTGTTACAACCTGGTTTTCGATCCGCGTTGGGCCGATGTATTTGACGGAATCGATCTGGACTGGGAATACCCCAATTCTTGTGGTCTGACCTGCGATAGCAGTGGTTTCTCCGCTTTTACCGAGATGATGGCAGCCATGCGCGCCCGTTTTGGTAACAAGCTGGTCACTGCGGCGATCACCGCAGACGGCAACACAGGGGGTAAGATCGATCAGGCGGACTACGCCGGTGCGGCGCAATATGTCGATTTCTACAACGTCATGAGCTATGACTTCTTTGGTGCTTTTGACGCCGATGGTCCCACTGCGCCGCATTCCGCATTGTATGACTACCCGGGTATCCCGACTCCCGGTTTCTACGCCGATAAAGCGATTCAGGCACTAAAAAGCAAAGGTGTTCCGGCACAAAAACTCAGCCTCGGTATCGGTTTTTACGGCCGCGGCTGGACCGGCGTCACCCAGTCGGCTCCTGGCGGCTCTGCTACTGGTGCGGCTCCGGGTACCTACGAGGCTGGTATTGAGGACTACAAGGTGCTTAAGAACACCTGCCCGGCTACTGGCACCGTTGCTGGCACGGCTTACGCGCACTGTGGCAACAATTGGTGGAGCTACGATACACCCTCTACCATTGCCGGAAAAATGCAGTATATCGCCGACCAAAATCTGGGAGGCTCCTTCTTCTGGGAACTTTCCGGCGATACGGCAGATGGCGAGTTGATTGAAGCCATGCACAGTAATCAGTAGATTGGTTTGGTTTCCGGAAAATATACTCGGAACCAAAGGGCCCCGATGGCAGGATGGCCGCGGGGCCCGGCAAAACAAAATTTATTTGACTGATTACCTGGCCGCGATATGAAAAAAAATAAAAAGCCCGCGGCGGCGGAAGCCGTCGAATGTCCCAAGTCACCCACCAGTGTTGTTATCAATCTGATCGCCCTTGGCATTTCTCTGCTGGCGGTGGTCTGGCTGCGCGAATACGGACAACAATTGCCCTCGCGCACAGCTGGTTTGATAGTGGTCTGCACAGCCCTGGCGGTGCCGATTATTCTGCTGGAGTGGTTGTTTCTGAAGCCTTACCGCAATGCGTCCGCAGGGTTGGATTTTTCCCGGCGCAAGCAGGGCAGCGCGCGGCGCGCGGCGGTGAAGCTGTTGGGCTTTTACGCCAGTGTGGGCCTGGTGGCCTTTGTTTACTGGCTGTTTCCCGAATATCACGGCTCTTTTTACGACAATTATTTTGCGGTGGTGAAAACGGTTCTGCCCTGGTGGCTGTTGCTGGCGGTACCTTATTTTTACTGGCTGGACGGGCACATGCTGAAACCCAGGGACGGCTATTGGCACTTGGGTAGCTGGCTGCTCGGCCGGCGCGATGATGTCGATGGCCGCGCCATTGGCCAATTGTTGCTGGGTTGGTTGGTGAAACTGTTTTTCCTTCCGCTGATGTTTGTCTATCTCGGCAATAACCTGACAACACTGCTCAATTTTGACTTTTCGCAGCTCGTGGGAAGTTTTCGCGCAGTGTTCGATTTCACCTTCAACTTTCTCTACTACATCGATTTGTTGTTCGTGACCGTGGGCTACGTGTGCACGCTGCGCCTGTTTGACTCCCATATCCGCACTGCAGAGCCGAGTTTTCTCGGCTGGGGGGTGGCGCTAATAGGCTATCAGCCATTCTGGGGCTCTTTTTCTGGTCTCTATCTCAAATACGATGAAGGGCCGGCCTGGGGTTATTGGTTCTGGAATACACCTTGGGCCTACAGCCTGTGGGGCAGCGCGATTCTTCTGCTGATTGCCATTTATGTGTGGGCGAGTGTGCCGTTCGGTATCCGCTTTTCCAATTTGACCCACCGCGGCATTCTCACCAACGGCCCATATCGCTACACCAAGCACCCGGCTTATGTCAGTAAAAATCTGTCTTGGTGGATGATTTCCATGCCTTTTATGGTCAGCACCACCGCGGATGAAGCACTGCGTCACTCGCTGCTGCTGTTGTTGGTGAATTTTATTTACTTCATGCGCGCCCGTACGGAAGAGCGGCATCTTTCTTGGGACCCGGACTATGTCGCCTATGCGCGCTATATCGAGCAGCGCGGATTGTTTGCCTTTGTCGGGCGCTGGTTCCCGCTGCTGCGATTCAAACCCGGGTGTTTGTTGAATGTTGGCGGCCAGCCCAGAGCCCAGGGGCAGGTGCACCCGGCGGCGCCGGAGCTGGCGACGAAATAAGGACAAGGATTATGAAAATGTTTTGGCTTGGCCTCACCGCTTTGGGGCTATGTGCGGCAAACGCCGCCGCGGTGGACTGCAGAAGTCTGCCCGACTGGGAGAACGCAGGCGTCTACGTGGGCGGAGATCAGGTTCGCCACCTTAACAATGCCTATACCGCCAAATGGTGGACTCAGGCCGAGGATCCAGCGACCCATTCGGGGACCTGGGATGTCTGGCGCTACGACGGTGCCTGTGATGGCGTTTCCTCCTCGTCGAGTTCATCTTCATCCAGTTCCTCAAGCAGCTCCTCCGGCAGCGGCTCGTCAAGCGGCTCTTCATCCAGTGGTGGCAGTTGCAGCTCACCG
Source organism: Microbulbifer thermotolerans (assembly GCF_001617625.1). Classification (NCBI taxonomy): domain Bacteria; kingdom Pseudomonadati; phylum Pseudomonadota; class Gammaproteobacteria; order Cellvibrionales; family Microbulbiferaceae; genus Microbulbifer; species Microbulbifer thermotolerans. Next base: position 2,631,924 of record NZ_CP014864.1, on the reverse strand, counting down.
CAGTATGTCGATGGGGGGCGTTACAGCACTGGCGATTTGGTGCAAAACGTCGGATCGGAATTCCGCTGTGATGTGGGAGGCTGGTGCAGTCTGGGGGGAGCCTATGCGCCCGGTGTCGGCTGGGCTTGGGGGGAAGCCTGGACGCAGTTGGGGGACTGTGAGGGTAGCTCCAGCAGTTCTTCCAGCTCCTCTGGTAGCTCGGGCAGTTCTGGCAACCCCGGCAGTTCCGGCGGCAACAGTGGCTTGTTGCCGAAGCACGCGCTGGTGGGTTATTGGCACAACTTCAACAATGGCTCGGGTCTGTATCGTATCGCGGAAGTATCGGACGTATGGGATGTGATTGTCGTGGCTTTTGCGGACGATGCCGGCAACGGTAATGTCGCTTTCAATCTGGACGCGGGGCTGAACAAACAGCAATTTATTGATGATATTGCTGCCAAACGCGCCGCTGGCAAGATAGTGGTGCTGTCATTTGGTGGCCAGAACGGTACCGTGACGCTCAACAGTGCAGAGCATGTCACCAATTTCGTTAACAGCACCGCGGACATTTTGGATGAATACGGCTTCGATGGTATCGACATCGATCTCGAGTCAGGTGCCGGCGTTATGCATGGTGCGCCGGTGGTGCAGAATCTCGTCAGCGCGGTTAAACAGCTGAAAGCGCGCTACCCGAATATGTACTTGTCCATGGCGCCGGAACATCCTTATGTTCAGGGTGGCTATGTGGCCTACACGGGTATTTGGGGCGCATATCTGCCGATGATTGATCAGCTGCGCGACGAGTTGGATTTGTTGCATGTACAGCTGTACAACAACGGCGGCTTGTCCACCCCCTACCATTCCCAGGCCTATGCGGCGGGATCAGTGGATATGATGGTGGCTTCGGCGATGATGCTGATTGAAGGTTTCCCGCTCGGTGGAGGCTCGGCGGGTTATTTCGACGGGCTTCGCCCGGACCAGGTGGCTTTGGGATTGCCGTCGGGGCCCAGTGCCGCCGGGAGCGGACAGGCTGCCACCGCAGATATCAACCGGGCACTGGACTGCCTTACCGCGCGGGTTAATTGCGGCAGCCTGACGCCGAGTCAGGCCTGGCCGGATTTCAACGGCGTGATGACCTGGTCGATTAACTGGGATATGCACGACGGTGGAATCTTTTCCGGGCCGGTCGGCAGCCATGTACACAATCTGCCCTAAGCGGAAGTAAGAGAAAAAACGGGGCCGCGAGGCCCCGTTCTCAATTGCCGGCTAGGATCGGTCAACCATTTCCGGATGCCCCGCGCGCGCCGCGCAGTGGGCGCAGCAGTAGAATTTGCCCCCGGCTTCGGTTCCGTGGCCCAGGATACGGCAGTTGCACTGCTCGCACCTTGGCGCCAGGGCTTGGATGGCACACTCAAAACTGTCGAAGGTGTGCGTTATACCGCCCATAGTGATTTCCATCGTTTTGTCGTAGTCGTTACCACAGGTTTCGCAGCGGTTCATGACAGGAATCTCCGTGAAAGAAGGGACCAAATAAAGCTTAGGGAACGACTGCCTGAATCGCGAGGGTTGTATAGTGGGGAGGGGCGCCCGGACCTGGGGGCGGATACGAAAGTGCAAGTACACACCCGTGACGCTATGGGATACCTCCGTGTATCTGGCGGTTTTGCACTGATATCCCCTCCGCTTGTACGTGATTACGGGGCGCGGAGCCCCTCTACGTCAGGCGGTGATGCCGTCAGAGATCGATACGCAGGGAGAGGTCGATGGCGCGTAGATGTTTAGTCAGACTGCCGGACGAAATATAGTCCGCCTCCAGTTTCGCCAGCTGCTGTAAGCGGTCACTGTCGACACTGCCGGAAATCTCGATTTTGGCCTTGCCTTTGGCCAGGGAGAGCGCGGTCCGCGTGTCCTCGTCACTGAACTCGTCCAGCATAATTACGTCCGCGCCGCTGTCGAGTGCCTGGCGCAGCTCGTCGAGATTTTCCACCTCTACTTCGACCAGTGCTCCGGACTTGATCTTTTTGGCCTGGGCGATGGCCCGATCGATACCACCAGCGGCGGCGATATGGTTTTCCTTGATCAGGAAGGCGTCGTAGAGGCCAATGCGATGATTGTGGCAGCCCCCGCAGAGTACGGCGTATTTCTGTGCCGTGCGCAAGCCGGGAATCGTCTTGCGGGTGTCGAGTATCTTGATCTGAGTGCCCGCTGCCCGCGCCGCGTATTCCGCTGCGGTGGTTGCCGTACCAGAAAGGGTTTGCAGAAAATTCAGTGCGGTGCGTTCGCCGGTCAGAATGGCGCGGGCGTTGCCAGTGAGCTCGAAAAGCACCGCGTTGGCGGCCACTTGATCGCCGTCTTCGCAGTGCCAGGTCAGTTGCAAATCCGGGTCCAATTGGTGGAAAACCTCCTCCACCCAAGCGCGGCCGCAGACGGTGCATGCCTCACGGGTAATCACCCGCGCGCGGGCGCTCCGGTCTGCCGGTATCAGCTGGGCGGTGATATCGCCACTGCCGATGTCCTCCTCCAGTGCGGCTCTTACGGTGCGTTTGATATCGGAGATCAGGTTGGGAATAGGCGTGTCTTGTGGTTGCATGGGAAGACCTCGAATACGGTGGGCGAAGTGTACCTGAAACCCGATGGATTTGGACTCCGGGACGGCATTGTCATAACGCGGCGCCGCGGGTCGGGACAGGGGAAGTTGTGATGAATTTTCTGGCTGTCATCAGCTTGTGACAAGCGTCTCAATTACGCTGGTGCCCGTTGTTCAACCGTACCGAAACAGCGGTAGAATGGGCGTTGGCAATCAATCCGCCCGTGTGCGGTACAAACGGGTGAGCACAATATTGGACGCTTGCACGGCGCCCTGCGCGAAGCGCAATGGCAGGGCATAATTAGATACTATCGATAGAGCTGGGAGCCGGGGCGGTATCCCGAAGGCGGCTTGGCAATGAAAGATTCCAACAAGGTTGTTTCACTGGCGGAACGCTTGGATAGTTCTGCGCGCAAACCGGTGCGTCTGGCAGCGGCAGTGGTGGCTCTGCGTGATAAAGCGCGGGAGCTGCTGCAGGAGCAGGTCAAGCAGCTTTTCGGCAAGGTGGATGACTCTCTCTTTTCCATGGCGGAGCGGGCCCACGGGCAGGAAGAGCAGGATGGCCTTTTTCAGGCGCTGCGTTTGCTGCGGGTGGAGCGCCGCCATATTGTCGAGCGGTTTGCGGCCAATATCGATGCGGCGTTTCAGGTGTGTTCTCCGGAGCGGGAGAAAGAGGAGGCCTTCGCCTCGGATAATCTGTCGTTGGTACACAACGATGACCTGGAGCAACTGGTTGCCGCCGACACCATGGTGGCCAATGCCAAGCGCGATTGTGCCGAGCTCATCACGGAACTGTGCCTGCGCCTCGACACCCTCTATTCGGTCAAGATCTACGACAAAAACAACCCCCTGGGGCCCGATGCCATCTGCGACGCTTTTGTCGAGGCCGTGCGCCCACTGGATATTCATATTCGCGCGCGCCTGACCCTGCTGAAAAAATTTGAGCAGGGGGTGATGTCGCAGCTGAAGGATTTCTACGAACACTGCAATCAGCTGCTGGTGGAGCGCGGCGTCTTGCCGTCTCTGCGCGAGCAGCGTCGGGTCGCCCGGCAGCAGCGCAACGCGCCGCGCTCTGGCGGTGCTACTGGGGCCGGGGCAGGGCCTGTGCAGTCCGGAAGTACCGCGCCGACTCAAGGTGGTGGCCCTGTAAGCGCGGGGCATTTTCCACCGGGGCTGCTGCCCGCCACCGCTGGAATCGCCCCTATGCCGTCGTCGGACCTGCTGACGTATTTGGGTGAGCTACAAGGCAGTGCCCACAGCTTTCAGCCCGCGGACGAAGCTCAGCCTCTGAATGTTGGTGAGCTGCTGCAACAGCGCTTGGTTCAGGCCAACCAGGCCGCCTCTCTGGCCAAGGTAGACAGCGATATCATCAAGCTGGTGGAGATGCTGTTTTCCTTCATTCTCGAAGACCGCAATCTGGCCGATCCGATTAAGACGTTGCTTGCGCGGTTGCAGCTGCCACTGTTGAAGGTGGCCATTGCCGACAAGTCTTTCTTTAGCAAGGGCGGTCACCCCGCGCGCAAGCTGTTGAACGAGCTGGCCGACGCCGCGACCGGCTGGCAAGCCGGGGAAAATTTCGAGTCCGACCCGCTGTACCGGGAGATCAGTCAAGTGGTCGATCGCGTACTCAGCGAGTTCGACCAGGACGTCAACATCTTCTCGCTGCTGCTGGAGTCCTTCCGACAGTTTATTGCCCGTGAGCGCAAACGCGCGGAGATGCTCGAGCGCCGCGTGGTGGACGAAGCGGACGGGCGTGCTAAAACCCAGGCGGCGAGGGCGCGAGTGGCCGCGGTGATGGATGCCTTGGTCGCCGAACGGGAATTGCCGCAAGTCGTGCAGGACTGGCTGCACAAAGTCTGGAACAACGTCCTCTTTCTCACCTGTGTCAAGGAAGGGACAGAAAGCGAAGCCTGGAGCCGCGATGTGCGCACGGCCCGGGACCTGGTCTGGAGTGTGCTGGCTCCCATGCCCGACAGCCGCCAGCAATTGTTGGGGTTGTTGCCCACGTTACAGGAGCGGTTGCGCGAGGGTGTCGAGGCGGTTTCCTTAAACCCCTTCGAGGCGCGCACGCTGTTTTCCGGGTTGAAAGAGGTGTACCGGGAGCGCTTCGCGCTGGCCAAACAGCTCACCGAGGAGCGCGAGCGGCAAGTCAGGGAGCAGGTGGCCCAGGAAATGCGGGAAGCCGCGGAGAACACCTCTGAATCAGACGTCCAGCAGGCCCCGGAGATACCGCAAGAGGCGGTCTCCGTGCCGCAAATGGAAGAACTGGAACAGGTGGTCGCCGAGGCGGAAGTGGCCGCGCCCGAGGCGGAGCAGGGAGAAGCGCAGCTGCCGGAGAGCGACCCCCACTGGCAGATGACCTATCGCTTGGCGCAGGGCAGCTGGTTCGAACTTAAACGTTCGGACGACGAGCAGTTCCGCTGTCGCCTGGCGGCGGTCATTCGCGACATAGACCAGTTTATTTTTGTCAATCGCAATGGCGCCAAGGTGGCGGAGTTCTCTCGTCTGGAACTCGCCTATGCCTTGCGCGGAGCACAGTTGATGCCGCTGGATGACGGTATGTTGTTCGAACGGGCACTGCAATCCGTGATCGGGAACGTGCGCAAGAAACGCAGTGAGCAAAGATAACCGCTGCACTGCCATCTCACCTGGGATTTAAATATCCGCTGATCGGTTCTCCTGTCTGGGGGTGCGCGGGGCCGGTTGGCATCCCCAGCACCGCTTCCATAGAATGTGAACTCCCTGGCGCGATGTGGTGCGCGAGCCCCCGCGCTCTTTTCTGCCGAAGCGGAGACCTAGCGTGAAGTATCGACTGGAATCCGGTTGGTTGTCCGGCGCGCGCCGGGTGCCCAGCCCCCACTGCGACAGCCGGCCAGCGGATTGCTCCATAGACTTGCTGGTGATTCACTGTATCAGCCTGCCCCCGGGCCAGTATGGCGGCCGCTATATCGACGACCTTTTTCTCGGCCAGTTAGATGCAAGTGCCCACCCTTATTTCGCTGAGATCGAAGGGCTTCGGGTATCGGCGCATATTTTGATCGACCGCGAAGGCCGCGTTACACAGTATGTCCCCCTGGAGCTGCGCGCATGGCACGCTGGACAGTCGCAGTTCGAGGGCCGCTGCAACTGCAACGACTTTTCCATCGGCATTGAGCTGGAGGGATTGGACACGGATAGTTATACCGATGTGCAATACCGAGTGCTGGCGCAAGTGAGCGCGGCTATCATGGCATCTTATCCGGCAATCGACAAAAGCCGGATTACCGGCCACTCGAATATCGCACCCGGCCGTAAACTGGACCCTGGCCCAGGTTTTGACTGGGATCGCTATTTTCGAGAACTGGATCAAGCGGCCGTCGTTTGATCGTAGAACCTAGGTAGCCTCTGATTCATTCACACGGGAGTTGTAGTGGGGTGGGGCGTAGACATTGGGATGAGGGGCGAAAACACACGAGTAGGTCCCTGTGTCCGACAGTTTGGAAATGCCCATCCCACCACCGGAACTTCTCATTGGGCCTCAAAGTATCTTTGCCGTTATAAAACGGTTTAATCAGGGGCCCTAAGTGCTGGTGGCGCGGTAATAGTTTTTTCTGAAGCTCGTCGGCGTTATTCTTCTCAATCCAACTCAATCATGAGAACGATTATGGCACTGTTGATCGTGTTGCTGGCCTTGGGCCTAGTGCAGCTCTGGGGGTCCGGTGCGCCGCTGCACCGGGACGGATGGTTTCGATGGTGGCACGGGCAACTGGACAAGATAGAACTACTGCACAAGGACGCGGGATTGATGCTGGCGGCCTGCGTGTTGCCCCCGGTGCTGTTTTCCGCAGTATTGATGGTGCTGGCGGAAGCTCTCCTGGGGGGGCTGGGTTCCTTGCTGATGGGGGTTCCCCTGCTTCTCTACTGCCTGGGAAGGGGCAATTTTAGCGAAATCCTATCGAATTACCTGCGCAACTGGTACAAGGGCGACTTGGCCGCGGCCAGAGAGGCGGCGGCCCCACTGATGAAAGAATTGCACGAGGAGCCGGCGGACAGTCGGCATCTGCATGAGCAGGTGTTTCGCGGTGCGGCCTATTGCGCATTCGAACGCCTCTTCGCCGTACTCTTTTGGTTTTTCCTGCTGGGGATTCCGGGCGCTGTATTGTTCCGGCTGAGCGCACTCTACGCCGAGCTGTCCCGTGGCGGTAACGGAGGCGCCGCGGCCGAGCGTTGGCTGTGGCTTCTGGAGTGGCTGCCTGTACGGGTGATGGGATTCAGCTTTGCCATAGTGGGCAATTTTGTCGGCTGTTACCGAGCCTGGCGCCAGTGCCTCACCTGCCGGGAGCGGGATACCGACGAAGTGTTGGAGACCTATCTCGAGGGTGCGCTGGGCGGCATAGATGCCAGTGAGTGCAGCGCTGGTGCCGAAGTGGCTGAGGGGCAGCGAATCTGCGGTGCGCAATTGGAAGGGTTGCAGGCATTGCTTTCCCGTTCTCTGCTGTTGTGGATCACCGTTATGGCGCTGGCGGTGTTGTTTGGTTTTTGAGGTGCCACTGGCCGCTACCGCGCCTCGGGGAGGGCAGTCTGTCAGTGGATGAACGAATTACGTGGCGGACCTGAATTGCGGCCGCCCCTTCCACATAGATAGGTGACTTGACGGTTTTTGGATTCGCATGGGCGCGTAGTGGGCTTCGGGACGTCCATTCCATCACCTGAGCGGCTCATCTGGCCCAGAGCATCTTTACCGTTACCAAGCGACTTAAACAGAGGCTCTTTAATCCATTGCCCGAAGATCCGGCACAACGGTCGTGCCAGCGACTGCTCATGGGCCGTTTCGCAAGCTTCATGCGCTCTTCGGTGATAAGAGAATCTACGCCAAATTTGTAAAATTGTCCCATTTCCCTTCTTGACTTCATTCCATCCGCCTCCGATATTGCAGGGACTCTTTCCCAAGCCGGTGTAAAAAGCGTGCGGCTTTGACCGGTACCATAATAACGATACATCTGAGAGAGGAAACAAAGGTTGAAAGCGTCTGCGTTGGAATCTCAAGTAAGGTTGCCCCCGGAACCGGATAGCGGCTTCGATGCGGCGGCGCTGGTGGCAGGGCTGCGCACATTTTTTCGCAGCGGCACTACAGCTGATATCGGCTGGCGGCGTCGGCAGCTGGAACAGCTGCGCAGCATGTTGTCTGAAAACGAAGCCCGCTTTCTCGATGCGCTGGCGCAGGACCTGCACAAAGCGCCCCAAGAAGGCTATATGACCGAGATATCCGGTCTCTACGAAGATATCGCTCACACGCTGAAGTACTTGAAAAAATGGGTGCGGCCGCGCCGGGTCCCGACGCCGCTAATCGCCCAGCCGGCAAAGAGTTATACGTTGCCGGAACCCCTGGGAGTGGTGCTGATTATCGGGGCCTGGAACTACCCCTTGCAGTTGCTGTTATCGCCACTCGTGCCGGCTATCGCCGCTGGTAACTGCGCCGTATTAAAACCCTCCGAACTGGCGCCGGCCACGTCCCGGCTGGTGGCAGAACTGCTGCCGCGTTACCTGGATGGCGATGCGTTTATCTGTGTTGAAGGCGCAGTGCCGGAAACCACCGCGCTGTTGGAACAGCGTTGGGACCACATTTTCTACACCGGAGGCGGCCAGGTGGGGCGTATCGTAATGGCCGCGGCCGCCAAGCACCTGACGCCTGTAACACTGGAACTTGGGGGCAAAAGCCCATGTATCGTCGCCGACGATGCAAATATTGCGTTGGCCGCTCGGCGAATAGCCTGGGGCAAGTTTCTCAACGCTGGACAGACCTGCATTGCCCCTGATTATCTCCTGTGCTCCAAAACCACCGCCGACCGGCTGCTGCCGGAAATTGAAAAGTCTGTGCGCGCCATGTTCGGGGATGATCCTCGCAAGTCTCCGGATTACGGTCGCATCGTCAACAGTCGTCACGCTCACCGCTTGGCCAGCTACTTGAGTGATGGAGAAGTGGTTTTCGGCGGTCAAGTGGATGCCGATGCGCGCTATGTAGCGCCGACGCTGTTGCGCAACGTCGGCGTGGAGTCGGCGGTGATGCAAGAGGAGATTTTTGGCCCTGTGCTGCCGGTCGTGGAGCTGAATGATATTTCCGAGGCGGAAGCGTTTGTCAACGAGCGCGAAAAACCACTCGCACTCTACGTTTTCACCCAGAGCGATGCTACCGCCGACCACCTATTGGCCCGCTGTAGTTCCGGCAATGCTTGTGTCAATGATTGTGTAATGTTTATGGCAAACAGTGCCTTGCCGTTTGGCGGCGTCGGCGCCAGTGGCATGGGGGCTTACCATGGTGAACACGGTTTTCGCACCTTCAGTCATTTCAAGGCAGTGATGAAACGGCGCAATATCTTCGATTTGAGTATACGTTACGCCCCCTTCAGCGCCTGGAAATTTAAACTGTTGCGGCTACTGCGTTAAATTATCGGGGCACCGGAGCCGGGGCGCAGCCGTCAGGTTCGCTCCGGTTCCAGTCTCTGGCCATTCCAAGGAAATAATAACCTCTGCCTTCCCGATACCCCTTATGCAGAATGATCGCAATGATGTTCCCCGCAGCGCTGATGTCTTCACCGCGGCACAGCATATCGCCAGTTATATTCACCGTACGCCTCTGATTAGCAGCCGCCTGCTGAATACACTCAGCGGTGCCAACCTATGGTTTAAGTGCGAGCATTTGCAGAAGGTCGGTGCCTTTAAGGCGCGTGGTGTTTGCAACGCATTGGCGCAGGTACCATCAGAGGTCACTATGGTGGCCACGCATTCTTCCGGTAATCACGGCGCTGCGCTCGCCTGGGCGGCTGCGGAGCGCGGCTTGGCGTGCACGGTAGTGATGCCGGAGACAGCGCCTCAGGTCAAGCGCGCGGCGGTCGCTGCCTACGGTGCCGAGATTGTGATCTGCGGACCTTCGCAGGCGGACCGGGAGCGCGCGCTGGAAAGCGTGGTAGCTCAGACTGGAGCTCATGTGGTGCCCCCTTTCGATGACCGCCGCATTATTGCCGGGCAGGGTACCGTTGCCCTGGAGACCATACAGCAGTGCCGCGAGCGCGGCTTCACGCCGGATGTGCTGGTGGCACCGGTGGGTGGCGGCGGCCTATTGGCGGGGGTCGGCCTAGCGGTGGCAGCGCTGGCTCCGGATATTACGGTAATGGGGGCCGAGCCCGCCGGCGCCGATGACGCCCAGCGCTCTCTCCGTGGCGGGGTGCATATCACCGCGCCACAGGTGCCGGATACCATTGCCGACGGTTTGCGGACTTCCCTGGGGCGACGTAACTATGCGGTGATACGCCGTACCGTACGGGATATTGTCACGGTAACTGAGCATGGTATTGTCGAGGCCATGCGCATGTTGTGGATGTACACCAAACAGCTGGTTGAGCCGTCGGCGGCGGTCGGGCTGGCGGCGGTACTGGAGCACAGCGCGCGCTTTCGCAACAAAAATGTCGCCCTGATACTGACAGGCGGCAACATGGATTTGGATCGGGTTGCGGATCTTTTTTCCAGGGAGGAGCTGTCTTGAACGTTTCAGTACTGTTGCATCAATATCTCAGTTTGCTCCGTACACGGGTTGCTAAACTCGGGATTACTACAATACTAATGGTGATAACGCCTATGTCTTTTGCCGTTTCTTCCACTCCGGACTTTATTCTCACTTCGAAAACCCTGAAAGCTGGTGAGCGCATGCCCATGGCCCACGTTTTTGATGCCTGCGGTGGCGATAATATTTCTCCACAGCTCAGTTGGCAGGGCGCACCTGAGGGGACCGAGAGTTTTGCCCTGATGGTACATGACCCGGATGCACCCACAGGCAGCGGTTGGTGGCACTGGGTTATGTTCAATATTCCGGCAGATGCCACTGAGCTTCCCGAAGGGGCTGGCGATCTGAAAAACGGCCTGATTCCCGAAGCGATACAGGTCCGCAATGACTACGGCGCTCCCGGCTACGGCGGTGCCTGCCCACCGGAGGGGCACGGAGACCACCGCTATCAATTCCGCCTCTATGCGCTTAAGGTGGAGCAGTTGCCTCTGGACGATACCGCAACCCCGGCCATGGTGGGCTTTAACGTCAACGCCAATGCGCTGGCGGTAGCGGAGTTGGAGGTCGTCTACGGTCGTTGATTGCTGCGGACGAGTTTATTCACACAGAGATTATTCAGCGGCATGCCACAAAACAAACTCAGTTGGGGAGAGGCGCTGCAGGTTTATCTCAAGCCTCGCGTACTCGCCATGTTCTTCCTCGGTTTTTCCGCCGGACTGCCGCTGTTGCTGGTTTTTTCCACCATGACCGCGTGGCTGCGGGATTACGGTGTCAGCCGCACAGCCATTGGTTTTTTCGCCTGGGTGGGTATCACCTTTTCCATCAAGGTGTTATGGGCTCCGGTGATCGACTATTTGCGCCTGCCGCTGTTGACACGCTGGCTAGGGAAACGCCGCAGCTGGATGCTGGTCTCTCAGTTGGGGGTGGCTTTGGGCCTGCTGGGGATGGGCAGTTTGAATCCGCAGCTGGCATTGACTCAGGTGGCGGTACTGGCGGTGTGGGTAGCTTTCTGCTCTGCCTCCCAGGATGTGGTGATCGATGCCTACCGCATTGAAGCCGTGGATAAGGAACTGCAGGGGGCCATGGCCGCCAATTATGTCTTCGGATACCGGGTGGCGCTGCTGGTGGCTGGTGCGGGTGCTCTGTATATCGCCGAGCTGGCCAACTGGCCCATGTCCTATACCGTTATGGCACTGCTGATGGGGGTAGGGGTTATCACAACCCTGTTGGTGGCAGAGCCGGACCACTCGAAAGTGAAGGCGCAGGCGGCTTCTTTCCAGCACGCGTGGGTAGATCGGATGCTGGGCAGCGGTGAGCACGGCCCGCTTAAGGAATGGTTTGTACGCGCCGTCGCCTGTCCGTTTATTGAGTTTTTTGAACGCAACGGCCGCTTTGCGCTGGTGCTCTTGCTGTTTATTGGTATTTACCGCTTGAGCGATATCGCCATGGGGGTGATGGCCAATCCCTTCTATCTGGACCTGGGATTTAGCAAGAGCGATATTGCCGAAATCGGAAAAATCTTTGGCTTCTTCTGTACCATCATCGGTTCATTCCTGGGCGGTTTGCTGGTGGTGCGTTACGGCATTATGCGCCCCTTGATTCTCGGTGCGGCCATGGTGGCCGCCACCAATCTGCTGTTTGCCCACCTGGCTCAGGTGGGGCCGGACAAAGTCTGGTTGGCAGTGGTGATCAGCGCAGACAATATCAGCGGCGGTATATCCAACGCAGTGTTTATCGCCTATTTGTCGAGTTTGACCAATCAAGCTTATACGGCCACCCAGTACGCGCTCTTCAGTTCCCTGATGACCCTGCCGGGGAAATTCATCAGCGGTTTCTCCGGAGTAGTCGTGGATGCTCAGGGTTATGCTCAATTTTTCGTCTATGTCGCCCTGCTGGGTACCCCGGCGGTGATTCTGGCTGTTTATCTGTGGTGGCGCGACAGCCGCGGTTCTAAGGCTGCCAGCGGTACTTGAGCAGATCCACGCGCCCGTTGTGCAGAAAGATCCCCTCTCTTTCCAGCCGCGCTCTCTGCCGCGCCGCGTCTGGCTCCGGCAGTGATATACGCCCCTGGGCGTTAATGACCCGGTGCCAGGGCAGTTTGGTATCCCGTGGTAGTTTGCGCAATGTCTGTCCGGCGAGCCTTGCGGCGCGCGGATAGCCCGCCATTTGCGCCAAGTCACCGTAGGTGATTACGCGACCATAAGGGACTGTGGCCAGTACACGATAAATTCTGGTTGTGGCATCATTGCCCTCTGTTTGTGCGTCTGCTCTCACAAATAACTCCGCATTTCCAACTTCCCGATAACTCCAAGGCGCTTCCTGTGGTTCCAGTTGTACGAAAATTAACATCTCTTCTGCTTTTTTTACCGCTTTTTGTCTCCCTTAATGCCGCGGCGGGTGTCTTGACACTGGATAACGGTGACCGGGTGCACGGGGAATTGGTGGTTGTGGAGCGGGAACAGGTTGTATGGAAGTCTGAGAATTTTGGCGAGATTAAGGTGGACAAGTCCAAGGTATTGTCCATGGATGTGGATGTGGACCTGAAGATCGCCGGACGCGAAGGCCCTTGTGCACTGGTTGGACACCGCCGCGAGCAGTGGGAGCTATACTGCGACGAAGGCGCGGGCTGGGTGATGGATTTTCCCGCTGTCGACCGGGCTGAACCCTATATCAATTTTGTCGGCAACCCGGTGGTCTTTCACGGCAAGGTCAGTGCCGGTGGCGTTTTCGAAAGTGGCAACCGCGAACGCGAAGATCTCGATACGAGTATCAATCTGGACATCCGTAATGGCGATTTCCACCATCTGATTAATTTCCTTTATCAGAATCAGACAGATAGTGAAGTGGAGGGGCTGGAAAAATACCAGCTGGGCTATAACCTGCGCTGGATTTTTGCCGAAAGGTGGTTTGCCGCCGCCAATAGCGCAGTGGAACGGGAAGAAGCGCGCAACCTGGATCTGGGCACCACTCTGGGTCTTGGTCTAGGTTATCTCTTTTTTGACACCGCAAAGACGGCCTTTTCCCTGCAAGGCGGTATCAGCAGCCTACAGGAAGACTTTATCGATACTGATTTGAGTGAGGACCAGGATGACAGTTTCGCAGCCGGGCGTTTGGCACTGAATTACCGCTACAAATTCGCGCTTGGGCCTGAAGTCTATCTGGACCAGGAAACATTGCAGTCCCTCGATCGCAGTGACGACTACCAGGCCACAGCCAAGTTTGGCGTGCGCACCCCGCTGGTAGAGGGAGTGCTGATGGAAATCGCCTACCACTGGCTATATGACAATACGCCATCACTGGACTTGGAAAAAGAGGATACCAAGGTGACGGTTGGTGTCGGTTACCAGTGGTAGTTGTGAATTTCCGGTGCTTTGGACCAAGTGCTGGTAAATCTGCCTTGAAGGCTTAAAGATACGTCGTTATTGGCTGAGGAAGCCCGGTGGTGAGGCGATGTGCCCGCCTCGGAGTTGATCACCCTCCCCGCAATTTACCCAAGGGGAGCACAAAAATAATGAAGATTAGAAAGAGGAATCCAAAATGCAAATCGCCAACAGCGTAGTAGCTATCACCGGTGCCGGTCGGGGACTCGGCCGCGCCACTGCCGAATATCTCGCCGAGCGCGGTGCACGTTTGGCACTGATCGATTTAAACGAAGATGATCTGAAGGCGAGTGTCGAGGCCTGCGCGCAACACGGTGCAGAAGTACGCAGCTATGGAATCAACGTGGCTGTGGAAGAAGAAGTGGACAGCGGTTTTGCCAAAATCGCCGAAGACTTTGGCGGCCTGCAGGTGCTGGTGAACAACGCCGGCATTATGCGCGACGGTATGCTGCTGAAAGTCAAAGACGGCAAAGTGACCGATCGCATGTCCCTCGCTCAGTGGCAGTCGGTGATCGATGTCAACTTGACCGGCGTCTTCCTCTGTGGCCGCGCCGCTGCGGCGATCATGGCCGAGCGCGGGGAAGGCGGTGTGATTGTGAATATTTCCAGCCTTTCCCGAGCCGGCAATATGGGGCAGACGAATTATTCTGCCAGTAAGGCCGGCGTTGCCGCTATGACCGTCACTTGGGCGCGGGAGCTGGCTCGCTACGGCATCCGCGCAGCCGCGATTGCACCAGGCTTCATCAATACGGATATGGTTGCGCAGATGCGCCCTGAGATCCTCGATAGCCTGGTGAAGCAGGTGCCTCTGCGCCGCCTGGGTGAGCAGGAGGAAATCGCTTCTACGGTAGCGTTTATTCTGGAGAACGACTTCGTTTCCGGTCGGGTACTGGATATCGATGGCGGCGCGCGCATATGATCCCACATTGAGGATAATGCGCTGTGGAAAAAAACTGCGGCCGCGATCGCGGCCGCATCTATACCCCCTCAGGAAACCCGCTCAATACCACCCTGCAACCGATCTGAAAACATCCACTGCCACAGCTGAATATACCGGGCGCGGAAGGCGCCGGCGCAGGACAGCAGGTAGTAGCGCCACATGCGGTAGAACTGCTGTCCATATTGCTCTGCGAAACGCTCCCAGTGCCGTTCAAAATTGGCGTGCCATGCCAGTAGGGTCTTCTCGTAGTCACTGCCGAAGTTGTGCATATCCTCGCAAACCAGCAGATTGTCCGCCGCGTCGGTGATCTGGCCCGCGGAGGGAAGTTCACCGTTGGGGAAGATGTACTTCTCTATCCAGGGGTCAGTTGTTGAGTGGCGCAGGTTTTTGCCGATGGTATGCAGCAGCATCAGGCCGTCCTTTTTCAGGCAGCGCTTAACCACGCGCATAAAGGTGCGGTGATTCTTGCGCCCGACATGCTCAAACATGCCCACGCTGGCGATGCGGTCGAAGGGTTGATCCAGGCTGCGGTAGTCCCGCAGGTGCACGGTAATCGGCAAGTCCGCATAAGTTTCGGCGATATAGTTGCTCTGCTCGCGGGAGACGGTCACTCCGACGCATTCGACCCCGTAGTTCTTTGCCGCGTAACTGATCAGGCTGCCCCAGCCGCAGCCGATGTCCAGAAGGCGCATACCTGGCTTCAGACCCAGCTTGCGACAGATCAGATCCAGCTTGGCTGTTTGTGCCTCCTCCAGTGTCTTTGCCTCGCGCCAGTAGCCGCAACTATAAGTCATGCGGCTGTCGAGCATGGCCTGATAGAAGTCATTGCCCAGATCGTAGTGGTGTTCACCCACCTTGAACGCACGGCGCCGGCTCTGCAAGTTGATCAGATAACTGCGCAGGATGCGCCCGGCATTGCGCCAGGGCTTGATATAACGGGGCAGGTCCGCGGTGAGAATGCGGTAGAAGAACTGGTCGAGGGATGGGACATCCCAGTCCCCGCGCATATAGGTCTCGCCCAAGCCCAGACTGTGACGTGCAACGATTTCGTCCAGTGCCTCCGCCCGGTGCAGGCGCATATCCCAGGGTCTGTCCCCGTTGATACGGATATCCGCTTCACCGAACACCTCGTCCAGCAAATGGCGGCTGCGGCCGACTGCGGGTACTTCCATGGTGTCTTGCTGCTCAGTTGCCATCGTTGGCCTCCTTGGCTCAATTGACGCTATGGCGCGCCGAGTTGAATGCGGCGCCCTTGAAGAATTTGCCACCTCACTCCATTTACTACAGCATATCGAAAATACCCAGTTTCGCCCGTTTCTCCAAACAAGCTGAAAGGAACCCCGAATGCGCCCACTGCTGTTGTTGTTCATCGCCATGCCCATCCTGGAGATGTGGCTCTTGATTACCGTGGGCAGCGAGATCGGCGCACTGCCCACCATTGGCTTGGTGCTGTTCACCGCGGTACTGGGGATGGCACTGCTGCGCCGCCAGGGGCTTTCCACAGTGATGCGGGCCCGCCAGAAGGCCGAGGCTGGTGAATTGCCGGCGCGGGAGATGGTGGAAGGAATTTTCCTCGCCGTGGGCGGTGTGCTGTTGTTAACCCCCGGCTTTATTACAGACCTGCTCGGTTTTGCCTGTTTGGTCCCAGGACTGCGCCAGCTGCTGCTGGTACGCCTGTTGCGGCACGTCACTATCGTGGGAACCAGCTATACAGCCCGTGGAGCGCGGCCAGATGATCGATTCAACGATCACAATGTGATCGAGGGGGACTACTCCCGCGATGAGAGTCACTCCAGCAAGGGAGATAAGCGTGACCCTGATTGAGTTGTACAAAAAATAAACTTCTGTGGCATGACAGTCACAACCCCGCAGTTTTTTTTCCTGCCGCTGTTGAAATCCTCATGAGTGCCCATAGATAGGGTCCACCCCAAGTTTTTTGCCCCGGCTCTGCCAGCCGGAGCGGGGCGAGGGCCCGAGACAGGGCCTACCACTTTGGAAACTGTGAAACACTCAATGGAGAGCTTATCCATGAAAATTCGTCCTTTACACGACCGCGTCGTAGTGCGCCGTAAGGAAGAAGAAGAGAAAACCGCTGGCGGCATCGTGCTTCCGGGCGCAGCCAAAGAGAAGCCGAATCAAGGTGAAGTGGTTGCCGTGGGTGAAGGCAAGCTGCTGGATAACGGTGACGTTCGCGCGCTGTCTGTAAAAGTTGGCGACAAAGTTGTGTTCGGTCGCTATGCCGACAGCAACACCCTCAAGGTGGACGGCGAAGAGCTGATCATCATGAGCGAAAGCGATATCTACGGCGTACTGGAAGGTTAAGCGACCGCTGTACTCCCCGTAGCGCCCGTCCGGCGTGTAGATAGAAACGCATACAGAATCTGAGGAACAAAATCATGGCAGCTAAAGACGTAAAATTCGGTGATGACGCCCGCCAGAAAATGCTGAAAGGCGTGAATATTCTGGCTGACGCAGTGAAAACCACCCTGGGCCCGAAAGGCCGCAACGTAGTACTGGACAAGTCCTTCGGCGCTCCCACCGTGACCAAAGACGGTGTATCCGTAGCCAAGGAAATCGAACTGCAAGACAAGTTCGAGAACATGGGCGCACAGATGGTGAAGGAAGTGGCCTCCAAAGCTTCCGACGCCGCCGGTGACGGTACCACCACTGCCACCGTACTGGCCCAGGCAATCGTCAGCGAAGGCCTCAAGTCCGTGGCCGCCGGCTTCAACCCGATGGACCTGAAACGCGGTATCGACAAAGCCGTAGCCGCCGCTGTTGAACACATCGCAGGCCTGTCCACTCCCTGTGAAGACAGCAAATCCATTGCCCAGGTAGGTACTATCTCCGCCAACAGCGACGAGAGCATCGGCTCCATCATCGCGCAGGCCATGGAAAAAGTTGGCAAAGAAGGCGTAATCACTGTAGAAGAAGGTTCCGGCCTGGAAAACGAACTGGATGTGGTAGAAGGTATGCAGTTCGACCGCGGCTACCTGTCTCCCTACTTCATCACCAACCAGGAAAGCATGACCGCCGAGCTGGAAAACCCCTACATCCTGCTGGTGGACAAGAAAATCTCCAACATCCGCGACCTGCTGCCGCTGCTGGAGCAAGTAGCCAAGGCTTCCAAGCCGCTGCTGATCATCGCTGAAGACGTAGAAGGCGAAGCGCTGGCCACTCTGGTTGTCAACAGCATGCGCGGTATCGTTAAAGTTGCCGCTGTTAAAGCACCTGGCTTCGGCGACCGTCGCAAAGCCATGCTGCAAGACATCGCCATCCTGACCGGCGGCACCGTGATCTCTGAAGAAGTTGGCCTGGAACTGGAAGGCGCCACTCTGGAGCACCTGGGTACCGCCAAGCGCGTGACTCTGTCCAAAGAAAACACTGTGATCGTCGATGGCGCCGGCGATGTGAAAGACATCGAAGCCCGCGTTGCTCAGATCCGCACTCAAATCGAAGAATCCACTTCCGACTACGACAAAGAAAAACTGCAAGAGCGCGTGGCCAAGCTGGCCGGTGGTGTTGCAGTGATCAAAGTTGGCGCCGCCACTGAAGTGGAAATGAAAGAGAAGAAAGCACGCGTAGAAGACGCCCTGCACGCAACCCGCGCCGCAGTGGAAGAGGGCGTGGTACCTGGTGGTGGCACCGCACTGGTTCGCGCTACCCAGGCTATCAAGGTAACCGGTGACAACGAAGACCAGAACCATGGTATTGCCGCCGCACTGCGCGCCATGGAAATGCCGCTGCGTCAGATCGTTACCAACGCCGGCGAAGAAGCCTCCGTTGTGGTCGACAAAGTGAAACAAGGCTCCGGCAACTTCGGCTACAACGCCGCTACCGGCGAGTACGGTGACATGCTGGAAATGGGTATCCTCGACCCGGCCAAAGTAACCCGCACCGCACTGCAGGCGGCTGCTTCCATCGCCGGTCTGATGATCACCACCGAAGCCATGGTTTCCGAGATCCCGGAAGAAAAACCGGCTGCGCCTGACATGGGCGGCATGGGTGGTATGGGCGGCATGGGCGGCATGATGTAAGCCAGCCTGATCCGGCTATACCAAAGAAAAAGCCCCGCAATTGCGGGGCTTTTTTGTATTGGTCCGACTCCCTTCTCGTAATCCTTCATTCGGTACCATGAAGCGAGACACTAGGCCGCTCCCGCTTCTGCAATTGCAGTCCCACCCGGCGGCTGCATCCGATCCATTGGGCTCAACACCCCCTTGCCAATGAAGCACTTATACAGGTAAACCAGGGCGTTCAATGCAACCCTCTGGGTATTTACCGAACAATCCCTCTGCTGGGAAAGATGTGTGAGAAAGTGCTCCACCTCCGCAGAGCCCATTTCCTGAGGGTGCCGTTTTTGATGAAAACAGATAAAGCGCCGCACCCAATGGACATAGGTCTTCTCGGTCGTAAATGCCAAGCCGTTCTGGCGAATATGTAGTCGTAGCCTGTCTAAAAAACGCACTGGTTGGGCGGATATTCTGGGGCGAACGTCATCCATGACCATGGTAGAGCTCCTGGAACTGTTTTTATATACAGTATTTCCGCAAGAATGACGATGTCAAGACCGTGATCAGTAGCCAGTGGCTATTGTTCACCGCTGAACAGCGGTTAAGTTATTGACTTTAAAGGACGTAGTGATAAAACTTGGCGCCAAGTAAACAAAAAGATAACAGAGCGCCAGGCTCGTTTAACTCCGGAAGTTAGATTGACTCGTAAGTTATCTAATTGATTTTAATGGAGATTTTCTAGAATGTGGTATTGCGCGCCTGTGAACAAGAGCCAAGGTGATATAGAGCCATTGGCTTTTGAATAAAACTGTTAAGCATCACAAGTAATGAAATTCTTACCGCTCATAATTGGAATTTTTCCTGGCCTGTTGCTAGCTAGTACGATCCCTTTAGATAATGACGTTATCCAAGTAAGAGAATGTGGTATGGAACAAAGAGATGGCCATGGGCAGTTGCTGCCAATAGTTGTTTCAACTCCGCTTGAGTTAAATTGCCTCAATTGCAAAATTGAGTTCAATTTTAACGTACCTGCAGGTGGAGGCTATCCAACCAATTTAAGTGCCAAATCCAGCGGCATCTCGAAACAGCAGGAAAATAAGTATAAAAATACATTCTCTCGTGGCTGGGCATTTCCAGGTTGTAGCCATAAAGGCAAAGCCAGAGGTTTTCAGGGAGAGCGCAGGGCCTTCAATGCTTAACAAACGCAGGCAGTTTGCTCCGGCCCTTCGGGCCTCCGCGGGACGCCCAACGCCATGCACATATTGTGCTGGTCGCTGCGCTCCCTTTTTAGCACAATATATGCATGGCATTGGTCGCCCCTGCTGCGGGCGTTCAATGAGGAGATAGAATGAAGGATTTGTTTCCAGGCCATTTTAAAGAAAGTGAAGGAAAGCTTCGCGAGGTTTGGGATACCTCATTGTTTGTTTTTGATGCGAATATCCTTCTTAATCTATATCGTTATTCTGATACTACTCGCAAAGAATTTCTAAGAATTCTGGAGAAGATTAAAGATCGAGTTTGGCTTCCTCATAGAGCAGCTGATGAGTATTTGAACAATCGACTTTCCGTTATAGATCAGCAAGAAAGATCGTACGATGAGACAAAAAGGTCGATTCAGTCGCTACGAAGCGATCTTGAGAACGCACGCCAGCATCCCTTTGTCAGCAACCGAACCATGTCTAAAGTAAGCAAAGTATTTGATGAGCTTTGCGAAGAGCTAGATAAGAACCGGTCGGTTCATACCAATAGAATCTCAAATGACGAAATAAAATCGTCGGTTTCTGAGATATTTGAGGGTAGAGTTGGACAGCCATATGATAAGGAAAGGCTTGTTGAATTGATTGCCGAGGGAGAAGAAAGATATAAGCAAAAAATACCACCTGGATTTAAGGATGGCGCTAAATCCGGTGACAGTGATATATTCACAGAGAAGTGCAGGAAGTATGGAGACCTAATTGTTTGGACACAAGTAATCGATCAAGCAGTAGCTTCCGGAAAAGGTGTAGTTTTAGTAACTGATGATAAAAAAGAAGACTGGTGGGAAAAGTTTAAAGGTAAGACCGTTGGGCCGCGCCCCGAGTTGGTAAAAGAATTCAAAGATCGTGCAAACAATACTTTTCACATGTATCAAGCTGACCGCTTTCTTGAGTTGGCTAGAGAAAATCTAGATGAGCAAGTTAGTGATGAAATAGTTGAAGAGATTCGGGAAGTTAGGAGAAGGGACAAGCTGGCTCAAAAGCGAATGAGAGAAATGGAATTCATAAAACGGCGAAAAAATGAGATGAGCCATTTGTTTCAAGAGCTAGAACAAAGTA
Organism: Microbulbifer thermotolerans; assembly: GCF_001617625.1. Lineage (NCBI taxonomy): Bacteria > Pseudomonadati > Pseudomonadota > Gammaproteobacteria > Cellvibrionales > Microbulbiferaceae > Microbulbifer > Microbulbifer thermotolerans. Next base: position 2,611,173 of record NZ_CP014864.1, on the reverse strand, counting down.
AGAGTAGAATGATGGCGTATGAAGAAGAACGCCGAATGTTGCAGCAGCGTATGAAAGAGTTGGAGTCAGTAAGAAGCGACATGCGGCATCATCAAGAGCATTTGTTGAGAGAGGGTGTAGATAACCCCGATTTTGAACCTTTCATGGATCACTATGCTGCTCTATCTGAAGAATACTCTAAAGTTAGAAGTAACCTTAAAGATTCATCTATGAGGTGTAAAGAGATTCAACTCCATATGATGGAGCTTGAAAAAGAGGTCGCCCATCGAATGAAAATCATTGAACAAGACAATCCAGCGGACTCGTAAACTCGCCGCTGATTTTTGCGTTAAGTGAAGAAATGAACTGGCTATTGAACATTGATTTTCTCCAGCTGATGGCTCAAGCGCCGCAAACAGCGTTGCTTGATTTCGGTGATCGTTTCACCCTGGATGATGTTGCCGCTTTAATGGTAGAAGGCGCACCAAAGGTGTTTGCCGCACTTCCACCGAAAGACAAAGAAAAGCTGCTGAAGGGATATCACACGCGCTCAAGGGAAGAATTGCCTCCAAAAGAATGGTGGCCGCGAGTCAAAGAAGAGTTCCATATCTTTCTCTGCACAGAAGACCCGAAGTACGAGAACCTCCGAAGAAAGCTCAACGATTCAGCGTCCGCAACCACCACAACCTTTGTTGGCCTTATTTCTGCTGCTATTGGGAGCAATCTTGGTTTTGAGGCGGGTTCAATAATTGGTCTGGTTGCGGCCTGCGTTTATGCCGCAGCCAAGTTCGGCAAAGAGGCATACTGTGCAAATGCACTTAACAAGTAGTTCCAGCGGACCCCGAACGCTCCGCGGCAGCTTGCGCATGCCTTCGGCATTGTTGCGCAATCTACCGCTCCGCATTCGGGCCCGCTGAACTAGGCGTTAAAGGGCCAAGACTGTTCTATGGCTAAATCTGAGTTTGACCAGCTTCCTTTGCATGATGCATTGCTTGAATCGGCAGAGGCCAAGTGGGCTGAGAAGACAATTCAGTTGCGTCTTGCGGTGTTCACGGATTCTACAAAAGAGGCCGCTCCGCACGTCTTGAGCTTTCTGGGAGTCACCAGCTTTATAATGCAGCATAAAGAAGCGTGGGGGCCGTCCAATTCAGTGCTATCTGCATCATATAGTTGCGGTATCTATAGACTGGAGATGCAATCTGGGGATTGTATCGAAGTGGAGGCTGATTCTTTTGATTTGGCCAGCCTTTAACCAAGCGGTAAACCGGACACCAAAAGCGTACCGCTTTTGGTTCCCTTCGCTGGCGCTCCGGTGCCGGTTACCTAAGCGTTAAGTGGCCATGGAACTAGACGAATTTGAAAAGTCGATAGTGTCTGCAATAGGAAAACATCAACCCCTAATACTCGACGTTATCGATGAGTTGAAAGTGAAAAGTCGTGAATATACCGGTCCGGGTCTATTTGTGAATTTCATGCCTATCAAAGGTAAAGTAGATTGTGGAATTCAAGTTTTAGATCTACTTGGTCAGATCGAACTACAGAGCGGATTAGTACTATCAGCCCATATTGAAATGAGCGAAGGAAAACCAGATTTTCTGGAGGTTTATACTCTGCCATTAACCGAATGGGATGGTACTTACAGTGGTTTTGCTATCTGCAACTAGCCACTTAACAAGCGAATGTTGTGCAGGCAAAAGCGCCGCTAACGCGGCAGGCCTAGGACTCACTATCGTTCGCCTCAAATCACAGACGTTATGAGTCCGAATGAATAGGTTTCATTGTGAATGAGAAATACAATATATTTCTATCAAGCTTATTTGTTCTTGTCGTTGTAGTTGGGCTGTCAATTTTCGCGGGTGTTGCGTATATCTATACACTTTGCGGTCTTTCGGTGTGGGCTGTGATCGGTCACTTAATCACACTAGATGATGATATGCCGGGAGAGTGGAGCAACATGGAGGGTTCACCCGAAGTTTGGCGTAGATCAAGAGTCGAGCTTTTAATAAAGTCCTTAGTAATGTTTGCTCTCGTTGTAATCACGATGGCTTTTCCAAGCTTGGGAGAATACGGTGCCCACTGAAATCGTGGAAACTCATAACCATGCCGGGCAGTTTGCTCCGGGCCTGCAGCCCTCCGCGGGACAGCTCACCTTACGCACGTTTTGCGCGGGTCGCTGCGCTCCCTTTTCGCGCAAATCGCGCACAAGGTAATCCGCCCCTGCCGGCGGCGTTATGCACTATGAATAGATATATTGCGATAATTTTAACTCTCTTTCTGTCGAGCTGCGCATCATACAAAGTTGTTCCAGAAGGAGAATTGAAGAAATTGCCAGAAGGCGAAAAGGTTTCTATCAAGAAACAAAATGAATGGCCAGAAGGGGCTCATTGTTTCGAGCCACTCTTTTATGTGCTTTCTCTAGGCATTATTCCAACGCACTGTGTAGATACCTATACTGTTACAGCAGAGAGCAACGAGCTAGGCACTGTTAAAGTCACGTCTATGCAGGGCTGGGTTACCCTTTTAATGTCGCCATTTCCTGTTTGGCAGTATGGTTTCGGTACTGAAAAAGACGTTGAGAGCAATGTAAGCAGTTTAATCGAGGTCGCAGAGTAAAATGCATAACAAGGCCAGGCACAATCGCCCACTTCGTGGGCTGGACCTCCGCACTGCGTGCTTCGGCCTGTGCTGGCGGCGTTAGCACTCAATATGAATCGAGTAATTTTTACAATAATCGGAATAATACTGGCTACAAATACCATGGCAGGTCCCTTTACCTATGACATCCAGCAAGCAGGGTATGATTTCGATCAATATGATCTCAAAGGTGAGGCCACTTACGAGATATTCATCGATGAATTCCAAAAATTTCCTTGGGTCGAGCAAGTAGGTAAAAATACAGGTGGGTCTGAACCAACTATCTCCGTGAAAAACAAGGAGAGCAAAATAGACTATTGGGTCTCTGTCATTGGCAAACCTAACGAATATGCCTATTTGGTCGGAATTGTTCAGCCTAAAATGGTCAAATCTATGTTCGGCCTAGGCAAGGAAAAGGAGGTAAGGTGGGTATCTATATATGTCGCTGAGCGACAACAAACAGTAGAAGACACATTCAAACTCTATTTTGCAGGTAAAATTCCTGAGCTAAACCAGGAGCTTTCTAGGCTTCCTTTGTTTTTAGAGCAAGAGGCAAGATAACAGTGCTAACAAGGCAGTCAAATTGACAGCTATTCCGTTGCTTGGTTTTGGTGGCGGTCGCTACGCTGCCACCAAAATCAACCAACTACATAGCTGCAATTTACTGCGGCGTTATGCGAAAACAAGATCATGAGTACACCTCCACACAGTAAAATTATCAACAGAGTAGCAAGGCAGGCTTTGAAGCCTGTTGGTGTTGAGCGAAAAGGCCAATCGAGGGTTTGGCTTGATGACAATGGATGGTGGATTACTGTAATCGAATTTCAACCTTCTTCATGGTCAAAAGGCACTTACCTAAATGTGGGTATTAATTTTCAGTGGTGCCCCAAAGAACACCTATCTTTCGATATTGGATATAGAGAAGCAGGTTTTGTCGAATATAAATCAGATGAGCAGTTTGAGCCTAAAGCTCAAGAGTTCGCAGAAATTGCCAAAGCTAAAGTGTTAGAAATTAGAGAGCAGCTATCTAGCCCGAAATCAGTAAAAGAGTACGTAATTTTTTCGTTGCAGAACCATCGGCCAACGTTATGGGGTGAATTTCATCAAGGTATGTCATGTGTTATGACTAAAAACAGAAACGAAGCTATTTCATATTTCAATCAGGTGCTAAGCAACCCTCACGATACAGAGTGGGCGATAGAGCTTAAAGAATTCACATCTCGAATGGTTAAATTACTCGAGTCAGGCGAGGATGCGCTCCGATTCATAGAAGAAATAGTAAATAAATCACGTGAATTGAAGAAATTGGAGCCAACGGATGTTCAGCTTGCAGAATTCGCATAACAAGGCGCTGCTGCCGGACAAATTTTCCGCTTCGCTCCAAATTTGCCGCAGAGCACGGCGTTATGTGTAAGGTAAGCATGGACGAGCATCTTAGGTTATCAGCACAAAGAGCTTTACTAGGCCGTATCACGAGGGGTCTTAGGGCTGTATCGGTAGAGAAATCAAATAATGTTGTTAAGTGGCGTTGCGTATTCGGTTCAGAGGTAGCAAAGGAGTCACAATGGGAGCTACTTTCGGAAGCAGCCGCAGAATTAATTGCTGATTTTGAGCCGCCAACGAAGATAGAGGAAGAGTACATAGTGGTGCGATTTCGAGATTCGGAGCAAAAGGTTCCGAATGAAATCCCTCATTTAAAACATATTGTATTTCTAAGGCATGAGCGTGAAAGTTATCCCGAGCTTGCGATCAACACATAACAAGTCAATCAACTTCGCGCCTACGGCGCCGGACGCGCTAAAGCGCGCCGGTTATATAGGCGTTACAAGGCATAAGGAGAGAGCGTGGGAATTACTGTACATTTTGAGGGAAAATTAAAAGACGAAGCCTCCTATAATGCAATCTGCTCAAATGCTGAGGCGTTTGCTAAAGAAATGGAATGGCCTTTCGCGCTAATCTCTGAGCAAGAGATAAAGCTCGAAAGAACCCGCAATGAAGAAGATTGGGACTACATAGGCCCAGTTAAAGGTATTGAGATATTTCCACATGAAGCTTGTGAGCCATTCCGCTTGGAGTTCGATAGGGATCTCTATATTCAAGAGTTTACAAAAACTCAATTTGCTCCCGTCGAAATACACGTTCTATTAGTCGAATTCCTTCGGTCAAATATTGAATTGTTCGAGTCCATTGAAATAATCGATGAAGGTGAGTACTTCGAAACAAATGATATCGAAGTACTCAAGAAGCACCTGCAAGCATGCAACTCTCAACTCGAGCAATATCTGGAGCAACCAGATAAATACTACGGTCCAGTAAAATTAGAAAACGGCCGTATAGTCGACCTTATGGAACAGTAATGCCTTGTAACAAGTTACTCAAGTTCACTCTGGCCGCAAAAGGCGCGGCCTCCGTGTAATGACCCAGTAAATAACTGCACATGGTAAAGTCGCTTCATCAGATGGAGTGAAGCATGACACAACAACCGGATATCAAACGTTGGACTTCCGCTGAGCAAGGAGTTATGTGAAATAAATGAAAGACAACTATTTGGTAATCACTGCAGATGTTGAAGATGATGGGACCGTAGGTTTGAAAGGAATCGTTTCAGTACGAGGGTTTTCAGGTACGGGCGAAGCTTGGTTTAACGTATCTCAAGTCATTGAGTTTTCCGAGCAGTTAGAGCACTTTGCAAAAACCACCGAAAACCCTCCAGAAATCTTTGGGGGTTATTGGGATGGCGAGGGGAATTTGATAAACAAACTATTCTCTCTTCGGTTCTACTCACTCTCAAATTATCGCGCAGGTGTTCAAGTTGAGTTCGCAGATCATCCCTATACGGGCTGCCGTACTGAAGAAATCGCTTGTGTTAAGGTTGAGCTCAAACCCGAGATGCAGGCTTTCATTGAATTTTGTAGTCAGTTAAAAAAACTTTTAACTAATGACTTGCACGAGGCCAAGCTTTATTGCTAGACCTCGCATAACAATCACAGGCAGTCGACGCGAAAAAAGCTCGCGCAACTGCTACAAGCGTTAACTCTATGAGGCCGCATGGAAGAAATATTTAACTGGGTAAGACCAATACTTAGCGGGTTAGCGGGCGGACTCTTTGTCTGGGCGTTAGTCGCATTCACTAAAGATCAAGGAAAGCATGAAGGCAGTATAAGACATCTACATTACGGGAAGCCTTTCAAGATATTTGCTTTGCTGCTAATTCCTTTTTCCGTTTTCGTGGTCTATGCAGTTTCCCAATCATATAAAGGTCAAGAAATACCGGCGTTTCTTGTTGCATTGGGTTTTGTTTCGGGTGCCATATTTTTCCCTTACCAAGCTTTCTTCGTAAGGTTTAGCTACGATGACGAATTCGTTTATTATAAAAGCCCCTTGGTGGGAACAAAGAAAGAGCCGTGGGGTAATCTCATAGATGTAGGTTACTCGAAACTACTCCAAGCTGACTTCATTGTGGTTGATGGCATTGGGAAAATCTGGTGTTCGAATATGCTTAATGGGTATGGTGAGCTTGGTGAGTTTCTTGAGAAGAAGGTTCAAGAGCTATATCCAGAGCAGAGTTAAGGAACCTCTGATCAAGTCACTTTCTGGTGGCAGAGGCGCTTCGGGGGCGGATGTGAAGCTCAGGTGATAGGACGGGCATTTCGAAACCGTCGGATACAGGGATGTATCCGCCGGAGCTACAGGGAAGTACTCGTGCGTTTTCGAAATGCCCGTCCTATTGCCTGAGCGCCCCGGAAGCTACCATAGTGTCCACGCGAATTAATCAGAGGTTCCTTAACAAGGCGCTGTTGTCGGACTGGCCTTCCGCTGGAAGGCGCTCCAAACCAGCCGCAAATCGCGAATAAGGTAAGCCGCCCCTACCGTGGGAGTTACATGCCTAGGAGAGTTTTCAACATTGGATAATGATCAGTTTTACCCTAAGGAAATTATGAATATAACGTTAAGATCAATTGGAGTTTTCGGTGTCCTATTATTTGGAGTCTTGCTCTCTGTAACCTTTGTTTCTCCTGAGAGAATCGAGCATTCAGCCAAGGGTTTTGTAAAATATCAAATTGAGAAAGAAATCCGTGAAAAGCATCAAGTTTTGACAGAATCTGATGTCGCTACCAAGGCTTTGAATATTGCTAGTAGGCTGGGGTTTGAAAAGGAAAAAATTCAAGAGAATATCGACAATAAGCTACCCGAGAAGATTGCGAGTATAGTTGCCGCAATGTGCGGTTATGATTGTGAAAAAAAGAAAATTTTGGCGCAATCTATAACGTCTGACTATTTAGAGCGTATTAAAAGTATTGAGATCGCTCAAAACACGTTAGGTGATATTGTAAAGAGTAAATATGTTGAAATTGTGGGTAACTTAAAAGTAGACCTTCGGATATTTCTTGGCACTAATTTTGTAATGTTTTTGATTCTTTTGGGAATATCTTTTGCTAAGCCGAAAGCTGTTGTCCACCTGTTTTTACCAGGAATGCTTTTGCTATTATCAACGATAATATCTTCATCTATATATATTTGGGGTCAGGATTGGTTTTATACAATTTTGTATAATGATTATATGGGGTTTGGGTATCTGGCCTATATATCGGTGATTTTTGCTGTACTATTAGATATTGTATTTAATAAAGCAAGGATCACGAGTGAAATTTTAAATGGCATTTCTAATGCGATCGGTTCTGCCTTCTCGGTGGTGCCGTGCTAATTGTATTTAAGGAACCTCTGATTAAGTCACTTTCTGGTAGCAGAGGCGCTTCGGGGTGGATGTGAAACTCAGGTGATAGGACGGATATTTCGAAACCGTCGGATACAGGGATGTATCCGTCGGAGCTACAGGGAAGTACTCGTGCGTTTTCGAAATATCCGTCTTGCTGCCTGAGCGCCCCGGAAACTACCATAGTGTTCACGCGAATTAATCAGAGATTCCTTTACATAGGTTATTCCCGAACTGGAATACAACAAAATCAAGAAATACGGCATTTTATATTAATGTGGCATACTCCAATTCTTAATGGAGCCTTGGTATAAGAAAATGTACTGATTTTATCTTGAGGGGCTACTATAGATACTAACCATAGAAAACCCGGAAAATCGCCTGCACAAGTGTATCCGATGACTCTGTGTTCAACCCATGGCAGCAATGGGAAGTTCGGATGGATAAGGCAGAACTGAAAAGTTTCTCTGAGCCGGATGAAGTGCGTGAGTTTCCCAAGGGGCGGGTGGAGTTGCTGAAGATAGGCGGTGGGATTGTCGGCCGCGCTGTCTTTGAGCCGGGCTGGCGTTGATCGGAATCAGTGCGGCCAATTTTAAATACACAGAGTTGTGATGCTCCGCATTTTCAATATCAAATATCCGGAAGATTGAGGGTATTAACGGACGACGGTACCGAAATCGGTTGTAAACCCGGTGATGTTCTGTTGCTGCCCACGGGACGCGATGCCTGGGTGGTTGGGGATGAGCCTGTGGTGACAAAACTGGACACCCACCAATTGAAAACGTGATGGAAAAGCTAGGATAAAATGTCTTGCGAAGGTTGGCAGGGTGGTGGACCCTGGCACTATCGCGCTCGATGGCTATCTACGTGCTAACAGTGTTTACAATAGTTGAAGGAACAAAGATTTAGATTGGTAGCGAAAAGCGGTTGTTGTGAGCGTTTCATTTGGGGCCGGCATTGCTACTGGGGTATTGGTTGGTACGCTTATAGCGATGACGTCTGTTGGGTTTATTGTTGGCGTTTTTGTGGGAGGTTCAGCCGCCGTTGGAGTGGGCTATGGAGTCAAAGAAATTGTTGGGTGGATATATGACTAGTGGTAATCATGAATAATCATTCTTTGATGCTATTTTTTGCCGTCATAGCCCTCGGAGGTGTGGCAAGCATGATGCTCGGTCTTCTGCTTCTCCGCCTAACGCTAACTCGTCGCCTTAAGAAAAAACTGCAGGCAACCGGAGAATATTGGGAGAGTGGTACCATCGATTTTGGTTTTATCAATACCGCAATATTTGCCTGGGCTTGCACAATGCGTCGCGTTCAGAAGCTTGAAAGGTTTCAGTTAATCTACCCGGGGCTGGATGTCAGGTCATATGCAAATGGGTTTGAAAGAGTTGCAGCCTATGGCACTGTCGGTGGGTTATTGGCTGCTTCCCTGGGTGTTGTCTTCTTTTTCATTTTTAAGTTATAGCCATAGAAAAATTGAACTCTCGCTAATTTAAAAGTAAGTTTATGGGGTCGTACATATTTAGTCTTCTTTTTTCGCAGCTTGCTATACGGGGAAATAAAGCCGACGTTCCGAGCGGAGTTGCGCCAAACCGTTTTTTTTGGCGCAGTAGTCCTTCGCGGAATCTCGCGATAGTGTTTTTCGAGGAAAGGAAAAACTTTAGAAAGTGAATGGCGTTTTAAAAGTGTCCATGAATAGCGTGAATCTAGCACCTGACAAGGCCAGTCAGAGGGACACAAAACTCGCCGCTTTGCTGCGGTTTTCGTGCTCCTGCTGGCAGTGTTATGCATCTTAGTGACTTGAAGTGAATAATGTAGAAATGGAAGAAAAGAAGAAATTCCCTAAGGAAATCGCAATTGCACTGGCTGTCGTCGGTGTGCTAGTTTCACTGGCTCCAGTTGCCATCATTCAAAATGAGGCAGCAGTTTTACCCGTAATATTTGGCCTTTTAATGAACTTCGTTCTTATACCTTCTATATTTCTACTGTTTGGCGGTATCCAGAAACTACGTGATAAGCAGTTCAACTTGTGGAACGCATACTACCTTGGGCTCTTTGTTGCCATAGTTTTGGCGGCACAAAAGCTGGCTGCGTAGTGGCTATTCATAACAAGGCCGGGCCGTTTGCTCCAGGTCTTTGTCCCTTCGCGGGATATCTTATCTTGTGCGCATATTGCGGGGTAGTGAATCATCCTTTCTGTTAGTTTACCCGCGCGTGATCTAGGAGCGGGCCACGGTTAGACTGATAGTCGCCAAACATTCAGTCTAAAAGGAGATAACCGTGACCCACGATAATGAGAATACAGCAGCAATATCAGCTATGGCTGAAATCCTTTCTGATCAAGGATTTGATGGGCTGGCCTCGGCTTTCCTGGTTCTGCTCAACGAGCTGATGTTGATAGAATGAGATCAGTACCCGGGAGCGCCCTTCTGCGAGCGTTCATAGAGTCGTTGGGGCTATGTCGTACAAGATTCGGTATTTGCATATAGTTAACCTCGCTTTTGTCAAGGTTTTTTTAGTGTGGCCCGTAATTTGTTGATTTGTCAGTATTTATAGCGTTGGTTAAATTTTCTCCACAAAAGGGTTGTGCTGGTTATACGGGCGCTGGAGGCGTTTGTAAGCGGAATATACATAGAGTTATCCACTGTATCTGTGGACGATATGGATGAGAATGAGGTGGCTATCAGCTGGGGTGTCTTTGCTTCGCCACTACCTGTAGGCAAGAGCGCCCCGACTTGATTGGGTGTGTAGGTATTCGAGGTATCTATGCTGGCCGGGCTTGTTCGCTACTTACACTGTGAGCAAGCCCGGCTGAAAAGTTACTTCTCGCTGACTGCTCAGCAGAAGCGCATTTCTACCCGCCGGTTCTGGGCGCGACGGCTTTCAGCCTCATTGCTTGCTACCGGTTGTTGTTCTCCATAACCTTTTGCTGTCAATCTGGTGGCATCGACCCCGTTTTGGATTAGGAAAGCGCATACAGCTTCGGCTCGTTCACTGGATAGTTGTAGGTTGTAGTCGTCGTTGCCGCGGCTGTCTGTGTGGCCCGCAATTTCCACTTTCGGGTTTGCGGTTCAGGTAGTGTTAGCGATTCGGACCGATTTCTAACTGCTTGAGTCTCGCTAGTTGGTGGTCATCAGTGCGATAAGATGTAAATTGCGGTTCCGTATCAATTGCAGGAGCAGACTATTCTCCGTGGCCCTTTATTCCAATAGTGCTTCCCCAGGATGACCTGGCACTGTTGATTGCGGATATTCTGTCTTTATGCCGGCAACTGAAGGAGGGTGCTCTTTTGATGAACCAGTAACTTGATCGAAAGACGTTAGGCTAGATAAAAGAAGCTGTATCCATGTGCGTGATCTTTTTGCAACTTATAAACCGTGTGAAATGTCCTCGGGTGGTGGTCTCCATTATTGATATAAGGAAGAAAAGATGTTGACTGACAGGGCAAAAAAGTATCTGGCGACTCTCGAACGGGTGCCCTCTATTCCGACTAGAGAGATAGAGCGCATTCTGTCTGATAATGAATATCCATGTATTCCAGACTGGCTAGAATTTCATGACAGATTTTCCGGGTATATAGAGCCTTTGGGGCTGGATAGGGCCGTGTGGGGATTGGCCCATAATTCTCCTGTCTGGATGGATTCATTTTCTGTCGATGTTGAATGCGACAAAATAGAAGGAACTTTTGAGGTTGTCTGCGCAGATGTTCATCCTTCATATAATTATACTATTGATGATAGGGGGCATTTTTTCGGATTGGCTTCAGAATCTTTTGAAATTTATGTAGAACGCAAAGCGGTTGGTTTTTTATTTTCGAAAGCGGGAAGTGTGAGACCGATTAGAGTGGCGGATATCGAAGATGAAGTTATTGGGCATATACTGAATAAGGAAAATCTCATTTCTGAGGCGACAGATAAATTTTTCACTTATTATCGGTATGATAATTACCTTTGCGTGCAGAATTCTGAAAATTTATCGATAAATGGCTGGATTATAGTTTAGGGTGGAGAGTAATGAACGCCTACAAATGAAGGATGGGAAAAATGAGCATGTAGTATATGCGCGGCCATAGGTAAAAGTTACCATCACTGAGTAGTTGGTATGTTGAGTGGGTTGAATGGACAGTATCAATCAGAAATTTGAAGTGGCATTCGATGTTTCGATTCGGGTAGAGGTGCAGATTGATCCTTAGCTACTCGAGAACGGGTACTAATCATCAAGAGCGCTTGATGGGTTCGTTTGAGTGCTGTCATTGCTTCTGGGCGCTTAAACAATGGATGGATATTTCGGAAACGCACGGGTGCTTCCCTGTAGCGCCGACGGATATGCCCTTGTGCCCGATAGTTTTGAAAAATCCACCCCGCAGCCTGTGATTCTCATTTTGGACGTTTCTTTATTATTCAGGAACGAAATAATCTGTTGTTCCTTAGATATTTTTTATATTCACTGTCTCGGGTTGCATCTTCTTTCTTTAGAAAGTCTAAGACTTTGCGTTAATTGGTTTAACATGCTCTGATTTTAATCGGTCGCGTACGGTTAAATTTATAGAAAGACAGTTTACCAGTCTTTTTAATTACAGATCGCCTATGGCGTCGATCAGTGACTGAAGAGCGGATTCTGTAATAATAAAATCGCCTTTGTCCCAGGCTAGAGGATCATGTTTCGCTTGGAACTTTGCGGCACTTACTCGTTGAACAGGGACGCCATTTAGTACTAAGGATGAATTTCCTGAGAGATCTAGAACAATACCTTTAAGCGGTCTTTGTAGTGGGCGGCGTTTGCTTTCGCTTATGAACTGGCTCCACTCTTGCATGCACCACTGGCTGTGGGCAAATTCGTCTGTATACACAAAAATCATCGCTTTGGCTTCTGACATGGCCTTGGTGTAGAGCTCATTCCAGTCAGTTCTTCTGGCGCCAATGGGTATGGCTCCCGTTGGGGATCGCATATGTGAGCGATAATCTGGTGAGACAAAAGCGACATTTGGGGGCGGGACAGCATTTCCAAATGTATTTGCATGCATGGTATTACCAGATCGGGATACAACAGAATCTAGGTATACAGCATTTACGTGATACAAATTGTAATGTTTCATTAATTTGTCCCGTAGCCAATGGGCAAATGTAGAGCCGTGATTAACCATTGCAAAACTGAGTAGAATGAGCGTGTTGTCCATATGAATACCTTTCGGTTTGATGAGTTAGACTTTAATTAATTCGAATAAGTGCGGCAGTAGAAGGTAGGTCTCTATTTATTTATTGGAACTGCTGCTATAGCGCAGTTCAAATTTTCTTGTTTAAATGCTCAGTGATTGACGGTGCTGGGCAATATGGGCACGGAAATAGGTGGTTTGACTAAAATTTACCTGTTGGATCTTAGAGAGTATCCCAGCACGATGATTTCTTGGGAGCACTTTATGGACTGCGAGTTTCTATCCGATTGTTTCATATGGCTATGAAAAGTATGTGATGCAAGTTAGGTTTTACATGTTTTTCTGAGTTGTCTTGGGGTTGGCGTCCTATTTTGGCGTCAAATACTGCATAAGACAGCCGTAAAATATTTGTATTCAATGATCTGATTTTCAGCTTGAGTGGACTCTTCCCTGTATTCGATGCGTGAATATAAGGGCCACGTTAGTCATTTTTTGTTTTTGCAGCGCGAGATAACATACAGTAAATCATGTTTTTCTTTTTTTAAGCTAATTTTTGTTGCGACCTATATTCAATCAATGTCAGCAATAGGGCTTTCGAATGGATAAGGCAGAACTTAGAAGTTTCTCTGAGCCGGATGAAGTGCGAGAGTTTCCCAAGGGACGGGTGGAGTTGCTGAAGATCGGTGGCGGTGTCGTCGGCCGCGCTATTTTCGAGCCGGTCTGGCGATGGTCGGAATCAGTGCGGCCGATTTTAAATACACAGAGCTGTGATGCACCGCATTTTCAATATTAAGTTTTCGGCAGATTGAGGATATTAATGGATGACGGCACAGAGTTTGATTGTAAGCCCGGTGATGTGCTGTTACTTCCCACGGGACACGATGCTGGGTGGTAGGGAATGAGCCGGTAGTGGTTGCGGATTTCCAGGGAATGGCAGATTACGGCAAAGGAGAGTAAGTGCCGTTCCCTGGCGTCGAGTAAAGGCCACTTTGGACATCGGGAAAACCGATATCCTCAGTTCCGGTCCGGGCGGTCTGAAATAATTAAGCCGCTGTCTGGATCCACTTCCAGCGCGCGCGGCTTGCCTCCGTAAAGCGCTTTTATTTTCCAACGTCCTCCGGCAAACGTTGCTTCGGTAATCGGTCTAAAACCGAGGTTGTGTAGTTTGCTGCGAATAGTGGAGTAATCTAGGGCGATTTCGGAGGGTTTATCGCCATACAGATCGGGGCTATCGTAAATCGGAGCCGGGGTGTTGGGGTTCAGGTTCGGGGGAATGGGAAAGGTTAGGGCGTTTACGAGCAATACCGTGGCAACAAAACTCATGTGTAACTCCTCTCACTACCCAGAATAATGATTGATAATGTGAGGAGACCAAAATTCCCATATTTATTCGGGCAGAATTCCGCACTAGGGAACCTCTGATTCATTTACGTGAACACATCCGCCCCCGAAGAACCTCTGCTACCAGGAAATGAATTATTCAGAGGTTTCCCAGGTACCTCTGATTAATCGTATAAACACTGTTGGCAGTTCCGTGGTGCTCGGGTGGTGGGATGGATATTTCGAAAACGCGCAAGTATTTCCCTGTCGCTCCGCTGGGCACGTCTTTGTATCCGGCGGTTTCGAATGTTCAATCTCATTGCCCGAGCACCTCATTCGGGTAAGGTGCCTCTTTATCCTACAGGAACGAATTAACCAGAAATTCTTTGGTATTGAGACGCAGCGGGCAGATGATTCACTGCCCGCTCTGTTCCAGACGTTGCTGAATCATGCGGCACCATTCTTCGCTTCCGCCGTCAGGTCCGTGGGTTCCGTCGCCGCCGGTGAGTTTGTCTATCGCCAGGAACCATTCATCGGTTCCGACTTCCGGCAGGCCGGCGGGGTAGAGGTCGGCCATGTCGCCGTTTTGCATCGTTATTACTTGCTCGTGTACCCATACAAACCACTCCGGCGTGCAGATGGTGGCCGCGGCGCTATCGTCAGATGGGGGTTCCGCGGATTCGGGTGGGGCAGGTGGCGTAACCGGTTCTTCCATCATCTCGGTGGCGCCTTCGTCCGGCGGTGTAGTCTGGTGATCGCCGGGATCGTGGGTATCACTGTTGCGGCCGCAGCCGGCTAGGCCGATGGTGAGTACGAGTGCGATGAGTGCTAGGTGGTGGTACATGGGGCCTCCGCAAGTCGCCGTTTGTTTCTAAGCATAGGTGGAATTTGGCGGCACTGCAGGCAGTTGACTTTATCTGGGGTAAAAATGAGAATGCTTCTCAAATAAGTGGAGCAGGGCATGGATTAATGATGCGTATCCGATCTTTTTCTTTCGTCGCAATGTTTGTTGCAGGACTGGGCAGTGCGGTTGCGGTTTGTGCTGCGGAGCGGGTGAATATCTATTCCTACCGCCAGCCGTTTCTGATCGAGCCGGTGCTGGACAAGTTTACAGAGGAAACTGGCATCGAAACCAAGGTCGTTTATGCGAAAAGCGGCCTGAATGAGCGGCTGCAGCGGGAGGGACGCAACAGCCCGGCGGATCTGGTGCTGACTTCCGATACCCGCAACCTGATGGATTTGCTCGCCAAGGGCTTGACCCAGCCGGTGCGCAGTGACGTGCTGGAAGGGAATATCCCCGCACAGTTTCGCGATGAGAACGGAAATTGGTTTGGCCTGACGACACGCGCGCGTTTGATCTATGCCTCTAAGGAGCGGGTCAAGCCCGGTGAGATTACCCGCTATGAGGATCTGGCGGACCCCAAGTGGAAAGGCCGTATCTGCATTCGCAGTGGCAAACACCCCTACAATCTATCCTTATTTGCCTCCATGATTGCCCACCACGGTGAGGCGGAGACCAAAAAGTGGCTGCAGGGACTGAAAGCGAATCTAGCGCGCAAACCCCAAGGGAACGATCGCGCCCAGGTAAAAGCGATTAAGGAAGGGGTGTGCGATCTGTCTCTGGGCAACAGCTACTACTTTGGCAAGATGATCACCAATACCGAGCAGCCGGAGCAGATTGAGTGGGCCAAATCGGTCAATCTGGTGTTCCCCAACCAGCAGGATCGCGGCACCCATATGTTTGTTTCCGGAGCGGTGCTCACCAAGTATGCCCCCAACCGGGAAAACGCGGTCAAATTGCTGGAGTTCCTGAGTGGCTCTGAAGCCCAGTACCTGTATGCGGAGAAAAACTTCGAATTCCCCGTGCGGCCTGGTACGAAACGCTCCGAGCTGATCGAGGAATATATGGGCGAGTTTAAGGAAGATAGTTTAAGCCTGACGGAAATCGGCGCCCTGGTACCTGCTGCCTCTCGTCTGGTGGACGAGGTGGGCTTCGATTTTTAAAATCGTGGGACCCGATTAATTGTTGTGGCGCGGCCCCCGCTTTCCGGCGGGAGCCGCGTTTTTTGATTCTATGACCCCTGCATCTTCTCTTTCCCGCCGAAATTTTTCCGGTTTGCGGTGGATATTGTCGGTGGCGGCGATAGCACTGCTGGTGGCTCTGCCGCTGTTGTCAGTTTTCTGGCTGGCGCTGTTTCCCGAGGAGAATATCTGGCCGCATCTGCTGGATACGGTACTTTTCCACTATATTTCTGCGACCCTGATGTTGGCGTTTGGCGTCGCTGTGCTGACCTTGTTGGCAGGCGTGGGCGCCGCTTGGCTGGTGACCATGTGCCGCTTTCCGGGGCGGGGTTTATTCGAATGGGCGCTGTTGCTACCTTTTGCGGTGCCGGCCTATGTCATCGCCTATGTGTACACGGATCTGCTGGAATACGCGGGGCCGGTGCAAAAATTTCTGCGGGCGTTGTGTGGTTGGCAGACGGCGCGGGATTACTGGTTCCCGGAAATCCGTAGCATGGGCGGTGCTATTGCCATGCTATCTCTGGTCCTCTATCCGTATGTGTATATGCTGGCGCGGGCCGCCTTTATCGAGCAGTGCGGGAGTATCCGCGCCGCCAGCCGCTCCCTCGGTTGCACACCTTGGCAGAGCTTTTTAAGGGTCTCGCTGCCCATGGCGCGCCCGGCGATTGCAGTGGGCCTCTCTCTGGTGCTGATGGAGACACTGAATGATTTCGGCACTGTGGATTTCTTTGCGGTGCGCACACTCAGTGTGGGCATCTACGATACCTGGCTGAGCCGCGGCAATTTGGGAGGCGCCGCCCAGATTGCTTGCAGCACGCTGGTTTTCGTGGTGCTGTTGATCGTGTTGGAGCGCCGGGGGCGCAAGGGACAACGGCATTTTGTGCAGTCTCCCGTGGCGGGCAGCGATTTCTATCGCCTTCGTGGTTGGCGCGCTTTGTCAGCCAGTCTTTTCTGTGCGTTGCTTCTGATCAGCGGTTTTGGTGTGCCGATTGTTGTGTTGGGCGGTTATGCGCTGGACAACTTTTCCAGTTACTGGAGCGGAGATTTCCTCGCCATAGCGCGCAATAGCTTTCTGCTCTCCGGTGCAGCCGCAGTGGTGACAGCGGTTCTGGGATTGTTACTGGCCTACGGCAAGCGCCTGTATCCACGGCGGTCGGTTAAGTCTCTAGTCGGTTTTGCCAAGCTGGGCTACGCCATGCCCGGTGCGGTAATGGCCATCGGTGTGCTGATTCCACTGGCGGCCTTCGACAATGCACTGGACGCGCTGCTGCGCGAGCACTTTGGTATCTCAACCGGGCTGCTACTGTCCGGCAGTGTTTTTGCGATCGTATTTGCTTATGCCGTGCGCTTTCTCGCCGTATCTGCCGGTGCCATAGAATCCAGTCTGGACAAGGTTACGCCGTCGATGGACCGCGCGGCCCGCTCTCTGGGGCGCAACAGCTGGCAGACACTGTGGGCGGTTCACTTCCCTCTGGTGCGCGCCGGGCTTCTGAGTGGTGCGCTGGTGGTGTTTGTGGACTGTATGAAGGAACTGCCGGCCACGCTGTTACTGCGTCCTTTTGGTTTTGAGACGCTGGCGACCCATGTATATCAGTTTGCGTCCGATGAGATGCTGGAACGTTCCGCATTGGGCGCGTTGATGATTGTGTTGGTGGGGTTGCTGCCGGTAATACTTCTGAGCCGTTCGATGGGGCGCCGCAGGGAAGGGCAGGTGGCTGAATTGGTGGAGAGTGAGGCGCCTACTCTGTGATCCCACCGCTGGCCGCCCTTAGGGAGCTTCTGATGAATTCGCTTCCCGATGGTGAAGATACTTCTCGTCCGAGAGTGGAGTACCTTTAAGCCCTGAGAGCGAATTGATCAGAGATTCCCCTTCATTGCTTGAGATCCGCTCGCTGATGTTCAGTAAAGATTACCGGTGAGTTGATGCGCAAGGGAACTTCACTGCCCGGGGCGAACTGAAGTTCTGCGCTCAAGGTTGTTTCTATTATCCGCCCCGAGGGCAGGCGGAACTTGTACAGTACACTGCTGCCGAGAAAGCGCTTATCCACTACCTCGGCGTTTACCGCATCTGGATGTTCACCAGGTAGCAGGTCTTCGTTGCGCACAAAAATCTGGAATTTGGTACAGGCCGCTTGGACGGATGGAGGCAGCGGCATCCGCCCCATTTCTGTTTCGATCAGGTCCGGTTGTCGCAACTTTCCTTGCAGCAGACTGCCTTCTCCGACAATACGTGCCACCGCTGCACTGGCCGGTGTGCGGTAGGTATTTTCCGGAGTGTCCCACTGCTGCAGCCGGCCGCCGCTGAGTACGCCCAATTTGTCCCCGGCTGCAAAGGCTTCGTCGCGGTCGTGGGTGACAATCAGTGCAGCCATACCCTCTTCGCGCAATATCTGTCGTACTTCGGTGGCCAAACTGCGCCGCAGCTCCATATCCAGGTTGGAGAACGGCTCATCCATCAGCAGCAGCTGCGGGCGCGGCGCCAGTGCCCGGGCCAGGGCGACGCGCTGCTGCTGACCACCGGAGAGCTGGTGTGGATAGCGGTTGGCGAAGCTTTCCAGGTGCACCAGTTGCAGTAGTTGGCGCACACGGGCCTCCCGTTCCGGGGCGGGCAGGGATTTGAGGCCAAAGGCGATATTTTGTTGAAGATTCAGGTGGGGGAAGAGGGCGTAGTCCTGAAATACGACACCGATATGACGCTTCTCCGGCGGGGTGATGGCGTCGGGGGTGGCGATTGGTTTCCCTCCCAGTGCAATACAGCCTCCGTAGGGTGGCTGAAAGCCCGCGATGGCGTGTAGCAGTGTGGTCTTGCCACAACCGCTGGGGCCGAGCAGACAGGCGATCTCCCCTTTGTCGAGCGTGAAGGAGACAGATTCGAGAATCACTTTTTCGCCGTAACGGCATTCGAGGTCAGTAACTTTTAACAGCGCTTGCACGAGAAAATTCCGGGAAAATACATTTGCCGGGTGGACTAAGCGCAGCCCACCCACCACGGGAATTGTTAGGCCAGGACTTCGACCATGGCGTTTGTCAGTTGGCTCAGATCCTGTTCTGAAATTACATAGGGCGGCATGGCGTAGACCAGCTTGCCGAAGGGCCGCAGCCAGACGCCGCGCGCGATCAGCGCCTCCTGTACCCGCGCCATGTCTACCGGCTCGCGCATCTCCACCACGCCGATAGCGCCCAGGCAGCGCACATCGGCGACGGCATCGGCGTTGCGCAATGGAGCCAGTTCTCTCTGTAGTTGCTGTTCGATACTGGCGACACGCTGTTGCCAGGGGCTGGAGAGCAGCAGGTCGATACTGGCATTGGATACGGCACAGGCGAGGGGATTGCCCATAAACGTGGGGCCGTGCATAAAAACGCCCGCTTCGCCCCGGCAGATGCCTTCGGCAACTTTATCGGTACACAGGGTTGCGGCCAGGGTCATGGTGCCGCCGGTCAGTGCCTTGCCGAGGGTCAGGATGTCCGGGCTGATACCGGCGTGTTCACAGGCGAATAGCTTGCCGCTGCGGCCGAAACCGGTGGCGATTTCGTCGGCGATCAACAGCAGCTCGTGCTGGTCGCAGAGTTCGCGCACACGCTGTAAATATTCCGGTGAGTAAAAGCGCATACCGCCGGCGCCCTGGACGATTGGCTCGAGTATCACCGCCGCCAGTTGCCCGTGGTTTTCCTCGATCAATTGTTGCAGCTCGGCGATATCCGCGTCCTCGCAAGGCTCGTTAAAGGTGGGCCGCGGTGCGGGGGCGAAGAAGTGTTGAGTCAGTTGGCCCGCGAACAGGTGGTGCATGCCGGTGACAGGGTCGCAGGCGGCCATAGCGCCGAAGGTGTCGCCGTGGTAGCCGTTGCGCAGCGCCAGCAATTTGTTTTTTTCCGGGCGCCCCTGGGAATGCCAGTACTGCAGCGCCATTTTGATTGCAACTTCCACAGACACAGAGCCGGAATCGGCCAGAAAAACCCGTTGCAACGGTTGCGGGGTTATCTCCACCAATTTTTTGCACAGGTCGATGGCTGGCTGATGGGTGAGGCCGCCGAACATCACGTGCGACATCTTTTCCATCTGCTTTTGCAAGGCGGTGTTCAGCTCCGGCACATTGTAGCCGTGCAGGGCACACCACCAGGAGGACATGCCGTCGATCAGGGCGCGGCCATCTTCGAGGTAGAGGTGTACGCCCTCCGCGCGCGCTATGGGATAGACAGGCGGCGGGTCAATCAGGGAGGAGTAGGGGTGCCATATATGGGCGCGATCGAAGTCCAGATCCATACAGCTTTTTTGACTCAGTTCGGAGTTGCCCCAGCGGGAGCGGCCCGCTTCCGGCCGCTCCCGCAGGGAGATAAATTCACATTCACGCGAGTTCGCGCAGTACTCTCAGCGGTGGCTGACTGACTGAGCGGCGGCAGGCGAGGGTGCCCGCGGTGCCGACCAGCAGCGCGCCCGCCAGCGGGCCCAGCAGCCACAATTGCGGGTGGAAGGTGAGCGGCAGCTCGAAAACCCGTTGTGCCAGTACCGCCAGTGTCGCCTCGGCGCCGATGGCCGCTAGCATACCGGCGGCGGCACCGAGCAGGCCGAATTCCAGTATCAGGCTCTGCAGCAGCAACCGCCGGCGACCGCCCAGTGTGCGGATAATCGCTGCCTCCTGCAAACGTTCGGAGATACTGGCGCGCACACCGGCCAAAAGTACCAACACACCGGCCACCAGCATCAATACCAGGACGGACTCAATGGCCAGGGACACCTGGCCGATGGTATCGCGGATACTCTGGATGATCTTGTCCAGCTCGATCACGCTGACACTGGGAAATTCGCGTACCAGGTCGTTGATCAACAGCTTTTGCTCCGGCGGCAAGTAGAAGCTCGTGATATAGGTCGCGGGGAAATCCTCCAGGGTGCCTGGGGCAAACAGCATATAGAAATTGGGCCTCATGCTGTTCCAGTTCAGGGAGCGGAAGCTGGCGACCGGCGCCTCGATGGTGAGGCCGCCGACGGAGAATCGCAGCTGGTCGCCCAGGGACAAGTTCAGGCGCGCCGCCAATTCCACTTCCACCGACACGCCTTCATTGACCTTGTCCCACCACTCGCCCTCCAAAATCCGGTTGTCGGGCGCCAGTGTTTCAGTCCAGCTGAGATTGAGTTCCCGGCGCAGTGCGTTGTCTTTCTCTTTGATCTCCTTTACCGGCACACCGTTGATCGCCACCAGGCGCCCGCGCACCATTGGGTAGATTTCGGTGCTGACAATACGGTTGTCCGCCAGCATTTTGCGCAGGTCTTCAACTTCGTGTGGGGCGATATTCAGCAGAAAGTGGTTGGGGGCCTTTTCCGGCAGCTGCATGCGCCATTCATCGATCAACGCCGTGCGCGCGAACACGAGTGCCAGCATTGCCAGTAGTCCGGTGCCGAAGGCGGCGATCAACAGGGTGTTAAAGGCGGCGCGGCGCTGCAAGCTGCCCAGGGCGATACGCCAGGCACCACCGAAGGATGCCAGGTGCCCGCGCACTAATAGCCGGTTGACGAGGGCCGCACCGCCAACCAACAGTGCCAGGCCGCTAAAGAGGGCCGCGGTGATCGCAAGACTCCCGGACAGCCACCAGATCAGGATCAGCATGGAAGTGGGGCCGAGCACCAGCCCCAGCCATTCACGTCGGTCGGGGTTGCTCCAGTCCCGCCGCAGAGTCTGCATGGGGTCGGTGCGCGCCAGGCGCACGAGGGGAGCCACAGCAAAGCCGAGTGCGCAGGCGAAGCCGGTGGCCAGGCCGACGAGCAGTGGGTTCCAGCGGCTGGGAGGTGGTTCCACCGGAAAAACATCCGCCATCAGGGCCACGGCCTGGGACTGGATCAGACTGCCGGCGAGCAGGCCGACAGCGGTGGCCAGCAGGGTCAGTGCGGTCAGCTGGCCCAGGTAGATGGTCAAGACCTTGCCGCGACTGGCGCCGAGGCTTTTCATCACCGCCACGTAGGCCGTGTGGCGCAGACCGTAGCGGCGCGCGGCCAAGCCGACGGCGATGCCGGCCAGAAGTACGGCAAGGCTGCCGGCGAGGAACAGAAAACGCTCGGCGCGTTCAAGAGCCGTGGCCACTCGCGGCTGGCCATCGCGCAGGTCGATAACGCGCTGGTGTTCGGTCAATTGCGGTTTCAGCCAGGTGAAATAGCTCTGCAGCACTTTGTCGTCGCCGGCAAACAGATAGCGATAGCGCACCCGGCTGCCGGGCTGAATGACACCGGCGGCGGGCAGGTCTTGCAGGTGCACTAATACCCGCGCGCCCATGTCGAAGAGGCTGGTGCCGCGGTCGGGTTCCCGTTCGAGCAGGCCGGTGATTTTCAAACTGGTGTCGCCCAGTTGCAGGGACTCGCCCAAATGCAATTGCAGTAGGGGCAGCAGGCGCGGCTCGACCCAGGCTTCACCGGGCGCGGGGCCTCGTTGCACTTGGTGTGTGGGGCCATTTTCGCGATCGCGCACTTCCAGCTCGCCGAGTAACGGATAGCCCTCTCCGGCGGCCTTGACCGACGCGAACTGGAACTGGTCGCCAGCGGCGACCATGGATGCAAACTGCACCACTTGCGCTGTTTGCAGGCCGCGTTCGCGGGCTTCTTGCAGCCAGGCCGGATCCACCGGCTGACTGCTGCGCAGCACCCGCTCGGCGGCGAGAAAGGTCAGTGATTGTTGCTGCATCGCGCGGGCGAGGCGGTCGGTCACGTGGGAGATGGCGGTCACGCACGCAACCGCCAATACCAGCGCCGAGGCGATCAGGGCCAGTTCGCCGCCGCGCCAGTCTCTGAAGAGCAGTTTGAGGGGCAGCATCAGGTGGACACCTCCGGCAGGGACCCGCTGCCAGTTTCTCCCGCCGCTATCTCGCCCGCTACCATACGCATCTGCACGCCGCAGCGCTCGGCCAGACGCTGTTCGTGGGTGACCAGCACCAGGGTGGTGTTGGACTCTGCGTTGAGTTTGAACAGCAGCTCGATCACGCGTTCGCCGTTGGCGGCGTCGAGGCTGCCGGTAGGCTCGTCGGCGAAAAGAATACCGTCGTCACCGGAAAAGCTGGCAAATGCCCGCGCGATGGCGACCCGCTGCTGCTCGCCGCCAGATAGCTGGCGCGGGTAATGATGCAGCCGGTGTGAGAGGC
Source organism: Microbulbifer thermotolerans (assembly GCF_001617625.1). NCBI lineage: Bacteria > Pseudomonadati > Pseudomonadota > Gammaproteobacteria > Cellvibrionales > Microbulbiferaceae > Microbulbifer > Microbulbifer thermotolerans. Next base: position 2,588,233 of record NZ_CP014864.1, on the reverse strand, counting down.
CGACCCGGTCGAGGAAATTGCCGGCACGCTTGGCGGCACCGCGTTCTCCGCGCAGTTCGCTCGGCAGCATGACGTTCTCCAGCGCGGTGAGCCCGGGCAGAAGCTGGAAGGTCTGAAACACAAAACCGACGCAGCGGGCGCGCAGGGCGGCGCGCTGTTCCTCATCCATCCGGGTGATCTCCTCGCCGGCGAGCCATATGTGGCCGCCGGTCGGTTTGTCGAGACCGGCCAGCAGCCCGAGCAGGGTGGATTTGCCGGAACCAGAGGCACCGGTGATCGCGAGACTTTCGCCGCGGGCGAGTTGCAGGGAAATATTATTTAATAGGGTCAGCGGTCCCTCGCTGGTGCTGACCTGGTGGTACAGGTTTTCGGCCCTTAGCATGGCGGACATTCAGTGTTCCTTCTGCAGCGTCTTACACAGGAGAATTGGAGAGTATGACATGACGACAGATTTTTTCCGGAGGCTGTACCTGTATTTTGGCTTGTGTCTAATGCTGTCTATCCCACTCGGACAGGCGCGGGCCGCGGACAGGCTGGTGGTGTTGGGGGACAGTATCAGCGCCGCCTACGGAATTGATGAGGCGCAGGGCTGGGTGCAGTTGCTGCGCGAACGCCTGCAGGGCTCCGAGAAGCCCATTGAAGTGATCAATGCCAGTATCAGTGGGGAGACATCGTCCGGTGGGCTGGCGCGCCTGCCGCGCTTGTTAGAGGAACACCGACCGCGCTGGTTGATCGTGGAGCTGGGGGGCAATGATGGCCTGCGCGGTTATCCGCCCCTGGCGCTGCAGCGCAATCTGCAGAAAATGGTGAATCTGGCGCAAAATGCGGGGGCCGAGGTGCTTTTGCTGGGAATGCGTATGCCCCCCAATTATGGCCGCGCTTATACCGAGGCTTTTGCCGCTGTCTATCCAAAGGTGGCCGAGGCCGAAGAAATCCCGCTGGTGCCCTTCTTTCTGGAACCTGTGGCGCTGATGGATGGCGCCATGCAGAGCGACGGTATTCATCCCACGGCTGTGGCCCAGCCGGTGCTGCTTGACCATATTTGGCCCTGTGTTCAGGTGCTGCTGGGACAGGCGGTTGGTGATGAGTCCTGTACTCCGTGATTGGAATGCGTACAATCGCGGGCCAATGATTAAGGTGTCACCACCTGTTTAGAGAGGCCGGCTGCCGCCAGCCGGCCTTCCTTACACCCTTGTTGCAAGCACTAAGCTCAGTCGTAAGAGAACCGCCATGCCCGAATTGGAAAGTCGCCGCGAGCGCCTGGAATTCAACAAGCTGCAGAAGCGCCTGCGCCGCAATGTGGGCCGCGCCATTGCGGATTTCAACATGATCGAGGAGGGCGACAAAATCATGGTGTGCCTGTCCGGAGGCAAGGATTCTTACGCGATGCTGGATATCCTGCTGAATCTGCAGAAAACGGCACCGGTGCACTTTGATCTGGTAGCGGTGAACATGGACCAGAAACAGCCTGGTTTTCCGGAACATGTGCTGCCGGAATATTTGCAGTCTCTGGGGGTGCCCTATCACATTATCGAAAAGGACACCTATTCGGTGGTCAAGGAGGTGGTGCCGGAGGGTAAGACCACCTGCGGCCTCTGCTCTCGCCTGCGCCGCGGTACTCTGTATGGCTTTGCCGAGGAGATAGGGGCGACCAAGGTCGCGCTGGGCCATCATAAGGACGATATTGTCGAGACGCTGTTTCTCAATATGTTTTACGGCGGGCGCCTGAAGGCGATGCCGCCGAAGCTGCGCGCGGATGACGGGCGCAATATCGTGATCCGCCCCCTGGCCTATTGCCGCGAGGAAGATATTGCGCGCTTTGCCGAGTACAAGGAATTCCCCATCATTCCCTGCAACCTTTGTGGCAGCCAGGAAAACCTGCAGCGCCAGGCGATTAAGCAAATGCTGCGGGAATGGGACAAGAAGTTTCCGGGCCGCAGTGAAAACATCTTTGCCGCGCTCACACGGGTATCGCCTTCACAACTGGCGGACAGGGATTTGTACGATTTCGAAAGCCTTGAGCTGGACCGCTCTACGCCATCGGCTGCCGCGCGCGATGACTATGCGCTCCAGCGACAGGTGCAGACGTGGGTTCCCGATGGTGAAGCGGAGGCGCCGCCGCAGTATATCGAGGCGCTGAATCTGTAGGATCTGCGGCACTGACCAGGCGCGCGTAGCTGCACTGGAAATCCCGCACTGTTGCCGCGGGGCCGTGGTGGAAGTGCTGGTGCCAGAGCCGCGCCATGGCCACCACGTCGTTTTCCTGTACCTTGTTCACGCCGGCGGCGCGGTATATCAGCCAGGCGATCGCAGTGGCGTAGCGCAGGTTGGTGGTCAGCTCCTCGTGCGGGTGGTCCAGAAAGTCCCATTGACTCGCCAGTCCGCGCACTTTGGATGCCAGAGCGGGGTGGTCGATCAGGTATTCATCCCAGATCTCTCGGTGAGTGTGCGGCTGAATCTGGTAGATGCCGAGGCCGTGGCGCCGCCCCTGTTTGAGGTGAAAGCCCAGCTGCGACTCCTGCGCGGCGGTGCCCAGTAGCAGGTTTTCCATTCCCGGCGACCAGGCCTTCAAGTGCTTGAGGGTGGGACGAATGACCAGTAGCCGTAGTTCGTCCAGACAGATGCCCATAGTGTTGTCAGGTTTTTCCGTGTGTCCCCCAATATGTAGTTGGCGGATTGAGCCGCTGCCAGTGAATGAGTAGATTTGTGCGTAATAAACACAAAATTTGACTGTAACAGCTCCTGTAGAGCTGGAAATTGATTAAAAAATAATCATAATCTGAGCCCTACACTTCACCGCCATAATACTCCACATAACAGGTTCTCTATGTCTGAACAATGGCTCGTCTCCCTCACGTTTGTCGCCTACCTGGCCCTGATCCTCGCCATCGGTGCCTATGCCTATCTGCGCACTAGAAATGCCAGTGACTACTTCCTCGGTGGCCGCAGCCTGCCGCCAGCGGTAGCTGCGCTCAGCGCCGGCGCCTCGGATATGAGCGGCTGGTTGCTGTTGGGGCTGCCCGGTGCAGCTTACACAGCGGGCCTTTCTTCGAGTTGGATTGCCATCGGGCTGTTCAGCGGCATTGTCATCAGCTGGATAAGCATGGCGCGGAGGCTGCGGATATATACCTATGAGTTGGACGATGCTCTGACTGTACCGGCCTATCTGCACCGGCGTTTTGACATGGGGCATCCCTATCTGCGTACGGTCTGTGCCGTGTTCATCTTGTTGTTTTTTCTTTTCTATGTGGCCTCGGGGCTGATTGCCGGCGGCAAGCTGTTCGAAACTGTGTTCGACTGGGATTACCGCTGGGCGGTGATTATTGGCGCTGTGGCGGTGATTTCCTACACACTCTTCGGTGGTTTTCTGGCCGTTTCCTGGACGGATGTGTTTCAGGGGCTGTTGATGAGCCTGGCGCTGGTGATAGTGCCGGTAATCGTCATTCGGGACGTGGGAGGGCTGAGCGCTGGCTGGGCACAGTTGCACGCGAAGGTGCCGGAATTGATGCATTGGATGAGCGACAATACGGGCCAGGCACTGGGGCTGGCGGCGATTGTCAGCTCGCTGGCCTGGGGGCTGGGCTACTTTGGCCAGCCCCATATACTGGCGCGCTTCATGGCCGTGCGTCATCCAGGCGATGTGCCGGTGGCCGCCTCGGTTGCCGCTATCTGGTCATTGTTCGGGTTTATCGGGGCCCTGTCGGTGGGTTTGTTCGGCCACCTGGAATTGCAACAGGTGCTGCCCGATGGGGAACGGGTATTTATGGCGTTGGTGGAAACCCTGTTCCACCCGCTGGTGGCCGGTATCCTGTTGGCGGCAATTCTGTCTGCGATCATGAGCACTGCGGATTCCCAATTGCTGGTGAGTTCTGCCGCCCTGGCGGAGGATATCTACCATGTGTGGTGGGGACGCGAAACCAGTCCGGAAGCGATGGTGAAGGTGGGACGCTGGGCAGTGGTGGCCCTGTCATTGATCGCGGTCTGGGTGGCCATGGACCCCGATTCCAAAGTGCTCGATGTAGTGGCCTATGCCTGGGCCGGCTTGGGTGCAGCCTTTGGCCCGGTCACCTTGATCAGTCTTTTCTGGTCGCGTATGACCGGCGCCGGTGCCATTGCAGGTGTTGTGGTTGGGGGCCTGACGGTGGTCATTTGGGGGCAGCTCTCCGGAGGTATATTCGATATTTATGAGCTGTTGCCCGGCTTTGTTTTCTCTGCAGCTGCTATTGTCATAGTTAGCGCCGTGACGAAATGCCCCGCGGCAGTGGCCTCGCGCCACCGCCAGTTGCTGGGGTGACAGCGGCTGCGGCCGTCCCTGGGATAGTAGCCGCCTGTCGTCGCGAGTCTGTTGTGAAGTGATAAGGACGTCCATCCGCAGCGATTATTCCAAAAGCGGTTGGAGAAACTGAGTGATTGAAGTTCATCTCGGTGATATCACTCGATTACAAGTCGATGTAATCGTCAATGCCGCCAATCAGCACCTTCAGAGCGGCGGTGGTGTGGACGGGGCCATTCACCGTGCGGCGGGCCCCGGTCTGCTGGAAGTCTGCCGTGAAATAGGCGGCTGTCCAGTAGGGGAGGTTCGCGCCACACCGGCCTTCAATTTACCCGTGAAACGTATTTACCACACCGTGGGCCCGGTCTGGCGGGGTGGCAGCCTGGGCGAGCCTGAGCTGCTCGCCAGCTGTTACCGCCAGTGTCTGGCGCTTGCCCGGCGGGAACATATGCGATCCATTGCTTTTCCCGCCATTAGTTGCGGTGTTTACGACTATCCACCGGAGCAGGCGGTGGATATCGCGGTGGCGGAGGTGCGCCAGCACCTGGATGGCAATTGTCAGCTTCAACGCATAGTCTTCTGCTGCTTAGATGAGATGCTGGATAGACTGTACCGACAGAAACTCGGGGTCAGTGAAGAACGTTGACTAATTATTCACGATCGTGAATAAATATTGATTTGCAGTCATCGATAACGGATGATTGATCCGCTTCCAACAATAAAAACAGCGAGGAGGAGACCATGCGCAGCGCGGAACAATGGTTCGCCGAATACGGCGAGAGCCATCAAAATCCCACCAACAAAGCCATTCATTGGGTGGCTGTTCCAGTTATATTCGCGACTGTTGTGGGCCTTCTGTGGGCCATTCCGCAACCGGCCTTTATGGAGGCCATTCCATGGCTGAACTGGGCGGTAGTGGCGCTGGTGCCGACATTGATCTTTTACCTGCTGTTGTCTTTCCCATTGGCTCTGGGTATAGCGGCAATCAGTGTTGTGTGCCTGTGGGGGTGGTCGGTGGTGGAACGGCAGGGGCTTCCCGTTTGGCAGACGGCGTTGGCCGTTTTCGTCTTGATGTGGATCTTGCAGTTTATCGGCCACTACATAGAGGGTAAGAAACCCTCATTTTTCAAAGATTTGCAGTTTTTATTGATTGGTCCAGCCTGGGTTATCGGTTTTATTTATCGCAAGTTCGGTATCAAATACTGACCTGTTTACAGGGGCTGGCGATGTATAGGTCTCGGGCATATCCCTAGTGACCAGCGGGGCCTTGGTTCTAGGCCCCTGGGGACGGGAGCGTTCGCGCAAACCGCAATCCCATTGCCCGAGGGCCTGGAATCGGTAGCCGCGCTTTTGCGAAGCGATTGTGGCTCCTCCAGTTCACCTACCGGTTGTAGTGCACCGGTACTTCCAGCGTTTCCTTTACCTGCTCCATCACCACGTAGCTGGTGCACTCCAGTACCTCCGGCAGGCTCAGCAGAGTTTCCCCGTAAAATTTGCGATAGGCATTCATGTCGGCGACCCGCGCTTTAATCAGGTAATCGAAGTTGCCCGATACCAAGTAGCACTCCTGGACTTCAGGCAGTGCGGCCACAGCGTTGCGGAATTCCTCGAAAGCATCTTGGGCTGACCGGTTCAGGCGTATTTGTACGAAGACCATCAGGGCGGCATCGAGAAATTCCGGATTGACCAGAGCTGTGTATCCCTGGATTACGCCTTCACTCTCCAGCCTCCTTACCCGTTCTACGCAGGGGGTGGGCGTCAGCCCCACCTGCCGCGCCAGTTCCGCATAGCTTGTACGGCCGTTTTTCTGCAGGACACGCAATATATTGCGGTCAATGGTGCTCAGTTCGTTGGCGCGTTTGCGCATACAGGGGCTCCGATGCTTATGTGAGATCAATAAATGATCAGAAAAAGGGTTGAACCAGTGGGTTCCACTAATTTAAGTAGAATTTTTTTATAAATCCACTTTTAAGACGGATCTATACTAGCCAGATCGCTGAGGTAAAGATAAGGCCACTTCCGCCTTCGCGGCGTGTCGGCCGAAAGTGAGGAGCGAAAATAATGTTGATTGGTGTCCCAAAAGAGATCAAAAACCACGAATACCGTATCGGTCTGACCCCGGCCAGTGTTCGTGAACTGATCAGCCACGGCCACGAGGTTGTCGTAGAGAAAGACGGCGGTGCGGCCATCGGCTTTACCAACGAAATGTACCAGCAGGCGGGCGCCCGCATCGCGGATACGCCGGAGGAGATCTTCGCCACCGCCGACATGATCGTCAAGGTAAAAGAGCCGCAGCCCAACGAATGTGAAATGCTGCGCCCCGGACAAGTGCTTTACACCTACCTGCACCTGGCGCCCGATCCCAAGCAGACTGAACTGCTGGTGAAATCTGGCGCAACCTGCATTGCCTATGAAACCGTAACCGACCGCTTCGGTGGCCTGCCGCTGCTGGCGCCCATGTCCGAAGTTGCTGGCCGTATGTCTGTACAGTGTGGCGCCCATCACCTGGAGAAAGCGCAAGGTGGATTGGGGGTGCTGCTGGGCGGTGTTCCCGGTGTGGCGCCGGCCAAGGTGCTGATTATCGGCGGCGGTGTTGTGGGTACCAATGCCGCCAAGATGGCGGTGGGAATGGGTGCCGATGTGACCATCCTCGACCGCTCTCTGCCGCGTCTGCGCCAGCTGGACGATATCTTCCGCGGCGCGGTACGTACTGAGTATTCCACCAACGATGCCATTGAGCGGCACGCGCTGGAAGCGGACCTGGTGATTGGTGCCGTTTTGATCCCGGGAGCCGCCGCGCCGAAGCTGTTGACTCGCGACATTGTCAGCCGCATGAAGAAAGGTGCCGTGGTGGTGGATGTGGCCATTGACCAGGGAGGCTGCTTCGAAACTTCCAAGGCGACCACACACCAGGAGCCGACTTACGTGGTCGACGGCGTGGTGCACTACTGTGTGGCCAATATGCCCGGCGGTGTTGCGCGCACTTCCACCATGGCTCTGAACAACGCCACTTTGCCGTACGCGGTGGCACTGGCCAACAAGGGCGCCAAGAAAGCACTGCTGGACGATGCCAACCTGTTGGAGGGGCTGAATGTCCATGCGGGCATGGTGACTTACCAGGCAGTGGCCGACGTGCTGGGTTACGAATATGTAGACCCGAAATTGGCGTTGCAGAAATCCGCCGTGGCGGAAGACGCACTGGCCTAATGACAAGCGGCGGCCCTTGGCCGCCGTGTGAATGGTATTCCGTAACGCGCTTGTCTTTTTCGGGTAAACAGTTTTCTCCGGGGGATTCGTCTCTTCCCCCACTCTGTGAGGCTCGGTGACAGGAGCCATCTTTTACCGCCGCGCCATGCGCGGCTTTTTTGTGTCTCCTCGCTGCAGGTATGTGTGGCAACTCCCGGAGTTGGGGCGGTCAGCGCCCCGGAAAGATGCGGCCGAGCAACACCGGCAGGGCTGTTTCCACTCTCAGTATCCGCGGCCCCAGATGCACTGCTTCAAATCCATTCTCCCGCAATTTGTCCACTTCGTAGGGGATAAAGCCGCCCTCTGGTCCCACCACCAGTGTCGCGGGCTCGGCGATATCCACCGGGCAGGGCCGCTCCGCCACGGGGTGCGCCACTAGCTTCAGCGAATCGGCGGCAATCCCTGGCAGCTCGTCTTCCACAAACGGTTTAAAACGTTTGCGCAAATGCACTTGCGGCATCCGGGTGTCGACCGCTTGTTCCAGGCCCAGCAGGCACAGTTCACGCAATTTGTTTTCGTGCAGCCAGGGGGTTTGCCAGTAGGATTTTTCCACCCGGTAGGCGTTGATCAGGTAGAGATTTTTTACCCCCAGTGCGGTGGCGTGTTCTATTACCCGCTTGAGCATTTTCGGCCGCGGTAGGGCCAGTACCAGCGTGAGGGGCAGGGCGTCAGGGGGGGAGCGGTGCAGGTCCACCTTGAGTTCAATGAAATCGCCGTTTTGGGCTGTGATTTCGCCGTGGCCGATATCTCCGTTCAAGAGGCCAACGCGAAGCCGGTCACCGGGAGTGGCTCTGTGTACTTCGCGGATGTGTTGCTGCCGGCGCCCGCGCAACCGCACGCGGTCGGGCGCGACAAAGTCGCTCTGTTCCAGAATGATTAGATTCAATCTGCCTTACTCGTTGTTGTCACTTGGCACCTGGGGGGCTCAGATTTTCGCCGCGGCCACGGCCCCTTTTCCAAGTCCCTCGTAAGCGCGTACCCGCACTTCCGTGTCCGGTTGTGCCCGGGCGATGGTATCGGCGATGTGTTGTGCCAGTTGCTCCACTGTGGTGTCGCACTCCACGAGCTCGCAGCGTTCGGCGGGGATCTCCAGGGAAAATTCGCCCTGCTGTGCCGAGTAGGCAAAATGCAGTACCTGCTCACTGCTATCGTTGCACAGGTCCTCGCGTGTCCCGAGGTAGATATCGCGCCAGCGCTCGGCCCAGCGGCGTTCCCACTCGGGACAGCGCTCTCCGTCGAGGTAGATCTCGATTCTGGAGCGGTGGCCGTGAGCGATGCGCTGGCAGTTGCCCGCGTGTTTCTTGAGGCCGTGGCTGTAGTGGTAGTAGGGCGTGGAAATTTTCTCACTGGCGAAACACAGGTTTAGCCGTTCGATACTGGCCGGAAAGGCAATGGTCAGCTGTCGAATACTCCAGGCGGCGACGCTGTCCGCATTGATCGCTTCTGCCTCAACCAGTGCGAATGCCTGCTCGGGCCCGGATACACAAATTTGCCCGCCGCTGTGCAGTGCCCAGGTCAGTGCAATGCCCCCGGCGTTTTTTTGCAGCTGTAAATGCGGTGAAAGAATGGGGACCAGTAGGCGGTGGTCGAGCTGTTCGTCCAGCCAGCGGCGCAGTGTCTTTTTGACAATGCCGAAGTCGCACACCATACCCTGACTGTCCAGGGCGCCATCGAGGCTTGCGCTTGCCAGCCAAGTCTCGCCCACCAGCCCGCGCTGGTGGTCCAGATAGCTGAAATCTACGTTGGTGAGATTGTCGACGAACAGGTGCATGAATAACTCTTGGCCGGGAAGGATTTAGGCGCGCACAGTATAACGGTCCGGAGCGCGAGCCGCTAAGGAACCTCTGATTAATTCGCTTCCTGACGGTAAAAATTCTTTGGAGCTAGATGAGAAGCTCAGGTGATAGGATGGCCATTTCGAAACCGTCGGATACAGGGATGTATCCGTCGGAGCTACAGGGAAGTACTCGTGCGTTTTCGAAATGGCCCTCCTATTGCCTGAGCGCCACGGAACTAACCAAAGCGTTCACGCGAACTAATCAGAGGTTCCCTAAGGAAGCTCTGATTAATTCGCTCAGCCGCTGGGGTTGCTGCGGCGCGCCCGGGCCGCATTTTTAGTGGGATTGGTGGGACGGGACTATGGACTTCAACAGCGGTTCCCTTATAATGCCGCTCCTCTTCGGATATCGCGAAGAGTGTTGTGGCGGCCCTTCCGGTCCCCCCGCAATGAACAGCTGTGAACCCCGCCAGGCCCGGAAGGGAGCAACGGTAGCAGTGACGTCATGTGCCGGGGGTGTTGCTGGTTGGGCTGCCTCCATATTTCCCTTCCGCTGCTGCACCCTTTCTCTCTCAAGATATTTCTCCAAAATTGTTTTGTTGCGGGAAATTTTGTACCGATATGTGCCAGCCACTAGTGGTCCCGTCCCTTTGCTCGCTCTCCTTATGCTATAAACGGCGGCACTAATAAGTGAACCAATAATGATTTGGGGGAGAGCATGAAGAAAATTGCCCTAGCGATTGCCGCGACTGTGGCTCTGGCCGGATGTCAAGGCGAAAAGGCCGATTCTGTGTCTGGCGGGGATGCTAACAAGCAATTGACCGCGGAGGATGCCAAGGTATTTCTGCAGGACGCACAGTCGCGTCTGGAGGCAATGGCAGAAGAGGCGAGCCGCGCAAGCTGGTTGGCGGCTACCTATATCAACGGGGACTCCCAATTTGTCGAGGCATTGGCCTCTGAGCGCTACACCGCTATGGCGGTGGAGTTGGCTGCGGAAGCTGCCAAGTTCAACGGCCTGGATCTGGATCCAGATACTCGCCGTCAGTTAACCATGCTCAAACAGGGCTTGGTATTCCCGGCGCCCAAAGATCCGGCACTGACTGCGGAGCTTGCGCAGATCGGCTCCAAGATGCAGGGCATGTACGGAGCCGGAAAATATTGCCGCGAGGAAGATGGCGGGGAGAAGTGTTATACCCTGACCGAAATGGGCCGCCTGATGGCCGAGAGCCGCGACCCCGAGCTGCTCGAGGAGCTGTGGGTGGGTTGGCGCGAGATCTCTCCGCCGATGAAGCCTCTGTACGAGCGCCAGGTAGAGATAGGCAATGCCGGTGCGCAGGAGTTGGGCTACGACAACCTGAGCGTTTTCTGGCGTTCCAAGTACGACATGGAGCCGGACGCCTTCTCTGCCGATATGGATGCCCAGTGGAACAAGGTCAAGCCGCTTTATGAGGCCTTGCATTGTCATGTGCGGGCCAAACTGAACGAGCATTACGGGGATGAGGTGGTGCCGTCCACAGGAAAGATTCCGGCGCACCTGCTCGGAAATATGTGGGCCCAGGAGTGGGGCAATATCTACGACTTGGTCAAGGACGAGGATATGCAGGCGCCCTATGACCTGACTCAGCTGGTGGTGGATTCCGGCATGAGTGAAAAAGACATGGTCAAGGTGGGCGAGAATTTCTTCACCTCTCTCGGCTTTAAACCGTTGCCGCAGAGTTTCTGGGAAACCTCCCAGTTTACCCAGCCCCGTGATCGCGATGTCGTCTGCCACGCAAGTGCCTGGAATATGGACGGCCAGGATGATATCCGTATCAAAATGTGCATTCAGAAAACTGGTGAGGACTTTGTCACCATTCACCACGAACTGGGGCATAACTTCTACCAGCGTATCTACAAGCACCAGCCTTTCCTGTACAAGGAAGGCGCCAACGACGGTTTCCACGAGGCGATTGGCGATACCATCGCCCTGTCCATCACGCCGAAATACCTCAAGCAGATTGGCCTGATGGATGAAATTCCGGACGAGAGCAAAGATATCGGTTTCCTGATGCAGCAGGCGCTGGACAAGATTGCCTTCCTGCCTTTCGGTCTTTTGGTGGACAAGTGGCGCTGGCAGGTGTTTAACGGCGAAGTAAAACCGGAAGATTACAACAAGGCCTGGTGGAAGCTGCGCGAGCAGTATCAGGGCATACAGGCGCCGGTTGAGCGCACCGAGGCCAATTTCGATCCGGGTGCCAAGTACCATATCCCTGGAAATACACCCTATGCCCGTTATTTCCTCGCGCGTATACAGCAATTCCAGTTCCACCGCGCACTCTGTGAGGCCGCCGGCGAGACTGGCCCGTTGCACCGTTGCTCCATTTATAAAAACGATGCCGCCGGCAAAAAACTGCGGGATATGCTCGCCATGGGGGCAAGTAAACCCTGGCCGGATGCCATGGAGGCGCTGACCGGCCAGCGCGAGCTGGATGCCTCGGCGATTATCGATTACTTCCAACCGCTGATGGCGTATCTGGAGGAACAGAATAAAGGGCGTCAGTGCGGCTGGGAGTAACGCGTACTTGTTAAGTTATCCATACCTGGTCCCGGGGACAGCCTCTGCTTAGCGCCGGATGGTGCTTGTGAATATCGAGAGCCGGGATTGGGACAAAAAAAGGGCCGGATTTTGCAATCCGGCCCTTTTTTTGTGGGCTGTGCCCAATCAGAAGGCGTAGTTCAGGGAAACACCTGCCAGCCAGGCTTCGATATTGGTGGTTCCGCCATCGAAGTAGGTGGGTGCCGGCACGGTAGTGAATTCCTGGATGGTCTCGTCGTCACCCCACAGGTAGGCCAGACCGCCGTCAATACTCAGCTGGTTGTTGAACTTGTAGGTGCCGCCGATGGTTACCCAGTTGCGGTCGGTATCCGGGATGGACAGGGTCCGCCAAGTGATGGGCAGGCCGTAGGCGTTGGCTGCGGCGTCTCCGGTATTGAAGCCGTCCCGCGCCGCACCTTCGTCGTAGGCATAGCCGATGCGCAGGGTGACCTCCTCGCAGGGGTAGTATTCACCGGCGATGCTGTAGCGCCAGCCGCTCTGGAAGTTTTCCTCCTTGAACAGCAGCGGGTTGAAGCCTTCGCCACCGGCGGGAATAAAGGCTTCGAGTCGCTCGAAGTCATCCCAGTCGGTCCACAGGGCGCCCAGAGCCAGGCCCCAGTTTTCGTTGAATCGGTGGTACAGGCCCAGTTCCAGGGTGTCCGGCAGATCCAGTGTCACCTTGCCTTTGGCGTCGTTGAACGGAGACAGGGGTAAGGGTACCAAATCGGAATTGACGTCACCCTCCAGTTCGGGATCCAGCTCTGCGTGGTAGGAAATACCGAACCGGGTGCGGTCGGTGATATTCCACAGGGCGCCAATGGTCCAGCTCACTTCCCAGTCATCCGCGTCGTCATAGGACAAAATGTCGGCGCCAGCGACGGTTGGGTTTAGCCCGAAGTTGGTTGGAACCATGGTTTTCAGAGTGGCGTCGGCATAGAGGAAGTTCACTGCGAAGCCAATGCTGAACTGATCGTTGAAGTCGTAGGCTACCGACGGAGCGATATTGACGGTCAGCAGTTCGGTCTTGTCGGCAATGGTGGTTACCGGCCAGTCACTGTCAAAATCGGTTTCCAGGCCGTAGTTGGAATACATGGCCAGGCCGAAGGACCAGTTTTCGTTGAATGGCACGGCTAGGTAAGCATTGGGTACCCAGGCGGTTGGGGCGTAGTCAGTGGCCTTCTGGTCAGAGAGGGTGGCAATAGGGGTATCCGGCGCGGCGAAATAGGTAACGTCTCCCTCAGCGTCGATTTCCGGATTGACATAGATAACACCGCCAGAGAGGGTGATAGTGTCAAAGAGAGCGGAACCGGCTGGGTTGCGCGCCAGGATTGCGGCGTTGTCGCCGACAGTGTTTTCTGCCGCAAAGGCGCGGCCCAGGCCGGAGATGCTGGTTTCATTCAGGTAAAAGCCGGCGGCCATGGCCCCGCTGGAGGTGGTGCTGATTGCGGCAGCCAGGGCTGCGCGACGCAGAATTGTCTTTTTCATAAGGTCCCACTCTTATCGCTGTTAATAGAAAGCCACAAACAGGATTGAGATAACGCTGAACGGTGGCTGTAAAACCTATTAAGTATGTATGTGGTTATTGCAAGTTGTTCCCCGCCGAAAAGTGTAGCAGCGCCAAACTTCTCGGACAGTGGAAACCAGCGACTTTATAAAGATAAAATGCCGAAAAATCTATGGAATATAGTGATATTTTGTCGGCTAATAGAGTGGAAAGGAAAATTTGTTAGTCGATACTGATGGTTTTTCCGTCAATGATCAATTTGGTCAAGGAAATCTGATAGCTTTTGCCATCTTCCTCCGTCTGCATTAATTTCACCAGCGCGTAGTTCCACTGCGGTGCAAACCAGATTTTGGTTTCGCGCTCGGCGCCGCCGTCCCGGATGCGCTCCACCAGGACCGTGTTTACTTCTCCCAGCGGCGTTTGCAGTTTTTCGGTTCCGGTGACGGCGAAGCGGTATTCGCGAATTTTTTTGCCGTCCGCCACCTGATATTTCAGGTCTTTATCACCCTCAGCGACATCCAGGGCCAGCTGCAGTTGATAGCTGATTTTGTCCTGGATGTCCTCGGGGGTATTTTCCAGTGTGTGCTCGGCATCGGACAAATTGACTACGCGCCCTTCGTTTGGCTCAAAATTGAGCACTGTGTGTCTGTCCCGGCCCAGCCCTGTCTTGTGGTACTCGTAGTGTTGCGGTGTCAGTTGGCTGTTGCTGCTGGCAAAGCGGGAATATTCGCGGATTTTGGCGAAAATGGAATCGGCGCGGAAGTCCAACCGCCAGCTGTCATTGCTGCCGGAAAGTTCACGTTTGGCGGTGACGCTGAATCCGTTGAATTTGGCGGAGTAAGTGGCGGAAAAGGGTTGAAGCTCCGCGGCTTGCAGCCGGAAGGATAAAGAGAGCAGGAATAGGAGTGAAAGAAAATAAAGATTATGGCGCAAGGACACAGCGGCCTCCTTTTGTCCTGCCCCGCCCAATGTGCGGGGCGCTGTGGCTTCCCTGAACTCTTAGACCAACATCGGCCGCAAAAAGTGCCGTCTTAGGGAGCCTCTGATTAATTCACTTCCTGACGTCAACACTCTTTGGAGCCAGATGAGAAGCTCAGGTAGTAGGCTGGCCATTTCGAAACCATCGGATACAAGGATGTATCCGTCGGGGCTACAGGGAAGTACTCGTGCGTTTTCGAAATGGCCATCCTATTGCCTGAGCGCCTCGGAACCTACCGTAGTGTTCACGCGAATTAATCAGAGGTTCCTTAGCTTGTAATTTTTTTACCGCTGCGCGGAAGGATCTCGCCGTCCAGTTCGGCCTGGTCCCCCATCATGCGCAGCCGCCCCTGGGCAAACCAGGTAACCGCCAGCGGATAAATTACATGCTCTTGTACCTGCACGCGCTCTGCAAGCCGCTCGGGGGTATCGCCGGTTTCAATTGGCACCACGGCCTGCACAATGGCGGGACCGCCATCCAACTCTTCGGTAACAAAGTGCACCGTTGCGCCGTGCTCATCATCACCTGCCTCCAGTGCCCGCTTGTGGGTGTGCAATCCCTGGTACTTGGGCAATAGTGAGGGGTGGATATTCAGCAGGCGGCCTTTGTAGTGGCGTACGAATTCCGGCGTCAATATGCGCATAAAGCCCGCGAGCACTACCAGGTCTGGCTGGTGGCGGTCAATTTCCTCCATAAGGGCGCGGTCAAAGCTACCCCGATCGTCGAAGTCCCGGTGGTTGACTACCGAGGTGGCGATGCCTGCATCGGAGGCGCGGATCAGGCCGTAAGCATCGGATTTGTTGCTGATCACCGCGCAGACGGAGAATTCGGCACCTTCACTTGCGGCAGTATCAATGAGTGCCTGCAGGTTGGTACCGCTGCCGGAGATAAGTACTACTGTTTTACACTTGCTCTCGGTCATTAAATACCCGCCAGCTCCACAGGGTCCGCGTTATCACCAGCGGCCTCGATAGCACCGATCACGAAGGCATCCTCGCCCAGCTGGCGCAGTGTATCCAGCGCGGTATCGGCGGCGTCGGCGGGCACGCAGACGACCATACCAACCCCGCAGTTGAACGTGCGGTACATTTCCCGCTGGTCGATGTTGCCGGCTTCGCGCAGCCAGCGGAACACGGCCGGCATTTCCCAGCTGTTGACATCGATGCGTGCGCGGGTGCCTTGCGGTAGCACCCGCGGCAGGTTTTCCAGCAAACCGCCGCCGGTGATATGGCTGAGGGCGTTTACCTGGGTTTTCTTTATCAGTTGCAGCAGATTTTTGACGTAGATACGTGTCGGTGCCATCAGCGCCTGGGCAAGGGTGGTGTCGCCCAGGGGTTGCTGCAGGTCGGCGCCACTGATCTCCAGTACCTTCCGAATCAGGGAGTAGCCGTTGGAGTGGGGGCCACTGGAAGCCAGGCCGATCAGCACGTCGCCCGCTCTGACTTGGCTGCCGTCGATGATTTCGGACTTCTCCACCACACCCACACAGAAGCCGGCCAGGTCGTAATCTTCACCTGCGTACATTCCCGGCATCTCAGCGGTCTCTCCACCCACCAGGGCGCAACCGGCCTGTTCACACCCCGTGCCGATACCGGAAACCACTTCAGCGGCGATATCTACATTCAGCTTGCCGGTGGCATAGTAATCAAGGAACAGCAGCGGCTCGGCGCCAGCCACCACCAGGTCGTTGACGCACATGGCTACTAGGTCGATACCGATGCTGTCGTGGATGCCGAGGTCCATGGCCAGGCGCAGCTTGGTGCCCACCCCGTCGGTGCCGGACACCAGTACCGGTTCCCTGTATCCGCTGGGGAGCTGGCACAGGGCGCCGAAACCGCCCAGTCCGCCCATCACTTCCGGGCGCGCGGTGCGTTTGGCGACATGCTTGATGCGATCGACCAGGGCATTGCCCGCGTCGATATCGACACCGGCGTCTTTATAGGAGAGAGATTGCGGCTTGGAATCGCTCATGGTTCATCCTGCGTGGACTTTTAGAGGGCGCGTATTCTAGTGGAATTTCAACCGATTGTGGGAATAGACCGCCATTTCTCAGCGAAATCCATGTCGAGAAATGCGTGCCAGGTACTGGGAGAAATAGCCGACACTGATACAATAGCCCCTTTTTTACACCGCCCCGCATCTTTCCGTGGGGTGGTTGCTTCCAAAGACAAGAGGTTTTGGGGGAAATCCGATGCGTAAGTTGCTCAGGCACGGGCTGGCGTCAAAGGTACTGGCACTGTTGATGTGCGCACTGATTCTGCCCGCTCAGGCCCGGGTGATACCGGATCTGTATGAAGTGGTGGAGGCAGTGCCGAGCCGCGGTGCTATGGACCGGGCTTCTGCCAGCAGTCGTGGGCTGGAGCGGGTGTTCGTGCGCGTGACCGGTGACGCCACAATTGGCGACAACCCTCAATTGAAGACGGTGCTGGAGCGGGCCCAACAGTACTTGCAGGGGTATCGATACACGCGGGAGGACAACCAGCTTTATCTGCATCTCTCCTTTGATCCCCAGGCCGTGTCCGACCAGGTTCATACCCTGGGCCTACCCATGTGGCCGAACAATCGCCCGGCGACTTTGGTTTGGGTAGCGGTGGACACTCTGCAGCAAGGTCGCAGCGCTCTGCGCGAGGAGCAGTATCCGGAACTCTACGCGGCGCTGGAAGCCATGGCGCTAGAGCGGGGCTTGCCGGTGGACTTCCCGGTAATGGACTTGAATGACCAGCGCAATATGCCCCTGGGCAATCTCTGGGCCCTGGACGAGCGCGCCGCCGAGCGCGCCAGCGTCCGCTATGGCCCGGACGCCACCCTGATGGGCCGATTGCTGGAAGTGTCCGGCGAGCGCTGGCAGGCCAGCTGGCTGTTGATACACGGCGGGCGCAGCTACGCCTTTGATGCCAGCGGTACGTCCCTGGAAGAGGTGGCCCTGCGAGGGATCGATGAGGCCGCCAATTTGATGGCGCAGCGCTACGCTGTGCGACCGAGCGGTGACAGTGGCCCCCGGGGCACAGTTATCGTTGAAATCTCGGGGATCGACAGTTTCGCCGATTACACAGAGGCCTCCGCCTATCTGCAGGGGCTGGCCCAGGTCAGCAGTGCGGATCTGTTGTCGGTCGACAGCGACCGCATGCGGCTTGCCCTGACCACCTCCGCCACGCTGCAGAAGCTGCGCGACGCACTGGCGTTGAATCGCAAGCTGGAGGCTGGGGCGGACAGTGACCCCATAGATTTGACTGGCTACCGCGCCCCTCTTGGCAGCGCGGATAACCCTCTGCATTACCGCTGGCACTGAAATGAGCGTACACGAGGGCGTACCGCAGCAACTGCCGCTGGGAGTCTCCATGCGGGATGACGCCACATTCGATAACTTCTATCTCTCCGAGGCGGACCCCAATCGCCAGGTGGTGGCTCTGCTGCAGTCTTTCGCCAGCGGGGAGAACCCCGAGCCGGTTATTTACCTCTGGGGTGATGCCGGCAGCGGGGTCAGCCATTTGCTGCAATCGGTTTGTCAGAGTGCCGAAACCAGCGGCCGCTCCTTCCAGTACCTGCCTTTGGCGGACCTGCTGGCGATGGAGCCGGCGGTGATTTTGGACGGACTCGAACAATTGGAGCTGGTGTGTATCGACGATCTGCACCTGCTCGAGGGGCACTCTGAGTGGCAGACGGCGCTCTTCCACCTCTACAACCGGGTCAAGGATGGCGGCGGTCAGCTGCTGTTGGGGGCGCGCAAGTCCCCGCGCGGTCTGGATATCGGGCTGGCGGATCTGCGTTCGCGCCTGCAGTGGGCGCTGGTGTTCCAGCTGCGCCCGCTCAGCGACAGCGACAAGGTGGCGGCCTTGCGCCGCCGCAGCCAGTTGCGCGGCTTCGATCTGCCGGAAGATGTGGCCCAGTACATACTTCACCGCGCCCCCCGCGACACCCGTGCGCTCTTCCTGTGCCTGGAGCAGCTGGACCGCGCCTCCCTGATGGCCCAGCGCAAGATCACCATTCCTTTCGTCAAGCAGGTCTTGAATATCTGACCCGCGCTTCGATCCACTTGTGGCGGCCCTGTGGCCGCACCGCCGCACTATGGAACCTCTGATTAATTCGCGTGAACACTATGGTGGCTTCCGGGGCGCTCAGGCAATAGAACGGACATTTCGAAAACGCACGAGTACTTCCCTGTAGCTCCGGCGGATACACCCCTGTATCCGACGGTTTCGAAATGTCCGTCCTATCACCTGAGCTTCACATCCGCCCCCGAAGCACCTCTGCCACCAGAAAGTGACTTAATCAGAGGTTCCCTATGTCCCGTTTTTCCGTAAAAAGCAGGTTGGAAGTACTGCTGCCACTATATTTACTGGGGAACCCCTGACGCATTGGTGCGAGCGTATGGCGCGCTTTTGGTCCCAGATACGGGCCGATCAGAGGTTCTCAGCGTGTGGCCGGGGCAAGGCTATAGTGCCCGCAAACTTCAAAAGTCGCGCAGCCGGGGTAAGCCTTATGCAGAACTTTCACAATATTCTTTATGTCAGCCATGCCACAGGCGATGAGACTGCAGGGCTGCTGCAGGCGCTGGCAGCGGCGCGCAACAACGGCGCGGCGGTGAAAGTGTTGATCGTTTGTCCTGCGATACCAGATGGGTTCGAGGAATTCAGCCAGGTCTGTATGGATGCGTTGGCCGCGCGGCTGGATGAAGCGCTCGACAAGGTGCGGGCAAAACTGGCGTTGGAGAAGGATGCGCTGGCGCTGGAAGTGGAAACGGACTGCGGCAGTCGCCCGGCGGAGCGGGTGATTCGCAGGGTGCTCGCGGAAGGGTACGATCTCGTGGTCAAAAATGTTGAGGGCGCAGCTCAGCGTTTGGGTTTCAAGGCCATGGATATGGAGCTGTTGCGCAAATGTCCCTGTCCGGTGTGGCTGTGCCGCCCAATCGATAAACCGCACCGGGAAATCCGTGTGGCCGTAGCTGTGGATCCCGAATGCCGGGAAGCGAGTGTTTACGAACTTGCAATTGGCCTGCTGCGCTGTGCCAGGTCGCTGGCGGATACGTGCAGCGGCGAGTTACACATCATTTCCTGCTGGGACTACGACGTGGACGAATACCTGCGCCACAATTTTCCCCTCAGCGCGTCCGACGAGGAGCTGAACAGGGCCGTCGAAGCGGCACGGGCGACGCACCGGGCAAAGCTCGATGCACTGATTGATGCCTCGGGCATCGGAGGAACATTGGCGGTGCACCATGAAATTGCCCGACCGGATCGCTATATTCCCATGCTGATCGATGAGCAACGCTTTGATATTTTGGTGATGGGCACAGTGGGGCGCACTGGTATCCCCGGCTTTATTATGGGGAACACGGCGGAAAATATTTTGCAGAAAGTGCGCTGTTCGCTCCTGGCGATGAAACCGAGCAATTTTGTTTCCCCGGTGAAAGCGTGAAGTATCCAGCGGGATATCGAGCTGGTGATGTTCCTCGAGATGGGCATTTGGAAAGCGCACGAGTAGGTCTCAGCCCCCCTACGGTTTCGCGATGCCCATCCCATCACCCGGGCTTCTTAAGGAGCCTCTGATTAATTCACTTCCTGACGTAAAAACGCTTTGGAGCCAGATGAGAAGCTCAGGTGATAGGCTGGCCATTTCGAAACCGACGGATACAAGGATGTATCCGTCGGAGCTACAGGGAAGCACTCGTGCGTTTTTGAAATGGCCATCCTATTGCCTGAGTGCCCCGGAAGTGCTCAATCGCTTGGAAGCGAATACATCAGAGGCCCCTCAGAAGAATTCACCAAGGTTTTCTTCAGCGCTGTTTTTCCTGTTCAATCCAGCGTTCCACCAGTACTTCCAGAATGTCCAGCGGCACTGCGCCGTTGGCCAGAACGGTGTCGTGGAACTGGCGGATATCAAACTGGTCGCCGAGTGCCTGTTTCGCTTTTTCGCGCAGTTCCACGATTTTGAGCATACCGATTTTATAGGCGGTGGCCTGGCCCGGCATGACGATGTAGCGCTCTATGGCTTTGACGACATCACCTTTCGGGTTGGGGGTATTTTGCAGCAGGTAGTTAATGGCCTCCTCGCGGGTCCACCGCTTGCTGTGGATGCCTGTATCCACCACTAGGCGGCCCGCGCGCCAGAGTTCCATCGCCAGGCGGCCAAAATCGGAATAGGGGTCCTGGTAGAAACCCATTTCCTTGGGAACCAGCTCGGCGTAGAGCCCCCAGCCCTCGGTGTAGGCGGTGTAGCTGCCGAACTTGCGGAATTTGGGAATTCCCTCCAGTTCCTGGGCAATGGATAGCTGCATATGGTGGCCGGGGATCCCTTCGTGATAGGCCAGGGCCTCCATCTGATAGGTGGGCATGTTTTTGGTGTTGTACAGGTTGGCGTAGTAGATGCCGGGGCGTGAGCCGTCCGGGGCGGGTCGCTGGTAGAAAGCCTTGCCTGCGGATTTTTCGCGGAAAGGCTCCACGGCTTTGACGATTAAATCCGCCTTGGGCTTGGTGGTAAACAGCTCGTCCAGGCGGCCTTTCATGGTGTCGATAATTTCTGTGGCCTTTTCCAGGTAGCGTTGTTTACCGTCCGCGGTGTTGGGATAGTAGAACTGCTCATCGGTGCGCATGAATTCAAAGAAATCCTGCAGACTGCCGTCAAACGCCACTCGCTGCATGATTTCGCGCATTTCGCCGTGTATGCGCGCCACTTCTTGCAGGCCGATTTCATGGATCTCGTCTGCACTCAGATCTGTGGTGGTGTATTGCCGCAATTTGAACGCATAGAATTCGTCGCCGTTGGCGAGTTTCCAGACTCCGTCATCGGTAGTGGCGCGCTTCTCCAGTTGCTGAAGGTAAGCGATCAGTTTCCTGTAGGCGGGGCCGGCGCTGGAAAGCAGCGCTGACCTGGCTTTGCCTACCAGCTGTTCTTTGCGTTCGCTGTCGATCGCCAACTGTTCCACCTTACCCTTGAAGTCCGCGAACAGGGTGCTGTCATCGCCGTCGTCAAAAGGAGCGCCGGTGATCAGGTTTTTGGCATCGCTGATCACATAGGGAAAGACAAATTTGGGCACTATGGTTCCGGCTTCGGCGCACGCCTCCAGGTTTTTCTGCAATTGGTCGAAGTGCGCTGGCAGGGCGTTGAGGCGTGCGATATAGGCCTCTGCGTCATCGGCGTTATCAATGCGGTGCTGGTTGATCAACAGTGATGCGACGCCCGTGTGCACCGCATACATTTGATTGACGGGGTAGCTGTGCAGGCGCCATTTGTAGGCCTCGATCTCCTGTTCCAGTTTGCGCTTGGCCAGTTGCAGACTCAAGTACGTGGCGTCGTCGAGTTTAGACGGGTCCAGCTTATTCAGTGTGGCCAGCTGGCGCAGGTTGATATCGTGTGTCTCCTGGGCAAACTCGGGGGAGAGGTCGTCCCATTTGCCGTAGTCCTCTTTTACGCCCAGGAAGGTCATAAATTGCGGGCTGCGGGATAGATGCTCCTGGAAAAAGTCCTCGAACAGCCGGTTGGCTTGGGCGATGGCCGCCGGGTCGGCACTTCCCGGAGCCGGGAGCGTCTGTGGGGCTGCTTGAGTGGCCTCGGTACTTTCCCGCTTGATTTGCGGTGAAATTTCGGAATTACGATCGCGGTCACAGCCGGTCATCGCTATTGCGCTGATGGCAGTGGCGAACAGGGTGGTTATTAGCTTCATCGTCATCTCCCCTGTTATCTTTGCTGTTGTTTTTGGTGCGGTCTCTACAAAAAAAGCGGGCGCAGGGCCCGCTTTTATGCGTTTTCGGTGTCTTCTCAGGCGCCGAAGTTCTGGTTCACGAAGTCCCAGTTCACCAGGTTCCAGAAAGCTTCGAGGTACTTCGGACGCAGGTTGCGGTAGTCGATGTAGTAGGCATGCTCCCAAACGTCACAGGTCAGCAGGGGAGTCTGGTCGGCTTCGGTCAGCGGTGTGCCGGCGTTGGAGGTGTTGACGATGGCGAGGGTGCCGTCGTTCTTCTTGACCAGCCAGGTCCAGCCGGAGCCGAAGTTGTTTACGGCACTGGTGCTGAATTCTTCCTTGAACTTGTCAAAGGAGCCAAACGCCTTGTCGATCGCTTCGGCAACAGGGCCAGTGGGGGCGCCGCCGCCATTGGGGCTCAGGCAGTTCCAGTAAAAAGTGTGGTTCCAAACCTGGGCTGCGTTGTTGAACACACCACCGGAAGAGGTTTTGATGACTTCTTCCAGAGATTTGTCGGCGTCGGGTGTACCTTCCAGCAGGCCGTTCAGTTTGTCTACGTAAGTTTTGTGGTGCTTGCCGTAGTGGTACTCGAGGGTTTCCTCAGAGATATGCGGTTCCAGGGCATTCTTCGCGTAGGGGAGTTCAGGCAGTTCGAAAGCCATGGTGTTTTCCTTCCTTTGTGACAGGTTGTTGGTGAGGGCATTCTACACGGGCCATCGGGCGTTATTAAGCCGGGATAGCGGAGAAACGCGTATGGGGGCGGATTTCTCAATCGCAAGGGGGGATGTAGAATCCTTCTGGCTTTTGGTGTCTGCGCGGTTACGAGACGCCGTTTGTCCCGCCTGTGGCCTCCGGCTAGGCTATAGAGGAGCGCTTACTTTTTCGTCAGCTTTTGGTATAACTGCCGCTGGATTCAAGTCATGACAGATCCGGATACCAAGTGTCGGGTGCCCGGATCAGTGAAATCATCAGGTAAATAGTCAATATGCAACGCAGAGAGCCAACATTGGACAGCAGCGCCGCCATCGAGCCGCAATTGGATACCGGGCCCATCGGGCGCAGCCCGCGTACGCCGCAGCCCGCGCCCGTTGCGGAGGAACCGGGCGGCGGCTTCCCGGTACTGGCCCTGTTTGCGCTGATACTGGCTCTGGCGGGACTGGGTGCGGCGGCCTTCCTGTATCAGCAGTGGCAGGCCAGCCGGGTTCAATTGGTCGATGCGGAGGCCCGTATCGCCGAGCTGGAGAAGCGCTTTGAAATGTCGGACGAAGAGGCATCGGCGTCTGTCGAGGTGCTCAACGCCAAGGTCAAAGAGAACGCCTCCGAAATCCGCAAGCTCTGGGGCGTGTCATACGACACCAACCGCAAGAGCATTGCCGCCAATAAGAAGTCCGCGGCTGCCAACAAGAAAGAGCTGGCTGCCCTGGCGGGCAAGGTCAATGGGCTGAGCGCCAGTGTGCAAAAGATTGCCGCGGTGGAATCCTCCCTGGCGGAGCTGCGCAAGAACACCACCGAAAAGCAGCGCGAAACGGCGGACAAACTGGTTAGCCTGGAACGCCAGCTGGCTTCCGTGCGTTCTGATCTCACCGCCCGTGTGGGCGCCAACGAAGAAGCGGTCGAATCCATGGACGCCTACCGCCGCTCAGTGAATAAAGACCTGGTGCAGCTGCGCGAGGCCATTCGCAGCCTGCAGTCCGGTTCCAGCACTGCCGCATCGTCCCTTTAAGGAACCGCTGACCAATTCCATATGAAGCTTCAACGAGCGGTAGTCCCGGATCGAAAGCTTATGTGACGGGATCGGCGAGTTGAAGCAGCGGGGTACAGGGACGTACCCGATGGCACTAACGGAGGGTTGTGAATCGCCGAACAGTCTACTCTCCCACAGGATCATTCTCAGGACTCTTAGAGCGATCAGCGATCGTGTTAGCCGGTCAGCTCAGCATTTCCCGCAATACCCCCACAAATTGTGTAAAATTGCCCGCCTCCCCGAGACGTTAACCGGAGTCGGACATGACCACTATCCGCCAGGATGATCTGATCGACAGCGTCGCCGACGCATTGCAATTCATCTCTTACTATCACCCGCGGGACTTTATTCAGGCCCTGCACAAAGCCTACGAAAAGGAAGCCAACCCGGCGGCCAAGGATGCCATGGCGCAGATACTGATCAATTCGCGCATGTGTGCCCAGGGCCATCGGCCCATTTGCCAGGACACCGGCATCGTCACGGTGAAGATGAAGGTGGGTATGAATGTTCAGTGGGATGCGGAGATGAGTGTGACCGAGATGGTCAACGAGGGTGTGCGCCGCGCCTACACAAACCCGGACAATGTTCTGCGCGCGTCCATCCTCGCGGACCCGGACGGCGCCCGCAAGAACACCGGCGACAACACCCCGGCGGTGATTCACTATGAAATCGTGCCCGGTGACACCGTAGAAGTCTATGTGGCGGCCAAAGGTGGTGGCAGTGAGGCGAAAAGCAAGTTCGCCATGCTGAACCCCTCCGACTCCGTCGTAGACTGGGTCTTGCAGATGGTGCCCCAGATGGGTGCAGGCTGGTGTCCCCCGGGAATGCTGGGCATAGGCATCGGTGGAACCGCCGAGAAGGCCATGCTGTTGGCGAAGGAATCCCTGCTGGACCCGATCGATATTCAGGAACTGCAGGAGCGTGGTCCCGCCAACCGCGCCGAAGAGCTGCGCCTGGAGTTGTATGAGAAGGTCAACAGGCTGGGGATCGGTGCTCAGGGTTTGGGTGGCCTTACTACTGTGCTGGATGTGAAGGTCAAGGATTTCCCGACCCACGCCGCCAACAAGGCGGTGGCGATCATCCCCAACTGCGCCGCTACCCGCCACACCCACTTCACTCTGGACGGCTCCGGTCCGGCGCGTCAGACGCCGCCGGCACTGTCAGACTGGCCGGAAATCACCCGCGAAGCGGGCGGTGGTGCGCGGCGGGTGAATCTGGATACCGTCACCCGCGAGGATGTGCTGAGCTGGCAGCCCGGCGAAACCCTGCTGCTCAACGGTAAAATGCTCACTGGCCGCGATGCCGCGCACAAGAAGATGGTGGATATCCTTGCCAAAGGTGAGAAACTGCCGGTGGACCTGTCCGGTCGCTTTATCTATTACGTGGGCCCGGTGGACCCCGTGCGTGACGAAGTGGTGGGTCCTGCAGGTCCCACAACCGCGACCCGCATGGACAAGTTCACCCGCACCATGTTGGAGCAAACCGGTCTACTGGGGATGATAGGCAAGGCCGAGCGCGGCCCCGCCGCGATCGAGGCCATCCGCGACAACAAAGCCGTTTATTTGATGGCTGTCGGCGGTGCCGCCTACCTGGTGGCTCAGGCGATCAAGGAGGCCCGGGTCGTCGCCTTCCCGGAGCTGGGGATGGAAGCCATCTACGAGTTCGAGGTGGAGGATATGCCGGTGACCGTGGCTGTAGATAGCCAGGGAGACTCTGTACACAGCAGCGGCCCGCTGATCTGGAAAGAAAAAATCGCAGAGAGTGCGGTTTAAGGGGCGATCCCTTGTGGGTAAAAGGCCGGTCTCGTTTTGAGACCGGCCTTTTTTTTGGGGAAGGCGGAGAAGGATAGGGGGCTCAAACGGCACTTTCCTGTGTCGTTTTTAGTAATCTGTCCCATTTAGCGCGGTCAAAACCATATAAAATCGGTTTTTGGTCGGTGCACTTGTTTCCTTCGGGTGTGGCGGTTAGAGTCAGTCCAAGTCAAGACAAGCCATAATAAACACAATATCTTGAGGACTCTCCTATGACCGAACTCGCCCAACAACAGTGTGAAGCCTGCCGCGCCGATGCCCCTTTGGTCAGCGATGAAGAACTCCCAGAGCTGCTGCGGCAGATCCCCGATTGGACACCGATAACCCGCGACGGAATTCTGCAACTGGAGCGGGTCTTTAAGTTCCGTAACTTCAAGCAGGCGCTGGCGTTTACCAACCGCGTGGGTGCCATCGCGGAGGAGGCCGGTCACCACCCGGCGCTGCTGACTGAATGGGGTAAAGTGACCGTGACCTGGTGGAGCCACGAAGCCAAGGGGCTGCACAAGAACGACTTCATCATGGCCGCACGTACCGACCAGCAGCTTGAGGCGGAGTAGCCGGAAGTTTCCACTGGCGGCCCGCTTCGTCAGGATCGGTGGTCCCATTTTCATCGGACCGCCGCTTATGTCTGATGCCAGGATTGTAAAGGTACGGGACCGCCATGCTGAGAATGAAGTCCACCTGCGAGCGCTGCAGCGCTCCGCTGGGGCTCACCGACCGCGCTTTTATCTGCTCATTTGAATGTACGTTCTGCCCCCACTGTGCCCAGCAGCTGGAGATGTGCTGTCCCAACTGTCAGGGGCAGCTGGTGCTGCGCCCGCCCCGCAGCCACTCACCCACTGAGCGGCCGCCGCAGCGCTTTAAGGCCAAACTGGAAAAATTGCTGAAATAAGTTGCCCTTTGCCGGGAAGAGACGGGCCGCTCGGTGCCCGTGGCATCACCGGGGTATACCGGTGCCGCGGCTTGCCCAGAGCAAAAACTCCCGGTTGCCGTCACCGCCCCGGATGGGGCTGTCGATGTACTCCTTGACCTCCAATCCCAGCGCTTTACACATCCCAGTGACCTTCTCCTGTACTTTGGGATAGAGTGCTGTGTCCCGCACAAGACCGCCCTTGCCGATGCCCTCCGGCCCCACCTCGAATTGGGGTTTCACCAGGCTGAGCAGCTCGCCACCGGGGCGGAGCAGTGCCGGCAGCCGCGGCAGTATCAATGTCTGGGAGATAAAGGACACATCCATGACGATTGCATCGAAACCGCTGTCGCCATAGGGTGCCAGTTGAGCGGCGGTCAGACTGCGGGCGTTGATGCCTTCGAATAGATGCATGCGCGGGTCCTCGCGCAGTTTGGCCGCCAGCTGATCGCGGCCCACATCCACGCCCACCACCTGTGCCGCGCCACGCTGCAGCAGGCAGTCGCTGAATCCACCTGTGGAGCAGCCTACGTCCAGGGCATTCCAGCCGCTCGCGTCCAGCCCCGTGTGGTCGAGTATGGCGGCCAGCTTTAGTCCGGCGCGAGATACATAGCAGTCTTCCGGCAGCGGTTCCACTCTGAGTTCCCAGTCTTCGCCAACCGGCTGGCCCGCTTTTCGTGCGGGTTGCCAGTGGCCGCCGGAGGAGAGCATTACCCTGCCTGCGTCCACCAGTTTTTTTGCGTGGGTGCGGGAGTTGGCCAGGTTGCGTTGTACTAACAAAATATCCAGACGGGTCACGAAACAGGCTATTGTCCAAAAGGTGTAGAGGAGGAAATGATTGCCATGCTACCCTCCGACTCCCGTTGATAGAAGTACCGGCGCACTACGGTGGTTGCCGCATGTGTTTGGATGCTTGGCGGCACGGGTGCGAACTACTCTAGAAGAAAGGAGGTCGGTGGCCGATGGCAAAAAGGGTGCTGGATAAATTCAAGATTCGCAAGGGGAAGGTGTTTGAGGCGCCCCTGGAAAATGCCTTTGGACGGCTGGTAACCCCGTTCGAGGAATTTATCCACCGCCAGAGCAGTAGTGGCATATTGCTGATGCTAAGTGCCGTGGCGGCGCTTTTGATTGCCAATTCTCCTCTGCAGCACGCATACGAACATATACTGCACATGCCGCTGAGCCTCAATATCGGCGACTGGACCTTTTCACTCACGGTGCACCACTGGATTAATGACGGCCTGATGGCCATCTTTTTCTTTCTCGTTGGCCTGGAACTGAAACGTGAATTTCTGGTGGGGGAGCTTTCCGATCTCAAGCAGGCGGTGTTGCCGGTGCTCGCCGCCGTCGGCGGTATGTTGGTTCCGGCACTGATCTACGCGGGCTTAAACAGTGGAACCGAGGCGGAGCCCGGCTGGGGCATCCCGATGGCCACGGATATTGCCTTTGCCGTGGGTTGTATCGCGCTTCTCGGCAACCGGGTACCGCGCTCAGTAGTCATGTTCCTGGTGGCTCTGGCGATTGTCGACGACTTGGGGGCGATTCTGGTGATCGCCATCTGGTATACCGAGGACGTCAAGATGACGGCGCTGATGACCGCGGGCGCCCTGGTGTTGATTATGTGGCTGTTCAAGGCGGCTGGGGTGCGCCGTTCTCCAGCCTATGTTTTCGTCGGTATGCTGCTCTGGTATGAGCTGCACGAGGCTGGGGTGCACGCTACCCTGGCGGGTGTCATTACCGCTTTGGCCTTGCCCGCGCGGCCAAAATATGACCCGGTGGCGTTCAGCTCATTTGTCAAAGATATTATCCGCAGTTTCGACCGCTGCTTTCGCCCCGGCGATAACATCATTGCCAACGACGCGTTGCGGGCCCGGGTAATGGCCCTGGGTAACGGTGTCAACCTGGCGCAATCGCCGCTGCAGCGTATGGAGACCCGTTTGCATATACCGGTGGCATTCCTGGTGATACCGATTTTTGCGCTGGCGAACGCGGGGATACCCTTCGACAGCTTCACCAGCAGCGAGGCAGTGTTTAATCCCCTGACCATGGGGGTTATCGCCGGCTTGGTGGTGGGCAAGCTGGTGGGAATCACCGGCGCCACCTGGTTGGGCTGGAAACTTGGCTTGGGGCGTCTGCCCAGAGGGGCCAGCTTCCACCATATTGTCGGTGTTGCACTGCTTGGCGGTATAGGTTTCACCATGTCGATTTTTATTTCAGAACTTGCCTTCGCGGGGCAATCGGAATTGCTGGTGCAGGCCAAGGCGGGCGTGCTGTTGGCCTCAGTGATCGCGGGTGTGCTGGGCTTTCTGGTATTGAGCCGGGCGCCGGTTTCCGAAGAGGCCGAAATGGTGGAAGCCGTATCGGAAGCCAGGGATGTAAAAGCGGCGGCGGAAAAAGCTGCTGGGGAACCGGTTCGACGGGATGCGGATGGGAGCTGAGGCAGGCCTGTGCCGCGGAAAATAGGATGGCCATTTCGAAAACGCACGAGTACTTCCCTGTAGCTCCGACGGATACATCCTTGTATCCGTCGGTTTCGAAATGGCCAACCTATCACCTGAGCTTCTCATCTGGCTCCAAAGAGTTTTTACGTCAGGAAGTGAATTAATCAGAGGTTCCCTAGGTAAATCTCCCCGGCTCTGGTGTTTCAAAACCGCCGGATACAGGGACGTCCCGAGTGTTTTCGAAATGCCCAACCCTTTGTCGGAGCGGCCCAAAAACAATTGTAGCGGCGCATGTATTAAACAGCGGCTTTTCATAGCCGCTTTTCTGTTGTCTATGCACAAGTGAATTGCTATTTGAGTCGCGGTCGAAGGTTTGCCAAGCCCTGACTGCCGCCGTCACTCAGCTGGTAGGAGAGGATCGTGGATTATCAATCTGCACGAAATTATTTGCTCTCCCGCCCCGAAGCGGTAGAGGACTTTCCGTTTGGCCCCGAAGTGGCAGTGTTCAAAATCAAGGCAAAAATGTTTGCCACCCTGACCGTCGGCAAGGATGGGGTGGTGCGCTCCAATCTGAAATGTGATCCGGATGAAGCTCAGGCGCTGCGCGATATATTTGCTGGCGTCCTGCCCGGCTACCATATGGACAAGAAGCACTGGAACACGGTGTTGTTCGATGGCAGCGTACCAGATGGCGAAATCGAGCGCATGATGGACAAGTCCTATGGGCTTGTGGTCCGGGGATTGCGCAAAGCGGAACGGCAGACTCTCGAATTGGCATACGGTACTGATACCATATACCGCTAGTCCCATCTGACACAGGAGTGGTTGTGAACGAATTTATTGTCGAGGTAACGGCGCAAAACGCCCAGCAGGTACTGATCGAGGAATCCATGAAGCGCCCGGTGGTGGTGGATTTCTGGGCCGATTGGTGCGAGCCGTGCAAGCAGCTGATGCCAGTGCTTGAGAAACTGGCTAATGAGTACGCGGGTCAGTTTCTGTTGGCAAAGGTGAATGCGGACAGCGAGCAGATGCTTGCAGCGCAATTGGGCGTGAGGAGCCTCCCCACAGTATTGGTGCTCAAGGAGGGGCAGCCGGTGGACGGTTTTGCTGGCGCGCAGCCGGAAAAGCAGATCCGCGAGATGCTCGACAAGTACCTGCCGAAACCCTGGGACTTGAAGCTGGCCCAGGGCCAGCAACTGGTGGCAGAGGGCAAGCTGACGGAAGCACTGCCGGTGTTGCGCCAGGCCTATACAGAATCCTCTGAGCGCGCGGATATCGCCAAGCAGCTGGCGGCGGTGCTGTTGGAGCTGAACCGGGTTCAGGAAGCGGAGACGGTATTGGGCAAGATATTGCTGGCGGATCAGGATAGCGATTATCAGCAGTTGATGTCCCAACTGGAATTGAAGCAGAAGGCTGCCGAGTCTCCGGAAATCAAAGCCCTGCAGGAGGCTTTGGCGCAAAACCCTCAGGACAGCGAAGCCGCCTACAAGCTGGCAATACAGTACAGTCAGACACACCGCCACCAGGAGGCTCTGGATCTTCTGCTGGATGTGTTGCGCAGGGATATGAACTTTGCCGACGGCGCCGCCAAGCAGGCCTATCTGGATATCGTCAAAAGTCTCGGTGCCGGAGATCCCTTGGCAAGCCAATACCAGCGCAAGTTAATGACCCTTCTTTATTGATCATGTACAAGCTCTGCGTATATATCCCCGAGTCTCATCTCGAAGTGGTCAAGCAGGCACTGTTTGCCGCCGGTGCGGGACGTATCGGTGACTATGACCACTGCTGCTGGCAGGTGAAAGGCTGTGGTCAATTTCGTCCCTTGGACGGTAGCCAACCTTATATTGGCCAGACCGGGGAGGTGGAACAGGTGACGGAATACCGGGTGGAAATGGTGTGCGCTGACGATTTGGTGGACGCAGCCTTGGCGGCCCTGCGCCAGGCCCACCCCTACGAGGAGCCGGCCTTTGACCTGTGGCGCTTGGATGAGCGCTGCGGTTGAATCCTTAATTCCCAGGATGGCTTCTCTCTGATGGCGCCGTTACTGGCGCCTATCTGTTTTCGGATACTTGCAACTCAGCGTGAATACCTTGCGGATTTGTTGTGCGAGCAGCAAACACTGGGCACTTTCTTTGGGTAATAAAAATCACAACTTGCGGTGAATCACTCCCCGGCGCAGCGGAAAACTGCCGGTTTTGCGGTCTGCGAAGTAGTGCGCCAGCGTCTCTTGGATGATGGGGAAGGCAATTTCATCCCAGGGGATTTCCTTTTCTTCAAACAGTTTCACTTCCAGTGACTCGGGGCCGGGACCAAAGCTGGTGTCGGTCAATTCGCCGCGGTACATCAGGTAAAGCTGGTTGATGTACGGTATGTCATAGATGGTGTAGAGATCATCTACACGTATGTTGGCGCGCGCCTCTTCCCAGGATTCCCGAAGTGCCCCTTCCTCACTGGTCTCGCCGTTTTCCATAAATCCTGCCGGCAGTGTCCACAGGCCCCGGCGGGGTTCTATGGCGCGCCTGCACAGCAGCACCTTGTCTCCGAGGTAGGGCAGGGTACCGACAATAATCCGGGGGTTAATGTAGTAGATAGCGCCGCAGTTGCCACATAAGTGGCGGGGGCGGTCGTCGCCTTTGGGAATCGAAAAGGTAACGGCATCGCTGCCGCAATGACTGCAGTATTTCATCGAGCCAGTATACCCGCCGGGACAAAAGCCGCCAGTGGGCTTTTTAGCCACCGCCTATAGTTGATAGTGGAGTTCCTTTGCTGTTGGCAATGGTTGTAGTCCCATGGCGCGATTTTTTTTGTTTGGCGTTTTACTGGTCTCGCTGGTGTCGTGCGGTGGCGGAAAAGGTGAGGAGCAGGCGCCGCCACCGCCGCCGGTAGAAGTGTTGACCGTGCGCGAACAACCGGTGATACCGCGCTTCGAATATGTTGGGCGGGTAGAAGCGACGGACGAATACAAAGTGCGCCCCCGGGTGGAGGGCTATATCCAGAGCCGCCATTTCACCGAGGGCGATACGGTACAGAAAGGTCAGCTGCTGTTTGAGATTGACCCCAAGCCTTTTATCGCCGCGCTGGAAAACCAGCGCGCCAATTTGTCCCAGGCTCAATCGGCGTTGCGGGTGGCGGAGCGGAACTACCGCCGCGGCCTGCAGCTGGTCGATCAGGGTGCTATCAGCCAAGTGCAGATGGATGAGCTTACCGGCACATTCGAGGAAGCGCAGTCGCAAGTGCAAGCCATGCGAGCGAATGTGGACAAGGCGGAGCTCGACCTTTCCTATACGGAGATCTATGCGCCGCTGACCGGACTCATTGGCCGCACCGACTACACCGAGGGATCTCTCGTGGGACCCGCCACTGATCCCCTGGCCACCATCGTCAAGATGGACCCGATCTATGTGTTGTTCGAAGTGCCTGAAGACCGCCTTTATTCCGTGCGGGTGGCGGAGGGGCAGCGTCGCCAGGAGGGGTTGGCCCCGGTACAACTGGATGTACGAATCGAGCAGCCGGACGGCACCTTCTATCCCTACCGGGGCGTCATTGTATTTGTGGACAACCAGATAGATCCGAATACCGGTTCCGTCGCCGTGCGGGCGCGTTTCCCCAATCCGCAACAACTGTTGGTCCAGGGGCAGTATGCGCGGGTATCGATTCGCGTCTTCACTGGAGAGGAGGCCATCAAGCCGCTGGTGCCCCAGTCGGCGGTGATGGAGGACATGCAGGGCCGCTATGTCTACGTGCTGGGTGAGGGCAATGTGGCGCAGAAGCGCTACCTGGAACTGGGACAGCGGGAGGGTGAGCTCTGGGCGGTGGAAGACGGTATCAAGGCCGGGGAGACAGTGATCGTCAACGGCCTGCAGCGGGTGGTGGCGGACAAGCCGGTTACACCGCAGAACACACCGCGCAATCCCTACGATCAGGCGGTGCCGCCCGAGCCGCCGTCACCGGATCAGAACGGGATGTCCGATGACGCGGACGGAGAGCGTCGTCGCGACACAGGGGAATTCGATGACAGTAAATAACCTACTGTTGCCGGAGGGCGAAGCGACCATTACATGATCAGTGCCTTCTGTATCCGGCGGCCGCGGTTCGCCTTTGTCATCTCGATATTGATTACCCTGGCTGGGCTCTTGTCCATGCCGCTGCTGCCGGTGGCGCAGTTTCCGGATATTACGCCAGCGACCATCAGTGTCACCGCCACTTACTCCGGTGCCAGCGCCGACGTAATGCGCGACAGCGTGGCGGTGCCCATTGAAACTCAGGTCAACGGGGTGGAGGGGATGGCCTATATGTCCTCCACCAGCGGCAACGACGGCTCCTACAGCCTGACAGTTACCTTTGAATCCGGGATAGATGACGACATGGCCCAGGTCAATGTCCAAAACCGGGTTCAGCAGGCGACGCCGTCGCTGCCGGAAGACGTCAAGCGCAATGGTGTCACGGTGAAGAAACAGTCCAACACCTTGCTGTTGGTGGTGAACCTTTTTTCCCCCAATGAAACCTTCGACGAACTTTTCCTGAACAATTACGGTGAGGTTTATTTAAAAGATGAGCTGGCGCGGGTACCCGGTGTCAGCAGCGTGACGATTTTCGGCACCAGTACCTACGCCATGCGTATCTGGTTAAACCCGGACCGAATGGCATCTCTGGATGTTACCACCAGCGACGTGATCAGTGCCGTAGAGGCGCAGAATATCCAGGTGGCTGCGGGACAGCTGGGGTCCCCGCCCATCCGGCAAGAGCAGCAATTTCAGTACAACATCATCGCCCAGGGCCGACTGGTGAGCGCGGAGGAATTTGCCGATATCACCATCCGCGCCAAACCGGATGGGGGCATGGTGAAAATCAAGGACGTGGCGCGGGTGGAACTGGGCAGTGAATCCTATGCCTCTTATGGGCAACTGGACAACAAGCCGGCCGCGGTGATCGGTATCTATCAACTGCCCGATGCCAATGCCATTGAGGTGGCGGACGGAATCAAAGCCAAGGTAGCGGAGCTCTCCCGTCGCTTCCCCGAGGACCTCAAAGCGGAAATTCTCTACGACACCACGCTTTTTGTTGAGGCATCAATGAAGGAGGTGACCGAGACCCTGATTATCGCTTTGATCCTCGTTATTGTGGTGGTGTTTATCTTTTTGCAGGATTGGCGTTCCACACTGATTCCCGCCATTGCCATACCGGTATCCCTGATCGGTACTTTTGCGCTGATGTTGGCGCTGGGCATGACCATTAACACCATCACGCTGTTTGCACTGATTCTCGCCATCGGCATTGTTGTGGACGATGCCATCGTGGTGGTGGAAAACACCCAGCGTTTAATGGGGGAAGGATTGGCGCCCAGAGAAGCGGCGCTGGAATCCATGCGCGAGGTCACGGGTCCGGTTATTGCCACCACGCTGGTGCTGCTCGCCGTATTTGTGCCGGTGATGTTGATGCCGGGGCTGACCGGCAAGATGTATCAGCAGTTCGCCATCACTATCTCGATGGCCGTCATCATCTCCTCCATTAACGCTTTGACCTTGAGCCCGGCATTGTGCGCCAGTGTGTTAAAAGCCGAGCGGGGCGGTGAGACGGCTGGCGCCAGGGAAACAGGCGTCTTCGGTTTTTTCAACCGAATTCTGCACCGCGCGACCAATTTCTATATGCGCATGGTGCGTTTTTGGGTGGGAATACCATTGCTGGGCATTGCATCCATCGTGGGGCTGTTACTGCTCTGCTACTGGCTTTTTACCCATGTCCCCACCGGGTTTATTCCAGATGAAGATCAGGGCACGTTCATGCTGCACGTGCAGTTGCCGGATGGCGCATCTCTGGAGCGCACCGGCCCTGTGGTGGACAAGGTGACGGACATTTTGATGGAGGAAAAGGGGATGGCCCACGTGGTGGGTGTTCCCGGTTATAACATGTTGTCCAGCAGTGCGGTGTCCAATGCCGCCATGATGTTCGCGATTCTCAAGCCCTGGGAGGAGCGCACCGCAAAAGAGGACCATCAGTTTGCAATCATGGAGCGGGTGCAGGCAAGGTTTGCGGAAATTCCCGGCGCACAGGTCATGACCTTTGCAATACCGCCTTTGCCGGGTATCGGTACCGTGGGTGGTTTCGAATTTGTACTCGAAGATTTACAGGGGCGCAGCGCCAGTGAACTGGCACAAGTGATGTACGGTTTGTTGGGGGAGGCCAACCAAAGCCCGGAAATCGCCCAGGCCTTTACCAGTTTCCAAGCCACGACTCCGCAACTGCAACTGATTCTGAATAAAGATAAGGCCCATGTGCTCGGCGTACCACTGCCGGAGGTTTACTCCACCTTGCAGACGCTGCTCGGCGGTTACTACATCAATGATTTCAATTTGTACGGCAAGGTGTTCAAAGTAATGGTGCAGGCGGACGCCCAGTTCCGCGATAAGGAAGAGGACCTGGCGGGTTTTTATGTGCGCGCCAACAGCGGCGGTCTGGTGCCGGTGACATCCGTCGCGGATATAGCTCCCATGGTGGCTCCGCAGAATATTACCCGCTACAACCTTTACAATAGCGTCACCATCAACGGCGCGCCGGCGCCGGGCCGCTCCAGTGGCGAGGCGATGAAAACCATGGAGGCGCTCGCCGCGCAGCTGCCGGAAGGTTACGGCTATGAGTGGACGGGGGCCAGTCTGCAGGAAATCAGTTCCGGCAATATGGCGCCGATACTGTTTACACTGGCGATAGTGTTCGTTTACCTGTTTCTGGTGGCGCAGTACGAGAGCTGGAGCATCCCGCTCGCGGTGATCCTGTGTGTGCCTATAGCCATAGCTGGCGCGATGTTTGCAGTGTGGGTCACGGACTCCATAAATAACCTTTACACTCAGATAGGCTTGGTGTTGCTGATCGGCATGGCAGCTAAGAGCGCCATCCTGATCACCGAATTTGCCTCTGTGGAACGGGAAAAGGGCAAGCCTATTGTCGAAGCCGCGGTAAGCGCTACCAAATTGCGCTTCCGCGCCGTTTTGATGACGGCCCTGTCGTTTATTCTCGGGGTGGTGCCTCTGTTGTTAGCCACAGGCGCGGGTGCCGTTAGCCGCGTATCCCTGGGACTGGCTGTTTTCGGTGGCATGACTGCGGCGAGTATTTTCGCGACTTTGTTGGTGCCTGTGTACTATGCCCTGGTACAGGGGCTGCGAGAGAAGATCAAAGGCGTGCAGACCCCTAAAGAGTGATACAGGTGGAATAAGCGGCTTCGGGAATCAGCAATAATTGACTTACCCTGTCACTGGGAACAGATATGATGGAAGCTGCGCCATGTGCGTAGTAGAAGTGTGACCCATTACCATGCTAGCCAGTATCGAAGAAAAAGTATTCCAGCTGCGGGACCATATACAGGCCCGGGTACCCAGTGGGCCGGATCTGCACGGCCACGCAGCGGTGCTTCTGGCCCTTACTGACGAGCCGGACCCGCAGGTGATACTGACTAAGCGCTCCGCGAATCTTTCCACCCACTCCGGTGAAGTATCCCTGCCCGGCGGCCGCTGGGATGAGACGGACCCATCCCTGGAATACACTGCGCTGCGGGAAGCCGAGGAGGAAATCAGCCTGCCGGCGGAGCGTGTGCGGATGCTCGGCCCTCTGTGGCCGCGCACCACCCGCTGGCAGGTGCATGTGACCCCCTGGCTGGGCGTCATCTCCCCGGATATTCCCCTCAGGCCGAATCCCGGCGAGCTGGACGCGATTTTCCGCGTTCCCTTGTCTTTCTTCCTCGCCGATCCGCGCATTCGCACGGATCGTATTACTATCGACAAGCGCGATATCTATCTGCCCGCGTACCAATACCGCGGTTATGAAATCTGGGGGTTCACCGCTGGCGTACTGACCGAATTCCTGGTCAAAATTCTCGGCGCGCCCATCGGACACCGGGATGGCGTCCCTATGCGGGTCCTGGGCTGAAACGCCCTCTCGCCGTCGGCGGTATCATTCCGGGGTCGCCATATGCCGTTACCCCAGTGCCTTGATAATTGCCCTCCGCCGGACTAATGTGGCGCCGGATCAAAGTAACGATAGGCAGAATTCTTATGACAACCCCTATTAAGTACAAACAGATCGCCGCAGCGCTGCTGGCAATCGCTGTGGTGAGCGGTTGTTCGCCGAAAGACAAACAGCAGTCCGATGCCGCGAGCGAAGCGGCCCCACAGCAAGTGCAGGAAGTTGCACAGCAACAGGCCGCAGAAGAAAGCCAGGCTCGCTTTGATATCTATGCTCCCGTGGCTCTGAATGCGGATCTTTCAGATCTGAGTGACGATCAGCGGCAGATGATCGGTCTTCTGATCGAGGCCAGCCAGATTATGGACCGCCTCTTCTGGCTGCAGTCTTACGGTTCCCCGGAAGATCTGTTGTCAGGCATCGAGGACGCCCGGGCGCGCGAGTTTGCCAAAATCAATTACGGCCCCTGGGATCGCCTGGACGACAACGAACCCTTTATCGAAGGCTACGGTCCCAAGCCCCTGGGTGCACGTTTTTATCCTGAAGACATGACCAAGGCCGAATTCGAGGCCTGGGATCAGGCCGGCAAGGACGGCCTGTACTCTCTGGTACGCCGTGATGAAGACGGTAAGCTCAAACTGGTGCCTTATCACGAGGCATATAAAGACGACTTGCAGAAGGCCGCAGATCTTCTGCAAAAGGCTTCTGAGCTGGCCGAGGATAAGGAATTTGGCAATTACCTGCGGATGCGCGCCAAAGCACTGGTAAGCGATGATTTCCGCCCCAGTGATATGGCCTGGATGGATATGAAGAACAACCGTATCGACGTAGTGATCGGCCCAATCGAAAACTACGAGGATCAGTTGTTTGCCTACCGCACTGCCTATGAGTCCTACGTGTTGCTGAAAGACATGGCCTGGAGCGAGAAGCTGGCCAAGTACGCGGCCTTCCTGCCGGAGCTGCAGAAGGGGCTGCCGGTGGAGGAAAAATACAAGGCCGAAGTACCGGGCACCGACTCGGATCTGAATGCCTACGATGTTCTGTACTATGCGGGCCACAGCAACGCGGGCTCCAAAACCATCGCCATCAACCTGCCCAACGACGAGGAAGTGCAACTGGCCAAGGGCACCCGTCGCCTGCAGCTGAAGAACGCTATGCGCGCCAAGTTCGACAAAATACTGGTGCCCATCAGCGAAGTGTTGATCGCCGAGGACCAGCGCAAGCACATCACCTTCCCGGCTTTCTTCGCCAATACCATGTTCCACGAAGTGGCCCACGGCCTCGGCATCAAGAAAACCGTCACCGACGGCAGCAATGTGCGTCAGGCGCTGAAAGAAACCTCATCCTCTCTGGAAGAAGGCAAGGCGGATATCCTCGGCCTCTATATGGTGACCGAGCTGCACAACAAGGGAGAAATAGAAGAGGGCGAGCTGATGGACAATTACGTCACCTTCCTCGCCAGTATCTTCCGCAGCGTGCGCTTCGGTGCCGCCAGTGCCCACGGCAAGGCGAATATGGTGCGTTTCAACTACTTCAAGGAGCAGGGCGCCTTTACCCGGGACTCAGAAACTGGCCAGTATCGCGTGGATTTCGAAAAGATGCAGAAAGCCATGACCAGTCTGTCCAATCTGATTCTGACCATTCAGGGCGACGGCAACTACGAGAAAGCGAAAGAACTGCTGGAAACCAAAGGTGTGGTCGGTGCCGAGTTGCAGGCCGATCTGGATCGTTTGTCGGAAGCGGATATTCCCGTGGATGTGACATTTATTCAGGGCAAGGAAGTTTTGGGTCTTCAGTAAGTTTGTATTTGCCCCGCAACAAAAACCCGGCATCTGCCGGGTTTTTTTATTTTTGAAGCCCCCGCTTGTAGCCTGCCAAGGGAGTTCACCAGAGTATTTGTTTAGCCGCGGAGCCAGTGCGGTAACTCCACGAAGTGATTGAGCGGTTGGCTCTGTCGGTTTTTGCGCTTTGCAAAAATAAAAAGCCCCGGCAAGTGCCGGGGCCAGGTGTTGGCCCGCTTTGTGAGCGGGCCGGGTGATACTGTTATTTTCCTCAGGGGGTTATTGGGCGAACACAGGCTGCGTAGACATCAATCTGATTCAGCAGGTCTACTAGTGCTCCCGCATTGACTTGCAACTGGTTGAAGTTGCCATTGGCTTCGAACACTACCAGTTTGCGGTCGCCGCTGCCCAGCAGGTTCAGTGCCAGCAGGCTGCCACCGGATGCACTGTCTACCACGGTGCCGTTCAGCAGTGTGGAGATAGTGATGCTCTGCAGTATGGTCAGATCCAGCAGAGTATCCGGGTTTTCCAGCACAAAGCCGACGCTGTTAGTACCGGTATAGGTAGTGCCGGTATCGGTGACGCGGACAAAACCGCTGCCTGCCACACCGACCGGAACCGAGATGCGCGCTGCGTTGTTCAGGTTGTTGTCAATCACGTCCGCTTCGTCGGTCACAGTGCACAGCAGGCAGATGCCCTCGGTGCCGCTGCTGACGGTGGCGTTGGGCACGGTGATCGGCTCGTACACCTGGTTGTTACCGCAGCGGGCGAAGTCCGGATCGCAAACATCGCCGATGCCGTCACTGTCGGTATCCGCCTGATCTGCGTTGGCGATATTCGGGCAGTTGTCGACGTTGTTGTCGACCCCGTCGCCATCCAGATCGTTGTCACAGGCATCGCCGATACCATCGCCGTCCTGGTCTTCCTGACCCGGGTTGGGATCGATGGGGCAGTTGTCGCTGTCGTTGTCCACACCGTCGCCATCCAGGTCATCGTCACAGGCATCGCCGATACCGTCGCTGTCCACGTCTGCCTGGTCGGCATTCGGGGTCAGCGGACAGTTGTCGACGCCGTTGTCGACACCATCGCCGTCTACATCGCTGTCGCAGGCATCGCCGATACCATCGCCGTCGGTGTCTTCCTGACCGGGGTTGGGGATCAGCGGGCAGTTGTCAGCGCCGTCGTCGAGGCCGTCGCCGTCGTCGTCAGCGTCACATAGATCGCCGAGTCCGTCGCCGTCGGTATCGGTCTGGTCGCTGTTGGATACCAGCGGGCAGTTGTCGACGCCGTCATCTACACCGTCGCCGTCGTCGTCGCTGTCGCAGACATTACCCACGCCATCACCGTCGGTGTCGGTTTGATCGCCGTTGGGGATCAGCGGGCAGTTGTCGGCACCGTCGTCGACACCGTCACCATCGTCGTCGTTGTCACAAGCGTCGCCTGCGCCATCGCCATCGGTGTCGGTTTGATCGACGTTTGAAACCAGCGGACAGTTATCGGCACCGTCGTCAACGCCGTCGTTGTCGTCGTCGTTGTCGCAGGCGTCGCCGAGTCCGTCGCCGTCAGTGTCGGTCTGGTCGGCGTTGGCGATCAGCGGGCAGTTGTCGGTGCCATCGTCGACGCCGTCGCCGTCATCGTCACTGTCGCAGACATCGCCGATACCGTCGCCGTCCAGATCTTCCTGGCCGGGATTGGGTGTAGCAGGGCAGTTGTCCACGAGATCGCCGATGCCGTCACCGTCGGAGTCAGTAAGGGCGTCGCAAGCGTCGCCGATACCGTCGCTGTCAGTGTCTTCCTGTCCCGGGTTGGGGGTCAACGGACAGTTGTCGCTGCCGTCGTCGACACCGTCGTTGTCGTCGTCGCTGTCGCAGGCATCGCCGAGTCCGTCGCCGTCGGTATCGGTCTGATCGGCGTTGGGTACCAGCGGACAGTTGTCGGCGCCGTCGTCCACACCGTCGCCGTCGTCGTCGCTGTCGCAGGCATTGCCTATGCCGTCACCGTCCGTGTCGGTCTGATCCGAATTCGAATTCAGCGGACAGTTGTCGCTGCCGTCTTCGATGCCGTCGCCGTCATCGTCGGTGTCACAGGCGTTGCCCAGTCCATCGCCGTCGGTATCCAGCTGATCGGCATTGGCCACCAGCGGGCAGTTGTCCAGACCGTCGGCGACACCGTCGTTGTCGTCGTCGTTGTCACAGACGTTGCCCAGACCATCGCCGTCAGTGTCTTCCTGGGCGGGGTTGGCGATCAGCGGGCAGTTGTCGACATTGTCGTCGATACCGTCGCCGTCATCGTCGTTGTCACAGGCGTCGCCGATACCGTTGCCATCGGTGTCGGTCTGGCCGGGATTGGCGATGAGCGGGCAGTTGTCGGCAACA
Source organism: Microbulbifer thermotolerans (assembly GCF_001617625.1). NCBI lineage: Bacteria > Pseudomonadati > Pseudomonadota > Gammaproteobacteria > Cellvibrionales > Microbulbiferaceae > Microbulbifer > Microbulbifer thermotolerans. Next base: position 2,547,189 of record NZ_CP014864.1, on the reverse strand, counting down.
TCGTCCACGCCGTCGGCATCGTCGTCACTGTCACAGACGTCGCCGAGTCCGTCGCCGTCGGTATCCAGCTGATCCGCGTTGGCATCCAGCGGGCAGTTGTCGGCTCCGTCGTCGACGCCGTCGCCGTCGTCGTCGTTGTCGCAGGCGTCGCCGATTCCGTCGCCGTCGGTGTCAGTCTGGCTCGGGTTGACGATCAGCGGGCAGTTGTCGGTGCCGTCTTCAACGCCGTCGTTGTCGTCGTCGTTGTCGCAGGCATCGCCGAGTCCGTCGCCGTCGGTGTCGGTCTGATCGGCGTTGGGAACCAACGGACAGTTATCGCTGCCGTCGTCCAGGCCGTCGTCGTCGGTGTCGGAGTCATCGTCGCAGACGTCGCCGATACCGTCGCCATCCTGGTCTTCCTGGCCGGGGTTGGCATCCAGCGGGCAGTTGTCGCTGCCGTCGTCCACACCGTCTCCATCGTCGTCGCTGTCGCAGGCGTCGCCCTGGCCGTCGCCGTCAGTGTCGGTCTGGGCCGGGTTGGCATCCAGCGGACAGTTGTCGGTGTCGTTGTCCACGCCGTCGCCGTCCACGTCATCGTCGCAGGCATCGCCGATGCCGTCGCCGTCCTGGTCTTCCTGACCGGGGTTGGCGATTAGCGGGCAGTTGTCGACGCCGTTGTCCACACCGTCGCCGTCGGTGTCATCGTCGCAGGCATCGCCGATGCCGTCGCCATCCAGGTCTTCCTGGCCGACGTTGGCTGTGGTCGGGCAGTTGTCGACATCGTTGTTGACGCCGTCGCCATCGACATCGTCGTCGCAGGCATCGCCGATGCCGTCGCCGTCCTGGTCTTCCTGACCGGGGTTGGCAATCAGCGGGCAGTTGTCGGCGCCGTCGTCGACGCCGTCGCCGTCGTCGTCGCTGTCGCAGGCGTCACCGATGCCGTCGCCGTCGGTGTCGGTCTGATCGGGGTTGGCGATGAACTGGCAGTTATCGACGCCGTCGTCGACACCGTCTCCATCGTCGTCGCTGTCGCATAGGTCGCCGAGTCCGTCACCGTCGGTGTCGCTCTGATCCACGTTCGGGACTGTCGGACAGTTGTCCGCACCGTCGTCCACGCCGTCGCCGTCATCGTCGTTGTCGCAGGCGTCGCCGAGGCCGTCGCTGTCCAGGTCTTCCTGTCCCGGATTGGGCACTGTCGGACAGTTGTCCACGTCGTCGCCGATACCGTCGTTGTCGGAGTCGGTGAGTGAATCACAAGCGTCGCCGACGCCGTCGTTGTCGGTGTCTTCCTGGCCGGGGTTGGGTACCAGCGGGCAGTTGTCGCTGCCGTCGTCCACACCGTCGCCGTCGTCGTCGCTGTCGCAGGCGTCACCGATGCCGTCGCCGTCGGTGTCGGTCTGATCGGCGTTGGCGATCAGCGGGCAGTTGTCGGCGCCGTCGTCGATGCCGTCGCCGTCGTCATCACTGTCGCAGGCATTGCCGAGTCCGTCGCCGTCCGTATCCATCTGGTCGGGATTGGGGGTGTCCGGACAGTTATCAACGCCGTTGTCGACACCGTCGCCGTCCCGGTCGCTGTCACAGACATCGCCGATACCGTCGCTATCGGCGTCTTCCTGACCGGGGTTGGGTGTCAGCGGGCAGTTGTCTTCTGTGTCGGTGATACCGTCGCCGTCCTTGTCGTTGTCACAAGCGTCGCCGATGCCGTCACCGTCTGTATCTGTCTGATCGCTGTTGGCCACGAGCGGACAGTTGTCGCTGTCGTTGTCCACGCCGTCGCCGTCCACGTCGTCGTCACAGGCGTCGCCGATGCCGTCGCCGTCCTGGTCTTCCTGGCCCGGATTAGGCGTATTGGGGCAGTTGTCGGCGTCGTCGTTGACACCGTCGTTGTCGCCGTCGTTGTCACAGGCGTCGCCGATGCCGTCACCGTCGGAATCTTCCTGACCTGGGTTGGGCGTGTTGGGACAGTTGTCGTCGTCGTCGGGAATGCCGTCGCCGTCGTCATCGTTGTTATCGATGTCGTCGCAGGCGTCGCCGATGCCGTCACCGTCGGAGTCTTCCTGGTCGGGGTTGGAGACGAATTGGCAGTTGTCGAAGCCATCGGGCTGGCCATCGCCATCATCGTCGTCGTCGCAGAGGTCGCCGAGGCCGTCGCCATCGAGGTCTCTCTGGTTGGGGTTGGGTACAGTTGGGCAGTTATCCTCGGAGTCGGGGATAGTATCTGAATCCGAATCCACGAATGGTGGCGGGTGGCCGGTACTGCCGTCGGCGTCGCAGCCCGTTAGGACTGCCATCGCCAAAGCGAAAAACAGAATAGGTATTCGTAACATGAACGAAATCTCCTTGGCACAAGTGCCGCTGTGTATGGTGGGGTAGGCCACAGGGAGGGGCGATAGCTCTGGGCAGGTGCCTTGCGCCGCCGGGGCCAGCAAACTATCGCTGGCGCTACCGTATACCGATGCGGCAGGCGGCCGCCGGAGCCACAGCCTGACATCCCTGTTTGGCTGTGTGCTATTTCCGGAGAAGGAAATGCGTTGCGGACTTGTGGTCCGCGCATCAGGTTTAGGCCAGGTTCCGGCACTCGTCCATCTATTGGCACCGCAGCTCGACACATGAGGCGGCGTTTGCCCTTTTTGTCAAACGGGGGCTGGAGCTGCTGTTTGCTCACCGCAAGCGGCGGTGAGGAAATCACTGGTCCGCAAGGGGGGCTAGCTCTACACTGCGCCGAGCATTGGGAAAAACTGCAGCGCATCCGGCCCGCTTCTCTCCGGGTGTCGCGGATTCGCGGTGGCAAGCGGCGAAACCGGGAGAATTGAAATGATCAACTATGAAATCTACACCACTCGCTTCGGTGCGGTGGCCATCGCCGCGGATACCCGGGGGGTGGTGGCGCTGGCATTTCACAGCGACGCGCGGCCCGTGTGCGCCGGGTCCCACTGGGATCGGCGCTCGTCGGCGCTGACCGATAGCGCGGCGGGGCAGCTGGAAGAGTATTTCACCGGTAAGCGGCGGGAGTTCGATTTACCGTTGTGCCCGCGCGGTACGGATTTTCAATGTCGGGTCTGGGAGGCGCTGCAGCGGATTCCCTATGGCGAAACCCGCAGTTACCGCCAACAGGCGGAAGCGATGGGCAATCCGAAATCGGTGCGCGCCGTGGCGCGGGCCAACGGCGCCAACCCTATCGCCATTGTGATTCCGTGCCACAGAGTGATCGGCGCCGACGGCAGCCTGACCGGCTACGCTGGCGGCCTGGACATCAAAGCGCGCCTGTTGGCCCTGGAGGGGGCCCGTTTTGTACAGCAGGAGCACTCGCTGTAATTGCGGGTTTATCTGCCTGCCTGTGTGCAATATTCACCCCATTCCCGCGCGCCTTTTCTCAGAAAACGTATTTCTTTTATTCCCCGGCGCGTATCAAACGGAGATTCTCTGGTCACCGCCCTCTGCGACCGGGATAATAGCCCCTCGATTTCACCGGGCGCGGAGGTTAGATGCTGTACAAACTGGGGGACAAAGAGCCGCAACTGGAAGGTGAGGGACACTATATCGCTCCCGGGGCCCAAGTGGTTGGCAATGTGAGGATGCTCGCCCACAGCTCTGTCTGGTTTAACGCCGTGGTGCGCGGCGATTCCGACCCGATTACCATCGGCGCCTACAGCAATGTGCAGGACGGGGCGGTGTTGCACACAGATCCGGGCCTTCCGCTCACCATCGGTAATGGGGTAACCATCGGCCACAAGGCGATGTTGCACGGTTGCTCCGTTGGCGACTACAGCCTGGTCGGTATCAATGCGGTGGTGTTGAACGGGGCCAGGATCGGCAAGTGCTACATTATTGGCGCCAATGCGCTGGTGACAGAGAATACCGAAATCCCGGACTACTCGCTGGTGCTGGGCAGTCCCGGCAAGGTAGTCAGAAGTCTGGATGAATCCACATTCGAGCTGCTCAAGGCCAGCAGCGATCACTATATAGCTAACGGTAAACGCTTTGCCGAACAGCTGATACCTGTTTCCGATACGTGATGTCCGATCACAGGAACAAGGCTGAAAAGCCGGTAAAGTCCCCCTGTATCTCAGTTTGCGCGCTCAACGCGGAGGATATCTGCGAAGGCTGTTTCCGCACCGGCGCGGAGATCAGCCGCTGGGGGAGGATGAGTAATGAGGAGCGCCGTGCCGTTTTGAGAAGCTGTACCGAGCGCGCGCGCCGGATGGGCCGCATCTGGTAGCTGATTGAAGAATGCAATGTAGATGTGTCCCTGGGGGGTACGTCTATAGAGTTAATGCCGAGAAGCAAACACACAATGACAAACCCTTTTGTCCATTTAAGAGTTCACTCCGAATATTCCCTGATCGACGGGTTGGTACGAATCAAACCTCTGGTGGCGCGGGCGGCGGAACTGCAGATGCCCGCTCTGGCGCTCAGTGATCAGACCAACTTCTTCGCGCAGATCAAGTTTTATCGCGCCTGCCTGGGGGCCGGAATCAAGCCTTTAAGCGCCGCTGACTTCTGGCTCAGCGAGGGCGGCGAGGATAAGCCGACCCTGATCACTCTCTATGCGATGAATGGCACAGGCTATCGCAATCTCACCGAATTGATTTCCCGTGCCTGGATGGAGGGGCAGTACCACGGCAATGCCTTTGTAAAGCGGGAGTGGGTAAAGGATTACAGCGAGGGTGTGCTGATGCTGTCCGGTGCCAGGTTTGGCGACGTGGGCCGCGCCCTGATCGCCGGGCGGCGCCAGCAGGCGGAGGAACTGGCCCGGGAATGGTCGCAGGTTTTCCCTGGCCGCTACTATCTGGAACTGCAGCGCACCGGCCGCCCCGGCGATGAGGAATATCTGCACGCGGCGGTAAACCTGGCGCAGACGCTGGAACTGCCGGTGGTGGCAACCAATGACGTGCGCTTTCTGGATGAGAGCGAATTCGAGGCCCACGAGGTGCGGGTGTGCATCCACGAGGGGCGCACTCTGGATGACCCAAGGCGCGAACGCCGCTATTCACCGGAGCAGTATTTCCGCACGCCGGAGGAAATGTGGGAGCTGTTCGCGGATATTCCCGAAGCCCTGGAAAACACTGTCGAGATCGCCAAGCGCTGTTCAGCGCCGATACAACTGGGTAAGTATTTCCTGCCGGAGTACCCCATCCCCGAGGGGATGAACGAGAACCAGTTCTTCGAGAAGGTTTGCTTTGAAGGACTGGAGCGGCGTCTGGATAAGATCCTCGACAAGTCCGCACCGGATTACGCCGAGCGGCGCGCTGTCTACGAGGAACGTTTGCGCTTCGAGCTGGACATCATCATCCAGATGGGCTTCCCCGGCTACTTCCTGATCGTGATGGACTTTATCCAGTGGGCCAAGGATCACGATATCCCGGTGGGGCCGGGGCGGGGGTCCGGTGCCGGCTCGCTGGTGGCCTATGCACTTAAAATCACCGACCTGGACCCGCTGCAATACGACCTGCTGTTCGAACGCTTCCTCAACCCGGAACGGGTGTCCATGCCGGACTTCGACGTGGATTTCTGTATGGAAAAGCGCGACCGGGTGATCGCCTATGTGGCGGACAACTATGGTCGCCAGGCGGTGAGCCAGATCATTACCTTTGGCACCATGGCCGCCAAGGCGGTGGTGCGCGACGTGGCGCGGGTACAGGGCAAATCCTACGGCCTGGCCGATAAGCTCTCCAAGATGATCCCGCCGGACGTGGGCATGACCCTGCAGAAGGCCCATGAACAGGAAGAGGTACTGCGGGAATTCCTCGAGACAGACGACGAGGCGCAGGAAATCTGGGAAATGGCGGTGCAGCTGGAAGGCGTGGCCAGGAACGTGGGCAAGCACGCCGGTGGTGTGGTGATTGCCCCCACCAAGCTCACCGATTTCGCGCCTCTCTACTGCGATGAGACGGGCGCGGGCCTAGTGACTCAGTTCGATAAGAACGACGTGGAGGACGCGGGCCTGGTGAAGTTTGACTTCCTCGGCCTGCGCACCCTGACCATTATCGACTGGGCCAAGCGCATGGTGGATGAGCAGCGGGCCCGCGAGGGACTGCCGCCGCTGGACATCGCCGCCCTGCCGCTGGACGACGAAAAGACCTTCCAGATGCTCAAGCGGGCCGAGACCACCGCGGTCTTCCAGTTGGAATCCCGCGGTATGAAGGATCTGATCAAACGCCTGCAGCCGGATAATCTCGAGGACATGATCGCCCTGGTGGCGCTGTTCCGTCCGGGCCCGCTGCAGTCGGGCATGGTGGACGACTTTATCAACCGCAAGCACGGCCGCGCCCAGGTGGCCTATCCGGACGCCAAGTACCAGCACGAGAAGCTCAAGCCCATCCTGGAGCCCACCTACGGGGTTATCGTCTACCAGGAACAGGTTATGCAGATCGCCCAGGAGCTGGCCGGTTACACCCTCGGCGGTGCGGACCTTCTGCGCCGTGCCATGGGTAAGAAAAAGCCGGAGGAGATGGCCAAACAGCGCGCCATTTTCGAGGAAGGCGCCAAGAAGCAGGGCGTGGACCCCGAGTTGGCGATGAAGATCTTCGACCTGGTGGAGAAATTCGCCGGTTACGGTTTCAACAAATCCCACTCCGCGGCTTACGCCCTGGTGTCCTACCAAACTGCTTGGCTCAAGGCCCACTATCCGGCGCAGTTTATGGCCGCCACCATGTCTTCGGATATGGATAAGACCGACAAGGTGGTGACCTTTATCGAGGAATGCCGGGCCATGGGCCTGGAGCTGGTGCCGCCGGATGTGAATCTGGGCAGCTACCAGTTCTCCGTGGATGCGGACAATCGCATTATTTACGGTCTTGGCGCCATCAAGGGGCTGGGCGAAGGGCCCATTGAGAACATTATTAAGGTGCGCAAGGAGGGAGGCCCCTTCACCGACCTGTTCGACTTTTGCTCCCGCGTCGATCCGCGCAAGGTCAACAAGCGGGCCCTCGAAGCCTTGGTGCGCTCTGGGGCGCTGGACAGTATCGGCCCGCGCGCCGATGGCGCGGACGGTCTCAATTACGCTCGTGCAGTGATGTTTAATGCACTGGATGAGGCGGTAAAGGCCGCTGAGCAACAGGCCGCCAACGCCAGCGCCGGGATGATGGATCTGTTCGGCGAGGTGGTCCCCAGCGCTTCCGATGGTGATGTCTATGCGGATTTCCGCCGCACCCGACCCTGGAGTATCCGCGAGCGCCTGGAAGGGGAGAAAAACACCCTCGGTCTCTATCTTACCGGCCACCCGATCGATGAATACGAGGATGAGCTCAAGCAGCTGGTCAAGGCGCGAATTGCGGATTTGAAACCGGGCAAGGACAGTCAGAAGGTGGCCGGCCTGGTAGTGGGCATGCGGGTGATGAAAACCAAACGCGGCGACACTATGGCCATTGTCACCCTCGACGACCGCAGCGGGCGTATAGAGGCGGCGGTATTCAGCGAGACTTTCTCCGAGTGCCGCGAGAAACTGGCCAAAGACGCCCTCTTGGTGTTGGACGGCCCGGTTGCCCACGACGACTACAGCGGCGGCCTGAAAATGACCGTCAACAGCGTCGCCAGCCTGGATGAATTGCGCCGCGACAGTGTCACCGGGGTGCAACTGCGGCTGGAAAGCGCTGCGGCCACGCCGGGGCTGGCCAAGCGTTTGGCTGCCTGCCTGCAGCCCTATACCGGCGGCGCCTGCACCGTCAGTCTCGAGGTGGTGCGCAGCGATGCTCGCGGCACCTACCGGCTGCCGTCGCAGTGGCAGGTGGAGCCGAGCGATCAACTGGTCCAGTCCCTGCGCGAGCTGCTCGGGCGGGAGCGCGTTGCGCTCAACTACACTGAGCGGCGCCGGCGTGGCTAAATTGGCCCTGGCCGCTTGCGAGATATTCCCTGGGTGCAGGCTCGACTAGGCGGTTCTATCTGGTAAGCTAGCCGACATTTTTAAGTAACAGCGAATATGCGGGCCCGCGGCCCGCGAGCTGAACGGGGGCCGGCGCTCCCGGGTTCCCAAATATCAAGGCGCGGACTTCATGAATTTCAACTTTCTCGAATTTGAACAGCCGATCGCTGAGCTGGAAAGCAAGATCAAAGAGCTGCAGCATGTGGGTGACGATGTCGATCTGAATATTGCCGACGAGGTGGCCCGGCTGCGCGAGAAGAGCAGGAGCCTGACCGAATCCATCTACTCCAACCTCACCCCCTGGCAGGTGGTGCAGGTGGCGCGCCACCCACAGCGCCCCTATTCAAAGGATTATATTGAGCGTATTTTCACCGACTGGGATGAGCTGCACGGCGATCGCCATTTCGGCGATGACAAAGCCATTATTAGCGGCATCGCGCGCCTGAACGGAAAACCGGTGGCTGTGATCGGTGAGGAGAAAGGGCGCTCCGTAAACGAAAAGGTGGCGCGCAACTTTGGTATGCCCAAGCCGGAAGGCTATCGCAAGGCGCTGCGTATCATGCAGATGGCCGAGCGCTTCAAACTGCCGGTGCTGACCCTGATCGACACTCCCGGAGCCTATCCGGGCATCGACAGTGAAGAGCGGGGCATCAGTGAGGCCATCGCCCAAAATCTGGCGGTGATGTCCCGTCTGCGCACCCCCATCATCTGCACCGTGATTGGCGAAGGCTCCTCCGGCGGCGCGCTGGCGATTGGTGTGGGCGACCAGCTGAACATGCTGCAGTACTCCACTTACTTCGTGATCTCTCCCGAGGGCTGCGCCAATATCATCTGGAAAACCGTGGAGAAGGCGCCGCTGGCGGCCGAGGCCATGGGGGTGACTTCCAGTGTGCTGGAAGAGCTGGGTATCGTCGACGAAACAATTCCGGAACCTTTGGGTGGGGCTCATCGCGATCCGGATGCCATGGCCGCACGCTTGAAGGAACGCCTCGGCGATCAGTTGGAACGGCTGACCAGCACGCCCATCGACGAGCTGTTGGAGAAGCGCTACCAGCGGTTGATGAGCTACGGCAATATCGCTTCCTGATACCCGCTCGGGCGAACACAGGGTTCGCCCTTACCTTTCTGTTTTTATCTTTGCTGGCCCGTGCCATGCGCCCCGCCCCCTGCAATCGCGCGATAGTACGGGTGGGGCTGTTGGTACCAGTCCCGGAATAAACCGGCGCGAGCGGTCGGGGATCGATCCCTTCCGCCGCAATTATCCGCGGATTTCCTCCAGTTCCAGCCCCTTGGTTTCTTGCACCAGGTAGACCACGAAGACAATGGACAGAAGAGCAAACAGTGTGTAAATGCCGTAGGCTCCGGCGAGGCCGATTCCCGTCAGCATGATCGGGAAGGTCATGGTAATGCCGAAGTTGGCAACCCATTGGGAGAGGCCGGAAACTGCAAGGCCGGAGCCGCGGATCTGGTTGGGGAACATCTCGCCCAACAGGGTCCACATGGCCGGCCCCCAGGAACCGTTGAAGAAGAACACGTAGACGTTGGCCGCGATCAGTGCCAGCAAGCCCATGGACTGAGAGAGATGCAGTTTACCGTTTGCATCCACGGTGGCGCCGGCAAAGGCGAAGGCCACCAGACCAAGCGTCACCGCCATGCCGATGGAACCCGCTAGCAGCAGCGGTTTGCGGCCGATCCTGTCGATCAGTGTCATGGTAATCAGGCAGGCTGCAATGCTGACACCACCGGAGATGATGTTTATGAGCAGCGCATCTGCTTCGGAAAAACCCACCGCCTGCCACAGTACCGCGCCGTAATAGAAGACAACGTTGATGCCGACTAGCTGCTGGAAGGTAGCTAGGCCAATGCCCACCCACACAATCTTGCGCACCTTGCCCACACCGCCGCCATTGGATTCCAGCAGGTCTGACAGGCGCGGGCGGCGGTTGCTAACGGTGGACTGGCGAATGCTCTCCAGTTTTCCGGCTGCAGCCGCTTTACCGTAGAGCTTGCTCAATACAGCCCTGGCTTTCTCTGTCTGGCGGGAAAGAACCAAGTAGCGGGGGCTTTCCGGAATCAGTAGTAGGGTGCAAAAGAACAGCATCGCCGGAGCGATTTCAATCCAGAACATCCAGCGCCAGGCGGTGTAGCCCAGCCACCAGTCATTAACCGCAGAGCCAGCAGCCTGGGCCAGCCAGTAATTGCTTACAAATGCTGCAAACAGACCAAAAATGATTGCTATCTGGTTGATGGTGGTCAGCCGACCGCGCAGGGCCGCCGGGGCTATCTCACTGATATACGCCGGTGACATTACGCTGGCCGCGCCCACCGCGAGACCGCCGAGAATGCGGTAGAAAACAAACTCCGGGGAGCCGGTGGCAATGCCGGAACCCCAGGCGCTGACGACAAACAGGACCGCCGCAATCAGTAGCAGTGTCTTGCGTCCCCAAAGATCGGCCAGGCGACCGGCAAAAAAGGCACCCGCGGCGCAGCCCAGCAGCATCGAGGCTACGTTAAAGCCCGTGCCGGCGGTATCGGAATGAAATGCCTGCTGCAGCCCGGTCACAGTGCCGTTGATCACGCCACTGTCGAACCCGAACAGGAAGCCACCGATGGTGGCCACACAGCAGATCAAGGTTATCAGGGGAAGGGGCGCCGCGTCTTGGCGCTCCTGTAGAGGCTCCAGGTTGCCTTCAATGGATTTCTCATACGCTTGCATTGGTTACTTCCTGCTTTTAGGTGTTTGGTTGTTATTGTGTTGGGTTCGAAGTTCTTCTTTACGTAATCCGCAGGGGCCGTTGATTGCGATATTTTGGTGTGACAAAACTGTTCCACTTTGTGTGGATTTACTAAGTAAGGTGCGAAATCGGTTGGAATTACGTTTCTATCAGTTGCTGCCGAAAAAAAGGGAAGTTGTGGGGCAGCGAATTCTGTATTCACTGCCATATTTCTTTTACCCGCGCGCCACCCCATTTACGGAACTCGGGGCAGCGCTATCCGTTTATTTTGAACTATTTTTTATGGAGCACTTATTGCAGGGTAAAGCTGCCCTGCAAGCCCGATTCTGCGTCTGGTGCAATCCATACATGGAATTCACCGGGCTCGATCACCTGTTGCATCTGCGCGTTGTGGAAGGCCAGCTGGTTGGCTTTAAGTGTAAAACTCACGCGACGGGATTCTCCGGGCGCCAGGGTAATACGCTCGAAACCCTTTAATTCCCGTACCGGCCGCGACACACTGCCCACCAAGTCGCGCACATACAATTGCACGGTTTCGGTGGCGGTGCGCTTGCCGGTGTTGGTGATGGTGGCGGAAACATGCAATTGTCCATCTGCATCCAGAGTGCTGTCGGAAAGTTCCAGTTCACTGTAATGGAATTCGCTGTAGGTGAGGCCGTAACCGAATGGGAACAGCGGTTTGTGCCCGTAATCCAGCAGATTGGATGAGTTGCCCGGCTGATGCTGAAACACCTCGCGACCGATTTTTTCGATACGAGTGTAATTGTCATCGGTTGCCGGACGGCCAGTAGGTAGGTGGTTGTAATAGATAGGGATCTGGCCCGCGCCCACCGGCCAGCTCAACGGCAGGCGGCCGGAAGGTGAGGTTTCTCCGTAGAGCACCTCCGCCAGTGCCGGTCCGGCCATGGTTCCCGGGTGCCAGGCCATCATCACTGCGTCGGCCTGTTCGAGGGTTTGATCCAGCTGCAACGGGCGCCCAGCCATCAATACCATTGCCAGCGGCTTGCCGGTCTTGGCCAGCTCTGCCAGCAGTTGCGCCTGTGCGCCGGGCAGGCGAATATCGCCGCGGCTGTGGCCCTCGCCGGAGAGGATAGCTTCCTCGCCGCCGACAAAAAGCACTACATCGGCTTTTTTGGCCGCTTTGATTGCCGCTTTGAAACCGCGCGTGCTGGTGTCCCGGCTGTATTCGAGGCCGGCGGCGTAGAGAATTTTACCTTTATCACCCACCATCGCGCGCAGTGCAGGTAGCAGGGTGCGCGAGTGTTCTTTGTTACCGTTGTACACCCAAGTGCCCATCTGCTCGTGAGGGGCATCCGCCAATGGGCCAATAAGTGCGACCGTCTGGCCTTTCTTCAGCGGCAGCAGCTGTTTGTCGTTTTTGAGTAGGACGAAGGTTTCCTTGGCGGCCTCTTTGGCGGCATTCAGGAATTGGTCGTTGCGGATGATCTGCTCACGCTCGGCTGGCGTTTTTGCTCGGGGGTAGGGGTTTTCCCACAGTCCTAAGCGCAGTTTTACCCGCAGGATATTGGCCACCGCTGTATCTAACTGTGCTTCGGTAAATTCCCCTTCGTCCATTAATCTTGCCAGGAATTGTTCGTAGGTGTCCGTGTGCATCTCCATATCGATGCCCGCATTGGCGGCAAGGGCGGCGGCGTGCTTGGCGTCGCGAGCATAGCCGTGAGGAATCATTTCCATCACCGCGTTCCAGTCACTTACTACAAAGCCGTCAAACCCCCATTCGTCTCGCAGAATCTGTTTGAACAGGAAGGGGCTACCAGTGCCGGGGACATCGTTGAGGGAGCTGTAGGTACTCATGATGCTCTGCATACCTGCGTCTATACCGGCCTTGAACGGCGGCAGGTAGATATCGCGTAGCAGGCGCTCGGGAATATAAGCACTGTTGTAATCGCGGCCGCCTTCTGCGGCACCGTAGCCGGCAAAGTGTTTGCCACAGGCAGCGAGGCTGGTGGGATCGGAGAGGTTGTCAGTCTGGAAACCTTCCACCATGGCGACACCGAGGATCGAGGTCAGCAGAGGATCTTCCCCCAGGGTTTCGGCGATGCGGCCCCAGCGCGGGTCGCGGCTGATGTCGATCATGGGTGCAAAGGTCCAGCGGATGCCATCGGCGCTGGCCTCTTGTGCGGCGATGCGCGCCCCGTTTCTAATCAGTTCCGGATTCCAGCTGGCGGCTTGGCCGAGAGGAATTGGGAAAATGGTTTCGTAGCCGTGGATTACATCCTGCCCAAACAGAAGCGGAATGCCCCGGGGGCTTTCTTCCACGGCGAGGCGTTGCAATTCCTCGAATGCATTGTTATCCACGGAACTGAAGTTGACATTCAGGAACCCTCCGACGCGTCCTTCGCGTATTGCCTGCTTGATATCTTTCATATCCTCGGCCTTGAAGGTTCCCCAGTCGCGCAGTGCCAGCTGACCGATTTTTTCCTGCACGGACATTTGTGCGAGTAGGCTCTGGATACGGGACTCGATGGCATTTTGTTGGCTGTGGGATTGGGTGGTAGCCACAGATTCGTTGGCGGCCTGAAGTGGCAGAGTGGCGGCGAGCGAGAGAAGCCCGGCCATAGCGGCAATATAAATGGGATACTTTTTCATACTAATCTCTCTCAGGTACTACTGACATCAGTTTGCTTACGCGTAAAATCGGCGCGGGGAAAAAGGCCCCCGCCAGCATAGGTGGGGGCTAGGACGACAAGCGAAGGTGAAGATCGCTTTACTGTTAATCCGGCAGTCGGTTAAAAGTTGTAGTTGCCGCGGATGCCATAGAAACGCGGCATGGAAACCGGGCCTTTGATAACGCCGTCGCCACCGCCGGCCCAATAGGTTTCTTTTTGGTCGGTGAGGTTGTAAACGAAGGCTTCCACACTCCACTTGTTATCCGGCGCTTCCAGCTTCAGGGTGCTGTTTACACTGTGGAATGCCGGGCGCACATCGCTAAAGGCGTCGGGAGTTTCCGTGGCGAAGATATCGTAGTGTTTATCCACGTTTAGGAAGGTGTGGTATGACTTGTCTCGCCAGAAGTAGCTGAGGTGAGGAATAATGGCGAAGCCGTTGTCGAAACGAAACGTATGGGTGTAGTTCAGCTTGACACTGAGTTTCGGGGATGCCGCCAGTTCGTTGCCCTTGAGGTTAACTTTCATTGCATCGTTGTCTGGGTTGGTGGCTACGCCGTGATCCACTTCGAAAAGGTCAGTGGCTGCGAAATCCCAGTGATAGATAAAATCACTGGTGATTTCGGTGTCCAGCCAGGTCAGGTAACCTTCAAAGCGACCGTTTTCAATCGGTGCCCAGTCAAATTCCACTTCCAGACCTTTGATTACGGCGCTGCCGATGTTGTCTGTCTGGAAAACCGTTTGAGTTTCAGTGGTGATTTCACCGGTTAACTCGCCGGTTTCGTCATCCCGCTCTTCCACATAGTAGGGAAAGATACCTTTGGCCGATGCCGCCTGCATATCTTCGTAGTCGCTGTAGAAGAGCGTCGCCATGATGTTCAGGTTGCCGTCCAGGTAAGTGCCCTTGGCGCCCAGCTCGTAGGTGGTCACGATTTCTGGATCGTAGGTGTTCTGATGGCGCTCTTTAATGATGCGGTCGCCATTGGCATCGGTCAGGTATTCTGCAGTGGTGGGGTCTTGCTCATACTGTACAAACACGTCGCCGATGCCGCCGGATTTGAAGCCGTTGGCTATATACCCGAATACCATCAGGTCGTCGTTGACAATGTAATCCAGGCCCACGCGATAGTTGGTAAAATCCCAACTGCCTTTGGTCTGGTTGTCGCTGACGATGCTGTAGATGGAGGAGTCCTCGAAGTAATCCGTGGGCAACTGATTGAACGCATCGCGATCCCACGCCGGGAAACAAGCCTCGCCGGTTTGTGGATTAATGGTGTCAGCGTTACAGGCCATATTGTGACCGCCCACATCCTGCTTGGTATCTTCGGTGTAGCGCACACCAAGAGTCAGGTTCAGCTGGTCGGTGATGGCGTAGGTGCCCTGGGTAAAAAGGGCCTGGGATTTGAGGGTACGCTCAGGCTGATTCCAGTAGTCCGCATTTTGGCCACTGTTGATCCAGCCACCCTGCATATTGTTGTCTTCTTCAAAATAGAAAACGCCGGCAATCCACTGCAGCGGGCCAGAGCCGGTGGACTGCAACTGGATTTCGTGGGACTGGGAAGTGAAGGTCGCATCGCGAAAGAAGATGGACATATCCCAACCGGTGATGCCGCGGTCCTGATCGGAGCGCTGTGAGCGCACCTGCTGGCTCCAGCCGGCGTTGTACACCAAGGCGATTTCGTCGGAAAGATCCCAACTCAAATTGGAGCGTACGGATTCGATATTCAGGTCGAGAAATCCGGGCACACTGACGTTGACGGTGTAGTCGTCGGCACCGGGGCCATATACGCTTTCACAACCCAGCTGGCCGGGTATTGGTACATCGGAAATATTGCCGTCGGCATCCAGATAGTTGCCATCATCGTCTTTGCGGATGCGCTTGGCGGCCATATCACAGTTGAGGGTGTCGGTACCGCCGGCACTGTCGTCTTGGAATTGCTCATAGGCCAGCATCCACGATAGGGATTCTACGGGTTCCCACAGAGCGCTGATGCGGAAGGCGTATTGATCGGAGTTGTTGTAGAAGTCGGAAGGGTCGGCCTTGACCAGCTCCTGTACTTCACCGCTGCCCCAGCGCTCGCGCTGGCGCAGGCTGCGGTCTTCATCAGCACCGGTATACACTGGGGCGTTCTGAATTTCTTCCGGCAGGTAGCGCACATCCCACTGGTTGGGGTCGTAGTAGCCGTCGAGATAGGAGTCGCGGGTTTCCTGCATAAAGGAAGCGCGCAGGGCAAAGGTCTCGCTGACCGGGATATTGATCATGCCGCGGGTCTGCTGGTGGTTCCAGCGACCGAGTTCGATGCCGATGGACGCGTCGAACTCGTTGAAGTCCGGGCGCTTGGAGATGATGTTGACGTTACCCACGGTTGAGTTGCGCCCGAACAGCGTGCCTTGAGGACCGCGCATGGCTTCCACCCGCTCCACATCGAACATCAACGCCATGGCGCCCTGCGGGCGGGGAGAGTAGATGCCGTCCAGGTGTAAGCTCACTGAGGGATCACCCAGCTCGGTGATATTGGTGGACCGCACACCGCGCATGGCAACCACCGGCGCGGTCTGGGACGAGTCCATGGAGATTTCCATGTTCGGCACCATTTGCGCCATATCCTTGATGTTGGTCAGGCCCTCGCGGTCCAGTTTTTCCTGGCTGAAGGCGGTGATGGAAATCGGGGTTTCCATCAGGTTGGTTTCCCGCTTGGTGGCGGTAACGGTAACTTCTTCCAGAGAGTTGGTTTGGTAAGCGTCGTACTGTGAGTTTCTCTCTTCCTCCTGGGCAAGAGCCATTCCCGTGTTGACCAGGGCAATGGAGAGCGCCAAAGGCTTGTGCAGTCTCATCATCGTTTTCCTCTGAGATATGGTTATTGTTTTATGCCGCCTGCTGTGACGGAGGAGGAACTCTGCCAAAGACCTTTTGGCCGTGCGTTCGGGTACCGTTACTCGAACGAAAAATCCAGCTTTTGGGGAGGGTTCGAGTATTTTTGATCAGTCGTACGCTTTAAAAGTCCTTTAAAATCAATGGGTTAGTGTGTGTTCAGTTGAGGGCGCCAGTTGGCTTCCACAAGTGACAGGGGCCGCGACCGGTGTCGGCGGCTCCTGTATTTCGGCTTAGCTTGTTGGCTTTTGGGTTACTTTTCAAGCAGCCATAGCTGGTTGTCACCGCCGTGATAAGTCCACTGCTGGATGTTGCCTCCGGGCTCGGTGGAGCCGTCCTGAACGTCCAGGGATTTGCCGCTGTGGACGGATATGATGCGGAATCGGTTGGCGTCGACCGGCTCGATCAGCCAGTTCTGGTTGTCACCGCCGCCGTATTCCCACTGTTGGATATTGGCGCCGTTACTTGTGGATGCGTCCTGCACATCTAGTGCTAAGCCGCTGTAGGTGTTTTCCAGCCGGTAACTGCCATCGCCGAGGGCAGTGATCTGCCAGGACTGGTTGCCGCCTTGGATTACGTTACCCCCATTGGTGGTTGCGCTGTCGGCAACACCCAGCAACAGGCCGCTGGCCAGGTTGCGGATCTGGTATTCGCCATTGGCGATACTGCCAGGATCTTGGCTGCTTGCTCCCAGTTCAATCCAGTTCAGATTGAACCCGCCGCCGGCTACTTGCAGGCGCAGGGTTTGGATGCCCGCAGACAGGTTTACATTCAGGGATACCGACTGCCAATTCTGCCAACCGCCGGTGTTTGGAAAGCTGGTGTCGGCCAGCTGAGTGCCGTCGCTCATCAGTCGCAGCTGCCCGGTGCTGGTGGTGCTGGCGATGCGATAGGTCAATGTGTAAACACCACTCTGCGGCACATCGACCCGGTACTCCAGCCAGTCACCACTATCGATCCAGCCCACATTCTGTCCGCCGCCGCTGTCACTGGTGTCTTCAAGTTGAATTCCGGACATGGAACAGTAGCTTTCCGCTTCAATACGGCCGGTACTGTGCGGGGTGACGCTGTCGCAACTGGCTGGTGGCGGTGTGCTGCTGTTGGTTTTGATGGCATCGTAGAAATCCTGATGCCAGCTCACATTGGCGGAACCATTGCCGATGTGATTTTGGGCAAAATCGATCATGCCCGCATAGGCATTGGCCGGGGGGGTACCGCCGTGATTGATGTAATCCACGACTTGGCTGTAAATGCTATTGGGCTGAATGGTCCATAGGGTGCGATCGTGACTCATCTTTTTGAACGACCAGGGAAACTGGCCGGCGATGTT
The DNA here is from genome assembly GCF_001617625.1 of Microbulbifer thermotolerans. Classification (NCBI taxonomy): domain Bacteria; kingdom Pseudomonadati; phylum Pseudomonadota; class Gammaproteobacteria; order Cellvibrionales; family Microbulbiferaceae; genus Microbulbifer; species Microbulbifer thermotolerans. The sequence goes on along the minus strand of NZ_CP014864.1, from coordinate 2,529,785 downwards.
GTTTGCGGACCAGTCGGTGAGCTGGCGGATGATGTCGTTGTTGTCTTCACCATACTCCCCCAGGATCAATGGTACCCCCATGTTGTTGGTGCGGTCCGCGCGAGGGTAGAGGTCTGAGACGGCACCGGCATTGCCGAATACATAGTGGTGGGTCTGATACACCAGGTTGTGGTCCCAGCGGCTGTTGACACCGGTATTGGTCTGAGTAGTTGAGTCGGTCCAGTCGATCTTTTGCAGATCTGATGCCCACCAACTGCCTTCCGCGATGATTGCGTGGTTATTGTCCACTTCTCGGATGGCATTACGCATGGCGATTAGCGAGGGCAACAGCTCGTACTCGCGCCCGGCCTGAGGGACGGGTTCATTGATCAGGTCGTAACCCCAGATCACCGGTTCGTTCTTGTAGTAGTCGGCGATATGACGCCATACCTGGCTGGCGATTAGCACATTGTCGCCATCCCAGAATTTGACGGAATCCCGCGGCTGGCTGGCGTTGGAATCGATGTTATCGCTGTGGTCTCCGGGATTCTGGTAGCCGGGGGCGGCGTGCATGTCCAGCAGTACATAGAGACCGTGGGTGCGGCAGTAGTCGATCAGGCGATCCAAGTACTGGAAGCCGTGATCCGACAGTTGCCCGTTTTCCCAGAACAAGTTGTAGTGGAAGGGGACACGCACCGCATTGAACCCGAGACTTTTCAGATCGGCGATTTCCCGTTCCGTCACGTAGTTCAGGCGCCACTGGTGTTCGAATTCCTTGGCCTGGGCCATACTGCCAAAGGTGTCGGCCAGGCTGTTGAGGAACTGGGTATGGGTGCGGTAATTGAAATCTCCCATCATCAAATAACCCTCCCACAACAGCCAGTTGCCCAGATTGATGCCGTTGAGGTGAACAGGATTGCCGTTGCCGTCGACAATCTGTGTACCCTCAGTGTGCAGGTATTGCGCCTGAGCTGTATCGCCCCAGAGAAAGGCCAAGGCCAACAACAGGGTACTGGCGATCCCTGGCGACCTGTCTCGCGAGGAAATTTTTTTGTGGGAGGTGGACCATTTACCACCGATTGTGGGTATTATCTTTCTCATCTCGATAGTCCTTTATTATATTGGTTTGGTATGCGATACACAGAAGCTGTGGTCGCTGGGTCAATTTATACTTGGGACACAATAAGGTCGTTCGGCTGAAGGGAGAGAATCCGAACTGCAGGCGAACCTCAACGGATTGGCGAGGTTCGGCTGCCGTGGATTAGCCGAACGTTGCGGAAAAGCCAGAAAATAAAAATTTTGATTCTCTAACTGGCAATAAAAACAAAAGCGATGAGTGAAGTTCTATTTAATTTCCACGATATCATCCTGTGGATGACGGCCATGCAGTGCCTGTTTTTCGCTGTGCTATTGCTTGCGACCAACAGCCATAAACAGACAAGCACCCGCTTTCTGGCCGCTTTCCTGTTTGCCCATGCTTTTATCTCTCTGCATGAACTGATCCTCTGGGGTGCTGAGTTTAAGTTTAAGGTGCGGGATTTCTGGCCACAGCTCTACTTCCTCGGGGGATTTGCCTATTACCTCGACGGAGCTCTGCTATTCTTTTGTGTGAAATCCCTCGTCTTCCGCGATTTTGCTCTTCGCCGGCGGGACCTCCTACATTTACTGCCTGTGGTGCTCTTCTTTATTTACATGGTTGTGGTTTTCTTTAGGTTGCCCCTAGCGGAGCGCCTGGCAGTGATTCACAGCGAGGATCTGGTGTACAGCTGGCACTATGTGTTAGTGGAATTCCTGTGCAAATGCCTGCGGGTGGCCTATTGCCTCTGGTCTCTGCGGCTGATGCTGCAGTACATCCGCCTGTTGAAGTCTACCCACTCCAATGTCGAAAAAGTGGATCTCACCTGGATGCAGGTGCTGGTTTCGGGTTTCCTGGTGGTAATGTCCATGGAGGTCGTATTGAGTGTCGCCAAGCTGGCGAGCCTGCGTCAACACTACGATTTAAGGGTGTTCGAGGTGATCGGACTCACTGGCTATTACACATTGTTTATGTTGATTAATCTGCTGGTGTTTACCGGTATCCGCTATTTCGCCTATTTTGAGGGGGTGCACCAGCGGGAAAAGGGGCGCAAGCCGGCCACTGAGCAGATTTTGAACCCGGAGTTGGCGTCGGAGATAGATGCCGCGATGGAGCGGGACAAACCCTATCTGCAGCCTGACATCACCCTTGATATCCTGGCGGAACGGCTGTCCATGCCGGCGCGGGACCTGTCCATGGTGATCAACCGCCATTTTGGGGTTAATTTCTACGAGTTCATCAATCGCTATCGTGTCGGGGAGGCCTGCAGGTTGCTGCGTTCAGAAGCGGCGCGGGACAGGACCATCACAGACATTTACCTCAGCGTAGGGTTTAACAGTAAATCCGTATTCAACACATTCTTCAAGAAGACCGTGGGTATGACCCCTTCCCAGTATCGTCAGGCGGAGGAGGTTGAGGCGTTGCCTACGATAGTGCCAGCAGATTGATCACATCTTTCTACGCTCAATGAAACGGCCCCCTGGGGGCGCTTCTTATTAATTCTCTGCCAGGACTTAAAGGTGTTTCGAGTCCGGAGGGGAGACCCGCCGGATACAGGTGTGTCTCCGGCGGAGCTACAGGGAAGTGTGCTTTCGAAATGTCCGTGCGATTGTCTGAGTGCCCCAGAATCAACTGCGGCACTCACTGAAAAAATTCAGGGGTCCTTTTTCTCAATCAACCGCGACATTTCAATTCCGCCGATTCCGCGGCGCCAGGTACATATTTGATATTTGCCACAGCCAGAGACAGGGGGCCTTTACTGCGGAGTGTTAGGCCACTGGAAATGCGGCTGAAATCCGCACCGGCGCGGACGAAGCACTGCAGATCGATGGATACATTGGACCAAGTGTCGGGAGACTGCTGTTGCAGCAGGCCTTGCAGTGGCAACTCCGCAGCACAGTCGTCCCCGCAGGCGATAATCGCATCAACGGGACCTTCCGGCGGCTGGTCCACGCGGATATCCATGGTCAGAGCGGCATTTTCCTTCAAATAGCGGTTTAGGTTTTGCGGTTTTGGGGCCACCAGCTGCACGCTGCCGTCCCGCAGTCCTTTCCAGTGGATCAGACGCGCGTCTTCCTGGGATTCCATGTCGATGGATGCCACGGTGATATTCTCGTCGCTGCCACTACTGGCGCGGTTCCCGGTAACAGGCAATGGCGCTTTGTCCGCATCGGCGATAAACAGCTGCCATGGCGAGCGCGGGCGGGATACCAGAAGCCAGGCGTCTTCCAGTCTGCCTTCGACATAGGTTTCGCCGTCTTCCGGTAGATTGTTGCTGATTTGTGTCTGATCGCCATAGTTGAGACCGTAGCCGTAGGCAAACAGAGGATCGTAGTTTTCATCCCGCCGGTTCAGCACTGTCTGGTGCACCAGCCGCGGCCAGCTGAAGGACAGGCGTCCAGTGAAATCGTGCTGGATATTGCCCTCGGCATCGGTCAGTATCACGTCGGCGATACCTGCTCCCTCGGAACCCGGTAGCCAGGCGGCAACGAAGGCATCGGATGCATTCAGCTCTTTGTTGACCCAAAGGGGGCGCCCCGAAATAAAAATACTGACCACGGGTATATTTTGCGCCTTCAGTTTTTTCAGCAGCGCCAGATCGGTTTTTATGCCCAGCTGATATTCAATACTGGCCAGGTCACCGTGCCATTCGGCGTATGGGTCTTCTCCGTATACCACTATGGCGACATCCGGTTTTCCGCCGTCACTGAAACTGTCTTTGGTGTAAGTGCCGTCAACACTCAGCAGGACTTCACCGCCGGCTTTTTTTACCGCGTCCCGAATACCGTCGTAAATTGAGGTGGCGCCGGGAAAATCTTCATCGGTATTGCCTGTGCCCTGCCAGGAAATGGTCCAGCCGCCGCTTTGCTTGGCGATATTGTCCGCCGCGTCTCCGGCGACGAGAATTTTCCCGCGGGGGTCCAGCGGCAGCAGGCCGCCGTTGTTTTTCAGCAGTACCAGGGATTTGCGCACGGCTTCGCGGGCGATGGCCCGGTGTTCGGCACTGCCCAGGATGCCGCTTTTGCCCGCCAGTGGCTGATTGCGCTCGAAGAGTCCCGCGCGCAGTTTGACCCGCAGAATCCGCGATACGGCGTCGTTGAGTCGCTCTGCGGAAATCTCCCCGCTTTTGGCTTGTGCCAGGGTATTTTCGTATAGAGCCTTCCAATCAGAGGGAACCATAAACATATCCAGACCGGCGTTGATAGCCTGGGGGCAGCTCTCTACGGTGCAGCCGGGTACGAATCTGTGTCCATTCCAATCGCCGACTACAAAACCGTCGAAACCGAGCCGGTTTTTTAATACTTCCGTCAGCAGATAGGCATGGCCGTGCAGGCGCTCGCCGTTCCAGCTGTTGAAGGATGCCATGATGGTCTGCACACCGGCTTTCAGTGCAGAGATATAACCGGCGGCGTGAATTTCTGCCAAGTCCTTTTCTGAAACTTGGGTGTCGCCGCGATCTCTGCCCCGCGTTGTGCCGCCGTCGCCGACGAAGTGTTTGGCAGCGGACACTAAGTGGTATCCGTCGAGAAAACTTGTGCTGCCTACTTCCCCCTGAATGCCTTTGATCATCTGTTCGGCGTAGGGCCCCAGTATCTCCGGGTCTTCGGAGTAGCTTTCGTAGGTGCGTCCCCAGCGGTCGTCCCGCGCCACGGCGACGGTGGGAGCGAAGGTCCAGTTGACACCAGTTACGGCGACTTCCCGTGCGGTCGCCTCACCGATGCGGCGGATCAAATCCGGGTCGCGTGTGGCGCCGAGGCCAATATTGTGGGGAAACAGTGTCGCGCCCACTAGGTTATTGTGGCCGTGAACAGCATCGGAACCCCAGATAATCGGTATCGCCACGCCGCCATCGGAGGTGTCCATAGAGGCTTCGTAGTAGGCGTCGGCCATTGCCAGCCAGTCCTGGGGCGAAGCGAATTTATCGTTGTTCGGGTAGGTGCCACCGCCGTTGAGGATGGAACCGAGATGGTATTTTCTCACGTCTTCCGGGGTGACGTATTTGATTTCCGCCTGAATTAATTGGCCGACTTTTTCTTCTATGGACATTTGCGCCAGCAGGCTTTCAATTCTGGCCTCCAGTTCCGGATCTCGCGGCAGTGCCGGTGCCAGCCTGGGCCAGGTGTCGGTGCGTTCATTATTGGTGGGTTTGGGTGGGGTGTCGTCGCCGCAGGCGGTAAGTCCCGCGCAGATCAGCAATATGCCGACGGATACAACTTTTCCAAAGGACATAGATACTCCTGGGATGCGGTAAATATCGGGTAAAAAAGCGGGGGGCCAGCCCCCGCTTTTTGATCGAGTCAGAAGTTGACTTTGAAGCGCATGCCGTAGGTGCGCGGCAAATTGGTAAAGCGCAGGTTGTTGCCGTGATCGATGATCCCTTTTTGCGAGACCACTTCATCGGTGAGGTTTGCACCATAGGCTTCGATCCGGAAGCGGCCGCTGTTGTCGGTAAAGCCCAGGCCCGCGTCCAGGTTCAGATAACCGTCCACGGCATCCGCGTAATCCGGGTCACTGCCGACCACCGTTTCACCGTCCACCAGATCGTAGTCGGTATCGTTCCAGATGGTGAGGTAATAATCGCTGCGATATTGGGCTGACAGTGTCCAGTCGAATGTGCCCAGATCCGATTCGATTTGTTGTGACAGTGCCAGATTAAAGGTGAAGTCCGGGGCCAGGGGCAGTGTATTGCCACTGAGGTCGACGATTGGCAGATCGGTGCCCCATCCCTGGCGAGTGTCGGCCATCACCCCTTCTTTGATTTCGGCATTCAGCCATAGGGCGGTCATATCCAGGGTCAGATTGGCCGGCAGCAGGAGCTTGCTCTCAATTTCCAGCCCCGTAATCTCCGAGTCGGCAATATTGCGGTTCTGCAGAGAGCTGGCGCTTTCGTCGTCGCCGGTGGCGACGATCATCTGAAAGACCTGGTCGGTGTAGTCGTAATAAAAGAATGAAGCATTCAAGCGTGTTGGTACTGGGCCGAGGTCGAATTCGTTTTTTGTACCCACTTCATACATCACCAGTTTTTCCGGCGCGTAGGGCTCGGCCACCAGCTCGCCGTCGGGCATCACCAGAGTATCGTTAAAGCCGCCGGACTTGTGTCCACTGGCGATACTGGCGAAAAGCATGCTGCTGTCGGTCAGTTGGTAGGTGAGGCCGGTGCGGAAGTCGATATAGTCGTCTTCATAGCTGCCCTTCTGCTGTACCGGTGCACCGACAGTCCAGGGCATGGTGATGTCGGTGCAGGAGGGGTCTGTCACGCAGGCGATCTGGTCATCCAGATTGTCGTCAACTCCCCAGCTGCCAATACCGTCGAGCAGGTAGGCGTATAGCTCCGCGTCGCTGGCGCCCAGGATGTCATAGTTGCTGCGGCCCAGGCCATCGTATTCAAAGCCGGGGGTGCCGATACGCGAGGGCAGGGCGGTGCCCCATTCATCGCCAGCTTCAAAGAAAGCGAAGGCCCAGTTGCCGCCAGTGCCAAAGCGGGATTTCTCTTCCGTGGTATGGCGGATACCGGCGAATGCGGTCAGTTCGTCTGTGAAGTCGTAGGACAGATCGGCATAAACCGCCGTTGAACTGCTGTCGACATCCGGCATCACCCACTCGGTGCCCGTGTACCAGGTACCGCCATCTGTCAGACTAAAGAGCGCCGCTTGCTGGTCTTCCTGAAAGTGGAAGATACCGGTGCTCCAGGTGAGGGGGCCGTCGCCATTGGAGAATAGGCGCAGTTCGTGAACGGTGGATTCCGACAGAGTTATCCAATACTGGCTGCTGTAATTCTGCTGGTTGACCTCGTCGTGGCCCGGGAAGTAGACCCCGTCGTTGGCGGCGTTGACCTGCTCAAAGTCCAGGTCGCGGTAACTGCTGGAAAGCTCCACGGAAAACCCGTCGAATTCGTGGGTCAGTACTGCCATCACGCCCGTGTGGCTGGAGTCCAGATCCCCCTCGGTACCGCGATAGAGCACCTCGCGAGGGTCGTCGAGGTCATCGAAGTCGTAGCCGTTCTGCAGTGCCTGCTTGATCTGGGCACCGGGATAGCCGGTGCCGCCCTCGTCGGTGCTGTCGGCAACCACATAAAGGCTGGTCGCCTCACTGATTTCCCACAGGGCGGAAAGGCGGAAGGATTGCACATCCTCACTGCCCGCGGCGTCCAGGCTGCTGTCGGCAGAGGCATTGCTAAAGTAGGGATCGTGTTCTTCGGTATAGGCTGCGAAGCGCACGGCGAAGTTATCAGTCACTGGCAGGTTGACCGCGCCGCGCACACCGAAGGTACTGTAGTTGCCTGTAGTCACTTCGAAGTCGCCACCAAAGTTATCGAAGTCAGGCCGCTTGGTGACGATATTGAGTGTTCCCGCGGTGGCATTGCGCCCGCGCAGCGTGCCCTGGGGGCCTTTTTTCACCTCCACCCGTTCGATATCGTAAAACATGGCGCCGACCCCTCTGGGGCGGGGGATGTAGACACCGTTGAGGTGGGTGGCCGCGGCTGGGTCCCCCAGCTCGGTGTTGTTGCTGGAGCCAACCCCGCGGATATAAATTTCCATATTGCCTTCCTGATCGGCAATATTCATCCCAGGTACGATATTTTGTAGATTTTGAAATGAGGTCCCCACGCCGAGGCGGTTGAGGCTATCCTGGTCGAAAGCCTGGGCAACGCCGGCTACGCTCTGCAGCGATTGCTCGCGACGTTCCACGGTCACCACCACTTCTTCAAGTGCACTGTGTTCAGCTTGTTCTCCACTCTGCGCAGATAAAGAGCCTGTGGCAATACTGACCGTGAATGCCATTACCGCCCCGGCCAGTTGGTTTCTCTTGAATCTCATCATCACTGTTACTCCTTTTTTATTGTGTCAGAGGTTGCCGGCGCGGGGGCCGGCATCGGAGCACTTTGAATCAAGTCGCCCGGCCGATCGTCTTTATGCGTGATTGATCGCAAGTTTGGACGTTCAAATACCGGTAAATCCCAAAGTCAGACGCGGGCGCGACGGGCTGTTTACGCGCACTTGCACGGTGGGAGCTGGCCAATTAACCTTCGGCCGCATAACAACAATGATTGAGAGAAGACGCTGAGGATGGATATCCTGCTGTTCAATTTCCACGATGTCGTGCTGTTGATGACCAGCTATCAATGCACCCTGTTCGGGCTGTTGCTGTTTGTCGTCAAGAGGGAAAATCGACTGAGCAATCTGTTTTTGGCGCTGTTTTTGTTCTCACAGGCGCTGATCCCAATAGATATCCTGATCAGCTTCGGGGCCGGTTTTCGCCAGTGGGCCATACAGACTTCACCGAACCTCTTTTATGTCTTCGGGTTCGCCTACTGGTTGGAGGGGCCACTACTCCTCTGGTACACGCGTTCGCTGATTTACCGGGATTACCGGCTGACCCGTTTTGATCTGGTGTACCTGCTGCCCTTTGCCGCCTACGCACTCTATGAGTATTTCGACTATTTCCGCTTTGATACCGCTACCAAGGTGGCGATGCTACAGAATTACAACCTGTATGAGGAATCGATACTGACTCACGGTATTGGATTTGCGCGCGAGGCATTGCGCCTGACTTTCGGTATTCTTTGTTTGTTGGAAGTCCGCAGCTGCCGGCGTCAGATTCGCGACAGCTACTCCAATATCGAAACGATTGACTTCAAGTGGCTGTTGATCCTCGTGTGGGGATTTCTCGTCATCCGCGGTTGGGCGGTGCTGGTAAATATCGCCATCATTTTTTCCGCGCATTTGGACACATATATCAACTACCGTCTAATGGGGCTGGCCAGCAATTACACGGTGTTTATCCTTGTCAGCGCCATGATTTTCTTCAGCCTCAGCTATTCGTCCATGTTTGAAGGTCTGGAAAGTGGGGAAGAGGAAGCCGGCGATAAAAAAGAACCAGCAGGCGGCGAAAAGATTGCGGTTGATATGGCGTTGGTGGAAAAGCTATCGCGCCACATGCAGGAGGCCAAGCCCTTTCTCGAACCGGCACTAACTCTGGAGCAACTGGCCAATCAGCTCGGTGTGCCGAGGCGGACCCTGTCCATGACAATCAACCGCCATTTCGAGCGCAATTTCTTCGAGTTTGTGAATCACTACCGCATTGAGGAAGCCAAGGCCCGCCTGGCCGACCCGGAATGCGCTGATCAAACGGTGATGGAAATCATGCTGGAGTCGGGTTTCAATACCAAGGCCACCTTTAACTCCCTGTTCAAGAAGTTGGTGGGGATGACCCCCACCCAATACCGGCAACGCAACCGCCCGGAGGAAAAATCGGCAAGTGCCCGGGCGTGATGCGGTGGGGTGGGCTCAGCCCACCATCTGCTCCAGTTCCATACCTTTGGTTTCCCGTACCAGCCGAAGGACGAAAACGGCCGAGAGAAGCGCAAACAGCATATAGATGCTGTAGGCTCCAGCGAGGCCGATTCCTGTCAGCAGAATGGGGAAGGTCATGGTTATGGCGAAGTTGGCTCCCCACTGGGAAAGCCCGGAAACCGCTAGCCCCGATCCGCGGATCTGGTTCGGGAACATTTCCCCGAGCATGGTCCACATCACCGGCCCCCAGGAGCCATTGAAGAAAAAGACATAGGCGTTGGCGGCCACCAGTGCCAGCAGACCCATGGAGTCGGAAAGCACCAGGTTGCCGTTGTCGTCCAGGCTCGCGGTGGTAAAGGCAATGGTCACCAGGGCCAATGTCGCCGCCATACCGATGGAGCCCGCCAGCAGCAGCGGTTTGCGCCCGATGCGGTCGATCAAACCGATAGTGATCAGGCAGGCGCCTATGCTCACGGCACCGGAGATGATATTGATCATCAATGCGTCCGCTTCGGAGAAGCCTACCGATTGCCACAAAACCGCACCGTAATAAAAGACGACGTTGATACCCACCAATTGCTGGAAGGTCGCCAGCCCGATGCCGACCCAGACAATAGTGCGGATTTTGCCGGCATGGTCCAGGAGGTCGGTGAGCCGCGGGCGGTGGTCCACCGCAATGGAGCCCCTGATGGCATTCAGTTTCTCCTCTACCCGCTCTTGTCCGTACAGCTTGCCGAGCACAGCACGGGCCCTTTCTATCTTTCTGGACAACACCAAGTAGCGCGGGCTCTCCGGAATCCAAAGGAGGGCGAGCAGGAACACGGCAGCGGGCAGGGCTTCCATCCAAAACATCCAGCGCCAGGCCTCATAGCCCATCCACAGTGGAGTGGTCGCGGAGCCCGCAGTTTGTGCAAGCAGGTAATTACTGACGAAGGCTCCGAAGAGGCCGCAGATCAGCGCCACTTGGTTGATGGTGATCAGGCGCCCGCGCCAGTCCGCCGGGGCTACTTCGCTGATGTAAGCCGGCGACATTACACTGGCGGCACCCACCGCCAGACCGCCGAGTATCCGGTAAACTACGAACTCCATTGAGGATTCGGCCACGCCGGACCCCCAGGCACTGATCAGAAAGAAGACAGCGGAAACGAGCAGCAGCTGCCGTCGCCCCCAGGCATCGGCGAGGCGGCCGGCAAAGAAGGCACCGGCGGCGCAGCCGAGCAACATGGAAGCCACGTTGAAGCCGGTGCCGGCGGTATCGGAATTAAACGCCTGCTGGAGTCCGGTCACTGTACCGTTGATAACGCCGCTGTCGAATCCAAACAGGAACCCGCCCAGGGTGGCGATTCCGCAGATGAAAATAATGAACGGCAGGGGCGGGGTCTCCTGCCGGTGGCTTCGGTTAGTTTCGAGAATGTTCTCAGCTGATTCCATAAGGGACTGCCTATTCCTGTTATTGTTTGAGTTTTAGGACCTGTTCACTCTGTATTCGCCGGCCGCGATGGACCTGTTCCTCGGTTCGTATCTCGAAACGCGACTATCGGATGCAGGGTGAGCATGCCTCCAAAATATGGCCGCTGCAGCGACGGGTGATCATTGCCTAAAAAGCGACCGCATATCGTCCGACATTGGGTATTTGCACAAAGTTGAACCGGGTAAAAAGTCAGACTTTAGGAAGAGCCGCGTGAATCGACTGCTTAAACAAGTGGAGCATGCACTGCTGCAGCAGCCGCGCGAGGGCGTGCGCTGGTTGGGGTTCAGTGGCGGTCTGGATTCCACGGTATTGCTGTACCTGTTGTGTGAGCTGGGTGTTGAAGTGCGCGCGGTGCACGTCCATCACGGCCTGTCCCCAAACGCAGATACCTGGCTGGCACACTGTGCGGAAACTGCCGAAGCCCTGGGGGTGCCCTTCACAGCGCGGCGCGTGCGGGTGGATGCGAAGGAGGGCGGACTGGAGCGGGCCGCCCGCGAGGCCCGTTACCGCGTGTTCGGTGAACTTTTGCAGCCGGGCGATACACTACTGCTTGCTCAGCACGGTGACGACCAGGTGGAAACCTTCTTTCTGCGCCTGTTGCGGGGTGCCGGTGCCCTGGGGTTGGCGGCCATGGCCACCAGACGGCCGTTGGGGAGCGCGGTGGTCTTGCGCCCACTGCTCGGCACCAGCCGCGCCGAGTTGGCATCCTATGCCCGCGAGCGGAAGTTGCGCTGGATCGAGGACGAGAGTAATAGCGATCAGACTCTGGATCGCAACTACTTGCGCCAGGTGGTGCTGCCACCGCTGCGCGAACGCTGGCCGGTGCGCGAGCGGGTGACACGGGCGGCGGATAATCTGCGCGAGGCCGCGGAACTGCTGCGTGACCTGGGTCGTGGGGATCTGGAACTTTGCGACCGGAGGCGCGAGTCTTTCGGTGAAAGCCTGGACCTTGAGATGTTGCGGCGGCTGCCGCGGCGGCGCCAGAAAAACCTGCTGCGCTGCTGGCTGGCGGACAGCGGTGGTGATATGCCCGAGGCGCCGCACCTGCAACAGGCCTTGGATCAGGCATTGCAGGCGGGCGCCGACCGGCGCATGGCGGTCGGGCTCGGCGGCCGGGTGGCGCGCCGCTACCGCAATCGCCTCTACTTAACGCCGCCCCTGGGGAGACTGGCGGACGGCGAATGGCATTGGCAGGGAACTTCGGCTCTGCAATTGCCCGGCGGCTGGGAATTGCGGGCTCGCTCCGGGTGGCCGCAAGGGGATTACACCGTGCGATTCCGCCGTGGCGGCGAGCGGGCCAGGCCCGTGGGACGGCGCCACTCACAGACGCTGAAAAAATTACTGCAGGAAGCGGCGCTGGAGCCCTGGCTGAGGGAGTGGATTCCTCTGGTATACCGCGGTGAACGTTTAATCGCAGTGGGGGGGCTCTTTCTTTGTGACGAAGGTATTGCGGGCTCACTCGAATGGTGTTACCGCGGGCCCTGACGGCGGTGTACAGGCCGTGGCCCACGCGCTTGCTGATTGAGAAGGGAGCGCCTTTCTGGTAGTGTGGCGCCCCATTCTATAAGGCACCGGGATGGGCGGAGCAGCCTCCAGGGCAGTTCCGGAAAGTCGCCCGGGCCGGCCCCGCATCCCCGATCCCATCGGGCATTCAACTGACCAAGGTTTTGCATGACGCGCTATATTTTTGTCACTGGTGGCGTGGTTTCCTCTTTGGGGAAAGGTATCGCCTCCGCTTCCCTGGCCGCCATTCTCGAAGCCCGCGGCCTCAAGGTCACCATTCTCAAGCTGGATCCCTACATTAATGTGGACCCGGGCACCATGAGCCCCTTCCAGCACGGCGAGGTGTATGTCACCGAAGACGGTGCCGAGACGGATCTGGACCTGGGCCATTACGAGCGCTTTATCCGCACGCGCATGAGCAAGCGCAACAACTTTACCACCGGCCGTGTTTACGAAACCGTATTGCGCAAAGAGCGCCGCGGCGATTATCTGGGGGGGACCGTTCAGGTGATCCCCCATATCACCGACGAGATCAAGCGCCGCGTGGTCGAGGGCGGCCGCGATGTGGACGTGGCCATCGTTGAGATTGGCGGTACCGTGGGCGACATAGAGTCTCAGCCCTTCCTGGAGTCCGTGCGTCAGTTGCGCGTGGAGCTCGGGCTAAACCGGGCGCTGCTGATCCATCTGAGCTATGTGCCCTACATCACCACTGCCGGTGAAACCAAGACCAAGCCGACCCAGCACTCGGTGAAAGAACTGCGCTCCATCGGTCTGCAGCCGGATATACTGCTGTGCCGCTCCGAGCGGGAAATCGATGAAGATTCCCGCCGTAAGATCGCCCTCTTTACCAATGTGGAAGAGCGCGCAGTGGTGCCCTTGCCGGATGCCAGGACTATCTACGGTGTACCGCGCTTGCTGCACAGCCACGGTCTCGACGATATCGTGGTCGAAAAGCTGCAGCTGGAGTGCGATGCGCCGGACCTGTCCGAATGGGATGCGGTGGTCGATGGCAAGCTGAACCCGCAGCACGAAGTGAAGATCGCCATGGTCGGCAAATACATGGAGCTGCTGGACGCCTACAAATCCCTGATCGAAGCCCTGACCCACGCTGGTATCAAACACCGCTGCAAGGTGGATATCGACTATATCAATGCTGAAGATGTGGAGGGTGAGAATGGCATAGAGCTGATTAAAGGCGCCGACGCCATTCTGGTACCCGGCGGTTTTGGCGAGCGCGGCCTGGAGGGCAAGCTGGAAGCGGTGCGCTACGCGCGCGAAAACAACATTCCCTTCCTGGGGATCTGCCTCGGCCTGCAGTCGGTGGTAATCGAATACGCCCGCAATGTGTTGGGCCTGAAGGATGCCAACAGCACAGAGTTCGACGTCAAGACCCCACACCCGGTCATCGGTCTCATCACCGAATGGATCGATAGCGACGGGAATGTGGAGAAGCGCGACGAGCACTCCGATCTCGGCGGCACTATGCGCTTGGGAGGGCAGGAATGCCGCCTGACCAAGGACAGCAAGGCGCGGGAAATATACGGTTCCGACGTCATTGTCGAACGCCATCGCCACCGTTACGAAGTGAACAACAACTACGTCGACCGCCTGCAAAAAGCCGGGCTGAAAATCGGCGGCTGGTCCGCGGACGACACCCTGGTGGAAATGGTGGAGTTGCCGGAGCACCCCTGGTTTATCGCCTGTCAGTTCCACCCGGAGTTCACCTCAACGCCGCGGGATGGCCACCCATTGTTTGAGAGCTTTATCGCTGCGGCAATGGAGCAGCATAAAAAATAAAGTTTTGGTGCGGCGGCTCGGCTGCACTTGGAGCCGCGCAAGAAAATCTTAACGACGAGCCCCGCTCCCGGTTTACCGGGGACGGGGAAAAGGAAGCTATGAAAACCATTGAAGTCGGAAATATCCAGGTCGCGAACGACAAACCCTTCGCGCTATTTGGTGGCATGAATGTGCTGGAGTCCCGCGACCTGGCCATGCGGGTGGCGGAGCACTATGTTGCGGTCACCGAGAAATTGGGTATTCCATACATCTTTAAGGCGTCCTTCGATAAAGCCAACCGCTCTTCTATCCACTCCTACCGCGGTCCGGGTATGGAAGAGGGTTTGAAAATATTCGAGGAGATCAAAAAGACCTTCAATGTGCCGCTGATCACCGATGTTCACGAACCGCACCAGGCAGCACCGGTGGCGGAAGTGGTGGATGTGATCCAGCTGCCCGCTTTCCTCGCCCGTCAAACCGATCTGGTGGCGGCTATGGCCAAGACCGGCGCGGTGATCAATGTGAAAAAACCGCAGTTTATGAGCCCGCCACAGGTCAAAAACGTGGTGGAGAAATTTGCCGAATGCGGCAATGAAAAAATCATACTGTGCGAGCGCGGCGCCTGCTTTGGTTACGATAACCTGGTGGTGGACATGCTCGGCTTCCGCACCATGATAGATGCTTCTGGTGGCGCCCCGCTGATTTTCGACGTCACCCATTCGCTGCAAATGCGCGATCCCGGTGGTGCCGCTTCCGGAGGGCGCCGCGCCCAGGTCACGGAGCTGGCGCGCGCTGGCCTCGCCATCGGTATCGCGGGCCTCTTCCTGGAAGCCCATCCAGATCCGGATAAGGCCTTGTGCGACGGTCCCAGTGCGCTGCCGCTCGACAAACTGGAACCCTTCCTGGCGCAGATGAAAGCCGTGGACGACCTGGTCAAGGGCTTTGCGCCGCTGGATACCCAATAAATGATACCGGGGCCGCGCACCGGCTTGCCCGGTAGAATGCGGCCCCACAAAAACAACCATCGATTTGCCATTCACCCACAAACATGGAGCCCTTGTTCATGAGCAAGATTGTTGCCGTAAAAGCGTTTGAAGTGCTGGATTCCCGCGGTAATCCCACCGTTGAGGCGGAGGTCATCCTGGAAGATGGTTCCATCGGCAGCGCCTGTGCCCCCTCTGGCGCCTCTACTGGCTCCCGCGAAGCGCTGGAACTGCGCGACGGCGACAAGAGCCGCTATCTGGGCAAGGGCGTGTTGAAAGCCGTGGAAAACGTCAACACCATCATCGCCGACCTGTTGAAGGGTATGGACGCAACCGATCAGCGCGCCCTGGACAAGGCGATGCTCGACGCCGACGGCACCGAAAATAAATCCAAACTGGGCGCCAACGCCATTTTGGCGGTTTCCCTGGCGGCGGCCAAGGCGGCGGCGGCGAGTAAAAACATTCCGCTGTATCAGCATATCGCCGAGTTGAACGGCACCGCTGGCCAGTACACCATGCCGGTGCCCATGATGAACATCCTCAATGGCGGTGAACACGCCGACAATAACGTGGATATTCAGGAGTTCATGATCCAGCCGGTCAAGGCCACAAGCTTTGCCGAAGCGCTGCGCCAGGGCGCTGAAGTTTTCCACACCCTGAAAAAAGTACTCTCCGCCAAGGGGCTGAACACCGCTGTTGGCGACGAAGGCGGCTTCGCGCCCAATCTGCCCTCCAATGAAGCGGCTCTGCAAGTGATCGCCGAGGCCGTGGAAAAGGCGGGTTACACCCTGGGCGAGGACATCACTCTGGCTCTGGACTGTGCATCCTCTGAATTTTACAAAGACGGGCAATACCAGCTCTCCGGTGAGGGCAAACAATTCGACAGCGCCGGTTTCGCCGATTACCTGGCCGAGTTGTCCGGCAACTACCCCATTTTGTCCATCGAAGACGGTATGGATGAAAGTGACTGGGATGGCTGGAAACTGCTCACCGATAAGATTGGTGGCAAGGTACAACTGGTGGGTGACGACCTGTTCGTGACCAATACCAAAATCCTCAAGGAGGGTATCGAAAAGGGCGTGGGCAACTCGATCCTGATCAAGTTTAATCAGATCGGCTCCCTGTCCGAGACGCTGGACGCCATCAAAATGGCCAAAGACGCGGGCTACACTGCAGTGATCTCACACCGCTCCGGGGAAACCGAGGACACCACCATCGCCGATCTGGCAGTGGCCACTGCCGCGGGTCAGATCAAAACTGGTTCCCTGTGCCGCTCCGATCGCGTGGCCAAGTATAACCGCCTGCTGCGTATCGAAGCGGAGCTGGAAGGTGCGGCACCCTACCGCGGCCGCGCCGAATTCCGTTAAGCCACCCGGGCCCTGGACCGGAGTATTTCCGTAGACAGCGGAGGTGCCCGGTCCGGTACGGCTTTCCGGCCCCGCTTTATTAAATGTAATTTCCCATGAAATGGCTGCTGGCACTTCTCTCTGTCATGCTGATCGCCACCCAGTTCCGTCTCTGGGTGGGTGAGGGCAGTTTGGCGGAAGTGACGCGTCTGAAGCGCGAGCTGGCCGAGCAGCGCAAAAAGAATGCCGCTTTGTTGCGGGAAAATCGTCAACTGCTGCGCGAAGTGCGCAGCCTCAAGGAAGGTACCGATGGTGTCGAGGCCAAGGCGCGTTACGACCTCGGCCTAATCAAGGAAGGCGAAACCCTGTTTATCTTCCTCGACCCGGAAGAGGTCAAGAAACGTGATTAGCGGATTCTGGGTAGTCGTGCCCGCCGCCGGCGTCGGCAGGCGCATGGGGGCGGACAGACCCAAGCAGTACCTGCCTTTGCTGGGACGCCCACTGCTGTCCCTGACGCTGCGCAATATTTTGGGCTGGCCCGGGCTGGCCGGTGTGGTGGTCGCACTGTCTGACCGCGATAGCGACTTTTCCTATCTGAGCGAATCGAAGGACCCGCGGGTACACCGGGTGACTGGCGGTGCGGAGCGTGCCGATTCCGTACTGGCCGCGCTCGATTTTCTCGCTGCGCGGGAAGCACCCGAAACACCAGTGCTGGTACACGATGCCGCCCGCCCCTGTGTGGCGCTGGAAGATATTGAAAAGCTATTGCGGGCGGAGCCCGTTGCGCTGCTTGCACAGCCCGCCAGCGATACGGTCAAGCTGAGCCGCAAAGATGAAAGCGGGCCCAGTGTTGACAGGACGCTGGACCGCGGCAGTATCTGGCTGGCTCAGACCCCTCAGCGGGCGCCGCTGGGACTGCTGCACGCCTGCCTGCGCCGCGCTTTGGCACAAGGCGCCGAGGTGACCGACGAGGCCAGTGCGCTGGAGTTTTGCGGACACAGCCCGCGGCTGGTGCCCGGCCGCAGCGACAATATCAAGGTCACCCATCCCCCCGATATCGTGCTGGCAGAAACCATTCTGCGACTGCGCTATGCCCCTACAGAGGACAATCGATAGTGAGTTTTCGAATCGGCCAGGGCTTTGACGTGCATGCGTTTGGCCCGGGCGACCATGTAATGCTAGGCGGTGTGGCGATTCCCCATGAACGCGGCCTCAAGGCGCACTCCGACGGCGACGTACTGCTGCATGCGCTGGCTGACGCACTGCTGGGCGCTCTGGCCCTGGGGGATATCGGCCATCATTTTCCCGACACCGATGCCGCCTATGCCGGTGCAGACAGCCGTTTGCTGCTGCGCCATGTGATGGGGTTGATTGCCGAGCGCGGTTATCGCCTGGTGAATGCGGATTGCACCCTGATCGCCCAGGCACCCAAAATGGCCCCCCATATCGAGGCGATGCGAGCGAATATCGCTGCGGATTGCAGAGTGGATCGCGGCGCGATCAGCGTCAAGGCCACCACCAGCGAGAAGCTCGGATTTACCGGGCGAGGAGAGGGTATCGCCGCCCAGGCAACAGTTTTGCTTCAACGCGCCGATGACTGACTGGAATCTGGACTGGCCCCGGGCTCTGGGCGGCGCGGCAATTGCAGGCGATTTCCGCTGTACTCCCGATGACTTTGTCGTCGATGAATTGGCTGAACCGCCGCGGGATGACAGTGGCGGTGCCGAGCACATCTATTTGCAAATACGCAAGCGCGGCGCAAATACTGCTTGGGTGGCCCGTCAACTGGCGGATCTGGCCGGCGTGCATAGCCGGGATGTGGGGTTTTACGGTCTCAAGGATCGCCACGCCGTCACTACGCAATGGTTCAGCGTCTGGTTGGGGCAGAAACCGGAGCCGGACTGGACTCGGGTGAACAGTGCCGAATTAAAGGTGCTGCAATGTTACCGGGGACCGCGCAAGCTGCGCCGCGGCGAGCACCTCGGCAACCGCTTCATCATTCGGCTGCGCAATATCCGCGGCGAGCGACCGAAGGCGGAGGAAGTGCTGGAGCGGATTGCCAGCGGAGTACCCAATTTCTTCGGCGAACAGCGCTTTGGCCGCGAGGGCAATAACCTCGACCTGGCGCGGCGCCTGGCGGAAGAGGCGGGGCGCTGCCGCAGAAGTGAAAAGTCTTTTGCCATGTCCGCCGCGCGCAGTTGGTTGTTTAATCTTGTGCTGGCGGAGAGGGTGCGTTTGGGGTGCTGGCGGGAGTCCATCGCCGGCGAGCCCGAGCCGGCGCCCAGTGGCCCCCTCTGGGGGCGCGGCAGAAATCGTGCCGAAGGTGAACTTGCCGAGCTGGAATCCCGGGTTCTGGCGCCCTGGAAACCTTGGTGTGACTGGTTGGAGCACTGTGGTTTGCAGCAGGAGCGGCGCCCTCTGGTGCTGCGGCCGCAGGCATTTTCCCGGCAGTGGGAAAATGGTGATCTGATACTGGAGTTCGCTTTGCCGGTGGGCGCTTTCGCAACGGCGGTGCTGCGGGAGGCCGCGGCGCTGGTCAACGTATCCGGCGCCCAATAGAATCCGATCCCAAAGCGGTACCGGCGCCTCAAATGTATTGAATAAGGCCGATTAGCCAATGGGCGCGGCTGTGGGACCGTTTTGCACCTGTTGGCGAAAACTCGATCGTGGAGACACACCCGAGAAGTTTGGAATAAAAACAAATATGGATCGCTTGAGACGTGAAGGTTTGGGGATGACCTCCCAGCGTACCCGCAACCGCCTGATTCAGCGGCTGCGGGATGAAGGTATCCGCAACGAACAGGTGCTGGATGTCATGGCATCCACCCCGCGGCACCTGTTTCTCGACGAAGCCTTGGCCCTGCGCGCCTATGAGGACACGGCACTTCCCATCGGCTACGGCCAGACCATCTCTCAGCCCTATATTGTCGCGCGTATGACCGAGTTGCTCCTCGGCCGGGCAAAATCCCTCGAGCGGGTGCTGGAAGTGGGTACCGGCTCCGGCTACCAAACGGCGGTGCTTGCGCGCCTGGTGGAAAAACTCTACTCGGTGGAACGCATCGATCCCCTGTTACAGCAGGCGCGTCGGCGTCTGCGGGAGCTGGAGATTCACAATGTGGAATTCAAACTTGGAAACGGCGGCTTCGGCTGGCCGGACAAAGGGCCTTACGATGCCATACTGACTGCCGCCGCACCGGCGGTGGTTCCCGATGAGTTGCGACAACAACTGGCGCCGAATGGCGTGTTGGTAATTCCAGTTGGCTCGGAGCGCCAGGTCCTGACAATCGTCACCCGGCGCGAGGACAGTGACCGGTTTGATGTGGAGAAGCTGGAATCCGTGCGCTTTGTCCCTCTGCTCGGCGGTGTTGTTCGATGAATATGACCAGATTATTTCGCAGCCGCTACCTTGGTGTAGCTGCCCGCGGTATGGCGATGGGGGCTGCGGATGTGGTGCCCGGCGTGTCCGGCGGCACTATTGCCTTTATCACCGGTATTTACACGGAACTTCTCGATTCAATTAGCCGCATTGGTCCCCACTGCATCACGGTGTTGCGGCGTCACGGCATTGCTGTGACCTGGCAATATATCAACGGCAATTTTCTGCTGGCGCTGTTTTGCGGAATTCTCTTCAGTATTTTCACTTTGGCCAGGGTGATCGGTCATCTGCTGGAGACTTACCCGATAGTACTCTGGGCTTTCTTTTTTGGCTTAGTGCTCGCCTCGGCGGTCCCCATACTGCGCAGCATTCCGCGATGGTCCGGGTCGGTGGTGTTGTTTCTCTTAGCGGGCGCCGCCATGGCGGTTCTGATCAGTGAGCTGCGCCCGGGCCAAGTACCTGCTACGCCGTTGACCCTCTTTCTGTCCGGAGCCCTGGCCATTTGTGCGATGATACTGCCTGGTATCTCGGGCTCTTTTATTTTGCTGTTGATCGGGATTTATCCAAGGGTCCTCGCCGCGGTACACGAATTGCAGCTTTTGAATCTTCTCTGTTTCGCAGCCGGAGCCGCCACTGGATTGCTGATGTTCAGTCGTCTGCTTTCCTGGTTGATGCACAGGTATATCGCACGCTCCCTGGCCTTTTTGGCCGGTATACTGCTCGGGAGCTTGAAAATAATTTGGCCGTGGAAACTTCCCCTGGTGGGGATTGCCGGTGATGGAGATAAACTTGCGCCATTGATGTCCAATGCTTCTCCACAGGGCTACGAAGCCCACACCGGAGACAGTGCCTACCTGGCCGCTGCTCTGGCCGCCGCCGTTGCCGCTGCGACCCTTGTGCTGTCCGTGGACTACCTGGGGCGCAGGCACCGGGCTTTACATTCTCAGTGCGCCAATAGTCAGAGGATTACCCAAGATCGGTAAGGCGGTTTTTTCTGAGGATTTTGGTGGTAATTTCGGCGTTTTTTTTAGACACTTTTTCCATAAATGCGGCCGTCTGATGTAAAAAGAGAATAATGGAATGTCGTTTGTTAACACATTATGCGCATCGGCCATGGCGGGATATTAGTCTTATCGTAATCCGGCTAGCTTCCCCAGTGTTAAATATATTAATCGTGGTGCTCCTGGCTCTGCTTCTCTGCTCCTGCGCCACCCCACCTGCACCCACGGCGTCATTACAGCAGCCGCCGAGTATCAAAATTCAGCATCATATTGTCAGCCGTGGTGAGACGCTCTATTCCATCGCCTGGCGCTATGGTAAGGATTACCGGGAACTTGCCGCTATCAATGGCATTCCTGCCCCCTATAACATCTATCCCGGACAACGATTACGCTTAACTGGGCGCCCCGTTGTGAAAGTGGTTTCCACTGCGCCCAAGGCATCCAAGACATCTCAGGCCAAGGTATCCAAGACATCCCGGACCAAGGTATCCAAGACGTCCCAGGTCGCCAAGGTAACTTCCCCGGTGTCGTCGACCGCAACGAAACGCCAGTCCAGCTCTGCCAAAAAAACCAAGACTGTGGCAAAAACGACGAAAACAAATAAAAAATCTTTAACACCTGCAAAATCGACCAAAGCAACCGCCCGAGTATCGAAATCCTCGATTCGCTGGCAATGGCCGGCAAAGGGCAAGGTGATCAGTCGCTTCCGGAAGGGAGACCCCTTGCGCAAGGGTGTTGATATCGCCGGTGAAAAGGGAGACTCTGTAGTAGCGGCGGCCGATGGCACCGTGATCTACGCGGGGAGTGCGTTGAGGGGCTATGGGAAGCTGCTGATCGTAAAGCACAGCAATGAATTTTTGAGTGCTTATGCCCACAATCACAAGCTGCTTGTGAAAGAGGGCGGCAAAGTCAAGGCGGGGCAGAGGATAGCGGAACTGGGTTCAAGTGGTACCGACCGCAATAAGCTCCACTTTGAAATTCGCCGTAACGGTCAGCCGGTGGACCCCCTGGCCTATCTGCCATAGCTCCTGTAGGCGTCAGAAAGCCCTGCAAATAAAAATGGATTTTTATGTGTACCACTTGAGGTAGTCACCGGACTCGTGGCGACCGCAAGGCCGATGGGAAATTGCTGCGGCGTTTCTCGCATTCAGTCGGCCTGCTGTTCGCAGATTCGGAGACTGTCGTACCCCTCATAGCCGGGTTGGTTGATCTCGGTTTGTGGTGCGGCTGATATTGGCAAAGTACAAGGAGTTGGGGAAATGGAAGCACGACGTCAAGACCGGTTGATGACGGGTCATGTAGATGAACTTCCTCCAGAGTTGGCAATTGATCACAACGAACATCAGACAGGTCAAGAAGAGGACTATTCCCCTGGCCGCCCCCGGAGCACAGCGGCCAAAAAAGATTCCGGACCCACCCCCCTCAAGGCGCGGGCGCGCAAACTGGACAACGACAGCCATTTGCAGAAAAACCTCGATGCCACGCAACTGTATCTGAACGAAATCGGCTTTTCGCCACTGCTCACCGCAGAGGAGGAAGTCTATTACGCGCGCAAGGCGTTGCGCGGTGACGCGGCGGCGCGAAAACGGATGATCGAAAGCAATCTGCGCCTGGTGGTGAAAATTGCCCGCCGCTATGTCGGGCGCGGGCTGGCTCTGCTGGATCTGATCGAAGAGGGCAATCTGGGGTTGATTCGCGCGGTGGAAAAGTTTGACCCCGAACGCGGATTCCGCTTCTCCACCTATGCCACCTGGTGGATCCGTCAGACAATTGAGCGGGCCATCATGAACCAGACCCGGACTATTCGCCTGCCCATTCATGTCGTCAAGGAGCTGAACGTTTATTTACGTGCTTCTCGTGAACTGGCCCAGAAACTCGACCACGAACCCTCCGCGGAAGAAATTGCGAACCTGCTGGAAAAACCGGTGGAGGATGTCGAGCGGATGCTGGGTCTGAACGAGCGTGTTACTTCGGTGGACACACCAATAGGCCCGTCTTCGGAAAAAACCCTGGTGGATACCATTCCGGATCAACAGGAGTCCGACCCTGCGGAACTGCTTCAGGACAGCGACTTGTTCGAGAGTATCAACCGCTGGCTCAGCGAGTTGCCCGAGAAACAATGTGAGGTGGTCTCCCGTCGCTTTGGCTTGCGCGGCTTTGAAGCCAGTACTCTGGAAGAGGTGGGCCGGGAAATCGGCTTGACCCGTGAACGGGTGCGACAGATTCAGGTGGATGCGCTCAAACGCCTGCGAGAGGTGATGGAGAAACAGGGACTAGACGGCCAGTCTCTGTTTGGCAATCTGTAGATAGCACCCGGGTGGGTTGTACCCACCCGGTTTGCTTTTGCCTGGTCGTTAGGGAGTGGGCCTGTGCGTCTACTTTTTCTGCACCCAGCGACCCCGGCTGTCCTGGTAGTAGTGTCCCGTCGCCAGGCGGGCTTCCAGTTTTTCCGCGGCCCGTGCCGCGACCTGGGCAATGTCGATATTGTTGCGCTTGGCGATCCTGGCGTACTCGGCTTTGCGTTTTGCATTCACATCCGCCACCAGCTTTTCCAGTTCGGGGGTGCTTTTGCTGACTACGGCAATGTAGCCGCTGTTTGCTTCCCCAACCAGTCCCTGGTTTCGCGCCTGATCCAGAGTAATCGCCAGGGCCGGCAGGGTGAATAGCAGGCTCAAGCACAACAGGGCAGTCTTGAAAAGTTTCATGGTTCGCCTCCTTAGAAAATGCCTTCCTTGTCTTCGAACAGGTCGTCCAGCTCTCTGTCGACCTTTACGCGGATCTCGTGCTCTATCTTCACATTTAAGTTGACGGTAATCGGTTCACTGGGTGCCTGCACGGCGACCGTGGGCGTGCAGCCAGCTGTAATGGCCGCCCCCATCAATAGTGTGGAAAACAGTCTGGTGGCCGTCATCTGACGCTCCTCAGGATTTAACATAGGGGTTATTGTAATGGACTAACCTGAACCCAGGCTTTACTGAAGCGTCTTTTCCAGTGCCTCAGTCAAATCCCTGCTCGCCTGCAGGGAGCGGAGCATATCCGGGATGTTATTTTCCAGGTTCAGATTGATAATCAGGTCCCTGTCCGCCGCCACCGACTGGCTGCGCCCAACAAGTTTGAGCTGCATGCGCATGTCGCCGCTGGACGGGTAGTCCAGTGTGCCGGAAAGTGCCCTGTAGTTGTAGTCTTCCAAGGCGCCTGCGAGCAGTTTCAACTGCGGGTTGCCCGACAGCATCTGCGGGGAGAAGGCGCCGTAGTAACGTAACCTGCCTCCTGGTGGCCGCGCCTTTACCTGTCCGCGCCTCACCGTCACGCCCTCGCTACTGGTAGCCATCGGTATTTCCAAATCCAGCGTGCCTGTAGCGGCAAAGTTTTCCGCCTCCATTTCCCTTGCCAGTTCACTGAGGGATATGCCCTGGATTTGGATCTTCCCTGTGTGCTCTTCTCCGTCCAGGTTCCAGACTAGCCGGGAAGACTCCAGAGTGCCGCCGAGCAGTTGCGCGTTAACCGCGTTAAAAGCCAAGTCTCGCTTCTCGTCGAGAGAAATTGAGAAATGGATATTTTCGATCGGCAGTCCGAAGTCGACCCGATCCACCTGTACCGCCTGCGGTTGGTCCGTGAGCCATAGATTACCCCGCCGGTAAAGGGAAATTTCGCCAGCAACGCCCGCGGCAAAGCTATCCCCGAAAACGGCGGCCGCCTGCTCAAGCTGCAGGTGAATGTGGTCCTTTGTGCCCATTGGCCAACTGTAGCGCCCGCTGGCGGAAAGCGTTCCGGCGACAATATCCACCGGCAGTCCTTCTATCGCCCGGGAGAGAGGATGTGTGCGGCTAAAGCTTGTCTTCGGAAAGGTAAAATCTGCCGTGCCTTCTGCGTTGTTCAAGTTGTGCTGCCATTGTGCCTGTAGTTTCACCGGCCCTGAGAGCAGCTGGCTTTCCCCGTGCAGCATCGCGTCCTCTAATAGCAGATTTCCCTGTATATCGATGTTCAACGCATAATTTTCTGCGGTTTTCAGCCTGATTTGGTTTGCGTGGTACCCCGCATTCAATTCGGTTCTTCGGCCCGACTGGCGGAACTGCACGTCGCTGAAAGTCAGCGCGCCAGAAGAGCGCAGTCCGGGCGTGTCCAGCGTGGAAAAGGCGGCAGTAATTTCCATGCTTTCGCAGTGTGCACTGCCATTTGTCACACGACACTGGAGCTGGGGAGCTGTTAGAGACAGCCGTTCGGCCTGTAATGAGGGACCTTTCAGGTCGTCGGCCCAGACTTCTGCCTGGGAGAGTAGCCACTGCTGCTGGTTATCTTCCGTGTGAAATTGCAATTCACTATTCATGGAAAAATTTTCCAGCGTCAGAGCGCCTGGTAACCCCAACGGTTCCGGTGACTCGGCGACGATCTCCAATGAACAGCGCGTCTGAGTGAGGAGACTACATTCTATCTGTTGCAACTGTGCATTGACGCTGATATTTCCGTCTTTCTCTTGTGCGCGCAGTCTGATTTCAGCGCTGTTAAGCTGCATTTTCCCCGGCCACTGATCGGTCCGTACTGCCAGCACCTCGGGTAGATGGATAGCAATTTTCCCGTTTTGCCAGCCATCCGGACTGGCTCCGGGTTGAGAAACCGAGAGTTCGAGCCAGCTGTCTGGTAGTAGAGATAGGTCAAAGCGGTCCAGCCAGCTTTGCCGGCCGTCCGGTAGCGCGGTGAGAGACTTTGCGGTTGCCGACCCCTGGAATTGTAGTTTCCCGGCGGCTGAAGTCAGCCGTAGATCGGGTAACTTGTCCTGCAACACAGAGGATTGCAGCCAGGGAGTGAGCGCCTGCAGGTTAAGATTGCCAGTGGCGGTGATTTGCGGCTGTCCCTGACTGGTCGTGGATGCAAACCGGGCCTGGAGCAGGGTGGGCATGTCTTTGGGGGTCAGTGTTATGTTTCCGCTGCCGGAAAGGCTTTTTGCCTCCAGTGGGCGTAGAGCGGCGAGTTTCACCTCCAAGTGGTCGTCGACCGTAAGATTGAACGCCGCTTCCGTGCCCAGCAGTGCTTGGGGCAGGGCCAGTTGAATCGATGATTTTTCCAGTTTCACAGAGATATCCGAGTATTCTTCCAGTCGCAATACGCGGTCTGGTAAACGCGCCTGGAGTCGGGCAGACACCGCGCCTGTGGCGCCGGGGCTAAACTGGGCCAGTTTGTCCGGAAGTGGTAGCTGGGACAGCTTTTGCAGGTCAGATTGGAGGGTAATAGTGGCGAGCCAAAGATCCGATGTATCCGCAAGCAATGCACCTGTGAAAGACAGTATCCGTCCATCCTTTTTGTCATCCAGTTGCGCGGAGAGGTGCAGTTGCCCACCTTCGGACCGCAATAAGAGGGTGAGCTCTTGACGGTCGAAAGTGGCATTGGCTTTAACGGACTGGCGGTCATCATTGCGGGCAATATGCAGTTGACCGCGGTGCATCGTGTCATCGAACCAACGGAATTCTTCTACCTGCACGTGTTCAGGCAGTGTTTTATGGACCAGGGCGATCAGTGTCCGCAGGCTTGCGTCCTCTGCTGAGACCGCTTTGTCATTGGCGCTGGTGGGGACCGGGGCGGCTTCGGCTTGTGGCTGGGGTGGGGTGTACTGCAGACTTGCAATTGAGAGTCGGCTGCGATTGCGCTCGCCGGTGAATATCAGCCCCCAGGGGTGGCTCAGGCGGAGATCTTCCATGCGCATAGATGCACCGGAAGCGAGAGACAAGTGCACCTCGTCCACAGTGATGGCATCGATGCCGGGTTGCAGGCCACGCAGGCTATCGATGCGGCTGGTTTGCAGCAGCGGATTGATCAGTGCCACTGTCAGTCGCTCCCTATCCAGCCAGATCCAGCTGCCGGTTGCGGTGATGATCAGAATTGCGGCGAGTAATAGCGCGCGTCTTCTCTGCACGGGGGCTCCTCAAATTAAGCAATAGTGGCGCTCCATACCATTTTACGGAAGCTCTAGAGCATTTGCGTGAGAACCGCCGACACTTGGCACCGGCAGTGAAATCTATATAGTGGGTGGCAGTATTCGCGTGCCCCCGAGAGGGAACGGTTTGTCAGAACGGAATATCCTTGTATTCACTATGAAAGATGCCCAACCAAACACTGTATACCTGAAGGACTACAAACTACCCGAGTACCTGATCGATAGCACAAAACTCCATTTTGAACTGCAACCCAAGGGTACCTTGGTCAAATCGCAGCTGAAAGTCCGGCGCAATCCAGCGGCCGGGGCAGGGTTGCCGCCGCTGTTACTGGACGGGGTGGAACTAGAACTTTTGTCCGTTTCCATCGACGGCCAGCTGGTGCCCGCCAGCCGCTACCAGGAAATCCCGGCCGGGCTGTCGATTGAGGTGGAGAAGCCCGAGTTCGAGCTGGAAATCTGTAACCGTATCAGCCCGGAGAATAATACCTCCCTCGAAGGTCTGTACCTGTCCAACGGTATGTACTGTACCCAGTGCGAAGCAGAGGGCTTCCGCAAAATCACCTACTATCCGGATCGGCCGGACGTGATGTCAAAGTTCACCACCACCATTGTGGCGCCGCGACAGTACCCTGTGCTGCTTTCCAACGGCAACGAAATTGAGCGCGGCGCCACCGAGGACGGCCGCCATTTCGTTACCTGGGAAGATCCCTTTGCCAAGCCCGCTTATCTGTTTGCGCTTGTGGCCGGTGATCTGCAGCGCGTGGAGGACAGCTATACCACGGCCAGTGGTCGTCAGGTGACACTGCAGATATATACCGAGGCGAAAAATATCGGCAAGTGCGCCCACGCCATGCGTTCGCTGAAAAAAGCCATGCGCTGGGACGAGGAGGTCTACGGCCGGGAATACGATCTGGATATCTTTATGATCGTGGCCGTAGACCATTTCAATATGGGCGCAATGGAAAACAAAGGGCTGAATATTTTCAACTCCGCCTGTGTGCTGGCCAGCCCGGAGACGGCCACTGATGCCACCTTCCAGCGCATTGAAGCTATTGTCGCGCACGAATATTTCCACAACTGGTCTGGAAACCGTGTCACCTGCCGCGACTGGTTTCAACTGAGCTTGAAGGAAGGTTTTACCGTTTTCCGGGACGCTGAGTTTTCCGCCGATATGAATTCTCGCGCGGTCAAACGCATCGAGGATGTATCTCTGCTGCGCACCCAGCAGTTTGCCGAAGACGCGGGCCCCATGGCGCATCCGGTACGCCCGGATTCCTATATGGAAATATCCAACTTCTATACCCTGACGGTGTACGAGAAAGGGGCGGAAGTTGTGCGCATGATTCACACGCTGCTCGGCGCCGAGGGCTTCCGTAAGGGCAGTGATCTCTATTTCGACCGGCACGACGGCCAGGCGGTGACCTGTGAGGATTTCGTCAAGGCGATGGAGGATGCCAACGGTGTCGACCTGACACAGTTCCGCCGCTGGTACAGCCAGGCGGGCACACCGGTACTGGATGTGACCGACAGTTACGACGAGGCATCGGGCAGCTACACACTTACCGTAAGACAATCCTGCCCGCCCACGCCCGGCCAGAAAGAAAAGCTGCCGTTTCATATCCCGCTGGCGCTAGGTCTGCTGAGCGCCGAGGGTAAAGATCTGCCACTGGACGAAGCGGGCAATACCCAGTTGGTTCTGCCGGTGACCGAGGCGGAGCAGACATTTCACTTCAGCGGTTTCGCGGAAAAACCGCTGCCGTCATTGCTGCGCGGTTTTTCCGCGCCGGTCAAAGTGCGCTACGACTACAGCAGCGAACAGCTCCTGTTTCTCATGCGCAACGACAGCGATGCCTTTAATCGTTGGGACGCGGGTCAGCGCCTGGCTTTTGCTGCACTGGGGCAGCTGCAAAAAGACTACCGAAACGGTAAAACGCTACAGTTGCAGCCGGAGTTGGTGGAAGCCTACCGCAGTGTACTGCGCAACCGCGATCTGGACCCGGCCCTGGTAGCGAAAATGCTCGCGCTGCCCAGTGAACAAACGCTGGCAGAGGAAGCCGAAAGGATCGATGCGGAAGCCATTATCGAAGCGCGCAAGTTTGCCCGCCACGCCCTGGCGGAAGCGTTAAAAGAAGATCTGCTGGAATCTTATCGGCGCCTGCACAAAGACAAACCCTACAGCCCCGAGGCGGCCGATATCGCCGAGCGCAGTCTCAAAAATACCTGCCTGGATTATCTCTGTGCCACGGAAGACGCGGACGCACTGCTGTTGGCGCAACAACAGTTCGATAAAGCGGCCAATATGACTGACTGTGCGGCGGCCCTGGCGGCACTGGTCAATTACGGTAATGAAACCGATGTGGATAAGAGTCTGGAGACTTTCTACGAACGCTGGAAAGTGGATACCCAGGTAGTAGAGCTCTGGTTCTCTCTGCAGAGCGGCAGCGCCAGATGGGGAACTTTGGAAAGAGTACAGACATTGATGGCGCACCCGGCGTTTGAATTGAAAAACCCCAACAAAGTGCGTGCGGTAATCGGTGCCTTTGCCAACCGCAACTTCGCCCAGTTCCATCGCACCGACGGCAGTGGTTTTGAGTTTGTTGCACAACAGGTGATTGCCTTGGATAAACTCAATCCGCAGATTGCGGCGCGCCTGGTGATACCGCTGACCCGTTGGAAAAAATACAGCTCGGCACTGGGTGAAAAAATGCGGCAGTCGTTGGAAAGTGTGATGCAATCCGGCAAGCTGTCTGCAGATCTCTATGAGGTGGTGAGCAAAAGCCTGCAATAACCGAAAAGCGGAGCTTCTGAGTCTTCAGTCTCGGACTTCAAAAAAGCCCCGTAGCCGGAAGAGATACGCAAGCAATGGGGTGGAAATTTCGAAACCGACGGATACATGGATGTATCCATCGGAGCTACAGGGAAGTACTCATGCGTTTTCGAAATGTCCATCCCATTGCCTGAGCGCCCCTAGTGTTCACGCGAATTAATCAGAGGTTGCCTAAAGAATACGGCTGCTTTTCTCTTTTCCCAGGCGCACCAACTCCAGCGCCCCTCCCTTCAGACACAATTCCGTCACTGACGTATAGTCCGGGCGGAATTGTTGTATCTTTCGGTGGTTGCGAATATGTGCCACCACGGAATTGATAACCATAAAATGGCAGAAGACTGCCGTGTCTTGCTCAAGTGTGAGCAGATACTCCAGAACACCCCGGCGCCACGCCACCTGCTGCGCATCATTTTCGTCCCAGTCGCTTTCGAGCAATAAGCGTATCCAGGCCGCGCGTTTTTGCAGTGGTATATGCGAGGGGGACGGAATTTCCGTGACTGCAGCTTCCAAGGCAATGGGACGCCGCCACACCTTTGCCAGCGGCCGTGCGGTTTGCTGTGTGCGCAGTTTGGGGCTGCTTACGAGGGCAATGGGGCTTTCCGCGGCGAATTCTCGCGCGAGATTTTCGGCCTGTTTGTGTCCCAGCGCCGTTAACTCCGGATCGGGAATATCCGGCCCTTTTGCCGCTTCGCCGTGGCGTATCAGTAAAATTTTTGTCACTGTTACAGATAACCGTTTAGCAAACTATCCGGTATATCTTGCCACAGTGCCGTCAACTCCGCCGCATCGAATGGGCGGGCCCGAGGATGATCGCCAAAACGGCGGCTGTGGCCACTGCCAAAATCCAGCCATTCGGCGCCGGGATCACCACACTCGGCAAAATTTAGCCAAGCTTTCTGCATGGCGCCACTCAAGCGGTGCGGATTTGCCTCCGCGCCATAGAGGGGCCGCAAGGATTCAGCCCCGTAAGTCCCAAAAACATAGCCCAGTTCCACTGCGTGGCAGGCACCCAGCAATGGCTGGGCGGCCAGTGGCTGGGCAAAATGGTAGTGATAGCAATCATCGCAATGCGCTTTTAGAAGGCGTATACCGGGGACTGTAAAAACCATATCTGTCAGCAGCAGATTCCAGGTGCGCGGCCATTCAGGCCATGGGTTTTCCTCTTGAGACCTTGCCAGCCGGTAGTAGTGTTTCAACAAGGGGGCCAATAGATGATGGGGAAAGAGCCACTCCAGACGCGCACGAATTTTTTTGTTATCCAGCGTAAAGGTTTCCGGTGTGATTGCACTGAATAGATTCCATTCGTCCAAATTGCTGCCGAGTAGCAGAGTGACTCCAGACGCCCGCTTGCGCGCGAGCGCTTCAAGTGGGTCGGCATCCAGCAGTTTGCCGTCTAGCACCGGCTTGAATGGCAGCTGTCCCCAACTTCGCTCCATGCGCGGGTCCGTCATTACCGCATACTGAGCCTGAAGCAGGGATTTTGTGCTGGCTTTGCGCAACGATTGGTGGCCGCAAATTTTTTCCAGGTGTTCCACAAAAGCCAATGCCAGATTGTTTGCCCGCCTGGGTGTGTGCAGGGCGTGAGGGTTGCCACTCTGTACGATGGCACGCTTAAACAGACCGCGGCAACCTGGGGCGGCGAGCAAAGTGGCAATACTCATTGCACCAGCGGATTCGCCGAATAAAGTGATATTGTCTGGATCGCCACCGAAAGCGGCGATATTCCTGTGCACCCAATTCAGGGCTGCAATTTGATCTTCCACACCCTCATTGCCGCTTGACGGAATATCACAGATATCCCGGAGTCGCAGAAAGCCGAAAGCCCCCAGGCGGTAGTTAAAAGTCACCACAATTGCGCGCCCGCTGGCCGCCAGGTGACAGCCATCGTAGATTTCCTGGCATCCGGAACCCATATAAAAGGAGCCACCGTGTACCCACAGCATCACTGGTAGCTTGCCAGTTCCGGGTTTGGGTGGTGCGTAAATATTTAGGTACAGGCAATCTTCGCTCTCAGGCGGTTCACCGCAGGGCCCTTGCACCTGCATCAGCAGCGATGGATTTTGCGCCGCCGGCATACCGAAACGCACGGCACGGAAAGGTGTCTGCCAGGGCTGCATTGGTTGTGGCGACAGCCAGCGGAGATCTCCGATTGGGGGGTGGCAATAGGGAATTCCGAGAAATTTATTAACCCCGGTCTTTTGATCGACGGTGCCGACAATAGGGCCTGTCGGGCAATCCACGACAGGAGTTTCATTATTTTGAATGCCGGATTGAATCCCAGCCTTTGCATCCCTGCTCATTGAATATTTCTGTTTCCCTATAGAACCTCTGACTAATTCGCGTGAACACTATGGTAGCTTCCGGGGCGCTCAGGTAATAGGACGTACATTTCGAAAACGCACGAGTACTTCCCTGTAGCTCCGACGGATACATCCCTGTATCCGACGGTTTCGAAATGTACGCCCTATCACCTGAGCTTCACATCCGCCCTGAAGCGTCTCTGCCAACAGAAAGTGGCTCAATCAGAGGTTCCCTATCTGTGCCCGTCCCTCACTGACTCGCTCAGTATAGCGGGTGTAAACAGCGCCTTTTTCACCTTCTTTTCGACAAGGCACTGTGGGAGTAAATGTCCCAGCCGCCATGCCGGTTTCTTGAAAAATGGTGTTGCACGAGGACTGACATTTAATTTCCTCTATCGAGCTTGAAAAGCGCCACTGCGCAGTCCATACCAATAAAAGCTGTTCAAAAAATGTACAGCTGTAAGTGGCGTAAAGCAGGGATTGCACTAGCAGGATCATTCTCGCGCTAGCTCACCCTTCCTATCGCAGCAGTTACGGCTTTGCTCTCAAGAAGTAAAGCCCGACGTCCGTTTTCACAAGGGCTATTTCATCGGGTTGTAGTAGGTGATGGCATGATCGCGACGATATTCGACAAGCTCAGCGGTACGGTTGTAGAACGGCCGCTTGGTGCACTGGACCTGTCCTCGACCGGCATAGTGAAGCTTCCGCTGGGGCAAGATAAAATTGCCTCCTATGCCAGGGATGGACTCAACTTGGTAATCATTCTCAAATCAGGGCAGACCATCGTTATTGCGAATTTTTTCAAGCCCGATGAGGAAGGATTTCACAGCGAACTGGTTCTGGAGGGAGAGGAAACCCCCGTGTTATTGGCGGGCCCCCCCGGGACACCGGTTCCCGCAGGGCCGGCCGTTACAACTGCAG
Source organism: Microbulbifer thermotolerans (assembly GCF_001617625.1). Taxonomy (NCBI): domain Bacteria; kingdom Pseudomonadati; phylum Pseudomonadota; class Gammaproteobacteria; order Cellvibrionales; family Microbulbiferaceae; genus Microbulbifer; species Microbulbifer thermotolerans. The sequence continues at coordinate 2,497,004 of NZ_CP014864.1, read as the reverse complement.
CTGCACCGGCGGCAACAGTATATCCCTGGGTTCTGGCTGGTCTAGGAGCACTTGGCGTGATTGCCCTTATCGCCAGCGACGATGACGATGACGACCCATTCAGAGAAACCGGAAACCATACACCCGACGATGGCGATGCAGATGCCGATGCGGATGCGGATGCGGACGCAGATGCAGATGCCGATGCGGACGCAGATGCAGATGCGGATACTGACGCCGATGCCGATGCCGATGCCGATGCCGATGCCGATGCTGACGCGGATGCCGACGCCGACGCGGACGCAGACGCAGATGCCGACGCGGACGCCGATGCCGACGCAGATGCAGACGCGGATGCCGATGCGGATGCCGATGCTGACGCGGATGCCGATGCGGACGCGGATGCTGACGCGGATGCCGACGCAGATGCAGACGCGGATGCCGACGCAGATGCAGACGCGGATGCCGACGCAGATGCAGACGCAGATGCAGACGCGGATGCCGATGCCGATGCTGACGCGGATGCGGATGCGGATGCCGATGCAGATGCCGACGCGGACGCAGACGCAGATGCAGACGCAGATGCCGACGCAGATGCCGACGCGGATGCGGATGCGGATGCCGATGCTGACGCGGATGCGGATGCAGACGCGGATGCCGACGCAGATGCCGATGCGGACGCAGATGCAGACGCCGATGCTGACGCGGATGCCGATGCGGACGCAGACGCCGATGCTGACGCGGACGCCGACGCCGATGCTGACGCGGATGCCGATGCGGATGCCGATGCGGATGCGGATGCGGACGCAGACGCAGATGCCGACGCGGACGCGGATGCGGATGCCGACGCGGACGCCGATGCCGACGCGGACGCCGATGCCGATGCTGACGCAGATGCAGACGCCGACGCCGATGCTGATGCGGATGCCGACGCGGACGCGGATGCCGATGCTGATGCGGACGCAGATGCCGATGCAGACGCGGATGCAGACGCAGATGCAGATGCCGACGCGGACGCCGATGCGGATGCCGATTGCGACATCAATATCGACATAGATATCGATATTGATATCGACTGTGACTGTGATGCAGACGCAGATTCCGATGCTGACGCGGATGCGGACGCAGATGCAGACTGGGGTGGACCCGGTTGGCACTGTGATAAGGATTGCGACATCAAAGATATTGATGTTGATGTCGACGTAGATATTGACCGAGGGCATGGCAAAGACTGCGAGATCAATATCGATATCGACATAGATATCGATATCGAATGTGATGCGGATGCCGATTCTGATGCGGATGCCGACGCGGATGCTGACGCAGACGCAGATGCCGACGCGGACGCCGATGCTGACGCGGATGCGGATGCGGATGCGGATGCGGATGCCGATGCTGATGCCGACGCCGACGCGGATACGGATGCCGACGCAGATGCCGATGCCGATGCTGACGCGGATGCGGACGCGGATGCAGACGCCGACGCGGATGCTGACACCGACGCCGACGCGGATGCTGACGCGGATGCTGACGCAGATGCCGATGCTGACGCGGATGCGGATGCGGATGCCGACGCGGATGCGGATGCTGACGCGGATGCGGATGCTGACGCGGATGCAGATGCCGACGCGGATGCAGACGCCGACGCAGACGCGGATGCCGATGCGGATGCAGACGCAGATGCCGACGCCGACGCGGATGCCGACTCAGACTCGGATGCAGACTGTGAACTCCCGAATGCAATCTCCTACATCGCTTTCCGGCTAGAAGATGGCCAAGTGATCAAGGTTGAAGGCTTCGAGGAGGAAATCACGAACGGCAAGTATCCGGAGACGCTGTTCGACTGCATCGAGGAAACTTACGGTTCCCCGGTGGTTGAATACATCATCAAAGCCGGACCGCTTCACTATGACGAGGACTGCGAGGTAACAACCACCGAAGGATGGCCGACGAATCCTGCCGGTAACGTGGGCGGGCCTGGAGTCACGGAAGTCGACATCGATGACTTGTGCAATGACGAGAATGCGGCCGCTGACGATGAATCCGAAGCTGAGGAAGATGATTGTGGCTGCGGTGGCGACACCGACCCCGATAGTGTCGGGGAGCCCGACGCGGAAGCCTCTGCGGATACTGAACCGGAAGCGGACGATGTCATCCCCCTCAAAGATACAGAGTTTGACTTTGTGGATGGTGGCGATGTAGCGGACCCGCACTTCTGGTCTGAGTCAGAAATGCCGATGGATGGCGAAGGCCTGCCCACAGTGGATGGTCACGAGTCGCTTCCCCAACTGCACGAGCTGTTGGAAGAGGCCGGCGCGGATGGCAACCAGCTGTTGGCACAGCTAGAGGCCGAAGGTCTGCCCGCACTGTCGGACATCTCTGGAGAGAGCGCGGACATCCTGTTGCAGGCCCCGCTGGACGACCAACTCCAGGATCTGTGGCAGCAATACGGGCACCACGACCTGTAGCTGGCTGGAAGAGATCCATGCCGAAAAACACCGGGCCCTCGGGCCCGGTGTTTTTGTTGGGCTAAACTGATAACCGCATTTATGTATTAAGGGACCTCTGTTTCATTCGCGCGGGTACTGCAGGTGGTTCAGGGGTGATCAGGCAATGGCGTCGATATTTCGAAAACGCACGGGCAGGTCTCTATAGCACTGTCGGATACCTACCAATACCCGGCACTTTCGAAATACTCATCCCATCTCCTATGTACCGCATCTGGGTCTGAAGAGTCTTTACCTCCAGTAGGCGAGTTCAACAGAGGTTTCCTGCAAAAGACATCCCGCAATAACCTGTTGTCAAAGGCGTGTAAAAATAGTGGATCGAATAAACCGGCTATGGATGGCCCTGCTTACGCTTGTGATGACGCTGTGGTTGCATCCGGCTTGGGCGCAAATTGTGGATGTCGTCAGCCCAACGGAGATGCAGGCTGAAGCGATTCGCTCTCCGGAAGAGCCCTATTTTTCTGTCACAGATTCCATTGCCCCTGGGACATTGGATCTTATCAGTGCGGTACATCGGGCGGTGGAGTGGCATCCCGTTATCTCAGAATCGGTCGTTGCTCTGCAACGGGAGCGCGAAAATGTGCGTGCTGCCAGAGCCGGTTACTTTCCGCAAATAGGTGTGAATTTTGTCGCCGGGCGAGACACGGAAGACGACCGCGGCGGCGACGGGCACGTGGTGCAGATCTACGCATCGCAGATGCTCTATGACTTTGGCAAAGTCTCGAGCGAAGTCGATCTGGCGATGGCGGATATGCAGCGCTCCCGGGCGGTGGTACTTCAGGCGATCGATACCGTTGCCCGCGATACAGCACAGGCCGCAATTGAAGTACAGCGTTACCAGGCACTGTTGCAATCCGCCGAGGAACAGATTGAAGGCGTTTCTGCAATTACCGCTCTGGTACAGATGCGCAGCGACAGAGGCGCGAGTTCGCGCTCCGATGTGCTCCAGGCCCGCTCGCGCATGGAGGCGGCAAGGGCATCGAAACAGCGAGTGGAAGCGGAATTAAACCGCTGGCGAAGTACATTGCAGTATCTGATGGGCAGCCGCGACCGGTTCAGTATGTCTATGGAAATACCGGATGCAATCCGCCATGCGTGCGAAGTGGTATCGCCGGAAATCTCCGCTGTGCCGGAAGTGCTGATAGCAGAAGCGGCGCGGGCAGAGGCGATGGCGCGTCTGGAAGAGGCCAGGGCGGGTGCCTGGCCTACATTGTCACTCGATGCCAGCGTCAACAACTACCTGGATCAGCAATATGTGGATGCCAGGGCCTTGGACCAAAATGAAAGTGCGGTGTTTTTAAATTTGTCCATGCCAATTTATCAAGGTGGACGAATTTCTGCGAACAAGGCATCGGGAGTGCATGCACTGCGGGCAGCAGACGCGGCAAAAGACGCGGCGCGTGTATCGGTGATGCAGGCACTGCTGGCGGCACAGGAAGAAGCCAGTGGTTTAAGCCGTAGTTTGTCCATTCTCAATTCCCGCGAGCGCGCGATTGCCGAAACGCGCGATCTCTACAGGAAGCAGTACTCATCCCTGGGTACCCGAACTCTGCTCGATTTATTGAATGCCGAACAGGAACTACACCAGGCGCGGCAAGAAAAGAATAATGCCCGCTACGATTTAAGCCGGCTGCAAATTGACTGCCTGTATAACCTGGGTGCACTCAGAAGAGCCTTTGAACTGGAGGGGCGGGAGATACAGGGTGTGGAGGTACTCCCTTGAGCGATAGCGAAGTTTTGGCGGCGGAAGCCGCCGCCCGGCCAGTGGAGGGCGCCGAGGAACGGTTGGATTATTCCCCCTGGCTGGATGCGATTCTGGTTGTTGCGCGGCACTACCGGCTGGAATATTCGGCGGAAAATGTGCGTATTGCGGGGAACTGGAGCGGCGACGAGCCAGTGGAAACTGTGATCCGGCATATGGCCCGCCAAGCCGGCCTGACGGTGCGATTTGCGGATTTCAAAAAAACTCTTTTGACACCCTGGCGTCTGCCTCTGGTGGTACAGCTCACTGATGGGCAGGTCGGCGTTATCGAAACCATCGCCGCGGACGGCAGTCTCGGTATTAGCTACAGCGGTGACCAGGGGCTTGAGAGCCGGATTGGTGTGGATGAGATCGCAAGCCGGATTTCCCAGACCTTGATCTTGCGCCCTGCGCGCAATGTCTCTGACGCCCGCGTCGATGAATACATCAAGCCGGACAACAAACACTGGTTCCGTAAGATTATTTTGCGCGATCTGAAACCTTACGGGCACGTGATGTTGGCGACAACCGTGGCCAATACACTGGCGCTGTCGGGAATACTCTTCGCCAGGCAGGTGTACGACCGCGTGATACCGGCGGAATCCATGCCGACACTTTATGTGCTGTTCAGTGGTGTGATGTTGGCGGTTGTATTCGATTTCATCATGCGCATGATGCGGGTACGAATTACCGATCTGCTGGGTAAACGCGCGGATATCCGCGTATCGGATCTCGTATTCGGCCACGCGGTACGCCTGCGCAATTCCGCCAAGCCCAAGTCCACCGGTACTTTTATTTCACAGATCCGCGAGCTGGAGCGCGTGCGGGAAATGGTGACGTCTACCACCATACTGGCACTGGCGGATATGCCCTTTTTCCTGCTTTTTTTGCTGGTGATGTGGGTGATCGGTGGCCCCCTGGTACTGGTGCCCCTGGGCGCGGTGATATTACTGATTGTGCCGGGCCTGCTGGCACAGAGAAAGCTGGCAAAGCTGGCCTCGGAAACCATGCGCGAGTCATCGCTGCGCAATGCCATGTTGGTGGAAAGCGTGCAGGGTATGGAGGATATCAAAGCGCTGCAGGCGGAGCAGCGTTTTCAGCGCCAGTGGAACCACTACAACGCCGTGACGGCGGATTCTAATTTAAAGCTCCGATACTTGGTCAATATGCTGATGACCTGGACGCACAATGTGCAGTCTTCAGTATTTGCGGTCATTATTTTGTTCGGCGCTCCCATGGTGATGGCCGGTGATATGACCACGGGTTCCCTAGTGGCGGCATCGATTCTCGGCTCTCGTATGATGTCGCCTATGGCGCATATCACCCAGGTGCTGAGCCGCTGGCAGCAGGCAAAATTCGCACTCAAAGGACTGGACGAAATTATGCAGCGCCCAGTGGATCATCCGGAGGGCAGTAAGCGGGTGCACAAGCCGGTGATTCTCGGCGCCTATCACTTTAAAAGGGCCGTTTTTCAATACGGGGACGAGACCGGCGAAGCCGCGCTGATGGTTTCGGAGCTTTCCATTAAACCCGGCGAACGCATCGCGGTATTGGGGCGCAACGGCGCCGGTAAATCGACGTTGTTGCAGGCTCTGTCCGGCATACTGGAGCCCGTCAGCGGACGCGCCGATCTGGATGGTGTCTGCATGGCCCATATAGACCCGGCGGATATCCGCCGGGATGTGGGGTTACTCAGCCAAAACGCCGGACTTTTTCACGGCACTTTGCGGGAGAATCTGACACTGGGCGCGCCCCATGCGACAGATGCGGAAATACTGTGGGCACTGGAAATGAGCGGGGCCCTGGAGCTGGTGCAGAAATTGCCGCGCGGCTTGGACCACGTCATTCTTGAAGGCGGTCAGGGGCTTTCCGGCGGACAGCGTCAGTCACTGCTGTTGTCGCGCCTGATGATTCGCCAGCCTCATATTCTGTTATTGGACGAACCCACGGCATCGCTGGATGAGTCCACGGAGCGGCGCTTTATCCAGCGCCTGGATGACTGGTGTCAAAAGCGTACGCTGATTGTAGCGACACACCGTACCAGTGTGCTCAGCCTGGTGAATCGGATTCTGGTAGTGGAGGGCGGACGTATTGTCATGGACGACACCAAGGCGCGTGTACTGGAACAACTCGCCCAGTCCGTCAGCCGCGAGCGGCGGGAAAGAGAAGGGATGTCCTGATGGCGAGTAACAAAACAGCCCCGTGTGACAGAAAATTCTCGGGTTTTAAATCTATACCGCTATTGGAATCCGATTATCACGGAACGGGGCAGTACAGTAGTGATGAGGCGGACGAGGCCACAATGGTGCGTTCCACCCGTGTTGTGTGGGTGGTGTTTTTGTTGATTGCGGCTCTGGTGGGTTGGTCTTATTTCGCGCAGGTCGACGAAGTGTCATCCGGGGCTGGCAAGGTTATTCCCACTTCGCGCGCACAGGTGATTCAGTCTTTGGAAGGGGGAATACTCGCGGAACTGCTGGTCAGCGAAGGAGACATTGTTGAGCGCGGGCAGATATTGGCACAACTGGACCCGACTAAGGTGCGTTCCAATGTGGAAGAGAGCGCGGCGAGATACCGCGCGGCCCTGGCCCGCGCGGCGCGATTGACGGCGGAAGTTAACGGAACCGCTTTGGCATTTCCAAAGGAACTTGAGGGACACGAAGACCTGAAAGCCAAGGAGACGAAGCTTTATGTCACCCGGAAGCAAGGGTTGGAGGAGTCCCTCAAGGGATTGCGGGAATCTTTGCAACTGGTGCAGAGGGAATTGTCCATCACCCAATCGCTTGTCAGCTCCGGCGCCGCGAGCAATGTGGAAGTGCTGCGCTTGAGCCGGCAAAAATCCGAACTGGAATTGAAAATCCGCGAAGTGCGCTCCGAGTATATGGTGAAGGCGCGGGAAGAACTCGCAACGGTCAGTGCCGAAGTGGAAGCGCTGTCGTCTGTGCTGGCGGGACGCTCGGATTCACTGACGCGGCTGACCCATCGATCCCCGGTGCGGGGTATTGTCAAGGATATCGAAGTCACCACTATTGGCGGTGTCATTCCTCCCAACGGCCGCTTGATGGAAATCGTGCCTCTGGATGATCAGCTGTTGATTGAGGCGCGTATATCCCCGCGGGATATTGCCTTTATTCATCCCGGGCAGCCGGCCAAAGTGAAGATCACCGCCTACGACTATGCCATTTATGGTGGCCTGGACGGTAAAGTGACGACGATTTCACCTGACACCATCCAGGATGAAATCAATCCAGATCAGTTTTATTACCGTGTCTTTATCCTCACAGAATCCGATGCCCTGTTGAACAAGGAAGGTGAAAAATTTCCCATAGTCCCGGGCATGATTGCGACCGTGGACGTGAAAACCGGTTCGAAAACCATTTTTGATTATCTGGTGAAACCAATGAATATGGCGCGTGAGGCGCTGAGGGAGCGCTAGGGAGGGCCGGCTAACACATCTCCGTTGTAAACGGTTTGTGAGCGGTTGGCGGTAATATGACGGGCAGGAAAAAGCTGTTTTCAACGCTCTTGCTGTTGTTTGACTGGCTCGGAGCCAGCCTGGGGTTCGCCGCCTCAGCACAGCCGGTCACACTGACAGCGGAAGTTACAGTAGTCAACAATTCAGACCGGAATATCGACGGGTATGTCCACAGATTTTCCGTCCCTGTCAGCGACCATATGCAGCAAAAACTGGTCGCTATCCGCTACGATTATCCGGAAGGCTTTGAACGCAAGGCGCACCGGCGTGGCGACAGCGATTACGTGGAGTTGCGATGGAATATTCCCGCCAGGACCACATCTGTCAGAAGAGTGCACTTTGACCTGGAGTTATCCTCCTACAATTATCGAAAGGTGCCGGACTCCGTTGATCCGAATCCCGCTGTGTATTATTTGCAGCCGAGGAAATATATCGAATCGAATTCCAGTGCCATCCAACGCCTCGCGGCGCAGATAGAGCGAACATACGAAACGGATGAGGAAAGGTTAAGGGCGGCGTTTTTATTGCCGCAGCAGATGATTGAGTACCGGGTGCAGCCCACGGAAGGGGCGCTCTACGCGATAAAGCACGGCAAGGGTGACTGTACCGAATTTGCGGCCCTGTTTGTCGCTCTAGCGAGGGCGATGGGATTTCCGGCACGGATGACAACAGATTTTTTGTTTACCTCCAGAACGGAATTCCGTCAGCCAAACCATCACTCGGCGGAAGTCTATTTGCATGGGAAGTGGATTCCAGTGGACCCGAATCTTGCCCTGGATCCAAAATTCGGTTACGGCTTCGGTGTCGGCAAAGCGAAAAAAATTGTTCTCAACCGGGATTTTTCCTGGGTGTGGTCCAATCTTTGGCCGAAAAGTTTTCGAGGTTATTCTCGCTATACGGATGTAAATGTGCACTGGAAAATACACCGGGATGGGAAGGATGGATATTAGTCTTCCGGAAGGTTTGGAGGAAATCACGGAGCGGGAAAATAATTACGAAGAGTCCCCGCATTTGCACAGCCGGTCCGTGGGTATTTCCCTCATCAGTGCCGCGGCTGAAAAGCGTGGGCTGAATGTCAATATGCACCGGGGATTGGTTTACGAGATTTCGGATGAAAACCGGCGGGTGCTTTTTCTGCAAAACTCGCCGGAGAACTCGACGGTCTTCAGCTATTGCGCACGTAAAAAACACTTGGCAAAGATTTTGCTGGCGCGCAGGGGGGTACAGGTCCCGGCGGGAGAAGTGTTTACCCGTTATGATGACGCTTTGCAGTATTTTGAACAGTGTCATTTTCCTGTGGCGTTAAAGCCCGTGGACGGTGCACATGGAACCGGAGTCAGCGCGGGCGTATCCACCGTAGAGGAGTTTCAGATTGCTTGGGAGAATGCCAGCGCGTCCGCGAGCGAGGTCATTGTCGAGCAGTCGATTAAAGGGTATGACCTCCGTGTCATTGTGATCGGGGGCAGTGCGGTGGCGGCTTATATCCGAATCCCCGCCAATGTGGTTGGAGATGGTGTCAGTACCATAGCGGAGTTGGTGGAGCGTAAGAATGAGCGCCGCAAGCTGAACCCGAGTCTAAGGATCGATATGCTCAAGCGTTTCGATCTTCTGGAGCGTCAAGGGCGCTCTTTGAACGATGTTCCCGCTGAGAACGAAAGGGTCTGGCTGGCCAGTGTGGCCAATGTGTCTGTCGGTGGTGAAGTGGTACAGTGTATTGACCATATCAATCCCTCGGTGTTGCGGGTAGCAGAGGAGGCGGCCAGGGCTTTTCCGGGATTGCCACAGGTCGGTGTGGATTTAATGCTCGATGACTCCGGAGAACGTGAGCGTATTTGGGTTATAGAGGTGAATTCCAATCCCGGTATTTCCGATGCCGTTTTTCCCGGTTACGGCAGGCCGGTCGATGTGCCGGATGCCTTGCTCGATTTTGTCTTCAAGAAACAGCCGCAAAACACCGGTACAACCGATGAGTACCCGCTGGTATTGGCAGAACCCTACACCTACGCCACCTGTGAGCCTTTATTATCAAAAAATACGGATCGCCAGGTAGAATTAATCAAACAAGCGGCCTACGCCTGTAATCTCACGGTGGAGGATCTGGCGGACAATTTGTATGTCCTTTCTTCGCAACACAATTCCGTCACCTTTTACAAGGGCCTGCCGGATAGAACCAATGTAATTTCCCGCAAGGCAAGCCGCAACCGTCGCTGGTTATTAGAGCTTTTGCAGCAGCGGGGCGTATTTGCCTCTGTCCATCCTTCGGATAGAGCACCTTATATGCAGTATCGCCTGGTTGTCGTTAACAATACGCTGGTAGCAGGTGTCAGTGGCGGCATTCACTCCGGCAAGAAGGGAGAGAAGTGCCGTTTTGATCGCGGTAACCGGGACGTCAGTGATGAAATTCATCCCGGGTTTGCGCGTATCGCTATAGAGGCGGTTAATGCAACTTTCAATCCATTTATTGCCGGTATTGATCTTATTGCCACGGATATCCGTCGCTCTCCGGACCGACAGACCTGGAAAGTGAATGATGTGCTTTGTCATCCCAATCTTTCCCTGCATCACTTCCCCGATTGCGGCCTGGGCCGCGATCTGGCCGGGGTACTGATCCGAGCGCTTTTCCCCGAGCTGGCTGATCAATCTCTGCCCAACCGTTGTGTATTCGCAACCATAGAAGGGCGGGTGCAGGGTGTCGGCTTCCGCAACTGGCTGGAAAGGCAAGCCGTATTACACGCTGTCCACGGCTGGGCGCGCAATACGCCAGATGGAAAGGTGGAAGTGTTTATGGAGGGAAGAGAGAAGGCGGTGGATGCCCTGTTGGCACTGTGTGAGCTAGGGCCACCCGCCGCCTCGGTATCCGGGATTTCGCTGAAAGAGTATCCGTCTGCCGGTCTTCGGACATTTATTGTTCGCCGCTAGGGATGATTACTTTTTGAAAGTACTGAATTGAATATCCAGAGCGCGTGAAGCAGCGGTTTTTGAGGTAGGGAGCATGCCGATGCATGTCGTCAAGTCTGTTTTCTGCACGCCGATATTGGTGCGGGACTGGGGGGATTCCGCTGATTTAAACCAACGGCTGAGCAAGATTATTCTGGAAAAGGAGGCAAAAGCGCCGACAGTCCAGCGTTCGAATATCGGCAGCTGGGATTCCAACAAGGATTTCCTGGAGTGGCCCTATGCAGAGGTTCAGCAGTTTAAGGCTTTTATCGTAGACGCGGTCAGGGAAATTACGTTCAAAGCCACCAAGGGCAAGTACAATCCGAAACCGGAGGATATGTTTGCCCATGCCTGGGCCAATGTATCCCGGGCAGACAGTTACCGGAAAATCCACAATCACGAGTCTTGTACCTGGTCCGGTGTTTACTATGTCAAGTCGCGTCTTGTGAAGGAAAAATGCAAGAGCAGTGGGAATATTGAGTTTCTCGACCCCAGAATGCTCTGTATTGCCACGGAACTGCCCGACAGCAATTTCGGTGGCCGGGTCAAATTGCTGCCGCGGGCTGGCAGAATGGTGCTCTTTCCGAATTGGCTGCATCACTATGTCAATCCGGTGGAGGATAAATCGCTGCGGATTTGTATCGCTTTCAATGTGAAGCTGGAAACCAGCTCTGTAAAGCGGCGTATGAATACCATGTGTGCCTTGGGTGGGGTTTCCTGAGACAGTGACGATGTATTTTTAGGGGCGCCGTCATGAGTTTGGGCGCGCAGAGAAACTGTTCACGCCATGATCCTGGCTTTCTATCTGTCGGAAAGCGTCTCTTTCTCCGTGCAGAAAGTTGCCCGTAGGCTCCTTAAGGAACCTCCGTATAACTGCTGCTCTTCTGTGCTTCCTCCATCAAAAGACGGGGTACATCGCCAAAATCGGAATCCCTCCGGGAGCCTTTGATTAATATCAGGTCCGCGCTGCGTGCGAATTCCGCCAGATAGCGGACCAGTGGCGCCGCTGTGGAGAAATGCGGGCCGAGTATTGTTTCCGGAAGCTGTTCGCGCAAGTAGCGCATCTCATCACCGTGCGTGATTACCCAGTCCGCGCCGCTGGCGAGCAGAGGTTCCGCCAGCTTGTGGTGCAGCGCCCTGGCTTGTTCGCCGAGATGTACGATGCGCCCGAGTACGGCGATTTTGCGCCCGCCGTCGTTTACCGGAGTCTGTTCAAATACGGAAAAAGCGTTCAGCATGGAGCTGATAGTGGCATTCCAGCTGTCGTCGATCACACTCAGCAGGCGGCCGCCCAGGTCCAGTTGGAGGCGCTGCAGGTGTCCTTCGTCCAACTGCAGATGTTGCAGGGTTTGCGCCGCCGCCTCGAGGTCCCGTTCCATGGCGTAGACGGCGGAGAGGGCTGCCACGGCGTTGTAGACCATGCCGGTGCTGGGCGCAGCCACGCGAAATTGGAGCTGTTGATCTGGCGTGCGCAGAGTTACCCAGCTGCCTTCTTCGTCGCCGCGTATATCCACTATCTGTATTTCCGCGGCGTCGCTGCTGCCGAAAATCACAACGCGCTGTGCGTGTTTACGCGCCTGTTGCATCACGTAATCAAAGCATTGCAAATGTTCCCCGACAACAGCGACTGCACGGCCTGTGAGGCCGTCGAAAATACGGGATTTCCACTTTGCGGTGTCCTGCACGGTTTTTACCCGCTTGGTGGTCTGGGAGAGGCCGATCTCGGTAATCAGTGCAATGGTGGGTTTGATCTGCCGTGTAATGGGGCCGCGCTTCATCCACAGCGCGCTCTGCGCCACTTCGATCACTGCGGCTTCGTGGTCGCCATTCAGGCTGGCGAGCATGGAGGGGGCGCCGACACGGGAATTGTAATTGCCGAGGCTGGTGAGCGCTTTTTCCCGGCTGCCGAGCATTTGCCCCAGCATTTTCAGGGTGGTGGATTTGCCTGCGGTACCGGTAATTGCAATAACGTCGCCGTGGAAGCGGCTGCGCGCGGCAAAGCCGAGTTCGATAATCGTCTTGATGGGGTCGTCCACTTGCAATACCGGTAGTTGGGTCGGCAGTCCGGGTACTGGTCTGGCGACGATAGCACCGGCGATAGTGTCGGCGAAGCTGGGCAGTTTTTTGTGCAGGTCCCAGCCTTTGGGCCAGGGCGTGGTGCTCTGTTCGTGGAAGGCGCGGTCCAGGTTGGTGTGGGCCACGAACAGGACCGGGGCCAGGGACTGCGGGATAAACCCTTTGCCGGAGACCACGCTGCGCACAAACCACCCCTGCGGCGGTTCCACCAGCCAGCGGCCGCCGGTGACCGCTAACAGCTGTTCGGCGTTCCATGTCTGGCCGGGGTGGTGCTCGTGTACCAGCGGGGGAAAATCTGTTCGGTAGTGGGGCGGTTTTTTCTGTTTGGCAGCGCTGTTTTTCGCCTCGATATCGATATGGGTGACCATGCCTTCCAGCGGGACGGGATCGATGGTTTCCCCCGCGGCGATCAGCCCCAGGTGCAGTTGCAGCTTGGCTTTTGTCAGAGTTTTGGGGGCCGGTGGCCTGAGGCCGTAGAAATCCCGGTAAATGACGCCTGGCTGCCAGCGGCTGGTGGGCATCTGCCAGTCGCAGGGATCGTGGTCCATGGCTTTTCCCCAGTAGGGCATGGACGTTTTCTCCGTGGGGACAGCGCGGAAATCAATGCGGTAGTCTTTGCTCGGTATTTCATCCGCGGTCCAGAAGGATTCCACCCACAGCAGCTGCCGCGACTTGATCTCGCGCGGATGGAAACGCAATCCCACCAGTGTGAGCGGGCCGAAACGGCGCGGGGAAATCCTCGCATCTTCGGGCACTGAGTCCACCTGCCAGGCGGGATTTGTCGGGCGGGGGGTATGGATGAGCGCGTCCAGGTTGTAGCGGGTGGGGGCCACCGGTTCCCGCTCGACTCGGGGTCTGTCCGGCGGGGCCAGGGTAATGGTGGCACTGCCGTCTTCGAGCAGTTGCATACTGGTGCCAAGTTTTGCGCACAACTCTGCGTAACGGCGGCTTGCGGCTAAGGCTTTGTCCCCAGTCAACTGACGGCTGAAACCGAAACCCGCGCCTACGGGCACGAAGTGGACTTTTTCCACCCCCCGGTGGCTGAGCTCCAGGCGGAAGACGCCGCTGTCGGCAAGGGTGTGGCGCACGGCATCGAAGAGCAGGTCGCCGGCGTCGTGGATGATCGGGCGTTCGCGATAAATCTCAATGCCCTGTAGTAGGTGGGCGCTGGCCCCGAGCACAGCGTCGGCGCCGGCATCGATGATTGCCTGGCCCACAGCGATTTCCTCCAGCCCTGGGTGGGTTTCCAGGTTGGGACCCCAGTGAACCGCGACCAGTACCACCTGTGCCCGCTGCCGCGCCGCCTGTATCCGCGGCGCCAGTTGCGCTATCCACAACTGTGGGTTTGACAGAGGCAGGTGGGCACAGCCGGGCGAGTCCTCGCTGGCGGCGAAACGCCGCTGGGTTGCGTCCACGGAAAAAATAGCCACGTTGAGCGGGCCGGCGGGGCGGATTACCGGTGTCAAAGCGGCGTTCAGATTGGGCCCGGCGCCGGTGTGGCCGATACCGACCGCATCCAGCCAGCGGCACTGCTCCAGCAGCGCTTCGGGGCCGTAATCCCCGCTGTGGTTGTTGGCGGTGGTGACCACGTCGATTTTCGCAGCTGCCAGTTGCCGCAGCATTTCCGGTCTGGCGCGGTAGTAGTAGGGGGCGGATTCCCCTTTGTCGACGCCCTGTTCGCCGCTGGTTGCCACCACGCATTCCAGGTTGACGATACTGAGGTCGGCGTCGTTGAGCGCGGGGATTTTTCCCAGTACCGCTTCTTCTCCCAACTCTGCAGTGCGGTAGTGCTGGCGCCGCGCCAGGTTGACATCGCCTCCCCAGGCTGCCACTGGCGTGTCGCTTTGCGGCGCAACCGGGTGCAGGGTTTCGTCCACAAGGGGCGTGGGCGCTGCCGCCTGTCCGCCGTTGCGTAAATAGTTCCGATAAGCCACAAATCCGGACAGATAGTGCTCCACATCGTCGATACGCACGCGGAAGGCGTGGTGGCGGATAAAAAAGCTGCCGGTGATTCGCTGCGGGTTGCGGAAGAACATGGCGAATTCCGGCCAGAAGTAGCCGTTGAGCAGGTAGTGGGCCCGCTTGTGCAGTGCGCGGTAAAACCAGTCCAGGTTTATTTGCGTCAGCAGGTGCGCAAAGCGCTCCTCCCGCTGCAGGCGGGCAATCATCTTTTGCGCCGCCATCATCAGTTCGAGCAGGGTGGGGAAGGTGGTGATGCGGTTTTCCACAAAGTCCAGATAGTCGGCGACGTTGCGGATACCGAACTGATAGTACTTCTCTTCCGGGCGGTAGAGCGTCAACTCATTGACACAGTAGCTCAGCCAGTGATCGTGGGCTCTCCAGTGTCTGGCGGCAATAAAGTAGGCAAAGGCTTTTTCCACCATGGCCAGCCAGCGGGGGTTGCGAGTGAGCCCGTAGAGACGCATCAACCCGAAAGCCGCTTCACCGTCGTAGTAGACAATGCGGAACGCCTCCTTGACGGTGAGATCCGGGAATTGCAGCACATGCACGAATTTACCGCTATGCGGGTCTTGCATGTATTGAATGCCGAGTGCCAATTCATCCATCAGCGGCAGGTATTGTTCCGATTTGGTGAGCTCGGTGAACTTCACAAGGGCGAGCAGGCACACGGCATTGCCGCCGAGTTTTATTTCGCCGTTGCTCTCCACCAGGAAGGCGGCGTCTGCACCGGATGGCAGGGTGACCCGCTGGATGAGTTTTTCCGTCAGGTAGGTGATCGACCGGTCGATGGCGTCTTTTAACTTTTGATCCCCGGTCACTTCCCAAGCTTCCAGCATGGCGTAGGTGCTGCTGGTGTGCCGCAGGGTATTGTAGGTATCGATATATTTGTCGTAACAGGCGTGCCAGCCGTAGTAAAAGCGGCCGCTGGGTTTTACCTGGCTGGCCAGGTATTGGCTGCTGGTTTCAATGAGTCGGGTGACACTGTCTTCATCGAGTGTTTCAATAATGCGCCGACCGGCATTGCGTCCCGGTCCGTAGAGTGGTACCGGGCTTCCGCACGCATCGCAAAAAATCCCTTTGGTGGATAGTACGAAGACCGTTTTTTCATCGGAAAAATCGACTTCCAACTGGTTGCCGTAGCGTCTGCGGACATAGGAGCGGAAATTTTTTTCGTTGATGACGGCGTGGCTGATTTTATTGCCACCATAAATCATGGCATTGCCGTTTAGTTCCTGTTCCAGGAAGGCGTATTGATATTCCGGGTCCAGGGCGATGCCGTAGCGGAAATAGGCGCGTTTGGTCGCTTCGAAACGCCGCTTTAAATCGCCCCAGGTCATGGACTCCGCTTCGAAAATCCAGTCCACCCTAAGCCAGCAGACATCCATCTTGGACGCGTTGGCGGCGCGCCGCGCCATCGCGGCGGCCGTCTGCCAGGCGGTGGCGAAATCCTTTGCGCTGGCGTGTTGAACCTTGGCCCGCTGTTTGCCGTCACTCACGGAAAAAAACAAAGTATATGGCGGTGTGAGTTCGCGCAGCGCTTTTTCAACGGCGGGGCGGGTTTGCATCAACAGTTTGGAGAGGGACATGTTTTTAACGTGTTGGCTGTGGATTTTGGCGCGCCTGTGTATTCGCAGAAGCGCCTACTGGATGAATATTTAACCTCTGAAATATTGTTGGCGGTCCAACGAAAGCGTTGTATTCAGCGGTGATGTCTTTGCGGGGCAATGTAATGCCCGGCCCGCGCGCAGAAAGGCCGACCGATGGATTCGCCAGACCGGGCATCATTTTTTCCCTGGGATAGAGTGAAGCCCGTTTATTTCGCTACGGCGAAAAAAAGTATAGACCCGGTGCCGGATACTGCCTGTTGGGGATTATTGCGGTGAAATTGACGTGAAATCGCGCTGAGCGAAAGGGGGAAGTTTTTGGCGAAATGATTAAGGAACCTCTGATTAATTCGCTTCCTGACGGTAAAAATTCTTTGGAGCTAGATGAGAAGCTCAGGTGATAGGATGGCTATTTCGAAACCGTCGGATACAGGGAAGTACTCGTGCGTTTTCGAAATGTCCGTCCTATTGCCTGAGCGCCCCGGAAGCCACCATAGTGTTCACGCGAATTAATCAGAGGTTCCTAAGTCCGGGCGGGCACTTCACAGGTCTTGAGCGAATGGCTCTGAGGTATTTTAAAGTTCCGCCGCCAATCGCGAGCCCTGATTGATCGCCCGCTTGGCGTCCAGCTCAGCGGCTTCATCGGCGCCGCCGATCAGATGAACACTGACGCCACTACCCTGTAATGCATCGTACAGATCCCGCGCGGGTTCCTGGCCGGCGCAGATGACGACATTGTCCACTTCCAGTAACTGCTCCTGATCGCCGACGCGGATATGTAAGCCGCGGTCGTCGATTTTTTCATAGCTGGCACCGGCGATCATTTGCACATGGCGATGTTTGAGGCTGGTGCGGTGAATCCAGCCGGTGGTTTTGCCGAGTCCTGCGCCCACCTTGGTAGTTTTACGCTGCAACAGTGTCACCTGGCGCGGAGCCGAGACCGGTGCGGGCTGCTTGAGGCCGGCGCGGTGTTCCAGTTGGATATCCACACCCCATTCGTCGAAGAATTCCTGTTTGCCAATGGGCGTCAGCTCTCCGTGGCTGTCGCCGTCGTGGGTAAGGTATTCGGCCACATCGAAGCCGATACCGCCGGCACCGATAATCGCCACCTTCTGTCCCACCGGTTTGCCGTATTTCAGTACGTCCAGGTAGCTCAGTACTTTTTCGTGTTCGATACCGGGAATTGGCGGTGTGCGCGGGTGTATGCCGGTAGCGATAATGACTTCGTCGAATTTCTGCAGGTCACTTGCGCTGGCGCGGGTGTTGAGTCTCACATCGACACCAGTGGTTTCGAGGCGGCGGTTGAAATAGCGCAGGGTTTCCTCAAATTCGGCTTTGCCGGGAATGCGTTTGGCGATATTGAACTGACCGCCAATTTTTTCCTCGGCTTCAAAGAGGGTTACTTTGTGACCGCGCTCCGCCGCCACTGTTGCCGCTGCCAGGCCGGCGGGACCCGCGCCGACTACGGCAATAGTTTTGGGGTTGTCTGTAGGGAGATATTGCAGCTCTGTTTCGTGACAGGCGCGGGGGTTTACGAGACAGGAAGTCAGCTTTAGTTCAAAAGTGTGGTCCAGGCAAGCCTGGTTGCAGCCGATACAGGTGTTGATTTCGTCGGCGCGATTTTGTGCCGCTTTGTTGACGAACTCGGGATCGGCAAGGAAGGGCCGTGCCATGGAGACCATATCCGCGTGACCTGCGGCCAGCACCTCTTCGGCCACTTGGGGCATATTGATTCGGTTGCTGGTGATTACCGGCACGCTTAAGTGCTGCTTCACTTTGGCGGTAATTTCCGTAAATGCGGCGCGGGGCACAGCGGTGGCAATGGTGGGAACGCGGGCCTCATGCCAGCCGATGCCGGTGTTGATGATGGTCGCGCCCGCTTTTTCGATCGCTTTGCCGAGGGCGACCACTTCTTCAAAGGTGCTGCCGTCCTCGACCAGATCGAGCATGGACAGCCGATAGATAATAATAAAATCATCGCCTACTGCTTCGCGCACACGGCGCACAATTTCAATTGGCAGGCGGATGCGATTTTCGAAGCTGCCGCCCCATTCGTCAGTGCGTTTGTTGGTGCGGGAGACGATGAATTGATTGATGAAATAGCCTTCCGAACCCATGATTTCAACGCCGTCGTAACCGGCTTCGCGGGCCAGGGTGGCACAGCGCACATAGTCGTCGATCTGGCCTTCGATTTCCTCACTCGTCAGCTCGCGTGGGGTAAAGGGGTTGATCGGGGCCTGGATGGGCGAGGGAGCAACCAGGTTTTGGTTGTAGGCATAGCGGCCGGTATGCAGTATCTGCATACAGATTTTGCCGCCTTCGGCGTGTACAGCTTCGGTAATTTCGCGGTGGTGCTGGGCTTCTTCCGGCGTGGTCATTTTGGCGGAACCCGCGAAGACTCCGCCCTCCTCGTTGGGCGCTATACCGCCGGTCACAATCAGGCCCACACCGCCGCGGGCGCGCTCGGCATAAAAGGCCGCCAGCCGTGTAAATCCGCCAGCGTGCTCTTCCAGGTTGGTGTGCATCGAGCCCATCAGCACCCGGTTTTTCAGTGTGGTAAAGCCCAGGTCCAGCGGGGCCAGCAGGTGGGGGTAAGCTTGGGACATGGCGATTCTCTCTTCTTGTGACGGACAAGATATGCAAGAAGTTGCATATAGCTGCGGTGGAGAATAACAAGCCGGAAATGTTGCGGCAGTGACCAATCCGGTCGAATTCTTTGGCCTGTTCGGGGTTGTGTATCCATGAGCCGCGCTTATTCGCTGCCTCTACCCTATTGCTTGAGCGCCCCCCCGCCTCACCGCTGGCTGGTGCGAAAGTGTCAGAGGTGTACCAGATCCATTAGCTGAGCCCGCAGCCATCGGTTGGCTGGATCATCGTGCTGGTTTTTGTGCCACAACAGATGCCAGTCTATCTGGGGAATCTGAAAGGGTAATTCGAACCGCCGTGCCGGAAACTGATCGGCGAGGCTCGCGGGCACCGTCAGTGCCAGGTCACTGCGCAGTACCACCAGTGGCGCTACCCGATAGTGTTGCACGCGCAGCTTGATCTCCCGCTGGCGGCCCAGTTTGTTCAAGGCGATATCCACCAGGCCGGGGCCACTGCGGCGGCTGGATACGTGGATATGCTCCAGTTGCAGGTATTGCTCCAGGGTCAGGCTGTCTTGCTTCGCCAGTGGGTGGTCGGCGCGCAGCATGCACAGATAGCGGTCGCGGATAAGGCGCTGCTGCTTAAGCTGCGTGGCTGTAGGCAGGGGTATATCGAGACCGAAATCCAGCGTATTGGCGGCCAGCTCCTTTGCCAACTGGTCCCGGGGTACATAGTAGGACTCCACACGGATTCCGGGCGCCAGCTGCTGCAGCCGCTCCAGAAGCCGCGGCAGTAACAGCGTTTCGGCCATGTCATTCATCGACAGGCGCAGGGTCTTGCGCGCAGCGGCTGGGTCGAACTGGCGCTGTTCATTCAGGCTGCCGCCGAGCAGCGCCAGCCCTTGCTGAACTTTGGGCATGATGCGCTCGGTCAAGGGCGTGGGCTGCATGCCCGAGGGGGTGCGGGTGAACAGGGGGTCGTCCAGCGTGCGCCGCAGGCGGGCCAGCGCATTGCTGACCGCCGGTTGGGTAATGTGCAGCCGCTGTGCCGCGCGGGTCAGATTGCGCTCGCTGTAGATCGCTTCCAGCACCAGGAAGAGATTCATATCCATTTGCTGCAGCTGCACAGGCGGCACCCATCATAAACATTGTGAATGATTGAATATTCGCATAATAAACTTCAATGATCCAATGGCCGAGGCTAATGTGGAGATCAAACCGGGGAGAAAGCATTGGCTGAGTTTTACACGGTGCGCCACGGGCAGGCCTCATTCGGCGCCGATGATTACGACAAGTTATCCCCACTGGGCTGGCGTCAGGCGCGCTGGCTGGGGGAACACTGGCGCGAGGTGGGTGTGGCATTCGACCGGATTCTCTGTGGCGACCTGTTGCGGCACCGGGAAACGGCACAGGGCATCTGTGAGGGGCTGGAAATGGACGGCTCCCGGGTACGGCTGGCGCCGCAGCTCAATGAATTTGATTTTCACAGTGTGCTGCAGTGCTACGGTGAGCGCGATCCGCAATCGGTGCCGCCACCCGGTACCGGCCGCTCTGAGTTTTACCGTTTCCTGAAAAAGGCCATGTTGGCCTGGGCAGCGGGGGAGATCCATCCGCTGGAGCGCTGGTGTGATTTTGAGCGGCGTATCGAAGACGCTCTGGAGTTGATCGCAGACGCGCCGAAAGGCAGTAAAACCCTGGTGGTCAGTTCCGGCGGCGCTATTGCGATGCTGGTGTGCCGGGTGTTGGGCGGCCCCGCAGAGACGGTGACCAGGCTCAATCTGCAAATAAAAAATACGGCGGTAAGCCGCTTTTTTATCGGTGCCGACGGTATCGCCCTGCACAGTTTCAACCACGTGCCGCATCTCGAAAGGGAAGGGCGGCGGAAATTTATCACCTACAGCTAGAGCGCGCGATGGATTTTGAATATTCCCCCAAGGTGCAACAACTGCTAAATCGCCTGAAAAAATTTATGGGCGAACACATCTATCCCGCTGAAGAGGCCTTTCATGAACAGTTGCGAGCCGACCCCTGGGGCGAACCGCCGCTGCTGTCGGAATTAAAAGCGCGGGCCCGCGAACAAGGGCTGTGGAATCTTTTTATGCCGGACCCGCAATTCGGCGCGGGGTTGTCGAATCTCGAATACGCGCCCCTGGCGGAGGAAATGGGCAAGGTGGTCTGGTCTTCGGAAGTATTCAACTGCAGTGCGCCGGACACCGGCAACATGGAGGTGCTCGCCCGGTACGGCAGTCCGCAGCAGCAGAAACAGTGGTTGGCGCCGTTACTGGCCGGGGAAATCCGCTCCGCTTTTGCGATGACAGAGCCCAAGGTGGCGTCTTCCGACGCAACCAATATCGAGACATCCATAGTTCGCGACGGCGATGACTATGTCATCAACGGTCACAAGTTTTACATCAGCGGGCTGATGAACCGGCGCTGCAGGATTCTGATCGTAATGGGAAAAACAGATCCAACCAATCCCGATCGCCACCGGCAGCAGTCGCAGATTTTGGTGCCCACCGATACACCGGGCGTCGAAATCATTCGCCCGATGACTGTGTTCGGTTACGACGATGCCCCCGAGGGACACGCGGAAGTGATCTTTGACAATGTGCGCGTGCCTGCGGCCAACTTGATTCTGGGCGAGGGGCGGGGCTTTGAAATCGCACAGGGGCGCTTGGGACCTGGGCGTATCCACCACTGTATGCGCCTGATTGGCCAGGCTCAAAGGGCTTTGGAAATGATGGCCAGGCGCGCGGAGCAGCGCGTTGTTTTCGGCCGCCGGATGAGTGCGCAGGGCTCGGTGCGGGAGGACATTGCCAAAAGCGCCTGCGAAATAGAACAGGCGCGTCTGCTGACACTGAAAGCCGCGGATCAGATGGATAAATACGGCAACAAGGCGGCCAGGGATTTGATCGCCATGATCAAAATCGTGGCGCCGCAAATGGCCTGCAGGGTGATCGACCGCGCGATACAAATTCATGGTGCCGCCGGATTGAGTCAGGACTACAACCTGGCGCAGCACTACGCTTATGCGCGCACTGTGCGTCTGGCGGATGGCCCGGATCAGGTGCATATGATGCAACTGGGGCGCAACCTGGCGGCCCGCTACGGCGCGCAAGACTGACACGGGAGCGGCGCATGGAACAAAAAACTGCACAACAGCGCGACGCGGTGGCACAGCTGCCGCTGGAAAGCCTGGAAAAATATCTGGCCGCGCATATCGACGGATTTCGCGGCCCGCTTTCCGTGCGCAAATTTTCCGGCGGCCAGTCGAATCCCACCTTCAAGCTTGAAGCGGCATCCGGTCTTTATGTATTGCGCCGCCAGCCGCCGGGCAAGTTGCTGAAATCCGCCCACGCGGTGGACCGGGAATTCCGGGTCATGCGCGCACTGGCGGATACAGACGTGCCCGTGCCGCGGGTGATGCATCTGTGCGAGGACCCGACGTTGATCGGGTCACTCTTTTTTGTCATGGAATATTGTGAAGGACGTATTTTTTGGCACGCCGACCTGCCGGAAGTGGACGAGCGCCAGCGCACGGCGATCTACGACGAGATGAACCGGGTGCTGGCGGCGCTGCACAGTGTGGATATCGAATCTGTGGGACTTTCCGATTACGGCCGCCCGGGCAATTATTTTGAGCGCCAGTTTGAGCGCTGGCGCGGTCAGTATCGGGCATCGGAACTTTCCCGCATCGGTGCCATGGAATCCCTGATGGCATGGTTGGCGAAAAACCTTCCCGAAGACGATGGCCGTGTGGCGCTGGTACACGGCGACTACCGCCTGGATAACATTATGTTTCACCACCGCGAGGCGCGGGCGGTCGCCTTGCTCGACTGGGAACTCTCCACCCTGGGCCACCCCTTCGCCGATCTCGCCTACCAGTGTATGCAAATGCGTATGCCCGCCGACGGCGGCAAGATATCCGGCCTGATGGGCCTGGACAGGGCGGCGCTGGGGATTCCTTCGGAGCGGGAATATGTGGCGCGCTATTGCGAACGCATGGGGATTGGCGGAATCGATAATTGGGCCTTCTATCTGGCGTTCAGCTTCTTCCGCCTGGCCGCCATTATCCAGGGCGTGGCCAAGCGCGCGCAGGATGGCAATGCCTCCAATAAAAATGCGGCAACACTGGGCAGGCTGGTGGAACCGGTGGCTCTTATGGCGTTGGACGTTATCGAGACCGACGGCTGACTTTTCGCAGCGGGCGCTCCCGTCCCGCGGCGCAGGACATCAACGGAGATAGGCGAATGGCTACCAATTTGTTTGACCTCAGAGGAAAAATCGCCCTGGTAACGGGGGCCAGCCGCGGCATCGGTGAAGCCGTTGCCAAACTGCTGGCGGAGCAGGGCGCCCATGTGCTGGTTTCCAGCCGCAAAATCGAAGGCTGCCGCGCGGTTGCGGAGGCAATTGTCGACGTCGGCGGTTCGGCGGAGGCCGTGCCCTGCCATATCGGTAATATGGACGACATAGCCGCGCTGTTCGACGGCATCCGCCAGAAGCATGGCCGCCTGGATATTCTGGTGAACAATGCGGCCACCAATCCCTATTTCGGTCATATCCTCGACACAGACCTGGGGGCTTTTCAGAAGACCGTGGATGTCAATATTCGCGGTTATTTCTTTATGTCGGTCGAGGCCGGCAAACTGATGCGTGCGCAGGGGGGCGGCTGTATTGTGAATACCGCTTCCGTCAATGCTTTGCAGCCGGGTGTGGGCCAGGGAATTTATTCCATTACCAAGGCCGCGGTCGTCAATATGACCAAGGCTTTTGCCAAAGAATGTGCCCAGTTCAATATCCGCGTCAACGCGCTGCTTCCGGGGCTCACGCGCACGAAATTTGCCGGTGCGTTGTTCACTCACGAAGAAATCTACAAGACCGCCATTGAGCATATCCCCATGCACCGCCATGCGGAGCCGGAGGAAATGGCGGGAACGGTTCTCTATTTGGTGTCCGACGCTTCCAGCTATACCACCGGCGAGTGTGTCGTTGTCGACGGAGGCCTGGTTTGTTGCGGAGGTGTTTAATGGAACGCGATCCTCTTCTGGACTTCAACGGCAGGGTGGCGCTGATCACCGGTGCCGCCGGAGGCCTCGGCGCAGGTTTGGCGCGGGAACTGGGCATTCGCGGCGCGCAATTAATATTGGGTGATATCGACGAGCGCGGCGTGCAGGAAGTGGCGCGGGAACTGGAAGCAGAAGGTATTGCTGTGCGCGCGCAGCGTTGCGATGTTTCTGTCGAAAGCGATTGCGCCGCGCTGGTGGAACTTGCTCTGTCCCAGTTTGGTTCACTGGATATCGCGGTCAACAACGCGGGTATCGCTCCGCCCATGCAGGCCCTTGAGACGGTGGATGCGGGGGTGCTGGAAAAACAGCACAACGTCAACGTGAAGGGCGTTTATTTCTGCCTTAAACACCAGCTGAAAGCGATGAAGCCGAGGCGCTCGGGCATTATCCTCAATGTCAGTTCCATGGCCGGACTCGGCGCCGCGCCCAAAGCGGCCACCTATTCGGCGGCCAAGCACGCGGTGATTGGCCTGACCCGCACGGCGGCGGTGGAAAACGCTAAATACAATATTCGCGTCAATGCGGTCTGCCCCTTTTTCACCCTGACCAGAATGGTGACGGACTTGCAGCCACCGGACGGCGTTAGCGGCGACCAGATGCAGGCATATTTGGCCAGTGGTTGTCCGATGAAACGGCTGGCGGAGCCGCGAGAGGTAGTTAACGCCATGCTCTTCTTCTGCTCCCCCGCACTCACCTATATTACCGGGCAGGCGCTGGCGGTGGATGGCGGCGTTTCAGCCTTTTAAGGAACCTCTGTTTAAGTCACTTTCTGGTGGCAGAGGCGCTTCGGGGGCGGATGTGAAGCTCAGGTGATAGGACGTACATTTCGAAACCGTCGGAGCTACAGGGAAGTACTCGTGCGTTTTCGAAATGTACGTCCTATTGCCTGAGCGCCCCGGAAGCTACCATAGTGTCCACGCGAATTAATCAGAGGTTCCTTAAGAAGCTGCTCATTTATTCATGCTCCGGCTGTGAAGAGACTGCAAAGCTAGATGGGAGACAAGCATGCGCGCACTGATTTGTCGGGAATACGGCACCGCGGAACAGTTGGTGATTGGGGACCAAGCGCTGCCGCCGCTGAAAAATGACGAAGTGCGGATCGATGTTCGGGCCGCGGGGATCAACTTCCCCGACACACTGATTATTGCCGGCAAATATCAAATCAAGCCGCCACTGCCGTTTATTCCTGGTGGCGAGTGTGCCGGTGTGGTGAGTGCTGTCGGTGATGCGGTGACAAGTTTCAAGGTAGGCGACCGGGTGATTGCCATGCCGGGCCTGTCCGCTTTTGCCGAGCAGGTGCAAGTGAAGTCGCATTTGCTGGTGCCCATGCCGGACAAGCTTTCCTTCGAACAGGCCGCCGGATTCTGTATCACTTATGCCACTTCTTACTATGCGCTGAAGCAGCGCGCCGCACTGGAGAAAGGGGAAACCCTGGTGGTGCTGGGTGCCGCCGGAGGCGTAGGCGTCACAGCAATCCAATTGGGCAAGGCTCTGGGAGCGCGGGTCATCGCCTGTGCGTCCAGCGACGATAGGCTGGCATTTTGCCGCGAAGTGGGCGCGGATGATGTAATCAATTACTCGCGGGAAAACCTGAAAGAGCGGATCAAAGCGCTCACTGACGGCCAGGGTGCCGATGTGATTCTGGACCCGGTGGGCGGTGATTACACGGAGCAGGCTTACCGCTCCATTGCTTGGAGCGGCCGCTACTTAGTGATTGGCTTTGCCTCCGGTGATATTCCCAGGTTGCCGCTCAACCTGCCGCTGCTCAAGGCGGGGGATATCATGGGCATTTTCTGGGGCAGCTGGGCGCAGCGCGACCCCCAGGCGAATCTGCGCAATTTTGCCGAGCTGCTGCAGATGGTGGAGGATGGCAGTTTGAATCCACTCACCACCGAGGTTTACCCCTTTGAGGAATATGCGCGGGCCTTTGCCTCGATTACCGAACGCCGCGCGCGGGGCAAAGTGATATTGGTTATCGGTTGACAGGCAGCAGCCGGCAATGGGTTTTTGCTTTGTTTTCCAGGTCGCGGGGCAGCCTCTCGGCAAGCGTTCCCTGCTGCTGACGCCGCCACAGGCGGCAGAGTTCCATATAGCTGCCCGCCTGCACCTGGCTGCGTAGATCGAACCAGGGGTCCGGCGCCGCCTGCGGCGCGCTTTCGGGTTGCCAGTTGTGTAGGGGAGATGCCTGCGTGTTCTTTGCCGCGCGCAACTCGGGGGTCAGCGCACCCAGATATTGGGCCGGGTGCACCAGGAGAATCATCACTGCCAGAGCCGTGCATCCACCCGCGGCCCTGGATAGCCAGCGGTTCTCTGTCTGGGGCGGCCGGAATTGCTTGGCACGCTGCAGGATTTTTTCGTCGAGTGCTGCGGGGGAGGTGATATCGGCAACGGCATTCCGGTATTGGTGTTCCCAGTCATTCATTGCGCCACTCCTTCAACCGCTTTGAGTCGCCAGGGTTGTCTTTGCGGCCCGTAGAGAAATTCTTCCAGTTTTTCTTTGCCGCGGCGATAGTGCTCTTTGCAGCGCTTAAGGGAAATACGTTCTATATCTGCCACCGTCGCCAGGGGCAGGGCGCACTCTATGTGCAGCAGCAGTATGTTGCGTTCGATTCTCGGCAACTGCTGTATGCCTTGCAGAGCGCGGCTTTGAGCAGGAGGCACTCGCCTGGGCGCCTGCGCATTTTGGCAGGCATGGTTGCGCAGCAGTTTATTGACCTGGATGAACAGCCAGCTGCGCAAAAGGCGGCCGCTCAACTGCGGCGGGTGTTCGAGCAAGCCGTTCCAAAGAATTTCCAGTACCTCGTTTGCCACCGCGGGGTCCATTTGTACACAGTAGCGGTAGAGGCAGTCCTTGTGGCGTGCGTAGAGCTCGCGAAAGGCTTTGATATTTCGCGTGGAGTGATAATAGTCCAGCAGGGATTCATCGCTCAGCTGCCGGTAGTCTTTCCGTGACAAATTGCCGCGCCTCCGTGCGCTGGTAAGACTGTTCTCGAGTTGCAATACGTTGGGCAGATCAGTGGCGGTGCGTGTCGCGGCGGTCGGCCGGCGACTCTTCCGTTGACCGCTCATCTTTCCCTGTGCCGTCATATTTTTCTTTCGCTGGTGTCTGTGCGCGCCTGTTTTTCCGGGTTCCCAGGTAGAGTGTGGCCAGGCCCAGAAGTACTTCGTCGGCAAAGGGCAGTAGGTCGGGAATCAACAGGTCCACCAGAAAAATAGCGACCACCCACCTGAACAGCTGCGGGTGCTCCAGTTTGCGGGCATAACTCAGAAACCAGCCGACTAGGGCACTGGGCAGCGCTTTTTTCATTGACCTGCTCGTATCGCCTGTGTGGGAAGTATAGTTATCGCTTCATTGTGGCCCGGCGTCGGGGGGTGGGGGCTACGCCAGATTTTTTGACCGGTGGGTGCCCGGTGGTTTTTGCGTGATTTATTTACGCCGGAAACGCGTTCGGCTCCGGCAATGGCAACGGCAGTTGTTCCGGTCCCATTTCTGCGCGCAAGTCTTTGAGTTTTACCCCCATCCCCAGCAGGCGGATAGGGGCCGGCCGTCTGTGCCAGCACTGGCACAGCAGCTGTCTGAACTCGGAAATACGGCAGGTATGGCTGGCCCGCTCTTGGGTCATAATGGAAAAATCATTGTATTTCACTTTCACTGTGGCACCGCTGATTGTGTAGCGGTCGCCCAGTTTTTCCATACGTTGCAGCAGGCGCATATAGAGCCCGGTCAGCTGTTCCAACCACTCCTCCAGGCTCTTGAGGTCCTCGCTGAAGGTGTGTTCGATACTAAGGCTTTTGCGTGAGCCGTCGCCGTTGACGGGACGCTCGTCGATACCCCGGCACAGTTCATACAGGCGGCGGCCGAACTTTCCGTAATCCTGAGTCAGCTCGATCAGGGAAATGGTGCGCAGGTCCGCGCAGGTGTGGATGCCCCGTCGGCGCATTTTTTCCGCTGTCACTCTTCCTACGCCGTGGATCTTCGCCACCGGCAGGCGCAGTACAAACTGGTCCACCGCGTCCGGTGTGATCACCGTGAGTCCATCGGGTTTGCGCCAGTCGCTGGCGACCTTGGCGAGAAATTTGTTCGGCGCCACCCCGGCGGAGATGGTGATGCCCAATTCCTCGCGCACTTGCCGGCGTATGGCTTCCGCCATCAGGGTGGCGCTGCCCTGGCAGTGGTCGCTGTGGCTGACATCCAGATATGCCTCGTCCAGCGACAGGGGTTCAATGGTTTCGCTGTAACGCAGAAAAATATCCCGGATCTGGCGGCTGACCTCGCGATATTTGTTCATGTTGCCGGGTACTACAATCAATTCAGGGCAGAGCTTTTTTGCCTGCGCCGTGGGCATGGCGGAACGCACGCCGTAGCTGCGCGCCTCGTAATTGCAAGTGGAGATCACCCCGCGCCTGTCGCTGGCACCGCCCACGGCGAGTGGGCGACCGCGCAGATTCGGGTCGTCCCGCATTTCGACCGACGCGTAGAAACAGTCGCAATCGCAGTGGATGATTTTTCGCATGCTGGGATTATATACAGTGTGCGGCTTGGGTAGAAAGCGGTTGCGGTCAATGGAGCCAATAGTGGAAAGGTGGATTATGAGCCGGATTCCTCTGGTGGAATTCCCGACGGAAGACAGGGTGGAGGCGGTCTTTGCCGAGATTGAGGATGAGCTGGGCGCGATTCCCAGTATCTTCCGCGCGTTTGCACACCAGCCGGATCTGTTAGAGGCCAGCTGGCACCGGTTTAAGGCGGTGATGGTGCACGGTGTCCTGTCGCCGCAGCTCAAGGAGGGGATGGGGCTGGTGATTTCCGCGGACAACCACTGCAATTACGGCATTTACCACCACAGCAGCAATCTGGAAGATTTGGGGGTGGATCCGGCGGAAGTGATGCGCATTCGCGTTGATCCCAAGCATGTGCACTATTCCGAGAAAGAGCATGTGCTATTCGATTTGGCCCGCAAGGCTAATCTGTCGCCCAACGATCACGGTGAGCATCTGATTTCCAAGGCGCAGAAGCTGGGTGCCCGGGACGATGAAATCATCGAGGCCCTGGCGGTGATGGAGCTGGTGGTGGGGTTTAACCGGGTGGCGGATGTGCTGGGCCTTGAGCCGCAGAGAGACAGGTAAAGACAGTGGCCGCTTCGCGCGGCAAATAAAAGAAAAGCCGTCG
Organism: Microbulbifer thermotolerans; assembly: GCF_001617625.1. Lineage (NCBI taxonomy): Bacteria > Pseudomonadati > Pseudomonadota > Gammaproteobacteria > Cellvibrionales > Microbulbiferaceae > Microbulbifer > Microbulbifer thermotolerans. The sequence continues at coordinate 2,467,908 of NZ_CP014864.1, read as the reverse complement.
GTGACGGCTTTTCGTTGATTGGTTCAGCGCTCTAGATGCTCCAGTTTGCCTTTTTTGCCGTCCCACTCTTCGGCGTCCGGCAGTGGGTCTTTTTTCTCAGTGATATTGGGCCAGATCTCCGCCAGCTCCGCGTTCAGTTCAATAAATTCCAGCTGATCTTCGGGTACCTCATCCTCTGAGTAGATCGCGTTGGCGGGGCATTCGGGTTCACACAGGGCACAATCGATACACTCGTCGGGGTGGATTACCAGGAAGTTGGGGCCTTCGTAAAAACAGTCCACCGGGCAGACTTCCACACAGTCGGTGTATTTACACTTGATGCAGTTTTCCCCAATTACGAATGTCATCTTTGTCCCTCGCTACGCCCTTTACTGACGGGGCCATGATTCTGTGAAGCTGCGGATTTTATCAGCTGCTGGCGCGAATTGTAGTGGCTTTTCAGTCGAATTGGTTGGGTGTTTATAACCGAAGGGCGGGCGGCGGCCACCAAAGCCGCCCGCTTAGCGGCGGTTACAGCAGTTTCTGCAACTCGTAGAGTTTTTCCAGCGCCTGGCGCGGCGTCAGATTGTCCGGGTCCAGTTCTTCCAGGGCTTCCACCGCCGGGTGGCTGGGGGCGCCGAAGAGGTCCACCTGCTGTGGTGACGCGGGCTCGGGGCGGGGCTGCGGGGCCGGTGGGGTCGGGGACACTTCCGGCCGCACTGCCTCCGCGGCCGTCGCGGCGCCGGATTCCAGCGCCGCCAGGCGCTGTTTGGCTTCTTCCAGCACTTCGCCGGGCATCCCCGCCAGCTTGGCCACCTGCAGACCGTAACTCTTGGACGCGGGGCCTTCCTGGATGCGGTGCAGGAAGACGATGTCGTCGCCGTGCTCGGTGGCGTCCAGGTGGATATTGGCGGCCAGGGGGCACTGTTGCGGCAAATCAGTCAGTTCGAAGTAATGGGTCGCAAACAGGGTGAAGGCGCGCACCTGATCTGACAGATAGTGAGCGCAGGCCCAGGCCAGGGAGAGGCCATCGTAGGTGCTGGTGCCGCGCCCGATTTCGTCCATGAGCACCAGGCTGTGCTCGGTGGCGTTGCGCAGGATATTGGCGGTCTCGGTCATTTCCACCATAAATGTGGAGCGGCCACCCGCCAGGTCATCGGCGCTGCCGATGCGGGTGAAGATGCGGTCCAGCAGGCCGATTTTGGCCGCGTCCGCCGGCACATAGCTGCCCACATGGGCCAGCAGGGCGATCAGTGCCGTCTGGCGCATATAGGTGGATTTACCGCCCATGTTGGGGCCGGTGATCACCAGCATGCGGCGGTCGTCGCGCAGTTCGATATCGTTGGCCACGAAGGGTTCGTCCAGCACCTGCTCGACCACCGGGTGGCGGCCGGCGCGGATATGCAAGCCGGGTTCGGTGCCGAGTTCGGGGCGGCACAGGCGCAGGTTGTCGGCGCGCTCGGCCAGACAGGCGAGGACATCCAGTTGCGATACGCCGGCAGCGGCCAGCTGCAGTTCCGCCAGAGACAGGTTTAACTTGTCGATTAGCGCTTCGTAGAGGGCTTTCTCTCGCGCCAGGGCGCGGCTCTTGGCGGACAGCGCCTTGTCCTCAAATTCTTTCAGCTCCGGAGTGATAAAGCGCTCGGCGTTTTTTAACGTCTGGCGGCGGATGTATTCCGCCGGGGCCTTGTCGCTCTGGCCGCGGCTGATTTCAATAAAGTAGCCGTGTACCCGGTTGTAGCCCACCTTTAGCGTCGGGATGCCGGTGCGTTCCTTCTCCCGCGCTTCCAGCTGGATGAGATAGTCGCCGGCGTTTTCACTGATTCCACGCAATTCGTCCAGCTCCGCGTCGTAACCGGGGGCGATGACGCCACCGTCGCGGATCACCACCGGCGGGTTTTCCACCAGGGCCCGCTGCAGGAGTTCCACGGTTTCCGGCCATTCGCCGATATCCCGCGCCAGCTCCGCGAGCAGGGGGGCATCTGTCTCCGCCAGCTGCCTTTGTATTTCCGGGAACTGGGCCAGGGATTGCCCCAGGCGCGCCAGGTCCCGCGGGCGCGCGGAGCGCAGTGCCAGGCGGCCGAGGATGCGCTCCATATCCCCAACCGGTTTCAAGGCGTCCCGCAGGGGTTCGAAGCGGTAGTCTTGCAGTAGTGCCGCCACGGCGGTCTGGCGGTTGTGCAGCGTGGTCAGTTGCCGCAGGGGGTTGTTCAGCCAGCGGCGCAGCAGACGGCTGCCCATTGCGGTTTTACAGCTGTCGAACACCGACAGCAGGGTATTGTCATCGCCGCCGGACAGGTTTTGGTCGATTTCCAAGTTGCGGCGGGAAGCGGAATCCAACGCCACGGTTTCGTCGCCGCTCTCGGTTTGCAGACTGCGTATATGGGGCAGTTCGGTGCGCTGGGTGTCGCGGGCGTACTGTAGCAGGCAGCCGGCGGCGCCGATTGCAGCGTGCATGTGGCTGCAGCCAAAGGCCTCCAGGTTGAGAGTGCCAAATTGCCGGTTCAGCAGTTGTAACGCCGTTTCCAGCTCGAATTCCCAGGGCGCGCGGCGGCGCAGGCCGGGGCGGCGTTCAATGTCCGCGGGCAGCGGCAGATCTTCCGCTACCAGCAGCTCCGCGGGGCCGTGTCGGTGCACCTGTTCCGCCAGTGCCTCCAGGGTGTCCACTTCCTGCACCACAAAGCGGCCGGTGGCCAAGTCCAGCAGCGCCAGGCCGTAGGTGCCGCCGGTTTCGGCGGCGGCTGCCAGCAGGTTGTCGCGGCGTTCGTTCAGCAGCGCTTCGTCGGTGACGGTGCCGGGGGTGACGATGCGCACTACTTTGCGTTCCACCGGACCCTTGCTCGCCGCCGGGTCGCCGATCTGCTCGCAGATGGCCACCGACTCGCCCAGTTTGATCAATCGCGCCAGGTAGCCTTCCACCGCGTGGTAGGGGATACCCGCCATCGGAATCGGCTGCCCGCCGGATTTGCCGCGGGCGGTCAGGGTCACATCCAGCAACTCCGCGGCCTTTTTGGCGTCGTCGTAGAACAGTTCGTAGAAGTCCCCCATGCGGTAGAAAACCAGCTCCTGGGGGTGCTGTGCTTTGATGCGCAGGTATTGCTGCATCATTGGCGTGTGTTCTGTCTTGGCGGTCTTTTCTTTCTTGTCGGCGATTTTGGGCATGTTTGTCGGTTGAATTGTGATCGGTCGTTGGTTTCTCCCGGCGGGCAATGCTTGCCGGCGCGGCAGAATAGCAAAGCGGGGGGGAAACCACTATCGCGATGACAGGCGCGCGGGCTCAGGCTCGCGTCTGTGCGCCGGTGCCTGAGGCGCTTCTGGCTTCTGATGAATACGTGTGAACACTGTCGCTAGTTCCGTGGCGCTCAGGCAATGGGATAGATATTTCCAAAGCCACGAATACTTCCCTGTAGCTCTGACGGGTACATCCCTGTATCCGACAGCTTCGAAACATCCATCCCATCACCTGAGCTTCTCATCCAACTTCGACGGGTCTCTACCGTCAGGAGGTATATGAAAGAGGTGCTCTAAGAGTAAGTGCGCGACAGATGTCGGATGTCATGTGGGGCTGGGGAATCGCTTGCCTCAGCACACCAAATGGGTAAGAATAAATTATTCATGTCGTGTTTATTTTTCTAATTTATTATTGCCCTATGAACCGTCTTCGCCATGTTCTAATGCAGGCGCACCCGAGTCCCGCCGCGGCAAGACGCCCGTTACTGCGTTTCGCCCTCCTGCCCGCGCCCGCGTATGCGGACCCGGATGTGCGTGTAATCAGCCAGGGGAGGGAGGCGCTATGAGCAGGCCTTTGCGCGCGGAGATCGATCTGGAGGCGTTGGCGCACAATTACCGCTACGCCAAGTCCCTCAGCCACGGGCGCACTCTGGCAGTGATCAAGGCGGATGCCTACGGCCATGGCCTCCTGCGCGTGGCCCAGTGTCTTTGCGGTGGCGACGGCTTTGCGGTGGCGACTATCGAGGAGGCGGTGGCCCTGCGCGAGGCGGGTTTGCGCAACCGCATATTGGTGCTGGAAGGCGTATTTGACCGCGAGGGGATGTGTGAGGCGGCCTGGCGGCGGCTGGACCTGGTGGTGCACAGTGGTTATCAACTCGAGCTGCTGAAAGCTCTGCCTGAAACTCGTCCGCTGAGTATCTGGCTCAAGGTCGATACCGGCATGGGGCGGCTCGGATTCGACGGCGCCGACGCACCCGGTATCTACGCGGACCTGGCCGCACTGTCTGCGGTGCGGGAGTGTGTCCTGATTACGCATCTGGCCTGTGCCGACGAGGCAGATAGCCCGCACAACCATCTGCAGTTGCAGCGCTTTGACGCCACCGCTCGAGCCATTGAGACGCAGAGCACTGTGCGTCCATTGCCGTTTGCACAGAGCATTGCCAATTCCGCGGCGCTGATCGGTTTGCCGGATGCGCGCCGCGAGTGGGACCGTGCCGGCGTCATGCTGTATGGGATCAATCCGCATATGGGCACCGCTCAGGATCACAATCTCAAAAGCGCTATGACACTGCGCTCGCGGTTGATTGCCGTGCGTTCAGCGCGGGCGGGCGAGTCGGTTGGCTACGGCTGCGATTACCGCTTTTACCACGATGGCCGCTTCGGCATTGTCGCCTGCGGTTACGGGGACGGCTATCCGCGCCACGCTCCCTCTGGCACGCCGGTGCTGGTGTGCGGGCGGCGCGCGCAACTGATCGGGCGTGTTTCCATGGATATGCTGGCGGTGGATCTCTCTGCGATTCCGGAGGCGAGAGTGGGCACTGAGGTGGAATTGTGGGGCGGGGCACTGCCGGTTGCGGAAATTGCGGCTAGTGCGGGAAGCATCGCCTACGAGCTGCTCACCGGTGTCACCCAGCGGGTGCCGCGCGTCTACGGCAATGGCACACGGCTGGAAAGCGGCGGGGGCGCTGACCGTGCGGCCGGCCCGGACTCACCCGCGCCTTGACGGTTACGTCAAATGGCTGGGCCTGAGCGAATTGGTGATGTTGGGGTGACTGAATCACCGGGTCTTTAGTCTATTTTTATCGTTTTTCTTCGCCGGAGTGAATTTTTTATGCATAATGGTGGTGAATAAATTATTCGCAAAGGCGTGCTGCGCGGCGGGGTTGGCGGCTGAACTCCCGGGGGCGCGCAGGCATCAGCGTTTGGCAGGATCAAAACTGACGTTGCTTGTCCGCTTGAACAGGGCACATTTAAGTGCCCTTTTTTTCATCTTGCGATGGAAAATGATGGTATTAGCTGCAGTGGAATAAGAGGTTGCCCATGCTTCATAAGAGGTTGCCCATGACCAGAATCAATTTGTGGATTGCTATTGTTTTTTTGCTGATGAGTGCCGCCTGCGCGAAGCAGGAGTCGCAGTTCGCCAGTGAGGCCTCCCCGGACTTTGTCACCGATGTTCCCCTGCTCGAAGAGCGGATGCTGTCTGCCGATTTTTGGATCCGGCGGCTGGCCCGCGACGACGTGCGGCTCACCGGTGAGGAGATCGCGGCAATGAACGCCGCCAGTTTCGAGCGCGACCCCAACCTCTACGACCTGGATCAATTTCCCGACATTATGCCGCGCGAGCAAGTGCTGGCCTTGATCGACGGCGTCAGTCGTCCCGCTGCGAGCCCGCGTTTTTTTACCGATGGGCGCCCTGTCACAGAGGAAACCTACGCGCGTCTCGAAGCCGCGGTACAGCGTTCGGCACTGCCGGAACAGGTGCCGTTGCGCTGGGGGTTGGCGGTGCGGCGCGCGAGCATGCGCAGCTATCCCACAACTGAGCGGGTACTCAAGAATCCCGACGACAGGGATTTGGACCGTTTCCAGGAAACCGGTGTGTTTCCCGGTCATCGCTTGGCACTGTTGCACGAGAGTGCGGACGGAAAGTGGTGGTTTGCGGTGAACTATCACTACGCTGCCTGGCTGCCGAAATCTGCGGTGGCGGAGGGTTCGCGGGAACAGATCACCGCGTGGGAACAGCGCGCACCGAGACTGACGGTCACCGGCGCGCAGGTGCGAACGAACTTTAACCCCGAAGAGCCCAGGACCTCGGAAATTTTATTGGATATGGGGGTGTCTTTGCCGCTGCTGTCCGCACGGGAAGTGGGGCACAATGTGCACGGGCAAAACCCTCATGCGAGCTATATCGTTTCACTGCCGGTGCGTGAGGAAGATGGCAGCCTCGCGTTCGAGCCGACACTGATCGCGCGCAGCCGCGACGTGACCGTCGGCCACCTCGATTACCGTCCCTCGCTGGTGCTGCGTCAGGCCTTTAAATTTTTAGGGGAGCGCTATGGCTGGGGACATGACTACAATGGTCGGGACTGCACCGGTTTCGTCGGCGAGGTTTATCAAACTTTCGGTATCCTGATGCCGAGGAATTCCGGTGACCAGGGTAAAAGTGATTTTGCGCCCACGCGCCGTTTTGCCGAGGGCGATGACAGCGAGCGCCGCGAGGCACTTGAGGATCTCTCTGTGGGAGACCTGATTTATATTCCCGGGCACGTGATGATGTATATAGGCCGTGTCAATGGAGAGCCTTATGTGATTCACGATGTGACCGGGCTCAGCTACTACAGCAGTGATGAAAGCTTGTACAAGGGCACCCTCTCCGGTGTCTCGGTGACGCCGCTGATGCCGCTGCGGCTGGCTTCCGGCAAGCGTTATGTCGACAGCATTTATGCAATTAAATCGATTTTTTGACAGGATTCGGCCATGAAAATTGTTGATGTAAAACTGGGTATGCTGCGGGTTCCCCTGGTGACACCATTCAAGACGGCCCTGCGCACGGTGGAAAATGTAGAAGATGTGGTCGTCATGCTGGAAACGGATACCGGGCATACCGGTTATGGCAATGCGCCGGCCACGGCGGTGATTACCGGCGATACACACGGATCGGTGATCGAGGCGGTGCGCCAAATATATGCACCTTTGCTGATCGGACGCGAAGTGGCGGATCTCAACCGTCTTTGCCGTCAGATACAGGGCGCCATGATTCACAACACCAGCGCCAAGGCGGCGGTGGAAATTGCGCTCTACGATCTGTTCGCACAGAGCTACAACACGCCCCTTTACCGGATTCTCGGCGGTGGCGAGAGCGGCCTCACCACCGATATCACTATCAGCGTGGACTACATCGACAAAATGGTGGCGGATGCGGAGCGCGCAGTGGAGCGCGGCTTCGAAATTTTGAAGCTGAAAGTGGGTAAGGATATCAATCTCGATATAGAACGTATCAAGGCGGTATACGCAGCTGTGAAAGGGCGCGCCCTGCTGCGTCTGGATGCCAACCAGGGGTGGAGTCCCAAGCAGGCGGTCATGGCGATCCGCGGGCTAGAAGAGGCGGGCGTGGTGCTGGAACTGGTGGAGCAGCCGGTGAATGCCGGCAATCTCGAGGGAATGCGCTATATCTCCGAAAGAGTGAAAACGCCGATAATGGCCGACGAAAGCATATTTGGCCCGCGCGAAGCTATCGATATCATCGAGCGCAGAGCTGCCGACATCATCAATATCAAGCTGATGAAAACCGGCGGCATTTCCAATGCCTTGAAGGTCGCGGACCTGGCGGGGCTATTCGATGTGGAGTGCATGGTGGGCTGCATGCTGGAGACCAGCATCGGTGTTTCCGCCGCCGCGCACGTAGCCGCAGCCAAGGCGCCGGTTGTCTCCAAGCTGGATCTGGATGTGCCCTCCCTGTGCAAATACGACCCGATTGTGGGAGGGCCCACCTACAAAGATGCGGATGTTATCCTCAATGAAACTCCCGGTCTCGGCATCGAGAAAATTGAGGGGCTGGAGTTGTTAGCGTAATATCGCCCGCTACCAAGGGAACAGAGCCAACTCCATGAACTGCCTCCTGAAAATGCGCGCACAGCGCGATCAGATGTCGGTGAATGAACGCAAACTGGCGGACTTTATCCTCGACAACATCGAGTTGCTGCGCGACTACTCGTCGCAGCAGCTGGCGGATGCGGTGGGTGTCAGCCAGTCCAGCGTGGTTAAGTTTTCACAGAAACTCGGTTACCGCGGCTATCCCAGCCTCAAGCTCGCCGTCTATGAATCCTATGCCGGGTCCATGATGGCGCAGGCGGGCGATGATTCCGCCCGGCACTTCTCCGGTGGGGACAGTCCTCTGAGCCAGTTAGGGCAGAAAAAATTCGAAATTCTGGAAAACACCACCAGCATCAACGAGGCCGACCAGATCACTGCGGCCATTGCTGCGATTCGCGCGGCGCGCTGTATCCAGGTGTCGGCCTGTCCCGGCTCTGTAGCCGTTGCGCGTTACCTGACACACCAGCTACTGGAGTGCGGTCGCTGGGCGATATTCGACGAAGGTGGCAAGCTGCAGAGTCCTATTGCCAGGACTCTGGAAGATGATGATCTTTTGTTTATTGTCTGCGATTTGGGCGGCGAGGAATCCCTGGTGGACGTGGTCAACCGGGCCAGAGAGCAGGGCGCCAGGGTGTTGAGTATTACCCGCTACAACTACAACGCGGCCAGCATCCACTCCGATATCCGTCTGTATGTTGCGCCCGCCGAAGGGGACGAAGGGTGGCAGCGGATTTTATTCCGCGCCGCACAGATGCATTTGATCGAAGGCCTGATCGGTGGCCTGATCAATCAGGAAGGGTAGGGAATTTCCGTCCGATTCGCTATCGGGCGGTCAAGATTCTGCCTGCTCAGGTGATGAGGTGCTATTTCGAAATCGTGGGACACAGGGGGCTATCCAGTGGAGCTACAGGGACCTCCTGGCGCATTTTCAAAATAGCCACCCCAGCGCCTGAGAGCCCTGTGACCAACGGGATGCTGGTGCGAATTTTTAAGCGATTTCCCGACAACTGCCCGCACTACAATTCTCTTCTCCGAGCTTTTCTTGCCTCGCTATTTTATCTTTTCTCTCTGACATCCTCCCCGTTGCAGCGGAAAGTATTTGAGCTGTTGCGGCGGGCCCGGTGCTCTCGGCGGATCAAGGGTTTGCATTGCTGAATAAAATATTATTTACTCGCTGAAAGCTGATTGATAAATTATTTTGGTGCCGGCATCGTGTCCAGCGGACTGTATGCAACCGCTGTGCCACTCACCGAAGTGCGGGAGGTAATGGTAAACCATGTTGGAATTTCTACAGGGAGCGGATGGCAGCCGCAAGCGCCTTGCCGCAGCGCTGGGGGTGGCACTCGCAGCGGCGCTGCTGCTCAGCAGCTGCGGTACCAAAGCGCCGCTCGAAGGCCGCGAAGCCGAGGCACTGGTTGAGCGTGTGCTCGAAGAGGAACGTGTTCCCGGCGCGGCGGTGGCCATCTGGTATCAGGGCAAGCCCGTATTGCAGCGCGGCTTCGGTGTCACTAACGTCGATTATCCGCACCCGGTGGATGAAAATACCCTTTTTAAACTTGCGTCCACCACTAAGGCATTTACCACTGCGGCCCTGGGACTGTTGGTGGAGGAAGGGCGCCTGGACTGGAATGACCGCGTCGTCGATCATTTGCCCCAGTTCCGCCTCGCCGATCCCTGGATCACACGGGAATTCCGCATCGTTGATTTGCTGACTCACCGTTCGGGCCTCGGGCCAGGCGCTGGCGATCTGATGCTGTGGCCGCAGCCGAACCACTTTACCCGCGCCGATGTGTTGGCTGGGCTGCAATATCTACCTCTCACCTTGCAATTCCGCGCCGATTACGCCTACGACAACCTGCTGTATATCGTCGCCGGTGAACTGATCGCGGAAATATCGGGTATGAGTTACGAAGACTTCGTGCAGACGCGTTTGCTAGATGCCATGGGCCTGCAGAACTGTTATGCCGGTCCGGTGCCCGCCGCGGCGCGAGCGAATCTGGCCGACCCGCACCGGTTAGAAGCGGGAGGCCTAGTGGTGGATACCCCGAATCTGGCAGGCGATGAGCCCATAGTCCTGGCCGCCGCCGGCGGTATGCATTGCAGTGCCGCCGATATGATTACTTGGTTGCGCACTTTGTTGGCGGGGGGCACAACCCCCAGCGGTAAAACCCTGTTCTCAGCGGAGACCCGCGATCGCCTCTGGAAGCCGGTGACACTCATGCCAATGTCGGCCGAGCGCGCCGAGCGGGATGGGGGCAGCTTTTACGCCTATGCCCTGGGCTGGCGCGTGCAGGACATGCACGGAGTGCGGGTGATTCACCACACCGGTTCCCTGTCGGGCATGTATGCCTGGGCTGCCGTGGTGCCGGATAAAGACCTGGCCATGGTGGTGTTGATGAACCGCAGCGCCGGGGCGGCGCGCCAGGCACTGATCTACAGCCTGCTGAAACCCTATCTGGGCGCCCCGGATAGGGATTGGCTGAGTTATTTCCAGGCACTTTATGGCGGCGGCAAGGCAGCGGTTCCGGAACCGGACCTGCTACCGCCTCCGGACGGACTGGTAGCGGTGAGCGATGCGGCGCTCAGCGGTCGCTATCGCGACCCCTGGTTTGGCGACATAGTGATAGAAAAAAACAACGGTCAGCTGCGCTGGCGCTCGGAAAAATCTCCGCGCCTGGTCGGCACCCTCACCGCGGCGGGCACCGGTGTCTGGGCACTGGAGTGGGATGACAGAAGCCTGAATGCCGATGCCTGGCTGGTGGCTGATCGCAACGCGTCCGGCACCCTGATTCTCACCATGCAAGCAAAATCCCGCGGCGTTGACTTCAGTTACGATTTTCCGGATCTGCGTTTTGAGCGCGTGCCAACTGGGGATCAAAGCGATTTATAAAAAAACAGATAGGAGAGACCCCATGCTGAGAAGGTCTTTGCTCAAATCCATGGTGGCGGCACCGTTGGTTGCCGCCAGCGGCGCAGCGGTCGCCAACAGCGGCAAAACCGCAGTAGCTGAATCCGATCGGTTGCTGCGCCCGAAACGGCTTGTCAAAGGAATGACGGTCGGGCTGGTGACACCGGCCAGCAACGTCTGGGAAGATGAGGATATCCGCTTCGCCATCGACGTGGTGAAATCGCTTGGGTTCCGCGTCAAAGAGGGCAAACATCTTTACCAGCGCACCCAGTATCTGGCTGGCCCCGATGCCGCACGGGCGGCGGACATCAACGATATGTTCGCCGATTCCGGCGTGGACGCAGTTTTTTGCCTGCGCGGCGGTTACGGCACACCGCGCATTCTGCCGATGCTGGACTTCGACACCATTCGTCGCAATCCGAAAGTGCTGCTGGGTTACAGCGATATCACCGCCTTGCTCAATGCCATTTTCCTGCGCACTGGCCTGATTACATTTCACGGGCCCATCGCCGCGCAGAATTTTACCGACTATACGCTGCGGGAATTCACCAAGGTTTTGGTCGATGTGGAAAATCCCACACTTCTCGGTGCGCCGCCGCCTTTCGAAACCGCACCTGGGCGCGTGGAAAAAGAAAACCGGATCACCCGTTTCCGGGGTGGTCGTGCCCGCGGGCGTCTGGTCGGCGGCAACCTGTCACTGATTTGCAGTTTGCTCGGCACCCCCTTTGAGCCGGATTTCCGCGATAAAATTCTCTTCCTCGAAGATGTGGGTGAGGCTCCCTACCGGGTAGACCGCATGCTGACCCAGCTGTGGCTCGCAGGCAAACTGGATCAGGTGGCCGGAATTGTGTTCGGGAAATTTACCGAAGCGGAAACCAGCGGCAACAGCTTCAGCATGGAACATGTGCTGCGCGAACGCTGCGCCGCCCTGAGCGTGCCGGTGGTGCGCGGATTGATGATCGGCCACGTGGAAGATCAGACAGTGGTGCCGGTGGGCGCCATGGCGGAACTCGACGGCGACAGCGGCACCCTGCGCCTGCTGGAAGCCCCGTTGCGCTGAGCGCGCAGGCTGAAGCCCGAAAAGCAAGGATTGCCTCCACGCCGCCGGCACTGCCGGCGGTAACCACACAATAACGACAATAACGTACTTATGAACGAGTTATCCTGGACCACATTGCTGCCGTCATTTTTGGCTATCGCCCTGGCACTGTTCACACGGCAGGTTTACCTGGCGCTGTTCGCCGGTATCTGGATTGGCTACTTCCTTCTCAACGGTTCTGGCTTTTTTCCATCGCTGGCGGAATCACTCGACGGGCTGTTAGCTGTTCTCGCCAGCCCCGGCGATGCCCGGGTGGTGATGTTCACTCTGGTAATCGGGGCCTTTATATACACCCTGGAACGCAGCGGCGCAGTGCGCGCCTTTGTGCAACTGCTCAAACGCAGCCAATGGGTCACCAATGGCAAACGCGCTCAGTGGATGGCATGGCTGATCGGCATAGTGATTTTTATCGAATCCAATATTACGGTACTGGTGGCGGGTACCGTTGCCAAGCCGCTGTTCGACCACTTCCGTATTGCCCGCGAAAAGCTCGCCTACATCATCGATTCCACCTCTGCGCCCATTTGCATGCTGATCCCACTAAACGCCTGGGGCGCCTTTAACCTGGGCCTGCTAAATGGACTTGGAGTAGAGGACCCGCTCAAGGTTCTGCTTGCCAGTATCCCGCTCAACCTTTACGCAATTACAGCGGTCGCTATCTCTGCCTATGCCATCGCCCGGGACTACAATCCAGGTCCAATGGCGAGGGCGGAAGAGCGGGCGGCCCATTCCCGTATCGAAGATGCCGTAGTGGCCCCGGAAATTAAAAAGCGGCGCTCGCCCCATGTGAGCACCATGCTGATTCCCGTGGTGACATTGGTGGTGGCCATGCCAGTGGGACTTTGGATCACCGGCGACGGCAAAATTTTTGCAGGCTCAGGTTCAACTTCTGTGCTCTGGGCCTCCCTGGCCGCTCTTGCCATCTTGTCGGTGATGATCGCCGTTCAGCGGATTATGACTCTCGACGAACTGAGCGAATCCTGGATGAATGGCGCAGGCCGCATGCTGCCCATGGCCATTATTCTGGTACTGGCTTTGGCTCTGGGAGGTGTCTCCAAAGCACTGGGAACCGGCGACTACGTGGTGAGCCTGGTCGGCGACACCTTGCCGCTGGCCCTGATGCCTTTGGTCATATTCCTGGTTTCCGCGCTGATCGCATTTTCCGTGGGCTCCAGCTGGGGAACCTTTTCCATCATGCTGCCCATCGCCGTTCCCGTTGCCACAGCCATGGGCGCCGACCCGACATTGCTTGTCGCCGCTGTGCTATCCGGTGGCATCTTCGGCGACCACTCCTCACCAATATCCGATACCACCATTGTCTCCTCCCTGGCAGCCGGGTCCGAACATATTGAACACGTGCGCACCCAATTGCCTTACGCCCTCCGTGCCGGTGCCATTGCCGCGGTTGGATTTGTTGTATTGGGCTTTTTGTTACTGTAACTATTTGAACGCACGCGTTAAGGTGAAAGCTCGCTTTGAGTAGTGAAACGATAGCGCAATTCCTCGGCCACTTTGGCCATCTTGCGCATCGATGCGCCCTGTACGTAGGATTCTGCCAGCGCCAGCCGCAAGGCTCGCTTGCAGCGTATTCCTTCTCCAGCGCGGACAGGTAAAACTGACTGTCGCGAATTTGAGGCACCTGCAACTCAAACTCTCCCACACGGGTAGGTATAGGCTTCTTCTTGATTCCGTTGGCATAGCGCCTGCGATTCTCTGAACGCTCGTAGTAGGCCGCCCCAAGGTACTGCTTACGCTCTACCAATATCAGCGTGTTGAGTAGCACCTAGAAAGCCGAAGCCAGATCATTCAATCCTTGTTCAGAAAGGATTTCGGCCATAGCGGATATTGCTGTATTCTCATTGTCGCGGGTTATGGTTATTTCCTTATTAAGAACGATAAGGGGTCTTTCTATGGCGAAGGAAGTAGATAGAAAATTGTTGGCCTACATAAAACCAGAGGGGTCAGAAGAGGTTTTTATTGATATTGTCGAAATCTCCAGAAGAAGTACGTCTTTTCACTATAAGGGTATAGTCTGGAATAGATCTCCGCTTGTTATGGGGGCTGGAAACTGCACAGATCCTCACGGCAATAAATGTAAAATATTCCCTCTGAATAGGCATTACACTCCCAGCTGGGCAGTGGATGCAAAAGTTATAATTAAAGAAAGCGCGAAAGAGAGATACAATTTATGGCTTTCAAGGAAAATAAAATCAGAGTAGGAACAAATAAGAGAGGTTTTCAGTATTTAGAGTGGAATCAATATCTGGTATTGCTTGATATCGAAAAATCATTGCGATGCATGAACTGTTAATTTTTAATCGTTAGACGCTAATGGATTGTAGTGTTATAGAAATATGAAAATTAGGACAAAAGAAGAGCTTGTTGAATTCGTAAATTACGGAAATAGAGTTAAGTATATATTTTTCTGGGGCCATAAGGAAGGCTCTAAAGTAACCAAAGCGTGTTTTAGCCAGTGGTATGAGTCTAGCTTTGAGGTTGACGGAGTTAGATTTCTGACGGCAGAGCATTTCATGATGGCTAAAAAGGCTGAGCTTTTCGATGACATTAAGTCATACAATAAAATCGTCTCTTCAAAAAATCCTGGAGAAGCTAAAAGGCTCGGCAGAGAGGTAAAAGGCTTTAATGAGTCTGTATGGGTTGATCAGAGATTTGAGATAGTTGTTCAGGCAAACTTCGCTAAATTTTCGCAGAATGAAGACTTGAAGTCTTTTTTGTTGGCAACAGGTAATCGCGTCTTGGTAGAAGCTAGTCCTGTAGACAGAATTTGGGGTATCGGATTGTCCGCTGATGATGAAGCTGCAGAAAATCCAAATAGATGGCGAGGTCTTAATTTACTCGGGTTTGCGCTGATGGAGGTTCGAGATAGATTACGCCCCTGTGTTTAAAAGGTAAACAGGGATGAGTCTATTAGAGGTTCCAATTTTAATGAAATCTAATAAATTCAATCGCTCCTGAGATTGGGGCTTTACCGGATTTTGTTTTTGCACGGATTTAAAGATCTAATACGAAGCTATGTTAAGAATTTTTACGGTTTCTGTGATTTCGTTTTTATCTTTCTTCCCAATCTATATGTTTGTCACAGAAGTATGTGGATTAAATGATGATTTTGGCGCTGTGGTGGCTATTGCTTTGGCTATTATCGCCGTGCCTGCGGTACTTTTAAAGTTGTGGAAAGAAAAGCCCAGCCCGGAAGTTATTCCGGTTAATGTAAACGATCCTGTTATGAAAGAATTCGTGGAGAAATCCAGGAAGCAAATTGATAGGTTGATTGAAGGGTTGGAGGAAGAGAAAAAAGAGGCATATGTGAAATTTCCTTATAGATTTGGCGGCGAAATTGAGCATGTGTGGGGCACAGCACATAATATAAAGGATGGCTATGTAATTGTATCCTTGGATTCGTCGCCCGTGGGAGATCTTCCGGAGGAGGTATATGGAAGGCTGAAAATAAAGCTGGAGGAAATTGAAGATTGGATGCTAGTAGATACAGATGGAACAACATTCGGTGGGTATAGCATTCTCGCTCATGCCAAAATATACACGCGAGAATATGGAAGTTTGCCAAGGGATTATGAAAGGTATTTGAAAAGATTTGTAGATTTTGACTGGCCGGAAATTACATAAATCCTGAAGTGATAAGAGGTTGTTTCGGCTTGATACAGGGTAATCCTTAAATTATCTTATGGCAACATAGATGTTATTGGTTTATCGATTCTGCTGTCTCCAGGCCCACTTCAAACTGTGAGGTAAAATAATAGTGCAGGGTGTGGGCAGAAATAGCTGTATACAAGAGTTTGCAAAAATGGTCCGTATTATTTATGCTTTTTCTTATAATTTTGTAAATTTAATCTTGTTGTTTTTTTGTCTTCACTTTTCAATTACCATCCGGTCGGATGGTCCTGATGGTTTTTTTGAGTCTATAGTTAAATCGATTATTTTTTATTTGTCTTTGGTGTCTTTTGGTTCGGGCGTGGCTTTGTCCTTTGAGAGGTATCGCATAAGAAATTCTGGGCGTTTTAATCTGTGCGTGCGTGTGGCCATTACCATGTTTTTATCTTTTTTTGCTGTGGCTGGTGTTATTGAGGCGTGCGATGACGATAAAGGTTATTGCCGCAATTGGAGGTTAGTTAATGTTGGGTATAATAAATAGCTAGCCAATCCAATAAAATTAAAAAATATATAAGAGAGATCGTTTAGTTTTCAAAAAATTAAGTGGGTAATTGCGGGTGCTTATCCGATGTGCGTAACAAGGATGTTTTATAGGAATGTTGCGCTTTTGTGATCATATGAGATGCTCTTTTGAGTTGATATTAAAATTGTTGGAGTTTTTGTATATACAATGAAACAAATATTGATTTTGGGTGTGTTGGCGTTTTTAGGGTGGAAGATATACCAGGAAAAAGTTATGTCACATGGGGCGCGATGGGGGGATTATAAGGTTGAGAAAATTGGTGTGTCCGCAGATGGTATGGAAACGATTAAGCTATCTCCGACAAAAGGTACTGCAAAGAGTAGGCACGACTCTTATCAAGCTTTTAAGTGTGATGGACGACAGTATTGTAGCCAAATGACATCCAGAGAAGAGGCTGTTTTCTTTACAAGAAATTGTCCCAATACAAAAATGGATGGAGATGGGGATGGTATTCCCTGTGAGAATGATTCTAGATTCTAGAGGATAACTGATAAGTTCTCTCCTTGGTGATAGTGAGACGTAGTTATTTAGATAAGACTTATGTGATGCTGTGGATAGAGGTGCTCGTACTTTTTCGAGGTGCTCATCCTACTAGTTGAGCGCTTCATGTCTATCTACAGCATTCATAAAATTATTCAGAGATACTATAAGGAAATTTATAGTGAAGCAAAAAGGCTCTCTCACTTCTTGGGATGACAACAAAGGTTTTGGCTTTATTACACCAGACGAGGACGGTGAACGGGTATTTGCGCACATCAGTGCTTTTCAGGGGCGTGGAAGGCCATCGGCTAGCCGTAAGGTGGTTTACGAGCAAAGCAAAGATGCCCAGGGGCGTTTACAAGCAGCCCAATTTCAGTATTCCGGTGTAAGCCGATTGGGAGCGGCGTTGGTACCCGGGGTCTGGATAGCGCTGCTGATTGCGACGGCTGTTTTGGCCTCGCTTTCGCTATTGTTCAAGCTGGGCTATGTGCCGTTGTTTTTGCCCGCGACCTATGGGGTTATGAGTTTGATCACCTTTTTGATGTATGCAGTAGATAAACGTGCGGCGGAGCGTGGCAGTTGGCGTGTACCAGAGGGGCGGTTACATTTTTTTGAGCTTCTATGTGGCTGGCCTGGTGCTTTGGTGGGGCAGCAGTTTTTTCGCCACAAGACCCGCAAGTTATCATTCCAGGCGACCTTTTGGTTTTATGTGCTACTGAATCTCACGGTACTTGGCTGGTTGTTGGCATGGCCGGATGCGGATTTTGCACGCCAGCAGCTGGGGATTAATGCGGTTATGCTTATCAGGATTTAATAGTAAAATGCCTGCGCAATATAATCTTTGACTCTTGGAATTTTTATTGCGATGACTTTGCTAATCGCTAGCTGCTCTCAGGCCTTGATACATTTGGAGGCAGTGGCTGAAAACCGCCCGGTAGGGGCGGTTTTTTGTATGGGCATGTCGCCCGGCTAGTCCGTACTTAGCAAAGGGGTCTTTTCAGGCCTGCTGCCGAGTAGCTGCGATGGTGATATCGCGGATATTCACGTTCTGAGGTTGCTGATACATAAAGAACGCAGCCCGGGCAATATCATCGGCCGCCAGTACTCCACCCATGGTGGTTTTCCATTCCTCATATCCTGCGATGATCTCCTGGCTGGTGGTGTGGCTGAGCAGTTCTGTTTCCACTGCGCCGGGGTGGATCGCCATCACCCGCACGCTGCTATCTGCCACCTCCTCGCGCAGGTTCTCGGTTATGGCACTGACCGCGAACTTGGTACCTACATAGGCGGCGTGGTTGGGAAAGCTCTTTTTGCCCGCAATGGAGCTGATGTTGAGGATGGTACCTCGGCCGCGGGCCACCATATTTGCGAGTACCGCCTGAATGCCATTCAGTAAACCCAGCACATTCACATCGAACATCTGTTTCCATTCTTCCGGGGCCTGGGTGTCCAGTTGTCCCAGCAACATTACGCCGGCATTGTTGACCAGAAGGTCTGCGGGGCCATAAACGGCTTCAGTTTCACGGAGCGCCTCACGAAATGCCTGTGCATCGGTCACGTCCACTGGACGGCACAAAGTGTCCGGCAGGTCGAGCGCCTCGATTCTATCCACCCGGCGGGCGAGCAATAGCAGAGGGTGGCCAGCGCCAGAAAACTGCCGGGCGATGGCAGCGCCGATACCTGAGGATGCGCCGGTAATAACTACAAGTGGTTTTGCCATGGATTTTCTCCCTTGGGCAACATTGTCGAAATGGTAGGCTGGAAATTGAAAGTACGAGCGCATTCTCTGTTCGCAGAGTATTATGAAAAACAGACACACTTGAAAAAGACTGTTCGGTTTTTATGAACAATATCTCTTGGCGGTGGGTGCGTGCCTTCTTACTGGTGGCCGAGTATGGCAGTTTTACCGCCGCTTCCAATGCCTCTGGTCACTCCAAGGCCAACATCAGTCAGCAGGTGACGGCGCTTGAGCAGGCGCTTGGGGTGCAGCTGCTGCACCGCACCACCCGCAACCTGCGCCTGACCAGCGTTGGCAGGGGCTATTTTGAGCGCAGCCAGCTGGCTTTTCGCCAGTTGGACTCCGCTGCTGAATGGGCGATGCAATCCACCCAGGAGCTAAAAGGTGGGATCCGTATGAACTCTGTCGGCGGTCTGATAGGGGAGGAGCTGATAGCGCCCTTGGTATTCCGCTTCCAGCAGGCAAATCCGGAGGTTGATGTTGAACTGGACTTCTCCAGCACACGCGTGGATCTGCTGAACAGTCCTTATGACCTGGTAGTGCGGATGGGGGAACTGACTGATTCCACACTGGTGGCTCGCAGCCTGCACAGGATCACCACCCGTTACGTGGCCAGCCCGGAGTTTCTGGCCCACCACGGGCCTATCCATGCGCCTGCAGACCTACGGGAGCTGCCGCTTATCTACGGTAGTGTTGACCATTGGCTACTGGAGCGGGGAGACGAGCAGCAACTGATTCCAGCAAAAAATGGTTTTAGAATTGTAAGCGGACGTGCCATGCGTCAGGCGGCTCTTTCCGGTCTTGGAGTCACACGGCTGACCGACACCTATGTGCAGGCAGATATCGCGCGGGGTGATCTGGTGGAAGTGCTTCCAGAGTGGTCCGAAACCACCCAGCTGTCACTGGTCTGCCCGCCGCACCGGCATCAACTGAAAAGAGTACGTGGGCTAATGGATTGGCTGAAGGAGCATTTTGCAGAAGTCTACGAAAAGGCTCTGAGGGAAGTGCAGCCACTGCGGCGGATGGTTTGAACAATAACCAGATACACCCTTCAGCCGTGTTCCATTCATCACTCACTTTATTTAGGGAGACTCGGATTAATTCGAATGAGCGCTGTAGTTGATTCCGGAGCGCTTACGCGAATTCATCGGAGATTCCATGGATAACTTGACTTAATGTCTCCTCTGGGGAAACTGAAGGATAAGTTGGCAAAAATACTTTAATCAGAACCAGAGCTCATACTGTGCGAAGAGCCGTAAGTATAATAAACAGCTTAAAGTAGGCTGTTCACAGCTTTGGCGCCATTAGCCGGGTGTTCTGTGTTATGAGGATGAGATGATAAAGTTTATACCGTTGACTGGATTGCTTTTTGTGGGCTCGATGCAGGCTGTTGCAATGGAAGGCTGCTATTTGAAAAGTGATGAAATCACCAGCCTTGTATCCAATGAGTCAGAGGGAAAACTAACATATATAGAAGTCTCAAAGGTTGCCGATGACTTCTTTGTAGATGGCGTTATTCAGGGGGGGAACTTTCATGTTTGCCATATAGGTTCTCCGCTTGAGGGAGATGAAGATCCGCTGAAAATGGCATATGTTGATAGCACGCTTGTCTATAGTGAGGACGATCCCGAATACGATATTAACTGCAAGTTGGTATTTTCTTTTGAGGGCGGAAAATTAACAATAAGTGACACAAATGCGCACTGTGCAAGATACATCTTCTCTTGTGGTGCACATGCTGGTTTAGATGGAGTGGTTCTACCAAAAGTAGAGCGTAAATGCCCCGGTTCTGACGCGTAATAAGTTTTTAAGAGAGACTTGTAGACCTGGTACTTTTTAATGTGCGGGCTTCGGTGTTTAAGTAGCTGTTCTGAAGATTTTGTATTGTGTTTCCATTCGTCCTGTAATGTTGTGATGGCCAAAAAGAGCTGGCCACTAGAGTCCTCGAAAATCATACTTAGTGCGAGATTTACGGAAAAAGTAAAGCAACGTAGCAAAATGCAATAGGAAGATTAGAGGGCTTCCAAATTGTACCTGCTAACTGATTAACAGACGGGCTTGTGATTTATTTGGCTAAGTGCTGTACAACTTCCAAGATGCTCAGGCAATGGGTGAATATTTCGGAAGCGCACAAGTACTTCGCTGTAGCTCTCATCCCGTATTCGATGGGCTTTAAGGAACCTCTGATTAATTCGCGTGGACACTATGGTAGCTTCCGGGGCGCTCAGGAAATAGGACGGGCATTTCGAAAACGCACGAGTACTTCCCTGCAGCTCCGACGGATACATCCCTGTATCCGACGGTTTCGAAATGTCCGTCCTATCACCTGAGCTTCACATCCGCCCCCGAAGCGCCTCTGCCACCAGAAAGTGACTTAATCAGAGGTTCCTTAAATGCCCACCCCATCAGTTGAGCTTCTTTCCCCTGGTGCCCGCCTTCTTTAAGAGCCGGGAGAGAAGTATCTGGGAAAACCCCGAGAATTAATCAGTGGTCCCTTAATTCGAAGCGGTAGAGTGGTGGAATAGAAATCATAGCAATAATTTATTAATTTGCGATCATGGATAGCATTTGTCTGCGTGTCGCTGATTAGACGGGGCTCAGCCAGAATGTGTCTGTTCGGCAAGAGATGGTCAATTTTTAAACTGTACGAGTGTGCTAGTTGGGGTTAGATTGGGGCTGTTGTGCTATGGCATCTCTGGTGTCGGGGCCACCGCGCCGGAGAGCCGGCGCGGTAGTGCAATGGTTGCCGCAGCGCCCGTGGCAGGCACTGCGGGGTAGGGTGGCATTACAGCTTCACAAAGCGGATTTCATCGCCGTTCCACTGCCAGTTACTGCTGCCAGTGCTTTTCAATCGGAAGTTGTAGTTGCCGGGGGATGAGACACTAATGGTCTGTGGGAAAGTGAATGTTTGATAGGACTCCCAGCCGCCGGTATTTGAGAGTGTCACGGTTTTGGCTGCATTGCCGGCAAAGGTGAGTTCTGCGCCCAGACCGCTGCTCATGGGAGACGCGATAACCAGATCGACGCGGTACTCGCCGGCAGCAGGCAGGTTGATAGTGTAGTCAGCCCAGTCGCCCTTGGTGTTGTAGTTGATGTTGTTGCCGTTTTTGTTGAAGCCCAACACTGTATCACCGGTCACATTAGCGCCGTCTTTACCCGTGTTGTGGAAGTTTCCAAGCTCAACGGTGGTTGCATTGCCGTTGATGGGAACGGGCTTGTAGAACCGTACCCAGTCTACGTAGTAGGTATTGCGGTTGGGATCGGCTAGCTCGGCATCGGTAGGGGTAATGCCGTTATCCGAGCGCCAGTTTTGATCTTCCATATTGATAATGGCGTACATAGGTTTACTGAGACCGGTGCCGCCAGTGAACCCGTTGGGGTCTATGATGTCCTGGCCCGAAACAGTGCGAACCAGCTTTCCATCCACGTAGTACTCCAGGTGCCAGGGGTCACGCCAGTAAACGCCGACACGGTGGAAAGCATCCCGCCACTTGGTTCCTTTGCCGTCCGCATACCAGGAACCCGCATCCGTGGGCTGATAGTCCTGAAAGGGGTCGCGAATGAATACATGGTGGCTGAGGTGCAGCCGTTCTGCATACCATTCCTGCCCTGGGCGGTCACTGCCGTAGGCTTCGATAACATCGATCTCTTCTGTTGAGTCTGCACTCAGGAACCAGAAATCGGAGGCCAGAACCATATTGCTCAGTTTGGCTCGGGCTTCCATATAGACGGGGTAGGTAAGGGGCGCTTTTGATGTAATGCTGCCGAGATATACCTGGTTTGTGCCCGGTTTGCGCCCGGAGGTGATAGCCAGTTTGCCGCCGCTGACGTAGGAGTAGTGCGGGTGCCACTCGGTCAGGCCTGGCCCGGTCCAGGGGTTAATAAAGCCCTCTTTCCAACGCTCGTAGAAGCGGGTGCTTTTACCGGCGGCCGGTGCCTCGTAGTTGAAGTCGTCCGAGAGGGGATGTAGCTCCCAGGTTTTGCCGCTCCCGGGGTTGGCGGGTACGGGAACTCCATCCCAATCTGCGGCGTATGTCGCGGTACAGCCCATTACACACGTGAGTAGTATTGAGGTTATTTTTCTCATCGCGGTTTCTCCTTTGGGTCATTATCATTATTGGAGCCGCGACCATAGCAGTTTTGTTGACAATCTACAATTAACTATTGACATTGGGTGGGCGTGCGTCCAGGATATTCGCGTCAGCCACGTGAGTGGATAACCAATAATCCACCACTCCCGGCGGCTGTACCGAGAGGTTCTATCCAATAACAATGAGGCACTCTATCCCTTGGTCAAAAGGACTTGGACCTAGGCATCGAGCGCCCGGATGAAGAGAGAAGCACCCATGCCTATCAATAATAAGCGCTTCCACTTGAGCGCCTTGTCCGCTGCTGTAGTTGCCGCCAGTGTTAATCTGCAAGCGCAAGAGACTTCTAACTATGGTGACGCGACTCTGGAAGAGATTACCGTAACCGGTATCCGCCAGTCCTTGACGAATGCCATGGATATTAAGAGAGATTCTTCCGGTGTTGTGGAGGCAATTTCCGCCGAGGATATCGGTAAATTCCCTGACACCAACCTGGCCGAATCTCTGCAGCGTATTACAGGCGTATCCATTGACCGCAGTAATAACGAGGGTAACAAGGTTACTGTCCGTGGCTTCGGGCCCAACTTTAACCTGGTGACTTTGAATGGTCGCCAAATGCCAAACTCTTCCGCGTTGCAGTCCGAGGGCATCACCCGTAGCTTCCGCTTCGCGGAGATCTCAGCTGAGAGCGTATCTGGTGTGGAGGTCTACAAAACCGGTAAGGCGGATGTGTACTCCGGCGGTATCGGTTCCACCATCAATATTAAGACCGCGCGCCCATTCGATTACGATGGCCTTGTGGCCAGCGCGAGTGTAAAAGGCGTGATGGATACCAGTGTCGAAAATGGCGATTCCGTCACGCCGGAAATTGCCAGCATGGTGAGTAGTAAGTTCTTTGACGATAAGTTTGGTGTGCTGTTGGCCTTTTCCCACGCTGAGCGCGACAGCCGTAGTGAGGCAGTCAAAACTCAGGGATGGGTGCCGAACTACGGTACAGCGGATACCTCTGCGATTGATCGCACCAAAAACCCGGAAGGCACCTACTGGGCGCCCTGGACCTTCGACGTAGATGTGGCGGATCACCAGCGCGAGCGCCAAAACGGTCAGCTGGTATTACAATTTGCGCCTATTGACAGTGTAACAGCGACTCTGGACTACACCGCATCCCGTTACGACGAAGAAATTTCCATGAACCGCACCAGCGTGTGGTTTGATTCTTCCGATGGTGTGACTGATGCAAACGGTACGGTAATTAACCCGAGTGTTCAGAACGATGAACTGAACTTCTGGGCCTGGGATTATCATTTCGTAACCGAGAATGACTCCATCGGTTTCAATGTGGAGTGGGAGGCGACGGATTCTCTGCGCTTCGCTCTGGACGTACACGATTCTACATCCCAGTCTCAGCCGAATGGTGAACCGGCGGAAACCATTGCCAATACCAAGAACCCCGGAAAGCTGGTAGATGCAGTGGCAGACTTCTCCAGCGGCAGCGGCCTGCCGGGAATCAGCTTTGATGATTCCGCGCTCGATGGCGGCGCTTATGACCCGGATAACATCGTTTCCGATCTCTTCCAGGAGCGGGGTTATCAGATTGAAAACAATATTCAGCAAGTTCAGCTGACTGGCACCTGGGACAACTTGGATGATGGTGCTCTTAGAACAATCAAGTTCGGTATTGCCAACACCGATTACCAGATAGATGTATACGAAAGCCAATCTTTCGCTTTTGTCGATCTAGGTGATCTGTCGGAAATGGGCATCGATTTTGAGTCGTTGGGCGATTTTGGCAGTGAAATCGGTAACAACAGTGGGCTTTTCCCGCTTCTGGCGGACTATGAAGCTTCCGATTTTATCGACGCGGTAAAGGCTTCTGGGCAATACTATGAGGCTACGCCTACTTTTGACAAAGTGAGCGAAGAAACATTTGCGGCCTTTGTCTCCATGGATTTTGAAACCGAATTTAACGGCTATCCCATTCGTGTAAATGCCGGTCTTAGGTTTGAAGATACTGAGGTTACGGGCACATCCATTCAGAACGGTTTCCTCGGCCTGAGCTATTGGCACTCCGAGGAATTGCGCGAAGTAACTGATGATACGCCCAGTGCAGATACCCTCGAGGGTGAGTACACCCGCTTCCTGCCGAACCTGGATGCCAGTATTGAGCTGACCGACGAACTGGTTGCGCGCGCTTCCTACAGCCGCACTCTGAGCCGCGCGGATATTTCTGCGATGTTCCCGTCCACTTCGCTCAATGTTTCCCGCCCAGGAGGTCCTTTCAATGCGTCTCAGGGTAACCCGGGTCTGTTGCCTATTACCTCGGACAACTTCGATCTGTCCGTAGAGTACTACTACGATGAAGGCAGTTATGTGTCTCTGGGCTACTTTAAGAAGTACGTGGAGAACTTTATCGGCTCAACTACGGAAGAACGCGTAATTTACGACGTTAACGGCAACCCGCTGACTGACCCCAGTGTCAACCCTCGCTCTGGCTGTCCTGACTCTAGTGGTACTAACCCGGCCTGTATGGGCACTGCCGATGATCCGGTAATTACCTGGAACGTGACTACTTCCGACAACTTGGAAGATGCAGAGGTTTACGGCTGGGAATTCGCCGTTCAGCATATGTTCGGAGATAGTGGCTTCGGAACTATCTTCAACGCCACACTGGTGGATGGCGATGTGGACTACGATGTTTACAGCACTGAAAATGTCTTTGCCCTGACGGGCCTTTCCGACTCTGCTAACCTGATTGGGTTCTACGAGCAGGGGCCTCTCCAGGTACGTTTGGCCTATAACTGGCGCGACGACTTTCTGCTGGATACCCGTCAATCGCAAATTGGCGGGGAGCCGGTATTCACCGAGGCCTACGGACAGTGGGACCTGAATGCCAGCTATGACGTGACTGAGAATGTCTCTGTTTTCTTCGAAGGTTTGAATATCACCGAAGAAACTATCCGTCGTCACGGTCGCTTCGCCAACCAGCTGGTTAGTGCAGAGCAGTATGGTGCCCGTTACAACTTTGGTGTTCGCGCCAAGTTCTAACCGATTTAGAGATTGTTTTTGTAGTATGGAGGAGGGCTGCCAGGGATGTGGTGGCCCTCTTTTTTTTTAGCGAATAAAGTGAGATCACTATGTCTCAACCGGTAAAATCTGTGGTGATACTGGGGGGTGGTACGGCGGGCTGGATCACTGCCGGCACGCTTGCGGCGCGCTTTAAAAGAGACCAGGCGGAGCCAGTCAGTGTTACTTTGATAGAATCCCCAAATGTTCCCACGATTGGGGTAGGCGAGGGGACTTGGCCCACTATGCGCAATACTTTGAAGAGAATGGGTGTTCGCGAAACGGACTTTATTCGCGAATGCAATGTGGGCTTCAAGCAAGGGGCGAAGTTTGCACGCTGGAGTACAGGAGCCAAAGAGGATTTCTACTACCATCCTTTAGTGTTGCCAGAAGGTTTTAATAGCCACAACCTGGCTCCCCATTGGTTGGCGGGTGATCGCTCCGTGTCTTTTTCCAATACTGTTTGTCCTCAGGAAGCTCTCTGCCAGCGCAATCTGGCCCCCAAGACGATTGACACGCCTGAATACGCTGCAATCGCTAATTACGCCTATCACCTGGATGCGGGTAAGTTTTCCAAGTTCCTACAGGAACATTGCACAGAAAATCTTGGCGTGCGCCACATTCTGGCTGATGTGAGTGGCGTGCGGGAAAGTGAAACCGGTGATATTGCTGCCCTGCAGACCGATACGGCAGGGGAGGTCTCCGGCGACCTGTTTATTGACTGCAGTGGCTTCCGCTCGAAGTTGCTGGGTGAACACTTCGGTATACCATTCCATTCCTGCAAAAGTGTGCTGTTTATCGATACAGCCCTGGCGGTTCAGGTACCTTACGAACACGAAAATTCTCCTATGGCCACTCATACCATTTCTACGGCCCAAAGTGCCGGTTGGATATGGGATATCGGCTTGCAGAATCGCCGTGGTGTCGGTCATGTGTATTCCAGTGCGCACTCTGATGAGAGCTCGGCTTACCGCGAGTTGGCGTCTTATCTCAATATGTCCGAACCGCAGCTCGATGAGCTGGGTGTGCGTAAAATCCCCATTGTGCCCGGCCACCGGGAAAAGTTCTGGCATCGCAACTGTGTTGCTGTCGGTCTCTCTGCCGGATTTCTTGAGCCGTTGGAATCTTCCGCTTTGGTATTGGTGGAAATCTCCGCAAACATGATCGCGGAACAGTTTCCTGCAAGCCGGGCCGCAATGGATGTGGTCGCTCGCCGCTTTAATGAATCCTTTCTTTATCGCTGGGATCGGATCATAGATTTTCTAAAGTTGCACTATGTGCTCACCAAGCGTAAAGATAGCGAATTCTGGCTCGATAACTGCGATCCGGTAAGTGTGCCGGACAGTCTGAAAGAACTATTGACCCTCTGGAGGTACCAGCCCCCTTGGCACGACGATTTTGACCGGGCTGTAGAGGTGTTTCCCGCGGCGAGTTATCAATACGTATTGTACGGTATGGGATATGAAACAAAGCCGCGACCGGGTGGAATTTCTGCACCCAATCTTGAAATGGCCGCGCAACTGTTTGAGCAGAAAAACCGCGGGCTTGAGAAAATGCTAAGATTGCTTCAGCCCCACCGGGATCTTATTAATAAAATCCGTAAATTCGGATTGCAAAAAATATAAAAAAACGGGAGAAAGTCATGGCTAAAGCCGTAGCCCTGAATAATGAACGCCACAGAAATCTGCGAGTGATTACTAAGCGTGGAGCAGAATATGGGGAAAACACTAATTTGGTTCCGGTAATCGCTGATGAGTTGCGTAATCTGGTACTCGAATATCCCGTATGTATTACAAAAAATCCGAATAATGGGCAGTTTTCCCTGTGCGCTTTGTTGGGATTTGAGCCCGATGAGAACTTGTTTCTCTATGGCGATGAATGGAAAGCTGAGTACCTTCCTTTGCATATTCGACGCCAGCCATTCATGGTCGGTCATAAAAAAACGTCGGCGGAGGGAGATACTGAGGCACTGATTATTATTGATACTGATAGTGAACGGGTACAGGAGAAAGAGGGAGAGCGGTTGTTCAATGATGATGGCAGTAAGTCCAGCTATCTGGAAGAAGTGACAGTTATTCTCTCTCAGCTGATTTCAGGCATGACGTCTACCAGTGCGTTTCTGAAGTATTTGGCTGAAGAAGATTTGATAGAGCCAGTTCAGTTAAGTGTACGTTTTTCCAATGGTGAGCAGAAGCGTTACGAAGGTCTGTACACAGTTAACGATGAAAAGCTTCAGAAATTGGACGCAGCACGGTTGGTGTCTATGCATCAACGTGGCTATCTACAGGCGGCCTATTGGCTTTCCGCATCCATGGGACAGGTGCGAAAACTGATTGCGTTAAAGAATGATTTGATTAAATAATAGCCTGTTTAAAGGCTTACACACGTATATCTAACTAATGCGTGTTACTACCACAGCTGGTTTCGGTACGCTCCGGAACCAGCTACTGCACTTATATGAATTAATCAGAGCTTCTTTAGAGGCTTGCAGCGGTTTTTTTTCATTTAGAAATATCTTGGCTTTCGATTAAATTTTTAAAAATGGATTTATCCACCAAAGCGCCCTTGTGCTGAATTACCAAAGCGGAAATTGTGGCAGCCCGGGCAATGGCTTCTCTTGGTGAGGCTCCCTGACTACGGAAGGCGAGATAGCTTCCATTAAAAGAGTCGCCAGCTGCGGTGGTGTCTACTACCTGTTCAACTGGTGTAATTGGCTCGAGAAAGGATTCCTCTGGCCCCCGATAGTAAACGCCGTTGGGGCCATCCTTGATTACCAGCTCCTCGATATCAAACTGCTCCAGAAACTCGCAGGCACCACAAAAGTCTTGTACTCCGTAAAGCGCTTCCAGGTCTTCTATACCGGGGAGAACCAAGTGGGAGTATTCAAACGCAAGGGCGTATTCTGTTCGGGTGTCTTTACGTGAGGCCCATAGTTTGGGACGGTAATTGGGATCGAATACGATGCGGGCGCCTGCATCGCGCAATTGCAGTAGTAAATCCCAAAAGGCTGGCCGCGTATCGGGAGTCAGCACGGCTAACGATATACCACTAAAAAAGAATAGATCTGGGCAAGGTACTAGTTTGCTGGGAAGGAGGCCGCTATCGCCAGCTAGCAGGGTTGCATCCCTAAGCAAAGACATTATCTCCCTGGCGGCAGAGTTTGAGCGCCAGTAGCTGAAATTGCGTTCTCCGCAGGCGTCGTTGCTTACTATATACAGACCCAACTGACGGTTGGGGTGTCGAAATACTAAAGAGGTATCGATATCTTCCTCTAGAAGAGCGGCGATCATTTGATCACTGGCAGAGTCATTCCCAACTGCCGTCAGCAACCGCACCCTATCTTCAGCGGCTGCCAGACGTTTGAAATACACCGCGACACTGTGCACATCTCCGGCGAAAGATTGCCGGTAAAGCCCGGGCTCAACCTGGCTGAGTTCGAGCATGCTTTCACCAAGGATTACGAGGTCTGTCATTTCAGTGTCCTTTAATCTTTATCCTGTTGTGGATCGCCTTGAAAGTAGTATTGACAGTTAAGTCAATATGCGGCGCATCAGCGCACAGCAGGGTGGATATTCTGCCCTTTGTTTACCTTGCTTTCTATTGTCCATTGTTAACAATGTTTGTATGGAGCCTTGATTATAAAAAAATATTATAAAAAACAGTAACTTAAGCTATTTTTGGTCGATTTTGGCGATCGTTGTTAGGCGGGCATTTTATCATTGTACGGTCGAAAAATGTATATTGTTAACAATAAATAGTTGACTTAGGGCGGTGGTGTGGCGGATGATTGCGGGTGCTGGAGAAGCTCAAAAAAATAAAAACGGGCTTTTTTCGAGTCTAGGGAACCGCAAGCGGTATCGTGAACACCGACTTGATAATAAAAAACACAACCCGATGGAGAGAGATACCTATGTCTACGTCTTCTGTACGTAATCACTTCCGTATGTCGGCATTATCTGTTGCAGTGCTTTCAATATGCACTGGACAAGCGTTCGCACAGGATGATGAAGTAAAGGACCCCGATGAAAAGAGCGCATATCTTTATCTTGAAGAGATAGAGGTAACTGGTATTCGCGCCAGTATTGAAAAGTCTATTGATGACAAGCGATATGGTAACAACATCAAAGACACTATCAATGCCGAGGACATAGGGAAAACCACGGACCAGAATATTGCTGAAGCCCTCTCCCGTGTGACAGGTGTTTCTATGCAAACGGACGACGGGGAAGGTACCACTATTACTGTGCGCGGAGCAAATGCGCAGCAGAACAATATCAGTTTAAATGGTGTACAGCTTGGTTCTACCGGATTTAGCCAGGCAGTGGATCTCTCCGCATACTCGGCGGATATCCTTTCCAAGATTGAAGTTGTTAAGACGCCAAGTGCAGACCACGACGAGGGGTCCCTCGGAGCAAATATTAATCTGATCACTGCAAAGCCATTGGAGATCAATGAAGGCTTTAATATTAGCGGTCAGGGCCGCTATAACGACCTCGCCGAAGGGGAGGATTACAAGATATCCGGTACTTACACCGGGAAATTCTTTGATGACACACTGGGTATCATTGTTACCGCTTTTGATGAGACAAACTCGGTTCGAAAAGATCAGTATGAAGCGGAGGACTTTGTCGCAAAAACATCCAGAATTGCTCGCGATGAGAATGGCGAAGTTGTTGAAAATGTAACGGGTATTGCTATTCCATTCTCACATATGAAGCTATTCCAGAACGAACGTGATCGTCAGGGTGTCAATCTGGGATTGCAGTGGGACGCAACGGAAAATACTGAAGTAAACGCCAATATCAGCTGGAATAAGCAGGACATAGTGTCCGAGATGCACGATGTGAGAGTGCGAATTGGCGAATACGGAAACATGTTTGAAGGTGAATACGTCGATGGGGTTATTATGGAAGGCCCTTCCGAGTGGACTGATCCTCAGGAAGACTGGCATACCTATGACACCGAAACACGCACTTTCACAAAGATGCTGAACCGGACTGCATTGGGTGATATATCCCAGGGGACCAATGAGTTTTCCAATGAAAACAGTATTGTATCTTTGGATATCACTCACCAGCTAGGAAATTCGTTTATCGTAAGTGGTGGCGTAAACTATTCCAAGGCTGAGCAGATTCCCGGAAAATCTCTGTATGTAAATATGCAGAATTATGACCGAATCAATGCTCGTCAATTGATGTATACCAATCCGGAAGATCTTGAGCCGGTTGGCTACGACTGTACCTCAGGCCGTTGTGTCCTTGTCGCAGGTACAGGTTATGTTGATCATGGAGAGGTTCTTCCTCCAGATGAACTGCATACCCGCGATAACTTTTCAACGACAGGCTTTAACCCTGATGACTTGGCTGCACAGCATCTAAGCTATCTGACAAAAACAGAGCGTGCGGTAGAGGATACTCAGAGTTCTGCATTTTTTGACGTGGATTGGGATGTGAACTTTGCCGGTATTAATAAGGTGGAGTTCGGTGCCAAGTTTTCAAATCGTGAAAAATTTGTTGATAATCAAACAGGCATATTCACTAACGTAACTGAAGGCATTACGACAGTAGACCCGGTTACCGGAGAGATATTTACCACTATCAGAGGTATGACGGATATCAGTGGAACCAATATCGTCGGCGGAGATTTCCCGGTTGATGACTTTATGGAATCTCTGGGGTACTCGGCAAATAATATTACTGATGGCTGGACTGTTGTTTCCGCGGAAAAGGCATTCGAGGCTGCGCTCGGAAATTCCGATGTAGCTATAGTTCCTGATAATACGGAAACCAGGAGCGCAGAACTCGATACCCAGGCGTTCTACCTAAAGGGAAACTTTGCATTTCTGGATGACAGGCTTACTGGTGACGTAGGCGTACGTTACGTAAATACTACGGTGGAAACCGAAGGCTACTCCGGTGTTGTGTTTCACTCTGATCCAACCAATAACGGACGTGTGTTTGACCCATTTGTCCTGGAGCAATACCGTGATCCTTCGCTGCCAGCTTGTCCAGGAATTCTCTTCTATGGCGGTGATAACTATACAGAAGAAGCCCGTTGGTCTCGTGTAGATGGCCAAGGTTACGATACTATGGGAACAGAAACTCGTGTAGACGATGTGCCCTTGCCGGATGTTGGCCTATGCTATGACCCCTTGTTAACAACAGGAGCCGACAATTGGGTCGGTACCATTCACGAATGGTGGGTATGGAGGCATTCCGACCTGTCTACTGAAAATTTCAACATTTACGGTGAACGTCAGTTTGACGAGGACGGCAACATTATTCCTGGCGAAGATTTGAGCCGCCGATCTTTCGCGGTAACTGATGAACATGACTACGATGTTGTATTGCCAAGTCTCAATATCAATTATCTGATTTCTGAGGAACTGATTGGTCGTTTTGCGATCTCTAAAACAATGTCCCGTCCTCAGATAGACTCACTTCGGCCAGGCTTCCGGGTGGTTGAAACCGTTTGGGGCGATCGGACTGCAAACGCGATTAC
Organism: Microbulbifer thermotolerans; assembly: GCF_001617625.1. Taxonomy (NCBI): domain Bacteria; kingdom Pseudomonadati; phylum Pseudomonadota; class Gammaproteobacteria; order Cellvibrionales; family Microbulbiferaceae; genus Microbulbifer; species Microbulbifer thermotolerans. The sequence goes on along the minus strand of NZ_CP014864.1, from coordinate 2,436,021 downwards.
TTTGTATAACACCAAGCTAGACCCGCTGGAATCCAATAACCTCGACCTCTCATTGGAATGGTACTTCGCGGATAATGGATTGTTAGCTGCAGGTCTTTTCTATAAGGACATGACCAATTTCGAGGAGTCCCAGACCATTGTTACTTATATGGACGACTTGAGGGATCTGGGGCTTGATGAAAATGAGGAGCCGTACGATCCCGCTAACCTCATCAAGACTGCTGATGATCTGGAAGGTTGCATGCCCAAACGCATACAGGGCAATGAGCAGTTGAACTCTGACTGGGCGCTGTCCGGCGATCCCGAGCAAATGTGTGCACAATTCCGCACGACTCAGATCAAAAATGGTAAGGGTGCGGAAATCAAAGGGATAGAACTTCAGTATACGCAAACCTACGATATGCTGCCGGGGATCTTCTCCGGGCTGGGAACTATGTTCAACTACACCTACCAAGATAGTGCCTATGACCAGGAGGTTTCATCTCTGGACCCGAGTCTGGTTCTTCCGGAATTGCCGGTGGCTTATACTCCAGAGCATAGCTATAACGCGACAGTTTTCTGGGAAAAGGATGGTCACCAGATCCGACTTGCGTACCAGGGAACATCTGATCAACTGGCTCAGCGTAGCTGGAACAACGGCGTTTTGTGGCAAGAGGGCCGCCGTACCCTAGATCTGTCTGCCACTTATGCGCTTACTGATAATATTTCATTGTCCTTCCAGGCCACGAACCTGACCGACGAAGGTGTGCGGACTTATTTCACCAGTCGCTTTATGGATCTGGGCGATGTAGATGCAGACGGAAACCCGGTTCTGTACGACGAAGGTAGCCCCCTGGATGGCGATGCGACCAAATCCCGCACGGTTGTTGATTATCGCACAGGGCGCAGTTACCGCTTCGGTATCCAGGCGCGCTTTTAAGTCCTCTCAGATACGTTAGTGATCTGATTTGCCGCACTTCGGATGAAGTGCGGCTTTTTTATGAGTTTTGCTGTTTATCAGAGCCGGTTGGAATTGCCTCCATTTAAGTTGCGCGAATCCTCGTTGAATAATATTAACTCGGGACGCAGCGGATTTTCGCTCGTCACAACGGCAGATGAGAAGTCCACAGGATAATAACCTGCTTCCTCGGCTTTAATATCTGACGAGGTATCACCAATTTCATTGGCATTTCTCTGTGAGGCGATAACCATCGGAGAAGTGGATTGCATCAGATACCAGCGACGTCCAGAGCGATTGTGCGGAAGATCCGCCTGCGTGATGCGCCCGTCGCCGTTCCGGTCAGTCAAATTGTCACGTTCCGCCGGTGACATGAAATATGTGAGCATATTGCCAACTTCCGCTACGGCCTTGCCTGCGTTTTTATTTGTCCTGATCAGTTTTATGTTTCCTTTGATGGTAAGGTTTTCGAAGCGGCCATTGATAAAGTCTCGGCTGTGGGGATTCATGCGACTTTTGTCGGTGATAACCGCTGTGCCACTGTCGATCGCAGTGACATTGCTGACGGTAATATTTCTGTTAATTTTCCCGTGCGCCTTCAGCCAAACACCGGTGAACCCCTTGGTGACAGTCACGTTGTGTACTTCTACATTGTTGATAGACGATAAATAGGGGCCTGCCCGGTTGATATTGTCTGTCGCCGAGCCGTTTCCTGCTTCAATTCTGACGCCGACGCCTTTTACCGCTTTGATATTATTGATATATATCCAATCACCACCAAATATCTGAACGGCTCCATAACCTGTGTGCGAATTTTGCAGGACAATATTTTCAATAGTTCCTTTTACGGGGGTGCGTCCGTAAGTGAGATTGCGGATTATAGCCTCCTCGTCGGGTATTATTCGGCCCTTATCATCGACATAGTTTCCTTCGGAGTCCATGGGGAGTGGTTGACCATCCCGACCAAGCCAAACATCGTCTTGTGGATTTCCATTGGTTCCATTGCGATCAGCCAGAGCGCCATCTTTATAGTCACAGTCTGGGTAAAGGGAAATGCCGACATGCTCGGTGTGATTGTCGATTATTCGTATTCCTGAAATAGCAAAGTTTTCCGCGTAATAGATACCGATTGGTATAGCACGGGTGTAGTTGATGGCTGTATCCTTGGTTTTATCTCCGTGAACACCGTAGGAGATAGGCATATTGGTTTTTGCATCGATGGTGAATCGGCGGGTAGGGTGCGTGGAGGTAATTTCCACGTTGCGAATACGCTCTCTGATTAGATTGTTGACGTTAGGGCTGCGGCCGATACTGAAAAGGAACTGGTTTGATCCAGAGGTCTTCAGATTGCCAATCATTTCTATAGTGACATCCGGGTCTACCTCTAAGCGTACATTGGAGGGCATGTCCACGCGGTCTAACCGGTAACGGTTGTTGCCGCCGTTTTTTGCTGCACGGAGTATAACTACCCCTCCATCACTGTCTTCTTGGCTCGCTCGCCGTAGGGCGGCCAGTAAGCGCTGGGTGTCATTAGTCTGTGATGTGTAGTTTCTAGCCGGGTACAGCTCTTCTGGCTGCTGATCAAAAACACGGTTTTCGAAGTATGGAGAAGCCCCTTGTATATACTTGTGTGCAAAGGTGTTGATATCTTGACCGTATCCCGTCCCGCTTAGGTCGTATTGGCTCGCAACCTCATCTTGACCGGCGAATAGAGGTGTACAAAAAATCGCCAAAACTGACGTGGCGAGTAGTGCTTCTTTTATTTTCATCGCTCTAATCCTCTGATTTTATTGATTATTTTTGTCATATTGGCGTCGCGTGAGGCGCCTTCCAGCCATCGACAGCCATATTTGGACTGCAAACAACGCGATAGGCTATTGATATGACGGAATTAAACATAATATGTTTGTGAGGCGAACTTAGAAAACTGTGTCACATATTTAGGTCGCTGGCGGATGATTGATTGGAACTGCAATGCATCGATCTGTGTGTTATTTGATCAAATGCTACTGGCTGGATGCGCTGCGGATACACAAGCGTTGTACTCTTTCAGCGCTGTTGATCAACAAGGTAGAGTTCCGGTATGGGGAAGTACTAATCAGTCAATTGGGTAGGTCGGCCGCTGGTGGTGTACACCTCATTTGACATTAAACCCTTGGAAGAGTGGAATAGAAGATTCATATTCAGGTTTCGAGTGATTGAAAATTTATTCAGAGACCTCCCGGAAATTTAAGTTTTGGTGTTTGGAACGATGCGTTATTTCTCCGCTGTTGAAGCCATTGTGCTTATTGTCGGTGTTCTTGCCTATTGGGTGATTATGGGGTGGGCTTTATGGTTAGGTTTTGAGCACTATTTTGGCGCGCTAGGTGGAGGGGTAATTTTAGCGGTAATTCTGCTAGTCGGTGTCACATTGTCGATTTTAGATGGTCTATTTCTTAAATTTATGCCGCCTTTTGAATCGTCAAACAACATATTACTTAGCTTGCTATTGCCTGTTGGAGCGTTTATAGGGGCAGTGCAAGTTTGGCATTGGCATTGGGCGGTAGCTGCATTATTTGTGCTGCCACTATTGGCTTCTGCAGTAAATAATGACGCGTCATAGGTTCGTACAAGGAAAATAATGGGAGCAGAAAGTATTTGACTTTCTTAACTGTACTACTAGTAGCAGAACAAGAAGCAGTACTTGACAAAAATTCTGAAAAAGTTGAAAGCAATTTGTAGAGATACCCACACCGGTCCTTTGACCGATGTGGGTTGCTCTAGAGGCCTAGGGCAGTTGTGATCAATGTCGTACAGGAGTGGTTGTGTACTCCTTGATTACAAGATTTGCAACAGTTAACTCTCCATTATGCCGGAAGTCCACGCTGATCGTGTTATTTTTCTGTAGTACATCAACGGGCACCGGTATCTCCAGTGTGTTGAAGTAGCGCTCCACAGAATTTTCTTTACGACCTCGCCAGTCTATGGGTGTCTCGATGGTGTGCCCATTAATGGTCAGAGTGTCAATCTGCAGGAGGCTGTCAGGGGTGTCGTCCTGGCTGGGATAGAGTGCCACGGTGAGACGCAGTTGTGACTCCGCATAACCGGAAGGTACGGATACATTGTTCACTTGTAAATTTTTTGCACCTCCGGCTACAGATATACGATGGGGTACACTGCCGCCACTCACGCTGTTACCAAAGTACTTTTTCTCGTCTACGGATTGGTTAATAGCAATAGTACTGTTCAAGGTATAGCGCAGTACCAGAGTAGCGTCAGCCGCAAGAGTGACCTTGGTCGGCATTTGCTTCATATGGTGTCGCTCCAGCTGTGTATCAAAGTTGTTGTCGAAATGCATATTGCGCAATTCCACATTTTGCAGCTGGGCGTTATTCAGTCCTGCCACCGTCAGGTCGATGGTTGTATCTACGGTTTCCAGGTTATTGATGATGATAAAAAGTTCATTGTTATTCACATAGGACTGAACTTGTACATCCGGGTCGCTGGATACACTGTCCACACGGGTTCCGTCGATATCTGCCCAAAGTTCATAGAATTTAATGTAGTCAGACCACTGCCAATTATCACTGTTTAATACAGGCTCTATGAGTAGGCTGTAGTGATAGGGCGCTGTACAGTTACGTACTTCCTCGTACCCGCAGCCACCCGGGTAGTAGCCCCACAATGGCTTGGCGGGAGTAAAGGGCATGGATTTGATCACGTAATCCGGGCGCTCGAGAATCTGCATTAACATAGCGTTAAAGGACTTAAGTACTTCCGACTCGAAGCGGGGTTGATGTGCCAGAGTGTTCCAGCCTCCCTGTACCGCACCATACTCGGAAATTACGATGGGTTTTCGGTTGGCCTGGCCATTTTGATACACGTCATACCACTCAATCATATCAAGCATGGCGGGGAGGTGACCGTTCCGACGCAGGGTGGACTTGGCATCACTGTTAACGCCGGGCCAGTCGTAAACATGGACGGAGTAAAAGTCCATGTTGTGTCCGGCTGCATCCATAAACCCTTTCCACATTACGTCCCACTGATACCAATTCTGATCGCGTGTATCGTCGACGGTCGTGGCCATTGCCTGACGGAAAAACTCTTCCGCTGCAGCCTCTTCGGCTGGATCATCGGCGACTATCCATTGGTCGTATGCGTTGTCTGCGTAGCGGGAAATGCCATCGCGACGGTAGAAGTCATGTTGACCCCAGGTCATACCGCCAATCAGCGGAGCCTCGTTGCCCAGTTTTGAGCGTATTTCCTGGGCAACCAGATTATGGTATTCCCAAATAGCTTCCTGGTTGGTAACCATAAATTTTCCGGTTTTCATTTCCATATCTGGTTCGTTGATGACTTCCCAGAATTTTGGCATTGGATCGCCGATATAGCCGTTGCTGGAGTTGGCGTAGTAGTGCTTAAGGTATTGTCCCATCCAGGCGGCAGAGGTTTCGATGTGCATCGGTTGCCAGTCGTGCCAGGTGGAGCCATTGGCATTCCAGCTAAGGGTGGGGTAGGTGGGGTGTGGATTGGTACCTGCGATCAGTTCCGTTCTGTCGGCACTGAAGCGCTTATAGAAGGGATTGGCTTCATAGTTTTCACGCAGTTCCTTTCCCCGGGTCACCATGTAATCCAGGTCTGGCCAGTTTTCTCGGTTGGGGTCCTCCTTAGTGTCTTGAAATTTCCAGGTGGCAGTACCATTGTCGCGGCCCAGTGTTACATCCAGAGTGTTGACCAGATAATTGAGCTTGTCGGCATGTCCTTCCCAGTCTTTCTCATAGATGGTGGTATGTGCAGTAATATGCCGGTTGCGCCCAAAGTCAGAAATGCCCTTAACGCTGTGTTTAATATTCGCGTTGACCGTAACCTTTACACTGTGTGGATTGGCTACCTGAGAGGGTGAGCAGCCAGACTCATTGGCAAACTCCTTGGCCGGAGTGGATGGACATTGATCCGTGCCGTTGGCAATGCCATCGCTATCGCTGTCCTCAAACCCTGTGCATCCTGATGGGGCTACGTTTTCCCCAAAGGGGGTGTCGGGGCAGTGGTCCTCTTGATTGGCTATCCCGTCGAGGTCGTCGTCATCAGCGCCGGTACTGGCACAGCCTTCAGAATCGACAAAATCCCCAGGTGCTGTGGTTGGACATTGATCCCGGTTATCGGCAATGCCATCTTTATCTGTATCCAGCTGAGAAGGCGCACACCCTTCGCTGTTGGCGGTTTCTGATGGATCGGTTCCCGGACAGCTGTCGTTTACATCCGCAATGCCGTCGTTGTCTCCGTCCAGATCGAGGTCGACGTCACTGATACGCTCAAAAATGACGTAGTCAATATTAAACTGGAAGTCTTGAGTACCTGCGCCGTATATACGAATAGTCAGGTCGCCGGAAAATAGGTTGATATCAGAGGCGGCGTTGAGCAGGTAGAAGCTGTCCCAACCCCCCTGACTTTGAACTTCACTAGTGTTCTTAGTTACCAGGGCACCTTCATGATCTGTTGCCATTAGACCAACCGCCACACCGGAGCTATGTGCGGTACTCACATAATACTTCGGTCGATAAAGGCCTGACTGATCCAGGTGCAGGTTGTACTCCAGATAGTCGCCGCTATTGAAATAGTTGACGGCAACGCCGCCGTTGATTGCATAGGTGTCGATTTCTCCCCCCACATGGTGTGCATTTTCGGCTTCCAGCTTAAAAGTCCCCGAAACATGACCACCTTCCTCTGGAGATCCTCCTGAGCTACTGCTTCCTGAGCCAGAACTCGAGGAAGATCCCCCGGATGAAGAGCTGGAAGTTGATCCTCCACCGGAACTGGAAGAGCTGTCATCAATGTAGGCAAGTTCCATTTTGTCCAGATTCCATTGCCAGTCGTGATCTCCGCCTCCGAATAACCGGATCTGCTGTGATCCAGAGGAGAGATGAATACTACCTGCGGGCAACGGTTGAAAATTGTCCCAGCCAGCATTGGGTACATCGGTTCTAGCCAGTGTTTGCCAGCTGCCATTGTTGTTGACCTGAAAATCAATCCGCGCTCCATCAATGGCTGTGCCGGCGAAATAGGTCAGATCGTATTGTCCTGCTTGTGGGACGGAAAGAGTATATTCAGCGTAATCGCCCTTGTTGACATAGTTGATGGCAGTAATGCCATTTACTGTGTAGACACTGATTTTTTGTGGCTGACCATCGTTGTAGGTACCTCCTACATTGGTAAAGTCTTCGGCCTCTAGACGGTAATCGGCAGCGGTGGCTGCGGTACTGTAGGCGATTGCTGCCGCTAGCACAGCATGTGCTAAAGGCAGAATGCCTTGAGATTTGGAAAGTCTCATCGCTTGCTCCAGGATTTGAACACCTTTTAACTGGTGTGTTTGTTTTTTGTTCGGCCGCTTACAACTACGCCGCAACCACCGTAATCTGCGGGAAAACCTAGAAGTGGCCCAATGGAAATTGACAGCAGGTAACAGTTAACGCGATATGGATGCTCGTTTTGCACGATGTTGAGTTAGCGGCTTTTTATATAGTTATATCTGCTGCCGACGGTATTAAATAATATATTGTAAACAATAAACAATAGGGGTTGCGTTAGTTGGCGCGAGAATGTTGTTTTGCTTCCCGGGAGAGAGAAATGATACGGCTTTTAGAAAAAAGCCCTGGCGAGTTACGCCAGGGTAGCAAGAAGCGAAGGTTGGGAGAAAAGCAGAAAATCTCTTATTAATTTGCCATCAAATTTTAATGAGGTTCCGTAAGCATAGAGGATATTCAACCGGTGAAATCGACATTTCGAAACAGTCAGACACAAAAAAGTTGCTTATGGGGTTTCGAATAGTCTATTTCATAGCATGAGCGCTTTCTAGTTATCTGCGGCGCTCATGCTATTGTTAATAGATTACCCTCTAGCGTACTCCACGATTTATTGCACTGCTTGTGGAGAATACCTGTAGGGTGGTTGTGCTAACGTAACCACCATCGTCGGGGAATTCAATTTCCACGGCATTATCTTTGGTTAAATATTCGATGGCCACCGGTATTTCGATAACTCCGAAAAACTGATCCCGGCCCTTACCATCGTAATATTGATCGTACCCTTGATAATCTTCCGGTACTGATACTTTGTGACCATTGATCGTTACGGAAGGCGTGAGGGATTTGCCGTGGTCGCGACCGATGCCAAGGCGTAGTATCGCCTCCCCTTCGTCAGACACTTCTACGTTGCTGATCGCAAACTGTAATTTTCTTTTTGCCTCAATGGGTTGCTTGTATTTGTCTGCGTAATATTTTGTCTCCGAGTTTTCCTCATCCAGTGTGATGTTCTCTTTGTAGTTTAGTTGCAGAACAAGAGTGGCCTCAGGCTTCAGTGTGATTTTTTCGGGAAGCTGCTCGAGGGTGGTTTCTGAAAGTACCGGGACGCCATCGTCATTGTAGGAGAGCTCCTTGACGGTCACCTCCTGTAACGGATTGGTCCCTGTTCCCAGGGTCGCGAGGTCCAATATGCTGGTTTCTTCTTCCAGGTTGTTTAACACGATATAAGCGGTTGCGCCGTCTACATAGGCATTGACTTGAACATCCAGGTCGCTGGCCCAGCTATCTACTCTTGTTCCCTTCACTTCTGCCCACAGCTGGTAGAATTTAACCAGCTCAGTGTATACCCAGGAATCTCCACTCTCAGTGTCGGCTTCCTTTTTCTGGCGCATCAGGCGATTGGTATAGGGTACGGTTTCAGATTGTCGCCCCCATTCCGCCTTTACGGTAATGAATGGAATGGACTTCAAAATTTGATCCGGGCGCTCGAGAATGTTCATCATTAACCCGTTAAACGCACGCAGTTTGTAGCCATCCCTTTCCGGCGACCAGGGCTGGTTCATCATGCTGTGAACCGTTGCCCCGAATTCTGAAATCAAAAATGGCATGCGTTCGCCGGTGGCCATCAGAGTGTATTGCTCCAGCATATCGAAGGTAGCTTCGAGATTGCTGCCGCGGCGGAGCTTTCGCTTGCCCTCGATATCCGGGAAGTCATAGAAGTGTAGGGACAGAAAGTCCATTTTTTCTCCGGCGATATCGATGAACAGCTTGTCGCGTTCCTCCCAGCGATTAAAGTCGTTCTTTTCGAAATCCGGGAAAGCAACGGTATAGCCCCCGATTAGTACGTTGTCGTGAACGGCTTGATCCCAGGGGTCGCGAAATGCGCGGACTGCATCTGCTACGGCATTGTGGAATTTGAACACCTCCTCCGGCGTTGTGCCTTTATCTTTGTCCGACGGAAAATCCACTAGGTCGTACAGGGGCTCATTCATAACTTCCAGAAAAACGGGTTTGGGCTGGCCGTATGTGTCACCCGCTCCGCGGTTAAAGTACTCGTAGAGGAAGTTCGCCATATAGTGACCAACGGCGGTGCCGAAAGGCTCTTCCTCACTATCTGCGGTGGAAAAGGACCATCCCATACCGGTATCGTCACCATTTGGCCAGTAGGGATGCTGTTGGCCGCCAACTACCATATCGGTTGCGCGATGCTCGTGATACCGGGCGAGTTGGGCTCCAGTACTGGTTCCTGTGGTGTAGTTCCAGCGCGCACCACCACCATTGCTTTTTGCTGCCGTCTCATCGATAAACCCGGGTCGGGATGGGTCTTCCGGCAGTAGGCTCAATTGCCATTTCATGCCTCCGGTATCCCTTCCCAGGTAAACATCGTACCCCTCCAGGAAGTTTGTCATCAGATCCGGATCTTCATTGGGAGCACCGGCACTCTGACTATTGTTACCGACCCAGTCTTGTTCGGTATTGGAGGCGTGGATGTTAATGAACTTTCGGCGATCAAATACCGACTCACCGCCTACGGTGTGTCGCATATTCAGGTTGACATCGACTTTTACTGTGTCTTCGTTATTGGTGGATTCGGCTTTGGTGGTAACACGGAATTCGGCACTGACGCCGCCGACCGTCAGAGTCGCGGTGACCGTAGCGCCGTAGTCAGTGCTCGCGATCAGGCGCAGAACGACACTGTCTCCGCTATTGACGGTTCCTGTCGAGTTTTGGAAGGGGCCATCATTAATGGAGAACTCACCTCCATTCACGCTGATGTCCGTACTGGTGTTGATGCCGGTAATCGTGATGGCATTTGAGACTTGTTGACTGCCAGGCTCGGCGTCTGAAACGGCGCCAAAGGTAAAGGCATCTGGCTGTGAGTCTTGCTGTACCTTGTCTTCTGAGGGCGGGGGCTGTTTGGTATCTGCTCGGTCTCCATCACTACTGCAGGCGGTCAGGACAAGGGATAAGAAGGCCAGCGCAATTCGGCCTGTAAGGGAAGGGCAGACCATTTGTTTTCTCTCCATTTGTTTTTATGAGTTATTTGGCTACCAATAGTAGTCATAGGGAAATATTTTGTAAATAGTTGATTGTTTACAATATGTTCGGCGTAATTTGACCCTGTCATTTATGACAATTCAGGGAGGTTCACGCGTTTAAAGTTGTTGCAGGGCTTCGGTTATGGTTGTAAATTGTTAACAAAATGATTTGCTAAGCGTATTCACACTAAGGCGCTGTTGTTTTCACAACAATAATGAGAGGCCGGTGATGATAGAAACAACCGCGAAAGTGAAGTCCTTTCTCGGCCAAACTCCAGTTCCTTTCTATTCTGATGGCGCTTGGCTAACCGGGATCCGCGGAAAGTCCGTGCTTGTGGAGAATCCGGCCGATAAATCGATACTGGCTCAAGTGTCTGAGGCTCAGGGGAAGGATACAGAGCGGGCCATTGAGGCCGCGTATGCCGCTTTCCAGTTCTGGCAGGATACCACTGCTATTGAAAGAGCCCAGTTGTTGCGAGCACTGGCTGACCTTTGTGAGCGCGATGCCGAAGAGTTGGCTCAACTGGAGTCACTGGATGTCGGAAAGCCAGTGGAAAATGCCCGCGGCTTTGACGTGCCTTTCGGTATTGAGTGTCTGCGTTACTATGCCGACTTATGTGAGCAAGAAGATTTTGAGAAACCGCTGGACCTGGCGGGTATGAAGCGAGCGGCCTCTTTGCGCCTCCCCTACGGCGTGGTCGGGTTTATTTTTCCCTGGAACTTCCCGCTTGCACTGTGTCTGTGGGGTATCGCTCCCGCGCTTGCGGCGGGAAATACTGTGGTCATCAAGCCCTCGGAAGTGACGCCATTATCGACTCTTTATCTTGCGAAACTTGCTGACGAAGCGGGTTTCCCCGCTGGTGTAATCAACGTATTACCGGGCGAGGGGCCGGAAGTCGGCGCCGTATTTACCCGTCATCCGAAAGTGCGCTTTGTTTCTTTTACTGGATCTTCCCGAGTGGGACGCCTGATAGCAGAGTCCTGTGGTGCAAATCTAAAACCGGTAAAGCTGGAATTGGGCGGTAAGGGGGCATCGGTTATCTGTAACGATGCGGATATCAGTTCCGCTGCCGTTGGTTTGGCTGGTGCCATCACCTTGAATACCGGACAGGTTTGCTGCACTGCTACCCGCTGGGCTGTGCAAGAGAGTATCTCCTCCGACATTGCCCATCTTGCAGTGGCTGCCAACGCAGGACAGTTGAAAGTGGGATCTTTTGCACGAAGTGAAAGGATGGTGAAGTGGAATGAGGTATTGAGAATCGAACAAAAACTGGGTAGTCGCGCAAAATGTATCGGGGGAGATATATATCAAAGAATTTTTTCATAACAGCGCTATAACGAATTCGCGCTTTGTTGACAGTGTCAATCAAGAGAGCATGTACGGGTATAAAGTTGGTTGATTCCTGTGTGATATTGCTCAGATACAGATAGAAGATGTATGAATATAAATAATAAGTTTTTTGTGCTCGCGTTACTGTTTATTAGTGTAGTAATTAACTACATGGATAGAACGAATATTTCAGTGGCGGCCAAATTTATTGCGGATGATCTTGATCTAACCTCGGTACAGATGGGGGTAATATTTTCTGCGTTTGCCTGGACATACTCGGCCATGCAAATACCAGGGGGGATGATTGTCGATGCAGTCCGTGTGCGTATTTTATATCCGGTGATACTCGTGGCCTGGTCCCTAGCGACTATCGTTCAAGGGCTTGTTACCTCTCTCGCTGCCATGGTGGGTTGCCGTATGGCGGTTGGAATGTTCGAGGCACCATCTTATCCAACAAATAATAAAATAGTGACACACTGGTTTGCAGAACGTCAGAGAGCGAGTGCAATTGCGGTCTATACGTCCGGGCAATTTATCGGGCTCGCTTTCTTGATGCCGATACTGGCGGTTATCCAGGAATGGTTCGGTTGGCGTGGCCTATTCATTATTTCTGGATTGATCGGTATCGCTTGGGCAGCGGTTTGGTATTTTATGTACAGGGAGCCGGGGGAAAAGGATGTCGGGTCTGAGCTGTGTGCCGATGACAATGAAAGACAAGCTGCTCCAAGTTGGACGAATATACGCTTTGCACTGACCAACCGAAAGCTTTGGGGAATTTATATCGGCCAGTTTTGCCTCGGGAGTACGTTGATATTTTTTCTTACGTGGTTCCCGACATACCTGGCAGAGTATCGTGGACTGGATAACTTAAAAACCGGATTCTGGGCGTCGATTCCCTTTACCGCGGCATTTTTCGGCGTCTTATGTTCCGGGTTTACGTCTGATTGGTTGGTAAAGCGTGGTTATTCGAATGAGTTCGCGCGAAAAACACCAGTGATCGTAGGATTGCTGCTTTCCGGTACGGTCATCGCTGCAAACTATGTGGAATCCATGGCAGCGGTAACCTTTTTCCTCTCCCTGGCTTTCTTTGGCAATGGCCTTGCTTCTATCAATTGGGTCTTTGTTTCTCTAGTCGCACCCCGTCATATGGTGGGGCTGGTAGGGGGCTGCTTTAACTTTATCGGCGGTCTTTCCGCGGTGGTTATTCCTGTGGCGATTGGATTTCTCGTCCAGGACGGTGATTTCCGACCAGCACTGCTTTTAATCGGTGGTCTGGCATTGGTTGGAATGTGTTCGTACCTATTTTTGGTGGGACGTGTTGAGGAAATTCGCGTTCCTGGACAAGAGGTAGAGACACTCTCTGTTTGATTGGTGTATCGATAAATATAAATACATGCGGAGTTGCAAAAATATGCAAAAGTCAATAAGGGTTATTGCAGCGGTGGCCTTTTCATCGATTGCTTTTTCCGGTTGCGGTGAAAAAAATACTGATAAAATGCCCTTAAACTCGTCCCGTGAAGTAACCTCTGGCGGCAATAGTAGCGAGGGCCATGGGAAGTCTGCCAAGACTGCATTGTTATTGTGGGATTTTGAGAATGGAAAGCAGCCAAAGGAATTGAAACTGCAAAATGCCACGGCTGAAGTTATACAGCGTGGCTCCGGTAAGGCACTCAGTATCAGATTGTTGTCCGAGGACAATCACACATCCGCCTTTTCATTCGAGCCTGAAGGTACTTGGGACTGGAGTGCGATGGGAAACTTTGCTTTCGCATTGGATATTTCCAACGCGGAGTCATCATCGGTACATCTTTATGTAAAAGCGACAGACAACGAGGGGCGGACACATAGCCGAAGTTTTGTTGTACCGGAGCAGTCCAGTGCTACTTACTTTTTCGAGATGAAAGGGCCGGATCTGGCAGTGGATACCGGCATTCGTTCCAATCCGCCCAGTTGGATGAGTGAGTATCAGGACATGATTTATCGCTGGGGAGACAAGAGTCTGAATGTCAGTGAAATTGACAGTATCGAATTCTCCGTTGCCGGTGTATTAGAGAATAAATATGTTGTCGTCGACAATGTGCGTTTGATTCAGCCCGAATCCCTGGACGAAATGTATCTAGTCAATTTGGTGGATGAGTTTGGCCAAAATAACAAACGCGACTTCACCAATAAAGTCCATTCGCTGGAGGAGTTAAGAGAAGCATCGGAAAGGGAGTTGGCCCAGCTACGTAAGACGCCGCTTGAAGGGCGCTCCCGGTTTGGCGGCTGGGCGTTGGGACCGCGTCTAAAAGGAACCGGTTACTTTCGCACTGAAAAAGTGGATGGCAAATGGTCTCTGGTGGACCCCGACGGCTATCTGTTCTTTTCCACTGGCATCGCCAATGTACGCTTGGCCAATACATCGACGATTACGGGCTACGATTTCGATCACGCACTGATTCCCGCGCGTAAACCGGGTGATTTAACGCCTGAAGATTCTCTCGGCTTGAACCGTGTTCCAGACGTCGCAGTGCCGACTCGTTACGTCAGCTCCAGCTTGCGTGCGGATATGTTTACCTGGTTGCCCGCATACGACGAGCCTCTTGGAAAGAACTTCGGTTACCGCCGGGAAGTACATACGGGAGCGATCGAGCGGGGGGAGACGTTCAGTTTTTATCGCGCCAACCTGCAAAGGAAATACGGTATAGACGACGATAAGAAGTTGATGGAAAAGTGGCGAGAGGTCACCGTCGATCGCATGCTGAGCTGGGGGTTCACCTCATTCGGTAACTGGATTGATCCCGGTTACTATCAGATGGACCGCTTTCCCTATTTCGCCAATGGCTGGATTATCGGCAATTTCAAGACAGTGAGCAGTGGTAATGACTACTGGAGCCCGCTTCCAGATCCCTTTGATCCGCTATTTAAGGAGAGGGCGTATATCACTGCTGAACAGATCGCCAAAGAGGTCAAGGGTAGTCCCTGGTGTGTGGGCGTATTCGTAGATAACGAAAAGAGTTGGGGACAGGAGGGCAGCGTAGAGACGCAATACGGTCTTGTGATTAATACGTTGACCAGAGATGCGAAGGAAAGTCCCACAAAAGCGCAGTTTGTGCGTTTGATGCGGGAAAAATACGGCGATATTCAAAAGCTCAATAAATCCTGGGGGGTGAGTATTGATTCCTGGAATGACTTCGCCAGTGGGATCTCTCTGAATATCTTTAATGATTCAGTGATTAAAGATCTATCCATTATGTTGCAGCATTATGCGGACCAATATTTCAGGATTGTGCGAGAAGCTGTTAAGCACTATATGCCGAATCATATGTACATGGGCGCTCGCTTTGCGGATTGGGGGATGACACCGGAAATTAGAGCTGCTGCAGCAAACTATGCCGATGTGGTCAGTTATAACTATTACAAAGAGGGGGTGAGTGATAACTTCTGGCATTTTCTCAAGGAACTTGATCGCCCCAGTATCATAGGTGAATTTCACAATGGTGCACTGGACTCCGGCTTGCTCAATCCAGGTTTGATCCATGCCAGCTCACAGGCGGATCGCGGTAAGAAGTATGCCGAGTATATGAACAGTGTGATCGACAATCCATACTTAGTCGGAGCTCATTGGTTTCAGTATATCGATTCTCCTTTGACTGGACGTGCTTATGATGGAGAAAACTACAATGTCGGTTTTGTGAGCGTGACTGATATCCCTTATTCGCCACTGGTTGAGTCAGCAAAGGCTGTAAATAAGAATTTATACCAAAGAAGATTTGGCTCAATGTAATTAAATGAGCTATCTGTGGAGCCTCTGATTAATTCGCGTGAACACTATGGTGGCTTCCGGGGCGCTCAGGCAATAGGACGGACATTTCGAAAACGCACGAGTACTTCCCTGTAGCTCCGACGGATACATCCCTGTATCCGTCGGTTTCGAAATGTCAGTCCTATCACCTGAGCTTCACATCCGCCCCCGAAGCACCTCAGCCATCAGAAAGTGACTTAATCAGAGGTTCCTTAGGTGACTCTGCGGCTGCGCTGACTGCGGAAATGAGTCCAAGCAGTAACAAAATGATTCTTATAAACATGACTTTAGCCCAGTGAGGAACACGGGCTTGCTTTATATCATATTGTATATTGTTGACAAAGCTTGATGGTGGCGAGCCAAGGAGCTCTGATTAACCCATGTGATTGCTGCGGCGGGCGCTCAAGCAATTGGTCGCGAAGTCTCTTTATGGCCAGGAAGTGCATTAATCATAGGCTCTCTAGCCTGTATTAAATCATTATCCGCAAACAGGGAGTCATTGCGCACTGGTATTTTGCGTTTTCTTTATATGGATTTGGAATGACCAGCTGCGAGAGGACTGTGGTGGTACTGTTGGGGCGGTTCCACGTTCGATCAGTGTTTTGAGGCTGTCGGCGTTACCGATAGCTGGCTCCAATACCAGGTTGAAATGAGGTCTTCCACCATCGCCCGCCCAGCTGCGATAGTTCAACCAAAGGGCGATATGGGGGATCTGTGTGATCGGTAGCTCAAACAGAAGTTGTTCATTAGTGTAGGGGTTGTGTAGCCCGGCCATCATCAGGGCTCCCCCATTGCCGCAGTCGCTGAGGTCTGTGGCAGAAAGTAGCTTGGCTGCGAACGGCTTTTCTGCTTCAGGATCTGGTATTAAGGAAAGGTCGTAGGCATTGGCAGTCTTTGGCCAAGTGACCACTTCATCCGTTGTTACAGGTGCATTTGGCGTGGCAAATGAGCAGTGTAGCCGGTGGTGTTTCGGCAATATGAGGCGCATACCTGGACGCAGTTGGAGTGCGGGGTGTAGGCACCAGCTGAAGGGAAAAGGTAGGTCGCCGGGATTGTTCAGTTGGTATTCCAGCGAAACAGTACTTTGAGCGGGACTCAGTTTTAACGTTCGCTGAAATTCGCAGGGCAGGGTGGAGCAGGATTGTTTTAGGGTGATAAAAGCCGCACCATTGCTATCCACGCCCACCGACGTTTCCCGCCAGGGGCGCCCGTAGAGTTCCCCGTGATCCGGTAAGTGGAGGCCCGCAAGTGGGCCGGCATGGGATGGCAGGGTGCAGGCATCCACGCTGGGGAAGCACTCGTCAATTCCACCGGTATCGTGTTGTTCGGTGTAACTGTGTTGGATCGCGGCCTCTTTGTAGCTGATCCTCCCATTGTGCCAAAGCCACTCTGTCTGTTTTTCAACGCCCGAACATAAACTGACAATTTTCCCTCCCAGTTGGGGTACCACGATCAGGGATAAGCTGCGGTTCTGCATCTTATAGGCGGACAGGCCGCGGATATGGCAGGGCGTGATCGTTGCGGTGTCGGGTGTGGCCATGTCTGAAGTTCGAAGAAAAATTTATGGAATTATAAAATAATAAGCGAGTCGTTGATGCTTTTTTCTTGACTACAAAGCGTCTTCTCGCCCAGCTAATAAGCCCTGGTGGTGGAATGGACATTGCCTCTTGCCCCGAGATCAACGGCCAGTCTCACGTAATGAATAACTGGGTTCACAGTTTTTTTCATCACAGAATTTACTGGTATGAAAGAGGGAAACTGAGGCATTGGGTTGGTGCCCGGCAGGTGCCGGACACCCAAGGGAGCTTCTATGGTTACGGGGTTACGGTAAGTGAATAAGTCGCTGTTTTTCCTTTATTTTTTGTCTTCACGGTAATCTCTGCCGATCCTGCGCGTTTTGCGCTGACAACGCCGTCGGCATTCACGATAGCCACGGATGGATTGCTGCTGCTAAACACGACGCGCTTGTTACTGGCGCATGCCGGTGTGACTGTGGGTGTGATCCTTATGCTTTGCCCCACAGAAAGCTCGCCGCTGTCCGGTGTGACATGCACACCGCTGACGGGCACCCAGCCCCCTGTGCAGCTTTCCCCATCGCCGCTGGAGGATACCACTGATAGTTTGGTCGAGGCTTTGTGTCTACCATCTTCTGTTGTAACCGTGATTTTTACATTGCCGACAGATTTGCCCTGCACCTGTCCCTGCTGGTCAACAGTGGCAACCTGCATGTTATTCGAGTGCCAGCTGACATCGGGGTTGTCCGCATTTGCCGGGAAAACCGTGGCTTCCAGGCGGGTTGTTTCACCAACTTGCAGCTCAGTGGTATCGGCTGAGACCGATACCCCGGTGACTGCCACGGGCCCGGGGCTTTGGCGGTCAACCACCTTGATGGGCTGAAGTTCCCCCATTTGAAAAATGTCGCTGCCGTTGGAAGAGCGGAATACCGGTGCAAGGGCGTAGTAATGCCCCTGGGGCAATTGGTCAGCGGGGGTAACGCCACTGAGATCCAGGCGAAGTGTCGTTTGTCCACCGTACCGCTTTTCTTCACTGGTTACCGATGCATCGTTGGCGCTGGCAACAATTCTTACGAAGCCATCTGTATTTTTTTCCACAAGATTCACGGTGATGCCGTTGTATTTATCGCCAACTACATGGTGATTACTGCCGCCGTGGTAGTTGACCACGACTTCGAGTTTGCCACCGGTTTCATAGTCAGTGGTCAGGTATTTGTTTTTGTTATCGACCCAGATAGAGGGCAATACTTCCCAGGTCTTCACGTATTCCACCTGCATGGTGGCGTCTTCTGGGAAGCCCTCCGCAGTTACTGTGTCCGGATTGGGGTCTGCGCGATTGCACGCATCGTTGTATTTGATGAGTTGGCGGCGAAGGCCCATCGAAAAGATGACGTGCATGGGACGGTGCCAGAACAGATTGGGTTTTTCTCCAATGAGTTCGCCGTCTACATACCAGCGAATGACATCCTTGCGGTTTTCTACCGCGTAGGTGTGGAAGTCCTTCGACGGATCAAAAGGTGCCTCGAATTTGAGCAGCTGGGCTTCCGGGTAGGGCTTCGGGCGCCGCCAGTAGGTTTTGCCGTCCTCGCCGACAATACGGGCGTGTAGGTTGTGATCCATAACATTGACAGGGTCCGCATCGTCTGGGCCGGGGCCATACCAGTCGGCCTGCTGCAGCTCGACCACATCAATTTCGCTGTAATCCACGCTGCCGGGAACATTGCGATCGGGATAGGGGTGGCCGTCGCTGTATAACCAGAAAGCGGGGCTCAGGCCGGGAAAGATTTTTACGCCTTTGATTCGCGCTTCGTAATAGCCGTAAACACCGTCGGCCGCCGACTTTACTGCCCCAGATTTATAGTAGAGCTCGCGTTGTACCGTCGCGCCGCCCTGGCAGCTGTCGCGAAATGGCCGGGTATGGGTTTCCTGGGTTGCGATGATATTGAGTTTTCCATCCCGCACATAGGTGTTGTTTTCGTCGAATGTCCAGGCGCCGATCACCAAGTCACTTGGGGCATTGATCCATTTTGCGGTGTTAAGGCTATTGCCTTCGAAGTCATCGGTACGGTTACCGAGCTCCTTCCAGCGCATTTCACCTTCAACGGCACCCAGTGGCCGTATGTCTTGGGCTTGTACGGCGGTGCAGCTGGCGAGCAGCAGGACCGCCAGTGTATGCGTCGTTTTCATGTCGGACTCTCTTCGCTAGAAAAATTTATTGTTTTATCTCGCTACGCTGAGATGATCGCTCAACGAGTGAGCGTACAAATCCAAACATCATACGAATGCATTTGCAATATGTCATCTGTTTGTCGGAGTGAAAACGAGAGCTTTATTGCAGAATTGAGGTGACGGGGTTGATATGCGAAATAAACCTACGTTTACCCCAGTGACAAAGGCGCTTTATGTGGAGATGTGGATTCAAAAAAGAAAAGGCGTGAATTTTCGCGCAAGGGACGCCAGCGCGCGGTAACAACGCCGCTGCGCCCATCGCTGGGCGCCCCGGAAGCAACCTTAGTGCTGTCGCGAATGTGTTTGTGGCCTATGTTTGGGGGGCTTGCGCCAAAAATTGCCGCAGCCGTAACAAAAGTGGGTGGTTTGGGTTGACCGACAGCGACTGTTTTATCAGTGTCCGGGCTTTCCGCCATTGTTTATTTTGCACATAAAAGCTCGCCAGTCCTTGAGTAAACTCGGGGTTACCCGGCGATAATTCCAGTGCCTGCAAATAGGCTTTCTCCGCATCCGCGCGCCCTTGTTGATGCCGCAGCACCGCGAGGTTATACCAAGCGCGCGGATTGGCACCAAGACGGGCCGCTGCTTCAAGTTCTGTTTCCGCTGCTGTCAATTGCCCCAACTCCGCCAACAGAAGCCCAAGTGCGTAGTGCGGGGCTGCGGCATCCGGCTCCTGGCTGATGACTTTCCGATAGAGCGATTCCGCCGCTGTGATGTCACCCTGGCGGTAGCGCAACTGGGCGAGGGACATTCGGGCGGCATTTTGGTGGTCGTCGATTTCCAGCGCGCGGACAAAGTGCCGGGCAGCATCTTCTTCGCGTCCGGATTTCAGGGCGTCGGTACCCTGTTGAATATGCGATGCGGCAAAATCGCTGTTTACCGTTAGTTGCGTTTGGTATTCCTCTGCCGCTTTGGCGAGTAAATTGTGTGTATCTCGGTTCAGGGTATGCCAGGCCGGGCTGTTGGGCTTAAGTTCCACTAAACTGCGCGCCGCGGCGATGCGCACTGCGGTCACCGGGTCGTCAAGAAGTTGCAATAGATCCGGCAACTTTTGCTCCAGGGGCAGGTCGTACATGGCACGTGCGATGGTTGCCCGGATCAGCGCGTTGCTGTCGTCCAGGCCGTGCAGCAGCGCTTGGCGCACTGCCGGATCTGTTGGCATCAACTGGGCTAGATATTGTACCGTCGCCGCGCGGGCAATATGGGGTTGAGCTGGGTCTTGCAGCAGGGTAATCAAGGCTTGTCGGGTACCCAATGGGTCCACCGCTGCCCGGGTGAGGGTGTCCGAGTAGTGTGGCGCCCGGGTGTCTCCAAACCAGAGGCGCACCTGTTCCGCCGCCCATTCGGGAGAGCGGTCCCCGTGACAGTTGTTGCAGGCGTTGGGGGTTCCGAACTTGGCACTCAGATCGGGCCTGGGAACTCTCAGGCTGTGGTCCCGTCGGAAGTCATTGGTCATGTATACCTTGCCCGGCATATGGCAATCCACGCATTGATCCCCTGTACCCCTGTCATAGGCTGTGTTCTCGCGGCTCGCTCCGTCCGGGCTGTGATGATGGTGCGCCGGCGTCGCGTATTGGGCGGCGTGGCACCCGAGGCAGAGCGCGTTGCCTTCGCGTTTGACTTTTGCGCTGTGCGGATCGTGACAGTGGGTACAGGTGACGCCCAATTGATACATGCGGCTCTGTGTAAAGGACCCGTATACAAATACCTCTTGGTCTATCTGCCCGTCACTGTGGTAAAGCCCCTGAGATAGTGGATCGGGTAGGTAGTGATTCAGCATGGAATGCCCACCGTGTTCAAACGCTGGGGTCAGCTGTTCCCGGCGCGCGTGGCAGCGGCCGCATTTCTCCACGGTTTTTTGCGACGTTTCCCCGCGAATCATGTCCAGTAGTGCCCGGTTGATGGTGGTCCCGGCCTGCGCTTGTTTCACATGTGCCGCGCCGGGGCCGTGGCAGGCTTCACACCCCACGTCCAGCGCCTGCCAGCTTGTCTCGTAGCGGTCGTCCGCGGGGACGTAGTTTTTTTTCAGGCCGGTGCTGTGACAGTCGGCACACATACTGTTCCAGTTCATGCCGCCGCCGGTCCAATGTATCCATTCCCCGGTTTTGGGCTTCAGGTCCTCCTGCAGGTGAAACCAGAGGGAGCGCTCCGTATCCCACGCCAAAGGAAGTGCCTGCAAACGCCCTTTTTCTGTTGCCACAAGGTACTGTTGGAGTGGTTCGGTGCCAAACGTATAGAGCACCTGATAGGACTTGGCCACGCCTTCCTCCCCCTGGGTTTCAACCCAGAAAGTGTCGCCTTTTGAATAGAAGCGATGCTCAAAACCGAGTGCGCTGAGGCGGGCACCCGAGAAATCTCCCTTGACGGAAACCTTGGTGGCCCGCTGCATCGATTCATCATGATGTGACCCCAACCAAAGCATCGTTTCCCGTTGATGGCAGTCTGAGCAGACTGCGGAACCTATGTACTGGCTTTGGGCGGCTGATCGGGGGTGTTTTTCATTCGCGGGGAGTCCGGTTTGCCGGGCGGGCTGGGGAAAAAGCGCTAAATATCCCGCGAAAGTGAGCAACATCAGCGCAACTGCCAGCATTACAGGCAGGAGGGGCTTTTTGTACATATTCGCTTTTCTTATGTCTTGTCGGCCATACAGGCGGGCCGTGTCACTAGCCCTCTCATCATACTGGAATGTAATCTATTGACAAACATCATATGTTTACATGTATATTATGAATCCATGATGTCTTGCTCCGTACGCAGCCCCTGTAAGGGGCAGGATGTCTAACCATTCGCTCGTTCTTTGTGCGCGAGCGAGCTATTGGGCGATCAGCTTTGCCGAGGCCGGTAGTGCTGGCTGGGGAGCTCTGATGAATTCGCACCTGAAGGTAAGGATATATTTCAGGTTAATGGGACTTTAAAGTGATGGGATGGGCACTGCGCAACAGCTAGTTACAGAAAGGTGACCGGCGGCGATACAGGGAAGCACTTATGCCTTATGGTGTTCGCTCCACTGCCCCAGGCTCCGAAACGTATTACGGGGCGCATGCGAATTGTTCACAGGTTCCCTCGGGAAGGTGAGCGCCCGCCAAAATAATTCAATATAAAAAGATGAGAGGGAAGGCGTGAAAAATAAAAGTCAAAGCCCCATGCGCAGTGCGGTGTTGCTCGGATGTTGCTCGGTAGCCACACTATTCAATGTTGCCATTGCGGAAGAGATTGCAGCCAAGACGAAAACCAGGCCGTCTGACGCCCTGGAGGAAGTGGTGGTAACCGCGCAGAAGCGCGAGCAATCCGTGCAGGATGTACCGGTTTCCATGCAGGTGCTGTCGGGCGACGTGGTTGAAGAATTGGGTGTGGATACTGGATTCGATATTGTTAAGTATCTTCCAGGCTTCGGTATTGATGACAGCAACGAAATTCGTACTACTACACTGAAAACCCGCGGTATAGGCACTTTCACCAATTCCATTGGGCTGCAGTCATCCAACCTGGTGGTTGTGGATGGCGAGGTGCTGCCGCGCCAGTCCATGATGAACCTTGCTATCGCCGATGTGGAGCGGGTTGAGGCATTGCGTGGCCCCCAGGGAACGCTGTTTGGCCAGAATACCTCTACAGGTGTTATCCACTATGTGACAAAACGTCCGGATTTCGACAGTTTTTACGGTAGTGTCAAGGCGGAAGTGACCGATTTTAACGGTCGCTCGGTAGGTGGCGCGATCAATATGCCAATCAATGATCACTGGGCGGCCCGTGTCAATATTCAGCACAAAGAACAGGATGGCTGGATTCGCAACGAGTATCCCGGCGGCGAAGATGTGGGGATGGAAGAAAGCAAGGGTCTGCGCGGACAGCTGGCTTATGATGACGGCAGTAATCTCAATGTACTGGTGCGTCTGGACTACTCCGAGCGGGATACCAATTGCTGCTCCATGGTAAAAGCCGAGGCCGATCCGTATTACGGGCCCAAACCTGTGGTGCGTATTGAGGGCGGTGTTGTCACTGCCTCCGCTTATAACGAAATCGATTCCGAACCAGGGTTTAATGATTATGGGGAACCGGCAACGGCGCGTAACCCGATTTCCAACTATGGCACTATCGAAAATTCCGGCCTCTCAACCGAAGTGAATTATGACTTCGACAACGGCATTTCACTGACTTATCTGGCCAGTTACCGGGACTTCGAATTGAATAACAGCTCCGGTTTCTTCACCTTCAAGTTTCCTGTACACCGTGAGCATTTTGGCGGTAACGAGTCGGTTGAAGTTATTCAACAGGAGCTGCGGATCAGTGACTTTGATAACGACACCTTAAATTGGGTTTTAGGAGCTTTCTTCCACGATACCTCCGGTCAGCGCAGTGAAATTACCGACGGTTGCGTCGGTGGTGGCGGCGCTAGTTCCAGAGGCGTCATCGAGGACGGTGTCATGATCGGTTGTGTCAGCAATGCGTCCGCCTTGGCCTTTATCGATCATTACGAATCGACTGGTGTGCAGGACAGGTCTTTGCTCCAGGCCGACCGCAACCTATCCTCGGGTGACTTTACCGCAGACTTCACGAATACCGCGATCTTCGGACAGCTGGAATATCAGATTACCGACAACTTAGATGCTACACTCGGATTCCGTGCTCTGCACGAGAAAAGTTCCGCTTCCTTTGATGCTCTCTGGCTACGTCCGCCGGTCGATGGCACAGGTATGGAAACCTATGCTGAAGTGTTGGCGATGTCCAAAACAGATCCGTCTCTGGTGCGCAATGATCTCCCGGGATCAAAATTCTCTGATTCCAATTCAGACTTTATTTACAAGGCGGTGCTGGGATACGACTTCAGTGAGAATATCCGGGCATATGTGAATTACTCCACCGGTTACAAGGGCCCGTCTTACTTTGTGACCAGTAATACCAATCCGGATGAGGCGGAGTATTTTCCGACCCGCCCTGAACAGTCGACTAATATTGAGTTCGGATTGCGCACACGGTTGCTCGACGACAGGTTGCACTTCAATCTGACGTACTTTGACATGACCGTGGAAGACTACCAGGTGCGCGCGTCGCGTTTGATTGATGAAGCGTCAAATACCATTTTTTCCGGATATGTAAACGCGGACGAGGTTCGCTCTACCGGCATTGAAGCCGACATGGTGTACAAGCTCAGCTCTGATTTGAAGTTGATTGCAAGCTATGCCAATTATGAAGCAACCTACGAGGATTTTGCCGATACTCCGGTGGACTGCCCCGGGGGTAGCCTCGCGGACCGGTGCAGTTCACTCGGAGGAAAAATTGTCTTCGATCAGACTGGATTGCCATTCCCGAACAATGCGGAAGAGCAGGCATTGGTCACAATCAATTACAATCGCGAGATTGGCGAAACCGGCTGGGATACCAATGTCAATATGGTATGGCGCTATGAGGGTGATTTTTCTCCATCTGCCAACATGATTGCGCAGGGTATTGAGCCGAACGCAGATTACGATGTCCTGGACCTCTATATTGGTATCGGCAACGACAAACTGCGCGGAAATCTGTTTGTTAAAAACCTGCTGGATGAGAGCTACACTACCTTCAAGTATCTCGACCAGTATGGCAATCAGGCATTGTTCTACCCGAGAGACTATGAGCGCTACTTTGGTGCCAGTGTGACTTATATGTTCTGATGCAATTTTAGGATCGATGTTGTAATTAGCCCCTGATGCCTTTCTGGTTGTTTGTCCGGATGCTCAGGGGCTTTTTTCTGCGGAATTTATGACCGTGTGATATTCGGGTTATGGGTGCCTGAAATCCGGCTGGGAAATAACCGGTATAACGGGAAAATACCTGTATGGTTAGTGCAATGAAAAAATTACTACTCATTTTATTGTCATTCATTTTTGTTCAATTAGCTTGTGCCGATGGCAAGGATAAAAACCGATTGCCCAACATCGTTCTAATACTAGCCGATGATGCGGGTTATAACGATTTTGGTTTCCAGGGTAGCGAGGTGATGCAGACCCCCAATTTGGACAAGCTGGCGGCTGAGGGGATCCGTTTTACCCAGGGTTATGTATCGGACGCCACTTGTGGTCCTTCGCGAGCCGGTCTGATGACTGGAAAATACCAGCAGAGGTTCGGTTACGAAGAGATTAATGTACCGGGGTTCATGAGTGAAAATTCAGCGCTCAAGGGGGCGGAGATGGGTCTTCCTCTGGAACAGAAAACCATGGCGGAATACCTGAAAGATCGTGGATACAGAACCGCTATGATCGGAAAGTGGCACCTGGGAGACGCGGACCGCTACCACCCGTTAAAGCGGGGGTTTGATGAGTTTTATGGATTTCGCGGCGGCGACCGCAGTTATTTTAAATATGATGAGGCGAATCCGCTGGGCAATGTCGAGGCTGCCTTTGATAAAAAGTTAGAACGTGGATTTGGCCATTATGAAGAGCATGAAGGTTACCTGACCGATGTGCTGGCCGATGAAGCAGTAGATTTCATCGGCAAAAACCGCGATAAGCCTTTTTTCGTCTACCTGGCCTTTAACGCAGTACATACGCCAATGGAGGCGCTGGAGGAAGATATGCGTCGCTTCCCACAGCT
Organism: Microbulbifer thermotolerans; assembly: GCF_001617625.1. NCBI lineage: Bacteria > Pseudomonadati > Pseudomonadota > Gammaproteobacteria > Cellvibrionales > Microbulbiferaceae > Microbulbifer > Microbulbifer thermotolerans. The sequence goes on along the minus strand of NZ_CP014864.1, from coordinate 2,410,341 downwards.
TTCCGGTAAGCGCCGTGAGCTGGCGGCGATGACCTTGGCCATGGACCGGGGAATCGGGCGCGTTATGGACCAGCTGGAACAATTGCGATTGACGGAAAATACGATCGTCGTTTTCTCCAATGACAATGGCGGCCCGTCGGATAAAAACGGGTCCAGCAACTATCCTCTGGCTGGAACCAAATCCAATCACTTGGAGGGCGGACTGCGGGTTCCCTTCCTGATGCGCTGGCCGGAGAAGTTGGCTGGCGGCGTTGATTACGACTTTCCCGTATCCACCTTGGATCTGTTGCCGACCTTTTACGAAGCCGCGGGTGGAGAAAAGTATGCGTCGGTTCTAGATGGTGTCAATCTGATTCCCTATCTGACAGGGGAAAAGCGCGGACGTCCACACCAGACATTGTTCTGGAAAAAGGAGACCCGGGCTGTAATTCGTGACAGCGACTGGAAGCTGATCCGTTATCCAGACCGCCCGGCGGAACTCTATAACCTGGCAGAGGACATCGGCGAGCAGAATGACCTTGCGGCGGTGCATCCGCAGAGAGTGCGGAGCATGTTCAAGAAGCTCTTTGCCTGGGAGCTGACCCTGCAGCGCCCGCTTTGGCTGCTAAAGCGCAAGTATGAAAAATACGATATCGACCGCATGGATCAATACCGTGTACCAAAAAAGCCGGATGCCTGAGCCTGAGGATAATGCTTTGAAAATTGAATCCATAGAAAGCTTATTTGGCGCAGTGGGCAGCAGAAACCAGCTGCTGGTCAAGGTGGTTACCGAGAGCGGTCTGGTGGGCTGGGGCGAGTCTGGACTCTCCGGCCGCGAGCACGCGGTCATCGGTGCGGTGAAACACTTCGCGGCGTTTCTGCGCGGGAAGGACCCGCGGCAAATCGGCCGTCTGTGGCAGGAGATCTATCGCAGTCAGTACTTTGAGGGAGGTAGAGTGCTGACTGCGGCTATGTCCGCCATCGATATTGCCCTGTACGATATTGTCGGCAAGGCTCTGCAGGTTCCCGTCTATCAACTGCTTGGTGGAAAACAGCGGGAACGCATCCCCTGTTTTGCCTGCTGCTATACCGAAGCCGACCCCGATCACCTGGATGCGCTGGCCGAAGAAGTCAAAGCTCTGATCGACCTGGGGTGGACCTGTATCCGTGTTATTCCCGCCGGCTTTAATAATCCAGAATTTTTCCAGCCCGCTGAATCCATCGCCCGAACCGCCCGGTGTCTCGGTATGTTGCGGGAAATAATCGGCCCCGGCATCACCCTGGGAATAGACTATCACCACCGTCTCAGTGTCGCCGAGGCGGCATCGTTTTGTCAGCGTTTGGCTCCGGGAACCCTGGACTTCCTGGAAGAGCCGATCCGCAATGAGTCGCCGGATGCCTATGCTGCTTTGCGCAGCATGACAGACGTGCCCTTTGCGATCGGCGAAGAATTCAGTTCCAAATGGGCTGCGGTGCCCTTTGTACAACGTGGCCTCACCCAATACCTGAGGGTGGATGTGTGCAATATTGGTGGCTTCACCGAGGCAATGAAAGCCGCCGCTTTGGCGGAAATGTATTATGTGGACGTTATGCCGCATAATCCGCTCGGTCCGGTTTGTACCGCCGCTTCAAATCACTTTGCGGCAGCGGTACCCAACTTCAGCCTGATGGAGACCCACCAGGGGCCTTTCTGCACTTTTGGTTTTCACGACCGGGCGCTGTTTCCTGTTCAGCATACATTGGACGGAACCGCATTTGTGCTGCCGGATTTGCCCGGGCTCGGCGTGGAAGTCAATGAAGCGGCATTTCGCGCATCGCCACCAGTTTCCGCAGAACCACCACACCTGCGGAAACCCGATGGTTCTGTCACCAATTGGTGATTCACATACCGCAGAGTGATTAATGAAAAATAAAAATCAACGATTTCCTATTTATCGCAGGCAGCTGTTGCTGAGTGCGCTGGCTTGTGGCCTGGGCTTGTCTCGGCAAGGCATCGCCGCATCAAAGGAGAATCCAATCGTGACCAATCAAGTGTCCGGTGAGGCCGCGGCTATTCGGCCTGAAATATTTGATGAGCGGGAGTGCAGCCTGGGTGAGGGTCCATTGTGGCATCCACAAAGGGAGACTCTGTACTGGGTGGATATCCTTAGTCGACGGCTGCTGGGCAAAGGGCCTGACGGAGTTCAGGCATGGGAATTGGGGGAAATGCCTACCGCCATTGGTTGGGTAGATCGAGAGCGTCTTTTGGTCGCCTGCGAGAGTGGACTCAATCTGTTTGACGTGGAATCCGGGCAGAAACAGCTTTTGTGTACACTGGAACCGGATATTCCTTCCAACCGCAGCAACGACGGCCGCGCCGACCCCTGGGGCGGATTCTGGATAGGAACCATGAGTAAAAACGGGGAGGCCGGTTGCGGGAATCTCTATCGTTGGTACCGGGGAACTTTGCGTAAACTGGTTGAGGGGCTCTCTGTACCCAATGGGCTCTGTTTCGATCGCAGGCGCAACTTGGGCTATTACGCGGACTCAGCGGAAAACCTTATTTATCGCCTGGCTCTGGATCCCGATACGGGATGGCCTTCGGGGGCACCGGAAATATTTCTGGATTTTCGCGAACAGGGAATGATTCCCGACGGCGCAGTGCTGGACGTGGATGGAGGCCTGTGGACATCCCTGTGGGACGGGGCGCGTACGGTTTGTTATGGACCTGACGGTAAAGAGCGCGGCGCATTGTTCGCGGCCACACCCCGCACGACGTGTCCGGCGTTTGGTGGGCCGGACTATACAGACCTGTATGTTACTACGGCGGCCGTCGGGGTAGAGAATGCGGCGGATACCCCGACGCCCGCGGGTGTTACCTTGGTTTTTAAAAATGCAGTGAAAGGGCGCCCTGAGCCTGCGGTTGTGCTGGAGGGGGCCTGAGAAGCCTGGTTCCGCACAAGATTTTTTCCGCGCGCAGGAAATTATGGCGGCGGAGGGTGCCCGCCGGCTTTCTGCCGCGGGCCGCAACGCCGGACCCGCATTACACAATCGCGCGGATTGGTGCTCCACACCCCTGTGCAGTGCCTTTTCTTAAAAAAACAGCCCCAGGTGGCCGAGGTCGAATTGCCTGAGATGTAGACTTGGGTATTGCTGATCTAAACATCATATGTTTAAATATGTCGCATAATTAATAACGGTTTTTCACCGGGTGTAAAATGAATAACAACACAGCCGATGTCGGCACCATGGGTGCGGCCGGCGTCTCCCAGGTGGCGGGTAATGCCGGCAGCAGCGTCACCCGATTCGCATTGATCGCCGCATTTGGCAGTTTTGTATTTGGCCTCGATGCTGCAAATATTTCTGGTGCCGTGCGGTTTGTCAGCTCACAATTTGAGCTCTCGGCCATGCAGGTGGGCACTTTGGTGGGATGTGCCATTGTCGGGGTGATTCTCGCCTTGTTTTTTACCGGCGGCTTTTGTGAACGGTTCGGGCGCAAAAAAATCCTGCTGGCCATTGCCGCAACCTACTCACTCTCCACATTAATTTCCGCGTTCGCCACCGGCTATACCATGCTGGTGATCGGTCGCTTTATCGGCGGTGTAGCCTTTGCCTCAATCACCGTCTCCGCCATGTATATCGGCGAAGTGGCTCCGCCGGATAAGCGCGGTAAGTTTGTCGCGATCAATCAGTTGCTGATCACCATCGGCAGCTTGTTGGCGTTTATCGTTAATTTTTTTCTGGTTAAGGCTCTGGCGGAAAGCAGTTGGCTGAATAACGATAATGTCTGGCGCTTTATGCTGGGATTCGAACTACTGCCAAACATTATCTGGTTTTCCCTGCTGCTGACGATTCCAGAATCTCCCCGCTGGTTGGTGACCCAAGGGCGCATTGAAGAGGCTCGCGATGTGTTTTCCAGAGTGGGTCCGGCCTCCCACGCCAACCGTCTGGTTGCAAGCGTACGCGAAAGTATCGATAGGGATAGCCGAAATACCACAGTTGCACAGCTGAAATGTCTCTTCGGTAAACCGATGCGCCTGGTACTGGCATTGGCTGTATGCTACGCCGTGGTACAAGGCGCCACGGGCATGAATGCGGTTCTTTTTTACGCGCCGACGGTTTTCGAGCAGGTCGGCATGAGCGTGGAAGACAGTTTTATGCAGACGGTTGTGCTGGGTGCGGTAGCGGTAATTTTTACCCTGGTGGCCATTACCTGCGTGGAAAAGCTGGGTCGCCGTTTCCTGACACTGGTGGGGCTGGCGTTGATCGCCGTTGCCCATGTTTCCACCTGGTACGGTTTTGAATCGGCCCACTATACGCTGAGTGCGTCTGCACTGGAAACCCTACAGGCGCAACAGGTGGATACTGCACCGCTGCAGTCTTTTGTAGGCAAGGTGTATGAAGATGACGTGGCGTTGAAGCAGGATCTTGCAGCGGTTTACTCCAAGAAAGATCTCCCGCTTGTTAGCGGGGCGATTATTAACGCGACAATCGATATCAATGGGATTTTTGTCCTGTTTGGTATCTTCGCCTTCCTCGCTGCATTCAATATGTCCATCGGGCCGGTCATGTGGGTGATTTTTTCGGAGGTTTTCTCCAGCCGGGTGCGCAGCGTAGCGATGCCATTTGCCGCCTTGGTACAGAGTATTTCCAGTTATTTGATTCAGCAGTTCTTTCCCTGGCAGCTGGAGAACCTGGGGGCAGCCAATACCTTCCTGAACTATGGTGCCCTCGCGTTCGGGGGGTTAATAATCATGCTGTTTCTGCTGCCGGAGACAAAAAACAAATCGATTGAGCAGATCGAAAAAGACCTAGTGTATTCCCGGGTTTCTGGCGCTTCCCAGGGAAGTTCTGATGAGATTGCTCCCTGCGATAGAGCGGATCCTGGGTCAGAGGGGAAGAGCGAATAATGAGATGCGCAGTTCGATATCATTGGATATAAGGATTTTGTACGTTTTCGCTATGTCCATCGTATTGCCTGAGTGCTCCGCAACCAATAACAACAGTTACGCGCCCAAAGCAGAAGTTCCCCAGTTGAGTTTGTGAGGTGGCAGATGTCAGCGCGACTGAAAAATCAGATCGCAATTATTACCGGTGCGGCAGACGGCATTGGCCGCGCTATCGCCGAGCGGTACCTGGCCGAAGGGGCAAAAGTTTGTATCGCAGATATTAATGCGGACTTGGGTCAGGAAGCGGCCGACCGCCTGAACAGGGAAGGGCCGGGAGCGACATTCGTGCATACGGATGTCGCGGATCCGGAGGCTGTACAGGCTATGGTAGCCGAGACCTGCAGGCGCTTGGGGAATCCCTCAATTCTGGTGAACAACGCAGCGCTGATTGAGGTGGGGAAAGATGCGTTGTCTGTATCGGATGATGCCTGGAGGCGCAATTTTGCGGTAAATCTGGATGGTTATTGGCATTGTTGCCGCACAGTTTTGCCCCTGATGAAAGAAGCGGGTGGCGGGAGCATTATCAATATCGGTTCTGTACATGCCTTCCAAATCGTTCCGCAGTATTTTCCTTATGCAGTAACCAAGCATGCGATCATCGGATTGACCCGCAATCTTGCGGTGGAGTACGGCCCTTTCAATATTCGAGTGAACGCACTCTGCCCGGGCATGGTGGAAACCCCAAATGCCTTCAAAGCCTGGGAGGCAACGGATGACCCGGATGCCGCGCGGGCCGCCATCGCGACAATACATCCGCTCAGGCGCAATGCCAGTATGGAGGAAATTGCCTATCCAGCGGTGTTTTTGGCCAGTCATGAATCCAGCTTTATGACCGGACAGAGTCTGATTGTAGACGGCGGCCGCTCGGTGGTTTACCACGATTAATCACTTATCTCTTTACTTTGTACCTCGCGTGTAAAGTTTTTGCGCTGATCTCTCTTGCGGATCAGCTTTTTTCTTTTTTTCTTTTCTTTAGCTCGGACTCATTCGGTGTATCAGGGCTGCGGGTTGTTACACGGAGAATAGGATTCATTGCCGTGTGCCTGTATTGAGGTGTAGGCAAAACATCTTGTTTGTGCAAACATCATATGTTTAAATTGTCGGCAACGGCAATAGCGGTTCTTGCCGCCTGACAGATGCCAGATTGCCGCGAGACGAACACCGGGTATAGCACGATTTTGCCGCTGTACACGCTGGTGAGGGGCCTATAGGGGGATTTATGACGCTTTCCAAGTGTATGTATATCGGTGGCGAATTATGTGAAGGTAATGCCACCATGGATGTGGTGAATCCCGCTACCGAACAGGTGGTAGGGCGGGTTGCCGAGGCGGGTGTTGCGGATGCCTGTTTAGCTCTGGAAGCGGCGGAGCGCGCTTTTCCGCTTTGGTCCGGAACCAGTATTGCAGAGCGAGTGGAGTGGATGCAGCGCTTGCGCCAGGCGGTGCTGGACACGGAAGAGCATTTACGGGAATGCGTTCATCTCGAAATGGGCAAGCCGTGGGCGTCCACCGAGGAAGATTTCCGCATGCTAGCCCACAGTCTCGCCTATTACGCAGAAGAAATATCTCGTATACATGCGGAATCCCTTGTGGACAGAGATGGTACCCATGTACACCTGTTGTCCCGGCAACCCGTTGGTGTAGCGGCCGCGTTTTTGGCCTGGAATTTTCCTCTGTTGAATCTCGCCTACAAGCTCGGTCCGGCGATGGCCGCAGGCTGCCCGATAGTTATCAAGCCTTCATCGAAAACCCCTTTGTCCGCCTACGCCGTAGGCGAGCTCTGCGCGCATATCGGTCTTCCTGCGGGTGTGGTGAATATCATCTCCGGTGTGGACCACGAAATTGGCGATGCAATTTCTTCATCCACTATTCCGGCGCTGATCACATTGATTGGCTCCACGCAGACCGGAATGCATGTGATGCGCAATGGCGCCACCTCGATCAAACGTTATTCCATGGAACTGGGTGGCAATGCCCCGGTGTTGATTTTCCCGGATGCCGATCTGGATCTGGCTGCGGATGTTGTGTGCGGGGTCAAGTTTGCCAATGCGGGACAAATCTGCGTTACCCCTAACCGGGTCTTTGTGCACAGCGAAGTCGTGGACAGCTTTCGGGAAAAAGTTTTGGCGCGCACGCACGCGGTTAAAGTGGGCTATGACCGCCATGGCGATATCGATATGGGGCCAGTGATCGACGGTGCCGCCTGGGAGCGGATCCACGGGCTGGTGCGGGATGCCGTCGCAAATGGGGCGCGGCTGTTGACCGGTGGCGGCCGGCCCGAGGGTGTGGAGCGCGGAAGTTTTTACGCGCCGACAGTGATCGACGGAGTCAGTGAAAAGATGCGTATTTACCGGGAGGAGGTTTTTGGACCTGTGATCAGTCTTTTGACCTTCGATGACGACGAAGCCGTCATTGCCGCCGCCAACGACACTGAAGCCGGTCTCTCCTCATTTATTTTTACTCAAGACCGGAAAAAAGCGGACTGGTGTGCGGAAAAACTGCGCTTTGGCGAAGTGCAGATAAACGGTATCAAGTACGCAATTGACCTGCCGCACTGCGGCGTCAAACAGTCCGGGATTGGTGTGGACTGTTCACCGTTGGCACTGGACGACTATTTGGCAATAAAACGTGTAACCCGGGCCATAGAACACTGATTGAAGGAAGCGCCATGGAAATCACAAAGATCGTCAGCCACGTTCTGCAGTATGACCTTGAGGAGGAGTTGGGGTACTCACAGCAATATTATCTAAAGCGCACCACGCACCTGGTGGAAGTGCAGACTGACGAAGGCATCACTGGATGGGGAGAATGTTTTGGTGGCGGGGATGTCGCTTTCGCCAATAAGGTTATTGTGGAAAAAGTGATTCAGCCCATGGTATTGGGGATGAATCCCATGGATCGGGAATTGATCTGGCACAAAGTGTACAACCTCCTGCGCGATCACGGTCAGAAAGGGATGCCCATTCAGTCGTTGTCCGGTGTGGATATTGCACTTTGGGATATCGCCGGAAAAGCGCTGGGTTTACCGGTGTATCAATTGCTTGGTGGCGCTTTTCGGGAACGGATACCGGCCTACGGCTACGGTATGATGTTGCAACGGGTGCCGGATTTGAAGCAGCGGTTCGAAATGGAAGCCGCGGCCATTCGCGAGATGGGCTTCAGAGCCATGAAAATGAAAGTTGGTTTAGGCCAGAAAAAGGATATCGAACTAGTGGAAGCCGTGCGCAGCGCTATTGGTTCGGATGTGGGACTTATGGTCGACGCAAATCACGCCTATACCACACGGGAAGCCATACCTATGGGGCGTGCGTTTGAACAGTTGGGCGTCGACTGGTTCGAAGAGCCGGTGGCTCCAGAAGATTATCAAGGGTATCGAACGCTTTGCGAGGCACTGGATATTAATATATCCGGGGGCGAATGCGAGTTCACCCGTTGGGGGCACCGAGAGCTGATTCGTAATCGCTGTGTTGACATTCTTCAACCTGAAGTCTGCGCGCTGGGTGGAATTACCGAATATCAAAAGGTGCTGGCTCTGGCGAGTGCGCATTTTATTCCTGTGGTTAATCACGTATGGGGTTCGGCGGTAGCCGTAGGGACAAATCTGCACCTTCTGGCCGCGTTGCCCGATATTCCCGGTGCCGCGCATCCGGTTCAGCCGATGCTGGAGTATGACACTACCCCAAACCGCTTCCGCGAAGAATTACTGACAGAGCCGCTGAATATTCTTGAACAGGTCCGGTCCAGTGGCGGAACTGTGGGTCTGCCCCAGGGGCCTGGATTGGGAATTGAGCCGGACCGGGCGTTTATCAAGCATTTTGAAGTAACAGCCTGAAAAGCCGGGTGTCTCGGGAAATTTGTATAGCGCTGTGGTTCATGTGCGGGAAGGGTAGACGATAAAATATTTTTTACGCGTGTGAATGTGCCTCTTTCGTTTCAATTTCCACATTCAGCGGCAATGCCCTCTCTACCTGCTACATGTGTTTTTCTTTGACGGTGCTTGGTTATTCACGGTTTTATTCCATACGGGGCGCGACCCCCTTATAGATTTCTCAATGCCAAATACAGATACAGACATTCCAGCGATTATTGCGGTCGATTGGGGCAGCTCAAACTTTCGCGCCTTTCTACTGGATCGGGACGGGCGGGTGCTTGCCGAGCGTTTGCAGCCCCAGGGTATGCTGACACTAGCACCGTCTGAATTTGAAACCTTTTTGCTGGGGCAGATCACAGCCTGGCTGCAGGAGAGACCTATGCCGGTATTGATGGCCGGTATGGTAGGAAGCGCACAGGGGTGGAGGGATGCGGGGTATGTGGATTGCCCTTTGCCCTTGTCTGAGCTGGGGAGAAAGTTGTGTAAGGTCGACAATAGCGCCGGACTGCCAATGGCTATGGTGCCGGGAATCAGAGGTGTCTCTTTTAACGGCTTGCCCGATGTGATGCGCGGTGAAGAAGTTCAGCTCCTCGGTGCCGTGCGTATGTCGTTGAAAGATGAAGAGACGGACCCCGCCTGCACGGAATTTCCCATCTATTGCCTGCCGGGTACCCACTCGAAATGGGTGCGTCTTTCAAAGCTTGAAGGGGGGCATGACAAATCAGAAACCGGTATCAGTGATTTCACCACTTTTATGACGGGTGAACTTTTCAGCCTTTTGGTTGAAAAAAGTATCATCGGGCGTGCTATCCCCCAGGAGTCTCCAGTGTCACCTACCGACACTTTTAGCCGTCATGTGTTTGAGCGTGGCGTTGATACCGCAAGCGCGTACCCGGATTTATTGCATACATTGTTCAGTGCGCGCAGCGCTGTGATTTCCGCTGTTACGAACAGCAGCCTGACACTCGCACCGGAGGAAGTGCGCAGTTACCTATCCGGTTTGTTAATCGGCACTGAGATTCATACCGTGGTAAACAGTATCGGAATGCCTGCCCGCGTCACCCTTGTGGGGGGCGGTAATTTAACCGAGCTTTACCGTTTTGCCCTGGAGCGACGCGGCATTCATTGTCGGTGTTTGGATGGTAGCGATACAGTGCGCAATGGTTTGTTTGCTATTGCGACACAGGCGGGAATGATTGATACCTGCACTAAAGGAGTGCAACCGTGAGTGTGAAAACATTAGCCTCTGAATTTGCCACCTATATTGCGGACTTGCCATTGGTCGCGATTTTGCGGGGAGTGACGCCGGATGAAGTCATCGGCATTGGTGAAGCCGTGCGGAGTGCCGGCTTTCAGGTGATCGAAGTTCCGCTTAACTCCCCAGATCCCTACTCGAGTATTCGGATGCTGGCGCAGACTGTTGGTAAGGAAGTGTTGGTAGGTGCGGGTACCGTACTAACAGTGGAGGAAGTGCGGGCCGTTGCCGATGCGGGCGGGAGGGTGATTATCTCTCCGAATACCAATGTGGCGGTAATACGGGAAACCAAGCGTCTGGGTCTGGTGTCGGTACCGGGATTCTGCACTCCTACGGAAGCCTTGGCTGCCGCCGACGCCGGCGCAGACGCTTTGAAGATTTTTCCGGCCAGTAGTTTGGGGCCTGAAGGTTTTAAAGTGATTGCCGCAGTAATGCCGGATCTGCTGGTGCTTGCGGTGGGTGGCATAGCACCAGCGGCAATGCCAGAGTACCTGGATGCGGGGGTTTCCGGTTTTGGGTTGGGCTCGGGTTTGTACCGGGCGGGAATGGATTGCGCTCAAGTGTGCGAGAACGCTGAACGCTATGTGGGGATATACCGGGAGTATGTGCGGAGCGTAAAATAGGGCACCTCTGATTACGTCGCTTTTTGGTGCTTTAGATACATTGATGCCAGACGGGAAGGTTGTCCGACTGGCTGAGTACGGCGGGGACAATCCACCATTGGAACGAGCCGCCCGGAAGTGGCCCTGCTGGAAACTCCAGGAGCGAATTCATCAGAGGTCTTATTGCGGTCTGCCTTTTACCGACAGCAACCTGCTTCAGGAGCTCTGGATTTATGAAATATATTCTTGCGGCCTATGCGACGGCGCCGGTCACCGAAACCTGGCAGCCGGAGCTGCAGGCCCGGTATCTCAACGGCATTAAGCAACTGGGTAATATTCGCGGGATCGAGCACCCGTTTACCGGCCATCTTCATCCTCATGATGATCAGTGGTTTTTAGAGAACATTGATCCCGGATGGGATTTCGTGTTCACCGGTGTCCCCGGAATTATGCTGCGCCTTGGCGATCACGCTGCTTTTGGCATCGCTTCCGACGATGCGATCGGCCGGGCAGAAGGTATCGCTTTTTATCGACAGATGCGCGAGGCGGTGCTGAAACTGAATCAGTCACTGGGGCGCAAGGCGGTGGATTTTATTCAATTGCACACCAGTCCGAACCGGGCTCGTGCGGCCTCTTCCACAGCCTCATTGATCGCGTCCCTGGAGGAGATCCAGTCCTGGGACTGGGACGGTGCGCAGTTGGTCATTGAGCACTGCGATGCTCACATTGAAGACGCAGCGGCTGAGAAGGGATTTCTGACCTTGGAAGAGGAGATACAAGCCGTACAGTCCGTCAACCAACGCTGCGGTTGTGATATCGGCCTGTCTATCAATTGGGGGCGTTCCGCTCTCGAAGCCCGCAGTGTGGAGGGCCCTCTGTCGCATCTGCGCCAGGCAAGGGAAGCCGGACTTCTGCGCGGCCTCATGTTCTCCGGGGTTTCTCCGGAGGAAACGCCCTATGGTGCGTGGTGCGACACACATATGCCGCCGGCCCCTGTTTTTGCAGAAGGGCATTTTGCAGAGACGTCTCTGCTTACCGCCGAGCAGATAGCGAAGAGCCTGGAAGTGGCGGACTGGCGCCGACTGGACTTTCTGGGGATCAAGATAGGGGTGCGTCCGCGGGAGCTAAATGCGGAAGAGCGGGTAGCATACAATCGCGATGCTCTGGCCGCGCTGGATATGTGCACGGAGCGGGAGCTGAGCGGTGTGATCTGACGGTCCCGGGAAAGGCATTTTCAATTGTGGGTTTAAACATGTTATGTTTAAATTGGTGCCGTGAGTGAGCTAATTTTTTACGACCTGAAGCGTGCCCCGACCATGTCCCCAAGCCTCTCTGTGCAGGTGGCCAGAGAGCTGGGGCGAAGGATTGTGTCCGGTGCTATAGAGCCCGGGCGCCTGCTTGATGACGAGAACGCGCTGGCCGAGCGCTACCGGGTCAGCCGTGTGGTGATCCGCGATGCGGTAAAAATTCTGGTGGGCAAAGGTCTGTTGGATGTGCGCCGCGGCATTGGTACCAGGGTCCGTCCGCGCAGCCAGTGGATACTGCTCGACGATGATGTACTCGCCTGGCATCTCTCCGCACCGCCAAATCCTGCGTTTCTGAAACAGTTGATGGAAATTCGCCTGGCGTTCGAGCCCAAGGCCGCGCGTTGGGCTGCTGAGCGTGCGACAGCGGAGGATTTGGCTGAAATTGAGGCAGCCTGTACGCGTATGGCTGAGGAGGGGGGCGCCGCGGAGGATTTTGTGATCGCCGACTCCATGTTTCACCGTGCCATTATCAAGGCTGCGCGGAACAGTATTCTTACCGCCATGGAAGGGGTGATCTACTCCGCGCTCCTGGTCAGTATCCGGGTCACTAACAAAGATCCGCGGGAAAACGGCGCCTCGGTTACGTTTCATCGGGAAGTGTATGAAGCGATAGCGGCTGGCGACGGGGATATGGCGGAGACGCTCACTGAAAAGCTCTTGAATGACGCGAGTTGCCGTCTCCGCCTGGAAACAATTGAAACTTGATTGCGCTGTTGTCCGTTTTTTATTTGATTCCGCGGAGGATTGCCCAAAGGTGGTGGTCGTTGATACCGCTGGGGAAATTGCCGTTTGAACCCGGGTGGAATAAACGCTTGGCAAGTTGAAGATGCTATGTTTAGATGCATGTCATGAGCGAACTTGTCTACTACGATCTAAAACGTTCGGCGTCTATGTCGCCGAGCCTTTCCGTACAGGTGGCCCGCGAACTGGGACGCCGTATCGTTGCCGGTGCCATTGAAACCGGTACGCTTCTCGATGAAGAAAATGCGCTGGCGGAGCGTTTTAAAGTCAGCCGGGTGGTTATACGGGATGCGGTCAAGATTCTGGTCAGCAAGGGAATGCTGGATGTGCGGCGCGGAATTGGGACACGGGTACGCCCCAGAACGGATTGGATTCTGTTGGATGACGATGTGCTCGCGTGGCACTTGTCTGCGCCGCCCAATCACGAATTCCTGAAGCAACTGCTGGAAATTCGGATTGCCTTTGAACCGAAGGCTGCCCGCTGGGCCGCGGAGCGCGGTACAGAGGAAGACATCGCCACGATACGCGCCGCCTGCGATCAGATGGAAGCGTCCGTCGGTTCGTCGGAAGGTTTTGTGGTCGCCGATGCGCTGTTCCACAAGGCCATACTCAGTGCCGCGCACAACGATATACTCACTGCCATAGAAGGTGTCATCTACTCGGCGCTGTTGGTCAGCATCAAAATCACTAACCAGACCAGGGAAAGCAATCTCCAGTCTGTGCCTTTTCACCGTGAAGTGCTGGAAGCGATTGCCGCCCGCGACGGCGATTTGGCGGAGCAGCTTACCAGCAAGCTATTGGAAGACGCTGCTGAGCGCCTTTACAGAGAAATGGCGTCCTGCACATAGCAGTTGCCAATCCGGGTACCGGACAGCGCCGTGTTGCTGTAACTCCAACACGGCGTTTTCTTACTGTTTTTCTCTTTTCGACACACCTATCCCCCCTCCTCGCTAACTCCATCCTCTAAAAATCTCTGTAAGCGGCAAAATCATGCCTTGCCTTTAAACATCATATGTTTATATTATTTCTATCTTGTGAGGTGGCGCTGTCGGTTTGTCGGCAAGAGCGTGTTCAATCAAAAAATAATCAGCGCTGTGCTTCACCAGCGCGTGACAATAGTGATGAGGCTGAGGGAAAGACCAAGTGAGCAAGCAAATCAAACTACTGCCACTTAGTGTACTCGCTGCGGGTGTACTGATGGCCACAGGGTGCGACGGTGCCAGCCGGCCAACAGCACCGGAATCCGCAACAATGGAACCACAGCGAAAGCAACTGCTTCTTCCAGCATCGGACCCGACCAATACCGGTAACTGGGTACTCAATCAGGATATCAGTGACGAATTCAGCGGTGATTCACTCGACCGCAGTAAGTGGTTCGTGCAAGGCGAGAACGGCGATTACTACATCTGGAAAGGGCGCGCACCTTCGCAGTTTGCGCCTCACAATGTCTATGTTGAAGGCGGAATGCTGAAGATTACTTCCCGCTGGGAGCCGGACTATAGCTTTGCCGTTGGCGAAGGGCACGAGGGAAATTTCTACGGTGTTCACGAAGGGCAGAAGGTCCCCGTGACAACCGGTGCCGTGGTAAGTAAAAAGCGTTTTCTGAACGGCTATATGGAAGTGCGATCAAAAGCCGCCGATGCGGCGATGACCAGCTCTTTCTGGGCCATTGGTTATCAGCAGGAACTCGATATATACGAACAAATGGGCCGGCCGACCCTGAAAGGGGATGTCGATATCAAAGGCAATACCTTGAAAGCCTCTGTGCATGACTGGCAACCGCCCGCAGTACGGCCGACACGAAAATTCGGCCATAAAACGGATTTGTCCTTTAATGTGGCAGAGGAGTTCCACGTATATGGTGCGGAATGGGGAGAGGACTACTTAAAGTTTTATTTGGATGGAAAGTTGGTGCACGAGGTGACTCAGGAAGAGGTCGGTGAACACTGGGTGCTAACGAATCCAATGGAGATATGGCTGGACTCAGAAATATTTGTATGGCAAGGCTTACCGACCGAAGATCAGTTACCGGCGACCTATGAAATAGACTATGTTCGTGTATGGCAAAAACCTGAGTCCAATTTGTTGGACCGGGCGTTCTTTGGCTTCGAAGGCCCAATTCTGTATGAGCAAGAAAACCGCCCGTTAAATCTAGTTCCGGAGAATTCGGAAAACAATAAGTATCAAAAGTTCTGGCTTATAGATGAGCAGTCTGCACAGAGCCTGCAACGGGTGCGCAACGAAAGATTTGCCAAAGGTACCTGGAGCCTGAAGTACACGGGCGGAAAAAACACAAAGGCTACAGCAATCGCACCGGAAAACTCTGTCAACCTATTAAACGGGAATTACCGGCTATCGGCAAAAATTTGGGTGGATCCCTATTCTACTGCCGATAAGGTATCTATATCACTTAACAGCACGGATACGCCCATTGCTGAATTTGATCTGCAGAGTTTAGCGCGCGGAGAGTGGATCAAGGTTTATAAGGAATTTGATTACCCGCAAAGTCTCAGCGGAGACTTTATGAAAATTTCCATTCCTGATCAGGAAAACGGGAGCGGAGTTCTGTATATCGATGATATTGCCATCGAAAAAGAATAAAAGAGGCATAAAATGATCAGGTTACGCGCAATTCTGATAATGGCGATTACTTGTATCGCCATATCAAAAAATGCTTTGGCAGTGCAGGAAGCCAGAGAAAAAGAAAATGTGAAGCGTGAAAATGTCCTTATTTTAATGTTTGACGATATGCGCTTTGATACTTTTTCTTACCGCGGAGGTCCGGTGGCCACGCCCAACATTGATCAACTGGCGGAGCAGAGTGTCCGATTCGACAATGCCATGACCACGACAGGATTATGTTCTCCGTCCCGGGCGGCATTATTTACCGGGCGGTGGGGGCATAGGACTGGACTTGATGACAACGTCGGCTTGTATCACTCGCGCCTTTCCGAACTGTCTCTGTCGGAGCAGGGGCTAATTGGACGTGCTAAAAAGGCCGGGTACTTTGTTGGTTATGTGGGCAAATGGCATCTGGGGCCACAGGGTGTCAAGCTCCGCGGAGCGGATTATGTTGCCGAAGTGAAGGAGTCAAAATGGTCGCGCGCTATGCGTCCACTTACACCCTATGGCATCGCAGCAAATATCGATCGCTATAATGCTTACCGTCTAAACACAGATAGGGGGCAAGTGGACTACTTTCAAGAGAAGGTTGAGTACTATCAGACGCTGCCAGGTTCCTATGAAGATACGCCCACTTACGCGAAAGTCCGTGCCGCTCGGGAAATGCTGCGCATAGCCGCGAAGGAAGAACGTCCGTTTTTCGGTGTTATCAGTTTTGACCAGCCCCATCCTCCATATCGAGTGCCGGAACCATATGCGAGCATGTTTGATCCGGAAAAACTGGAATTGCCAGCGAATCACCTCGCTAAACGGGTCAATAAGCCAATGTCACAGGAGGATGCGTTCTGGCCCTGGCATGATGTAGGCCATATGACCGATAAAGATTGGTTGAAAATGCGCGCCTATTATTATGGCGCCATGGCCATGATTGATCGGGCTGTCGGTGAGGTGCTGGAGACCGCTAAAGAGGTGGGCATCTACGACGACCTGCATATTGTATTCCTCGGTGATCAGGGGAGCATGTTGGGTGAGCATGGCTTATATGACAAAGGGCCTTATGCCTACGATGAGCTGATGCGAATGCCATTGATGATACGGAATCCGGAAGTAGAGCCGAAATCCGTTCTTCGTCAAGTATCCATGCTCGATATTGCTCCGACCCTGGCTGAAATTATGGCGCTGCCCGATGACGGAGTACAAGACGGTCGATCCCTGAATCCTTTGATTGAGCAGGGAGATAATGCGGAGAAAGGCCGCAAAGATATCGCTCTATATGCCTATGAATGGTACAACGGAGCCTGGTTTGGAATACGCGCCCTGCGCACGCCGGAACTGAAGTTTGTCTGGAATCCCGGAGATATCCGCGATGAGCTGTATGATCTGAGCAAGGATCCGGTTGAAATCAACAACCAGGTAGACAATCCAAAATACCGCAAAAAACTTCTGCACATGGTGTCCCTCATGCGCGAACAGCTGGAAGCCAGTCAGGACCCAATGTTGGAGAAGTTTAATGCGCAAATGAATCACTATTCCGAATTGGAAGGCAGAGAAAACTCTGTGATGAAATAAATAATTGTCAAGTTGTTTTCTTTTTCTATGGTATTAAAAATGACAATAAAAAAGTTTATAGGATTTATATCAATTTTTCTTGTCTCGCTAAGTGTCACAGCGCTTTCCCCAGAAGATAGCGACAGGCCAAATATTGTTGTTATTTTGGCGGATGATCTGGGCTATGCCGATGTGGGTTTTAATGGGTCGAAAGACATTTTCACCCCGAATCTTGATAAGCTCGCCAGTGAGGGCATGGTTTTTGACGCGGCATATACAGCGCATCCGTTTTGCGGGCCCAGCCGGGCAGGGCTTATGACGGGGCGCTACCCGCACAAAATCGGCGCGCAGTTTAATCTTCCGGTACGCGGTTCCTTCGTTGGCGTACCTACAGAGGAAAAGTTTATTAGTAAGCTACTTAATGAAAATGGGTACTACACGGGTGCAGTGGGGAAGTGGCATCTAGGCGAAGCTCCGGAGTATCATCCAAATCGTCGCGGGTTCGATGAGTTCTACGGGTTCCTAGGGGGAGGTCATAAATATTTTCCTGAGGAGTTTAAGAAAGCCTATGCTGATCAGCTGGCGCAGGGGGTCACCAATATTGATCACTACCTATTGCCTCTGGAGTACAATGGCAAAGCGGTCGACGAAAGCGAGTATATAACCGATGCGCTTTCCAGAGAGGCGGTAAGATTTGTGGAAAAGGCGGCGGGCAAAGAAAATCCTTTCTTCCTTTACTTGGCGTACAATGCTCCCCATGTGCCGCTGGAGGCGAAGCGGGAAGATATGGAGAAATTTTCTCATATTAAAGACAAGAAGAGAAAAACATACGCTGGGATGGTCTATGCACTGGATCGCGGAGTTGGGAGACTGGTCGACGCATTGAGCAAAACCGATCAACTGGACAATACACTTATTATTTTTCTGAGCGATAATGGCGGCAAGTTAACGCAAGGAGCGAGCAATTTCCCACTGAGAGAAGGGAAGGGAAGCGTCTATGAGGGTGGATTTCGTTCTCCGATGTTGATGTACTGGCCTGGAAAGATAACCCCGGGAAGTCGTTTCAAATATCCCGTCAAGGCATTGGATTTCTACCCAACGTTTGCTGCTTTGGCGGGCGCGGAAATTCCATCGGAAAAGAAATTAGATGGAAAAAATATATGGCCATCAATTCAGTCTGGATCTGACCCACATAAAGATGAATTGATATTTGCGTTGCGTCACTATACCGGCTATAGCAATGCCGCAGTGCGACGTAATCAATGGAAGGCGGTTAAATACGGGCAGGAAAAATGGAAGCTGTTTAATATTGCCGAGGATGTGGGTGAGAAAAAAGATCTGTCTAAAAAGTATCCTGTCCTGCTTCGGGATATGGTAAGAGAAATGGAAAAGTGGTCTTGGGATAACGCACAGCCACGCTGGTTTCATATCTCTGAAGAAGGGGCAGGTTGGCGTCAGGCAGGCATGCCTAGATTTGACAAAACATTTTCTATTGATTAGTGCCGGCACTGCTTCGCCTGAAGAGTTAAACTTGCCGCCAAATAAAAGGCGGCTTTTTTGTATCTGGTAAGTAGCCTCTGATGAATATACAGGATATTTCTATCAGGGATGGAAGGGTGAACATGTATTGGGGCGGTTTTTGAAATATACATATCTTTGGTGGGATATAGATTCTGCGATGGGAGGCGGGGCGTTGTTCCTAAGGCGGCATCTGTCTGCCGCCTTATAGACACATAGGTCGAGACAGCTCAATTGCTGTTAAGGTAAACCGTGCGTTTTTGAAGATATCCTTCGATACCGTAAACCCCATCTTCGCCACCGATACCGCTGCGCTTATGCCCAGAGTGGTAGCCCTGGATATAGCCCACAATCTGTTTATTCACAAAGACAGTGCCAACTTCCAGGCGCGAAATTCCGTCCATAATGGTGCGGTAGTCGTTCGTCCATAAGTAGCAGCTGAGTCCGTCTTCACGGCGATTGGTGATTGCCACTGCATCATCGTAGGATTTAATTTTGACGATTGGTAATACCGGGCCAAATATCTCCTCCCGGGCGGCTGCCATATCCGGTGTGACCTCGGTGAGTACGGTGGGTAGATACCAGTTTCCTTTCTCAAATTGAGCACCCAGGGGGCGCTCGCCGCCGCACGCAAGTTTGGCTCCGGATTCTATGGTGTCACGCACAATGGTTTCTACCCGGTTAAGATTCTGTGCGGTGACGGATGGCCCCATATCCGGGTTGTCCATTGGGTCGCCGACTTTGAGCTGCTTCACTTTCTCTACAACTTTGCGGGTAAACTCTTCTGCGACTTTTTCGTGGACCAGAACAAGCTCTGCACAAATACAGACCTGGCCGCAGTTGGCATAACGGGAGGTAACTACAGCATCGGCGGCTTTGTCGATATCTGCATCTTCGAGAACGATAAAGGATGCTTTTCCCCCCAACTCCAGGGAAACAGCAGTGATGTTTTCCGCCACTGCACGGCAGATTGCCTGGCCCGCGCGTATACTGCCAGTTAGAGTGACAAGCTGGGTGATAGGGCTTTTGACCAGGTGCTCTCCGACCGCAATTCCGCTGCCGCTAATGACATTGATGACGCCTTGCGGGATTCCGGCTTCCTCTACGGTTTTGGCGAATTCCATTGCAGTAACCGGAGTTGCTTCGTGAGGTTTCACAATTATTGTATTTCCGGTAACCAGTGCGGGGCCGACTTTGCGTCCAATCAAGGCAAGTGGATAGTTGAAAGCACACAGGCCGATGGTAACGCCATAGGGCACTTTTTGTATCCAAAGTTGCTCTCCGGCGTTATCGGACGGAAATATCTTTCCTTCCAGTCTTCGTGCCGCTTCTGCGGAGTAGGTGAGATACGTCAGTGTATCGTCAAATTCACCATAGGCTTCGTTCAGGGTTTTTCCCTGTTCTAGCACTAAGAGCCGGGCAAAATGGTCTCGTTTTGGCTTTAGAGTTTCAATTAAGCGGAAGATGTGTCGGCCTCGTTCGATTGCGGGGAGCATTTTCCAGCTTTGCAAGGCCTGCTGTGAAGAGGCCAAGGCCTCATCCGCGTGTTCAGTGGTGCAATCGGGAACCCTGGCGAAGATTTCTCCGGTCGCCGGGTTTTCCACGGCGATATGTTGTTCGCTATCTATCCATTTTCCATCGATATAGCATTGATAGCTCATTTCTCCGGTAGTCATTTTTCCCTCACTTTTTATCGTTCTGTTAGTGGTATTTGCTAAAGTAGGATGGTGTTTCCATCGGGGGCTCTGGTCACTGCCAATGGCTTAGCCTGGACACGGGTTGGATAATCCGTGTGTCTTTCGGCAGTGAGATCCTTAAGGTAGAATCACTTACTGATTGAACACCGGTTTGCGCTTCTCCAGAAAGGCACTGAGCCCTTCCTTGGCGTCCGCTGTTTCATAGAGTGAATCCGCCAGTTCGGATTCCAGAGCCAAGGCCCGATCCAGTGGCAGCGAGCACCCTTCCCGCAATGCGCGTTTAATTGCGGTGGATGCGCGACCAGGACCTTGTGCCAGCTCTTCGGCAAAGTTCTGTGTGCCTTCGCGCAATCCCGTACGGCTGTAGAGGCCGTCCAGCAGGCCAAGCTCGTTTGCTTGCGCCACACCGAAAGTATCACCGGTAAGCAGTATTTCTAGTGCGGCTCGGAATCCGATGCGGCGCAAAAGCCTTTGTGTACCGCCGTTTCCAGGGATCAGGCCTAGCTTGATTTCCGGTAAACCGAAGCGGTAATCGCCCTCCGATGCGAATATAAAGTCACACGCCAATGCG
The DNA here is from genome assembly GCF_001617625.1 of Microbulbifer thermotolerans. NCBI lineage: Bacteria > Pseudomonadati > Pseudomonadota > Gammaproteobacteria > Cellvibrionales > Microbulbiferaceae > Microbulbifer > Microbulbifer thermotolerans. Next base: position 2,389,703 of record NZ_CP014864.1, on the reverse strand, counting down.
ATTTCCAGTCCGCCTCCCAAGCAGTGGCCTGCGATCTGAGCGATATAAATTTTGCTGCTGTTCTCGATCGCTAACGCATTGGTTCTTGCCTGTGAGACAAGGGCAAGATTTTCCTGCACTGTGTTGTTTGCAAATACCTTGATGTCGGCTCCCGCACAGAAAAATTTTTCAAGGGCGCTTTCGATAATTACAACCCGTATTGCGTCATTTTTTTCCAGGGTATCTACAGCATCGCCAATTTCGCGTAAAAACGCTTCATAATATGCGTTCGCGGGCGGAAGGTTCAGGGTGATACGCGCCACTCCAGTGGGTGATGTCTGTATCGATATAGCGTTATGCGTTCTGTTCTCTCTCATTGTAGGCCCCGTTATTATTGATCTCGTTTTGAATGGCTGCTTGGTTTTGCCCGAGTTTAGGCGCTGGTTTGCTGCCCCAGAGCCGTTCGTCATCGATGCGAATTGGACAACGACTTGTGATGATTTCAGTGCCCTTCTGCATTGGTAGAGACTGCAACATATCGAGCTGAATAAATCCCTGGTGATCCAAGAGTTGGTCCCAGTTGAGAACCTCGGCACACCAGATATCTTCGGGTTCCAGCTTTGATAGCCAGTAGGCGGTTGGTTGCGTCGGCAGGTGATCTGCGAGAATTGCCTTTATCGCGTCGCGTTCACTGTAGGCCATTGAGGGGTTGGTGTACGGCAGTAATGCGGGACAGTCCAGTAGCCTGGCCAGGTCCTTTATCTGCCCCATGGAGAGTGCAATGTAGCCGTCACTGGTTCGGTAAAAACCATAAGCACCAGCGACCAGCGTATGGGCGCCATTTACTTTTGCGCGCTCGATTTTCTGGCTTGGGTCGTGGAGCAGTATGGTCAGGGGTTCAAACTGGAAGTCGAGCATGGCTTCCAGCATACTGATTTCTACATAAGCGCCTTCTCCGGAAAGTTCGCGGGCAAAAAGCGCGGCGAGAATGCCTTGTACCAAGAGCGCGCCAGTGAAGATATCCGCAACGGGTACTCCCATGGCAACGGGGCCATCGTTTGCGCTGCCGGAAAGCCATGTGATACCGGATAGCGCTTGCAGAAGCAGGTCTTGCCCCGGTCGGTTTTTCCACGGCCCCTCTTTTCCGTAGCCGGTGATTTCCCCATAGACGATACGCGGATTGATGGCTTTAACGGAGTCGTAGTTCAATTCCAGCCGGTCCATAACGCCGGGGCGAAAGTTGCTGATAATGACGTCCGCTTTGCGTATGAGTGCGTGGATATTCTGCCGCTGTGCGGCGTCTTTCAGGTCGGCACAGAAACTTTCTTTGTCCCTATTAATGGCGTGAAATAGTGTGGATTCGCCTTCAATAGTGCAGTCGGACAGGTACAGTTTGCGGCAGTCATCGCCTCCGTCCGGTCGTTCGATTTTTATGACTCTCGCCCCCAAGTCAGCCAGTCTGAGTGCCGCGGATGGGCCCGAGAGGTACTGGGAAAAGTCCAGAACCAGACAGCCGTCCAAGGGTTTACTCGGGAAACTCATTGCAATTCCTCTAGAATGCTTGCTGTATCGGCGCCCAGTGTCGGGGCCGCCCTGGGACTTGACAGTGTTCTTCCATTGATGCGAATCGGACACCGGGTTGTGGTGACGTTGACGGGACTTCCAGTGCCGTTGTTACTTTCGCGGCTCACTGTCAGTGGGATTGACAGTGCTTTAAACGCGGGGTGTTGCAGGAGCTGGTCGTAGTTCAGAACTTCTGAGGCCCACAGGTGATGGCTGTTCATTCGCTCTAGCCAGTGGGCGGTGGTGTTTGTTTTCAGGTGCTCTGCCAGTTTCTTTTTTATCTGGTCGCGTTTAACAAAGGCTTCACTTATGGATACATTAAGCTCGGGCAGTGCCAGGGCTTCGGACAGTTGCCCGGGTTCGCCCATCGAAATAGCGATCCAGTGATCCCGGGTCTGATATATACCGTAAGGAGCTCCGAGCAGTGCGTGTGCATTGGCAATTTCGCTGCGGCTGGGTATTTGGCGGCCATTGTTGAGGTAAGTTGTAAGGCCTTCAAACTGCAGATCAATCATGCTTTCAAGCAGGCTGACTTGCACTTTGGCTCCGATATTTTTTTTCTTGCGCCGGATCAGTGCCGAGAGAATGCCTTGGGCAAGATGGGTGCCGCATAGCATGTCCGCGATGGCCAGTCCTAGGGGAACCGGGTCCTGATTTTTATTGCCACTTAGCCAGCCAATTCCGGAGACGGCTTGTGCGAGGAGGTCTTGACCGGGTTTATGCGCCCAGGGGCCCTTGTCTCCGTAGCCACTGACTTCGCCGTATATAATGCGCGGGTTTATGGATTGGACACCCTGGTAGTCCAACCCGATTTTTTCCATCACGCCGGGGCGGAAATTGTGTGTCAGGACATCTGCCTTTTGAATCAGTTTGCGTACTGTGGCGAGATCTTCACTGTCTTTCAGGTTTGCGCAGAAAGACTCTTTATTCCGGTTTATGGTATGAAAGAGCAGGCTGTCGCCATCGACGGTCAGATCTTTAGTGGTCAGTTTTCTGCAGGCGTCGCCACTGCCGGGACGCTCTATTTTTATCACCCGCGCGCCGAGATCCGCCAAACGCAGGCCCGCATAGGGGCCTGCCAGGTATTGGCTGAATTCAAGGACAGTGATTCCTTTAAGTGGTAACAGCATTAATCAACCTTGCCGTGACTTTATATAGAGTTTATTGAGATCTTGAAGCAGTGCCTGTGCATCTCCGCCGTGCATGAGGTAGTCGCGAATGGGGGCACCGGCGTTGTCTTGGAAATACATATGCCCATGATAGCGCGGGCGCAGGAAGGCGCGATCCAGCGTCGGCAGCGTATTGACAAAATAGTTGTTGGTCATTCGGTTGGCGGTTTCGTTGATCCAGGCGCGACGATGGCCCGGCTGTCCTCCATACTGGATGTAAAAGGAGGCCTGGAAGTCCGGATCTCCGGTAAACGCAACAAATTGTGCGGCTATTTCCGGGTGACGCGTGTGGGCGGAGATGGCGAGTCCGGTGCCACCCAGGGTGGTTTTCAGATGTTCACCATTGGGCCCTGCGGTCACGGTATCGCGAAACTCCAGGGTTTTGCGCGCGTAGCCCGGTTGGGCGTAGTTGGCGTATCCGTAGGCGAAGGGGCAGTAGGCGAAGTCGTCAGTTAAGGTCATCGCCTCGTAAACTTTGATCGGATTCCAGTCAAAACAGCGCCTATCCAGCTGATCTGATAGTGCTTTCAGCATGGCCAGCGCTTCGACTCCTACTGAATTGCTCACCACTTCTTCTTCTCTTGTGCACGGGTCTTCGCCCATCGCGGAACACAGCATGTAGAAATTCATGAGGGTGTCCTGGGGAATACTGGGTACCGCGACCAGCCCACGCTCCGCCAGGGACATCAGGTCTTCCCAGGTTTTCGGTTCGTCGACGCCGGCTTTTTGCAGCAGATCGGGACGCAGAGAGGCAACGGGAGTGGCGGCATCCAATGCCAGTGCCCACTGTTGTCCGTCGTAGTGGTAAGAGTTGTGGGATTCACCCACCGCATTGTCTGCCTGGTCTTGGAGAAATTCCCGCGGCAGATGTTCGTCCAGCGGCAGGATGACTTTTTCCTTGGCCGCAAAGCCCGTCCAGGGGTGGTCGATCACCAGCAGGTCGTAGCGGGCGGCCAGGTCATCGATAGGATGATCGGCAAACGCCTGTAGTGAGCGCTTGTCCCAGCGAATGCTGATATTGGGATTCAGTTCTTCAAATCGCTGCGCTGCCGCTACCAAAGGGGTATAGCCGCGCGTGTGGTCCCAGGTCATGCCGTGCAGGGTGATTTTCTTGCTATCGGAGCTGCTCATAAGTCTCTCTTGGGAAGCAGTGGCGGGCATTGGTTTGCTCCGCAGTTTGACGGCTCATCAGGATATTTTTATATATGAATTATTGATTCAAGTATAAAAATCGTTTTTCGGCGCTGTCAACCTGTGCTTAAATGCGCTTTTGCGCGAGCTGAGCGCCGGTTTGCCGGCAGGGCGTGGAATTGGGGGGGAGCTTTGTCCAGCAAGATCAAAAAATATGCGGTGCCTGCGTTGGACAAGGCACTGGAAATCCTGGAGTTTCTGGCGGCGGAGTCGCTGCCACTGTCGCAGTCGGAGATTGCACAGGGCATTGGCCGTACGAGCAGTGAGATATACAGGGTGTTGGTGGGACTCGAGGCGCGGGGTTATCTGCTGCGGGATGATGTTTCCGGCAAGTACCGGATGTCTCTCAAGCTGCTGGAGCTGACCCGAACGCTTTCACCGGTCTCGCAGCTGCGCTTCGCCGCGCAGCCGGAGATGGAGTTCCTGGCGGCCCGGCTGGGCCAGTCCTGTCACTTGAGTGTGATTCACCAGGGACAGTTGATGGTGATATTGCAGGTGCAGAGTCCCGGCCCAGTGTCTCTTTCGTTCAACGAGGGGACGCTATTTCCGCTTCTACAAACGGTGTCTGGAAGGGTGTTGCTGGCAAATTGTGCCAGTGACCGCAGGGCCAGGCTGTTGCAGGTGCTGCCCGAGCCGTCACAGAGAGCGGCGCAGGAGGAGGCGTTGCTGGCAGTTCGGGAAGCGGGCTATGAGCTGTGCAACAGTGAATTGACCGATGGAGTAACCGATTGTGCCGCGTTGGTGGGGCGCCCCGATGGCGAGACCATTGCCGCGTTGGCGGTTTCGAGTTTGACTTCGGTGCTGGGAAAGCAGTTGGGGCGCGAAGAGCTGGTGTGCGCAGTGCGGGATTCCGCCGCCAAAATCAGTACGGCGCTGGGGTTGTAAGCCGAGTTTTGCAATTGGGATCGGAGAAAAGAGGTGCCCGGCTACTGGAACCGGGCAGATAGAGAAGGGGGCTGCATTCAGTCTCCGAGTGCCCGGACGCGCCTGGCCGCTTCCACCATGATTCGCGCCTTGTCCGCCACTTGGCTGGCGGTGTCACCTGCGGCGTAGATGTTGGAGCCCAGGCCGAAACCCCGGGCGCCGGCCTTCCAGTAGGTTTCCATATTGGCGTCGGTTATTCCCCCCACGGCGAGGGTGAGTATCTCTTTCGATACGACGGCGCCCAGGGATTCCAGGTACTGTGGCGGGAAGTCGGCAACGGGGAACATTTTGAGTACCTTGGCGCCGGCTTTGAGAGCGCGGAAGGCTTCGGTAGGGGTCAGGCAGCCCGGCACTGATACCAGGCCTCTCGACAGGGTTTCAGAGATGACTTCTGGATCACAATTTGGTGAAACAATGATCTCTCCGCCTGCATTTTGTACACTTTCCACCTGTTCTGGCGCCAGAACGGTGCCTGCGCCGCAGATGGTGGGCGCGTCGTACCCGTCCATAATCTTTGCCAGGCGTTCGATGCTCCTGAGGGGCTCTACCGGGGAGTTGAGAGGGACCTCGATAGCGCGGACACCCGCCTCCAGTAGAGTGTTGGCCACTATATCGATTTCATCCGGGGTGACGCCGCGGATAATGGCGATCAGGGGGCAGGCCTCAAGTGCTTGATGGAAGCGCTGATTCCGCATGGCTTTATCCTGTTTCTCGTTCTTAAATTGCAATCAGTGGGAAAAAGTATAAAGGGTGGGGAGTTGATCTGTATACAGTAAATTGTTAACAAAATTGGAGTGAGGTTGTATGATGGGTGGAATTACGCGGTGCCCTGTCTGCAACATCAGCCAAGAGCACCAATAACAATAAATGTCGAGGTGCGATCCGATGAGAGAGTTCCAGCTGAACGCCTTTAAGTTTGCTGCCATAGTGGCGTTTGGTGGTTTCATTTTTGGTCTTGATGCCGCTCTGATCTCCGGTACCGTTCGTTTTATTACCGCCGAGTTTGCGCTTTCCGATCTTCAGGTGGGTACCGTTGTCAGTGCCCCCGGTTTTGGGGTGATCTTCGCCCTGATGGTCACGGGACGTATCTGTGACGCCTGGGGACGCAAGATCGCTTTGTTGATTATCGCTTCGCTCTATCTTCTTTCCGCGGTTGCGTCGGTGCTGGCCCCTAATTTCGAGATGCTGGTGGTGGCGCGGTTTTTGGGTGGCCTAGCGTTTACATCACTGTCTCTCGCTTCCATGTATATCGGCGAGATTGCCCCGCCGGAAATGCGCGGAAAGCTGGTTTCGGTAAATCAGATTACCACCGTGGTGGGGCTATCTGCCGCCTATTTTGCCAATTACCTGATTTTGATGGCATCCAATGCGGATGCGGCCTGGGTGACAGCGCTGGGGATTGACCGTTTCACTTGGCGCTGGATGTTGGGTGTGGAGGTGCTACCCGCGCTTGTCTGGCTGTTGATGCTGCTGGCCATCCCGGAAAGCCCCCGCTGGCTTGTGTTAAAAGGGCGCCTGCATGATGCCCGCGGGGTGTTGACCCGCCTGCTGCCGGAAGGGCAGATAGAAGGGCAGATTCGCGAGATTCAGGCAAGCGCCGCGTCGGCGCCTGTCGGTTCCTTTCGCCAGCAGGTGGCAGAGGTATTCAAGCCGCGTCTGCGCACGGCTTTTTGGGTGGGGCTGGTGATCGCTGTTGCCCAACCGATCACCGGTATCAATGCCATCATGTTCTACGCACCCACCGTATTTGAGCAGGTGGGGATTGGTACTGATGCCGCCTTTCTACAGGCGGTGGTAGTGGGCGTGATCAGCGTATTGTTCACGGCTCTGGCGCTGCTGTTGATTGATCGGGTTGGTCGTCGCCCGCTGGTATTGTTCGGGCTTGCCTGGGGTGGTGCCAGTCTGTTTCTGTGCAGTTGGGCTTTCTCCCACGCGTCCTATGCACTGAGTGCTGCGTCTTTGCAGTCTCTGACGGCGGCGGGTATCGATATATCCGGTCTGCAAACTTTGGTAGGTACAGTGTTTGCGGATGATGTTGCGTTTAAACAGGCGATGTACCAAGTGCTCGGTGAAGCAGTTGCGCGGGCCAATGAAGGCATCCTTATCCAGGAGGCGATAAATATCGATGCCACTTTGGTGCTCGGGGGCATCATGTGTTTTATCGCCTCGTTCAATATGTCTATCGGCCCGGTTATGTGGGTGCTCTTTTCCGAGATTTTTCCCACCCGCGTGCGCGGCATCGCAATTCCCTTCTTTGCGTTGATCGTGAGCACCGTCAGCTATTTCGTGCAGCAGTTTTTCCCGTGGCAGTTGAACAATATGGGTGCGACGGAGATTTTCCTCTTTTACGCCGTCTGCATCACTGTATGTTTGGCGTTGTTGTTCTATCTGTTGCCGGAAACCAAGAATAAATCCATCGAAGAGATAGAGGCTTCCCTGGTGCGGGCTTGAGCCCGTGCCCTGAAGTGGATTGTGAAAAAGTGAGATGTCTCGATGTTGAGAGTGGGTCTGGAACAGAAAGTTGTAGTGGTAACCGGTGCCGCAGCGGGAATCGGCTGGGGCATTGCCCGGGTGTGCGCAGAGTGGGGCGCCACGGTCGTATTGGCGGATATCAATGACGCCAGTGGCCGTGCGGAAAGCTTGTGCGCACAGGGGACAGAAAGTATTTATCTGCCGCTGGATGTGTCAGATGCCGGTGCCATTGAACCATTTATGGAGGAAGTTGCCGGCAGGTTCGGCCGAATTGACGGGCTGGTGAATAATGCCGGCGTGACAATAGAGGGGGATTTTCTCGATTTTGACCTGGGGAATCTCGAGCGCCTCTGGCAAGTGAATCAGCGCTCCGTATTCCTGATGTGTCAGGCCGCCGCGCGCCGAATGGAACCTGGGTCCGCGATCGTGAATATTGCGTCCAACCATGCAGGTGCCAGTGTGGCGGGTTATGAAATGTATGCCGCCACCAAGGGGGCTATTGTGGCCATGACGCGCGCCATGGCCTGGAGTCTTGGCGATAGGGGGATCCGCGTTAATAGCCTATGTCCCGGATTGACCAAAACAGAGGCGGTGGCCAAGGTTGCGGAAGAAAACCCTTCTCTGGCGAAATCTTTCAATAAGATGCATGCGGATAATCAATACAACACGGTAGAAGAGGTGGGCTATATTTCCGCATTCCTCTTGTCCGGTTGTTCCGGCGCCCTGACGGGTTCCAACATCACCGCTGACCATGGGCTCAGCGCCAGTTTGTGTCCCACTGACGATTTGAAGTAAGTGGCCTGAAACCGCACGAAATAGAAAGCTGACCGATGAAAATATCTGACATCAAGGCGTACCCTGTATGGGTGGGGCACAGAAATCTGTGCCTGGTAAAAGTAGAGACCGACGAGGGAATCTACGGTTGGGGGGAGTCCGGTCTCTCCAGTCGTGAGTTGGCGGTGGCAGGAGCAGTAAAGCATTTCCGGGAGTTTTTGCTGGGGCGCGACGCGCGCAATATTGGAGCGCTGTGGCAGGAAATGTACCGCAGTCAGTATTTCGAAGGTGGGCGGGTATTAACCGCGGCGATTTCCGCAATCGATATCGCCTTGTGGGACATCGCTGGTAAGGCACTGAATGTGCCGACTTATCAACTGTTAGGTGGAAAACAGCGGGATGTCATTCCTCTATTCGTGACTTCCACAAAACCCATGGGTAGTGCGTTGTTGGATGATATCCGCGCACTGGCTGATCAAGGGTGGGAGGTGATTCGGGCCACAACAGGCGAGCACGGTTCTGCAGTTCAGCCCACCACTTTCGATGTACGCCGTTCCATTGCCGCCACCTCAGGCAGTCTGAGGGAAATTCGGCAAGAGCTGGGTGAAGCGACAGTTTTGGGGATCGATTATCACCACCGCTTGTCGGTGGCGGAGGCCGCAAGCTTCTGCCAGAAGCTTGGTGAAGGCGTGCTGGATTTTATCGAAGAGCCGATCCGAGATCAGTCTCCTTCCGCATACCAGGGATTGCGGCGCATGGTCGATGTTCCCTTTGCCATCGGCGAAGAGTTCGCCAGTAAATGGGACTTTATGCCTTATATTGAGCAGGACATCACCAATTTTGCCCGCATTGATGTCTGCAATGTTGGGGGGCTGACAGAAGCTATGAAAGTCGCCGCCATGGCCGAGTCTCACTATATCGATATTATGCCGCATGACCCTCTGGGGCCGATCTGTACCGCAGCCACAATACAAATGTGTGCGGCGGTACCGAATCTCTCCTGGTGCGAAATAGCACCTTACGACAGTGATACCTCTGACCACGATAAGTTTTTTATCAATCGTCCCAAAGAAGTCAACCGGGCATATCCCGTAGGTGATGCGCCAGGTCTCGGTATTGACGTGAATGAAGCGTTGATCGCGGAACAATCATTCAAGTACTGGGAAGCGCCGCGCCTGTATAAACCGGATGGCAGCTATACCAACTGGTAGACAAAATATAGAAAAATGGTAAAAAAAATGAAATCAACGTCTATGAGTTTGCATACATTTGCACCTTTGGCTGTATCCCGTTCAAGCAGGTCTTTTGTCTTTGCAGCGTTATTCAGTCTGACCGCGTGTGGCGGTGCCTCCGATCCATCTGTACCGAAGGTGCAAGCCGCTTCTACATCCGGGCAGTTATCTGAAGATTTAGTGCTCGAAGATTTTGACAAGACGGCTATTCCCGCAACTGTAAAAGTCAATAATGGCGCAGTCTCACTGGTAGATAGTGCGCGAGGGGATAAAGCACTGCTGGTTAAGTTGGATCTCAAGGAAAACAACAGTGCAGCACTTGTGATTGCACCAGAAGAACCTTGGGACTGGAGTGAATTTTCCGGTTTCAATCTGGCTTTTGATGTGGCCAATAAGGGCACTGAATCAGTGCAAATAGACGTCACAATGACGGACAAAAACGGAGACTCCTATACCCGGGGCATGGTGGTTCCGGCGGACGGTGTTTGGCGTACATACTATGCCAAACTGCACGGACACGATCAGCAGGATCCAGACAGTGCGGCCAAAAATGAATTCAATTTCTCTTCGGGATTGCGTTCCAACCCTCCAACATGGCAATCCGATGACGTTATGCTCCACTCTTTTTGGGGGAAAAAGTTACTGGATTTAAGTGGTATAACAAAAATTTCCTTCGGCTCAGATGGGAGTCTTAGCAATCGTCAGTACACGATCGATAACATCCGTCTGCGTGCCAATCCGGAGATGGATAAAAATTTCCTGACTGGTCTGTTGGATAAGTACGGGCAGAATGCCAAAGTGGACTACGAGGGCAAAATTCACTCGGACGAAGAACTAAGGGCCGTTGTAGCGGAAGAGCTGGCGGGGCTTTCAGGAAAACTTAATGAGGGGCGCTCCAAGTACAGCGGATGGAAGGATGGTCCCCGTTTTAAATCCACTGGCTACTTCCGTACGCAAAAGGTAAACGGAAAGTGGGCGCTAATTGATCCGGAAGGCTATCTATATTTTTCTACTGGTATCGATATTATCCGTCTTTCGAATTCATCAACAATTACTGGCTACGACTACGATCAGGCACTGATTCCCGCGCGCAGCGATGATGAAGTTATAGCCGAAGACGATCAGCCGCTGAATCGTGTGAATGAAAAAGCCTGGGCCACCCGGCATTTGGTTTCGGAGACCCGTGCGAAAATGTTCACCTGGCTGCCCGACTATAATGACCCTCTGGGCAACCACTACGGTTATCGCCGTGAAACCCAGTCTGGCCCACTCAAACACGGCGAGACATTCAGCTTCTATAGCGCCAACCTTGAGCGCCGCTATGGAGAGAGTTACCCGGAATCCTATCTGGATACTTGGCGCAAGGTGACAGTTGATCGCATGCTGGACTGGGGGTTCACTTCTCTCGGTAACTGGGCCGACGCGTCTTTTTACCAGGAGGAGAGGATTCCTTTCGTCGCCTTCGCGGATATTATCGGTGACTTCGGAACCCTTTCCAGCGGTTTTGATTTTTGGCATCCGGTGCCAGACCCCTTTGATCCTAGATTTTACCAGCGCGCCCTTGTCGCGGCCGAATCCGTCAATCAGCAGATTAACGGCAGCCCGTGGTGTATGGGGGTGTTCTTCGATAATGAGCAAAGCTTCGGCCGGCTGGAGTCCGATGAACTGCACTACGGTATAGTCATCAACGCCTTGTCGAGAGATGCAGCGGATACACCGGCCAAAAGCGCTTTTACCGAAATTTTAAAGAAAAAATATGGTTCAATTGAGGCCTTGAATAAGGCTTGGAACAAACAGGTTGCGTCCTGGGAGGCATTTGCAGCGGGCATGGATTCCAGTATCAGTACGGATGCGCAGTTGGAAGACTACGCCAGCCTGCTGTTTGCATATGGAGACCAGTATTTTGGCACTATCAACCGGGCCATGAAATCCATTATGCCAAATCACCTTTACCTCGGTTCCCGGCTGCCCAGCTGGGGAATGCCGGATGAGATCGTAAAGGCCGCGGCCAAGAACGTCGATATTATCAGTTACAACTTGTACGAAGAAGGTCTGGTGCCGTCCAAGTGGGAGTTTCTTGCTGAAATAGACAAACCCAGCCTGATCGGTGAATTCAGCTTCGGTGCTGATGATCAGGGACATTTCCACCCGGGCATTGTTATTTCGGCGGATCAAAAAGACCGCGGTCGTATGTTTAGGAACTATATGTACTCCTTTATCGACAATCCGTACTTCGTCGGTGTACACATGTTCCAATATATGGATTCCCCGATAACTGGCCGTGCCTATGACGGTGAGAACTATGCCAATGGGTTTGTTTCCGTAACCGACGTACCTTACATAGAGCTGGTCAAAGCGGCCAAAGAAGTCAATGGCAGTCTCTATAAGCGCCGGTATGGTGATGTACAGTTGCGCGCTCGCTCCGCTAGCGAAAGGGGCTCTGATTAATTCAGGGGCCACTGATGTCTTCACACGGGAGCTGCAGTGGACTTCGGGCGCTCAGTCCATGAGATGAGCGTTTCGTACATGTATGGGTATTTTCCTCGTGAGTAGGTTTCTATAGTTCTACAGGATATCGTCCTTCTTTATCCGACGATTTCGAAATGCCCGTTCCACTATCTGGCTTCAAATATCTTTAGCGGGAGAAGGCTGCGGAATCATAGGTGCCTTCGCTTCATCTTCCCACGTTGTGCCTTAGCCGTGCGCGCCCCATTTTGGGGCGCGGTATTGCCTGTGCAGTTCCATGCATAAAGTGATTGACGCCAATTGTTAACAATTTACAATAGGGGCGGTAAGACGCTTTTGCGGGACTGTATGCACAGTAAAGAAATTGGGTTCCACCATGTTGACCGAAGTACAAGAACAGGCTCCCCGTCAGATGGCCCCCGGCACTATCGCGGCAACCAAGGTCGAGTATTACCAGATTCCGCTAGCCGAAGTGCTTTCAGATGCTCGTCACGGTGATCACACGCATTTCGAGCTGCTGGTGTTCCGGATACGCTGCAGCGATGGCTTGGAAGGTGTGGGGTATACCTACACCGGCGGGCGCGGGGGGCGCGCTATTTATTCTCTGCTGAAGGATGATATTCAGCCCTTGCTGGAAGGCCGGGATTCCTCAGAGATTGCCGCCATCTGGGAAGATATCCAGTCACACCTGCATTATGTGGGGCGGGGCGGGCTTTTGAGCTTTGCAGTCTCTGCGGTGGATATCGCGTTATGGGATCTGCGCTGCAAGCGCCTCAATCTGCCGTTGTGGAAGGTGGCTGGCGGCGCTGGCAATACCACAAAGTGCTATGCCGGCGGTATTGATCTGAATTTCTCCGAGTCAAAGCTGCTTGACAACATCTCCGGCTATTTGTCCCGCGGCTTCAATGCGGTAAAGATCAAAGTGGGTAAGGAAGATTACCGCGAGGACGTGGCCCGGGTGGAGGCCGTGCGCCAATTGATCGGTGATGATGTCACTTTCATGGTGGATGCCAATTACTCAATGACGATTGAACAGGCAGTGCGCTTTGGCCGAGCGGTTGATCACTGTGCTATCACCTGGTTTGAAGAGCCCACCATTCCCGATGACTATACTGGCTACGGCCGTATCGCTGATGCCATTAACATTCCCCTGGCGATGGGTGAAAACCTGCACACTGTGCACGAGTTTACCTACGCCATTGCGCAGGCAAAACTCGGATTTCTTCAGCCGGATGCTTCTAATATCGGTGGTGTGACCGGCTGGTTGAAAGTGGCGGAGTTGGCTTATGCGTACAACCTTCCGGTGTGCAGTCACGGTATGCACGAACTGCACGTTTCCCTTATGGCGAGCCAGCCTCACGCGGGTTATCTGGAAGTTCACAGCTTCCCCATAGATGAATATACAACCCGCCCCATCGTGCTGGAAAACGGTCGCGCCCAGGCTTCCAATGAGCCAGGCACTGGCGTGACTTTCGATGAAACCCTGCTCAGACCGCATTTGGTCATGCACACTTGATAGGTGGAGATAATGCAAGCTCTAGCAGCTCAATACGTCGGTAACCGATCTTTTGAAATACTTGAGGGACGTGTTGATGCGCCCTCGGCGGGTGAGGTGCGCCTGAGAGTCGGCTATGTCGGTATCTGCGGTACCGATATGCACATCTACCATGGCCTTATGGATCACCGCGTGCAGCCGCCGCAAGTGGTGGGGCACGAGATGTCCGGTGTAGTGGATGCGGTGGGTGCAGATGTTACCGGTTTTAGCGTCGGCGATCGGGTAGTGGTTCGTCCGCTGGATTACTGTGGAGACTGTCCGGCGTGCCGGGAAGGATACAGTCACATCTGTCATAACCTGAAATTCATGGGGGTGGACTCTGAAGGCGCATTCCAGAGTTACTGGAACGTCAAAGCCAGAACGTTACACAAGCTGCCGGAGCATGTGTCCCTTAAACAGGGCGCTCTGATCGAGCCGCTGGCCGTGGCCTGTCACGATGTGTCGCGTGCCCGCTTAAAAGCCGGTGAGAAGGCAGTGATTCTTGGTGGTGGACCCATTGGTCAGCTGATTGCGCAGGTGGCGATCGGCATCGGCGCCGAAGTCATGATATCCGAGCCGAGTCCGGAACGCAGAAGCTTCGCCACAAGTAACGGCGTGTTAGCGGTGAATCCCGTCGAGCAGGATTTAAAGTCTGCGGTAGACGAATGGACCGGCGGCAAAGGTGCCGATGTGGTATTCGAAGTTTCCGGTGTTCAACCCGCTGTGGACGTTATGACTGAAATTGCCGCTGTGCGCGGCCGTATCTGCATGGTGGCCATTCATTCGAGCAAGCCGCAGGTAGATGTGTTTAAGTTTTTTTGGCGCGAGCTGGAGCTGGTGGGCGCCCGAGTCTATGAAGCGGAGGACTTCGAGCGGGCGATTGATATGGTGGCGGACGGTAAGATCGACCTGGAGCCTTTTATCAGCAAGGTGGCGCAGCTGGACCAAATCGATAGTGCCTTCTCCAGCATGGATGGAAACCCCTCCGGTATGAAGGCTTTGGTGTCCTGTGGCGCCGATGGCTAAGTGAGTCAGTCAAATAATATTTTAAGGGGTGAAATTTATGTTGGATCAATTCAGTCTTGAGGGAAAAAAAGCCTTGGTTACTGGGTGCAACCGAGGTATCGGTAAGGCGATGGCTGTTGCATTGGCGGAAGCTGGTGCCGACGTGATCGGTGTATCGGCCAACTTGAGCCTGACTGAGTCTGAGGTGGCGAGTGAGGTAGCGGCTACTGGAAAACATTTTTTTCCCTATCAGTGCGATTTTTCCGACCGCAATTCTCTCTATGCATTTATCGATAAAGTGAAAACGGAACATCCACGAATCGATATTCTCGTCAATAACGCCGGCACAATTTTGCGAGCCCCTGTCGTGGAGCACGGGGATGATTTGTGGGATAAGGTGATTGAGGTCAATCTCAATGCCCAGTTTATCCTGAGCCGTGAAATCGGTAAGGAGATGGTTGGCCGGGGATCTGGAAAAATTATTTTTACAGCCTCTCTGCTGACTTTCCAGGGAGGAATTACAGTTCCTGGATACGCCGCCAGTAAAGGTGCCATTGGGCAGATTACAATGGCGCTGTCCAACGAGTGGGCCAGCAAAGGGGTGAACGTCAACGCGATAGCACCAGGCTATATTGCTACCGATAATACGCAGGCGCTGAGAGAAGATAGTGAGCGCGCGGCCAGTATCCTAGCGCGGATACCCCAGGGGCGCTGGGGGGTTCCGGAAGATTTTAAAGGCCCTGTGGTTTTCCTTGCATCCGAGGCATCCAATTATATGAACGGTAGTATCCTTCTGGTGGATGGCGGTTGGATGGGGAGATAGTCTGATGGCGCTAAAAACCAATGTGAATTTTATCAACGGTGACTATGTTGCTTCCCACTCGGAAGGAATTATTGAAGTGCTTAACCCCAGTACCGGAGAAGTTCTGGGGGCTATTCCCAAAGGGTGCGTAGAGGATGCGGAGGTGGCGCTCAATGCCGCAAAGCAAGCGCAAAAAGCCTGGGCGAAACGGACAGCCCGGGATCGCGCGGCGCTGCTGCGTAAATTTGCCGCGGCTATTCGGGCGGAAACAGAAATTCTTGCCGAGCTGCTGGTAAAAGAGCAGGGCAAATTAATTGGTGTTGCTCGCGACGAAGTCAATGCAACCGCCACTTTTATCGAGTATGCCTGCGACAATGCGTTGACACTGGAAGGAGATATTTTGCCTTCAGATAACGAAGGCGAAAAAATTTATATCCACAAAGTGCCGCGTGGTGTGGTGGTGGCAATTACAGCTTGGAATTTCCCCTTGGCATTGGCTGGCCGCAAGATCGGTCCGGCGTTGATCACAGGCAATACCATTGTGGTGAAGCCCACCCAGGAAACGCCGCTTGCGACCATGGAGTTGGGGCGCATTGCCAACGAAGTGGGGATTCCCGCTGGTGTTTTGAATATCGTCAATGGCGAGGGATCCGTGGTTGGTCAGGCGCTTTGCGAAAGCCCGCTTACCGCCATGATTACAATGACCGGCAGTACTCGCGCAGGCCAGATTATCCATCAGGCCAGCGGCAAGCACATGATTCCGGTGATGCTGGAGCTTGGGGGTAAGGCGCCGTTTATCGTGATGGAGGACGCAGATCTGGACAAGGCAGTTGAGGCGGCGCTCTGGACTCGTTTTGCCAATTGCGGCCAGGTTTGTACTTGTGCTGAACGCCTGTACGTCCACGAAGACGTCTATGACGCTTTTATGGATAAGTTTGTGCCCAAAGTGAAAGCGCTGAAAGTCGGGAATCCGATGGATGCAAGCGTGCAGGTAGGCCCGAAGGTGAACGCCCGCGAAATTGAGCATATTCACGCGCTCGTGCAAAAGAGTATCGAGCAGGGGGCTGAGCTCGTCTGTGGTGGCAAGCGCGCATCGGTGGAAGGCTTTGAGGGGGGCAACTGGTACGAGCCTACGGTTCTGACCAATGTTCGGCAGGATAATATTTTGGTGCACGAAGAAACCTTTGGCCCGGTCCTGCCCGTGGTGAAAATTTCCAGCATTGATCAGGCGATTGAGTATACCAATGACAGCGAGTACGGCCTTTCTGCCTATCTGTTCAGTGCGAATCTGAAGTATATACACCGTGCTATTGCCGAAATGGAAGTTGGGGAGGTATATGTGAACCGGGGTATCGGGGAGCAGCACCAGGGATTCCACAACGGGTGGAAGAAAAGTGGTATTGGTGGTGAGGACGGACGTTACGGCCTGGAACAGTACGTGGATAAGAAAACGATTTATTTCAATGAACTCTGACTGATCGACTCTTTTCTTTCATCTCATCAGGATGAATTTTTGCGGGGATTATTCCCCGTTTTTTTTGCCTGCGAAAGTGCTTCTGAGGCGTCAACGCGCGTGTTTCAGCCGGTTTCGGGGCACACTATCTACTCGGCTCTCTTGGCCAAGAAGTATCGTTGTTTTCAGGGAGTGAAAGCATTGCAGGTGCCCTGTCTAGTCGCCGTCGTTTTTCTTCCAGGTACGGAGTGCCCCTAATGCTCTCGGCTAAGAGAATCAGGGGGTTCCCAAGTGGGCAGGGGGTAATGCGCCCAAATTGTGTGTCTTGCGATACAGGGCTGGGTCAGACGGATAGCCCGGCAATCGGCCGGGCTCTAGGCTGTCGTTATTAAGAGGCTTGTGCTATTTGATGTTGGCGCGCAGCGCCGTGGTGGCCACATTGATCTTGTTGGCCTTAAGTGCGTCGAGAATCGCACGGTGCTCGTCAACGCAATCTTTGGGGTCGGAAATGCGCTTGTAGTTCATGCGCATACGTAACACGATCGGATACCAAAGGTTGACCAGCTCATCACCGCCAGCGGCGCGGATCAGGTACATATGAAAATCGATATCTGCCTTGGTGACTTCGTGGAATTCCTGCGCGTCGAAGGCATCTTGCAGCCGCTCAAGAATGTCTTCCAGTTCGGCAAAATCCATTTCGGTCAATTTGCCTTTTAGGTTTCGTATTGCGTGTACCTCGATTCTGCGGCGGATGTCGATCATCAATTCCTGCATCGAGGGGTCCAGCACGCTGTTGACTGAGACTCCGCAATTGTTCTTCGCTACCAACAGGCCTTCCTTGGTAAGCTGCAACAATACGTCGCGCACCGGCCCCCGGGAAACGCCGAATCGGTTGGCGAGCTGTTGTTCATTCAGCTTGGTATTGGGAGCAAGTTTGCCCGAAATGATATCGGAGCGCAGTTGATCCGCGATCTGTTCGCGGACGGGAATAATCTTATTGGCCTCACGCATATTCGTATCTGCTGACCAGTTAATCTTGGGGTGGGAGTGTATCGCCACCGCGGTATTTCGTCGAAAGAGCCCTAGTGGGGTATGCCGGGATTTCTAGTCCCAGACCACTTTGTAACAAATTTACAAATTTTATCAAACTGCAGATAGCGCTGCAGGGAATAGGTATAATCCCACTCAAAATGTTAAATGTCTACAATTTGTGGGTGTTTGCAGAGTTTTCGTACAGGGGGGGCGCAGTCCCGGCCTGATCTAAGCGCAAAAATGAACAGCGGTAGTCGTTTGTCCGTGCAGGAGGGAATACCGGAGTGGGGAATAATCAATGAGTGAAATTCTGGTTTGTGACTGGGGAACCAGCAGTTTTCGCCTGATGCGGCTGAGCGCCGAGGGGGAGATTGTTGGGCAGATTGCCTCTCAAGCGGGAATAAAATCCCTGCAAAATAAAGAAATCGAGGCCTACTTGCTCGATCAATGCCATCAGTTGGATGAGTCTGGAGCACTGCCGGTCATTTTGTGCGGGATGGTGGGCTCCGGTATCGGCTGGTATGAGGTGCCCTATGTGGATTGCCCGGTATCGATCGCTTCCCTGGCAGGGGCAATTCAGTCCATGCCGTCCGGGGCCGTGAACGCCTATTGTGTGCCGGGGGTAAAAAAATTGACCGGCGCGGAGGCCGACGTTATGCGGGGGGAAGAAACCCAGGCAATCGGGTGGTTGAGCGGTGCCAGCGAGGCCGAATGGGCGCAGAGCCTGCTCTGTCTGCCGGGTACCCACAGCAAGTGGATGTCAGTGGTGGACGGAGCGATTCGGGATTTCAGTACAGCTTTCACCGGTGAACTCTATTCCTTATTAAAGGAGCACAGTGTGCTGGTGCAGGGAGAGCAAGAGGATAGTGCGGCGGCCTTTGACACAGGGCTCGAGGACAGCCGCTCGGGCACTGCTCTGATTCATCAATTGTTCAACAGCCGCAGCCGGGCGGTGTTGGGCGTTTTGGATTCTGCCCACAGTGCCAGCTACCTTTCCGGGCTGCTGCTGGGCTGTGAAGTGCGGGCTATGGCAGAGAAGCTGAGCGCGGGGGCGGAGGGCAAATCACTGGTTCATCTTATTTGCGGTGATCATTTGGCGAAGCCGTATTGCCGCGCCCTGGCGTTTTATGGCATGGATTGCCGCCACTACTCCGGCGATACCTATTCCGCCCGCGGACTGCTGGCTATCGCCAGAGCGAGTGGATTGGTATAGCGCGTTCTGATGGTGGCCCCCGGCAATCGCTAATGGATACATGCCCGGAGCGTGCAAACATGCGCCCGCAGCCGCGGCGGTGGTATCAGCCCGGGTAGAATTTCTCTTCCATGCCTCTGGTGTCGGTTGCGTAAATAAAGAGGTGGCCGGCCTGCGGTTGTCGGCGCAGGGCGTCGGCGTCTAGCCCGAATTTGGCGGTGTTTACAAACAGTAGATTGCGTTCCGGGCCGCCAAAGCCGACGCAGGTAGCCTGCTGAACCGGTAGGTGGATTTCTCCAGCCACGCTGCCGTCCGGGGCGTAGCGAACCACCTTGCCATTGCCCCACTGCGCATTCCAGACATGTCCCTCTATATCCACGGTGGAGCCATCCGCGTGCACACCCTCCTCGGTAGTGGCGAACAGGCGGCGGTTGCTTAGCTGGCCCGACTCCGGGGCAAAATCAAATGCGTATATCGCGTAGCGGGGAGAGTCCGCAAAATACATGGTACGGCTGTCTGGAGACCAGCCGAGCCCATTGCTGATACGGATGTCGTCCAGGTGCTCGGTGACATTGCCATCGCTATCCAGGCAATAGAGTTTCCCGCGCTGCGCCGGATCTTCTGCCCACAAATCCGGCGTATCGATCAGAGATCCGACCCAAAATCGCCCCTGGCGGTCCATGCGGCCGTCGTTCAAGCGTACTTTGAGGTTTTGCGGCAGCCGGAAGATCCATTCCAGAGCCTGTGTTTCTGGCTGAAAACGGGCGATGCCGCTTTGAAACGCACACAGCAGCCAGTCACTTTTTTCGATAAAGGCAAATGAGCAGAGGTTTTCCGCAGTAGGGAATACTTCCTTGCGGCCATTTTCAGGAAAATAGCGGATTAGTTGATTGTTTGGCATGTCTGTCCAGTAGATGGCCTGGTGCTCAGAATGCCACAGCGTGCTCTCCCCCAGTCCGCAGGCGGTGGGTAGGGTGTCGATCAGTTCGAACTGCATTTGCGCTCCCATTTTTGTTAATTGTTGACATTATGCCGGGTGGAAGGCGGGCGGGGAAGCGTATAGGGTTGATCATGCGCGGAGCGGCCTGTGGGATCGGTAGTAGCGTGTGGCGCCGGGCCTGGCGCCTCAAACGGCTGGTGTCGTTGGACAGGCATTTCCGATAATTTTGCCGGCGGCGGTACACCCAGTCCCTTTTGCGCGCTCGGCGTCACTTATTAGGTGCCGTCGAGCGTGTTATTGGCGGAACAATGAAAGAGAAAAGGCAGATGACGGAAAACATGGAGATTTTTGAGTTGGCTCAGGCCCTCGGCGAGGCATTGAAAAAACGGGGCTGGCGTGCCACCGCGGCTGAGTCTTGTACCGGTGGCGGCATAGCGGATGCCATGACTTCCGTGCCGGGAGCCTCCGAATGGTTTGAGGGCGCGCTGGTCAGTTACGCCAACCGAATCAAGCGTGACATGCTGTTTGTGTCGGAGGATGACCTGGAGACTTTCGGGGCGGTCAGTGAACCTGTGGTACGGCAGATGGCCAGCGGTGTGTTGGCGATGATGGATGCCAATGTCGCTACGGCTGTAAGCGGTATCGCCGGCCCGGAAGGGGGCACTGAAGAAAAACCGGTTGGCACTGTGTGGATTGCGTGGGCACACTCCGAGGGGCAGGAGCCGGTGACGATTGAGGCCAGGTGCTACCATTTCGACGGCGACCGCGCGGCGATTCGGCGGCAGTCAGTCATCGCGGCCTTGCGGGGTATGTTGGAGCTGGTGCGGGCACACCCTGAGTAACACCGGAGGTTGCCGCTGGTATCACCGTGGTGGCAAGCTCAGGTTTTTCGGTCGGGGTGACGCTGCCGTGGACCGCTCCCACAGGCGCGGTCCAAGTCCGCGGCCTCTTCGAATTACTGGTTGCTTATACAGTAATCCTTCGCTAAGCTTGCCCCCATTCGACAACGTTTCAACACACGGGAAGACTCATGGATTCCAACAAAAACAAGGCGCTGCAGGCGGCTCTGGCGCAGATCGAGCGCCAGTTCGGCAAGGGCACAGTGATGCGGATGGGCGACAAGGGGCGCGAACGCATCCCCGCGATTTCCACCGGCTCCTTGGGCCTGGATGTGGCACTGGGTATCGGCGGTTTACCCCGTGGCCGTATCGTCGAGATCTATGGACCCGAGTCCTCTGGTAAGACCACCCTGACCCTGCAGGTGATCGCCGAGGCTCAGCGCCAAGGGGGCACTTGTGCCTTCGTCGACGCCGAGCACGCGCTCGACCCCATATACGCGGAGAAGCTGGGGGTCAATGTGGACGAGCTGATCGTGTCCCAGCCGGACACCGGCGAGCAGGCCCTGGAAGTGGCCGACATGCTGGTGCGCTCCGGGGCGGTGGATGTGCTGGTGGTCGACTCTGTGGCGGCGCTGACGCCGCGTGCGGAGATCGAGGGTGAAATGGGAGACTCCCATGTAGGGCTGCAGGCGCGCCTGATGTCTCAGGCTCTGCGCAAGCTGACCGGCAACATCAAGAACACCAATACCCTGTGCATTTTCATCAACCAGATCCGCATGAAGATCGGCGTGATGTTCGGTTCACCGGAGACCACTACCGGCGGTAACGCGCTCAAATTCTATTCCTCCGTGCGTCTGGACATACGCCGTATCGGTTCGGTGAAAGAGGGCGACGAGGTAGTAGGTAACGAGACCCGTGTGAAGGTGGTTAAGAACAAGGTGGCGCCGCCATTTAAGCAGACCGAGTTCCAGATCATGTACGGCGAGGGCATCAACCTGCTGGGAGAGATCGTCGATTATGGCGTCAAGCTGGGGTTGGTCGACAAGGCCGGTGCTTGGTACAGCTATAAGGGAGAGAAAATCGGGCAGGGCAAGGCCAACGCGGTGAAATTCCTGAAAGAAAACCCGGATATCCGCGATGAGATCGAAGGGCAGCTGCGCGCTCAGATGCTGGGCGATTTGGCGCCGGCCTCTCCTGAAGAAGTGGTGGCGGACACTTCGGACGAGTAAATGCCCGCCACCACTGGAACCGAGGCGGCCAATTCGGCTCGAGCGCTCTTCGATGCGGCGCTCGAGCTGTTATCCCGTCGCGAACACTCCCGCCTTGAGATCAGGCAGAAACTCTCGGGCCGCTTTCCTGAGGCCGACTTCGATGCGCTATTCGAGCGCCTACACCAGCTTAATTATCAGTCCGATCGGCGTTTCGCCGAGGTGTTCACTCGCTCCAAGATACAACGCGGTTATGGGCCACTGCGTATCCGCCGCGAACTGCAGCAACGCGGTATCCACAGAGACCTGATCGGCGATGCCCTGGAGGGAGTCCAGGTAGACTGGTTTGCGCTGGCCGCTGAGCAATTGCAGCGTCGCTTCCACACCCCGGTCAGCCGTGCGCTGCCCCGAGAGCAGCAATGGAAAGAGCGCGCTCGGCGCCAGCGTTTTCTCGCTAACCGGGGTTTTTCCGCCGAGGCAATTCAATGGAGCCTGGATGCGGAAGGGATCGACCTGGGTGATTCAACGCGCTAATTGCCCGAGGTCACGGATGTGCCGTCCCGCAGGCGCTAATATTTCCGTGCAGCCCTGACCGCTTGCATATAGTTTCGGTGGTTGCAGGCTGCTCCCTTGGAGCGATAAACCCAAAATAATAAGAGCGAGGTGTCCCCATGATTCTTTCCATAGACCAGGGCACCACTGGCACCACTGCCTTTGTCTTCGATACTCGTGGCACTTTGATCGGCCGCAGCTACACGGAACTTCCCAACTACTATCCGCGGCCGGGATGGGTGGAACAGAAGGCCGATGCCATTTGGTGGGTCACCCGGCGAGTCTGCGCCGCCGCATTGGAGCGCGCGGGTATCAGCGCCTCCGATCTGATGGCCGTGGGCATCACTAACCAGCGGGAAACCACTTTGCTATGGGACCGCCAGAGCGGGGAGCCGGTCAGCCCGGCCATCGTCTGGCAGTGCCGCCGCTCGGCGGATATTTGCGACACGCTCAACGTCGCAGGCAAGGCCGAGTTGCTACGGGAAAAAACGGGCTTGGTTCTGGATGCCTACTTCTCTGCCAGCAAGCTGCTTTGGCTGTTCCGCGCCCAACCGGAGTTGCTGGCGAGAGCCCGGTGCGGAGAGCTTTGCTTCGGTACCGTAGACAGTTGGCTAATCTGGAAGATGACCGGTAACCGCGACCATTTCACTGACCACAGTAACGCCAGCCGCACGCTGCTGTATAACCTGGACAACAAATGCTGGGACCCGGAGTTGCTGGACCTGTTTGGTATCCCGGAATCTCTGTTGCCGGAAATCCGGCCATCCGCGGGGCATTTTGCGGATACAGATCCCGAGGCATTTCTGGGTGCATCAGTACCAATCTGTGGTGTGGCGGGTGACCAACAGGCGTCACTATTTGGGCAGGGCTGCACCAATCCCGGGGATGTCAAAAATACCTACGGCACAGGCTGCTTTATGCTCGCCTATGCCGGTCCTGAGCGCCCACGGCAACCGGAGGGCTTGTTGGCGACGATTGCCTGCGACCCAGCCGGGCAGCCCGCCTATGCGGTAGAGGGGGCGGTGTTTACCGCGGGTTCCGCGGTGCAATGGCTGAGGGA
Organism: Microbulbifer thermotolerans; assembly: GCF_001617625.1. Classification (NCBI taxonomy): domain Bacteria; kingdom Pseudomonadati; phylum Pseudomonadota; class Gammaproteobacteria; order Cellvibrionales; family Microbulbiferaceae; genus Microbulbifer; species Microbulbifer thermotolerans. Next base: position 2,366,316 of record NZ_CP014864.1, on the reverse strand, counting down.
CGAAATGGGCCTGATACAAGAGGCCGCGGAGACAGAAATGATCGCCCAGAGCGTGCCGGATACCCGCGGAGTCTATCTGGTGCCGGCCTTCAGCGGTCTTGGGGCGCCACATTGGCGCGCTTCGGCCCGGGGGACCATTTGTGGACTCACACGGGGCTCAGGTCGGGCTGAATTGGTGCGCGCAACCCTGGAGTCCATTGCCTACCAGAGCGACGAACTGGCGCGGTTGATGGGCGAGGCGCTGGGGCTCCCAATCCGGCATATGCGTGTCGATGGCGGTGCCAGTGCCAACAATTTTCTGATGCAATTTCAGGCAGATATTTCCGCACTGCGAGTGGAAAGACCGAAGCAGATTGAATCCACTGCTGTGGGCGCCGCCTTACTGGCGGGAATTGGCGCCGGAATTTGGTCTGCTGACAAACTGCCGCCACGTCTGCTGGATATAGAGCGGGATTTCCTGCCGGCGATGGCGGAGGAAGAACGCAACCGATTGCTCGCCGGTTGGCGGCGGGCTGTTGCGGCCTGCTGCGCATTTTGAGTGGGCCGCCTATCCTCAGGGAAGGAGGTGACAATCATGTCTGTACACGACGAGTTACAGAAGACTATTGCCGATATGGTGGACGGGAGCCGGGGTATTCTGGCGGCCGATGAGAGCAGCGGCACTATCGCAAAACGGTTTGCTGCCATCGGTGTTGAATCTACGGAGGAAAATCGACGCTTCTATCGCGCCTCGCTGCTGTCCGCTGAGGGACTGGGCGACTATATCAGTGGCGTTATTCTATTTGAGGAAACGCTCGGCCAGGTGGATGATCGGGGCGTCCCATTACCGGATGTGGCAGCGGCGCAAAACATTGTTCCCGGCATCAAGGTAGACAAAGGGAAGGGGGCATTGCCGGGTGCCCCTGGCGATCTGATCACATATGGTCTTGACGGCCTCGCGGAGCGTCTGGCCGGTTACAAAGAACAGGGTGCCCGCTTCGCCAAGTGGCGGGAGGTCTATCCCATAAGCCCGGGTAATCCCACTCGGTTGGGGCTCACTGCCAATGCGGAAATGCTGGCGCGCTACGCCGCTGTGTGCCAGTCTGTCGGCGTGGTGCCGATCGTGGAGCCGGAAGTGCTGATGGATGGCAATCATGATATTGAGCGCGATGCCGAAGTGAACGAATGGGTGTGGCACGAGGTCTTCCACGCCCTGTACCGCCACGGAGTTGTGTTGGAGCTGATGATTTTGAAGCCAAGTATGGTGACGCCTGGCAAAGAATCCACCAGGGCGGTACCGGAGCAGGTGGCCGAATACACCATGCGCAGCCTGCGCCGGGCGGTACCCGCAGCGGTGCCGAGTATTAATTTTCTCTCCGGTGGCCAGGGCCCGGAGGAGGCCACTGCCAACCTGAACGCACTCAATCAGCTGTGGCAGGCGCCCTGGCAGCTCAGCTTTTCCTATGGCCGCGCGCTACAAGAGCCGGCGCTCAAAGCCTGGGCGGGCAGATCCGAAAACGGTCCCGCATTGCAGCGGGCGCTGTTGAAACGGGCTCGCCTCAATCATCTGGCAATGCGAGGGGAGTACCGGGAAAGCCTGGAACTGGAATGATATGACAATTACAAGAAAACAGAGCGAGGAGAGAAATGGAGTTTGTCACCCGTGGAAACCGCCTCCACTACCGGTGCTGGTGGGTTGAGGGGGCACTGGGTGTCGTAGTCATTGCCCACGGCCTCGGCGAGCACGGAGGCCGCTACCGGCAGTTGGCACAGTTTTTAAACAGTGCTGGGTTCAGCGTGTACGCGCTGGATCACTACGGGCACGGCCTGTCCGAAGGCAGAAGGGGACATATCGAGGACTTTGCATTCTACAGCGAGGATCTGCACCACTTTATCCGCCTGGTCAAAAAGGACAATAGCGGGCGCACCCTGCATTTACTGGGGCATAGCATGGGTGGTGTAATTGCCTGTGGTACTGCTATCCGCTTCGGTGGTATTGATAGTCTGATACTATCGGCGCCGGGTATTCGCGGGTGCGAAGAGCCGGCAGGGGTTGAACTGTGGCTGGTGCGGCGGCTGGTCAGTTTGCTTCCCCGCCTGGCCCTGCCCAATCGGGTGGACCCACGCTGGTTGAGTCACGACGAATCTGTGGTTGAGTCCTACAATACGGACGACCTGGTATACGGGCGGATCTCGCTGCAGTGGTTCGATGCTTTTCTGCGGGAACGGGAATACCTCTATCCACGTCTCGCGCAAATTACCGAACCCTGTTTGATGCTGCTCCCGGACTCAGACCGCATAGTGGATAGTGCCACCAGTCGTGATTGGTTCGCCCATTTGGGGAGCAAATCCAAGGTGCTGGAACTTTTCCCGAACGCATATCACGAGGTGTTCAATGAGCCAGAAGATGGGCCTCGTGCGCGAGAACTTCTGCTGGAACACTTGAAGGCGGTGGCGCCGATGGCCGCTTCGGCGGTTGCCGGCTGACAGCGCGGCTGTGGAACTCCCGTCGAGTCCGTGCTGTTGAGGGTTTAGGCGGCTTAAAGGGGGAAGCGGTTTTCAAAATGCGCGCATACCTCCTTCACGCCTCCGTAGTTCCGACGTATGCCTCCCTGTAAGCGCCGTCAGCTCCACGAGCGGCGTCTCCAATTCTTGGGGTTGCGCTAAAACCGGGAGCCCCGCCGTTACACAGTGAAAAACCCCACTAACCGTTGTACTATACGCGGTCATTTTTGCCCCCCTGAGCGCGGGGCCTCGGGAAATCTGTAGGGTGGAACATGGATAAAAAGTTGTTGAGTCTGCTGGTGTGCCCGGTGAGTAAGGCGCCACTTGAGTATCGCGAGGAGGCTCAAGAGCTGGTGTGCAAAGCCAGCGGTCTGGCTTATCCGGTACGCGACGGTATCCCGGTCATGCTGGAGTCCGAGGCGCGTCAGCTGACCGCCGAGGAAAAACTGGAAAAGTAGAGCATGGCCGAACCGAGTGTATTCAGCAAGATTATCGCCGGAGAACTCAGTGCCGAGCGAATCTACGAGGACGAGCAATGCATCGTAATCCCGGATCGTTCTCCACAGGCGCCGACCCATCTGCTGATTATCCCGCGCAAACCTTTGATCAACCTCTCCGATGCGGAAACCGAGGATAAACCGTTGCTCGGCCACTTAATGTGGGTGGCGGCGGAAGTGGGCAGGAAGCTGGGTTTGGACGGTTTCCGCCTGGTGGTCAACAATGGCCACTCAGCCGGGCAGACAGTCTTTCACCTCCATATCCACCTGTTGGCTCAGAAGAAATTATCGGAGCAGGGACTGGCCGTCTCTTGATTGGGCGGCTTGGTAACGGGTGACTTCCGGAATGACTGGCCGGGGAGCAAATAGGCCCCGCCAGCGGCACGGAGAGTTACGGGAAGCATTTTGCCCGCACAACTGGCATTATTAACCAATTAAATTTAACTAGTGAAGTGGAATTACGCCGGATGAAAAGCGCACAGATTCGCGACGCCTTTCTGAAGTACTTTGCCGAGCAGGGCCACACGGTGGTGCCCTCCAGCTCCCTGGTGCCGGGCAATGATCCGACCCTGCTGTTTACCAACGCCGGTATGGTGCAGTTCAAGGACACCTTCCTCGGGCAGGAGCAGCGCCCGTATAGCCGCGCAGTCAGCGCTCAGCGCTGCGTGCGCGCCGGCGGCAAGCACAACGATCTGGAAAACGTCGGCTATACGGCCCGCCATCACACCTTTTTTGAAATGTTGGGCAATTTCAGCTTTGGCGACTACTTCAAGCGCGAAGCGATCCAATTCGCCTGGGAATTCCTCACTAAAGTATTGAAGTTGCCCGAAGAGCGCCTCTGGGTAACCGTCCATATCAGCGATGACGAAGCGGCGGACATCTGGCTGAAGGAGGTCGGTGTCAGTGCCGAGCGCTTCTCTCGCCTGGATGAGGACAACTTCTGGCAAATGGGGGACACGGGGCCCTGTGGCCCCTGTTCTGAAATCTTTTATGATCACGGCCCCGAGGTGCCCGGAGGTCCGCCCGGCTCCGACAACGACGACCTGGATCGCTATATTGAGATCTGGAATTTGGTGTTCATGCAGTATGAGCGCACAGCCGACGGAGAGCTGCATCCGCTGCCCAAGCCCTCAGTGGATACCGGCATGGGGCTGGAACGCATTGCTGCGGTGATGCAGGGTGTGCATTCCAACTACGAGATAGACCTTTTCCAGGCTTTGCTCAAAGCCGCTGGTGACATTGTCGGCTGCAGCGATATGGAGGAAAAATCCCTGCGTGTTATCGCTGACCATATCCGCTCCTGCTCCTTCCTGATTGCCGACGGTGTCATGCCCTCTAACGAGGGACGGGGGTTTGTGCTGCGCCGCATTATCCGCCGCGCTGTTCGCCACGGCCATAAGCTGGGCCACAAGGAAATTTTCTTCTACAGACTGGTCGAAGCCCTGGTAGAGCAAATGGGCGATGCCTATCCGGAGCTGCGCGAGCGGCGCGAGACTATTGAGTCTGCATTGCGCAAGGAGGAAGAGCAGTTTGCCAGAACCCTCGACAAGGGAATGGCGCTGCTTGAAGAGGCCCTCGAATCCCTGCAGGGAGATGAAATTCCCGGTGAGCTGGTATTCACACTGCACGATACCTACGGCTTCCCTACGGATCTGACCCAGGATATTGCCCGTGAGCGAGGCCTGACTCTGGACATGGCCGGCTACGAGGCGGCGATGGAAGCACAGCGGGAGCGCGCGCGGGCCGCGGGCAAATTCAAACAGGATTACAGCGGCGCTCTGGAACTGGAGGGTGCTACCGAATTTTTGGGTTACGAAACCACGCGGGCGGAGGGCAAAGTCATTGCCCTCGTCAAAGGTGGTGAGCAGGTGGAGCGGCTTGAAGAGGGAGACGAGGGCACAGTTGTGCTGGACCGCACCCCGTTCTATGCGGAATCCGGTGGCCAGGTTGGCGACTGCGGTTATCTGAATAACGGGAGCAGCCGTTTCGAAGTGCGTGACTGCGCCAAGCAGGGGGCACATCACTTGCATGAGGGGCGGGTGTTGGCCGGTGCCATCGCCGTGGGCGACAGTGTCAGTGCGGAAGTATCCGCCGATGTTCGTCAGGCGACGGCCTTGAATCATTCCGCAACCCACCTGTTGCACGCCGCGCTGCGCAAAGTGCTCGGTGAACATGTTACCCAGAAGGGGTCGCTGGTGGATTCCGAGCGGCTGCGTTTCGATTTCTCCCACCCAGAGGCGGTTACAGCCAAACAGCTGCACGCCATCGAATCGTTGGTGAATAAGCAAATACGCGCCAACACCGCGGTGCACGTTGAGGAAACCGATTTGGAAAGCGCCAAACGCAAGGGAGCAATGGCGTTGTTCGGCGAAAAATACGGTGACAAGGTGCGGGTGTTGTCGATGGGGGCAATCGATGACGGTAGCGCTTTCTCCGTGGAACTTTGTGGCGGCACTCACGTTCGGCGTACCGGCGACATCGGCCTACTGCGCATTGTCAGCGAGAGCGGTATTGCCTCCGGACAGCGGCGCATAGAAGCGGTTACCGGCGCCCATGCACTCGCACTCTTCGATGAGACCCAGCAGCGTCTGGAGCATGTCGCTGCGCTGTTGAAAACACGTCCCGACAAGCTGGCGGATAAGGTTGAGCAGCTGCTGGCTAACAATCGCAAATTGGAAAAGGAAGTCGCCCAACTGAAGACCAAGTTGATTAGTGGCTCAGGCGGGGACCTCTCCAGTCAGGCAGTGGAGGTGGCCGGGATCAAGTTGCTGGCGGCTTCTGTGGATGGCGCCGACCCTAAATCGCTGCGCGATCTGGCGGATCAGATGAAAAGCAAACTGGGGTCAGCCGTGGTGCTACTGGCGGCGCCTGCCGAGGAAAAAGTGGCCCTGGTGGCGGCTGTTACCAAGGATCTGACCGCGCGGATCTCCGCCGGTGATCTGATGCGCTTTGCTGCGGCCAAATTGGGGGGCAAGGGCGGTGGCCGCCCAGATATGGCTCAGGGTGGCGGTACCGATGTGGCGGCGTTGCCGGCGGTGTTGAAAGAAGTGCCGGGCTGGGTCGAGGGCCAGCTCAACTAGTTAATTTCGGCCAAATTGCGTTTGGTGCCCGTGTGCCAAGTTGATTTCACTGAAGTTTGGTGATTTAGTGCGCGCCTTGCGCGAATTGGTGCTGCGAGCGCATTAATAGGCAGTAGTAAGGAAACACTACATCTTATGAGTTTGTTCGTGCAGAAATACGGCGGCACCTCGGTGGGTTCTATCGAACGCATTGAGGCCGTGGCTGACAAAGTGGCGGCGTTTCGCGCCCAGGGACACGAAATGGTGGTGGTGCTCTCAGCCATGAGCGGGGAGACCAACCGTCTGATTGGCCTTGCTCATCAGATCCAGGAAAACCCGGATCCCCGCGAGATGGATGTACTGGTGTCCACTGGCGAGCAAGTCACCATCGCTTTGCTCAGCATGGCGCTGAAGAAGCGTGGCTATGACGCCTGTTCCTATACCGGTGGCCAGGTCAAGATACTGACCGATAACGCACACACCAAAGCGCGTATCCAGCGCATTGACGTCGAGCGTATGCGACGCGACTTGGATGCGGGCAAGGTGGTTGTGGTCGCCGGGTTTCAAGGAGTGGATGAAGAGGGAAATATCACCACGCTTGGCCGGGGCGGTTCAGATACCACCGGCGTGGCTCTTGCCGCTGCCCTGAATGCAACCGAGTGCCAGATCTATACCGACGTGGACGGCGTTTACACCACTGACCCGCGGGTAGTGGACAGCGCTCGCCGTCTTAAGCGCATCACCTTCGAAGAGATGCTGGAAATGGCCAGCCTCGGCTCCAAGGTGTTGCAGATACGTGCGGTAGAGTTTGCTGGTAAATACAAGGTGCCGCTGCGCGTGCTCTCAACTTTTGAAGAAGGCGAGGGCACACTGATCAGTCTGGATGAGGAAGACAACGAGATGGAACAGCCTATTGTTTCCGGCATAGCTTTCAACCGCGATGAGGCCAAACTGACCATTCGCGGTGTGCCGGATACGCCCGGCGTGGCTTGCCGGATACTCGCGCCGATCGGCGCCGAAAACATAGAAGTGGATGTGATCGTACAGAATATCAGTGCTGTCGATGGCACCACTGACTTCACCTTCACGGTGCACCGCAATGACCTGGCCAAGGCACGCAGAGTACTGGAGAGGGTGGCAGAGGAATTAGGTGCCAGGGAGGTGATTACCGACGACAAGATCGCAAAGGTCTCCATCGTCGGTGTAGGGATGCGATCTCATGCCAACGTGGCAAGTCGCATGTTCAGCGCTCTGGGCGAGGACAATATCAATATCCAGATGATTACCACCTCGGAGATCAAGATCTCGGTGATCATTGACGAGCGCTACCTGGAGCTGGCAGTACGCGCGCTGCACAGTGAATTTGAGCTTTCGAAGCCCCGGGAAGCCAGCTAAAGCTCCTGTCAGGATAGGCCTGTCGCGGGCGCCCTGTGCAGGCCATCGGTAAAGTGCAGGAGATTGCTCCACCCAGATATGGGGCCTGCCGCGCAAGTAATATGAGTCTATGGGCTGAGAAGGCTTGCCGTGGCCCTATCCCCTGGAGGGAATAGTTGGCAAGAAGCTATAACCAGAGTTTTGGCGGTTGCGAACCATCTATAGCGATTCGGTCATTGGCGCGGAGTCCGACCTGTTGAGATTTTGATCGACTAGGCAATACTGAATAGTGTGATGGGCAGTATTCGACCTTTTGCGCCGCCGTCCGGTTATTATGATGACTATAAGCGTAGCTTCAGGAGTATCCCGCTGCGCTATATCACAGGATGATCAAGGAGAAGTAGGTAATGTTGATTTTAACCCGCCGGATTGGCGAAACGCTGATGGTAGGTGACAATGTGACGGTTACCGTGCTCGGAGTAAAGGGCAATCAGGTGCGTATTGGCGTCAATGCCCCCAAAGAAGTCGCTGTACACCGGGAAGAGATTTACCAGCGTATCCAGCGCGAGAAGCAATCCACAGAGGAGGGTGGCGGCGGCAACGAGTAAGCTGCGCTACCCCGAAGAGGCCGGTGCTGCCGGCCTTTTTTGTTGTTGATTCTACAATCCGGCTCCGCGAAGTGAACAATCGCTGTACAATTGGAGTGATGTGGAGTCTGAAGTGCTAAAAAGTTATTGATTCCCCATTGATTTTTGCCTCGCTGTTGGTATGATGCCGCCCACTTTCAGCGGTTACCGAGCAGTAGCGGATCAGCGTTGAAAGTAGTCTCCTCTTTAAAAGGGGGAGGATACAAGGTGAGATGGCCGAGTGGCTGAAGGCGCGCCCCTGCTAAGGGCGTATGGGTTAACGCTCATCGAGGGTTCGAATCCCTCTCTCACCGCCATATAGAAAGGGTCCTGCAAGGCAGGGCCCTTAAAAAACACCCTCTTTTGAGAGGGTGTTTTTTTTGACTCCGTGTACGGCTGAGTTGGTGTGGCCGGTGGGAAGCGCACTGGTAACCCTTTTCTTAGCGCTGAAAAAAAGCACATAAAAATGTGCTTGCGGAGAAAAAATTGGCCGCTATAATGCGCGCCACCTCAAGCGAAACCCTTGCTGGATTCGCGGCTTCAAAAAAATTTTTTGAAGCAAAAAGCTCTGAAAAAAAGAGCTTGCCAAGGTCGGAGAGGTCGCTATAATGCGTGCCACTTCGAACGGGGCCGGAAGGGGCTTCGGGAGGTTTTAAGAGCGGCGTTGGCCGCGAATTGAAACCTCAAAAAAGTCTGCAAAAAAGCACTTGCTTAAGCAGATCGGATGTGTAGAATACGCGTCCCACGGTTAAGGCCAAGCGCCTAACCGAGTTGTT